>NZ_BARF01000104.1 GCF_000367365.1 Streptomyces prunicolor NBRC 13075 | reverse complement strand
CCCGCGCTCCTCTTCAGCCGGATTGATCCACTGGGGATTCTGGGCGTCGGCCGAGCGGGACGGGAGCCGCAGTTCCGGCCAGTGGCACTCGTCGTTGTGGCCCCTGCGACCCCGCTCCAACACTGTCGGCGTGTCCATATTGATTGTTGGCGCCTCAGCCGCAGGCATGCGAACCGCACAGGCCCTCCGACGCGAGGGGTACGACGGTGGGATCACTGTCGTGGGGGAGGAACCCCACCATCCCTACGACAAGCCGCCGTTGTCCAAGGAGATGCTCGCGCCGGACGGTGACGCGGCACCGGTGCCGCTGCTGTCCGGGGACGAACTCACCGCCCTCGATGTCAGCCTCCGGCTGGGAACACGCGCCGTCGCCCTCGATCCGTCCCGGCGGGTCGTGGTCACCGACGCCGGAGACGAGGTGGCGTTCACGGAGTTGGTGATCGCGACCGGGGTCAAGCCCGTGACGCTGCCGGGGGCCGAGCCGCTCGCCGGCGTCTACACGATCCGGACCGCCGACGATGGCCTGGCACTGCGAGCAGAGTTGGCGCACGCCTCCCAAGTGGTCGTGATCGGTGCCGGGTTCATCGGTGCCGAGTTCGCTTCGGCGGCCCGGGCCCATGGCGTCGAGGTGTCGGTCGTGGAGGCCCAGGACGTCCCGATGGCGCACGTTCTCGGGCCCGAGGTGGGCGGCATGCTGGCGAGGCTGCATGAGCTTCACGGCGTCGCCGTCCACAGCGGGGTGCGCTTCTCCCGCTTCGAGGGCGCCGGGGGTCGGGTGACCGGGGTCGCGCTGTCCGACGGCCGCGTTCTGCCCGCCGATCTCGTGGTCGTCGGGATCGGGGCGCGACCCGCCACCCAGTGGCTGGAGTCCTCCGGGCTTCCGATTCAGGACGGGGTCGAGTGCGACGCGAACCTGAGGGTCGTGGGCAGGACGGGCATCTACGCGGCCGGGGATGTGGCTCGGTGGCAGCACGCTCTTTACGGGAAAGGCGTCCGTATCGAGCACTGGACGAATGCCAACGAACACGCGGCGATCGTAGCGGCGAGCATTCTGGGAAAACCCGCTCCACCCGCCCAGGTTCCCTATGTGTGGTCCGATCAGTACGGGCGGCGGATTCAGATCACCGGTAGACCGGCGATGGGTGAGGTCAAGGCGGTGCGCGGTGGTATCGATCAGGATTCCCTCGCCGCTGTCTATGTCGATCGTGAGGGAACGGTCGTAGGAGCCGTCGTCGTCGACGATCCGCGGACATTGATGAAATGCCGTAAGGCTGTCGCGAAAAGGATCGACATCAGGGAAATCGATATCGGCCTTGCCGTGACGTACTAGGCCTACGTGCTGAGCCGCCGCTGAATTTCTCGACAAAGGAGTACGAAGGAATGGCACTGACAGAAGAAGGAATCATCGACGTACCGGGTATGGCGAGCCATTGGATCCGGCTGGGCAGCGGCGCCAAGGCGCACTACATGACGTCGGGTACCACCGGGCCCGCGGTCGTGCTGCTGCACGGCGGTCTGCCGGGGTCGTCGGGGACCGCGGGGTGGCGGTTCATGGCGCCGTTCCTCGGCGAGAACGGTTTCCGGGTGTACTGCCCCGACATGCCCGCCTTCGGTCTGTCCGACACGGCCAGGGAGTACTGGCCCGCCGGGGTGCACAGCCACGTCGACTTCATCCAGGAGTTCGTCACGGCGCTTGGACTGGACAGGTTCCACCTGGCCGGCAACTCGATGGGGTGCATGAATACCACGAACTATGTGGTCGCCCACCCCGAGAGGGTGCTCAGCTTCGTGCTGATCGCGGGAGATGTCGGTGACGTCGTCCCGGCGGGGAAGAAGCCCCCGGCCAAGGTTGAGCTGACGCACTACGACGGCACGCGGGAAGGCATGCGCCGCATGATGTCGGCGATCATCTACCGCAGTGAGGCCGTGAGCGATGACGTGATCGAGATGCGGTACCAGGCCGGCCAGCGCCATTTCGAGGCGCACAAGGCGTTCTTCCCGAGCATTCTCCAGTATTCCCGGACGATTCCCTGGAAGGACCCGAACATCGCCGCCCGGCTGTCCACCAAGGGCAGGCTGGACAAGCTCACGATTCCCGGCATCTATCTCTACGGAATGGATGACGTGCTCACCCCGGTCGAGTGGGGTTACGAGCAGGAGAAGGCGCTGCCGAACGTTCAGTTCTTCTACCCGGAGGAATGCGGCCATCAGGGCCAGACGGACCGTCCGGATGTGTTCAACCCGGTTTTCCTTGAGTTCTTCCGGGACGGGATCGTTTCCCGGCGGACGGCTGATGCCGCAGGAGTGTCCAAGCATCGGCCGGAGAATCCGGATCTCGTCAGCCAGGAATAGCGGGAACGGGGTGGATCGGTAGATCACTCACGTGACGGGAAACAGGAGACTCGAACATGCTCGACGACATAACCGTGGTCGAAATCGGCCGGCGCGTTTCGACGGCCTACTGTGGCAAGCTGCTGGTCGACGCCGGGGCGACCGTCGTGAAGATCGAAGAGCCGGGCGGCGACCCGCTGCGGGGCAGCGATCCGGCGTATGCCGCGTATCTGCACGCGGGCAAGCGGTCGGTGACTCCCGGTCCGCTCTCCTTGCTCACGTTGCTCGCGGACCGCGTCGACATCGTCATCCGAGACAGCGACGAGGCGGACACCGGCCATCGGATCGCCGGATGGCGGGAGCGCAACCCCGATCTGGTCGTCGTCACGCTGTCGGACTATGGCCTGGACGGTCCCGCCGCGTCGGCGCCGGCGACGGAGTTCACGCTTCAGGCGGAGGCCGGGCTCACGGTGCTGCGTGCCACCGGCGACCGGCCACCCGTCGCCACGAGCGTGGACCTGGCCGAACTCACCGGCGGTCTCAGCGCGGCCGTCGGAGCGGTCATGGGCCTGCTGAGCAACCGGGCCGGCGAGCCGGGGATCGACATCGACGTGTCCAGGTTCGAGGCGCTGATCGCGCTGCTCCAGTACCCGTGGCTCTTCGCGCAGGTGGAGCACCACTACCCCTACTCGATTCCGCAGAACGCGGTGCCCGGCATCGAGCGGGCCAAGGACGGCTGGATCTGCGTGGTCAGCGTCACCGAGCCGCAGTGGAACGGCTTCAAGGCGATGGCCGGCGTACCCGAACTCGACGACGAGCGCTTCGACGCCTTCAGCCACCGGGTGAAGCTCAGCGAGGAGATCACCCCGCTGGTACGGAGATTCACCGAGCGGCACACGATCGCCGAGCTCGTGGAGATGGGCGCCGCGCACCGCGTGCCGATCGTGCCGGTCGGGACGCCGGAGACGCTGTCCGAACTGATCCCGTACGCCAGCCGGAACACCTACATACACAACGAGGCGGGCGGAGGCCGATTCCTTCAGCCGCGCCCGCCGTTCCGGATCGACCACGAGGGCGACTGGGCCCCGAAGCCGCTGCCGCGGGTCGGCGAGGACAACGGCACGGACTGGGGAGCCCGCCCGGCCCGGCCGAAGCCCGCCGGTAAGGGGGTGGATCCGCGCCGGCCTCTGAAGGGGCTGCGGGTCGTGGAGTTCGGGACGTTCCAGGCGGGGCCGTTGGTGGGGGCGGCGCTGGCCTCGCTCGGTGCCGACGTGATCAAGATCGAGGCCGTCAGCCGCCCCGACCTGATCCGGTTCACCGGATGCCCGCCCACCGTCGACCGATTCTGGGAGCGGTCGGGGCAGTTCATCGGCCCGAACGCCGGCAAGCGCGCGATCACCGTGGACCTCTCCGATCCCCGAGGCCTCGAGATCGCCAAGAAGTTGATCGCGAGCAGTGACGTGCTGGTCGAGAACTTCGTACCGCGTGTCCTCGACAGCCGGGGGCTCGACCACGAGGGCGTACGTCGACTGCGGCCCGACATCGTCATGGTGCGCATGCCGGCCTGGGGCCTCACCGGCCCGTGGCGTGACCGGCCGGGATTCACGTACACCGCCGACGCGGCCTCGGGGCTGAGCGAGATGTCGGGCCACCCGGACGGGGAGCCCCTGCTCAGCGGCACGATAGTCGACCCGCTGGCGGCGCTGGTCTCGACGTTCGTCACCGTCGCCGCGATCCTTCGCCACCAGCGCACGGGGGAGGGCGCGTTCATCGAGGTGCCGCTCTGCGACGTGGCCCCGCAGCTCACCGCCAGGCCCGTGATCGAGACCTCGTACACCGGCCGCGTGAGCACCAGGACGGGAAACCGCAGCCTGTGCGCCGCACCCCAGGGCATGTACCGGTGCGCGGACGGGAATTGGGCGGCCGTCTCGGTGGGGACGGACGAGCAGTGGGAGGCACTGACCTCTCTGCCCGCTCTCAAGGCCTGGGCCGGTGACGAAAGGCTCGCCGACCTCGCCGGCCGTCGGCGGCACCACGACGAACTGGACGTACGGCTGGGCGAGTTGTGCGCTACGACCGCCTCGGTCGAGCTGGTGGCCATGCTCAGAGGCATCGGTGTTCCGTCGGCGCCGATGGCCGTCGGCAGCGATTTCATCGAGCACCCGCAACTCGTCGCCCGCGGCAGGGTGTACGAGATGGACCACCCGGTGGCGGGCGTGGTGAAGCACATCGGACCGGCCATGCGGTTCTCGCACGCACCCGAGGCGTCCACACCCAGGAACGCTCCGCTGTTCGGACAGGACAATCACGAAGTCCTCCACGAACTGGGCTACAGCGACACCGAGATCCAGACCCTGACCGACGACAAACTGCTGGGAGACGCCCCGTTCGGACTCCCCTTCGACCGAAGTTGAAATGGAGACCGCGTGGAATTCCTGAGGATTGCACCGGAGATATCGGAGGTCGCATCGCCCCGGGGTGTTCTGCGGGTGGCGGAGATCAAGCTCGGAGGGGTGCCGCGCGGCGCGGTCGTCGTGCTCTGCGACGCCGACGCGTTGGAACAGGACGCTCCTGAGGTGATGAACGGCCTGGCCGAGCACGGCTATGAATCGCTCGCCGTCGACCTGTCGTCCCCCGGGCCCGCGCGGGACGACGAGCTGCTGCGCGATGTCGCCGCGCTGCTGGGCCGGTTGGGCGAGCGGGGGTGGTCTGCCGAGCAGATCGGCCTGGTCGGGTACGGCTTCGGCGGGCGGGTCGCCCTGCTCGCGTCGGCGGAGTTCGGTCTCGGCGGCGCGGTGAGCGTCGCGCCGACGGGCGTCGAGGTCCCGCCGATCCCGCTGCGGGCACCGTGGCTGGGCCTGTTCGGCGACCTCGACGGGAACGTACCTCCGCAAGCGGTGCGGGAGTTGCGCGAGGCGTTGGATTCCGGCTCGCCGGTGCACTCCGAGACGGTCGGTTATCCGGGCGTCGGCGCGGGATTCCACCGTGACGCGCCGAAAGTGCTCGCGCACGCCGCGGCATTCGATTCCTGGCAGCGGACGGTCGAGTGGCTGAATCTCCGGGTGGTTCCGGCCGCCGGAACCAGAGGATGACGGACCGTCGGCCGTACGGAACCGTAGCCGTCAGAGCGAGGAAAGGGATGAATGCCGGTGTCTGAGTACATTGTCGATGACCGGGAAATGCCGCGCTTCCGGGTCAACCGGAAAACCATGACCGACGGCGAGGTGTTCGCCCGGGAACGCGAGCTGATCTTCAATCACAGCTGGCTCTACATCGGACATGAGACGGAACTGCGCAAGCCGAACGATTTCAAGACCCGTACGGTGGCCGGTCGCCCGCTGATATTCGCGAAGGACGCCAAGGGAAAGGTGCGGGTATGGGTCAACTCCTGCCCCCACCGCGGCGCCATGCTGTGCCGCGAGTCCGGCGGGAACGCACGGTTCATGACCTGCTTCTACCACGGCTGGAGCTTCAGCAGCTCCGGCGATCTCGTCTCGGTACCGGGTGACGACGGGTACGGCCCGGACTTCGAGCGGCCGTCCCTGGCGGCGCCCGCGAAGGTGGACTCGTATCGCGGATTCGTGTTCGTCAGCTTCGATCCCGGCATCGTCGACCTGCCGACCCATCTCGCGGGCGCCAAGGATCTCCTCGACCTGGTCTGTGACCAGTCCGAGGCCGGCATGCGGATCCTGGAGGGCACCCACGAGTACTCGGTCAAGGCGAACTGGAAGCTGCTCGTCGAGAACAGCGTCGACGGCTACCACGCCGTGTCCACGCACCAGCGCTACTTCGAGATGATGACCGCGGCCCACGGCGGCTTCGCGCCGACCGCGCTCGGCCAGTCCCGGGGCATCGACCTGGGCAACGGCCATGTGGCGATAGCCGGCGAGCCGAGCACCGGCGGACTCTTCGGACGTCCGCTGTCCGAGGCCGGCAAGGCGGAGAAGACCGAGCGCTTCGACCGGTTCCGGGAGAAGTACGGCGACGCCTGGGTGGACCGGATGGGGGGCGCCCGGAACATGGTGATCTTCCCGAACCTGGTCGTCATCGACCTGGTCATGGGCGTGGTGGTCCGCCGGATCGAGCCGCTGGCGCCGGACTGCATGGAGGTCACCGCCTGGCACCTGGCCCCGCCCGAGGAGGGCGAGGAACTGCACAAGCAGCGCCTGGACAACTTCCTCACCTTCTGGGGACCGGGCGGCCTCGCCTCCCCGGACGACGTGGAGGCGCTGGAGACCTGCCAGCGGTCCTACGCCGCGCAGCGCGAACTGCCCTGGTCGGACGTGTCGCGGGGCATGAGCAGGTCGGCCCCGACGGGCTCGGACGAGTTCCAGATGCGCACTTGGTGGCGGCGCTGGAACGAGCTGATCACCGGCGAGAAGCTGCCGCCCGAGGAGCACGCGCCGCTCGACGGCGTGCACACCGGCAACAGGCAGTCGCCCGACCACGCCACCGCGCAGTAACAGCGTCAGGAGGAGAGACCATGTTGGATCTGGAGCCCACCGAGGAACACCTCGCGGTGGCCGAACTCGCCCGCGGCCTCGGGCTCGAACTGCTGTCGCCCGCGGCCCGCGAGGCCGAGGCGGAACAGGCGGTGCCCGAGGGCGTATGGCGGACCCTGTTCGAGACCGGCCTGACCGTACCCGTGCCGGAGGAGTTCGGGGGCGGCGGCATACCGGACACCGTCACCCAGATGATCGCTGTAGAGGGACTGGCGTACGGGGACGCAGGGATCACGCTTGCCGCGATCTGGAGCGGGTCGGCGGCGCTGCTGCTCGCCCGGCACGGCACCGAGGAACAGACCGCCCTGCTGCGGGAGTTGGCGGGGAACCCGGACTCGCGGGCGGCCGTCGCGCTCTACGAGGGGCACGGCCGCGCGCCCGCCGAGTTCACGACCTCCATCAGCCGTACGGCGGACGGTAGTTGGCGCGTGCAGGGGCGCAAGGTCGCCGTCGCCTTCGCCGACCGGGCCGACCCGCTGATCGTGGTCGGCGTCGAACCGGAGACAGGCAAACTGCGGGCCGTATTCGTCCCGCCGTCCGACCCCGGAGTGGTGATCGCGGCGGACGGTCGCGGACTGGCCCTCGACGCCGCGCCGACCGCGACCGTGTCCTTCGACGTCACTGTCCCCGCGGACAACCTGGTCGGTGTGGCCGAGGACGACGCGGTGGCGCTCGCGAACACCGTCGGCCGGATCCGGCTCGCCGTCGCCGCAGCGCAGGTGGGCACGGCGCAGCGCGCGGTCGAGTACGCCGCGCAGTACGCGACCGAACGGATCGCCTTCGGCCGGCCGATCGCCGGGTTCCAGGGCGTGTCCTTCCCGCTCGCGGAGGCGCAGATCCGGATCGAGGCGGCCCGGCTGGAGATCGCGGAGGCGGCCACGCTGCTGGACGGCGGCGAGTACGGCGACCGAACGGAGACGGTGACCCGGGTCGTCAACTACGCCGGTGAGGTCGCCGCGGAGGCGACCAGGACCGCGGTCCAGACGCTCGGCGGACATGGCTTCATCGTCGAGCACCCGGTGGAGCTGTGGTATCGAACGGCCGCCGCGCTGTCCGCACTTGACTTCGACCCGCTGTGCTCGTCGTTCGAGCCGGCGCTGTGAGCTGAGGGAACCCATGAGCCTTGATTTCGCGCTGAGCAAGCCGCTGGTCGACTACGGCCGGGCCGTCAAAGAGTGGTCGGCCACCGAGTGCCGTCCGTACGCCCGAGAGGCGGACGACCGGCACGCGCCGCCCGCCAACTGGCCGGAGATCCTGGACACTTCACCGGTGCCGCTGGGCCGGGTCGACAAGCCCGAGGCCGGGCAGGTGCCGGATTTCGACGAGGGCTACTGGGTCACCAAGCTGGTGTTCACCGAGAGCATCGGCTACGGCGACATCTGGGTCTCGCCGACCCTCGGTTCCGGGATCGGCCACCTCGTCGTCGAGTCGATGGGCACCCCCGAGCAGCTGGAGAAGTGGTACGAGCCGGTGGTGTCCTCCGGACTGCCCACCGGATTCGCCCTCACGGAACCGCAGTTCGGGACCGACACCTCGATGGTGGCCACCACCGCGACCCGGGACGGCGACAGCTGGGTCCTCAACGGCAGCAAGATCTTCTGCAGCTCCGGCGCCAGCAGTGAGTACGTCGTGGTGTTCGCCACCACCGACAAGTCGCTCGGCGCCAAGGGCATCAACGCCTTCGTGGTGCCGAAGGGCACCCCCGGCTTCGTCGTGACCCGGCCCAACGAGCACAAGCTCGGCATCCGCAGCTGGGGCACGTCGGCGCTGGCGTTCGACGACTGCGCCATACCGCTGGAGAACCGGCTCGGCTGGACGGCCGACGGGTCCGTCCCGGCCAAACGGAGCGGACAGAGCGGCGCGCTGGGCGCCCTGGCCTACAACAGGCCCAACATGGCGGCCCTCGCCACCGGTCTCGCGCAGGCCTCGCTCGACGTGGCCGGCGAGATCCTCGCCGGACAGAAGGCGGGATTCACACCGCGGCGCTGGTCGGCCGTCGAGGCCGAACTGACGAACATGAACCACGCGCTGGAGCGCGGCCGCAGGCTCAACTACAAGGCCCAGTACCTCGTCGACGCAGGTAAGCCGGACCGCGCCCTGGCGGCGATGGGCAAGGGCTACTCGCCGCAGACCTGCGAGCGGGTGATCCGGCGGTGCATCCAACTGCTCGGACCGGAGGGCACCAGCCAGGATCTGCTGCTGGAGAAGTGGTACCGCGACGTGAAGATCATGGACATCTTCGAGGGCTCCGGACAGGCCCAGCGCATCGTCGTCGGCCGCACCCTGATGGGCCGCGTGGCCGGCTGACGCCGACCGGACAGGAGCATTGACCATGACCGAAGTCCAGACACCGCCCGCGACCCGGCCGGCGATCCCGGATGCCCTCGTACGGTCCGTCGAGCGGTTCCTCTACGAGGAGGCCGAACTCCTCGACCAGTGGCGGCTGCACGAGTGGCTGGAGCTCTTCACCCCCGAGGGGCACTACCTGGTGCCTTCCACGGACCTCCCGGAAGGCGACCCCGCCAAGGACCTCTTTCTGGTCCAGGACGACTGCTTCCTGCTGGAGCAGCGGGTGAACTCCCTGCTCACCCGTGCCGCGCACGCGGAGTATCCGCACTCGCGGACCCGCCGACTGGTCGGGAACATACGGGTGTCGGAGCGCGAGGACGGCCTTCTCGGCGTCCGGGCGAACTTCGCGGTGCACCGGGTCCGCAACGGAACGCTGGACACCTACATCGGCCAGTACCGCCACATCCTCGAACCCCAGGACGGCTCGGGCCGGGGCGGATTCCGTTTCGTCGAGCGCAAGGCGGTGCTCGATCTCGACGCACTGCGTCCGCACGGGAAGGTCAGCGTCATCCTGTGAACAGGCTCGATGGCAAGGTCGCGATCGTCACCGGCACCAGCCCCAACATCGGCGGTGCCATAGCGAAGGGCTTCGCCGCCGAGGGCGCGAAGGTCGTGTGCACCGACGTCTCGGAACCGACGGCGCAGACCTGCGTGGAGAAGATCCGGGCCGACGGCGGCGAGGCCTTCGCGGTAACCGGTGACGTGACCGATCCCGAACACGCGCGGTCCGTGGTGGAGTTGGCGACCGACCGCTGGGGGCAGGTCGACATCCTGGTGAACAACGCCGTCTGGTTCAACCAGAAGGGCCTGCTCACCATGCCGGTCGACGAGTACCGGCGGCAGCTCGACATCATCCTCGGCGGCGCCTTCCTGTTCACGCGCGCGGTCGCGGAGAGCATGATCCGCACGGGCACGGCGGGCAGCGTCATCAACGTCCTGTCCACCGCCGCCTGGCAGGGACAGCCGGGGAACATCGGCTACTCCACGGGCAAGAGCGGCCTGATCAACTTCACCCGCTCGGCCGCGATGGAACTCGCCGAACACGGCATCAGGGTCAACGGCTTCACCCCTACGGCCACCCAGCCCGAGGACCCGGAACTCGCGCGCCGGATGGCCGACGCGCTCGGCCGGCCCGGCACCGGCACCTACCCGATGGACTTCACGGGGCAGTTCCCGATGGGCCGGCTGCCCACCCCGAGCGATTACGTCCCCGCGCTGGTCTACCTCGCCGCGGACGAGTCCCTGATGGTCACCGGCACCAACATCACCGTGGACGGCGGCGCCACCGCCAAGTACTGGCCCTGGACCCCGCGTTAGAGAGGACCTCAGCACGATGGAACGTCACCTTGCCTGCACGGTGGACGAGATGGGGAAAGGCACGTCCCGCACGCTTGACGGTGACGTCCCCGTCGCGCTGTTCCGCAGCGACGAGGGGGAGTTCTACGCGACCGCGGACTCGTGCACCCACGAGCAGTGGTCACTGGGCGAGGACAGCGACCTGGAAGGAGACGAGATCCTCTGCCCGCTCCACATGGCCCGCTTCGACGTCAGGACCGGCCGGCCGCTGTGCTTCCCCGCCACGATCGCCTTGCAGACGTACGCAGTCGAGATCGAGGACGGCAAGGTCTACGTCATCCGCTGAGCGGATCACGAACCGGCGGTCAGAGCAGGGACCTGGTCTCCAGGTCCCTGCTCAGCAGCAGGTACTCACGCAGCCGGTCACGGTCCCCGGTGACCTGCCGGTAGTGCTCGACCTCGGCTTCCAGCCGTGTCGGATCGTCCCTGTGGAGGGCGAGCCGCATGCTGTCGGACGACAGCGGGGACGCCATGTCGAGGAAGGCCCGCAGCCGGGCCTCGGCGTAGGAGCCGAGCAGTTGACCGGACGCCCCGTCCTCGATGACGGCGGCCAGCGCTTCGGCCAGGACGAAGGAGTCCAACAGGCCTCCGGCCAGGCCGAGTGCGCTGCTCGGATTCGTCACGTGGGCGGCGTCCCCGGCGAGCAGCACCCGCCCCGCCCGGAAGCGGTCGGCCGCGCGCTCGTGCACCCGGTAGGCGGACCACCGCGTCAGCCCGGGATCGCTTCCCTCGGGCAGCACCGCCTTGAAGACGGCGGGCATACGGTCGATCACGGTCTCCTCGGGCAGCGACCTGCTCTCGGCGTAGGTGTAGCGCCACAGGCCGCCGGACCGGTCCAACTCGCCGATCAGCGCCCCGTGTTCGGGGTCGATCTGGAAGGACGCGCCGGCGTGTCCCAGAGTGGAGAGATCGAACCGCAGGTCGGTCACCACGAGTCGGTCCTCCCACGTCAGACCCGTGAAGCCGAGGCCGACCGCGCGCCGGACGACACTGTGCGCGCCGTCGGCGCCGACGACCCGCCCCGCGCGCAACGTCCGCTCCCCGTCCGGCCCTTCGGCCGATATCGTCACCGCGTGGTCGTCCTGGACCAGCCCTGTCACCCGGGTGTTCCAGGCGATCCGGGCATGCGGGAATCGGCCCAGGTGCGCGACGAGGATGTCCGTGAGTGTCTCCTGCGACAGGTTGAGGAGGTAGGGGTGCTCGAACTCGTCGGCGAACACGCCGAGTTCGAAGACGATCCGCTCGCCGGTGCGCAGCACCTTGTAGGACCACTGGTGGACCGCGAGGCCGGCGTGCGTCATGTCGTCGAGCAGGCCCAGTCGCCCCAGTCCCGGCAGTGCCGATCAGTGGTGGACCATGTCCCGGGGTCCGGTTCCGCCGCCGCAGAATTGGGCTTCGAGCATCGTCACGTCGGTTCCGGCTCGCGCCAGCCCGAGGGCCGTCGCCAGCCCCACCGGCCCGGCACCCACGACGATCACGTTCTTCTCCGGCATGACGTTTCCTTCGGTTCCCGCGGTCAGCGCTTGATACGGAGGAAGTCGAGCGCGTTCGTCCCGAGGACGGACGTCGCCTGCTCCGGCGTGATGATCGCGTGTGCGGCCGCGTCGCGCACCAGTTCCGGTACGTCCTCCAGCAGCCCCGGGAAGAACGGGTGGTCGGTGCCGACCATGATGTGGCCGCTCCCGAAACGCCGGGTCAGCAGCCGCAGGTGCTCGGGGTCGAAGACCAGGGCGTCCACCCACAGCGACCGGACCAGCTCGTCGTAGGCGGAGCCGGGGCGGTCCGAGCCCAGGCCGGCCCCCAGCCGCAGTCGCGGATACACCCACGGGAAGGCACCGCAGCCGTGGGCCAGCGCGATCCGCAGCCCGGGGAAGTCGTCCAGGACACCGCCGAAGACCAGGGCGGCGGCGGCCATGGCTGTGTCGGTGAGCATTCCCATGCCGAACTCGTACGGCTGGCCGGTACGGCGGATCACTCCGGTGCCGCCGTCCATCGGGTGGACGAAGAGCGCGGCACCCAGCGACTGGGCCGCCCCGAAGAACGGGCGCAGACCGGGATCGTCGAGTTCCCTGTCCGCGATGACCGTGCCGATCTCGGCTCCGTACATGCCGGGCAGGCTCATGATCCGGCCCAGTTCCTCGACGGCCGCGTCCACGTCCTGCAGCGGGACCCCGCCCAGACCGATCAGACGACCGCCCGAGGCGGCCACATCCGCGGCCAGGGCGTCGTTCGTCTCGCGGGTGTAGGCGGCGGCCTGCTTCGCGTCGGCCCAGTACGTCAGGGTGACGGGAACCGGCGAGACCACCTGTAGGCCCACCCCGGCCAAGTCGAGTTCCGCCAGTCGCGCGGAGACGTCCCACAGCGGCGGGCGCACCTTCCGGAAGACGTCCTCACCCCGCATGATCCGGCCGCCGCCGTCGGCGTCCGCCAGGAGCGAGGGCCAGCGGGGGGAACCGGTCAGCCGGCTCCAGTCGGGCAGGCCGGCCGGAAAATGATGTGCGTGGACATCGACGATAAGCGGACTGTTGTCAGGGCGAGTCGTGTGCCGTTGTTCGTCAGTCACATCGGCACGTTACGGCGCCGGTGGCGGGTATGAGGAGAGCTGGTTCTGCTGGATGGAACCTGCCATTTCTCTTGAAACGAACGGTTGATCCTGATGAAATGACACGAAACACGGCTAGGCATGCAATGGAGCGGCCATGGGCAATGTTGTGGATCAGGCGCCGTCCATCCTGTCCAAGGCATTCGATCTTCTGCGTGCGTTCAATACGCAAGAGCGCGTGATGAGCTTCACCGAGCTCGTCAAGGTGTCGGGCCTGCCCAAGTCCACCGTCCACCGGCTGCTCGCCCGCCTGGTGGAGCTGGGTGTGATCGAGCATCACCGGTCCGGCTACAAGATCGGCCTCGAATTGTTCCAGCTCGGCGCGACCACGCCGGCGGCCAGCATGCGCGATGTCGCGATGCCTCTGCTGACCGGTCTGCACCGGCGATTCGGTCTCACGGTCCGCCTGGCCGTACTACGCCAATTCAATGTGGTTTACCTGGAAAAGCTGTCCCGTCACAGTGCTCCATTCTCGGTGTCCGGAGTGGGTTCGATACTTCCGGCGAATTGCACGGCCATAGGAAAGGCCCTCCTGGCGTACGAGGATCTGGACGATCTGGAGGCTTTCCTCCCGAATCCCATGCCGATGATGACGCCGCGGTCCATCACGGATGTCGGCACGCTGCTGGCCCAGCTCCGTGAGATCCGGGGCGGTGTTCTGGCGCGCGAGTCCAATGAGGCCATGCCCGGTCTTGCCTGCATGGCCAGCCCGATCGTGGTCAGGGGCTTCGCGATGGGAGCCGTGTCGATCAGCTGTCGGAGCGGTACACGCCTCGACCCGGCGGTCGAGACGGAACTGCGCGAGACGACGGCCCAGATCTCCAAGGAGATCCGGGCCGGTCTGGCCGGGGGACGCGCGGCCTGGTTCCCGCGCGAGGCATGAGCCTCCCCCGCGCCGTCTCTGAGAGGGCAGTTTTCGGGGCCGTCACCGGAAAATCGCGAAGGCCTTGTTCGAGTTCAGGATTTCCGTCTGGACGAAGTCGCTCCACTGGAGTTCGAGGCCGAGTTCGGACATGGCGCCCAGCAGGCAGAACCAGTTGAGCATTTCGTGCTGGCCGGCATCGATGACCTCCCGGCTGGTCACCTTCGTCCAGGTGTCGTGATCCCCGGCGACCATCGCGTCGTACAGCCTGCGGTCGGCGTCGGTGTCCGGCCGCAGATGCCAGTCCTTGTCGTTGAGGAAGGCGTGCGACCAGCTAGATGACGCCACGAGCGCGACCCGCTTGTCGCCGGCGCGCACGGACCGGGCGATGGCCCTGCCCAGTTCGACGCAGCGCCGCGGAGTGGGGCCGGGCGGGTCGAGCTGCTCCCCGGCCTGGATGTCGGCGAACCGGGCGATGCCACCGTGACGTGCGATGACGTGCTCGCCGTAGCAGTTCACGGCCACCGGCACGATCGGGTAGGGGAATTCGCGCCCGGCGTTGTCGTAGTCCAGGAAGATCTGTGTGTTGGCGAAGGCATGCGGGAAGTGGATTCCCTTGCGCTGCTCGTAGGAGTAGGCGACGTCCACGCCGCCCGTGATGACGTCCCCGACAAGGCTCTTGGCGAAGTCCGGAAGGCCGCGCATCGTAAACGTCATGTCGTCCGGCAGACCCCAGGCGTTGGGCACCTTCAGCAGCCTCAGCACCGCGAACGCGTCGACCTCGGTGTCGTCGTAGGCGAGGACGCAGAAGGAGGGGATGATCTCCTCGCGGAAGTTCTCGTACTGGTCGTCGCCCCAGACCACGACGACGTCCGGCTGGAACTCGTCGAGCGCCGCCCGGCACCGGTCGAGCCCGGCGCGCAGCTGGGCACGGTGCCGGGCTGCGGCAGCAGTTCCTTCGTCGTCGCCCCATTCCCGCTGGGCCAGTTCGGGCCAGTTCTCGGGGAGTTTGCGGTCCGCCGGGATGTCGGGATCCTTCAACGTCGTCTTCAGCAGGTTCGCCATGTGCGTGTCGGCGCCGGCCAACATCGGGTAATGCGTCAAGCCAAGACCGAGCACTTCTGCCATGCCGGGCTCCTCCGTCGAGGGGTGGGACGCTTCCCTGTCTACCGCCGCGACCCGGGCGGCATCGACCCGTAGTTCTGCTGCGCGGAACTCACTGTTGGCACCGGCCCGGACCGCTTCCAGGATGACGACCATGCGGATGACCGGCCGGCTGGCTGTGCGACGTCTCCCGTGCCTCTCTGGTGCAATGGTGATCGGCCTCACGTCCTCAATCGTCCAGGCCCAACTGGGCGTCGGACAGGCCGACTTCGGCACCCTGCTGGGGGCTGGGACGTCACCTTCGGCGACACTGCCGCCGACCACGCCTCCAACGGCAGGCCGGTGGCAGGCTTCCCCGCGTATGGGAGGCCGAGGCGGCCTGAAGACACCGAGCACGACGAGGAACGGAGCCCCATGGATCTGCAACTGTCCGGCAAGCGCGCCCTGGTGACCGGCGGCAGTCGTGGCATCGGCAAAGCCGTCGCCATGGCGCTCGCCGCCGAGGGCGCCTACGTGGCGGTCGCCGCGCGGTCGCGCCAACGCCTGGAAGCCGCGGCCGAGGAGATCGGCCGGAACTCCGGACGGCCCGTCCACGCCCTTGTCGTGGACACCGGTGACGACGGGTCGGTCGCCGCCATGGCCGAGCGAGCCCGCGATGTACTGGGCGGGGTGGACATCCTGGTCAACGCGGCCGCGACCCCGTCCCAGCCCCGGCCGCCCCGCCTGGCCGAGATCACCGGCGAAGCGTTCTGGACCGACGTCAACACCAAGGTCCTCGGCTACCTGCGCTGCGCACAGGCGGTCGCGCCGGGCATGGTCGCGGCAGGCTGGGGACGCATCATCAACGTCAGCGGGCTGAACGCGCGCACCACCGGCTCCATCATCGGCTCGATGCGCAACGTCTCGGTCGCCGCGATGACCAAGAACCTGGCCGACGAGCTGGGACCCCACGGCGTCAATGTCACGGTCGTTCACCCCGGCCTGACACGCACCGAGGCCACACCCGCACTGATCGCAGGCCTGGCCGAGGCCCAGGACATCGCACCGGCCGAGGCCGAGCAGCGCCTCGCGCGCCGCAACACCCTCGGCCGGATCGTCGTCGCCGACGAGGTCGCGGCCGTCGTCGCCTTCCTGGCGTCCCCGAAGAGCGTGGCCATCAACGGCGACGCCATCGCCTGCGGCGGCGGTGCGCCGGGAGCGATCCACTATTGAGGCGCCGCACCCGTACAGGGTCAGCGAACGTCGGTGACGGCGCCGGCGGGCACGGGCGCGGTGGTCTTCGCCCTGATCTCGTCGTACGCCACTTCAGGCGCGGTCTCGATGAGGACGAGGCCGCCGGTGACGTCGAGGACGCTGAGGCGGCCCCGTCTACGCCGTAGTTGTCGGAGACGACAGACAGTCCGCTCGCGCCCAGTCGTAGAGCGCGGAGATCACGACGTTCGGCACCCCGCCGAGGCCGAAGCCGCCGACGGCCGGCGAGGCGCCGTCGCCGATGTCGTGCACCGCTTCGGCCACGGTCGCGCAGATCTTGTTCACGGGACGGACTCCTTGGCCACGGGCGGTGTCTCGTTTCGTGGCGAGTTCAGGCGCCGTTCCGTGGCAGGTCCGGCGCGGGGACGTCGAACAGGCGGAGTTGGAGGGCGAGCGTCGCGTAGTAGCCGACGAGTGTGGACAGTTCGAAGAGCACGGTCTCGCCGAGCGCCTTGCGGGCGGCCTCGTACCAGGTGTCGTCGAGGTGCCGCGGTGGGGCCGCGAGCGTGCGGGCCGCCGCCCAGGCCGCGTGCTCGAAGGGATCGGTCAGCCTCGGGTCGGCGCTTTCGCCCAGCGCGCGGATCTCGGCGTCGGTCAACCCGGCGGCACGGCCGGCCGGTTCGTGGGCGTACCGCTCGAAGGCGCTGTCCCAGACGGCGGCGACGACGAGGACGGCCGTCTCGCGCACCCGGGGCGACAGCGTGGTGCGGTAGCGGATCGCCGCGCCGAGACCTTGGAGCGCGCTGCCCGTTCGCGGGCTCAACAGCATCGCGTTGAAAGGGCCGTTGAGGTGTCCGTCCGCGTCGGTGAGGGCGAACGACTGGGGTCCGGCGGCGCGCGGTCCGCCGGTGATGTCCGCGTAGAGGGCACGCTGGTCGGGATCGAGCCGCTCCGGGTGGAGCAGGGGGAGGCGGCCGGTGGACGTCGGGGGCATCGGGGCTCCGTAGGTTGAGGCCGGGTGGTCAGGCCTGTTCGGTCGCCTTCTGCGCCAGGGCGGCCAGATCGCCGTCGGCGAGCAGCCGCTCTTCGCGGGCCATCACCTCACGGGCCGCCCGCAGTACGGCCTCGACCTGCGCGGGTTCGAGGTCGACGCCCAGGGCGGCCAGCTTGTCGGCGAGCGTGTAGGGACCGCTGTCCGGAGTGAACGGCGTCCTGCGCTCGTTGCCGACCAGCGCGGGCTCCAGACAGTTGTGCAGCAGCGGGTCGACGGCGGTCTCCTGGGTGATCAGGTCCATGCCTCCCCAGGAGAAGGCGTTCGTGCCGGTCACGGGGTGGTTCCAGGCGACGTGATAGCCGGTCAGGGCCTCACCGGCCCGGGCGAGGTCCGTCAGCCGCTCGGACCTGATCCCGGTGCGCACCCCGTAGAGCGCCTCGAAGGCCATGGCGGTGGCGGCCAGATCGGCGTTGCCGGGACCTCCGCAGTAGCCGTTGACCGACAGCTCGACCACGTCGGCGCCGGCCCGGACGGCGGCGACCGCGCAGGCCACGGCGAGCCCGAAGGTGTTGTGGGGGTGCAGCCCGACCTGGACCCCGGGGGCGAGTTCCCTGGTCCGGGTGACGAGGTGGCCGTAGGCCTCGGGGCTCATGGCGCCGGGGCCGTCGAAGAGGGTGAGTTCGGTGGCGCCCGCCCCGGTCAGGACGGCGACCGACTCCTCCAGGACTACGTCGGTGAGGTACGAGACCATCAGCATCGGTACGACCGCGTCCAGGCCCCGGTCACGGGCGTGCCGGATCAGGGGCACGGCGCGGGCCAGTACGTCGGCGCGGCTGCGCGGGGTGTCCGCGGAGCGCCACTCCTCGCCCTGCCAGGAGCGTTGGTAGACGGCCGGGTTGTAGATCAGGGAGGCCTCGCCGAAGCCCTGCACCCAGATCTGGACGGCGTCGTAGCCGGCGTCGGCGGCGCGGTCGATGTCCTGCGTGGTGCGCAGCAGAGGAAGGACCGTCCGGCAGTCGGGGTTCTCGCCCTTGACGGTGTCGACCTCGGTGCGCAGGGCCGCGTCGTCCCGGCCTGCGATACCCGCCGTCACGACCTCGCGGACGCCCGCGCCGACGAGCCGGCGCAGATAGGCGGCCTTCGCCTCGGCGGGGGCCACGACCCCGGGCAGGGTCTCGACCGACCTCAGGGTGGCGTCCCGCAGCCGCACCGAAGCGGGCATCGAACCGCCCGTGTCCGGGTGCCGGGTGAGGGGACTGACCGACCAGCGGCCCGGCTCGTAGGCGCCGGGTGCGCGCCTGGCGGCGATCTCGGCCCGGAAACGGGAGATCTCCTCGTCGGTGAACACGGCCGGCTTGTCCATGAGTCCCTCCCGGTAGGCGTTCCCTAACTCTCTCTCCGAGTGTCCATCCAAACATTCTGTCGACACTCACGCAAGAGAGTTGGGCCATGCCTGCGATTATTCGGCTCAGTGTTTACTTTCTGTCGACACTCGCTGAAACTGTCGGCAGATGCACGCCCACCTTGAACCGAGGGAGACCCCCGTGACCGAAGACGTGCCCCCGGCCCGGCCGGGCCGCCTGGCCGGGCGTATCGCCGTCATCAGCGGCGCAGGCAGCGTGGGCCCCGGCTGGGGCAACGGACGTGCCGCCGCCGTCCTCTTCGCCCGGGAAGGTGCCACCGTCCACCTCGCCGACCGCGACGAGAAGGCGCTGGAGGTGACGGCCGACCAGGTCCGCGCGGAGGGCGGAACAGTGCGCACGGATCTGCTGGACGTGACCGAACCCGCCGCCGTGCGGGAGTACTTCGAGGAGACCGGGCGCCGGGCGGGCCGGATCGACATCCTGGTCAACAACGTCGGCGGCTCCCGGGCGGGCGGCGTCGTCGACCTCTCCCTGGAGGAGTGGGACGACCAGCTCCGCGCCAACCTCACCAGCGCGTTCCTGGCGTGCAAGTACGTGGTCCCGATCATGCGGAACGGCGGGGGCGGCTCCATCGTCAACACCGCCTCGGCGTCCGGGCTGCGCTGGACCGGCGCGGCCCAGGTCGGCTACGCGGCGGCCAAGGCCGCGGTCATCCAACTGTCCCGCGTCACCGCCGTCGAGCACGCGCCCGACAACATCCGGGTCAACACCGTGGTGCCGGGACAGCTGCACACGCCGATGGTCGAGGCACGGCTCGCCGGTCAGCGGGCGGACGGTGACGTGGCCAAGCTGCTCGCCCAGCGGCAGGCCCGGATCCCCCTCGGCTTCATGGGCGACGGACGGGACACGGCGTACGCCGCCCTCTTCCTCGCCTCCGACGAGGCGCGGTTCGTGACCGGCACGGAGATCGTCGTGGACGGCGGAATGACGGCCCGCTGTGACTGAGCCCATCCTCGACCGTGCCCGCCCCGCGCCCTCGCCGGGCTGCCCGCCCCCGCACCCGGCACCGCGCAGGCCCGCCCTGGTCCTTCCTCCCGACAGCTGCGACGCGCACTGCCATGTCTTCGGCCCCGCGGAGGTCTTCCCTTACGCGTCGGAGCGCACCTTCACCCCCGTCGACGCGCCGAAGGAGCAACTGGCCGCGCTCCACGCCCACTTGGGGCTGACCCGGGCCGTGATCGTCCAGTCCTCCTGCAACGGCTCCGACCACCGGGTGCTGCGCGATGCCCTGGACGCCGGCGGCGGACGGCTGCGCGGAGTGGCGCTGATCGGTGACACCACCACACGCGCGGAGATAGAGGAGCTGCACCGGGCCGGCGTACGCGGCTTCCGCCTCAACTTCCTGCCGCATCTGCGCACCGCGCCGACCCGGCAGGAGATCGACTCCGTGCTGGAGCGGGTGGACGGCCTCGGCTGGGTCGCCGAACTCCACGTCGCCGGCCGTGAGGTGGCCGACTACGCACCGCTCATCCGCTCCCTGCCGGGACGGGTGGCCGTCGACCACCTCGCCAGGGTGGACATCGCGGAGGGACCCGGCAGCGCCGCCCTGCGCAGTCTGCGCTCGCTGCTGGACACGGGCGACGTCTGGCTCAAGGTGAGCGGCGCGGACCGGGTGTCCCGGCAGGGTCCGCCGTACGCGGACGCCGTGGCGCTGGCCGCCGCGTTGGTCGCGTACGCCCCCGAGCGCACCGTCTGGGGCACCGACTACCCCCATGTGAACATCGCCGGGTCCGCCCCGGACGACGGTCTGCTCGTGGACCTGCTGACCGAGATCGCCCCCGATCCCGCACGGCTGCGCGGGCTGCTGGTCGACAACCCCGCCGAACTCTTCGACTTCCCCCGCGACGACGAACCCCTCGCACCGCACCCGGAGCACCCATGACGCACTTCGACGGCTCTCTCCTCGCCAGGGGCTCCGACGGCTACGAGGCCGCACGCCTCGGCGCGGTCTGGAACGCCCGCAAGCCCGACCGTCACCCCGCCCTCATCCTTGTGGCCGGGAGCGACCGGGACGTCCAGGAAGGCGTACGGCTGGCCGCCGCCCGGGGTCTGACGGTCTCCGTCCGTTCCGGCGGGCACAGCTGGATCGGCACCGGGGTGCGCGAGGGCGGTCTGCTGATCGACCTGTCCGCGCTGGACGAGGTCACCATCGACGCCCCGGCCCGCCGTGCCACCGTCCGCCCCGCGGTCCGGGGCTCCCGCTTCAACACCTTGCTCGCGGACCGCGGCCTGGTCTTCCCCAGCGGTCACTGCCCCTCGGTGGGCATGGGCGGTTTCCTGATCGGCGGCGGCTACGGCTGGAACTCGCGCGCCCTGGGCCCGGCGTGCTTCAGCGTGGAGGCCGTCGACGTGGTGCTGGCCGACGGCACCCTGGTGCACGCCACGGACGACACCCACCCGGACCTGATGTGGGCGGTACGCGGCTCGGGCCCCGGCTTCTTCGGCGTGGTCACCCGCTTCCATCTGCGGGTGTATCGGGCGTACGACCAGATTCTGCGCAGCGCCTACGTCTTCCCCCGCGAACTGCGCGACGAGGTTCTGGCGTGGGCCTACGACGCCGTACCGCACATATCGACGTCCCTGGAGATGTCGGCCAAGGTCGCCCACACACCCGGTGTCGAGCACCAGACCACGACGGTCACGGCCGCCGCGTTCTGCGCCGGCGAGGCGGGCCCGGAGATGCTGGAGCCGCTGGAGAAGGCCCCCTTCCTGCGGCATGCCCTGCGCCGGGTCGAGCGGGTGCCCGCCACGCTGGACGACCTCTACGCGCTGTCCGACACGCTCACCCCGCAGGGCAACCGGTACGCCGTGGACGGGGTGTGGACCGGGGCGCCGGTGGCGGAGGTGCTCGACGCGGGCCGTGACGTGCTGGACGGGTTGCCCACCCGGGAGAGCTTCCTGCTGTGGATGCTCTGGGGCGGCCAGGCGACGCGCGAGAACGCCTGCTGGTCCACCCAGGCGAGGCTCTACTTCTCGCCCAACGCCGTGTGGCGCGACCCCGCCGACGACCTGGCCGCCGAGACCTGGGCCCATGACGCGCTGCGCGGGACGGCCTCCGTGGCCCACGGCACGCAGTTCGCCGACGCCAATCCGGCCGACCGGCCGGACCACGGACTGGAGCCCCCGCAGGCGGACCGCCTGGAGCGGCTGAGGCGGCTCCACGACCCGCGGGGCCTGTTCCGTACCTATCTGTCACCCGAGGAGTCCACCACGGCGCTCGCCCGGCATCGGCAGCGCACCGCACTCGACTAGTGTCGACAGATTGCCGACAATGGGAGCGTTCGACCTCTTGACCCTCAAATAGTGTCGACAGTACCGTCGCGTTGACTGCACCACACAAGGAGACAAAGGTGTCCAGGCCGTCCGAAGCGAATCATGCCCAGCGTATGCGGGGAGCCGTCATCCGTCGTGGAGATGCTTCCTATGAGTCGGCCCGTCTCGACGCGGTGTGGAACGAGCGCAAGCCCGCCCGCTTCCCCGACGTCATCGTCCTGGCCGAGGACGAACAGGACGTCGCCCTCGCGGTACGGCTCGCCCGCGCCGAGGGACTACGGGTCTCCGTCCGCTCCGGCGGCCACAGCTGGGTCGGCAACGGAGTGCGCGACGGCGGACTGCTGATCGACCTCTCACGCCTCCAGGACATCACCGTCGACCCCGACACCCGTACAGCCACCGTCCAACCGTCCGCCAAGGGGCCGGCCATCCAGGCTGCGCTCGCCCCGCACGGACTGTTCTTCCCGACCGGACACGCCCCCACCGTCGGCATCGGCGGCTTCCTCCTCGGCGGCGGCTACGGCTGGAACTCCCGCCACCTCGGACCGGCCTGCCTGAGTATCCGCGCCGTCGACGTGGTCCTCGCCGACGGCACCCTGGTGCACGCCACCGACGACAACCATCCCGACCTGCTGTGGGCGGCGCGGGGGAGCGGACCCGGCTTCTTCGGGATCGTCACCCGGTTCCACCTGGACGCGCACCCGCGCCCCACGAAGATCGTCCGCACGGTGCACAGCTACCCGCTCGCCCTGCGCGACGAAGTGCTTGCCTGGTCCTACGACCTTCTGGAGTCCCTCCCCACCACTGTGGAGTTCTCCGCCAAGGTCGGCTTCACCCCAGGTCTGGACACCCGGACCGTCTCGCTCACCGCCACCGCGTTCTGCACCCCCGAACACGGACCGGAGGCGCTGGCCCCGCTGGAGAGCGCGCCGTTCCGCGACCGGGCGCTGCGGGCCGTTGTCGGGCAGGAGACCGGCATCGAGGAGCTCTACGACATCGCCGACCGCCTCAACCCGGCCGGTCTGCGCTGGGCGGTGGACGGCGTGTGGGCCGACGGACCCGTCGAGGAGATCCTCACCGCCGCGGCGCCCGTCCTCGACACCATCCCCGACGGCACCAGCTTCGTGCTCTGGATGCTGTGGGGCCACTACCCGCCGCGCCCCGACGCCTGCTGGTCCGCACAGGCCAAGGCGTACCTCTCGCCCAACGCCGGCTGGAGCGAGGCGGCCGAGGACCTGCGGCACGAGAACTGGGTGCACGGCTCCCTGGCCGCCGTACAACACCTGTCCAGGGGACTGCAGTTCTCCGACAACAATCTCGCCGACCGTTTCGACCTCGGTCTCAGCGCCGACAACGCCGAACGGCTGGAGAAGATCCGCGGCGCCTACGACCCCGACGGGTTCTTCCGTACCTACATGACCCCGGCCGAGTCCACCACGGCCTACGCCTTCGCCTCGCGCTCGTAGAGCCGCATTCCACGAGCGGTCACATCCGTGCAAAGGAGCACACCCTCATGCCGAAGAGCCCGAGAAACCCATGGAGCCGACTCTCCGTCGCCTGTGTGACGCTCGCCCTCGCCGCCTCGACCGCCGCCTGCGGATCGGGTGCCTCCTCGACCAGTACCAGCAGTGACGGCACGACCAAGGTGACCGTGCTGCGCTCCAGCGGCGCGCTCTTCGAACCGCTGTACATCGCCCAGCAGCAGGGCTACTTCAAGGACGCGGGACTCGACGTCACCATCAAGGTGGGGGCCCAGGACACCTCGCAGAACGCGCCGTCCGTCCTCAACGGCGAGGCGCAGTTCGCCATGACGGACAGCTCCGGCTTCCTCAAGGGCGCGGCGAAGAACCTGCCCGTCCGCATCGCGACCGGGCTGGTGTCCGCCACCACTAGGACCGAGCCCACCGACGGACTGCTCGTCAAGAAGAACAGCTCCATCAAGTCCTTCGCCGACCTGGAGGGCAAGACGGTCGGACTGGCCGCGCTGGGCGGCACCATCCAGTTCATCACCGAGTACCTGGTCGAGAAGGACGGTGGCGATCCGAGCAAGGTCAAGTTCGTCTCCCTGCCGACCACTTCGCTCAACGACGCGGTGAGCAGTGGCAAGACGGACGCGGTCTACTCCTTCGGCGCCTTCTACGCGGCGGGCAAGCAGGCCGGCCTGCGCTCGATCGGAGACGGGATGAACGACCTGCCCGGCATCACCCAGGGCCTGATCTTCTCCAGCCAGAAGTACCTGTCGGGCAACTCCGCGACGGCCGCGAAGTTCACCGGTGCCGTCGCCAAGGCCCTGGCCTACGCCAACGCGCACCCCGAAGCGGTCCGGGCCGTCGACAAGAAGTACACCCAGTTGTCCGCCGACTACATCGACAAGGCACCCGTCCCCTACTACGACAAGAACATCAACACCACCGTCATGCGGACCGTCGTCACCAAGATGCACGGCTACGGGCTGCTGAGCAGCGAGCCGAAGGACGACGCCCTTTACTGGCAGAAGGCTCCGACCGTCACCACCGGCAGCTGAGGGGGCGAACCACACGATGGTCACCTCCACCACGCGACAGCGGTCAGCCCCCGGGCGGGCGCCGTTGACCGGCCGCGCCCGGGCCGTCGGACAGGGGCGCACCGGACTCCTCCTGCTCCAGGCGTCCACCGTGCTGCTGGTGCTCGCGGTCTGGGCCGCTCTCGCCGCGGCCGGTTTCGTGAGCAGCACCGCACTGCCCGGCCCGGGAGCGGTGTTCGGCCGGTTCCCCGAGCTGTTCGGCGACGGCGCGTACTGGCAGGCTGTGCTCGACACCCTGCGCGGAGCGGTGACCGGGTTCGTCCTGGCCGTCGTCGTCGGAGTCCCGCTCGGCCTGGTCACCGGGACGTACGCGGCGGCCGAGCGGTCCACCCGGCTGCTCGTCGACGTCCTGCGGTCCTTCCCGGTGATCGCGCTGCTGCCGGTGTTCCTGCTCGTCCTCGGCTCGACCCCGACGACGAAGAGCACCGTGGTCTTCATCGCCTGTGTCTTCCCGGTCTTCCTCCAGGCGCAGTACGGGGCCCGCTCGGTCACACCGATGGTCGCGGAGACCGTACGCGGCTACCGCATCCCCCGCCTGCTGCGCTTCCACCGGGTGATCCTGCCGAGCGCCACCCCCTCGATCATGACCGGGCTGCGACTGGCCGCCACGACCTCCGTCCTCGTGGCCATCGGCGTGGAAGTGCTCACCACGCTGCCGGGCATCGGCCACGAGGTCGTCCAGGCGCAGCAGGGCGATGCGTCGGCCACGGCCTACGCGTACATCATCACCGCGGGCGTGATCGGCTACACGATCAACCTGCTGTCCCAGGTCGCCGAGCGGCGGCTGCTGCGCTGGCGTCCCCCGGCGCACACCGACTGAGGCAGGGAAGGAACATCATGGCGGCACACCCTTCAGGTGCCCTGTGGAAGTCGCTGCTCCATCAGCTGTGGCTGCCGGCCCTGGTCCTCGCGATCCTGGTGCTGGCCACCGCGGGCAGCACCAGCTTCTACTTCCCGCCCGCGACCGACGTCCTGGCCACCCTCTGGCGCGGCCTCGTGCACGGCGAGCTCGTGAGCGACCTGGCCTTCTCCCTGCGCAACATCGTGCTGGGCCTGGCCATCGCCACGGTGGTCGGTATCGGCGCGGGCCTGGTCATCGGCGAGATCCCGCTCCTACGACGGGCCACCGCGCCGCTGCTGGACTTCGCCCGGGCGGTGCCCACGGTGGCGTTCGTCCCCGTCATCATCCTCACCCTGGGCATCGGCTCCGGCCCCAAGATCTTCCTGATCGCGCTCGGCTCGCTGTGGCCGATCCTGCTCAACACCATCAGTGGTGTGCACGGCGTCAACCCGGCCGTTCACGAGACCGCCCGCAGCTACCGGATCCCCTGGCGACTGCGACTGACCAAGGTCGTCCTGCCGGGCGCGCTGCCCCAGATCTTCGCCGGTGTCCGCATCGCCCTGTCGATCGCGGTGGTCCTGATGGTCGTCAGCGAGATCTACGGCTCACCCGTGGGCCTCGGCAACTACATCCTGCAGAGCGGCTCCAGCTTCGCCGTCCCGGAGACCTGGGCCGGCACCGTGCTGATCGGCATGCTCGGCTACGGCCTGAGCGTGCTCCTCCTGGCAGCCGAACACGTGCTGCTGGGCTGGTACCACCAGCGTCCGCCCCGCACCCGGCGGACCAAGCCCCGGAACGAGGTCACGCCATCATGCAGCGGCATCTGAAAGCGCGCGGATCCAGCCTGGTCGTGGACGGCGTCGGCAAGACGTTCGGCCACGGCGCGGACGAGCACCGGGTGATCGAGGACCTGTCGCTGCGGGTCGACCCAGGGGAGCTGGTGTGCGTCGTCGGCCCGTCCGGGGCGGGCAAGACCACCCTCCTGCGCTGCCTGTCGGGCCTCGCTCGTCCGACGTCCGGCACGATCAGCTACGGCGAGCAGGAACTCACCAAGCCCCACGCCGACATCGCCGTGGTCTTCCAGGACTACCGGGGCTCGCTGCTGCCATGGATGAAGGTCCGCGACAACGTCGCCTTCCCGCTGGAGGGCATGGGCGTCAAGCGGGCCGCCCGCCGCGAGCGCGCCGACGAGTGCCTGGCCGCCGTAGGCCTCCCGGGCGTCGGGGACAAGTACCCGTGGCAGCTCTCCGGCGGCATGCAGCAGCGGGTCGCCATCGCGCGCGGACTCGCCTACGAGGCACCCGTCCTGCTGATGGACGAGCCCTTCGGTTCGGTGGACGCCCAGTCGCGCTTCGACCTGGAGGACCTGACGCTGTCGCTGCGCGAGCGGCTCGGCATCACCGTCGTCGTGGTCACCCACGACATCGACGAGGCGGTCTACCTCGGCGACCGGGTGATCGTCCTCGGCGGCAGCCCGACGACGGTCGTCGACAACCTCACGATCGATCTGGGCGACGACCGCGACCAGCTCCGCACCCGGGCCCACGCCCGCTTCGCGGACCTGCGTACCCACGTGCTGACCCTGATCCGCGGCGACCGGTCGGCCGCCGGGAGCGCCGACACACCGGCACGCGACGAGGACACTCCCGGCCAGGCCGCCGCGGTGACCGAGAGCGCGGTACGACGATGACCCGGTTCGACCACGTCGGGATCTCGGTACCGGATCTGGAGGCCGCAACCGCCTGGTACTGCGCGGCCCTCGACCTCACCGCCGCCCCGGTGTTCTCGATCCCCGGCACGGACCTGCGCGGGGTGATGCTCCTGCACGACAGCGGTTTCCGCATCGAGTTGCTGCACCGCCCGGGGGCGCGGCCGGGTCTGCGGGCGGCGACCGCGCTGGAGGCGGCGGGCACCCTGGGCCTAGGTCACCTGTGCCTGTGCGTCGAGGACGTGGACGGCGCGTACGCCCGGCTGGTCGAGGCCGGCGCGGGCAGCAGCATGCCCCCGCAGGCAGCGCCCCGGGCGGGCGCGCGCATGGCCTTCGTGTCCGATCCGTACGGCAACCTGATCGAACTGCTGAACCGCGACTGATCCGGCCGAACACCCCATGCGGAGGCCCCGGGAACGCATTCCCGGGGCCTCCGCATGGGGTGTGTCCGTCAGGCGCCGATCATGTTGTAGCCGCCGTCCGCGACGAGGAAGCCGCCGGTGATGTGGTGGGCGTCCTCGGTGGCCAGGAACAGGGCGGCGCCCGCGAGTTCGGCGGGGCCGGGGATACGGCCCATGGGCGTCAGTTCGCGCAGTGTGTCGCCGCGCCCGTTCTTCCAGTCGGTACGGCCGAGCGTCGCCTCGGTCTCGATGAAGCCGGGGGCGAAGACGTTGACCCGCACGGCCGGCGCGAACGCGTGGGCGTAGGACTTGGTGAGGCCGATGATGCCGTACTTGGCCGCCGCGTACTGGGGCGCCCGGGCGCTGCCGCGGGCCACGACGGTGGAGCCGATGTTGACGATGGCGCCGCCGCCCTCCTGCTCCAGCATCCGGGCGCCGAACTCGTGCGTGCACAGCAGGGTGCCCTTGATGTCGACGGCGAGGACGTGGTCGATGGACTCTTCGGTGATGTCGCGCCAGGACATCTGCTCGCGGGCCACGTCGCCGACGTTGTTGACGGCGACGTCGAGGCGGCCGAAGTGGCCCCAGACCTCGTCCGCCAGCCGCTTGATCTGGTCGTGCTCGGAGATGTCGGCCCGCACGACGAAGGCCTTGCGGCCGAGCGCCGTGACCCGCTCCGCGGTGGCCTCGGCGCCCGCACGCGAACTGCGGTAGTGGATCGCGACGTCGGCCCCCTCCTGGGCCGCGCGCACGGCGATCTCGGCGCCGAATCCGGTCCCGGCCCCGGTCACGAGGACGGTGCTGCCGGTGAAGCGCTGGGGGATGGTCATGTGGGCTCCGATCGTGAAGGAGGGGTGGGGAGGGGGAGGCGCGAGGAGGGGTCATACGAGGGTCCGGCCGCCGTCTGCGTACAGCACCTGTCCGGTGACGAAGCCGGCCTCGGCCGAGGTGAGGAAGAGGGCCGGGCCGACCAGGTCGTCAGGTCGGCCGAGACGTCCGGCGGGGACGAGCGCCTCCATGGACGCGCGTATGCCGGGCCTGGCGAGATAGGCGCGGGTGAGGTCGGTCTCGGTGTAGCCGGGGGCGACCGCGTTGACGGTGACGCCGTGCGGCGCCCACTCCCGGGCCATCACCCGCATCAGCTGGTTGACGCCGCCCTTGGTGGCCGCGTAGGGCGCGTGGTCCTTGTGCGCGAGCAGGCCCGACACGGAGGAGAGGTAGACGATGCGGCCGTAGCCGGTGGCGACCATGCGGGCGCCGATCGCCCGCCCGAGCCGGAAGGCGCTGGTGAGGTTGACGGCCACGATCCGGTCCCACACCTCGTCGGGTGTCTCCAGCACGGGTCTGCGGTCGTTGGCGCCGACGGCGTGCACGAAGACGTCGAGTCCGCCGAGGCGTTCGGCGGCCCGGTCGACGGCGTCGCGGCAGGCGTCGGCGGAGGTGAGGTCGGCCGGTACGCCGAAGACACCGCCGAGTCCCTCGGCCGTAGGGGCGCGGGAGAGTTCGGCGAGGGCGTCGGCATCGATGTCGAGGACGGCCACCTCGGCGCCGGCGTCCGCCAGGGCCTCCGCGACGGCTGCTCCGATGCCTCCCGCCCCCGCGACGATCGCGCGCGTTCCGGAGTGGTCCCACGTCGTCTTCATGCCGGGGACCGTAAGCCACTCAACGTCATGGTGTCCACACTTGGCGCGGGTATTGACGTAAAAGCCTGCTCGATGCAGGGTGAGTGTCGACAGTTCTTGGGAGGTCTGATGAAGCTGGTGACGTTCGACGAGGGGCTCGTGGGGCGCCTGGACGGGGACACGGTGGTGGAATTCGACGTTCCGACCACCCGTGAGTTCTTCGAACGCGAGGGCCGAGTGGACGAGACGGGGCGGACGTTCGCACGCGCCGACGTCCGGCTGCGGGCGCCGATCGTGCCGAAGAAGTTCTTCCACACGGCGGGCAACTTCCGTGAGCACCACGAGGACCTGGCCCGGGTGGACTGGTCCCACCCCGTCAACAAGGGCATCGTCTTCTTCCAGAACACCGACGCGATCATCGGGCCCGACGACCCGATCGTGTACCCCGCCAACCTGACCAGGGAACTGGACTACGAACTCGAACTCGCCGTGATCATCGGCAGGCCGGGCAAGTTCTTCTCGGCCGACCAGGCCGCCGAGCACATCGCGGGCTACCTCGTCTTCAACGACATCACCGCACGCGACATCCAGCGCCGCGAGATGGAGTCGGGGGTCTTCTCCTTCTCCAAGGCCATCGACACGTTCTGCCCGATCGGCCCGTACATCGTCACCGCCGACGAGATCGGCGACCCGCACGACCTGGACATGGAACTGCGGGTCAACGGCGACGTACGGCAGAAGTCGAACACCTCCCGCATGTCGGTGTCGATCCCCCAACTCGTCGCGTACCACTCGCCGCAGACCTACAGCGCGGGCGACATCCTCACCACCGGGACCATCGCGGGCGTGGCGGCGAGCACTGAGGATCCCTTCGCCAACTACCTCAACCCCGGTGACGTCGTCGAGGCCGAGATCGAGGGCCTGGGCATCCTGCGCAACCGGGTGGTGTCCTGGCAGGACGCCTACGGCACCCCCGAGCCGCCCGCCGAGCAGTGGGTGTGACCCGATGCGTATCGCTCAACTCGCGGGCCGCACCGTCCTGTTGACTCTCGACGGCGCCGTGGACGTGGCCACCGCCTCGGCGGACCGCTTCTCCGCCGACCCGGCCGACCTCTTCGGCCAGTGGGACGACCTGCTCGACTGGTCGTCGGACATCGACCCGGCGCTTGCCGGGCCGTACAAGGAGTCCGACCTGCTCGCGCCCCTGCCCGAGCCGCGCCAGGTCTTCGCCGTCGCGCTCAACTACCGCCCCCACACGGCGGAGGCGGGCTACCAGGAACCGGCCGAGCCCCTGGTGTTCACCAAGTTCCCCAGCTGCATCACCGGGCCCCACGCCACCATCGATCTGCCGCCCGGGCACGTCGACTGGGAGCTGGAGGCCGTCGCGGTCATCGGCCGTCACGCCCATCGCGTGCCGCGCGAGAAGGGCTGGGACCCGGTCGTCGCGCTCACCGTCGGCCAGGACCTCTCCGAGCGGATCGTCCAACTCGCGGGCCGCCCCGCCCAGTTCTCCCTGGGCAAGTCCTTCCCCGGCTTCGGCCCGGTCGGCCCTGCCCTCGTCAGCCTCGACGAACTGCCGGACCCCGACGACCTGGAGCTGACCTGCGAGCTGAACGGCGAGACCGTGCAGCACGACCGCACCTCGAACATGATCTTCCCCGTGCCCACGCTGGTCTCCTACCTCAGCGCGATCTGTCCGCTGCGCCCCGGCGACCTGATCTTCACCGGAACCCCGGCGGGCGTGGGAAACCGCCGTACCCCACCGCGATTCCTGGGTCCGGATGACACCCTCGTGAGCAGGATCGGGGGACTGGGCGAGATGCGGCACACCTTCAGGAGCGCACCATGAGCGAGACGATCCTCTTCACCGACGTCCAGGTCTTCGACGGCACCGGACGTGATCCCGTCGCCGGTGAGGTCCTTGTCGAGGGCAACCGCATCACCTCCGTCAACCGCAGGATCCCCGCCGACAAGCTGGCCGCCGCCCGCATCGTCGACGGGGGCGGCGGCACGCTGATCCCCGGCCTGGTCGACTCCCACACCCACCTCGGTTTCGGCTCCACCGTCGAACACGGCTCGTCGCGCCGGGACGAACCCGACGAGGAGAAGGCACTGCTGGTCGCGCACGCCGGGCGGGTGCTGCTGGACCACGGCATCACCAGCGCCTACTCCGGTGGCAACCGCCTGCCCCGCACCGAGACCGCGGCCCGCAAGGCGTTCGCGGAGGGCTGGATGCCGGGACCACGCCTCAAAGCCGCCTCCTGGGAGGGCAGCGCCGGCATGGTCGAACCGGGTGTCTACGACTTCCCGGGAATCGACGGCAGGGCCTCCGATCCCGAGTCGGTGAGCCGGTTCGTCGGCGAGATGGCGGACCTCGACGTCGACATCGTCAAGCTGTCGCTGTCCGGGGAGAGCGCGGTGGTGCAGGGAACCTCGCGGATCGTGCAGTTCACCGACGACGAGGTCGCCGCCGCCTCGGCGACGGCCCGCGCCCGAGGAGTCGCGCTCACCGCCCACGCCCACGCGGCCGAGGCGATCAAGATGGCCGTCCGGCACGGCATCCGCGCCGTCTACCACTGCACCTTCGCCGACGAGGAGACCCTCGACCTCCTGGAGGCCGCCCGGGACCGGCTGTTCGTCGCGCCCACCCCGGGCATCATCTACGCCAACCTGCACGAGGCCGGCAGCGAGCCCGAGCCCGGCATGGAGGTCGAGGCAACCGAGAAGGCGGTCCGGCAGGTTGTACCGGAGCTCGTCCGCCGAGGCATCCGGGTCGTACCGGGCGGCGACTACGGCTTCCCGTGGAACCCGGTCGGCCGCAACGCCCGCGACCTGGAGCTGTTCGTCGACTGGTTCGGCTTCACCCCGGCCCAGGCGCTCAGCGCCGCCACCCGGGACGGCGGCTGGGTCATGGGCATGGACGGCGAACTCGGCCTGATCCGGGAGGGGTTCCTCGCCGACCTCGTCCTCGTCGACGGCGACCCCCTCGACGACATCCGGGTCCTCCAGGACCGCGACCGCCTCACCGCGATCATGAAGGACGGCGTACTGCACAAGGCTCCGGCGTGAACGCCCCGCGCTCGCGCACGACCGGCGGCCGGCTGCTGGGGGAGTGGGACCGCTCCGTCGCCGTGTTCCGCGGCATCCCCTTCGCCGCGCCGCCGGTCGGGGCTCTGCGGTGGCGGCCGCCACGGGCCGCCGAGGGCTGGGACGGCGAACGGCACGCGGTCGCGTTCGGGCCCGCGCCGCTGCAACCCCAGCCGCCCCGGGGCTCGTTGATGTACCGCACCAACTTCGACGACCGCCGCCCCCTGGTGATGAGCGAGGACTGCCTCTACCTCAATGTGTGGACCCCCGAGCCCTCCCCAGCCGGCGGGCTGCCGGTCATGGTGTGGATCCACGGCGGCGGCAACCGGTACGGTCACGGCTCGCAGGACATCCACGACGGTGCGTCCCTGGCCGCCCGTGGCCTGGTCGTCGTCACCCTCAACCACCGCCTCGGTGCCCTCGGTTTCCTCGCCCATCCCGCCCTGGCCGCCGAGGACGACCTCGGCGCCTCCGGCAACTACGGCCTGCTGGACCTCTGCGCCGCCCTGACCTGGGTGCGCGAGAACATCGGGGCCTTCGGCGGCGACCCCGACCGGGTCACCCTGGCCGGCAACTCCGCCGGAGCGGCCCACATCTGTCATCTGATGACCGCGAGTGCCGCCCGGCCGCTCTTCCGCGCGGCACTCGGCCAGAGCGCCTCGGGCGTGGGCCGGGCCGAGGGGCCGCTGCCGGATCAGGAGGACGCCCAGAAGCAGGGACTGTCATACGCCGACGGATTCGCCACCCACGACATCGAGACGCTCCGGGGGATCTCGGGCGTCGAACTCATCGTCCGTGGACACTTCGGACCCGTCGTCGACGGCCGCGTCCTGACCGAACCCACCGACGACGTGTTCGCCGCCGGCCGGCAGCACTCCGTACCGCTGCTGGTGGGCACCAACCTCGACGAGGGCACGGTCTATGCGAAGGACGGCCAGGAACCGAAGACCGTGGGCGACACCCGATTCGTCCGCCCCGTGTGGCACTGGGCGCACACTCACCGCGCCACGACCGGCGCCCCGACCTGGATGTACCGGTTCACCCGCAAGCCCGCGCTGCCATCAGGCCTGCCGGACTCCGGGGTCTACCACACCGCCGAACTCCCGTACGTCCTCGACAACTTGGACCGCCGACCCGACTGGCCCTGGCAGCCCACCGACCGCGTGCTGGCGAAGGCGATGGCCGACGCCTGGGCGCGTTTCGTGGAGTCGGCCGACCCGAACGGGGCCGGGCCGGAGCAGTGGCCGCAGTTCACCGGGCCCGACGACACCCCCGCCATGATCTTCGGCGACACCGTCGGCCCGGGAGTCCTGCACCGGCCGACGGCGCCCGAGTAGCCCGGCCGCCCCGAACAACTGAGGCCGCCCGAACGGCGGCCCGCGCGACATGCCGAGAAAGGACGACCGTGGCACGACTTCCGGGCATCGACGGAACCGGACCCGTCGCGGACCGCATCCGTGCACGACGGGGCGGCACCCTGCGCCTCCTGGACCGGATGCTTCTGTACAGCCCGAGCGTCGCCGACGGCTGGAACAGCCTGCTGGGAGCGATCCGGCTCCGCATGGACCTGCCCGCGGACATCCGGGAGTTGGTGATCCTGCGGATCGCCGTGCTCAACCGGGCCTCCTACGAATGGACCGCCCATGAACCGGAGGCCCGCGCCGCCGGACTGGACGGCCACCAGCTCGCCGCCCTCCGGCACGACGACGCGGCCGAACACCCGGCCCTGGACGCGCGACAGCGCAGGGTACTCGCGTACACCGACGCCATGACTCGGCACGTACAGGTGCCCGACGAGGTCTTCGACGCGCTGCGCGGCGACTTCACCGACGCCGAACTCGTCGAACTGACCGCGACCGTCGCCGCGTACGGCATGGTGTCTCGCTTCCTCGTCGCCCTGGACGTGGAGCTTCCCGCGCCACCGGGCTGGTGATCCGCCCTCCGCCCGGACCCACCGTGTCGACGGCACCGACCTCCACCACCGTTCCCAGGAGGGACCATGACCCACTCCCGCCCGATTCCTGCCCCCACCGGTCCCGGCAGACTCGCCGGCAAGGTCGTCCTCGTCACCGGCGCGGGCGCCGGCATCGGTCAGGGCTGTGCCCTGCTCTGCGCCGAACAGGGCGCCACCGTCGTCGGCTGCGATATCGACACCGCCGCAGCCGAGCGCACCCGCGAACTCGCCGCCGACCGCGGCCTGACCATCGACGTGCTCGGACCGCTCGACATGACGGACCCCGCCGACACCCGGCGGTTCGCCGACGAGGCGCACACACGGCACGGGCGGATCGACGCCCTGGTCACCGCCGGTGCCATCGCCCCGCACATGGCGACCGCCGCCGACATGGACTTCTTCGAGGAGTGGACCCCCACGCTGCGGGGCGAGGTCGATGTCGTCTTCCTGCCCGTGCAGGCGGTGTGGCGGCACATGGAGGTGTCCGGGGGTGGCTCGATCGTCAACTTCGCTTCGGTCAACGCCTTCCGGGGCAGCGGGACCTTCGGGATGGTCGCGCACTGCGCGGGCAAGTCGGCCGTCCTCGGACTGACCCGTCAACTCGCCGTAGAAGGAGGTCCGTTGGGGATCCGGGCCAACACCATCTCGCCCGGCATGGTGCGTACCCCGGCCACCGAGTCGGCGGGCGCGCATGAGGGCGCGGCCCGTAAGGCGCTCCTCGACCGGATCCCCCTGGGGCGGGTCGGCACGCCCGAGGACATCGCCTGGTGCGCCGTCTACCTGGTGTCCGACGAGTCGGCCTGGGTGACCGGCGGCAACTTTCCGGTCGACGGTGGTGTTCTCGCCAAGTAGGCGCCGCCCGCCGTCCTCAGGAGGTACGGCCGCGTTTGGCGCGGCCGGGCGGGCGGGTGCGCGCGGTGTCCTGCTCCAGTTGTTCCTCCACCGCGCGCAGCGCTCGTACGGTGGCTCCGGCGATCAGCGCGGAGGCCAGCTCGCCGTCCCGTTCCTCGTAGGCCTGGATCAGGCGCTCCTGGTCATCGACGCTGTAGGCGAGCCGGCCCGTACGCGTCAGGCTCAGGTGGCGGAGCATGAGCGTGCGCAGCGCGAGCGAGTCGAGGATCTGCTTCAGCGTGGTGTTGCCGACGATCTCGGTCATCCGTTCCTGGAGCTGCACATGGCTCCAGAAGTACGCGTCCACGTCCTCCTTGTCGGCGAGGTCGCGCATCGACTCGACCCGGCCGCGCAGCTCGGTGAGTTCGTCCTCGGTGGCACGCTCGACCAGCAGCCCGGCCAGCATGGCCAGGAGCTGCCGCCTGACCTGGTAGATGTCCCGGATGTCCTGGAGGGACGGCGAGGCGACGCGCGGCCGGCGGCGGGCCTTCATCTCCACCAGCCCCTCCTGTTCGAGGAGCATCAGTGCCTCGCGGACCGGCGTACGGCTGGTCTCGAAGCGGTTGGACAGCTCGACGCTGTTGAGGTCCTGCCCGGGCTGAAGTCTGCCCTCGATGATGCCCGAACCGACCCACTCGGCGATCTGCGCGACCAGCGGTTCACGCCGGTCCCGCAGGCGCAACAGGCGCTCCAACACGAGAGGGGTGTCCTGATGGGGCATGAGGGGGTCTCCCTGACTGGTCCAGCTTCACACTCGTCTTGACAGTGTCGACACTAGCGTACGCATGAGAGCGGTTGCATACCAATCACGTGCGATCTGTCGACAGGCGGCGGCGCGATGGGGCGAGGGAGCCGCTACCGCCACGACCGCGCGCACAGGTCACCGTCAGTGATTACCACATCCCCGTGCGCGTCACCACCTCGTCCGCTTTGCTCACTTCGTTCACAGGAGGTACGCCGTGCCGTCATCACCACTCCAGGCCTGGGCCCACCGTCAGGGCCGCGTCGCGATGCGGCCGTTGGAAGCCGCCGACTTCGGTCCCGAGGCGCTGTCCGCCCGGGCTCGGATCGCCGACGCCTTCCACCGGTTCGCCGTCGCTCACGATGAGGCCCAGTTCGCCCAACTGGCCAGTTGCTTCACCGAGGACGCGGTGTTCGAGGTGGCCGAGGGTTCCGCCGAGGCGTTCGAGCGCTTCGACGGCCGTACCCGGATACAGGAGCGGCTGTCCGAGGTCGTCGCCGAACAGGGCGATCAGCGGCGGCACTTGATGGGCAACGTCCTCGTCGAGGAACTCGATCTGACGGCGGGAGCGGCCACCGCGATCGCCTTCGGTCTGGTGTCCGTGGCCGCCGACACCGTTCGCTGGGGAGCCAGCGTCATCTACCACGCACGGCTGCGCCGTGAGCCGGACGGCTGCTGGCGGTTCTGCGCCTTCTTCGTCGGCATGGACGCCTACGTCGGCGACAAGCCGGTGATGGAGCGATAGTCACCCGGTCGTACGACGCCCCCGGCCGCGTACCGCACGCGACCGGGGGCGTCTCATGTGCCGGTCACGCCACGGTCAGCGTCAGCGCTCCCGCGTAGGAGGTGCCCGCCTTGATGGCGGTGGGCGTCCCGTCGACCGTGAGCTTCACGGTGCTGCCCGACGGGGCCCGGACCGAGGCGTCGGACGCCAGGGTCAGCGCGCTCAGGTGGGAGGTGCCGGTGACGGTCCAGGTGGACCGGCTGCCGAGCGTGACGATGACACCGTTGTTGACGACGGGCGCCGGGGTGTTGGTGACCTCGCTGATCTCCCGGTACTCGGCCATGGTGATGGTGGAGACCCGGTGCTTGGTGGCCGTCGCGGAGATGACGCCCCGCACGGAGGAGCGGGTGAAGGTGAGGTTGAGGTTCTGCCCCTGGAGTCCCGCGTTGCCGCCGCCCCGCACGGAGTTGTAGAAGTCGCCCTTCAGGTCGATGTCGGTGAAGGACGCCGTGGCGTCGGTGCTCTGCCCGCTCGTGGTGTCCCAGGTCGACGACTTCGTCGCGGCTCCGGTCGGCTCGGTGTAGGTGCCGATCATCTCGGTCTTCCACGGCTTGCCGGTGACGGAGACGCTGCTGGGCCGGTCGGTGTCCATCAACTGGTAGATGATCCCGTTGCCCGGCTTGATGGAGGCGCCCCGGGAGCCGTCGACCGTGACGGACCCGGCGACCGCCTTGGAGACGAACGCGGTCTTGCCCGTGCGGACTTGGGTGCCGCCGTCGATACCGACCGCCCCGGCGGCGTACCACATGACCATGAACCGACCGGCGTCGATGACGGTCGGGCGCACCGGCAGGCTCCGCAACTCGGCCTGGGTGAGACCGAGTTCGAGGGAGTCGTTGAGCGCGGACACCGCGGCGCGGGTGCTGTCCCCGTAGTGGGCGGAGGAACCCCAGTGGATGAGGGCGTAGTCGCCCACATCGAAGGTGCACCCCAGGAAGTGCTCGGTGACATTGCCGATGGCGTACGAACCGTAGCCCTCGCCACCGGTGTTGGCGATCCGGCTGTTGATGGCGGTCAGCGTGCAGCCACTGCCGCCGTCGACCGACAGGGCGCCCCACTTCTCCGAGGAGATCGACGAGTTGATGTACGAGGCCCTGGTGCTCGCGCCGAGCAGATTGGTCGCGCGGACGTTCCCGGAGATGCCCAGCATCCAGGGCACGGTGATCATGTACCGGGTGTCGCCGGTGCCGGTCTCCGGGTACTCGGCGGGCACGCTGTCGCCGTCGGCGCAGTGGATGGTGGAGTTCTTGACGACGACGTTGGCGGTGGCGTCGGCGATGACGGCCGTACGGACCACTCCCTCGTTTCTGATGGTCGCGCCGTCGACGACGAGCGTGGTGCCCTTGCCCGTGCCCACCACGGCCGCGCCGTAGCCGATGAAGTCGCAGCGGCCGTTGCCCACGAACCCGATCTTCGGTCCGCGCACGGTGTAGTCGGCGCCTCCCGACACGTAGACGCCGTTGAAGGCCTCGCCCCGGGAGAGGAGGGTGATGTCGTCGGCGTGCGTGTGGGTGACCTTGCCGCCGCGGACGTCGGAGGGTACGGACTTGTCCTCGTTCACGCCCTCCGCGTCCACGAAGACGGCCTGGCGGAAGGGGAAGACGAGGTCGCTGAAGGCGACGTCGGTCTCCTCGGCGACCGTCAGGACCACGGCACCGCGATAGGTGCCGGGGGCGATGACCGTGGCCGCTCCGCCCTGGCCGTCGGTGAGTTCGCTCAGCTTGCCGCCGGTCTCCACACCGTTGACCGTCAGGGTGAGGCTGTGTCCCGCCGGGGCGGCGATGATGCCGCCGGCCGCGATGGTGAGACTGCTCGCCCGGGTCGTCCGGGTCAGCTCGAGGGTCTCGCCGGACCCGACCCGGATGGTCTTGCCGCCTGTCGACGCCTGGGCCACGGCCGGGGCGACGAGTGTCGGTGCCGCGGCGAGACCGGCGACCGCCAGGAGAAGCGCGCGGGGACGGGCGCGGTAGGCCACCTCCCGGTCCAACAGGGCAGTCCCCTTCGGGTGGTTGGAGCCTTCACTCGTTCTGCGTGCCACTGTGAACTCCCTTGTCTCCAGTGTTCTGCGACAGGACCGTCCGCACGGGGTCGGACGGTCGGTTGGGACAGTACTGTCGACACTTGGAGGCCACAAGGGGGTGGTGCATGAGAATTGGCGGCTTACTGGCGACACTAGGTGAGGCGGGTGCGCGCCGGGGAGGCTTCGTCGCCGACTTCTCAGTTGGGAGTGGGCGACTTGTCGGTGGAGGTGTCGACCGCGGTGCCGACAGCCGGGCGTCCCGGCTCCGGTGCGCGCAGGCGGCGCAGGGTCACGGCGCTGATGAGTGCGGTGGCCAGGAGAGCGCCGCAGTACAGGGTGATGCCGTGCCACGCGGTCGCGGAGTAGGCCAGTCCGCCCAGGGAGCCGCCGATGGCGCTGCCGAGGTAGTAGAGGAAGAGGTAGACCGCCGAGCCCTGGGCGCCCATCGCGGCGGAGCGGGCGGCGACCCAGCCGCTGGCGACCGCGTGGGCCGCGAAGAAGCCGATGGTGAAGACGACCAGCCCGACGATGACCGTGACCAGGTTGGGGACCAACATGGTGGCGAGGCCGACCAGGGCTATGACGAGCGCGGGCCACAGGACGCGGCCGCGGCCGTGTCGGTCGACGAGCCGCCCTGCCGTGGTGGAGGAGAAGGAACCGGCGATGTAGGCGACGAACAGCAGCCCCGCCACCGTCTGGGAGAGGTGGAAGGGCGCGGCGATCAGCCGGAATCCGAGGTAGTTGTACACGGTGACGAAAGCGGCCATGGCCATGAAGCCGATGACGTACAGACGCAGCAGACCGCTGTCGGGCAGGGCCTTGGTGATGCCCGCCGCCAGTGCGCGGGCCTGCGGTTCGCGGCGTATGAAGCGAACGGAGGGCGGGACCGACAGGCGGAAGAAGACGGCTGCGGCGGCGGCCACCAGGCCGACCCCGCCCAGTGCCCAGCGCCAGCTTCCGGTGACCTCCAGGATGCCGTCGGCGATCAGCCGGCCTGCCATTCCGCCGATGCCGTTGCCGGCGACGTACAGACCCATCGCGTGCCCGAGCGACCCCGGGTGCACCTCCTCGGACAGGTAGGACATGGCGGTCGCCTGGAGGCCGGCCAGGGCCAGGCCCTCCAGTGCGCGGACGACCAGCAGGGTCGTGAAGTTCGGCGCGAAGGCCGAGGCGATGCCCAGGACTGCGGCCGACGACAGCGACAGGGTCATCATCCCGGTGCGGCTCCACGCGTCGGACAGGACGGTCAGCGGTACGACGGCCACGGCCATGGCGGCCGTGGACACCGAGATGGTCAGCGAGGCCGCGGCGGGCGACAGATGCAGGTCGGTGGAGAGGGCCGGCAGGAGTGCCTGGACGCAGTACAGCGTCATGAAGGTCGTGATCCCAGCGGCCAGCAGTGCCAGGGTGGCCCTGCGGAACCCCGAATCACCTCGCGCGTGAGCGGTCGGGAGAGCGTTGCTGTCAATCACCCGAACGACGCTAGGACGTCCTCACGCATGCGTCCAATGCATGGAACTGCACCTACCATTCCATATATGGAACAGTCATTCGGTGGTGCTCCACCGGTCCACTCCAACCGGCTGGCTCCGCCGGCGGGGCTGTGTTCGGACCTGGTCCGCTTCGAGGCCGTGGCCCGACTGGAGCACCTGACCGGCGCCGCCGACGAGTTGGGCATGCCGCAGTCGACGGTCAGCCGCAGCATCGCCCGGGTGGAGGCCGCGGTCGGCACACCCCTGTTCGACCGCGAGCGGCGCGGCCTACGGCTGAACCGGCCTGGCCGCGCCTTCCTCGCTCGTGTCCAGCGGGGACTGGGGGAGTTCGCCGCGGGTTACGAGGAACTACGCCGGATCACCGACTCGCCCGGCGCGATCTCCTTCGGCTTCCTTCCCGCCCTGGGCAGTGCTCCGGTACCGCTGCTGGTGAGATGGTTCCGCGAGGAACACCCCGGCGTCCGGTTCGACTTCGTCCAGGACAGCGCCTCGAACCTGCTGGAACACCTGCGCAACGCGGAGGTGGACCTGTGCCTGACCTCCCCGCTGCCCGACGAACCCGGCATCACCGCCCGGCCCCTCGTCCGCGAGCCCCTGCGTCTGGCCGTCCCCGCCGGGCACCGTCTGGCCGGGCGCGGCTCGGTGCGACTGGCCGAAGCGGCGTCGGAGCACTTCGTGATGGCAAGTCCCGGCTACGGTCTGCACCACCTGGTGACGGCCCTGTGCGAGTCGGCCGGTTTCACTCCGCACGCAGCCTTCCACGGCTCCGAGATCGCCACCATCCGCGGCTTCGTCGCGGCCGGGCTCGGCGTGGCTGTCCTGCCGCCCTCGCGCGAGGAGACCCCCGGCATCACCGAGCTGCCGCTGGAGGATCCCGACGCCTTCCGCACCATTGGCCTCATCCATGCCACAGCCCGCACCCTCAGCCCCGTCGTCGTCGACTTCTCGAACCTGGTCGCCCGACGCGCCCAGGACTGCTTCCCGCACTCCCGCCCTGCTTGACCGAGGTCGCCAGAGTTGCGCGGGACAACCTTGACAGTTGCGTGATGCAACTCGCATGATGTCCGCATGGAGGCGGAACGGGACCCGATCGAGGAGATCCATCAGGCGATCGTCCAGTTCACGCGCAGCACGAGGACCCAGTCCAACGACATGTACCAGGGATTGTCGTTCGTCGCGTTCGGCGTGCTGAGCTACGTCGACTCCGCTGCGAGCCCACACGCGAAGGACCTGGCGGATGTCTACGGCCTGGACAAGTCCACCGTCAGCCGCCAGTTGGCCGAGCTGGAGGCGCAGGGGCTGCTGCTGAGGGTGCCCGCCCCGCACCTCCCCAGGGCGCAACTGCTCAAGCTCACCCCGAAGGGACGTCGACGTCTCGCGGTGACCCGGGCACGGCAGCAGGAAGGGCTCAGGAAACTGTTCGGTGAGTGGCCCGAAGAGGATGTGGCCGTGTTCGGACGACTCCTGGCGCGCTTCGTCAGTGAAACGGGCCGATCCTCGGAGCTTCCCGAACTGCCGCCCGCATCTTCGCGCCAACCGCGCACGCAGCGTAAAGGCTGACGTAGCTCGGGCACCGAGGACGGCACGGTGCGGACGACGGGCGTTCGCGGCTGCGCGGCGGCGGACAGAAAGACCAATCTCTACGGGCAGCGGCCTGCTGCCGGGAATGCTGAGGAAGTCATGAAGACGAGCGAGCTCGGTTCACAGGGGCTGGTCGTGAGCGCGCAGGGCCTGGGCTGCATGGGGATGAGCGCCTTCTACGGAGGTCGCGACGACGCGGAGTCGGTCGCCACGATCCACCGGGCCCTCGAACTCGGGGTGACGTTCCTGGACACCGCCGAGGTCTACGGTCCTTTCCTGAACGAGCAGTTGCTGGCCAGGGCGTTGAAGGGCCGTCGGAACGAGGTGACGATCGCGACGAAGTTCGCCACGGAGATCGGCGACGACGGCGTGGCCACGGGTGCCCTCAACGGCAGCCCGGCGTATGCGCGCAAGGCGCTGGAGCGTTCCCTGCGGCACCTGGAAACCGACTACATCGACCTGTACTACCTGCACCGCACCGACCCGCAGGTGCCGATCGAGGAGACGGTCGGTGCCCTGGGGGAGTTCGTGGCCGAGGGCAAGGTGCGCTACGTGGGGATCTCGGAGCCCTCGCCCGAGACGATCCGGCGCGCGCACGCCACCTTCCCGCTGAGCGCGGTCCAGTCGGAGTACTCGCTGTTCGAACGCGACGCCGAGCACAACGGAGTGCTGGACACGCTGCGTGAGCTGGGCATCGGCTTCGTACCGTTCTCACCCCTGGGGCGCGGGTTCCTGTCCGGCAGCATCCGTACCGTCGACGACCTCGAGGCCACCGACGCCCGCCGCAACCTGCCCCGGTTCAGCCAGGAGAACATCGACGCCAACCTGAAGATCGTCGACAGGCTTCGCGAGTTGGCCGAACAGCGGAACATCGACGTCGCCCAGCTGGCACTGGCATGGGTGATCAACCAGGACACGGTGCCGATCCCCGGCACCAAGAAGCGCCACTATCTGGAGCAGAACGCGGCAGCGACAGCGATCGAACTGACCGCGGAGGAGACCGCCGCGATCGACGCAGTCTCTCCCCAGGGCGTGGCCGCCGGCGCACGCAACACCCCCGCGGGGCTCAAGCGGGACCGCCTCTGAGAGGGCACGGTGGCCGGCCAGTTGATGCCGAAGTGCTTGACGGCGACCTTCGTGACATCGTCGCATCCGGTAGGAGCCCGGCTGTCGGATGACCGGTGTCGACTCCGGTTGTGATGCCCTGCGCGGTTGTCGCGGCAGGGGTTCCGGGTTGCAGGCGACGTACGGGCAGGCCGCGTCATTCCCGCCGGTCACCGAAGTTCCCCGGCGGCCACCGCCCGCCCCCGTACGCGAGGCGGCGTCGTGCCGGCTCGTCCGCTGCGGCAGGCGCGGCTATTCGGCCGGTGCGGTCAGGGCGCCGAGGTGGCCGGACTTCACGGCGGCGACGACGCCGCCGTCGACCAGGAGGTCGGTGCCGGTGATGAACGAGGCGTCCGGGCCGAGCAGGAACGCGGCTGCGGCGGCTATGTCGCTCGGCGTGCCGAGGCGGCCGGTTCCGGAGGCGTCGACCAGGGCGCGTATGAGTTGACCGGCCTGGCCGGCGAGTTCCTGTTGTCCCATGGGAGTGGAGATCACGCCGGGGCTGATGCTGTTGAGCCGGGCGCCGCGCTCGCCCCAGGCGGTACTGGCGGCCGCGACGCGCACGTGGTTGGCGCGCTTGGCGATCCCGTAGGCGGCCGCGGGGTCGGTGACGTTGTCCGGGCTGAGGAACGGCAGCTGGAGGAGCTGGTCGGCGGGGGTGCTGGCGAGGGCGTGCTCCTGCTCGGGGGTGAGCGCGGCGCCGATGTGTCCGGCCATGCTGGCGATCACCACGCCGGCACCTTCGGAGGCGATCACGGGGGCGAACGCGTCCAGCACGAGCGCCACACCGAGCAGGTCCACCTTGAGGATCGCCTGCGCGAGTGCCTGGACGGGGGACAGTCCGGCGGTGTGCACGACCTGGTCGACCTCGCCGGCCGCCCGTCCGGTCTGCGCCAGGTGCTGGACGGAGGCGGCCGAGGTCACGTCGACCACCTGCGTGGCCACGGTGAGGCCCTCGTCCCTCAGCGTCTGCTCGGCGGCCTTGAGGACGTCCTCGCCGATGTCGGCCAGCAGGACCGTGCGGCCCGCGCCCAGTCGGCGCGCCACCGCCAGGCCCATGCCGCCGGCTCCGATGATGACCAGCACCTTTGCGCTCACGTCCTGCCTCCGACCTATTTGCGAGACAAAGTGTCTTGCTTTCTTTTTTCACCCTACCTCTCCGGCTAATCTCGTCAACATGTCTGACTCACAGCGGGGGCGCACTCGAAGCGAGAGCACGCGGCAGGCCATCTTGGAGGCGACCCGCGACGAGCTGGCGGCGAGCGGGTACGACAAGTTGTCGATCGACCGCATCGCGACGGCCGCCGGTGCCGGTAAGCAGACCGTCTACCGCTGGTACCGCTCCAAGAACGAGCTGGTCGCCGAGTGCATCCTGGAGGGGTACGTCCCTGCCAGGACCGCCGTGGTCGCGGACAGCGGCGAGGTGCGCGGCGACCTGCGCGCCTGGTTGCGAGGCTTCGCCGATTTCCTCGCCCGGACCGAGAATGCCTCCCTGATCCGTGCGTGCACCGCCGCGGCGGCCGAGAGCGACGAGGTGGCGGCGAAGTTCTATGAGCGCGTCACCGCGGCAAACGAAGCCGCTCTCACCGCTCGCCTGGACGGCGCGGTACGCCTGGGGCAGTTGCGGGCCGACACGTCGACCGCGGCCGTGGCCGAAGCGCTCATCGGGGCGATGCTCTACCGGTTGCTCGTGCGGCAGGCTTGGACCGACGAGTTCATCAACGGCCTCCTCGGCACCGTCTTCAACGGCATCGACGTGTCGTCCGCCCCCGGGAGCGGGCGGTGACGAGGTAGCAGGCCGGGCCGCCCATGCCGCCGTCGGGCGGTGCGTGGTCCCCGGGTCGGGGACCACGCGCTCAGAGTCCCTCGAAGGACCACCAGGTGCCCGAGGGCAGGTGCGGCCGTCCCGCAGTTCGCGTTGGACGCCGAAGGGGTCGGCTTCGAGATGGCTGCCGTGCGCGTTGATGATCATGGTGGCGCGTTGCTTGTCGTTGTAGTCGTCCCAGGTCGGCAGTGCTCCGTTGCGGGGCCGCCGGTGGTGACCAAGGCGCCGACGGCGGCGAACAGGTCGCTGCCGCCGGGGCCCAGGCCGAACCAGGCCCCCGTCAGGTCGGTGCTGTGGGCGGCCGGCAGAGGGTCTTGGGGTACTCCGGGCAGCGGCCCGTCGTAACGCGAGCGCCAGACGGGCGCGTGGTGGCTCTGTGCGTCGGCTGGCCGGCTGGCCGGGTCGAGGCGATGGCATAGCGCTCGTCGGAGAAGATCTCCAGGCGTACGTGGTGCGGGTCGGCCGCGATGCCGGGGCGGGCGTCGGCGTAACCGGTGATCATGCTGATGGCGGTCTCGGCGCCGAACAGCGCGGCCAGGACGGTGTCGGCTTCGGAGATCACCTCGATCGGCGGCACCAAGAAGCTCTCGATCCACCACGTCGGCGAGGGGATCATCACCCGCGGCGCACTCCTCGACATCGCCGCGCTGTACGGCGTGCCGTGGCTCGAACCCGGCTCCGCGATCATGCCGAACGAGCTGGTCGCCGCCGAGGAACGCCAGAACGTGACGGTACGGGCCGGCGACGCGCTGATCGTCCACGCCGGAAACGTCGCCCACGCCCTCCAGGACCAGGACCGCAAGCAGGGCAGCCCACAAGCCGGCCTGCACGCCGCGTATCTGCCTAATCTGCCCTATCTGTGCGAGCGGGACATCGCGACCCTCGGCAGCGACTCCATTCAGGACGTCCGGCCGTCCGGCTTCGACACACTCGACCTCATCCGGCCGATCCACGTCGTCTCGCTCGTGGCCCTGGGGCTCTGGCTGATCGACAACATGCAGCTCACCGAACTCGCCGAGGTGTGCGCCGACGAGCAGCGCTGGGAGTTCCTGTTCACGATGCTCCTCTGGCACTTCGTCGGCGTCACCTCCAGCGCCACCAACCCCGTCGCCGTTCGCTGGACCGACTCGCGGGCTGCCGGAACCGAGGCCGAGGGGCCCGGCAGGGGATCGGTCCGGCCCGGCAGGTCAGCGGCGTGTCAACGAGTGACCATGAGCTTGCGGACGCCGTAGTTGGTGCCGGTGAAGTCCATGGGGATCTCTTCCAGGGGCGTGGCGAGCCGCAGATTCGGAAAGCGCTGGAAGAGCTTGGGCAGGACGGTCCTCAGCTCGGCGCGGGCGACGTTCTGACCGAGACAGGCATGGACGCCGTAACCGAAGCCGATGTGGCGGATCATCCTGCGGTCGATGTCCAGGGCGTCGGGGTCCTGGAAGGCGCGGGGGTCACGGTTGGCGGCGTTCATCGCGACCACGACCAGCTCGCCCTGCTTGATGTGGGCTCAGCCGATTTCCAGGTCTTCCTTGGCCACCCGGCCCAGGCCGAACTGGACGATGGTGAGGTAGCGCATCAGCTCCTCGATCGCGGTGCCGATCTTCCCGGGGTGCTCCATCAGCTCCCTGCGCTGCTCGTCGTGCGTGAGCAGGGTGAGGGTGGACAACCTCATCATGGCGGCCGTGGTGTCGTGGCCGGCGAACAGCAACAGCACGCCGAGACCGATGAGTTGACGCCCCGTCAGCACGACGTCATCACCGTCGGCCCTGTTGATGAGTTCGGCGAGGATGCCGTCGGTGGCGCCCGTGCGGCGCTTGTCCGCGACCAGCCCGGTGATGTAGTCGATCAGCCAGTGGGCGCCCTTGTCGCGCACCTCGCGGCTCTTGCCCATGTCCATCAGATCCACGGTGGCTTCGTGGAAACCGTCCCGGTCCGCGTAGGGCACACCGAGCAGTTCGCAGATCACCAGGCAGGGGATGGGCAGCGCCATGGCCTGGACGAAGTCGAAGGGCAGGATCCACGGTGGGTTGGCGCACTTCGAACATCGGCCGGTAGTGGCCCGGGTTGCTCATCGCGAACAGGCAGTAGGCGTGCGCCTGCGCCCGCAGCCGCTCCCGGGGGTCACCGCCGGCATCGGCCCCGGCAGCGGTCATCTGCGCGACGAGCTCGTCGTACCTGTCGGCCAGAGCCGCCCACACCAGTTCCGTCTTGTCGGCGAAGTGCAGGTAGATGCTCGGAGCGGAGATCCCCACCTCCGTGGCGACCGCGCGCATGGTGAGCTTGTCAGCACTGCCCACTCCGCGAGCAGGTGCTGGACCCCGGCCACGATCTCCCGGCGCGGCTGCGCTCCCTGGCCGCGCCGACTGCGCGCCCGCCCGTTCCCCGCCCCGGTGCCCGTCGACGCTGTCCCCATGACTCGCCCTTCCTTCCGGCTCCACCCCAACCAGCCGAAACGCGGGGTCCGGTTGGTGGCGTCACGGTGGGACTGAAACGGCTCAGGTGGTGCGCCAGGCAATTTTCCGCCGCAAGGGGCTTGAATCGGAGCTCTTGTTAACGTTAACGTCCAGCGCAACACCACAGAAACAAAGGGAGCGATCTCCAAGTGATGCCCTATGACGTCGTCAACTGACCGGGGCGGACGCCCCGCGGTCCTCGGCGACGTGGCCAGGCTGGCGGAGGTGTCGGCGATGACCGTGTCGCGGGTGCTCAACGAGCACGCCGGGGTCAAGGCCAGTACCCGGGCTCGGGTTCTGGCGGCCGTGGCGGAGCTGGGCTACCGGCCCAACAGCATGGCGCGGGCGCTGGTGACCGGCAGGTCACGGGTGCTGGGTGTGGTCGGCTTCGACACCAGGCTGTACGGCCCCGCGACCACGCTGTTCGGCATCGAGCAGGCGGCCCGCGACGCGGGTTACACCGTGCGGGTCACCACGCTGGAGTCCACCGGCCAGAACTCGGGCGAGGAGGTGATGCGCGACCTGATGTCGGAGTCGCTCGCCGGGGTCATCCTGGCCGCCCCGCACGACTGGGCGGCAGGGGCGCTGCCGCACCTGACCAAGGGGACACCGGTGGTCGTGGTGGACGTCGACATCGAGCAGGAGTCCGCCCCGGTGGTCGGCATCGCCCAGCACGCGGGCGCCCGCCAGGCCACCGAGCACCTGCTGTCGCTGGGTCACCGGACCGTGTGGCACGTCGCGGGCCCCGTGGACTGGCCGTCGGCGCAGGCCCGCGAGACCGCCTGGCGCACCACCCTGACCGAGGCCGGGCGCAAGGCGCCGGCGCCGCTGCGCGGGGACTGGACCGCGCGGTCGGGCTACGAGCAGGGCCGGCGCCTGGTGCGCCGCAAGGACGTCACCGCGGTCTTCGCCGCCAACGACCAGATGGCCCTCGGGGTCCTCCTCGCGCTGCGTGAGGCCGGTCTCGACGTGCCCGGCGACGTGAGCCTGGTCGGCTTCGACGACATCCCGGAGGCCGCGTACTTCTGGCCGCCGCTGACCACGGTGCGGCAGGACTTCGACGAGGCGGGTCGGCTCGCCCTCGACCTGCTCGTGGACCAGATCGAGGGCGCCGGGGTGCGGGACGGCCTGACGGTGGTCGAGCCCGAACTCGTCGTACGTGCCAGCACCGGCCCGGCGGCCCGGAACTGACGCGGGGGAACCGACACTCATGAACTCACGTGCACCCAAGAATGTTAACGTTAACGATCTTCCTCGACGCATCCTCTTCGGCGCCGCCTACTATGCCGAATACCAGCCTTACGAACGGCTGACCACCGATCTGGACCTCATGGCCGAGGCCGGATTCTCGGTCATCCGCGTCGGCGAATCCGTCTGGTCCACCTGGGAGCCCGAGGACGGCCGCTTCGAACTCGACTGGCTGCAGCCGGTGTTGGACGAGGCCCACGCCCGGGACATCTCGGTCATCATCGGGACGCCCACCTACGCCGTCCCGCCGTGGCTGCGCCGCAAGTACCCGGAGACCGCGGCACATCGAGCCACCGGCCGACCGGCCGCGTACGGCGGCAGGCAGGACGCGGACTTCAGTCACCCGGCCTTCCGGTATCTCGCCGAACGCGTCATCAGGAAGATTGTCCCGCGCTACGCCGACCATCCGGCGGTCATCGGCTGGCAGGTGGACAACGAGCCCGGGATAGAGATCCTCCACAACCCCGCCGTGTTCCAGGGCTTCGTCGACCACCTCCGGACCACCTACGGCGACGTGGCGACCCTTAACGACCGCTGGGGGCTGACCTATTGGTCGCACCGCATCGGCGAGTGGTCGCAGCTGTGGACGCCCGACGGCAACACCACCCCGTCGTACGACCTGGCCTGGCGCCGTTACCAGGCGGACCTGACCACCGACTTCATCGGCTGGCAGGCCGGGATCGTGCGGGAACTCGCGGCGCCCGGACAGTTCGTCACGACCTGCATCGATCTGGGTCGCAAAGCCCTGGACGAGGTGGCGCTCGGACGGGAGTTGGACGTGGCCGCCACCAACATCTACTTCCCGATGCAGGACGGGCTGCGGCACCCGGCCCCCGCCGACCCGCCGTCGGCCGGCCGCCCGTGGTGGCTGCCCTGGTCCGGTGCCTGGGCGCTGTACCTCAAGTCCGACCTGTCGTACGGGATACGCCGCGAACCCTTCCTCGTCACCGAGACACACGCCCAGTCGATCGGCGAGTCGCACGTCAACTACCCGGCGTACGACGGCCAGTGGCGCCAGGCGGTGTGGGCGATGGTGGCCCGCGGCGCCTCGGCGGTCGAGTACTGGCACTGGCACACCCTGCACTTCGGCCTGGAGACGCACTGGGGCGGAGTCCTCGGGCACAGCCTCCAACCCGGGCGCTGCTACGAGGAGTTGAGCCGTGTCGGTGCCGAACTCCAGCAGGCCGGGGACGTGTTGGCCGGGCTCGAACCGGAGGCCGAGGTCGCGATCCTGTACTCGCTGGAGAGCAAGTGGGCGCTGGAGTTCCAGCCGCCCATCGCCGCCGGAACCAGTGGTGACCCGGACCGGCTGGCGTACGACCGCGTCGTCGCGACCCTCTACCAGGGCCTGTTCGACGCCGGGCTCCAGACCGCCGTACTGAGTCCGCGGCAGCTCGGGACGGACGCCGCCGCGCTCGCCGCCCGCTGGCCGGTGCTGGTGGTGCCCGCCCTGTACGTGGCGAGCGACGAACTCCTGGAACTGCTGGAGCAGTACGCGCACCACGGCGGCCACCTGCTCCTCACGTTCCGCTCCGGATACGCCGACGAGGACGCCAGGCCGCGCCCCCGGGTCATGCCCGGCGTGCTGCGGGAGGCCGTCGGGGCGCACTACCTGGAGTACACCAACCTGGCCGAGCCGGTGCGGGTGGCGGGACCGGACGGAGGGTTCGACGGCCGCGCGCTGGCCTGGGCGGACGCCCTCGTACCGGACAGCGCGAAGCCGCTGGCCACGTACGACCATCCGCACCTGGGCCGCTGGCCCGCCGCCGTCACGAACGAGCACGGGACCGGCCGGGTCACCTATCTCGGCACCCTGCCCGATGCCGCCCTGGCGCGCCAACTGGCCCGCTGGGTCGCGAAGACGACCCTGCCCGAGGACCCGTGGCGGGCCCGGCCCGCATCGGTGACCGTGACCGGGGCCCGCGCGGCCGACGGACGACGGCTGCGGTTCGTCAGCAACTGGTCGTGGGAGACGGCGCCCGTGCGGCTGCCCGTACCCGCCATGGATCTGCTTTCCGGCGAAGCGCTCGAAGCCGGATCGGAGTTTTCACTCGGAGCTTGGGATGTCCGGGTGCTCGTCGAGCGGGACACCGGGATCACCGGGAACAGACAGGAGGAGAGACGATGAGGTCTCCGACAAGGGGCAGGCGTTCGCGCCTGCTCGCCACCGCAGCGGGCGGGCTCGCCCTGCTCGTGCTGGCCGCCTGCTCGGGCGGCTCGACGGCCGGGTCCGGCAACGGCACCAAGTCCGTCGACATGGCAGCCGAGTTGAAGAAGCCGGCCACGATCGAGTTCTGGAGCTGGGTGGACGGCATCCAGTCCGAGGTCAATCTCTTCGAGAAGAAGTACCCCAACATCAAGGTCAAGGTGGTCAACGCCGGCCAGCCCGCCGCCGAGTACCCCAAGCTGCGTACCGCGCTGAAGGCCGGTAGCGGAGCCCCCGACGTCGTACAGCTGGAGGCCCACGAAGTCTCCTCCTTCACCATCACCAAGAGCCTGCTCGACCTGGCCCCGTACGGCGCGAACAGCGTCAAGAGCAAGTTCCTGCCCTGGGCCTGGAGCCAGGTCTCGCAGGGCTCCTCGGTCTACGCCATCCCGCAGGACACCGGTCCGATGGGCATGCTGTACCGCAAGGACATCTTCGACAAGTACCACATCCAAGTCCCCACGACCTGGGCGGAGTTCGCGACGGCGGCCGAGAAGCTCCACAAGGCCGACCCGAAGGCGTATCTGACCAACATGTCCCCGAGCAACGGCGCGTCCTACACCGGTCTGCTCTGGCAGGCGGGATCGCGCCCGTTCAAGAGCAACTCGGCGACGAGCTTCGACGTGAACATCGCCGACGCGCCCGCCAAGAAGGTGTCCGACTACTGGAGCGGCCTGGTCAAGTCGGGCGCGGTCTCCACCGACGCCGACTTCACCGACCAGTGGTACCGCGGCCTGGCCAGCGGCAAGTACGCCACCTGGCTCACCGCCGCCTGGGGTCCGCTGTTCCTGCAGGGCACCGCGAAGGGAACATCAGGCAAGTGGCGCGTCGCCCCGCTGCCCCAGTGGAGCGCGGGGGAGTCCGCCTCGGGCAACACCGGCGGCTCCACCAGCGCGGTCGTCAAGAGCACCAAGTACCCCGCCGCGGCTGCGGCGTTCGCGGAGTTCCTCAACAGCGACCCCGCGTCGACGAAGATGCTGGCCTCCAAGCAGTCGCTCTTCCCCGCCACGACGGCGCTGCTCAACGACCAGAGCTTCCTGAGTACTTCGCTGCCGTTCTTCGGAGGGCAGAAGGTGAACCAGGTCTTCTCGGACATCTCCAAGACGGTCAGCACGGACTTCACCTGGAGCCCCGTCCAGGACTACGTGTTCAGCGATTTCAACGACACCGTCGGCAAGGCGATGACGAACAAGCAGGACCTCACCGCCGCGCTCACCCAATGGCAGAAATCGGTCACCACATACGCCAAGCAACAGGGCTTCACCGTCGGTGGCAGCTGACCGGAGCACACCGAGCCCCCGTGGACGCCATCACCGGTGTGCGCGGGGGCCGGGGGAAGGTACGACATGAGCCAGACCGTCCCACCGGCCGCCGCGCGCCGCGTCCCGCCGCCGGTCGTCCCCAAGTCCCGCCGCCCGTGGCGGAGTTCCACCCGCGAGGCACTGACCGCGTACGGGTTCGTCGCCCCTTTCATGGTCCTGTTCGCCGCGCTGCTCGTGGTCCCCCTCTGCTACGCGGGGTATCTCAGCCTGTTCAGGTCGCAGCTGGTCGGCGGCGACGTCTTCGCCGGGCTGGACAACTACCGGCGGGCGCTGGACGATCCGCTGTTCCGGGAGGGCGTGCTGCGGATGGCGCGGTTCCTGGTCGTCCAGGTACCGGTCATGCTGGCCGCCTCGCTGCTCTTCGCCCTCGCGCTGGACAGCGGCCGGCTGCGCTTCCCGCGCCTCATCCGGCTGGGCATCTTCGTGCCGTACGCGATCCCGAGCGTGATCGCCGCGCTCATGTGGGGTTATCTGTACGGCCCGGACTTCGGTCCGTTCGCCCAACTGGCCCGGGACGTCGGTCTGGGCACCCCCGGATTCCTCAGCCCGCACTGGATTCTCGCCTCCCTCGCAAACATCGTGACCTGGGAGTTCGTCGGCTACAACATGATCATTATGTTCGCCGCCCTGCAGTCGGTGTCGCCCACGCTGTACGAGGCGGCGGCCGTGGACGGCGCCGGCGCGTTCCGCGTCGCCTGGCACATCAAGATCCCCGCGATCCGGCCGGCGCTGCTGCTCAGCGTGATCTTCTCGGTGATCGGCACCTTCCAGCTCTTCAACGAGCCCAAGCTGCTGTCCGCGCTCGCGCCGCAGGCCATCAACACCTCGTACACCCCGAACATGTACGCGTACACGCTGGTGTTCACCAACCAGGAAGTGAACTACTCCTCGGCCGTCTCCTTCCTGCTCGGCGCGGTGATCGTGGTCGTCTCCTACGCGGTGCAGCTCGCGTCCCAACGGAAGGCCCGCCGGTCATGACCAGCAAAACCACTCCCGCGTCGGCATCCTCCTCGACGCCCCGCCGCAGCAACATCCTCACCCTGATGATGCTGGCCTGTCTGGTGTACTTCCTGCTGCCGCTGTTCTGGCTCGTGGTCTCCGCCACCAAGGACAACGGATCCCTCTTCTCCACGTTCGGGCTGTGGTTCGGCGGCGGCTTCCACCTCTTCGGCAACCTCCGCGACGTCTTCACCTACAACGACGGCATCTACGGCCGATGGCTCCTCAACACCGCGCTCTACGCCGGGATCAGCTCCGTCGGCTCGGCCTTCCTGGCGGCGCTGGGCGGCTATGCCTTCGCCAAGTTCCGCTTCCCGGGCCGCAATCTGCTTTTCTCCATCGTGCTGGGCTCGATCATGGTGCCCAGCACGGTGCTGACCATCCCGACGTATCTGCTGTTCAGCAAGATCGGCCTGGTCAACACCCCGCTCGCGGTGATCATCCCGATGCTGCTGAGCCCCTTCGGTATCTACCTGATGCGGGTGTACGCGGACGGGGCGGTGCCCGACAGCCTTCTCGACGCCGCACGGGTGGACGGCGCCGGCGCGCTGCGTACCTTCTGGCAGGTGGGGTTCCGGCTGATGCTGCCGGGCTTCGTCACGGTCCTGCTCTTCCAACTCGTGGCCAGCTGGAACAACTACTTCCTGCCGCTGATCATGCTCAACAACCCGAAGCTGTACCCGGTGACCATCGGACTCGCCCAATGGCAGTCCCAGGCAGGCGGGTTGGGCGGCGCCCACGCCCTCTTCTCGATCGTCATCACCGGATCCCTCGTCTCGGTTCTTCCCCTCGTCGCGGCATTCCTCCTTCTGCAGCGCTACTGGCAGGGCGGGCTGGCCACCGGTGCTGTCAAGGACTGACCGGCGCAGCGCCACGAGTGCAGCCGTTCGCCGGAGCGTTGGAGCTTCTGTGCGCACTCCGCCAGGACACGGTGTCGCTCGGAGGGACAGCCCCATCCCGCTGATGGCGAAGACCTGTCCGGACGTGGTGAGTTGCTCGACGTCCTGCGGGAGTGTTCCGCGGAATCCACTTCACCAGGAGCCGTCCGTGAGGCGGCACAGGAAGTCCTTCCGGCCGCGGTGGTAGCGGCCGTGCGTGGCGGCCTGGGCAGACCGGGGACTTCGCGCCCCACGATCGTCGCGAGCTGTGGTGAGCCCGCGCCGAATGTGTCGAGCGCGACTGCCACGGTCATGCCCATGCAGCCCTGGTCGCGCGACGAGGCATTCCGGACCTCGTGTGACAGCTTCCTTCCAGGTGTGTGTGAAGGACCGCCGGGTTGTCAGCTGACATGGCAGTGCCCCAACCCCAGTCGCCCGACGGGTGATTCCGGATGCAGGCCGTGTGCACGAAGCGCGTGCGGAGATCGATCGGCCGCCGCCGGTTGTTGCGTCTTCGTGAAATGAGTCCGGCAGCCCTTGGAGGGGCGCCGACACTGCTGCATACAGTTGCATACACCTCGTGCCACGGCATCGGCCCCGACCTCCCCCTACTCCTTCGGAGACGCACCACCATGGAAGAGATCACCTACGAAGACCCCGCGGTCGCCGAAGGCATCGCGGCCATCCGCACCGGCTCCCCGTTCGTCTACGGCCTCACCAACTACGTCGCGGCCAACCTCAGCGCGAACGTCCTGCTGGCCGTCGGCGCGGGCCCCGCCATCGGTGCCGCCGCCGACTTCCCCACCGTCTTCCCGGCCGGCGCGGGCGGCGTCTGGATCAACACGGCCGCTCTGATCAGCAACCCCGCCGAACCCGTCACCGCCGCGGCCCGCACGGCCCACGCGGCAGGCACCCGCTGGGTGCTCGACCCGGTCGCGGTCGGCGCGGGAGCAGTCGAGTACGACGCGTTCGTCGCCTCGCTCCTGGAGTACCGGCCCACCGTCATCCGCGGCAACGCCAGCGAACTGACCGCCCTCGCGGGCGGCGACAGCACCGGCAAGGGCGTGGAGACCACTCTCTCCTCCGAGGACGCCATCGGTGTCGTGGAGGATCTCGCGCGACGCACGGGCGCGGTCGTCGCCGTCAGCGGTCCCACCGACTACCTCACGGACGGCACCCGCACGGTGGCCGTGCCCGGCGGCGATGTCCGGCTGACGCAGGTGACCGGCGCCGGATGCAGCCTCGGGGCGCTGATCGCCGGCGCGCTCGCCGTCGTCCCCGACGCGCTGACCGCCGCTGTCGTCGCGCACGCGGCCTACGCCGTCGCCGCCGAACGCGCCGGCGCCCGGACCACCGGTACCGGTTCCTTCGCCGTGGCCCTGCTCGACGAGCTGTCCCTGCTCGCCGTCTGAGCCGGCCCGCAGAACCGAACCACCCCTCCAGGAGCACCACTTGACCACCGACGACCCGCACACCGCCCCCCGCCTGCACCTCGCCGCCTTCCTCAACGCGGGTCCCCAGGGAACCGTCGGCTGGCGGCACCCCGACGCCGGCGACGGCTTCCTCACGGCCGCCCACTACACCCGTATCGCCCGCGTCCTGGAGGGCGCCGGCTTCGACATGGCGTTCGTCCCCGACTCGCTGGCCGTGCCGCGCAGCCTCGGGGACTCCTTCGACCCCGCCGTCACCTGGGGCACCGGCACACCGCGGCTGGACCCGATCCCGGTCATCACGCTGATGGCCGCGGCGACCGAGCACCTCGGCGTCGCCGCCACCGTGTCCACCGGCTACCAGGAGCCGTTCCACGTCGCCCGCGGCATGGCCACCCTGGACCATCTCGTCGGTGGCCGGGCCGGCTGGAACGTGGTCACCAGCTTCCAGGACGCCGAGGCTCAGAATTTCGGTCAGGACAAACTCCCCGACCGCCAGGCCCGTTACGACCGGGCGGAGGAGTTCCTCGAGGTCACCGCCCAACTCTGGGACAGCTGGGCCGACGACGCGATCGTCGCCGACAAGGGGAGCGGGATCTACGGCCGGCCCGACCGGGTGCGTGCCGTGGACCACCGGGGTGAACGCTTTGGCGTACGCGGCCCGTTGAGCGTTCCCCGACCGCCCCAGGGCTACCCGGTGATCATCCAGGCAGGCGCCTCCCCGGCCGGCCGGGACTTCGCGGCCCGCTGGGCGGACGTCATCTTCTGCAGCCACGAGTCGCTGGAGTCGGCCGTCGCCTTCTACGCCGACGTCAAGTCCCGTGCCGCCGCGCACGGTCGGGACCCCGAGCAGCTCAAGGTGCTTCCGGCCGCGACGACGGTCGTAGGCACCGACCTGAAGGACGCGCTCGCCAAGCACGAGTCGTTCACCCAACTCGTCCATCCGGAGGCCGGGTTGTCGCGGCTGGCCTACCACGTCAACGTGGACCTCACCCGCTACGACCTCGACGGCCCGCTGCCCTCCCTGGAGGAGGTGGGAGTCGAGGGTCACTATCGCGAGGTGGTCGAGTTCGCCGAGCGCGAGAAGCTCAGCGTGCGCGAGATCGGCCGCTGGTACGGCGCCCGCACCGAGGGCGACATGATCGGCTCGCCCGTGGACATCGCCGACATCATGGAACAGTGGCTCGACGCCGGCGCGGCCGACGGTTTCATGATCCAGGCCACCCATGTGCCCGCCGCCTTCGAGGAGTTCGCCGACCACGTCGTACCCGAACTGCGCCGCCGCGGCCTGGTGCGCACCGCCTACACGGGCGGCACCCTGCGCGACAACCTCGGCCTCGCCCGCCCCGAACAGGGTGAATGGCGACACCGCGCCCGCTCGGTCGAGGGAGGCCGTCCGTGACCGCTTCCGCATTCGTCGACGCGGCCTGGCTGCACCGGCACCTGGACGACATCGTCCTCCTCGACGCCACCGTGGACCGCCGGACCGAACCCGACGGCACCACCGTCTTCGTCGACGGCCTCGCCCTGCACACCGAACGCCGCATCCCCGGCGCCCACTTCGCCGACCTCGTCGCGGGCTTCTCCGATCCCCTCGCCCCCTTCCCCTTCACCCGTCCCTCCAGCGACCGCATCGCCGCGTACGCGCGCGAGTTGGGCATCCGCCAGGACACCGAGGTCGTCGTCTACGACCGCCTCTCGGGAGCGTGGGCCGCCCGGGTGTGGTGGGTGCTGCGGTCTGCGGGCATCACGGGTGTGCGGGTCCTCGACGGCGGGCTCACCGCGTGGGAGGCGGCCGGACTCCCGGTCACCGAGGGGCGCGAGGCGCCTCCGCCGCCGGGTGACCTCGTCGCGGCCCCGGCCCGCGAGCACTTCACCGACCTGGCCCGGATGCGCCTGATCGCCGACGGCGACGACCCCACCCCGGCCGTCTGCGCCCTACGCCACACCGAGTACCTGGGCGACCCTGCCCGGCCCCGCTCCGGACACATCCCCCGCACCACGAACCTGCCCTACGCCGACCTGCTCGCCCCGGACCACACGCTCGACCTCGAACGCACCGCCCACCTGGCCCAGTTGCACGGACTGCGCGAGGGAGCCGGTACGGTCCTGTACTGCGGCGGAGCGATCAACGCCGCCGGGCTGGCACTCGCCCTCCGCGAGATCGGCATCGACGACGTCGTCCTCTACGACGGTTCGCTCGGCGAGTGGCGGGCCCACCCCGAACTGCCGCTGGCGGTCGGGCCCGAGGAAGACGGTCGGCCGTGACGGGCCGCCCCCGTATCGGGCATGATCGGTCCCGGCCCGCGGGCCGACGACGAGGAAGCGGATGAAGAGCACACGGGACACGATCTACGACACCCTCAGGCAGCGGCTGACCTCCGGGTACTACCCGGCGGACGCCTCCCTCGTACCGCTCGCCCTGAGCGAGGAGTTCGCGGTCTCCCGCACCCCGGTGCGCGAGGCACTGGCGCTGCTGGAGCGGGACGGGCTGCTGGTGCCTACCAGGCGCGGGTTCGCACTGCGCCTGCGCTCGGACGAGGAGATGCTCGAACTCTTCGAGATCCAGGCGGTGTTGGACGCCACGGCCGCCGAGTCGGCGGCGCTGCGCCGCAGCCCGGTCGACATGGTCCGCCTCGACGCCCACCTCGACCATGCCCAGTCCCTGGACGAGCCCGCGCAGATCCGGCGGAGCCTGAACGACTGGCACGACGCGGTGCGCCAAGCCGCCCACAACGGAACCGTCGTCGCCTTCCTGCGGACCCTCGACGCACAGGTGAAGACAAGCGCGCCCTGGCGCACTCCCGAAGTCGCCGACACCTTCACCGCCGCCTTTACCGAACACCGCGCCATCACCGAGGCCATCCGTACCCAGGACACCGAGGCGGCCCGCATCGCCATGCTCGCCCACCACGGCCACGACCGGGACCGACGCATACGGCAACGCGTACGCGTGGACCGGACGTCGCCGTCCACGACGGCACCGGACGGTACCGCGAACGTTCAGCCGTGACCCTGCAGATCCACTCAGGCGAGCGGGACGTGGCGCAGGGCGCTGTACCTCAGGAGGCTGCTCGACGGCGTCAAGCGAAGTCCGCCAGAGGGAGCGGAGCGCCAAGGCCGTCACAACGGTGGGCCCGGTCGAACTGGACGTACCGCCGGGGGAGTTCCTCGTGCTCGTCGGCGCGTCCGGCTGCGGGAAGAGCACGTTGCTGCGGCTGATGGTGCACCGTCGGCGACAACGTCGACCCGGCGCTGCGGCACGCGGGAGTCGCCAGGGAGCGGCGAGGGCCACGCCGTGGCGAGCTGTCGGAGCGCGTCGGGTCGGAAGGCACCGACAGGCGACGGGTCCGGGAGATCTCCGGGGGTCGGCAGCAAACGCCTCGCCATAGCCCGCGCCCTGACCGCCGAGAACCCACTCTGTTTCCTGGACGCGCCCCTCGCCGCGCTGGACGCCCTGACCCGCGAACGGTCGGCCTCGACCTGCCTGCGCCGTTCCCGCGAGGGGACGCCGACGCCGACGAACTGCGCGGCTGCGCCTGGGGCAGTCGCGGGCAGACACGTCGACCGCGGCCGTGGCCGAAGCGCTCATCGGGGCGATGCTCCACCGGTTGCTCGTGCGGCAGGCCTGGACCGACGAGTTCATCAACGGCCTCCTCGACACCGTCTTCAAGGGCATCGGCGCACCGTCCGCCCCCGGGAGCGGACGGTGATGACAAAGCCCGGCGACTGCCCGTGCCGCTGGTCAGCGGATGGCGGACGGGTGCCGGGCCAGCGGGGTCACGGTGACGTCCATGTACGGGAAGAGGGGGAGGCCCCACAGGAGTTCGTTGAGCCGGTCGTTGTCGGTGACGTCGAAGACGCTGAGGTTGGAGTACTGACCGGCGCAGCGCCACAAGTGCAGCCATTCGCCGGAGTGTTGGAGCTTCTGGGCGTACTCCTTCTCGGCGGCGACGGTCGACGCCCGGAGTGCCGGGTCGAGATCGGGCGGCAGGTTCACGGTCATGTGGACGGCGAAGAGCATGACGGTCTCCGGTCAGGAAGCGGGATCGAGGACGAGGTCGTAGGTGACCTGGTTGCCACCGTCGCCCACCGGCCGCGGGTCGATGACGAGTTCCGGCTTGACGGCGGAGGCCACGTCGTCCTCGACGTGTTCGCCGCCGCGGAAGTACAGCTGGGCGGTGAGCGTCTCGTGGCCGGGCGCGGAGACCTTCAGGTGCAGATGGGCCGGGCGCCAGGGGTGCCACCCGGCGGCGGAGATGAGCGCGCCGCAGGATCCGTCGGTGGGGATCTGGTAGGGGGCGGGCTGGACGGTGAGCACCGCGAAGCGCCCCTCGTCGTCGGTCTCGACGGCACCGCGCAGGTTCCACTCGGGGATGCCGGGTGCGAACTGCGCGTACAGGCCGTCGTCGTCGGCCTGCCACATCTCCAGCAGCGCGCCGGACAGGGGCTCGCCCGAGACCCCCGTGACCTGGCCCTGGAAGAGGAGCGGGGTGCCGGATTCGTCGTCGCGCATCGGCAGGGTGCTGACACTGGGGAGGGCGGGAGCGCCCGGCACGTAGTACGGCCCTTCGATGGTTCCCTTGCTCCCCTTGCGCTCGGCGCCCGCGACCTCCTCGACGACGTGCTCGATCCACACGTCCAGGAAGAGCGGCCACTCGCCGTCCTCTCCGACAGAGATCAGCCACGCCTTGAGAGCGTTGTACTCCTCGTACGTCACCTGGTTCCGGCGGATGACGTCGTGCACGGCGGAGATCAGCTCGGTGGCAAGGGTGTTGACGCGCTCGGTGTCGGCGACGGCCTGGCCGGACGCGACGGTCTTGTCGGTGCGGAAGCGGTCGGTGGCCGAAGCACCGGATGCGGCGGCCGTGGCTTTCAGAGTGGTGTCGGACATGATGTGCGGCTCCTTTGCCGATCGGGAAATGCGGTTCAGCGGTCCTGGCGGTAGCGGGTGAGCTTGTCCGGGTCGATCGCGACGCCCAGACCGGGCAGATTCCGTACGGCGAGCGTGCCGTCGGTGATCGTGACCGGTTCGGTGAGCAGGTCGTCGCTCATGTCCAGGAAGTTGGAGAGTTCGCCGGCGCGGCGGGAGGCGGCGGCGTACGCGGCGCCGAAGGCGACCGTGCACACCGTGCCCAACTGGCCGTCGATCTGATTGCCCATCACCACTTCGGCGCCCATCCCCTCGCACTGGAACAGCACGCGCTGGGACTGGGTGAAGCCGGTGCGGGCGGTCTTGACGCTGATCGCGGTGGCCGCGCCGTCCAGCAGGGAGCGGGTCACCTCAGCCGGCGTGGTGGCGGACTCGTCCGCGACGAACGGCACGGGACTCTGCCGTACGAGCCAGCGACGTCCCAACACGTCGTCGGCGGGGCACAGTTCCTCGGCGAGGGTGATGCCGACGGGTTCGAGCGCGCGCAGGGCGGCGGCGGACTCCGAGGCGGTCCAGCCGCGGTTGCCGTCGACGTACAACTCGGCCTCGGCGCCCAGGGTTTCGCGCAGAGCCCGGCACACATCGACGTCGAGCGTGACGGGCCGCCGCCCGACCTTCACCTTGAAGGTGGTGATGCCGTACGTGTCGCGGATCCGCTCGGCTTCGGCCGCCATCCGCGCCGGGGCCTCGAAGCCGAGCATGTGCGAGACGCGCATGCGGTCGGTGTAGCCGCCGAGGAGTCGGGTGACGGGTTGGCCCAGAGCCTGTCCGGTTATGTCCCAAAGAGCCATGTCCACGGCTGACTTGGCGGCGGGATTGCCTACGGTGCGGTGCAGCCGGGCGTGCACCTGTTCGCGGGCGAACACGTCCATGCCGGTGAGCTGCGGTTCGAAGATCTTCTCGATGACGCCGATCACGGACTGCTGTGTCTCGCCGTAGGTGAAGGGGCGGGGTGGCGCGTCGGCGACTCCCACCAGCCCTTCGTCGGTGTGGACTTGGACGAGTACGTGCTCGGCGCTGTGCACCTCACCGCTCGCGAAGCGAAGGGGCTTCAGGTACGGGATCGAGTACGGGATCGTCTCGATCGCGGTGATCTTCATCGGGTGCCGTCGGCGATCTCCTGGATGACCGTCTCCGTGTGCCGGGCGATGCCGAGCAGGCGGGCCACGCGGTCGGGGTGGCCGATGAGTTGGAGGCCGAGCGGCATGCCGTGCGGGTCGCGGTGGCCGGGGACGGTGACGACGGGCAGGCCGAGCAGTTGCCAAGGGCGGCTGAGCACGGGGGTGCCGGTGGCGTCCAGGCCGTACGGGGCGGGGCCCGGGGCGGCGGGAGCGAGGATCACGTCGCCCCGGGTGAGCAGGTCGAGGATGTGGGCACGGGCGGTGCGCGCGGTGTCCTGTGCCGCGTGGTACTCGCTCTCGGGGGTCCGGCGGCCACGCTCCAGCAGTTCGCGCAGGGGAGTGCTCAGCGACTCCGGGTGCTCCGCCTCGGCGGCCAGGGAACGTGCGGCCTCGTACGCCATGACGGTGGCGTGGGCTTCGGCGAGTTCGGGTGTCCGGACCTGGCCGCCCAGGTCGTTCGCCTTGGCACCGGCCGCAGTCAGCGCCCTGGCGGTGCGGTCAAGCGCGTCGAGCATCGCCGGGTCGATGTCGGCCAGTTCGGTGCCGCGCCAGACCAACACCCCGGTACAGTCCGGGATGTCGGCCCTGGTGCCGTCGACGGCCTCGACCACGGCGGCCAGTTCGGTGACCTTGGCTGTGATCAGACCCGGCGCGTCCAGGCTCGGGCTGAGCCCCGTGATCCCCCGCGTCGACCAGGCGCCGACCGGGGCGACGTACCCGGCGACACCGCAGAAGGATGCCGGCCGGGTCAGCGAACCCGCCGTCTGCGAGCCCAGCGCCAACGGCACCACACCCGCAGCGACCGCTGCCGCGGACCCACTGGAGGAACCGCCCGGAGTGTGGGCGAGGTTGTGCGGATTACGGGTCGGGCCCGGTTGGAAGTACGCGAACTCGGTGGTGACCGTCTTGCCCAGCGGTACGGCGCCCGCCCGGCGCAGCCGGTCCACCAGCCAGGCGTCGGACGTGGCGATTCGCCCTCGCCGGAGCGGGGAGCCGCACTCGGTGGGCAGCCCGGCGACGTCGATGATGTCCTTGACGCCGACCGGTACACCCCGCAGCGGCCCGTCCGTGACACCCTCGGCCCTCCTGCGCGCACCCTTCGCGTCGACGAGAGCCCAGGCACGGATGTCCGGCTCGGTCTCGGCCAGGCGTCGCAGTGCGCCGTCGACCGTTTCGCGCGGATCGTGCGCGGCGGATGTCAGTGAGGGCACGTCAACCTGCTTTCGAAGTAGGGGTGTTCCTCAACAGGCGCATTTCAATGGGCTGTTGCTCAATGGGCGGATTTCGACGGGCTGTTACTCAACAGGCCACCGGCGGCGCCGAGTCCAGCCGGTGGAAGCTGCGGTTGAAGTAGACGAGGCTGTCGCCGCCCGGCCGGGTGCGGATCTGCTCGATCTCGACGAACAGCACGCTGTGGGTGCCCATGGGCTTGGAGTCCTTGATGGTGCCGACCACGGTCACCACCGCGTCCTTGAGCACCGGCACGTCATGCGTCCGGTCCCAGACGTCCCAGGTGAAGCGCTCGGCCATGGACGCCTCGGTCGCGCCGGCGAAGTGCATCGCCAACTCCTGCTGGTCCCCGCCGAGTACGTTGACGCACACTCGGCCGTTGGCGTTGAACACGTCGTGCATGGCGCTCTTGCGGTTGACGCAGACCAGGACGGTCGGCGGGTCGTCGGTCACCGAGCAGACCGCGCTGACGGTGATGCCGCACCGGCCGTTCGGTCCGTCCGTCGTCAGGATGTTGACGGCCGCGGGAAGGTGCGCCATCGCCTCCCGGAAGTCCGCCTGAATCGGGGCGCGTTGGGTGTCGTACGCGTTCATGGTCGTCTGTTCCTCTCTGCGCCGGTCTCCGGCGCGGCGCATCGCTCGGCGTGCCCGCTCACCACAGCTCGACCACCAACCGGGGTGACCTGGAGCGGGAGACACACGCGGCGATCTGGTCGCCCGCCGCCTTTTCCTTGGCGGTCAGGCAGTGGTCGCGGTGGTCGGGCTCGCCGTCGAGGACCCGTAGGACGCAGGTGCCGCAAATACCCTCGCGGCAGGAGGTGTCGAGCGGGACTCCGTTGTCCTCCAGTACTTCGGCGATGCTCTTGTCGGCGGGCACGGTGTAGACCTCGCCGGTGTCGAGCTCGACCTGGAAGCTCTCGCCGGGTGCGGCGTCCGGCTGGTCCGTCGCCTGGAACAGCTCGGAGTGGATCTGGTCCTCCGGCACGCTTCGGGCCGCGAGCGCGGAGACCTGTTCCATGAACCCCTGGGGTCCGCAGGTGTAGACGTGTGCGCTCGCCGGGAGATCGGTGAGCGCCTCCGAGAGTGCCTGGATCGTGGTCTCTCGCCCGTGCCCGAAGTGCCGGACGACCCGGTCGGCGAAAGCGGACTCCTCCAGCCGGTCCGCGAAGGCCGCCTCGGCCCGGCTCCGCGCCACGTAGTGCAGCCTGAAGTCCGCACCGGTGTCGAGGAGTTCGTACGCCATTGCCAGCAGCGGCGTGATACCGATGCCGCCCGCGACCAGGTGGTGCTCGCCTGCGTCGGGGTCGAGGCCGAAGAGCTGCCGAGGTGCGCCGATGCGCAGCTCCGTGCCTGGTTCCGCCTTGTCGTGCAGGGCGTGGGAGCCGCCGCGGGACGTCTCCTCGCGTTTGACCGCGATGGTGTAGGCGCCGGCGTCGTGCGGAGGCCCGCACAGTGAGTAGGGGCGGGTGATCCCGGTCGGTCCGGTCACGTCGATGTGAGCACCGGCCGGGTAGCCGGGGAGCGGGCCGCCGTCGGAGCGGGCCAGCCGGAGCACCTTGACCGCGTCGGTGACGTCGACGGCCTCGGTGACGGTGACAGTGAACATCCGTCTGCCTTCACATTCGGGGCGGAATCAAAGGGGCAAGGGGGCTTCGGCGCATGCAGGGGTTCAGCGCAGGTAGAGGCCGCCGTTGGCGTCCCAGCACGCCCCGGTCACCGTGTCCGCGGTGTCCGCCGCCAGCAGCACGGCCATGTCGGCGATGAACTCGGGGCGCCCGAGGCGCCGTACGGGAATCGAGGCCTCGATCTGCGCGAGCTTGTCCGGGTCGACGCTGTCTCGGACGGAGGGCAGTTCCTGCGGGCCGGGGGATATGGCGTTGACCGTCACGCCCTGCGGCCCGAGTTCGCGGGCGAACACCTTGGTGAGCGTGATGACGCCGCCCTTGGCCGAGGCATAGTGCGCGCCGGTCGCCGTGCCGCCGTTCTGCCCGGCGAGCGAGGCGATGTTGACGATGCGTCCGTAACCGCGGTCGGCGAAGTACGCGCCGAGCACTTGGCAGCCGAGGAACGTGCCGTCGAGGTTGGCCGACACGACCGCGCCGAAGCTGTCGGGGGTGATGTCCATCAGCGCCTCGACCTTGGAGAGGCCCGCGTTGTTGACCAGGACGTGGACGGCGCCCCAGCGTGCGACCAGGTCGTCCAGTACCCGTACGAACGCGGTCTTGTCGCGGGCGTCCAGGCCGAGCCCGACCGCGGAACTCCCGGTCGGGTCCAGGGCGGCGGCGGTCTTGACCGCGGCCTCCTCGTCCAGGTCGGTGACGGCGACGCGGTAGCCCCGGTCGTAGAACCGGGAGGCGATACAGGCGCCCAGGCCGCGGGCCGCTCCGGTGACCAGCACGACGAGTGGCTGGTCGTCCTCCCACCCTGCCGGGCTCACAGGAGGAACCCCGACGCCGTCACGGCGTCCTCGGAGTTGATCAGACGGACGACCTTGCGCACGATCCGGGGACCGTCGGCGGTGAACGTGACGCGGTGCGTGAGATCGGCCGCCAGGACGAAGGTCTCGCCGCGCTTGTAGCCCACGACGATCTGTGCCGAGGCGATCTCGATGGAGTCCTCGGACTCGTCACGGGCGGCGACCGTGAAGCGGGAGACGGTACGGACCGTACGGGCCGCGGCCGTCGCCGAGATGGAGAAGCCCCCGGTCAGCCGCTCGATGCGCATCCGGCGCATCCGGTCGTCGTCGTACACCAGGTTCAGCGAGCCGGCGAAGTCCGTCGTCTCCGGGTCGATCGGGATGACGTACTCGCCGCCCTCGGCCCACAGCGTGTCCCACTCCTCGTACCGCTTGGCGTCCAGGAGGCGGGCCTCGCGCCAGATCAGGGACAGTGCGGCGAGGGCACGCGGATCGTCGAGCGGCAACTCGGCATCCACAACTGCCGTACTGAGAACGTCACTTGACATCGGTCATCATCCTCTTCCACATCGCGTAGGCCTCTCGCATGCCGGTCTCGTCGGTCGCGTGGGAGGTGGGCTGGCCCAGGTCGTTGGGCTTCTCCCGGCCGAGGCCCCGGTTGACGAGGATCGGCATGTCGACGCCGCCGGTCACGCCGCGCTGGACGCGGTTCCAGGCCTCGGCGTCGTCGGGGCTGCCGAAGCCGAACGGGCCCTGGAAGTGCTCGTGGATGCGCAGCCGTTCGCGGTTGACTATCTCGGGGCCGCCGTCGAGGCCGAGGGCCACATGCCGGATCTCCGTCTCCGCGACCGAGATCGGCCGCAGGACCCGGAAGAAGGACATCGACATGGCCACGTTCGGGAACAGGTTGAGGTTGAAGCCCGCGCCGTGCAGCGAGCGCACGATCCGCCGCACGCGCTCCGGCGGCAGGTCCTTCGACAGCTCCTCGATGACGTGACCGAAGCGGTCCTGGAGCTTCTCGGTGCCGTCGTCGACGTCGAGGTCGACGTGCTCGGCGACGGAGACGGACACGCTGTGGCCGTTGCCGAGGGCGTGGGTGACCGCACTCTCGTCGGTCATGATCGACAGCATGCTCGCGGTCTCGGCGTCCACGGACGACATCCAGGAGCGGTGCACGATCGGGAAGTGGTACCAGTCGGTCGTGTTCTCCAGCTGGATCTTCCAGTTGCCCTGGAAACGGAACTTGTGCTCGCCCTGCACCTTGATCGGGAAGCCGGCGCCCTGCTTCATGAAGCGGTCGATCCACAGCCGCGCCCCGCCGAGGAAGTCCTCCAGCGGTTCGATCTCGTCGTTGAAGCTCGCGAAGATCATGCCCGCGTACGTCCCCACCTTGAGGCGTTGCAGCGGCAGGTCCTTCTTCTCCGTGACGTTCTCGTAGCCCTCGGGATAGGGGATGCCCCGCAGCGTGCCGTCCAGGGCGTACGACCACGCGTGGTAGGGGCAGGTGAAGCCGTTGCCGTTGCCCTTGGGGACGTCGCAGACGCTGGCGCCGCGATGGCGGCAGCGGTTGAGGAGCACGTTGATGCCGCCGCGGCGGTCGCGGCTGACGATGACGGGACGGCGGCCGATCCAGGCGGTCTTGAAGTCGCCCGCCTTGGCGATCTCGCTCTCGTGGGCCACCCACACCCAGGTGCGGTGGAAGATCCGGTCCATCTCCAGCTCGAACAGCTCCGGGCCGGTGTAGAGGGTGCCGGCGACGCGGTCGTCCTTGACGAGCGCGGCGAGGTCGGGAGTCTCCGGGGACACGGTCATCGGGTGGCCTCCGGCTCGGGCAGCGGACGGCCGACGCGCGCCTCGATCTTCATGTAGCGCCACAGCCCGTGCTCGCCGACCTGGACGGTACGGAAGAGGTTGCAGGCCGCGGCCACCGTCGGCTGGTCGACCACGTCGGCGAGGACGTACGACGTCCAGGGCCAGGATCCCGAGGGGCCGACCATGTGCTGGTCGTCGTCCATGGTGCCCAGCACGCTCACGCCGGGCAGCTCCCAGAGCTGGGAGAGCATGGTCGTGAAGCCGTCCCAGACCGCCTTGCCCTGACCGGTGGGCAGATCGAAGAAGTTCTGGTTGACGCCGATACAGAAGAGCACGCGCAGGGGTTTGTCGCCGGAATTGGGCATGGGGGAGTTCCCGCCTTTCAGGGGTGGGCCGGACAAGGGCTGCTCGGAGGGGGCCGGGAAGGACTAGAGGTAGCCGGGGAAGGGCTCGACGCCCATGAGGACCGCGCCGGCGCCGTCGTACATGCCCTCCTGGAGGAAGGCGTGCTGCGGGACGACGGACGCGTCGCGCAGGTAGCGCTGCATCGGGTGGCCGTCGGTGATGGCCGGGATGCCGCTGAGCTGGTAGGCGGCGCGGACGACCTCGAACGAGTTCTTCGCGAGATGGGCGGAGGCGAGCCGCAGCAGACTCGCCTGCTCGGGGGTCGCGGGATCTCCCGCCTCCACCGTCGCCCACACCTCGCCGGTGGTCTCGTAGAAGAAGGCGCGGGCGGACCGGAGTTGGGCTTCCGCCTGGCCCACCGCGATGCGGTAGGTGGCGCGTTCGGCGGGCTTGGGGGCGCCGGTGAATCCGGCGCGGCCGCCGCTGGCGATCGCCTGGTCGAGTGCGGCGCGGGCGACTCCGAGACCGACCACGGCAAGGACCTGGGCGGCGTACGGGACGGTCGGGTAGCGGTACAGCGGTTCGTCGACGGTGGGTTCGCCGCCGCGTACGAACGTCCACTCCTCGGGGACGAGCGCTCCGTCGGCCACCAGGTCGTGGCTTCCGGTGCCGCGCATGCCGATGACGTCCCAGTTCTCGACGATCTCCAGCTGCTCGGGGCGCATCACGGCGGTCAGTGGACGACCGGCGTTCGGCTGACCGGCGTGGTCCCCGCTCGCCTTGATGCCGACACCGAGGACGTCCGCGCCCTTGCAGCCGCTGGCGAACTTCCACCGGCCCGAGACCCGGTACGTGCCGTCGACGAGTTCGGCCGGCTGGACGGGGAACAGGCCCCCGGCGAAGGCCACATCGGGCCCGTCGGCGTACAACTCGGCCTGGGTCTCCAGGGGTAGCGCGGCCAGATAGACGAGGGCCGAGCCGAAGCTGGCCACCCAGCCCGCAGATCCGTCGACCTCCGATATCCGTTCGATGAGCCGCAGGAACTCGGCCGGCGGCAGTGCGTCGCCGCCGAAGCGCTTGGGGGCACCCGCCCGGTAGAGACCGGCTCGCTTGAACTCGGCGACCATGTCCCGCGGAACGTGGCGCTTCTCCTCGAACTCCGTGCGACGCTCGGCCACTTGGGACAGCACGCGGTCGAAGGCGGCCGCTCGGGCGTCGGAATCGACCGGTGCCGGGGATTCCAGCGACTGCGTCATGGGACGAACTCCTCGCGTTTGCCGGGCGGTCCTCGTTCCCGCCGTGCCTTCACGCTAGGCGCGGCGGGAACGGCCCGACAATTGGGAGTTGGCTGGAGTGTGTAGGGGATTCCTTTACGTGGTCCGGTGCGTCAGGAGCCCTTACGCGGGTTCGCTCGCCAGGAGTCGCGCGATGCCCGGCGGACTGAAGATGTCCCGGGTGGCGAGCGCGATCCCGCCGTGGATCCCGGCCGCGGCGCCGAGCTGGGTGGTGGTGATGGTGAGTTTGCGGGTGGCCAGGGGCAGGGCGCGCTGGTAGACCACCGCGCGGACGCCGGAGAGCAGATCGTCGCGGAGTTCGCTCAGAGGGCCGCCGAGCACCAGGGTGCGGGGGTTGAACATGTGCACCAGCATCGCCACCACCTCGCCGATCTCGGTGGCGGCCTGGCGCAGCGCGTGCAGGGCGGGCGGATCACTGTTGGCCACCCGTAGCGCCAACTCGTGGGCGCCGTGCAGCGGGTCCTCGCCCGTCGACTCGGGAATGCCGAGGCTGCGCAGGATCGCCCGGTGGGAGGCGAGCGCTCCCACGCAGCCGATGTTGCCGCAGGCGCACAGCACATCGCCGCCGCCGACCGCCCGGATGTGACCGATGTCGCCGGCCGCCCCGTCCGCTCCGCGGTACACGTCACCGTTCGCGGTGACGATCCCGGCACCGATACCACTGGCGATCTTGATGCACAGCAGCGGAGTGTCCGCCTCGGCCTGGCCGGCCTCGCCGAGCGCCATGAGGTTGACGTCGTTGTCCACCACGACCGGGCAGCCGAAGGCGGTGCGCAGATGCTCGGCGACGGGGTAGCCGTCCCATCCGGGCATGCCGGTCGGACGTACCGCGCAGCCGTGCTGGAAGTCGACGGGACCGGGCAGTCCGACCACCGTCTCGCGTACCCGGCCCGGGTCACGGCCGTGCTTCGCCAGCAGACTTGACAACCGCTCCGTCACCGCGTCCAGCACCGCCTTGGGGCCGTCGTCGATCCGGATGTCCACGGTCTCGTGCGCGATCACCCGCTGGGTGAGGTCGGCGATGGCGACCTGGCTCGACAGGGTGTCGATGTCCGCGACGGCGATGGTCCCGGCCTGCGGGCTGATCGTCAGGACCCGCGGCGGGCGACCCCGGACCGACTCCCTGCTCTCGAGCTCCTGGAGTATGCCGCGCGCCACGAGGTGGTCGACCTGCTGGCCCACGGTCGAGCGGGCGAGGCCACTGCGCCGGGAGATCTCCGCGCGGCTGGTCGCCTCACCGGAGACCACGAGATCCAGCACCCTGCGCAGCGCGAGCGGCACCGGGGAGGACGGTGCCGTCCCTGCGGTGTGTCCCTCGCTGTATCCGTCGCCTTTATGCATTCCAGTGACCTTAATTAGGTCACCTTCCGCCCGTCAACAGGGTCTTCAGGCCATGGATGTCTGGATCATGACGAGATCGTTTCTATGTGTACTCGAGATTTGACCGATTTTAGGCCTTGAAAAAAATTAAATAGGGCCTCTTGTGCTTTTCCGTCGAACTAAACGATGGTGATGCGCAACGCGGCGTTCAGGCCGCGGTCGGTCGGAAGACGGCGGAGGTGCACCGGTGAGTGGTTCCCTGCGAGCGGTCGTGATCGGGACCGGAATGATCGGCGCGGTACACGCCGCGGCGATCCGCTCGGCCGGCGGAATCCTCGCCGGAGTGGTGGCATCAACCCCCGGGCGCAGCGCACAGGTCGCCAAGGAGTGGGACGTACCCGCCCGGTATCCGGACTTCGACGCGGTACTCGCCGACGAGAGCGTCACGGTGGTGCACCTCTGCACGCCCAACGCCCTGCACGTCTCGCAAGCCGAGGCGGCCTTGCGCGCCGGCAAGCATGTGATCTGCGAGAAGCCGCTGGCCACGTCCGCCGCCGACGCCGAGCGGCTCACCCAACTGGCCGAGCGCGCCGGGCTGTTGCTCGCGGTTCCCTTCGTCTACCGCTATCACCCGCTCGTCCGGGAGATCCGCGACCGCCGCCTGCGCGGTGAGTTCGGGGCGTGGCAGCTCCTCCACGGCAGCTACCTCCAGGACTGGCTGCTGGCCGAGGACGCGACGTCCTGGCGGGTGGACCCGGCCGAGGGCGGGCCCTCGCGGGCTTTCGCCGACATCGGCTCCCACTGGTGCGACCTGGTGGAGTGGGTGGCCGGAGTCCGCTTCACCGAACTGACGGCCCGCATCGGCACCACGTTCGCGAACCGGCCCACCGAGGACGTGGCCGCCGTACTGCTGCGCACCGAAGACGGTATCCTCGGCACGCTGACGGTCTCCCAGGTCTCGGCGGGCCGCAAGAACCGGCTCTGGTTCGAGCTCGACGGCGCCGACGGCAGCGCGGTCTTCGACCAGGAGAACCCCGAGACCGCGTGGCTGGGCGCCCAGGACGGCGCACGGATTCTCGTCCGCGATCCACAGCACGGCTCCGCCGAGCAGCGGCGCCTGTCCCGCCTGCCCGCCGGACATGCCCAGGGTTACGCCGACTGCTTCAACTCCTTTGTCACCGACGCCTATGCGGCCATCGAGGGCGGCACGCCCGAAGGCCTGCCCACCGGCGCGGACGGGCTGCGCTCGGCGCGGCTCGTGGAGGCCGTCATGAGGTCGGCCGGGTCTCTCGCCTGGACCGACGTGTCACACCCGCACGACCAGGAGACCCTCATATGAAACTCGGCATGCTCACAGCCTGTCTCCCGAACCTCTCCCTGACGCAGATCGCCGCCTGGGCGAGCGAGGCTGGTTACGAGGCCCTGGAGGTCGCCGCCTGGCCCGCCACCGGCGGCCGTGACTTCGAAGCCGCACACCTGCCGGTGGCCGACTTCGGTAGCCAACAGGCCGACGAGACAAGGGAGTTGTTCGAGCGTCACCGCCTCCAGCTCTCGGCGCTCGCGTACTACGAGAACAACCTCCACCCCGACGCCGGGCGCCGGGAAGAGATCCACACCCACCTCAAGAAGGTCATCGACACCGCGGCCCTCCTCGACGTTCCGTACGTCGGCACCTTCGTCGGCCGCGACTGGACCCAGCCGGTGGCGCACAGCCTCCGCGAGGCCGAGAAGATCTTCCCCGAACTCGTCGAGTACGCGGGCGAACGCGACGTACGCCTCATCATCGAGAACTGTGTGATGGAGGGCTGGCACCCGGACGGCTACCCGGGCAACCTCGCCTACTCGCCCGAACTGTGGGAGTGGATGTTCTCCCTCGGGCTCTACCTCAACTGGGATCCCTCGCACCTGACTTGGATCGGCGTCGACCCGGTGAAGACCATCGCGCCGTACGCCGACCGGATCGTCCACGCCCAGGCCAAGGACGCCGAGATCCTGCCCGGCGCGATCGACCGCTACGGCGTCTTCGGCAAGGCGGTCGGGCGCGACGACCCCTGGGACAACGGCTGGTGGCGCTACCGCGTCCCGGGCCGCGGCCAGGTCGACTGGAACGCCGTCGTGGACGCCCTGTACGAGAACGGCTTCACCGGGACGCTCTCGGTCGAGCACGAGGACCCGGTGTGGAGCGGCACCGAGGAGAAGGTCAAGACGGGCCTTGAGATCGCCCACCGCACCCTGCGGCCACTGATCGTGGCCTGACGCGCGCCGTGCGCCCCACCCGACCGACACGCCCCCCAACTGACAAGAAAGCGCAGGAGATTCATGGCTCAGGAGAACACGCGGCACCGCATCGGGATTCTGGGCGCGGGCAACATATTCGGCCGTTACGTCGAAGGCCTGCGTAATTTCCCGGAGCTGGAAGTGGTCCGCGTCGCCGACATCGACCCGGCCCGCGCCAAGCAGGCCGCCACCGAATTCGGCATCCCGGAATGGGGGGACGACACCGCACTCCTCGCCGACGACAGCGTCGAGATCATCATCAACATCACGCCCCCGCAGTTCCACGCAAAGACCACCATCGCCGCGCTGGAAGCCGGAAAGCACGTCTACGCGGAGAAGCCCCTCGCCGTCACCGTCGAGGAGGGCCGGAGCATCCTCGAAGCCGCGGCGCGCACCGGACGCCTGCTGGGATCGGCGCCCGACACCTTCCTGGGCAGCGCCGTACAGACCGCACGGCACGCGATCGACGCCGGACTGATCGGCGAGGTCGTCGGCACCACCGCCTTCGTACGCTCCAGCCGCGCCGAGACCTGGCACCCCGACCCCCGTTCCTTCTTCCAGCCGGGCGCCGGACCCGTGTTCGACATGGGCCCCTACTACCTGGCGGCCCTGATCAACTGCCTCGGCCCGGTGAACTCGCTCTCCGCGGCCACCCGCATCGGCGCCAAGACCCGCAAGGTCACCAGCCCCGACCGCGTGGTCGACGAGATCACCGTCGAGGTACCCACCCACGCGTCCGCCGTGCTCACCTTCACCTCCGGAGCCATCGGCACCGTCCTGATGAGCTTCGACGTCTGGGACACCGAACTGCCCCGGATCGAGATCTACGGCACCGAGGGCACCCTCGCCCTGCCGAACCCCAACTTCTTCGACGGCGACGTACGGCTCAAGCGCCACCAGGACACCGACTGGGAGGTACTCACCCCGGTGACCGAGCTGTTCGGAGCCGTGGGCACACCCGAGCAGCACCGCCGAGGCCTGGGCGTACGGGATCTCGTCGGCGCGCTCGCCGGCGAACCGCACCGCGCGAACGCACAGTTCGCCTTCCACACCCTGGAAGTCCTCGCGAGCTTCGAGATCGCGCAGCAGGAGAACCGGGTCGTCGCGCTGGAGAGCAGCTGTGACCGCCCCGCGCCCCGCTACGCCCACTGATCCCGAGCCACGCACCGCACGCTGAAAGGACCCGAGAACATGAAGATCAGGCAGGACCGTCTCGCTATTAACCCCCTGCAGTGGGTCGCGAGCGCCGAGGGCTGGATCGACCCCTCCCTCGCGCCGTTGCTGGAGAAGCGGCTGGAGGTCATCCGCGACGCCGGCATCACCGCCGTGCACAGCGATGTCCCCGGCGACATGACGGCCTCGGCGTACGCCGCGCTGCTGGCCGAGTACGGACTGAGCGCCGCGCCCGGATACGTTCCCGTACGGCTCACCGAGGAGGAGGCCGAGCGGCAGCAGTACCGGGACAACGCCGCGCGGATCGCCGCACAGCACGCGGAGCTCGGCGTGCCCACGATGTTCCTCGCCATGGGGATGGCCAAGGACGCGGTGCGCGTGGCCCGCCCGGCGGTCGGCCAGGACGCCGACCAGGATCGGCTGGAACGTGTACGGGACCTGCTGGCGGAGACGGCCGCGATCATCCGCGCCGAGGGCATCACCCCCGCCTTCCATCCGCACGTGGGCACCTGGGCCGAGACCGAGGAGGAGACCCGCTTCGTCCTCGACACCGTCGACGCCTCGATCCTCGGGTTCGGTCCCGACATGGGCCACCTGGCCTGGGCGGGCGCCGACGCCGCGCAACTTGTCCGCGACTACGCCGACCGCGTGGCGAGCGTCCACATCAAGGACCTGGACCTCAACCTTGCCGCACAGGCGAGGGAGGCGGGATGGGACTACCGCAGGACGGTGAAGGCGGGCCTGTGGTCGGAACCCGGCCACGGGAACGCCGACATCGAAGGCTTCGTCGACGCGCTCCCGGACGGCTTCGACGGCTGGCTGATCATCGAGGTGGACCGTGGGGCCCAGCCGACGCCGGAGGAGAGCGTCCGCAAGTGCGGGGAGTGGGCCGCCAAATACGTGCAGTGATCCACCGGCTCGGAACGTCGAATGACTGGTTGTTCACACCCGGGGAGCGGGACGACCACGGGGAGCCGAGGAGACAGTGGTAATGGAACAGATGGAGAGATCATGCGCAAGACAGCGGCGTTCATCGGCGCCGGATTCCTGACCATCACGACCGCGGCCTGTGGCGGCGGCGCCTCGACCGGTGCCGCCGACAAGACGCTGACCATCTCCGAGTCGGTCACGGCCACGCCGTGGGACCTCGCGAAGGCCAGCATGGGCCCCGAGGCCCAGTACTATCAGCCGGTCTACGACACGCTGATCCGGCTGAACACGAAGAACGAGCCCACCCCGAACCTGGCCACTTCGTGGACGTACGACAAGGCCGAGACCACCCTGACGCTGAAGCTGCGCAGCGGTGTGAAGTTCACCGACGGCACGGCGCTCGACGCACAGGCCGTCAAACAGAACCTCCTGCACACCAAGAGCGGCACGGGCACGGCAGCCGGCGAGATCCAGGACATCGCGAGCGTGGACGCCACGGACGCCCAGACCGTCGTCATCAAGCTGAGCCACCCCACCGCCGCCCTGCTCCCCGCCCTGGGCCAGGTCTCCGGCATGATCGCCAGCCCCAAGTCGCTCACCAACCCGAAGGCTCCCGTCGGCTCCGGCCCGTACCGGCTGGACGCCTCGGCGACCACGGCCGGGCAGACGTACACCTACACACGCACCTCGGGCTACTGGAACGCCAAGGCCTTCCCGTACGACAAGATCGTCATCAAGTATCTGGCCGACCCGACGGCACGTACCAACGCCCTGCTCACGGGCCAGCTCGACGGTGCCTCGCTCAGCCTCAGCAAGGTCAAGACCGTCAAGGGCCGCGGTCTGAACGTCATCACTTACCAACCCGGCGACATCGAGGGCCTGTTCATCTGGGACCGGGCCGGCAAGATCGTCCCCGCGCTCGGCAAGCTGAAGGTCCGGCAGGCGCTCAACTACGCCTTCGACAAGCAAGCCATCATCAAGACCGCTAAGACCGGACTCGGTGAGCCCACCACGCAGCTGTTCGCCCCGTGGGAGGAGGGCTACGACGCCTCGCTGAACTCGACGTACTCCTACGACCCGGCGAAGGCCAAGAAGCTCCTCGCCGAGGCCGGCTACCCGAACGGTTTCTCGGTCACCATGCCGGACCTGTCCGCTCTCTTCCCGCAGGAGCAGGAGGCCCTCACCCAGTCCCTCAAGAACATCGGGATCAAGGTGAAGCTGGACAACCTGCCGAGCGACCAGATCTTCAGCGGCATGCTCTCCGGCAAGTACGCCCTGTCCTACTTCAAACTGGGCGCCCCGACGTCGTGGGACAAGGTCCAGCTGGAGCTGACCAAGAACGCGACCTGGAACCCGCTCAAGTACGACGACCCCAAGGCCGACGCCCTGATCACCCAGATCTCGAAGGCATCCGGGACCGAGCGCACCGCACTGCTCAAGAAGCTCAACACCTACGTCGTGGACCAGGCGTGGGACGCTCCGTGGACCCCGACGGTGAACGCCTACGGGACCGCCAAGGACGTGAAGGTGACACCGCAGCCCGGCATCAACTTCCCGCCGATCTACAACTTCGCGCCCGCCAAGAGCTAGCGGCAAGGCCGCTGCGACCCCGCGGAAGGAGGAACTGACCGTGCTTGTCTTCTTGCTCCGGCGCATCGCCGCCGGTGTCGTCCTGGTGGTCGTCGTGGCCACCGCGACGTTCCTGCTGCTCAGCCTGACCGGCACCGATGTGGCCCGCAACATCCTCGGCGAGTCCGCCTCGCCGGCCCAGGTGTCCGCCAAGGCCCATGAACTCGGCCTCGACCAACCCCTGGTGGTCAGGTACGGGCACTGGATCGACCGGGCCGTGCACGGCGATCTGGGCCAGTCCTGGTTCACCGGCGACTCGGTGAACCAGTCCCTGGCGAACACCCTTCCGATCACGCTCTCCATCGTCCTCGTCGGCATGCTGATCGCCCTGGTCCTCAGCATCGTCCTGGGGACCGTGGCAGCGCTGCGCGGCGGCTGGGTGGACCGCGTCGTCCAGTTCGCCGCGGTACTCGGCACCGCGATCCCCAGTTTCCTGATCGCCCTGGTCCTCGCGGTCGTCATGGCGGTCCAGCTCGGACTGCTGCCGGCCACGGGGTATGTCGCCCTCGGCACGTCCCCCTCGGGATGGCTCCAATCGGTCATCCTGCCCGCCGTGGCCCTGGCGGTCGCGGCCACGGCGGCCACGGCGATGCAGGTGCGGGGAGCACTGATCGACGTCCTGCGGGCCGACTTCGTCCGCACCCTGCGCAGCCGCGGACTCAACACACGCAGCGTCGTGTACCGGCACGCCCTGCGGAACGCCGCCCCACCCGCCCTGACCGTGCTCGCCCTCCAGTTCATCGGCCTGATCGGCGGCGCGGTCGTCGTGGAGAAGGTGTTCGGACTGCCGGGCATCGGCACCCTCGCCAACTCGGCGGCCGTCCGCGGAGACTCGCCCGTCCTGCTCGGCACGGTCGTGGTGACCGTCACCGTCGTCGTCGCCGTCAACCTGCTGCTGGACATCGCGTACGGCTGGCTCAACCCGAAGGTGCGTGTCTCATGACCGTCCCGGAGACCGCCGCGATCCCCAAACGGGACCGCCTCCTGCGCCGGACCCTGCGCGACCCGGTGGCCGTCGCCTGCCTCGTGATCCTGGCCCTGGTGATCCTCGCGAGCCTGGCCGCGCCGCTGCTCACCGACTACGCACCGGACCACAGCGTCCTCTCGGACACCCTCGCACCTGTGTCGGGCGCCCACCCGCTCGGCGGCGACGGCGTCGGCCGGGACGTGCTGTCACGGCTCCTCTACGGCGGCCGGACCAGCCTGCTCGGCGGCACGCTCGCGGCCCTGGTCGCCTTCCTGGTCGGCGGGCCGCTCGGCCTGGTCAGCGGCTTCTACCGGGGCTGGTTCGACGCGGCCGCCGGCTGGATCATCAACGTGATCATGGCCGTGCCCGCCATCATCGTGATGCTGGTGGTGATGGCGGCCCTCTCCCAGGACCTCAACGTCGCGATGATCGTCCTGGGCGTCATCATGGCGCCGATGGTCTTCCGCCTGATCCGCGCCTCGGTGGTCTCGGTCCGCGAGGAGCTGTACGTCGACGCCGCGCGGGTTTCCGGCCTCGGCGACCCCCGCATCATGCGGCGGCACATCCTGCCGGTGGTCGTCGCGCCCTCGGTCATCCAGGCGACGCAGCTGTTCGCGGTGGCGATCGGCATCCAGGCCGGGCTGTCCTTCCTCGGTCTGGGAAAGGCGTCCCAGGCCAGCTGGGGCGCGATGCTCAACGACGGCTTCACCAACGTCTACACCGAACCGACGCTGCTGGTGTGGCCGGGCCTCGCGATGGCCGTGACCATCCTGGCGGCCAGCCTGCTCGGCAACGCGGTGCGCGACGCGCTGGGGACCACCGAGACCCGGGTGGTCCGCCGTCGGCGGCCGGGACCCAGGAAGACCGCTGCCGGGGGGCCGTCGCCGTCCGATCGCCTGCTCACCGTGGAGGGCCTCCGCATCAGCTACCCGAAACCCGGCCGTTCCGGTGGCTCCGACGGCTCCGACGGCGACAAGATCGTCGTCGACGGAGTCAGCCTGACCGTGGAGCGCGGTGAAGTACTGGGCCTGGTGGGGGAGTCCGGCTCCGGCAAGAGCCAGACGGCGTTCGCCGTGCTCGGACTGCTGCCGAACGAGGCCGAGGTGACGGCGGATCAGATGTCCTTCACCGGCAAGGAGTTGCTCGGTGTGAGCCAGGCCGCGCTCAACGCCCTGCGCGGCCGCGGGATCGGATACGTACCGCAGGAGCCCATGTCCAACCTCGACCCCTGCTTCCGTATCGGCTCCCAGCTCGTCGAACCCATGCGCAAGCACCTGGGGATCTCCAGGAGCGAAGCCCGCACCAAGGCGCTGGAGCTCCTGGCGCGCGTCGGCATCCCGGACCCGGAGCGGGTGTTCAAGTCGTACCCGCACCAGGTCTCGGGCGGCATGGCCCAGCGCGTACTGATCGCGGGCGCAGTGTCGTGCGATCCGCACCTGCTCATCGCCGACGAGCCGACCACCGCACTCGACGTCACCGTCCAGGCCGAGGTGCTCGACCTCATGCGCTCCCTCCAACAGGAACGCGAGATGGGCATGATCCTCGTGACCCACGACTTCGGCGTCGTTGCCGACATCTGCGACCGGGTCGCCGTCATGCAGACCGGACGCATCGTCGAGACGGCACCCGTCGAGAAGATCTTCGCGTCACCCGAGCACGCGTACACGCGGATGCTCCTCGATTCCACGCTCGAAGGCGGCCCGGCGCGTGCCGCCCTGGGCGCCCCCTTGAAGGAGGTGACGTCATGACCGCCGGCCCCGCGGCCCCGACCCCGCTGCTCGAACTCGAAGACGTCGTCGTGGAGTACCCCGGCAAGGGCCGCCGCGCGAAGCCCTTCCGTGTCCTGCACGGAGTGTCCCTGTCGATCGCACCCGGCGAGACACTCGGCCTGGTCGGCGAGTCCGGCTCCGGCAAGACGACCCTGGGCCGGGCGGTCCTCGGCCTCGCCCCCGTCACCGGCGGCTCGATCCGCTACGCCGGAAAGCCGGTCTCGGGGCTCGGCAAACGGGAGCGGCGGGCGCTGAGCAAGGACGTCCAGGTCGTCTTCCAGGACCCGTTCACCTCGCTGAACCCGGCCATGACCGTCATGGACATCCTCACCGAACCGATGCTCGTGACCGGTGTCTCGCGCACCGACGCGGAACGCCGCGTCCAGACCCTGCTCGACCAGGTGTACCTCCCGCACGACGCGGCGCAGCGCCTGCCGCGCGAGTTCTCCGGTGGCCAGCGGCAACGCATCGCCATCGCACGCGCCCTGTGCCGGGACCCCAAGCTGATCGTGTGCGACGAGCCGGTCAGCGCCCTGGACCTGTCCACGCAGGCACGGGTGCTCGACCTGTTCATCGAGATCCAGGAGGCCACAGGGGTGGCGTATCTGTTCGTCACGCACGACCTCTCCGTCGTACGGCACATCAGCCACCGGGTGGCCGTGCTCTACCGCGGTGACATCGTGGAGACGGGCCACGCCGCCCAGGTCACCGAGCACCCCGAACACGCCTACACGAAACGGCTGTTGCTCGCCGCGCCCGTGCCCGATCCCCAGCGGCAGGCCCAACGCCGCGCGGAGCGGCTGCGGTTGGCGCGGGAACGGGACGCGTCATGAGCGAGGGGTCGAGCGAGAGGCTGGTCGTGGACACCCTGACCCGCTACCTCGCCCTGTGCGACGTTCCGGTGCGTACGGAAGGCGAGTTGGGGGACCTTTTCACCGAGGACGCGGTCTGGGAGGGCGGCGGCAGCGAGTACGCCGAGAAGTTCGGCCGCACCGAGGGCCGCGAGGCGATCGTCGAGATGCTGTCGGCCTACCTGCCGCCCACCCCTCACTTCCGTACGAACGTGCACCTGCTCCTCCCCGGCACGGTCGACGTCAAGGGCGTTACCGCCAAGGGGAGTTGGCCGATGCAGCAGCTCTCGTACTACGAGTCGGGCTTCTCCGAGATCATGGTCGCGAAGCTCGACGTGACCTTCCGGATCGGCCCGGATCACCCCCGCATCTCGGCCTTCCGCACGGAACGCCTGTTCAGTGCACCGTTGACGGGAGAGCGATGAGCGCGGACACCGAAGACCGGACCATGTTCCTGACCTGCTACGCGGACACCCACCACTACGGCTGGCACCACGTCGACCTGTTCGTGCACGACAGCGCCGGCCAGGAGGTCAACTGGGTCCACTGGCAGGTCGATCAGGACGGTCCCGACGGCGCCGACGCGGCGACCGCGCGGGTCGAACCCGCCCTGCGCCGCACCAGCGAGTGGAAGCGCGGCGTCAGTGCCGACGGCAGCGAGTACTGGATCGCCCAGGCCGCCTGGGGCGATTGAGATGTGCCTCGTCTACATCCTGGACGACGACGAGGAGTTGTGCACCTCGCTGGCCTGGCTCCTGGAGTCGGTGGGCATCCGCTCGCAGTGCTTCTCCGACGCCCGGGACTTCCTGCGCTCCTACGACCGGGACCGCCCCGCCTGCCTGGTCCTCGACGTGCGGATGCCGGAGATCAGTGGATTCGGCGTCCAGGAGATGCTGAACGAGGCGGGGGCGGCGCTGCCCGTCGTCTTCGTCTCGGCGCACGGCGACATCCGGATGTCGGTACGGGCCCTCCAGAACGGGGCCGTCGACTTCCTGGAGAAGCCGTACGACCCGCAGCACATGCTCGACGTCGTGCAGGCGGCCCAGCGGACGGCGCGGGAACGCTTCGACGAACTGGCCCAACGGCGCGATCTGCTACGGCAGTTGGAGAGCCTGACGCCCCGTGAACGCGAGGTGCTGCATCTGGTGGTGGACAGCGTGCCCAGCAAACAGATCGCCGGGCGGCTCGGCATCAGCACGAAGACCGTCGACGTACACCGCACCCGTATCCGGGAGAAGACCGGCGCGGAGAGCATCGCGACGCTGGTCCGTGACGTACTCCGGCTGGGACTGCGGCTCCCGGCCGCCCGATGAGAGCGAGGGCAAGGCCGCATGAATGATCTCGCACCGGCGGACTTCCGGTCCCTGGCACAGGCGTTGAAGTACTGCGTGCTGCTCCACGACGCGAGGACGTACGACATCCTCTGGGCGAACCAGGCGGCCTGCGACCTGCTGGAGTGGACCGTCGACGAACTGAAGCCGCTCAAGGCCCCCGACATGAGCAAGAACGCCCGTCAGTACAGCCGGGAGTTGGGGCACCGCTGGCTCGGGCAGGCGGTCGCGGACGGGGTCAGCGCCACCGAGTGGTGCTACCGCTCCAAGAGCGGCGAAGAGTTCCTGACCGAGGCCATCGCGATCCGCGTGGACCTGCCCTCCCGCCCCGTCGTGATGGTCCAGTTCCGCGACATCGCCGAGGAGAAGGCCGTCCGCCGCGATCTGTTCCGCACCGAGGGCCGACTGCGCACCTTCCTCGGCAACCTGGCCGAAGGCATCGTCGTCCTCGACGACGACGGCGCTGTGGTCTTCGCGAGCGAGTCCGCCGCCAAGCTGCTCGGCGTCGACCAACCGGCCCTGCACGGCGCCGACTTCGCGGACTACTGCCGCGACGGCGCCGTCCCCGAGCGCGAGGGCCGTTACCGCCTCGGCGCTCCCGGCGGCGAAGCCCGCTGGTACGCGGCCACCTGCCAGCACATCGACATCGAGAGCGATCTGCGCGGCCGGCTCGTCCTCTTCTACGACATCACCGACCGGGTGCGCGCGGAGGAGGAACACCGCCGGGACACCCAGCACTTGAACCATCTCGCCCGCTACAACGCCATGGGCGACATGGCGATGGCGATCGCGCACGAGGTGAGCCAGCCGCTCGCCGCCGCCTACAACTTCGTCGAGGGAGCCCGCGGCCGGCTCGCCGCCGGCGACGAGTCCGTCGCCTGGGGGCTGGACAACGCCGTACGGCAGATCGAGCGGGCCCGGCGGATCCTGGGCAGTCTGCGGCAGTACGTGGGCCGCCTGGAACAGTCCGAGCAGCTGACCGACCTCAACTCGATCGTCGAGGACTGCGCCTACTTCATCGACGTCAGGGCTCAACAGCACGCCGTGGACGTCGAGTTCGACCTCACCGACGCGCCCCTCCCGGTGCGCTGCGAGAACGTCCTCATCGGGCAGGTCGTCATGAACCTCGCCTTCAACGCCCTTGAGGAGATGGCCAGTTGGCCGCCGGGGGAGCGCAAGGTCGAACTCACCACGCGACGGACAGCGGACGGAAACGCCGAACTCGCCGTCCGCGACCACGGCCGGGGCCTGCCCGCCGACCTTCCCGGCGACCGGATCTTCGACGGCGTCTTCACCGCGAAGGAGAACGGCAGCGGCATCGGCCTGGCCCTGAGCCACCGCATCATCACCCGTCACGGCGGCCATATCCACGCGGCCGGGAACCAGCCACAGGGAGCGGTCTTCCGCTTCACCCTCCCTCTCATCCCGGAGGAGGATCATGCCTGACCAGGACATCCACGTGACGGGACTACGGGCCGAGCACCACACGGAACCGCTCGGAATCGGAGAGCCCCGCCCCCGGCTGACCTGGCAGACCGTCACCACCCGTACGGGCTGGACCCAGTCGGCGTACGAGATCCGACTCACCGACGGTGAGCGGGAGTTGTACACGGCCCGCCGCCTGTCCGCGGACTCCGTCCTGGTGCCCTGGCCCGGCGACGCCCTGCGCTCGCGGCAGCAAGCCGACGTGTCCGTACGGGTATGGGGGCCGAGAGGCGGGGGCCCGAGCCCGTGGTCCGCGCCGCTGACCGTCGAGGCCGGCCTGCTCGAACCGGCCGACTGGCAGGCCCACTTCGTGTCCCCGGCCTGGCCCGAAGCCACCGACGGACAGGCCCCGCCCCCCGTCCTGCGCGGCATCTTCCAACTGCGCGCGCCCGTTGTGTCCGCCCGCCTCTACGCCACCAGCCACGGCCTGTACGAGGCCGAGATCAACGGCGTACGTGTCGGCGACCACGTGCTGGCCCCCGGCTGGACCCACTACACCGAGCGGCTGCGCCACCAGACGTACGACATCACCCAAGTACTGGAGACAGGGACCAACACGGTCGGCGCGCTGCTGGCCGACGGCTGGTTCCGCGGCCGGATCGGCTTCGGCGGCGGACGCCGCAACATCTACGGAGACCGGCTGGCCGCCCTCTTCCAGATCGAGGTCCGCTACACCGACGGCACCACCGAAACCTTCGGCAGCGACTCGGAATGGCAGGCCGCGCACGGCCCGATCCTCAGCTCCGGGATCTACGAGGGCGAGGAGTACGACGCGCGCCGCGCACCGGCCGAGTGGAGTCCGGTCGAGGTCCTGCCGTACGACTTGGCACCGCTGGTCGCCCCGAACGGTCCGCCCGTACGCCGTATCGAAACGGTGGCTCCCGTCACCGTCCTCACCTCACCGTCCGGCCGTACGATCCTCGACTTCGGCCAGAACCTCGTCGGCCGCCTCCGTATCCGGGTCACCGGCGAGGCCGGACGGACCGTCACCCTGCGCCACGCCGAAGTGCTGGAGGACGGCGAACTCGCCGTGCGCCCGCTGCGCGAGGCCCGTGCCATGGACACGTACACCCTGCGGGGCGATGCGGGCGGCGAGGAGTGGGAGCCGCGCTTCACCTTCCACGGCTTCCGCTACGCCGAAGTCACCGGCTGGCCGGGAGACATCGGCGACGGCGACGTCCAGGCCGTCGTCCTGCACACCGACATGCGCCGCACCGGCTGGTTCACCTGCTCCGACCCCCTGCTCAACCGCCTGCACGAGAACGTGGTGTGGGGCATGCGAGGCAACTTCGTCGACATCCCCACCGACTGCCCGCAGCGCGACGAACGCCTCGGCTGGACAGGCGACGTACAGATCTTCGCCCCCACCGCGACCTTCCTCTACGACTGCTCCGGCCTCCTGCGCTCCTGGCTGACCGACCTCGCCGCCCAGCAGTACCCGGACGGCCGGGTCCCGATGTACGTGCCCTTCTTCCCCGACCGCTTCCCCGAACTGCGCGCCGCCGCCTGGGGCGACGCGGCGGTCATCGTGCCCTGGGTGATGCATGAGCGCTACGGCGACCTCGGCATCCTCGCCGACCAGTACGACAGCATGAAGGCCTGGGTCGACGGCATCACCGCCGTGACCGATGACCGGCACCTGTGGAACACCGACCGCCAACTCGGCGACTGGCTCGACCCCACCGCCCCGCCGGACCGCCCCGGCGACGCCCGCACCGACAAACAGTTGGTCGCCACCGCCTACTACGCCCACTCGGCCTCCCTGCTCGGCCGCACCGCCCAACTCCTGGGAAGGGAGGACGACTTCGCGCACTACACGAAGCTGGCCGAGACGGTGCGGGCCGCCTTCCGTGACGAGTACGTCACCCCGGACGGCCTTCTGACGAACGACGCCCAGACCGCGTACGCCCTCGCCCTGCGCTTCGGCCTGCTCGCCGATGAGCATCGGGCCCAGGCGGGACGCCGGCTCGCCGAACTCGTCCGCGAGGGCGACTTCCACATCGGTACCGGCTTCGTCGGTACGCCGTTGATCTGCGACGCGCTGTGTGACGCGGGGGAGTACGACACGGCGTACCGGCTGCTGCTGACGAAGACGTGCCCGTCGTGGCTCTACCCGGTCACGATGGGCGCGACCACCGTCTGGGAACGCTGGGACAGCATGCTGCCGGACGGCACGGTCAACCCCGGCGAGATGACCTCCTTCAACCACTACGCCCTCGGCGCGGTCGCCGACTGGCTGCACCGCACCGTCGCCGGGCTGGCCCCCGCCGCCCCCGGCTACCGCCACCTGCTGATCCGACCCCGCCCCGGTGGCGGACTCACCCACGCCTCCGCCACACACGAAACGCCGTACGGCCGCGCCGCCGTGTCCTGGACCCGCACCGACGGAGTGCTGCGCGTGACGGTCACGGTCCCGCCCGGCACCACCGCGCTGATCGACCTGCCGGGCATGACGGAGCGCCCCGAGGTTGGCTCCGGCGAACACCGCTTCCTCACGGAGATGCCATGAACACCCGTTACCAGCACGCGACTTTGATCGACGGCACCGGAGCCGCACCCATTGCGGACGCGGTCCTCGTCGTGGACGACACCGGTCTCATCGCCTATGCGGGACCGGCGGCCACCGCGCCCCCGACACCGACGGCGGTAACAGTGGACCTGCGCGGACGCACCCTGCTCCCCGGCTTCTTCGACTGTCATACGCACCTGTGCATGACCCCGGGGCGAGGGCTCACCGCAGGCCTGACCGTCGACCCGACCGTGGAGACCTTCGCGATCGCGCGGCGACTTCGCACCACCCTCGACGCGGGTGTCACGACCCTGCGCGACCTTGGCGGCCTGCCCGCGGGCTATCGCACCGCCGTCGAACGGGGTCTCGTCGAAGGCCCCCGGCTCCAGACCGCCGTCAAGGTCATCGGCCACACCGGTGGCCACGCCGACTGCTCGCTGCCCAGTGGGGTGAACGCCGCCCCGCATCTGACCGAGATGGCCGACACCCCCGACGAGGTACGGCTCGCGGCCCGGCGCATGCTGCGCGACGGCGCGGACCTCATCAAGGTCTGCGCCACCGGCGGCATGGGCAGCCCGCACGACGACCCCGACGACGAGGGGCTGACTCTCGGCGAGTTGAAAGCAGTTGTCGACGAGGCCCGACGGCATCGCGGTAAGACGGTCGCAGCGCACGCCCAGGGCACGGCGGGCATCCGCAACGCCCTCCGGGCCGGTGTCACCAGCATCGAGCACGGATACGGGATGACCGACGAACTGTGCGATCTGGCCCTGGAGTTGGGAGCTGTCCTCGTCCCCACCCTCGCCACGGTCTTCGCCCCGCTCGACCAGGCGGTCATGGCCGACTACCACTTCCGCAAGAAGAGCCGCTGGGCCGGCATCACCAAGGAGAACATCGCGCACGCCATCGCCCGTGGCGTCCCGATCGCGCTCGGCACGGACGCCGGTGTCGTCGAACACGGCCGAAACCTTTGCGAGTTGTCGCACCTGGTGGAACTCGGCATGGACCCACTTGCCGCGATCACCGCAGGCACGCTCACCGCGGCCCGACTCCTCGGCGTCGACGACCGACTGGGCTCCCTGGAGGCGGGCAAGACCGCGGACTTCGTGGCGGTCGACCAAGACCCTCTGCGTGACATCGGCAGCCTCGGCCGGCCGGAGAACGTCGTACTGGTCGCCCAGGGAGGAGAGCTGCGGAAGGACCTTACGAGACTCTGACGCAGCGTCCGAACGCCTTCATACATCGCTGCACAGTGGCAACTCTGGTCCCACACACCCCGGGCCAGAGGAGCCGCACATGAGCAGGCACAACAAACGCAGGTCGAAGCTGCAGAAGAGGCTGACCGTCTTAGGGGGAGGGGCGGTGGCCGTCGCGGCGGCCGCGGTCATGGTCAACGGTGCCTCCGCGGCGCAGGTTCCACCCACCCAGCACTCCGCCTCGAAGGCCGATCACGCCGTCTTCGTCCAGGGCAACGAACTGGCCGGGAACACCATCCGCGTCTTCCGCCGGGGCGACGACGGGAAGTTGACCGCCGCGGGGAAGTACGCGACCGGCGGCAAGGGCGGCGACCAGACCGACGCGCCCACCGACTCGCTCGCCTCGCAGGGGTCGCTCGTCTACGACCACCGTTCCGGCCGGCTCCTGGCGGTCAACGCGGGCAGCGGCACCCTGACGTCCTTCGCCGTACACGGCCAGAAACTGACGGATCGTCAAACAGTCTCCACGGGAGGCGACTTCCCGTCCGCCGTCACGGTCTCGGGGGATCTCGCCTACGTCATGAACGCGGGCGGCGCGGGAAGCGTCCAAGGCTTCCGGATCACCTCCAAGGGGCTGAAACCGCTGAGCGGTTCGAACCGAAGTCTGGCGCTGAAGAACGAGAAGGTGCCGCTGTTCAGCAGTTCGCCGGGGCAGGTCGCGTTCACACCGGACGGCCGCGACCTGGTCGTCACCACCAAGTCGGCGAACACCATCGAGGTCTTCCCCGTGGGGAAGGACGGCCGCCCGGTGGACAAGCCGGTCGTGAACAAGTCGGTGGGCATGGTGCCGTTCGCCATCGCCTTCGACAAGTCCGGGCGCATGCTGGTCGCCGAGGCCGCCAATTCCACCGTCAGCACCTACAAGGTGCGCCACGACGGCGAGTTGAAGACCGTACAGGCGTCCTTGCCGAACGGGCAGATGGTCCTGTGCTGGCTGGAGCGGGCCGGTGACTTCTTCTACGGCGGCAACACGGGCAACTCCACCGTCAGCGGCTACCGCCAGGACGCACACGGCCGACTCGCCCTGACCAACGAGGCGGGCATCGCCGCCGCGCCGTCCGGAATGTCGCAGGGCGTCATCGACCTCGCCGTCGCCGCCGACAAGTTCGTCTACGTCCAGAACGCGACCTCCGGCACCGTCGACGGCTTCCGGGTCGGGCGCACCGGCGCCCTCACCAAGATCACGACGATCACAGGACTGCCCGCCTTCGCCGCCTCCGGCATGGAGGGCATCGCCGCGGTGTAAGAAAGCGGCCATCGCGGCGGAACGTCCCGGGCACGCGACAAGCGCGCCCGGGACGTCGCGCATGGGGCAGTCGTGTTCCCCGCGCGGATCGAGCATGACGGGCGTTTCTCACGAGGCAGGGCGTGAGATCACTGAGCTGACCGCGGCAACACGGTGGGCCAGGTCGCCGGCCGGGATGTCGATGAGGTCGTAGCCGAACGAACGGTAGCTCTGTTCATGGATCTTCTCGAACACCAGCGACTCCTGGAAGCCGATCCGTCGCGCCGCGGTGGGCTCGCAGAACCCCAGATTGCGGACGAAGAGCACCTGGCGCTCGTAGATTCCCTCGGAGGCGATCCGTTCGAGCTCCGCAGTCAGTGACCGGGGCACTGGCCACCCGAGGTAGGTTGCGAGCGCGTGGGTGCAGATCGGCGACCGGTCGAACACTTGGACAGGGCCTGCGGCGAGGGCCGCCAACTGTCGCCGGTGCTGCAGAACGACGATCTCGTCGAGAAATGACGCCCGTGTCCATGGCTCGTCCTCGCCCCGGGCCTGCGCTTGCGCGATCACCGCTGTCGCCGCCTCCTCGACGACCCCGTAGCCGAGATCGCCCAGACCCCGCAGGATCGATGTCTTGCCGGCACCCGGGGTGCCGGTCAGAACGTACCGTCGCATGATCGCAAGCCTTTCGTGTGTGTCGGGGCAAGCGGACCCTCGAACGGCTTACGTGCCGGAGACACCGGGGTGTGTCGTGGTGACGCACGTCAAAGGAGTCGGTCGCCCAGAACGGAGGGGAATTGGAGTCTCTCGTAGCTCTCGCTGCCCGGGGTGGCGGTGAGGACAGTCAGGATCTGCGACTGGTCGGGATCTATCAGGCTCTGTCCGTGCAGCTCCATGAGACCGACTCGGGGATGCTCTATCAGCTTGGGGGCGCAGTACGGGCCCAGGACGGGGTGCCGGCGCCGCATGTCGGCGAACTCCTCGCTCTTTTTGAGCAAGGTCTCCACGAGGCCGGTGACGCGGGGGTCGTCGGGATTGCGGGTGTGGGTCGCGAGGAGCTGGGCGGTGACGGTACGGCCGTGCTGGGCATGATCGTCGGCCGGGAAGCGCTGCCGTTCGGCGGGGTCGGTGAACCAGCGGTAGGCCAGGGAGCGGGCCATGCCGGTGTGCAGGGTCTGGTCGCCGACGAGGAGTGTGGAGAGGCGGTTCTGCGCGAGTGTCTCGCCCAGATGGTTGATGATCTGGGCCGGACTGTCGTCCATGCGTTGGAAGATGCGCTGCATCCCGGGGTTGATGTGGTCGGTGCGTGAGACGCGCTTGGGAGTGTCGTAGCCGCCCAGCCGGAAGAGATGGTCGCGTTCGTCCAGCCGGCGTGGACGACGCGACCCGCGAACTGATCAAGAACCGGGACCATACGAACCCGGCACTGTCGAAGCATGACCGTGCGGTGATCCGGTTCGCTGCCGAGGTCGTCGCGGGACCCCGGGTGTCCGATGAAGTGTTCGCCGCGGCAGGCGAGTTCCTCTCCGCCCGCGAACTCGTCGAGCTACTTCATCTCTGCGGCTACTACTGGACCTTCAGCCGTCTCTGCACTGTCCTGGACGTGCAACTCACCCAGATGTACGCACAGTTGCAAGGAGCGGACGGCTGGACGAGCGAATCCTGAGCGCAGTCTCGCCCGAGGCGTGAGTCAGCCGAGGAGAAGATGCGCGACGTGCAGCGCGGCCAGGACATAGCCGTGTGTTCCCGCGCCGACGATCACGGCGTCGGCAACAGCCGAGATGTAGGAGTGGTGCCGGAATTCCTCGCGCCTGTGCACGTTGGTGATGTGGAGCTCGACGGTCGGCAGAGCGACGGCGGCGATCGCGTCCCGGAGTGCGACCGAGGTGTGCGTGAACGCGGCGGGGTTGATGACGATCGCGCCGCATTCGGTGCGCGCGGCATGAATCGCGTCCACCAGCACGCCTTCGTGGTTGCTCTGTACGAAGCGCGCGGCCAGACCGTGGGCGGACAAGGTCTTGGCCACGGTCTCCTCGACCTCGCGCAGCGTCGTGGAACCGTACTTGTCGGGCTCCCGCACGCCGAGCAGATTGAGGTTGGGGCCGTTGAGGAACAGGACGGTCCGTCCGGGGTCGTTCTCGGTGATGGCGTCGGGCATGTGCGGCTCCTTCATCGGTACGGGTGTGTGGGCCGGGTGGGCAGGGGCGTTCGCGCACCCGCGCCGACTGGGCCGGCGCTTGCACGCCGTCCCGTCCGCCGGTCATGCTTCACCGATGTGTCCCGCTGAACGGAACATCCCTGACTCCGGTGTCGCGCGGGTCGCCGCCGTGCTCGGGGCCTTCGACGCGCTGCATGCCGTGCTTCGGGTGTCGGAGATCGCCCGCCGGGCCGGGCTGCCGAAGTCCACGACCTCCCGCCTGGTGCGCGACCTCGTCGGCTACGGGTTCCTGGAGCGCGACGAGAACGACAGCGCGCTCCTGCATATGGGAACGCGCCTCTTCGAGTACGGAGAACTGGCCTCCCGGCATCGCAATCTGCGCGCGATCGCCCTGCCGTACATGGCCGATCTGCGCGAGGCGACCCGGCAGACGGTGCACCTTGCCGTGCTGGACGGCACCGAGGTCGTCTACGTCGAGATCCTGCGGAGCAAGGACGCGCCGCGGATGGGGTCGAGGGTGGGCGGCCGACTGCCCGCGCACGCCGCGGCCGTGGGAAAGGTACTGCTCGCCTTCGGCGACGCGGATGCCGTCGAAGCGGTCTGTGCTCATGGGCTCGCACCGGTGGGCCCGCGCACCATCACCGCCCCCGGTCTGTTCCGGCGCGAGCTGGAACGGATCCGGGGCGCGGGAGTCGCGTACGAGAACGAGGAGACCGGCCCCGGGGTGGGGTGTGTCGCGACCGTGATCCTCGGGGCCGACGGCCGGGCCGTCGCGGCGATGTCCATCTCGGGCTGGAGCGGGAGGCTGAACCTGCGCCGGGTGGGCCCCGCCGTGCGCACGGCGGGGCTGGCCGTGAGCCGTGAGCTGCGGGGCCCGAGCCCCTCCATGGGGGACAGCTGAGCAGGCTCCTATGGGATGTCGGGGGATGACATTCCCTTCGTAGCGTCCGGTCCGTGGGATGCCATGTCACGGGAGGACTGTCCTCCCCTGACCAGGGGTGGGCAAGCCCGGTGATCCGCTGAGCGGAACATGTGCAGGCGAAGTCGGTCGATCTTGTTCCGCTCAGCGGATCAGTGGGTTGCCGGGTGGGACCTGGCGCAACATGCTGCGAGGAGATCGACCATCACCTGAGGAAAGAGCCGCAGATGGACAAAGCGACGCACGTCGTGGTCGCGAAGGAACTGCTCGCCGCGCGGCACACCCGAGAGCCGATCGACCCGGTCGGCCGGTCCCATTCCGGGCTGACGGTCGATGACGCCTACGCGATCCAGCTCGAGCAGGTCCGCACCTGGACCGAGGACGGGCAGCGGGTCCAGGGCCACAAGGTCGGGCTCACCTCGGCGGCCATGCAACGCCAACTCGGCGTCGACCAGCCCGACTACGGGCATCTGATGGAGTCCATGTTCCATCTGGAGGGCCTGCCGATCGGACTGGACGAGTTCATCAGCCCCAAGATCGAACCGGAGATCGCCTTCGTGCTCAAGCGGCCGCTGACCGGCCCGGGGGTGAACACCGCGCAGGCGCTGTCGGCGGTCGACTACGTCCTGCCGGCCCTGGAGATCATCGACTCCCGCATCCGGGACTGGAGGATCGGCCTGATCGACACGGTCGCGGACAACGCGTCGGCGGGCGGCGTGGTCCTCGGCAGCCGCCCTGTCCCGGTGGACGCGGTCGACCTGCGGCTGTCCGGCTGCGTACTGACCCGACGCGGCGAGATCGTCGGCACCGGAGCGGGCGGCGCCGTGCTCGGTTCGCCCCTCAACGCCCTGGTGTGGCTGGCCAACACGGTGGGCCGGCTCGGCGTCACCCTGGAGCCGGGGCATGTCATCCTGCCCGGCTCGGTCTGTGCCGCTGTACCCGTCGCCGGTGGAGATTCGGTCACCGCGACCTTCGGTGGGTTGGGCACCGTCACCGCACGATTCGCCCACGTACAAGGACAGGGGGAGGACACATGACCGCCACCGCCGCCATCGGCGGCGGCCGGAAAGACATGATCATCGACGTGGCGATCCACCTCTCCACCCGCGCCACGACCTTGGAAGGCGTACCCGCATGAGCGACTGGACCATCGACCGCGCCGTCACGGAGCTGCTCGACCGCGAGACCGACCGCAGGGACGGCGGCCGGATCACCGACGAATGGCCCGGCCTCGACCTGCCGACGGCGTACGAAGTGCAGGACGCGCTGCTGCAACGCAAGGTCGCCGACGGCGAGAAGCTCGTCGGCGTCAAGCTCGGGCTCACCTCGCGCGCCAAGCAACAGCGGATGGGCATCGACTCCCCGCTCACCGCCTGGCTCACCGACGCGATGGTGCTCCCGGAAGGCGTCCCGGTCCCGATGGGTGAACTCATCCACCCGCGCATCGAGCCGGAGATCGTCTTCATCATGGGGGAGCGGTTGGAGGGCCCCGGAGTTACCGCCGCGACCGCGCTCGCCGCAGTCCGCAGTGTGCACGCGGGCTTCGAGGTCATCGACAGCCGCTTCACCGACTTCAAGTTCACCCTCCCCGACGTGGTCGCCGACAATGCCTCGTCCTCCCGCTTTGTCGTCAGCGGCACCGGCCTGCCGCCCGAGGGTCTCGACCTCGCGCTGGAGGCCTGCCTGCTCGGCATCGACGGTGAGATCACCGACTCCGCGACCGGCGCCGCCGTACAGGGCCACCCCGCCGAAGCGCTCGCGCTGGCGGCCAACTCCCTCGGCGCGCGCGGCATCGCCATCGAGCCCGGCTGGATCGTGCTCACCGGCGGCCTCACCGACGCCGTCTTCGTCGAGCCCGGACGGGAGATCAGTGCCGAGTTCACCCACCTCGGAACGCTGCGGGTGGTCGGGGCCTGACATGCCACTCGTAGAGATCAGCGTCGTCGCGGGGCGCCCCCCGGAGAAGATCCGCGACCTCATCCACCAGGTGCACGCCGCCGTACGGGACTCCCTGGACGCGCCCGACGCGGCCATCCGGGTCCTCGTGCGCGAGATCCCGCCGGAGCACTGGGCGGCGGGCGACATCACCAAGGCCGAACAGGCCGAACAGGAGGCATCCTATGAGCGATGAGCGCCCCGAGAGCATCGACGACTTCCGGGCGACGTACGAACGGATGCTGGGCTTCGTACCGCCGCGCGTGGCCTCCCGTTTCGAGGCGTCCGAGAAGGACAACCCGGAACTGCTGCTGGCGCAGGAGCGACTGCGCAACATGGTCATGTATCCGGAGACGCTGGACCAGAAGACCGTCCAGCTGGTGCTGTTCGGCATCCTGCACGCCAAGCTCAGCGACGCCGCCAAGCTGCACGGCCTCGCCGCGCTACGGGCCGGCGCCAGTTGGGACGAACTGCGCGCTGTGATCGACCTGGCGTTCCTGTTCACCGGATTCTCCGCGATCAACCGCGGCCCCCAGGTGCTGGCCGACATCGCGGAGCTGGAGATGAAGGCGAAGGAGAACGAGCGTGACTGAGCCGCTGTACGAACTCGCCCATCTCGGCCATGCCGAGCTGCTGACCCCCGTGTACGACGAGAGCCTGGCCTTCTTCACCGAGGTCTACGGCCTCGACCTGGTGCACGAGTCCGGTGGCAGCGCCTATCTGCGCGCCTGGGGCGACCACGACCTGACGACCCTGAAGCTGACCGCCGCCGACCGGGCCGGGCTCGGCCATGTCGCCTGGCGCGCGGTGAGTCCGCAGGCCCTGGAACGCCGGGTCGCCGCCCTGGAGGAGCGCGGCGCCGACGGTGAGTGGATCGACGGGGACTTCGGGCACGGCAAGGCGTACTCCTTCATCGCCCCGAGCGGCCAGCGCATGGAGCTCTACTACGAGACCGAGAAGTACCGCGCACCGGCGGGCAAGGCCTCGTACCTGCCCAACCAACCCCAGTCCTCCGTCACCCGGGGCGTCGGCGCGGCACGCATCGACCACATCAACGTCCTCGCGGACGACGTGCCGGGTACGCGCGCGTTCATGTGCGACGCCCTGGGCTTCAAGCTCCGCGAACACCTCATCCCGCCCGGCCAGCCCGAGGTCGGCGCCTGGCTCAGCCTGATGAACAAGGCCCACGACCTCGCCATCACCCGCGAACCGGCCCCCGGCGTCACCGGGCGGCTGCACCACCTCGCCTACGCCGTCGAGAACCGCGAGGACGTGCTCCGCGCCGCCGACATCTTCTGCGAGCTGGGCGTCGAGATCGAGTTCGGCCCGGCGAAGCACTCGCGCACCCAGGGCTTCTTCCTCTACGTCCTGGAGCCGGGCGGCAACCGCATCGAGGTGTTCTCCGGCGGCTTCCACATCTTCGCCCCCGACTGGGAGCCGGTCACCTGGACCACGGAGGGCCAGGGCCGCTCCACCGCCTGGGGCCTGGATGTGCCCGCGAGTTTCCACTCCCACGCCACCCCGGTGCTGCCATGACACGGGAACTGACCGCGAGCTTCGTGACCCTGTCCGGCGCGGGGTTCGCGCAACCCGCCCGAGTGCCGTTCGCGGAGCGCTGCCGCGCGGCTGCCGCCGCCGGCTTCACCGGCATCGGCCTGCACACCGACGACCACCGGCAGATGCTGGCCGCAGGGGCGAGCGACGAGTCCCTGCGTGCGGTGCTCGGCACGCACGGACTCGCCCTGCGGGAGATCGAGTTCCTGAGCGGCTGGGCCGCGGCCTCCGGCGACGGTGCGAATGACGCCGTTGCCGTGCTCGGTCATGCCTTCCGGCCGCATCACGTCACGGCGGGTGAGTTCGGCGCGGACGAACTCGACATCGAGGCCGCGGGCGCCCGGCTCCGTACGATCTGCGACGACGTCGCCGCGTACGGGCTGCGCGTCGCGGTCGAGGCCTTCCCCTGGTCCGGCCTGAAGGACGTGGCCACCGCCCGCGCGGTGGTGGAGGCCTCCGGTGCCCCCAACGCCGGGCTGATGATCGACGTCTGGCACTTCTACAACACCCGCTCCAGCCTGGCCGACCTCGACGGCCTGCCGCCCGACCGGATCGTGGCCGTCCAGCTCAACGACGGCCGTGTCGTGGACGGCGATTTCCTCACCGAGGCACGTCAGGGGCGTCTGCTGCCCGGTGACGGTGAACTGGACGTCCAGGGACTGCTGTTGGGCCTGCACGAGCGTGGTTTTCGTGGGCCGTACTGCATCGAGGTCAACTACCCCGGCTACCGGGACCTCCCGGTCGACGAGATGGCGGGGCTGGCTTTCACCGCGGCGTCCAAAGCTCTGGAGGCTCTTCCCACACACTGAACCCGGCACGGCCACCCGCGCGGTCAAGCCCCGTCCGGTTCGGGGCCGGGCCGCTCTCTCCCGTCGTCAGGGGGCGCCGTCCTCCGGCAGGTTGGCCCACAGGAGACGGCGTTCGCGGCGGGGGTCGTGGGCGATCCGGGGAAGGTCGTCGAAGATCATCGTGGCGCGGTCCTGCGGTTCGTAGCGGGGCCAGTCGGGGGCGCCGGTGTGCAGGAAGGCACGTACGGCCCGGTGCAGAGTCGCCGTGACGGCGAGGTCGGCCGGGCGCATGGGTGGGGCGGGCGGCAGACCGGCCAGGTTGTTGAAGGCGGGCGGGTGGGCCCAGAGACAGCGGTTGTCGGCACCGTGGGTCGCACCGAGGCGGTCGTACGGGGGCATGCCGGGCACGTGGTCGAAGCGGCTGAACCAGACCTGGCCGCCGGCGGCCTGCTGGGCCTCTGCCAGTCGGATCGCGGGGATCAGCCACATCGTGTCGTCCAGCAGGTCGAGGTGCGGGTCGCGGCCGGCCTCGGGGAGGGACGCGTACGCCTTCCCGAGCTCGGCCCAGCGCTGCTCGCCGAGGGCCGCCCGACCGGCCGTGTCCGTGCCGGCCAGGACCGGGGCGGCAGGGGGACCGAGGAAGATGTCCATCTCGTGGCTGACATGGCTGACCCAGACCGGGAGGTGCCGGGCCTCACCGCTCGCGACCGCGGCCAGCGGCGCCCTGGGCAATACGGTGCCGTCCACCACGGGGCAGAAGCCGTCGCCGCGCAGCACCTCGTCGCCCGCGCCGGTCACGACGTGCGCCGCGGCGTCCCGCAGAGCCCGGACCGGCACGTCGGTCAGCCGGTCCGCGGTCGTGTCCAGGGTCGTGAGCAGGCGGTCGACGACCTCGGCGTTCTGGTCCGGGGTGTGGACGTTGCGGGCTGCGCCGCTGAGCACCAGGGCCTGGTGGAACAGCCCACGGGCGGCCGGGACCGCCAACAGGGTGCTGGTGAGCATGCCGCCGGCCGATTGACCGGAGAGCGTCACCCGGCCGGGGTCGCCGCCGAACGAGGCGATGTTCCCGCGTACCCACTCCAGGCCCGCGACCAGGTCACCCAGCGCGGGATTGGAGGTGTCGGCGATACCGACGTGTTCCAGGTCCAGGAAACCGAGCGGGCCGAGCCGGTAGTTGGCGGTCACCACGACCGCGTCGCACACCTCGGCCAGCCACGCGCCGTCATAAAGACCGCCGCTGCCGTGCAGGAACGCGCCGCCGTGGATCCAGAACAACACCGGCCGGGGCGCGGCCGGTTCGGCCGGGGCCCAGACATTGAGGGTGAGGCAGTCCTCCTCACCCTCGACGCCCTGGGAGGTGGCCGACGTGAACTGGACCGCCTGCGGACCGTAGCGCGTGGCGTTCCGCACCGCTGCCCAGGGCTTGACAGGAGCGGGCGGTCTGAACCGCCGCTCTCCGGTGGGCGGCGCGGCGTAGGGGATGCCCTTCCAGGAGAGGACCGGGCAGCCCTCCGCGGCGCCTTCGACGGGCCCCGTCAGGGTCTCCACCTGCAGTCCCGGCATAAGCGCCCACCTCTTCGCGGCCGAGCAATGTACTCACTGGTTCGTTATATCTAGCGGCGAGAGGCCTCCGACGCAAGAGGTGGGTCGTGACAAATAAATTTCGGTCGGGTGTCTTGACGTGAGCCCACGAGCGACCTCAAAGTCCCCTATTAACTTCCCAGTACGTTAATTGGCTGGCATCCCCACCAGCCATCCGGCAAGTCCGCTCGACACGGCATCCCCGTAGGCGAGTTGTGGCCGTGACGTACGCCGCGCTCGTCCCCCCTCTGTCCCCGCTCACCCCGGCCGTTCCCGCAACGGGAGCACTCGCGGTACTCAATGAGGAGCACACGTGACCGCTCGTTCGCTCGATGACGCCTCGGAATCGAGGATTCCACCCAGTGGGCACCGAAAGGCGGCTCTCGCCGCCTGGATCGGGAGCGCCCTGGAGTACTACGACTTCTTCATCTACGGCAGCGCAGCCGCGCTGGTCTTTCCCAGGGTGTTCTTCGACCCGGACGACCCGGCCACCGCGACGCTGATCTCGATGGCGACCTTCGGTGTGGCCTACGCGGCCCGCCCCATCGGCGCCGTCTTCCTCGGGCACTTCGGGGACCGGATCGGCCGCAAGAAGATCATGATCCTCACGCTCTTCATGATGGGCCTCTCAACCCTCCTGATCGGCTGCCTGCCCACCTACGCCCAGGTCGGCACGCTGGCCCCGGTCCTGCTCGTGGTGCTGCGCTTCCTCCAGGGGCTGTCCGCCGCGGGTGAGCAGTCCAGCGCCAGTTCCCTGACGCTGGAACACGCGCCGGAGAACCAACGCGGCTACTTCACCAGCTTCACCCTCAACGGGACCCAGTTCGGCCTGATCATCTCCACCCTGGTCTTCATCCCGATCGCCTCCCTCCCGGAGCACCAACTCCTCACCTGGGGCTGGCGCATCCCGTTCCTGCTGAGCGCGCTCGTGACCGTGACCGCGTACTTCATCCGGCGCAACCTGCAGGAGGCACCGGCCTTCGAGGAGATCTCGGAGCGCGCCGAGGTGCACAAACTGCCGGTGGTCGAACTCCTCCGGGACCACTGGGCCGACATGCTGCGGGTGGCTTCGGCGGCGCTCATCGCGTCGGTGAGCACGATCGGCGGGGTCTGGGTGCTGTCCTACTCCACCGGCGCCGTCGGCCTCGACCGCACCACCATGCTGTGGGTCAGCGTCTTCGCCAACCTGGTGGCCCTGATCGCGCTCCCGCTGTGGGCCAAACTCTCCGACCGTATCGGCCGCAAGCCCGTCTTCCTCATCGGCTCCATCGGCAGCGCCGTCATGATCTTCGTCTACCTGGGGGCGGTGTCCTCGAAGAGCTACCCGCTGATCTTCCTGGCCGGCGCCGCCACCATGGGCCTGGTGTACAGCGCCTCCAACGGCATCTGGCCCGCGCTCTACGCCGAGATGTTCAGCACCCGGGTCCGCCTGTCGGGCATGGCCATCAGCACCCAGGTCGGCTTCGCCATCACCGGCTTCGCCGTCACCTACGCGGCACAGCTCTCCGGCTCCGACGGCAAGAACTGGGTCGCCGTCGGGATCCTCACCGCCTCGATGTGCGTGGTCAGTTCGATCGCCGTGCTCACCGCCCGCGAGACCTACAACGTGCCCACCGCCGAGCTCGGCATGAAGCCGGGCACGCGTCCGGCCCAGACCGCCGAGCGCGAGGCGGCGGCAGCCTGACCCTGTCCCCGTCCCCGCCGCGCCTGCGGCCGTCCGCCCCCGTACGGACGGCCGCAGGCGCCTCGACCGCCGATTGCCGGAAGGAACCCCGCGATCACCGTGACCTCCCCCACCGTGACCCCCTCCACCGTGAGTTCCTCCTTTCTCACCGGGCTGATCGGAGCCGGTATCGGCCCCTCGCTCAGCCCCGCCCTGCACGAACGGGAAGCGGACCGGCACGGTCTGCGCATGCTCTACCGCATCATCGACATCGACGAACTGGCGCTGCCGGCCACGGCCGTGGGTGAACTCCTGAGGTCCGCCCGCACCCTGGGGTTCGACGGTCTCAACATCACCCACCCCTGCAAACAACTCGTGATCGGGCACCTGGACGAACTCGCGCCGGAAGCGGCGGAGATCGGCGCCGTCAACACCGTCGTCTTCCGGGACGGGCGGACCATCGGGCACAACACCGACGGCACCGGCTTCGCCCAGTCCTTCGCACGCGGACTGCCCGACGTACCGACCGGTTCGGTCCTGCAACTCGGGGCGGGCGGGGCCGGTGCCGCCGTCGCCCACGCGTTGCTCACCGTCGGGGTCGACCGGCTCGTCCTCGTGGATGCCGACCAGACGCGTGCGGCGGCCCTCGCCGCCACTCTCCACCACATCTTCGGGCCCGGCAGGGTGAGCACCGCGCCGCTGCCGGACCTGGCGGCCGAGCTGGCCCGCGTCGACGGCCTGGTCCACGCCACCCCCACCGGTATGGCGGGCCACCCCGGGCTGCCGTTCCCCGCCGAGCTGCTGCACCCACGGCTGTGGGTGGCAGAGGTCGTGTACCGCCCGCTGGAGACCGAGCTGCTGCGCACGGCAAGCGCCCTCGGCTGCCGTACTCTCGACGGCGGCGGCATGGCTGTCTTCCAAGCCGCCGACGCGTTCCGGCTGTTCACCGGCTACGAGCCGCACACCGATCGTATGCTCGAAGACCTCGCCGACCTCGTCGGCAGTCCCACCCGGTGAGGAACCTCATGCCAGCATCCGTCCCCCCGCAGCCACTGACACTGACAGAGGGACAACCCGCTGCCAGACGTACCCGTGACGCCGCCAGGACCCAGGCCGAGATCCTCGAGGCCGCGACGGAGGAGTTCGCGCGCATCGGCTATTCAGGCGCCCGCATCGACGACATCGCCGACCGCACCCGGACCACCAAACGCATGATCTACTACTACTTCGGCAGCAAGGAGCAGCTGTTCACAGCTGTGCTGGAGCAGGCGTACGCCGGCATCCGGCACAGCGAACAGGAACTCGACGTCGAGCATCTCGACCCGAAGTCCGCGATCCGTCGGCTGGCCGATCTCACCTTCGACCACCACGAGGCACATCCGGACTTCATGCGTCTCGTGAGTATCGAGAACATCCACCAGGCCGAGCACATCGCCGCCTCGCCCAAACTGCGTTCGCTCAACGCCCCGGCGGTCGCCATCATCGACCGGATCCTCCGTGCGGGCCGCGAACAGGGCGTCTTCACCGCCGAGGTGGACGCCGTCGATCTGCACATGATGATCAGCGCGTTCTGCTGCTTCCGGATCACCAACCGGCACACCTTCGGTGCCCTCTTCGGGCGGGACCTCACCGCACCGGACCGCCGCGATCACTACCGGACCCTGCTGGGCGACATGGTCATCGCCTACCTCACGACCGGCGAACAGGCCGCCATCGGGTAGGGGGTCCACCCCAATGGTCGGCCAGTCACCCGTGCCGAGGCGTTCAGCTGGTGCCGCGGGTGCCCCTGCGGCGCAGGGCGATGAAGCCGCCCGCGATGGCGAGGACGCCGGTCGCGGCTGCGGCGGCGATGCCGCCCGCGCCGGTGGCGGCGAGATCCTCACCCCGGCCGCCCTGCGGCTGGGTCCCGCCGGCGGCGTCGGCGGCAGGGGTCGCGGTGGCAGCGGCGCCGGTGCCGGAAGAGGACGCCGTGTCGGACGTACTCGCGGACGGCGTCGGTGTGGTGGCCGAGACGATCGCCTTGTCCCTGGTGAAGGTCAGGGTGCCGAAGCCGAGGTGGTCGAGGCCGCCGCCGGTTCCGTAGTCACCGCCGCCGCCCTCGGGCCTGACCTTCGCCGCCATGGCGCTCACGTACGGCGCGTCGAGGCCGCGGCGGTTCACATAGTGGTTGTAGAGGCCCTCCCAGATCGGACGCACATCACCGCGGGCCCACGTGGACGCTTCCGTGAACGTCTCCCACCCCTCCCACGCACCGGGCGCGCCCTTGTGCCAGGTCCAGGAGGTGAAGGGGACGTCGTGGCCGAGGTTCCACTTGGCGGCGTACTCGACGCCCTTGAGCACGCGGCTGTCGTCGTAGCCGTACAGATCGATGCCCTGGTTCCACGCCATCTCGCAGATGGTGCCCAGCAGGCCCACGCTCAGCAGGGCGTGTCCCTGGTCGCGTCCGACCTCCACCATCTGCCCGAGGCCCCCGGGGTGGATGAAGGGGATGGCGTTCTTGATGGATCCCATGCCCTTGCCGGACTTGAAGTACGTGACGGCCTCGTCGACCTTGGCCCGGTCGTCGCAGAGGATGCCGACGGACAGCACGCACGCGACGCTCAACAGGTCCCAGCTGCTCCAGTAGTTGGAGTCGTAGGCGCCATTGTGTTTGGCGAGGAAGCTGCTGCTCATCGGGTAGAAGACGGCCAGCATCATCTTCTTGAACCGGGCCAGATCGAAGCCGTCGTAACCGCGCATGATCTCGGCGGCGTTCGCGAACTGGTAGCCGTGGATGCCCGCCGCGATGAACCGGTCGGCGCTGCCGTCGAGTGTGGTGAGCTTGGCCGACCAGGCGTTGAGGATGTCGCGGGCGGCGTCCGCGTGAGCCGTGTCGCCGGTGACCTTCCAGCGCAGCGCGTTCTGGTAGGCGGCGGCGATGTCGAAGGCGAGCGTGGTGACGTTGTCACCGGTGGCGCCGCGTATCACCGTCGCGAGCGGGGTCGCCTTCCAGGTGCTCCCCGAGCGTGGGTTCCCCGCCAGCTTGGCGTAGCCCGCCTTCCACAGGCCGGTGCCCGCCTTCACCTTGGCGGCCATACGGTCGAAGTCGGCCTGCGTGTGCAGCAGTCCGGGATGTACGAACGCGGTGCTCGCCGCGGCGGGAGTGGCTCCGGCACCGATGGCTGCTGCCCCGATGCCCGCCGCTCCGGCTGCTCCCGCCACCCGCAGCACGCTGCGCCGGCTCATCATCGGACTGCTGTTGTTGTGGCTCACTGACACTGATTGGCTCCTGTCGGATTCGGCCGTACGCAGCAGGAGACGTACGGGCGGATCGCGGATAACAGAAACCACGGAAAGAAATTTCGAACACCTCTGGCACACTGCCATCCTTCGGAACGTCAGCATCAGACGTTCGTCGACGAGGTGGGGCGGCAAAAGGTGGGACGGGTTCGCTCGCAGGACGTACGGGAACGGCCGGACGTCGAGGTGGTCGTGGCGGCGCGGGCCGGTGACCCGCAGGCGCTGGAGCACCTCGTGCGGGGCTGTCTGCCGTTGGTCTACAACATCGTCGGACGGGCCCTCGACGGGCACAGCGACGTCGACGACGTGGTCCAGGACACGATGCTGCGGGCGCTGGACGGACTGTCGGGCCTGGAGCAACCGGAGCGGTTCCGTTCCTGGCTGGTCGCCATCGCCGTACGACAGGTCCGTGACCGGTGGCGCGGTCGGCAGGCCCGGCCGCAGTCGGATCTGCCGGACGAGGCCGTCCAGGAGGTGGCCCCGGAGGCGGACTTCGCCGATCTGGCCATTCTCCGGCTGGCTCTTTCGGGACAGCGGCGCGAGGCGGTGGAGGCGACCCGTTGGCTGGAGGACGAGGAGCGCGAGGTGCTCTCGCTGTGGTGGCTGGAAACCGCCGGAGAGCTGACCCGCGCCGAACTCGCGGCGGCCTGCGACCTCGCGCCGCAGCATGCCGCGGTACGGGTGCAGCGGGTCAAGGAGCGGCTGGAGTCCGGGCGGGCCGTGGTGCGCGCGCTGGCCGCATCGCCGCGCTGTGCGGAACTGGACGCGCAGTTGACCTCCTGGGACGGCCGGCCGAACGCACGGTGGCGCAAGCGGCTGGCGCGTCATGTCCGGGAGTGCCCGCAGTGCCTGTTCAACACCTCCGAACTGGTGCCGACGGAGGGGCTGTTGGGCAACTTCGCGCTGGTGCCGGTACCGATCGGCCTGGCGGGCCTGCTGCTGGCCAAGTCGATGCCCTCGGCCTCGGCGGCGGGTGGGGTTGCCCACGCTCCCGGCGGTGCGGGCCGGGTAGGACACCTGCTGGGCAAGTTGGCGGCCAAGCCGGTGGTGACCTTGACGGCCGGGGCGGTGGCCCTGGTGGGTGGCGGCGCGGTATACGCGTACATGCGGTCCGACGCGCCTGTACAACCACCTGCGGCAAGGGCCCAGCCCCATGCCCCGGCATCGCCCACCGCTTCATCGCCACCGCCGACCCCGACGACGTCCGCCACGCCGAGCCCGACGCCGACGGCCGTCCCAACGCTCCTGGGCCGCCACGCCCTGCGATCGGCCGAGCAGTCCGGCCGCTATGTGCGTGAAGTCGGCAACCTCGGATTCCTCAGTCCCGTTGCCGCGACCAGCCCCGGGTCCGCGAAGCAGGAGGCCACCTTCCGATTCGTCGCCGGGCTGGCCGATTCCCACTGCTACTCGCTCAAGGACGCCTCGGGCAGATACCTGCGCCACTACGCCTTCCGTATCCGGCTGGACGCCAACGATGGATCGGCCGTCTTCCAGAAGGACGCCACCTTCTGCGCCCGGCCCGGTTCCACCGACGGGTCGGTCTCCCTGGAGTCGTACAACTACCCCGGCCGCTACCTCCGTTACCGCGACAACCTCGAACTCTGGGTCGACCGCGCCCAGAACACCGACGCGTTCCGCGCGAGCCGTTCCTTCACCGTGGTCGCGCCCTGGACCTGATGACTGCCGCCTGCCATCGCAGGCGAGGGCGCACGTGGTGGACCGATGTCCCGGCTGCAGTGAAGGCCGTGCGTACGAACCCGCCCGGCAGGAGCGTGCTGTCCACCGGGACAGGACGGCCCTCGCTGTCCGAAACTCGCAGGAGGCCCCCACCGGTGGGGGCGGTCAACACGTAAGTGCCCGGGCTGGTGAGGGTCAGCCGGGCGCTGGTGAGCAGGCCGTGCTGCCAGTCGAGGTCCACGCCGACGCCGCCCCGGGCCCGCAGCCCCCGGACGCTGCCGCCCGGCCAGGCGGACGGGAGTGCGGGCAGCAGCCGCAGTTCGTCGGTGTGGCTCTGGAGGAGCAGTTCGGCCATGGCGGCCGTGGCACCGAAGTTGCCGTCGATCTGGAACAGCTCCGGCGGGTGCAGGTCGAAGAGGTTGTCCGAAGTGGAGCCCGCCAGAAGGGAGTTGAGGCTGCGCTGGGCGAGGTCTCCCTCGCCGATTCTGGCGGCTAGCGCGGCTACCCAGGCAAGGCTCCAGCCGGTGCCCCCACCGCCGTGCGTGAGGCGCTGGTCCAGGGCCGCGCGGGCGGCGGCGAACAGCTCCGGTGTCTCCTCGGCGTCGATCAGTGAACCGGGGTAGAGGCCGTAGAGGTGGGAGAGATGGCGGTGCCCGAGGTCCTCCGGCTCGACGTCCTCCCACCACTCGGGAAGTGGCTTCCCGGCCACGTACGACACCGGGCGCAGCCGTTCGCGGGCGGTGCGCAGCGAGTCCTCGATCTCGTCGCGCAGGCCCAACTCCCCGATCGCCGCGAGGCAGTTGCCGAAGAGTTCTCCGGTGAGCCAGAGGTCCATCGTGCTCGCCGCGCCGGTGGCGACCAGTGATCCGTCTGGTGCCCGGAAGCGGTGCTCGGGTGAGGTGGAGGGGCAGGTGACGAGGCGTCCCTCGGTGTCCTCGACGAGGAAGTCCAGAAGGAAGACGGCGGCCTCCCGCATCGCCGGGTACGCGCGCGCGGCTAGGAAACGGCGGTCGGCGCTGAAGCGGTAGTGCTCCCAGAGATGGGCGCACAGCCATGCCGCCCCCATCGGCCAGTTGGCCCAACTCGGGCTGCCCTGCACCGGGTTGGTGCTGCGCCAGATGTCGACGTTGTGGTGCGCGGTCCAGCCCCGGCAGCGGTAGTAGGCGTGTGCGGTGCGGCGGCCGGCCTCGACGAGGTCGTCGATCAGGTCGAAGAGCGGCTCGTGGCATTCCGGCAGGCCGGTGGCCTCGGCGTGCCAGTAGTTCATCTGGAGGTTGATGTTGGTGGTCCAGTTGGACTGCCAGGGCGGCTGGACCGCGGTGTTCCAGATGCCCTGGAGGTTGGCAGGCTGGGAACCGGGACGGGAGGAGGCGATGAGCAGATAGCGGCCGTACGCGAAGTGCAGTGCGGCCAGGCCCGGATCGTCGCCGCCCGTCCGCACAGCGCCGAGGCGTTCGTCGGTCGGCAGGTCGTCGAGCGCCGGGTCGTGGTCCAGGCGTAGATCTGTCCGTTCCTGGAGGGCCCGGTGGTCGGCGGTGTGCTCGGCGCGCAGCCGTTCGTAGGGAAGGGCGGCGGCGGTTTCCAACTGCTCTACGACGTCGGTGTCCAGGCCGGATTCCGGCCCGAGCGGGGTCTGGTTCCAGCCCTGGTAGCCGGTCGTGACGGCGACGAGCAGGGTGGCGGTCGTCGCTCCGGTGACGCGCAGGCCTCCGTCCGGGGTGCGCTCGACGGTGGCTTCCGGGTCGGCCTGGACGTGTAGTCCCGCCGAGAATCCGGTGCCCGCGTCGGGCGCGTACGTGACGGCGTCGGGGCCGGTTGCCTCGAACCGCACGTGCGCGGGGGCACGGCCCGTGATGACCGCGCCCGGCGCCGATCCCGGGTGCGCGGAGTGCAGGCGGGCGGTGAAGGACAGCGCCGCCGGGCGGTCACAGCTCAGCCGGACGGCGAGGACGCCCGCGACCGCCGACACGAACAGCTCGCGGGTGTGGCGTACGCCGTCGACGGTGTACGCGACCGTGGCGACGCCCTCGGCCAGGTCCAACTCCCGCCGGTACGAGGTGACTTCATCACCATGGTCCAGGTCGAACAGCAGGGCACCCAGCGGCTGGTACGCCTGCGTGAACGGCCCCTGCATCCGCGTGGCCAGCTCCTCGGCACGCACATGGTCGCCGTCGCGGAGCACCGCCTCGCGCAGGGCGGGGAGGTGCGCGGCAGCCCCGTCGTCGTTGTGGTCCCCGGGACCGCCGGACCACAAGGTGTCGGCGTTGAGGTCGATCCGCTCCCGTACGACACGCCCGTGCACCATCGCGCCCAGGGACCCGTTGCCCAGCGGGAGCGCCGCGAGGAAGTCCTCCGCCGGCTGCCGGTACCAGAGCCTCAGCACGGGCGGAAGCCGAGCGTCAACGTCACTGGACGGGCGTCGAGTTGGAACTGTGGCTGGGTGCGTGGACCGCAAGCGCCGCTGCCGATGCCGTGGTGCGCGGCGTCGAGGTTGACGTACACGCGGTCGCGGGGACGCAGGTCGCTGGTGTGCTGTGCGGCGTCGAGGTCCTCGCTGGTCCAGCGGCGCACGGTGAGATCGGTGTGCGGGTACCCGGTGACGGTCAGCCCGCCGCCGTCCGGGCCGGTGAGGTGGGCGTGGCGTACCTGGCGCCGGTTGCCGTTCTCCTGTGGCAGGACGTACGGCGTCTGGAGATCGTCGACGGCGGCGCCGAAGCGCCCGACGCGGACGGCGGCGGTGGTGTCGGAGTACGCCTCACCGGGGCCGAGTCCGAACCAGTCGACCGTCTCGATGTCCCCCGGGAGCGCCATGCGGATGCCGATGCGGGGGAGCGGGCAGGGCCAGGTGCCCAAAGGCTCGGTGGTCAGGGTGAGTTGGAGCAGGCCGGGGTCCTCGGCGTCGGCGGACCAGTGGAAGACCGTACGCATGGCGAAGTCGGCGCCCGCGGGAGCGGTGCGCGTGATGACCTCCAGGCCGCCGTCGTGCGGGCGGAGGCCGACCAGCCGGTGTTCCAGGCGGTCGAGGCCCGCCTTGCGCCATGCCTCGGCGAGTGGACCGTTCCAGGTGCGCAGGTCGTTGTCGATGGGGGCACGCCACAAGTCGAGGCGGGGGCCGTCGACTTGGAGGCCGCCCAGTGCGGTCAGCGTTCCGGACGCGGAGTCGAAGACCGCGGGGCCGAGGGTGTACGTGCCCTCGGCCAGGACCGGGACCAACGGCCGGACCACTGCTGGCACTTCCGGCGCGGGGCCCACGACAGCGGCCTGGTCCCAGGCGATCTCGTGACCGTTCGGTGCCCATGACTCGTCTGCCGCGAGCTCCGCGACGACCGTGACCCATCGCTCCTCGCCGTCCTCCAGGGGCGCGTCGCAGAGTTTGTTGAGGGCCTCGGGCCAGAGCAGTACCCCGTCGGCGCCCGCGGGCACCGGCTGTAGCGCCAACTCCCCGTCCCCGCGCGGCTGTCCGTTGTCCTCGACCGACCAGCGGAACCGTAGATGGGCGGTGTCCAGCGTGTGCAGCAGATTCCGGACGCGGATCGTCCTCGACGTGGTGTCGACGGTGATCCGTACCGGCTCCACGGCCTTCTTGTACTCCGTGAGGCCGGGGGAGGGGCTGCGGTCGGCGAAGACCAAGCCGTCGCAGCAGAAGTTGTCGTCGTGCACCGGCTCGCCGAAGTCGCCGCCGTACGCGAAGTGTTCGCATCCCTGCGGCGTCCGGCGTCGGACGCCGTGGTCGATCCACTCCCAGACGAAGCCGCCGTGCAGCCGGGGGTGGGCCTCGAAGAGTTCCTGGTATTCGCTCAGACCGCCCGGGCCGTTGCCCATGGCGTGCGCGTACTCGCAGAGGATGACCGGCAGTTGGCGGCGTCGCGCGTCCAGCGCCGGGTCCTCGGCGACCGCTTCCTGGCCTCGGCCCAGGAGACCGACCTCTCCGTGATCGGCGTACATCAGGCTGAAGACGTCGGTGTACGGGCAGTCGTAGTCGCCCTCGTAGTGGATGAGCCGGTCCGGGTCGCGGTCCTTCGTCCAGGCGGCCATGGCCGCGAGGTTGGAGCCGGTGCCCGCCTCGTTGCCGAGCGACCACATGACCACGCTGGGGTGGTTCTTGTCGCGCTCTACCATGCGGCGCATCCGGTCCAAGTAGGCCTCGCGCCAGCGTGGGTCGTCGCTCGGGTTGCCCTTCCAGCCGACCAGTCCGAAGCCGTGCGTCTCCAGGTCGCACTCGTCGACGACCCACAGGCCGTAGGTGTCGCACAGATCGAGGAACGCGGAGTCCGGCGGATAGTGGCTCGTACGTACGGAGTTGATGTTGTGACGCTTCATCAGGAGTATGTCCGTGAGCATGTCCTCGTGGCTGAGGGTGCGCCCGGTGTCGGGGTGCCACTCGTGGCGGTTGACGCCCCGGAAGAGCAGGGGCCGCCCGTTGGCGAGGATGACGCCGTCCACCACCTCGATCCGGCGGAAGCCGATCCGCAGGGGGACCCGCTCGCCGTCGGTCACCAACTCGCCCTCGTAGAGGTGTGGTTGCTCGGCGGACCAGGGGATGACGTCGGGGGCGGGGTGGGGGCCCGCCGGGTCGGCTTCGACAATGCCCAGGGCGGGGACGGTCAGCAGGGCCGGGCCGTCGGCCCGCACGGACAGGGTGCCGTCGCCGGTGAGGTGGTCGTAGTCGGCGTGCACGAAGAAGTCGGTCAGCGCGCCGGCCGGGCGGGAGAGCAGGGTGACGGGGCGGAAGATCCCCGACAGCCACCACATGTCCTGGTCTTCCAGGTAGCTGCCGGACGACCACTGGTGCACCCGGACCGCGAGGACATTGCGCCCCGGCCGCAGGGCGTCGGTGACGTCGAACTCGGTGGGCAGGCGACTGCCCTTGCCGTCGCCGAGCAGCGTGCCGTTGAGCCAGGCGGCGAAGCAGGAGTCGACACCCTCGAAGCGCAACAGGGCGCGGCCCTCGGGCCAGTTGCCGGGGAGGAGGAACTCGCGGCGGTACTCGCCGGTCGGGTTGGCGTCGGGTACGTGCGGCGGATCCACCGGGAACGGATAGACCTGGTTGGTGTACGCGGGCGGGCCGAAGCGCGGCTCGCCCGGCAGCCCCTCCAGCTGCCAGCAGGACGGCACCGGGATCGTGTCCCAGCCGCTGTCGTCGAACCCGGTTTCCTGGAAACCCTCGACGACCTGCGGCAGCCCCGCGGCCAGATGGAAGCGCCAGGTCCCGGTCAGGTCCAGTTCGGGGGCGTCGGAGGTGAAGGCGGCACGGGGCCGCTCGCGGCCGCGGCCCGGCGAGAAGCTCTCCAGGTAGTCGTGTGCGGTGGGCTCACTCATCACAGCAGGGGCCTTCCTTCGGGCAGGGGAGGGTGCGCGCTCCCGGGCAACAGGGGAGTGGGGGAGTGCGTGGGCATGGCGGCGAACGCGCCGGGCGGGGACGGATCGACGCGTGGGGTTTCCGGGCCGCGCGGCACTCTCGACGCCGCACCGGACGTCAGTGGATGCCGGGCGGTGCGGAACTCGCGCGGGGTACGACTTCGGGCCGCAGGAGAGTCAGGGACGGGGCCGCAGGCCTGCTGTTGGCGATGCCTCGCCACAGCAGCTCGGTGGCCTCCCTGGCCATCTGCCGCTTGGGCAGGGCCACCGTGGTCAGGGGCGGATGGGCGTGTGCCGCCTGGGGGATGTCGTCGATGCCGACGACCGAGATGTCCTCCGGCACCCGAAGTCCCTGGTGCCGGCAGACTTCCATCACTCCCAGGGCGATGGCGTCGGTGGAGGTGAACACGGCTGTCACGGGGTCTGTCGTACGCAGGTGGGGCAGAGCTCGTAGGGCCGCCTCGTAGCCGGACTCGGGTGTCGCTCCCGGGGCCGTGAACACCAAGTCGTCGGGAACCACGATCCCGTCCTCGGCGAAGGCCCGCCGGACACCGGCCACCCGGACACGGTGCGCCGGGAGGTCCGCGATCACCGCCACCCGCCGGTGCCCGAGCTCCCGGAGGTGCCGCCCGGCCAGATACCCGGCCTTCTCGTAGTCGATGGTGACCACGGGCAGCTTGTCCGGAGGATCGATCTCCCAGGCGCACAGCACGACCGGCAGTTCCAACTCGCTCTGCGGGGACAGCTGTTCGCCCAACTCGAAGTCACCGGCCACCAGGAGCGCGTCCACCGACCGGTTGGAGAGGGTGGCCAGTTGACGCCGGGCGCGGTCCCCGTCGCCCCTGGTCGTGGCCATCAACAGGTGGTAGCCGCGTTCCTCCAGCAGCATCTCCACCTCCTCCACCACCTCCGAGTAGAAGGGGTTGGCGATGGTGGGCACGATGAAGCCGATGGTCATGGTGGTGCCCGTGGACAGGCTCCGGGCCACCAGGTTGGGTGTGTACCCCAGTTCCGCGATGGCGGCCTCGACTCTCGCCCTGGTCTCGGGGCTGACGACCGTGCGCCCCCGGACCACGTTGGAGACGGTCTGCTTGGTGACGCCGGCGCGCTTCGCGACGTCGGCCATGGTGACCACGGGGTGGGTCCACCTCTCATTTGACCGGTAAAACAAGCTGTGTTCCGGATTCTTACAGCGACCTCAGAGACCGGTCAAGGTGCCCCGTAGCCTCTTTCGGAGCCCTTCGATGGCAACAGAAACCGGTTGTGCGCGACCTCTTGACGCTCCCGATACACGTAGTTAACGTCACTCCGCAACGGCATTTGACCGGTCAAAAACCGCGCTGTGACAGAGCTTTGTTCCTTCACCGAGTGAGGCGGAGCCGATCTCGACGGCCCGTGACTCCACCATCCCCCACCGCAGTCGGGCGGGAAGCCCACGCGCCCTCCAGGTCGTGCCGGCTCCCCGTCAACAGAAATCCTGCGAAGTCAACAGAAACCCTGCGAAGAAGCCGGAAAGGCAGGAAGCAGTCATGCGGTCCACAACTGGAGCTCCGATGTCACGGCGTCGGTTCCTCACCACCTCCACCGGTATCGCCGCCGCGGCCACCGCGGGCGGTCTGCTCTCGGGCTGTGCCGGCTCGGTGTCCTCGGGCGGTTCCGGTGGCAAGACCACCCTGACCATCATGGCGAGCGGTACCGAGCTGGGCACGCCCGCGGAGATCAAGGCGGCCGAGAAGGCGCTCGGCATGAAGCTCAAGATGGTCAAGTACGACCTCACGCGCCTGACGGCCATGCTCACCAGCGGCAACGCACCCGACCTCGTGCGCGCCGAGGGCTCGGACGCCCCCTACCTCGCCTCGCACAGCGTCGCGCAGGACCTGGACGACCGCTTCGCCAAGAGCACGGTCCTCAAGGTCGGCGATCTGGATCCCGTCAACGACATATGGCGCTGGGACGGGAAGCAGCAGGGCAGCGGCCCGCGCTACGGGATGGCGAAGGACTGGTCCCAGAGCTACATGCTCTGGTACAACACCGCACTGTTCGACAAGGCCGACGAGCCCTACCCCAGTGACACCCAGCCGCTGACCTACGACAAGCTGCTCGACGTGGGCAAGCGCCTCACACAGAGCGGCAAGAAGTCCAAGGTGTACGGCCTCGGTATGGCCGGCAACTTCGAGACCTTCATGATTCTCACCACCGAGGCCGGCGGACAACTCTTCAACGAGGACTACTCCGCCGTCGACTTCACCACCTCCGAGGCCCGCTCCGCGCTGAGCTGGTACCTCGAACTCGCCAAGTCCGGCGCCGCCCCCACGATCGCCAACCCGGACCCCAACGGCTGGGACTGGCCCACCTTCGACGCCGGCCGCATGGCGATCTCCACCTCGGGCTACTGGTTCGGCGGCATGGTCGTCACCGACAAGAAGATCGCCGCCACCGCGCGTCTGGCGCCCGCCCCGCAGTTCGGCAGCAAGCGGATCAGCACCGGCTACACCGGGACCGGCCTGTGGATGCCCAAGGCAGGCAAGAACAAGGACGCGGCCTGGGAGGCGATGGAGTACTTCCTGGGCGGCGCACCCGCCAAGAAGCGCGCCGAGTCCGGTGCCGGCCTCCCCGCGCTGAAATCCCTGCGCTCCCTTCTGCCCAAGAGCGAGGGCTTCCAGAAGCAGGCATACGCGGTGCAGGAGAAGGAACTGTCGTACTTCGAGGTCCTGCCCTTCACCCCGTACGTCCGCAAGGACGCCGTCGACGCCGTGATCAACCAGGTGATGCCCGCGGCGATCAAGGGCAGCGTGCCCGTGAGCAAGCTGGCGGACCAGCTGAACGAGGGGATCAACAAGCAGCTCGCCAACGGCAAGAAGCTGATCAAGTGAGTGCCGGTCACGTGAGCGCTGACCGAGCGAGTGCTGATGACGTGCGTACAAGCCGGCTCGTCGAGGCACCCGCGAAGCCGTCCCGGCCTTCGCGGGAGCCGTCCGGCCGACCGCGCGGCCGCCTCGGCGCCCGCGCTCGCCAGCAGGAACGTGTCTTCTGGCTCAGCGTCACCCCATGGCTGCTCGGCTTCCTCGGCCTGACCCTGTATCCGCTGGGATACGCGCTGTGGCTGAGCCTGACGGACTCCGACGGCATCTCGCCGAACACCCACTTCATCGGCCTGGACAACTACAGGGAACTGCTCTCGGACCCGGTCACCCGCGACACGCTGGTCCGCACGGGGATCTTCGTGGCGGCCGTCGTACCGACCGGCATCATCGCCGGACTCGCCCTCGCGGTGCTGATCAACCGTCCGATACGAGGACGGGGCGTCTACCGCACCCTGCTCTACCTGCCCGCGGTGTTCCCCCCGGTCGGCGCGGCGATGGCCTTCAAGATGCTCTTCGACCGTGACACCGGCGCGGCCAACGGGATCCTCGGCTTCTTCGGCGGGGGCCCGGTCACCTGGCTGGCCGATCCCTACGCCCGGTACGTGCTGCTCATGCTGACGCTCTGGGGCTGCGGCAACGCCATGATCATCTCTTTGGCCGGTCTGCAGGACATGCCCAAGGAGCTGCTTGAGGCCGCCCGCATCGACGGTGCGAACTCCTGGCAGTCGTTCCGGCGGATCACCCTCCCGCTCCTTTCGCCCGTGATCTTCTTCCAGGTCATCACCGGCGTCATCGGCGCGCTGCAGAGCATCATGCCGATGCTGCTCGCCGCGAACCCCAGCCCCGCGGCGGTCACGTCGGTGCCGCAGGGCAACTACCTGTACATGATCAACGTGTTCGCGCAGTACCTCGCCAACGGCCGTTTCGGCTACGCGTCCGCGCTGCTGTGGGTGCTGTTCGCCGTGATCCTCGTCGTCACCGCGCTGATCTTCAAAGTGAGTTCCGGTGCGGTGTTCTACAACTTCGAGCCGGAGACCAAGAAATGATCCTCGCTCGTCGCACCGGCCTCTACCTCGTTCTCGTCGCACTGGTCGCGCTGTTCGTCAGCCCGTTCGGCTGGCTGGTCATCACCGCCTTCAAGGACAGCTCGGAGATGGCCGCCTATCCGGTGCACTGGCTGCCCGAGAAATGGCAGTTCGGGAACTTCTCCAGGGCCCTGACCTTCTTCAACTACCTTGGCTACGCCCGGAATTCACTGATCATCGCAAGTGTCTACTCGGTACTGATCACCCTCAGTTCGGCCTGGGCCGGCTTCGGATTCGCCCGGCTGGCAGCCCGGGGCAAGCGGCTGGTCTTCGGCGTCCTGCTGTCCACGATGATGATGCCGGCGATGATCACCCTCATCCCCACCTACATCATCTTCGCCAAGCTCGGGATGATCGACACCTACTGGCCCTGGGTTCTCTGGGGACTGGCCGGAGCGCCCTACCTGATCTTCCTGTTCCGGCAGTTCTTCGCCAACATGCCCCGGGAGCTGGAGGAGGCCGCGATCGTCGACGGATGCGGCTACGGCCGGATCTTCTGGCGGATCTTCCTGCCGCAGTCCTGGCCGGTGCTCGCCACCAGCATGCTGCTGTCGTTCACCTGGGTCTGGGGCGACTACATCGCCCCGTCACTGCTGCTGAGCACGGACCACACCACGCTGGCCGTGGCCGTGGCCACCCAGTATGTCAACGAGAGCAACCAGACGCCCATCAACAACCTCATGGCGGCGGGCTCGGTCCTCTACATCCTCCCCGTCCTCCTGCTCTTCTTCATCCTCCAACGCGGCTTCGTCACCGGTGTCTCCACCTCGGGACTGAAGTAACGGCGCCTGAAGCACGGGCACTTGACGTAACGGCACGTGAAGCAACGACACGTGTGGCAACGGCCCCCTCCTAGATCCCCAAGGACGCAGCATGTCTTCGCCCTCCGCTGCCCGTTTCACCCTCGACCCCGCCTTCGGTATCGGGACCGTCCATCCACGGCTGTACGGCTCCTTCGTCGAGCACCTGGGCCGCTGCGTGTACAGCGGTCTCTACGAGCCCGGACACCCCGACGCCGACGAGGCCGGCCTACGGGAGGATGTCCTCGCGCTCGTCCGCGAACTCGGCGTCACCACGGTCCGCTACCCGGGCGGCAACTTCGTCTCGGGCTACCGCTGGGAGGACAGCGTCGGCCCGGTCGAGCGTCGGCCCCGGCGCCTGGAGCCGGCCTGGCGCTCCACCGAGACCAACGAGTTCGGCCTCGCCGAGTTCATGGGCTTCTGCGCCAAGGCGGACATCGAGCCGATGATGGCCGTCAATCTCGGCACCCGTGGCGTGGAGGACGCCGGCCGGCTCCTCGACTACGCGAACCACCCCGGTGGCACCGAGCTGTCCGATCTCCGGGCCGCGCACGGGAACAAGGAACCGTTCGGCATCCGCATGTGGTGCCTCGGCAACGAGGTGGATGGCCCCTGGCAGATCGGACACAAGAGCGCGGAGGAGTACGGCCGGGTCGCCCGCGAGACCGCCAACCTCATGAAGATGATCGACCCCGGCCTCGAACTGGTCGTCGCCGGCTCCTCCAGCTTCGCGATGCCGACCTTCGGCACCTGGGAGTCGACGGTCCTGACCGAGTGCTACGACAAGGTCGACCACGTCTCCCTGCACGCCTACTACGAGATGAAGGGCGAGCGCCCGGACCGCGACTCGTTCCTCGCCTCGGCGGTGGAGATGGAGCGGTACATCGAAGCCGCGGTCGCCACCTGCGACCACGTGGGCGCCACACTCAAGTCGCAGAAGAAGATGATGATCTCCTTCGACGAGTGGAACGTCTGGCACAGCGAACCCGAGCCGCCGCCCGCGTCCGGTCCCGAGGACGACTGGCCGCAGGCGCCACGACTCCTGGAGAACAACTACACGCTCACCGACGCCGTACTCGTCGGCTCACTGATGATCGCCCTGCTGCGGCACGCCGACCGGGTCACCTCCGCCTCCCTCGCCCAACTGGTCAACGTCATCGCCCCGATCATGACCCAACCGGGCGGTCCCTCCTGGCGGCAGACCACCTTCTTCCCCTTCGCCCAGGCGTCGAAGTACGGCCGGGGCCGGGTGCTGCGCGTCGAGGTGGACAGTCCCACCCACACCACCGGGCGCTTCGGCGAGATCGACCTGCTGCACGCCACGGCCGTCCACGACGAGCAGGCCGGCACGATCACCGTCTTCGCCGTCAACCGGAGCCTGACCCGGGAACTCCCGCTCGAAGTGGACCTCCGCGGTCTCGGCGCCGTCCGGGTCGTCGAGCATCTGCTGCTCACCGGCGACGACCCCGACGCCCGCAACACCCTGACGGACCCCGAACGGGTCACTCCCCGCACGGCCGACGCCAGTGCCGTCACCGGTGACGTACTGACCTGCACGCTGCCGCCGCTGTCCTGGAACGTCGTCCGCCTGGCCATCGACAGCGCCAACGTGCCTGCCACCGCCCAGAGTTGAGAGGGAAACCCCGGATCCATGACTGTCTTCACCGCTCAGGACGGCGCCCTGGAACGGCGCGCCCCGCACGAGATCCTCGTCGTCGAACCCTGGGGCCCGCACGCGGTACGGGTCCGTGCCCGAGCCCTCCGGAACCCGGACGACACGATCGCCGGCCGCAGCCTGGACGGCAGCAGCGTCACCCACGCCGACGAGGTCGGCGCCGTAGAAGGAATCGACGCGACGCTGCCCGGCGCCCTCGACATCCCTCCGCCCGACTCCACCGCCACCGCGATCGCGCACCCGGACGGCACCGCCCGGCTCGTCAACGGTCGTATCACCGTCGAGGCCGACGAGGACGGCAAGCTCCGCTTCCTGCACACCGCGACCCGCCGCGAACTCCTCGCCGACAAGCGCCCGTACACCTGGTACCCGGAGCCGCGCACGTTCGCGCCGCTCGGCGACGGCGCCTATCGCATCGAGCAGAGCTTCGAGGCGTACGACGGTGAGCGCATCCATGGCCTCGGCCAGCATCTGCACGGCCGCCTCGACCAGAAGGGGCTGGTGATCGACCTGGTGCAGGGCAACACCCTCGTATCCATACCCTTCCTGCACTCCTCCCGCGGCTACGGCCTGCTGTGGAACAACCCCGCGATGGGCCGGGTCGAGTTGGGCGGCGACACGACCCGCTGGGTCGCGGACGAAGCACGCCAACTCGACTACTGGATCACCGCGGGCGACACCCCCGCCGAGATCATGCGGGCCTACGCGGACGTCACCGGCCACCCACCCCTGGTGCCCGAATGGGCCACGGGCTTCTGGCAGTCGAAGCTGCGCTACCGCACCCAGGACGAACTCCTCGCCGTGGCACGGGAGTACAAGCAGCGTGGACTGCCGCTGGCCACGATCATCTGCGACTTCTTCCACTGGACCCACATGGGCGACTGGGACTTCGACCGGACCGACTGGCCCGACCCCGAGGGCATGGTCAAGGAGTTGGAGACACTCGGCGTCAAGCTCGCCGTGTCCGTCTGGCCCACGGTGGAGCCCGGCAGCGTCAACTACACCGCTCTGCGCGACGCGGGACTTCTCGTCGGTGACCGCCACGGCGGCCTGTTGACCTTCCCCTGGCCGTCCCGCGGCCACGGTGCGGACCACCAGCCGATGGCGTATCTCGACTCCACGGAACCCGGTGCCCGCCGCTACCTCTGGCAGCAACTGCGCGAGCACTACCGCGAGTTGGGCGTCGCCGCGTTCTGGCTGGACGCATGCGAGCCCGACCTGACCCCGGAACTGGCCGCCCGCGCGGTCTACGCGGTGGGCCCCGGCATCCAGGTCGGCAACCTGTACGGGCTGGCGCAGGCACGCGCCGTGGCCGAAGGGCTTCAACAGGACGGCGACGACCGCCCGTTCAGCCTGATCCGCTCCGCCTGGGCCGGCAGCCAGCGCTACGGCGCCGCCTTGTGGTCCGGCGACATCCGCCCCACCTTCGAGTCCCTCGCCCAGCAGGTGCGGGCCGGGCTGAACGTCGCGATGAGCGGCATCCCCTGGTGGAACACGGACATCGGCGGCTTCGGCGGCGGCGACCCCACCGACCCGGCGTACCAGGAGGTCATGGTCCGCTGGTTCCAGTACGGCGCCTTCAGCCCGGTCATGCGGCTGCACGGCGACCGACAGCCCAACTGGCCCACTTTCTCAGCAGACATGACCGGTGGGCCGAACGAAGTCTGGTCCTACGGACGGGAGGCGTATCCGATCCTGTCCGCGCATCTGCACCTCCGTGAGCGCCTTCGCCCGTACCTGCTGGAACTCTCCGAGGCCACGCACCGCACCGGCGCCCCCGTCATGCGCCCGCTGTTCTTCGACTTCCCGGACGACGAACACGCCTGGAGTGTCGACGACCAGTTCCTGCTCGGCCCCGACGTCCTCGTCGCCCCGGTCACCGAGGCGGGCGCCCGGGTCCGCGCGGTCTACCTTCCGGCCGGCGCCCGCTGGACCGACACGGTCAACGGTGAACTCCACGAGGGCGGCACGACGTTGGAGGTGCCCGCGCCGCTGGAGCGCATCCCGGTCTTCGTCCGCGAAGGCGCCGCCGTGGCGACCGCGTTCACGGGGAGCGCCGGATGACGACGCGGACGACGGCCCGTACACCTGCCCGTACGAGGATCCGTGTCGACGCGCGCCCCGGCGCCGGACGGCCCATCAGCCGGGATCTGTTCGGCGCCTTCTTCGAGGACATCAACTACGCGGCGGACGGCGGGCTGTACGCCGAACTCGTCCAGAACCGCTCCTTCGAGTACACCGCCGAGGACGCGCCCGGATGGCACTCCCTGACCGCCTGGGACGCGGTCGAACTCGGTGGCGGACGCGGCGAGTTGCGCACGGAGAGGGCCGATCCGCTCCATCCGGCCAACCCTCACTACGCGGTGGTGGAGGTGACCAACCCGGGCGAGGGCGTGGGTCTGCTCAACCGCGGCTTCGACGGCGTCCCGGTCGAGGCGGGCGCGTCGTACGACCTGAGTCTTTTCGCTCGTCGGCCGGAGGGCGAACCGACCTCGCTGGTCGTCCGGTTGGCCGGCTTCGGCGGCACGTACGCCGAAGTGCGGCTCGACGGACTGAAGGACACCTGGACACATCACGAGGCGGTACTCACCGCCACCGCCACCGCGACCGACCCCGAGGCCCGGCTGCTCGTGCTCGCCACCGCCCCCGGCACCGTTCATCTCGACCTGATCTCCCTCTTTCCGCAGCACACCTTCCGAGGCAGACGCAACGGTCTGCGCGCCGACCTGGCACAGACGATCGCCGACCTTGAGCCCAAGTTCCTCCGCTTTCCCGGTGGTTGTGTCGCCCACGGCCTCGGGCTCGGGAACGTGTACCGATGGAAGGACACCATCGGACCGCTCGAATCGCGACGCCAGCAGCCGAATCTGTGGGGCTATCACCAGTCTGCGGGGCTCGGCTACTTCGAGTACTTCCAGTTCTGCGAGGACATCGGCGCGAAGCCGCTGCCGGTGGTGGCCGCGGGCGTCTGCTGCCAGAACACCCCGCGCGGCCAACAGGGCGTCCCGATGGACGAGATGCCCGCGTACGTCCAGGACGTCCTCGATCTCGTCGAATACGCCAACGGGCCAGCCGACTCCCCGTGGGGTGCCCAGCGATCCGCCGCCGGCCACCCCGAGCCGTTCGGCCTGGAGTACCTCGGCGTGGGGAACGAGGACGAGATCACCCCGGCCTTCCGGGAACGGTTCGAGATGATCCGCACGGCACTCGCGGACCGGCATCCGGACATCTCGATCATCGGTACGGCAGGGCCGGACCCGGCCGGTGCCGACTTCCGGGAGGGCTGGGAGTTCGCCCGCAAGCTCGACCTCGCGGTGGTCGACGAGCACGCCTACCTCAGCCCGCGCTGGTTCCTCCAGAACACCACCCGGTACGACACCTACGACCGGGGCGAACCGAGGGTGTACCTCGGCGAGTGGGCGTCCAAGGGGGACACCCTGCTCAACGCGCTCGCCGAGGCGACGTACATGAACGCCCTGGAGCGCAACGGTGACATCGTGGCCCTGGCCTCGTACGCCCCCCTGCTCGCCAGGTCGGGCCACACACAGTGGACCGTGGACCTCGTCCACTTCGACAACAACGACGTGCGGCTGACCCCGAGTTACCACGTACAGCGCATGCACTCCACCCACCACGGGGACGAGTACCTGCCGCACACCTTGACCGGCGCTCCGGCCACCACACCCCCGCCGGACCCGCTGCGCGGCGGTGGCGTGCGCCTCAGCACCGTCGACACCCGGGCCGAGTACCGGGGACTTCAGGTGACCAGCGGTGGATCGGACTACGTCCTTGAGGTCCAGGCGCGCAAGACCGGGGGAGAGGAGGGCTTCGTCGTCGGCTTCGGCGCGGTGGACACGCCCGACCACTACATCTGGAGCCTGGGCGGCTGGCACAACCAGAGCCTGACCCTCCAGCGCGTGTGCGACGGCATCGCCGAAGACGTCGACCGGGTGCCGGGGCCGATCGAGACGGGCCGCTGGTACGACATCCGGATCGAGGTCGCCGGACCGCTCCTCCGCTGCCTCCTCGACGGCGTCCTGATCCACGAGACCGAGGACGACAGGACCGATCCTGAGACCTTCTCCGTCTCCACGGTGCGGGACACGACCTCCGGCGATCTGCTCGTGAAGATCGCCAACCTGACCCCGTACGAAGTCACGGCCGACATCCGCCTCGACGGGACGGACCGCGCCCCCTCCCACGCCACGAGGACCGTCCTGACCGGCGAGTTCACGGACCGCCGTACCACCCCTCACACCTCGTACATCGCGGCCGGGGTCGCCTTCGACTGCGCCGTGCCACCCCGCTCCTTCACGGTCCTCCGTGTGGAGGGCACCACCCAAGTGACGGGAGCCTGAGATGCGCTACAGACAGCTGGGCCGCAGCGGGAGCTCCGTCTCGGAGATCGGCTACGGCGCCTGGGGCATCGGGCAGAACGCCTGGAAGGGCGCGACGGAGGCCGAGTCCGTGCGTGCCCTGCACCGGGCGATCGACCTCGGCGTGAACCTCATCGACACCGCACGCGGCTACGGGCGGAGCGAGCACGTCATCGGCCGTGCCCTGCGCGAACGGGCGGGCGGCGACGGGGTGTTCGTGGCGACCAAGGCGGGACCGAAGATCCCGGCGGGCCCCGACTCGCGCGGCATCGACCCTACGGACGCCTACCCCGGTTCGCACCTGCGCGAGAGCGTGGAGACCAGTCTCGCCGCGCTGGGCCTGGAGCGCGTCGACCTCCTCCAACTCCACGTCTGGCACGACGAATGGACCGGCCGCGGCGACTGGCTGGAGACCGTCGAGGATCTCAAACGCGAGGGAAAGATCGGCCTGTTCGGCATCTCGGTCAACGACCATCAGCCGGACAACGCGCTCGCCCTGGTCCGCACCGGAGTCCTGGACACCGTCCAGGTCATCTACAACATCTTCGAACAGGCCCCGTCGGACGCCCTGTTGCCGGCCTGCCAGGAGTACGGCGTCGGCGTGATCGCCCGGGTCGCCCTGGACGAGGGCGGCCTGACCGGACGGATCAGGCCCGGCGTCACCTTCCCCGAGGACGACTGGCGCAACTGGTACTTCCGCGACGACAGGCCCGCCCGGGTCGCCCGCCATGTCGGCGCGATCGTCGACGACTTGGGCATCGCACCGGACGAGATCGCGGAAACCGCGCTGCGCTTCGCCCTCGCCGGCACGGCCGTCTCCAGCGTCATCGTCGGCATGCGCGACATCAGGAACGTCGAGCGGAACGCCGCGGTCGGAGACCAACCGCCGCTGACCGCCGAGCAGTTGGCGGTCCTGGCCAAGCACCGCTGGCAGCGCGACTTCTACGCCTGACACGCGCAGCCGCCCCCGTTCCGCCCGCCCGGCACCGAGAAACCGACAAGGAGCCTTCAGCAGTGACCCCGCCCCTCGCCCCCGCCGCCCCGCTCTTCCGGGACCCGGTCCATGACGGTGCCGCCGACCCGACACTCATCCGCGACCGGGAGACCGGCGGCTGGTGGATGTTCTACACCGCTCGCCGGGCGAACCTCGCCACCGAGGGCGTCGGCTGGGTGCACGGCACCGACAACGGCATCGCCACCAGCGCGGACGACGGCCGCACCTGGACCTACCGCGGCATCGCCCAGGGTCTCGCCCACGAGCCGGGCCGCAACACCTACTGGGCACCGGAGATCCTCTGGCACGACGGCAGTTACCACATGTACGTCTCCTACGTCCCCGGAGTGCCCACCGACTGGGACGCCGACCGGCGCATCCTGCACCACACTTCCCGGGACCTCGTGAACTGGCGGTTCGAGTCGGTGCTGAAGCTGTCCAGCGATCGGGTCATCGACGCCTGCGTATGGCCGCTTCCCGACGGCGGTTGGCGCATGTGGCACAAGGACGAGGCCGACGGCAACCGCATCCACGCGGCGGACTCGGCCGACCTGTTCACCTGGCGGCCCATCGGCCGCGCACTGGACGACCAGGCGCAGGAGGGCCCCAACGTCTTTCGCCACCAGGGCAGTTACTGGATGGTCACCGACTTCTGGTCCGGCCTGCTGGTCTACCGCTCCGACGACCTGACCCACTGGACGCGGCAGGACGAGCCGCTCCTCGCGGGCAAGGGCCTGCGCCCCGGTGACGACGGAGACGGCCACCACGCCTTCGCGCTCTCCCAGGGCGAGGACGACGCCTACCTCTTCTACTTCACCCACTCCGCCGACGGGCAGCGCTCCTGCGTTCAGGTCGCCCCGCTGGCGGTGCACGAAGGCCGACTGCGCTGCGATCGCGACGCCGCGTTCGGCCTGCGTCTGCGAGCGGACCGTACGCCCGCTCTCCGGGGCGGCAACCAGCCGTCCTGACGGACCCCCCTCACAGCACCAACTCACAGGGCAAAGGAGCCCGACGTGACAGAAAGAGCCGCACCACCACCGAAAGGCACCACCCGCCGCACCGTACTCAAAGCCGCCGCAGGTGTCGGCGCCGCCGCCGTGGCGAGCCCGCTCCTCAGTGCGAGCCCGGCCTCGGCCGCGACGATCGTCCACCCCGGCATGCTGCACACCGCCGCCGACTTCACCCGCATGGCCGCCAAGGTGGCCGCCGCCGCCCAGCCCTGGCAGGACGACTGGCAGCTGCTGATCGCCAACTCCCATGCGCAGGCCACCTACACGGCCAACCCGCAGGCCACGATCTACCGGGGCTCCGGCACCCCGGAGAACTACGGCATCCTCTACAACGACATCGCCGCCGCCTACCAGAACGCCCTGCGCTGGAAGATCCAGGGCGTCGGCGCACACGGCAACGCGGCCCGCGACATCCTCAACGCCTGGTCGTCCACGCTCACGCTGCTCGACGGCTCCGCCGACCGGTTCCTGTCCTCGGGAATCTACGGCTACGAGATCGCCAACGCGGGCGAGATCATGCGCGGCTACAGCGGCTTCGACCTCACCGCGTTCCAGAACCTCCTGCGCAATGTGTTCTACCCGCTCAGCAATGACTTCCTGGTCAACCACAACGGCGCCTACGACAGCAACTACTGGGCGAGCTGGGACCTGTGCAACATCGCCTGCGTCCTGGCCACCGGCATCCTCTGCGACGACCAGACCAAGATCGACCAGGCCATCACCTACTTCAAGACCGGTGTGGGGATGGGTTCCATCGAGAACGCCATTCCCTACCTGTACGACGACCAGGGCCTGGCCCAGTGGGCGGAGAGCGGCCGCGACCAGGGCCACACCATGCTGGGCATCGGCCTGATGGCCACCATCTGCGAGATGGCCTGGCACCAGGGCTACGACCTGTACGGCTACGACAACAACCGCTTCCTGAAGGCGTGCGAGTACGTAGCCCGCTACAACCTCGGCGAGGACGTCCCCTTCACCTCCTGGACCTGGCACTACGGCGCCCCCGGCGTCTGGGAGGGCTGGCAGACCTTCACCGCGCCGGCCACCGACAGCAGGGGCCAGCTCCGTCCCATCTGGGCGCAGATCCACAACCACTACGCGGTGCGCAAGGGCCTGTTCGTGCCCAACACGGCCGCGTTCGCCAAGATCGTCGAACCCGAGGGCGGGGGAGGTGACTACGGCTCGACGAGCGGCGGCTACGACCACCTGGGCCTGACCCAGCTGACCTCCACCGAACAGACCCGCACCACCCTGCCCACCGGGGTGACCCGCTCCCTCCAGTCGGTCAACTACCCGACGTACTACGCCACTTACGGCTCCGACAACCTCGGTGCGCTGACCCAGGTCACCTCGTCCAGCTCCGCCACGCTCAAGACGGAGGCCAGCTTCACGATCGTGGCGGGCCTCGCCGACTCGAAGGGCTACTCCTTCAGGTCCTCCGACGGCCGCTACCTGCGGCACTACGCGTTCCGGATCGAGCTGGACACCAGCGACGGCACGGACGCCTTCAACGCGGACGCCACCTTCTACGCCCTGCCCGGCTCGACGAGCGGGTCGGTGCGGCTGGTGTCCCACAACTACCCGGGCCGCTGCGTCCGGCACCGGAACTACCAGCTGTGGGTGGACACGTACGACCTCGTCGCCGGGACCTTCCCGGCCGACAGCTCCTTCGTCCCCGTCACCGCCTGGGCCTGACCGACACACGACCACCCCTGTAAACGGCCGCCGCCCGCGCTCCTCCGCGGGCGGCGGCCACCCTCAGAAGGGACACCCCCGATGGACCGCCCCGAATCGCGCTTCTCCCGCCGCACCCTGCTGCACGCCGCGGGCGCCACCGCCCTCACCGGATACCTGTCCAGCCTGGCGACCCCGGCACGAGCCGCCACCGGGGAGGAGACCTCGGCCAACCAAGTGGCTACCTACCCCATCCCCGACGGGATAGCGACGAACGACAGCTTCGCCGTGAAGGTACGCACCCCAGGAGGCTCGTGGCACAAGGTCGCCATCTACCAGGCGAAGTCCATGCTCATCGATCCGAGAACGGGCAGCGGCACCACCCAGAACTCCTCCATGGCGTACTTCGACTTCACGGGGGAGGTCCAGGTCTCCGTCACCTACACCGCGGACACGGTCAAGAAGGCCCGGATCCGCCCCACTTCGTACGACATCGCGCACAAGCTGGACAAGAGCAGCGCCACCCTGACCTTCACCCTCACCGAACCGCGCAACCTTTCCATCGAGTTCAACGAGGACATCTTCGACAACCTCCAGCTCTTCGCGGGAGCGATCGACACCAACCCGCCCAGCGCGGACGACCCGGACGTCATCTACTTCGGCCCCGGCGTGCACTCCACGCCCGACGGCCTGCTCACCGTGCCCAGCGGCAAGACGGTCTACCTGGCCGGCGGCGCGGTACTCACGTCCCGAGTGGTCTTCGACCACGTCGAGAACGCCAAGCTGCTCGGCCGGGGCATCGTCTACCAGGCGCCCAACGGCGGTGGCTGCGGCGTCAATTACTGCGAGAACATCGAGATCGACGGCGTCACGATGCTGCTCCCCTGGGGGCACTCCATCAGCGCCGGACAGACGCAGAACCTCACCATCCGCAACCTCCGCTCGATCTCCGCGACGACCTGGGGCGACGGGATCGACCTGTTCTGCTGCAAGGACGTCGTGATCGACGGGGTGTTCATGCGCAACTCCGACGACTGCATCGCCGTCTACAACCACCGCTGGGACTTCGTCGGGGACTCCACCGACATCGTCCTCAAGAACTCCACCCTGTGGGCGGACGTGGCCCACCCGATCAACGTCGGCACCCACGGCAACACAGACAGTCCCGAGACGATCGAGAACCTCACCATCTCGAACATCGACATCCTCGACCACCGAGAACCACAACTCGACTATCAGGGCTGCATTGCCCTGAACCCCGGGGACAGCAACCTGATCCGCAACGTCCGCATCGAGGACGTCCGGGTGGAGGACTTCCGCTGGGGCCAACTCATCAACATGCGCGTCATGTTCAACACGTCGTACAACACCTCGGCCGGCCGTGGCATCGAGATGGTCTACGTCAAGAACCTCAGCTACACCGGCACCCACGCCGCCACCTCGCACATGGTGGGCTACGACGCGAACCACGCCATCAAGGACATCACCTTCGAGAACCTCGTCATCAACGGCACGCTCGTCTCCGACACCGACGGCCACGCCTCCTGGTACAAGACCTCGGACTTCGTCCCGATGTACACCAACGAGCATGTCTCCAACCTGAAGTTCGTCGACTCCGGGGCCTCGCTCACCGCCGTGCTGCCCGCGATCAGCAGCGCCAACTCCGCGACCGGGAGCGCCGGTTCCGACTTCGCTTACACCATCGAGGCGTCCAACTACCCGTACGCCTACGCCGCCACCGGCCTGCCGGACGGCCTGACCCTGAACAAGTCCACCGGAGCCATCTCGGGCAAGCCCACGGTCACCGGTACCTCGGCCGTCGAGCTCAGCGCCACCAACGCCGTCGGCACCGGCAAGCAGACCCTCACCCTGGTGGTGGGCTGACATGGCGAGACGCATGAGCCGCCGGTGGTTCCTGGGCGGCACCGGCACCATGACCGCCGCCGCGATCGCAGCGGCCGCTCCCACCACACTCCTCGCGGCGGGCACGGCGCACGCCGACGTACCCGTCGGGGGTGGGCCCGTCGGCTTCACCTTCGCCCACCCGGGGATCCTGCACACCCAGGAGGATCTCGACCGTATGAGAACCGCGGTCGCCGCCAAGGAGGGCCCGGTCTACTCGGGGTACCAGGCCATGGCCGCGGACGGCCGGTCCTCCTACGACTACACGGCGGCGAACACCGGACAGATCACCACCTGGGGACGCGGCCCCTACAACTACCAGGACCAGGCGCCGAACGACGCCGCCGCGGCCTACCAGAACGCCCTGATGTGGTACATCACGCAGGACGTCCGGTACGCCGACAAGGCTCGCGACATCGTCAACATCTGGTCGCGGACCCTGGAGGGAATCACCGGCGCGGACGGCGAACTCGGGGCGTCCCTCCAGGGGTTCAAGTTCGTCAACGCGGCGGAGATCCTGCGCCACACCGGCTACGACGGCTGGGCGGCCGAGGACATCGCGCGGTGCGAGAAGTCCCTCAAGGACGTCTGGTACAAGGCCCAGTCCGGCTACGCCCTGTTCGCCAACGGCGGCTGGGACGCCGGGATCATCCAGACCGTGCTGGGCATCGCCGTGTTCTGCGACGACCGCGTGATGTTCGAGGACGCGGTGCGCTACGCCGCCGCCGGGGCCGGGAACGGCAGCATCAGACACCGGATCGTCAACGCCACCGGACAGGGCCAGGAGAGCGGCCGGGACCAGACCCACGAACAACTGGCCCTCGGCCTGCTGGCCAGCGCCTCCCAAGTGGCCTGGAACCAGGGCGTCGACCTGTTCGCCTTCGCCGCCAACCGCATCCTCGCCGGGTACGAGTACGACGCGAAGTACAACCTCGGCAACGACGACGTGCCCTTCGCCGCGGACCTCGACCGGACCGGCAAGTACATCAAGACGGCGGTCACGACGCTCGTCCGCGGGCTCTCCCGCCCCATCTTCGAGCTGGCCTACGCGCACTACGTGAGCGTCCTCGGCCTGTCGGCGCCGTACACGAAACAGGCGGTCTTCCGGGGCACCGACGGGGCCCGGTTCATCGAGGGCTACGACCAGGACCACCCGTCCTGGTCCACCCTGACCTGCGCGCGGGAGGCACCGGCCTCGTCGACTCCCGTCGCGCCCCCGGGTGTTCCGGCCGGACTGACGGCGAGCAACGGATCGGACTCCGTCGACCTCGCCTGGGTGACGTCGGTGGACCCGGCGAGCGCCACCTCGGCGGCGACGTACTCGGTCGCGCGGTCCAAGACCAGCGGCGGGACGTACAAGACGGTCGCCACCGGGCTGACGTCCACGACGTACTCCGATCTCGAGGTCACCGTCGGCACGACGTACTACTACACGGTCACCGCCACCAACACGGTGGGCACGAGCGTCGCCTCCCTGGAGGTCTGCGCGACGGCCGGGCTGCCCAGCAACTGGTCGTCGCGGAACGTGGGTAGCGTCCAGGCGTCCGGGCTGACGACCTTCGACGGCGAGCGGTTCACCCTGGAGGCGAGCGGCGCGGACATCGCGGGCACCGCCGACAGCTTCCGGATCGCGCAGATGTCGCTGAGCGGGAACGTCACCATCACCGCACGGGTGGTGTATCCGCTCAGCTCGCAGTACGCCAAGGTCGGCGTGATGATGCGCAGTTCGACGGCAGCGGGCTCGGCGCACGCGTCGATGCTGCTCCAGGGCCTCACCCTCACCGCCTGGAGCGGAGTGTGGACCACTCGCGCCACCACCGGGGCGACGACCTCGGCGACGGGCAGCACCCCGGTCCCGCCCGCACAGCAGACGGCGATCTCGACGGCCGCCTCGTACCCGATCTCGAATCTGGGGTCCCTGCCGGACTCGGCGACTCCGTTGCAAGCCCCCTACGTGGAGGCGGCAGGCGACGGATACCGGATGCGGATGCCGTACTGGGTGCGCCTCGACCGCACCAAGGACAAGTTCACCGGCTCGATCTCCCCGGACGGCGTGCACTGGACCGAGGTCGGCTCCACCGAACTGGACCTCGGCACCACGGTCTACGTCGGCCTGGTGAACTGCTCGTGCCTGGGCGTCTCGCAGTCGTACGCCGAAACCGGGACGGCCGCCTTCGACAACGTCACCGTGGTCCGCAAGTCCTCCACTCACTGGCAGGTCGCCGCACCCAAGGGAACGGTCAACACACTGGCAGCGAACGCCGGTTCCAGCGCGATCGAGCTGACCTGGAGCGACACGGACCTGTCCGGCCGCTACACCGTCAAGCGCGGCACCTCACTGGGCGGCCCCTACCAGACGATCGCCACCGGCGTGGGACCGGTGGGCTTCGGCGTCCACACCGCCTACCGCGACCCCACCGGGACACCCGGCACGACCTACTACTACGCGATCGCCAAGACCAATGCGGGCGGCACGGGCCCCCTCTCGGCCGAGGTCGACGCGACGATGCCGACACCGCCCCCGCCGAAAATGGACAGCGCGTCAGCCGCGTACGCCAACACGGGTGTCCCGTTCGAGTATCTGATCGGCGCCTCCAACGACCCCGCGTCCTTCGCCGCCACCGGATTGCCCGCCGGCCTGAGCGTCGACACCACGACGGGCCTGATCTCCGGCACCCCCGCGGGCACGGGGGACTTCACCGTCCGGATCTCGGCGACCAACGCGGCCGGCACCGACAGCGCGACGGTCGAGCTCACTGTCGGGACACCACCGCCCGCGCCCTGGTCGTACCAGGACATCGGCGACTACGTGCTGGACGAACGGCAGTTGGGGATCTACGGCGTGGTGTCCGTCCGCACGCCCGGCATCACCAGTTACGACGCCACGGGCAAGAGCTTCACGGTGCGTGGCGCCGGGACGGACCTGAACGTCAACGGCCAGGGCATGACCGCTCAGTACGCCTACGTCCCGGTCACCGGTGACATCACCTTCACAGCCCGGGTCGCGAGCCGCGCCAACGCGGGCGAGCAGGACCAGGTGGGCCTGCTCATGACCCAGTCGCTGTCGCCGTTCGGCCAGTTCGCCGGGGCCATCCTCACCAGCAATGGCAGCGGCGACTCCGGCGTCCGGCAGTTCGTACGGCGCCAGGTGGTGGCCGGAGGCACCTCGACGACCAACGGCAGTGGCAGCAGTGTGGCGACCCCCACCTGGCTGCGGCTGGAGCGCGCCGGCAACAAGTTCACCGCCTCGGCCTCCGCCGACGGCACCACCTGGTCGGTCATCGGCCGGGACACGATCGCCTCCTTCGGCAAGGCCGCGTACTACGTCGGGCTCGCCGTCACCTCACGCAGTCCGTTCGCCCTCGACAGCACCGTCTTCGACAACATCACCGTCACCCAGGGCGCGACCACCGTCCTCGGCCAGCCGGTCAAGGACCCCTACCGGACCTTCAGTTCGGCCACCGCCACCACCGCGCTCTACGGCCAGTCGGGCACCGACCTCGCTATCCTCGGCGACGGCGCGGACATTTGGGGCAGCACCGACCAGTACAGCGCCATCTACCAGCCCGGCGCGGTCACGGACGGCTCGACCGTCACCGTCGCGGTGACCTCGCAGGACGCCACCAACGGCTGGACGAAGTCCGGGATCATGGTGCGCAACGACATCACCGGCACCGGCACGTCGGCCGGGTATCTCATCCTCGCGGTCACCCCCGCCCACGGTGTCGCCCTCCAGTGGGACAGCAACGGCGACGGCGGCGTGGACAGCAACATCGAGACGGACGGCACCACGGCCTACCCGACCTGGCTCAAGCTCGTCCGCACCGGCACCTCGTACACCGGCTCCTACTCCACCGACGGCGGCACCACCTGGACCAAGGTCGGCACCGCCACCGTGAGTTCCGCCGCCGCGACCCAGGACGCGGGCGTCTTCACCACCACCCATTCCTCCGGCGTCGCGGGGGAGGCCGACTTCAGCGAGTTCACCGTCGGCTGACCGCCCCACTGTCCTCAACAGGCCGTCGCCGGGCACCGAGGACCCGGCGACGGCCTGTGCAAGACCACCAAGAAGGACGGGCCCACGGCTCCCGCTGTCCGTGCTCCACCTCACCAGCCCGACGCGAAGGGCTCAACTGCCCAGTCTCCGAGGAGCCGGATCGTCCGCTCCGCCCGCTCCTCGTGGAGATAGTGGCCGGTTCCGACCCAGTGATCCACACGGGAGCCCGACACGTGCAGGGCGGTGCGCTCCCAGGCCGCGGCTTCCTCGGACGTCCACACGGTCAGCGCGGGCTGCGGGCGTCGCCGCAAGTACTCCTCGCTGTGCGGGCGGGCCGCCCGGGTGGCGCTGCTCATGACATCTTCCTGTTCGTGACGCGGTAGAAGACGAGGGCGAGGATGCCGGTGACCACGGCCAGGACCAGCGACTCGGCGGCCGCGTACTGGTAGTTGCCGGTCTTGAACGCCTTGTCGAAGATCTCCATCATCGGCGTGAAGTCGGTGCTGATGGACTCGGGCGCCACGTACCTCAGCAGCAGTGGCTCGGCGAACAACTGCAGTCGGCCGATCAGCGAGAACATGCCGGTCAGCACCAGGATGCCGGTGATGTTGGGCACTTTGACGGACCAGGCGATCCGCCACTCGCGGGCCCCGTCGAGCCGGGCCGCCTCGTACAGCTCGCGGGGCAGCGCCTGCAGCGACGCGGAGATCAGGATCATGTTGAAGCCGATGCCCTGCCAGGTCAGCAGGTTGCCCAGCGACAGATAGGTGTTGAGGCCGCCGAACAACGAGAGATGCACCCCCGCACGGCCGGCCACGTCGACGATCGGGCTGATCGTCGGACTGTAGAGGAAGAGCCACATCAGGGTGGAGGAGCAGTTCTACGCGGCTCTCCTCACAGGCCTCGACCTCGCCGACGACCCGGAACTGCCCGCCCGGCACGACAGGGCGCAGTGGCCGCTGCTGCGCGAGCGGTTCGCCGAACGCACCCGCGCCCAGTGGTGGGACGTATTCCGGGGGACGGACGCGTGTGTCGCCCCGGTCTGGTCGCTCGCCGAGGCCGCCCGCGACGAACACCTCACGGCCCGCCACACCTACATCGAGGTCGACGGCGTCGTACAGCCGGCCGCGGCACCGCGCTTCTCGGCCACCCCGCCCGCGCCCGAACCGTACGGTCGGCCGGTCAGCACGGCGCCGCCATCCGCTCCGAACTGGGCCTGCCGGCTTGATCGACATCCGCTTCGGCACGTCGCTGGCATCGCGGCGAATCCCAAAGGTGGCTCCCCGAAGGTCCAGGTAAAGCCGCGGTGAACCGCAGGTGCCACTGTCGGGACCGGCGGGGGAGCCTCAGCCGCCCGGCGGGCACCCCGGTTGTTTCGCGTCATGAGCGGGCTGTGAGACAAATCCCGGCGCCTCCACGCTCGGACCAGTCACCCGTACGGGGACGCCCCTCCAGGACGCAAGGACTACCGACGTGCGCAAACTCAAGAAGGCAACCATGGTCGCCATCGGCCTGGCCGCCAGCCTGACCTCGGCGGTCGCACTGGCCGCCCCCGCCAGCGCGGAGACCAACATCCGCGGGACCGAGTCGTGGGACACCGACAAGCTGCTGATGACCCTGTGCACGGGCAACACCGGCCTGCACAACTGGTTCATCGACACACGCAACGGGTCAGTCGTCCGCAACAACATCGACGCCGACCAGGCAAGCCTGAAGACCCCGGCGTACGTGGAGCAGTTCACCGGCTACTGCAGCTACCCGCAGTCGTCCTCCTGGACCTGGGCCGGCCCGCAGACGCAGATCAGCAATCAGGTGATGAACTGCGGCTACCGGGTCACCCAGTCCGAGTCGATCACCAAGAGCATCACCAAGACCAGCACCACGACCAACAGCGTCGGCGGCTCGGCCGGCGTCGAGTGGAACATCCTCAAGGACGTGCTGTCGGTCCAGGCGACCGCCAGCTACGAGCACACCTGGTCCTGGAGCAAGGCCAGCACCTGGACCCAGAGCGACTCGCTGAGCGTGCCGCCGCGGACCAAGGCGCAGCTCAACTTCGCACCGCTGATGCGTACTGTCCGCTCCAACCCGATCTTCCACGTCACCCACTACATGTGGGAGATCGGCGGCGACTACAGCGGCAAGTGGTGGGTCCCCAACACCTGGCGCGGCCGGGGGTACAAGGACATCAAGTCGTACGGGGCCTACTACGACGCCAAGGCCAACGTCATCAACCCGGACGGCAGCCCGGTCGGCACGACCATCGCCCTGGACCACCCGGCGAGCAAGGCCGACTGCGGCTTCTGACGGAAGGGCGGATACCGATCATGGCGAATCCCCTAGTGGGCACCGCGTACACCCCCCAGAAGAAGCTGACGCTCTCCGTGGCGGTCACCGTGTTGCTGGTGCTGATGGTCAGCCTGGTCCAGCCCTTCGGTGCCACCAGCGCGCACGCCATCGACGACGGCCGGGACATCAACTGGCACATCCGCGACGGCGCGGCCGGATACAACAACATGATCAACCAGGTTCGCGCACGGGCGGCGAGCCGGGTGGTCTACGACAAAATGGACATGACCACGGGCGATGCCAACGACTACTTCTCGGTCAACGTCTGGGAGTCGTCGCTGGACGGCAACGTCCCGTCCGTCCGTCTCATCGTGCGAGCCGAGAACCTGTACATCCAGGGCGTCTACGTCCCCGATCTCAGCTACTACTACCACTTCGGCGACGCGACCGCGAAGAGCTACCTGCCGACCAGCATCGCGTCGAATCTGCAGCTGCCGTTCAGCGGCGACTACCTGAGCATGACGCGGTACGCCAACCAGACCATGACCACCCCCAGGTTCCGGGCCTTTGACATGAGCAGAAACGCCGGCATCCTGAGGGCCCAGAACTCCCGGGGCTTCGAGCGGGCCGGTGCCCTGCTCTCCTTCGTGGAGGCGATCTCGGAGGGTGCCCGCTTCAGCTACATCTCCAACCGCATCGCCTCCAACTGGAACACCGGCACAACGTTCGACCTCAACTCCGTGGACATGGTCAGGAACTGGGCGTCCCTGACCAGCTGGACCCGCAACAGGCTGGCCCACGGCTCGGCCACTCCGGAGTACGGGTGGATCGGCGACCAGCACATCCAGACGCTGTCGAACGTGGCCGCGATCGCCGCGCTGCTGCTGTTCTGGAAGGGCTGACGGAGCAGTTCCCCCAGCATGCACAGGGAGAGGCGGTCATCGGTCGGCAACGACCGATGACCGCCTCTCTCGTGGTCAGGGCCCCTGCGGGCCGTGATTGTGTTGCTTTTGCGACGCGTAGTTCACCTCCCGTCCCCCTGCTGCAGCGAGTTTCGCTGAAGTACCACGTGGAGAGGCGCGGCCGATGGGACGCCAGGAAAATCCGGTGGATCCCGAGGCCGGACCGGTCGCGCGATTTGCCCACGAACTGCGTGCTCTGCGCAAGCAGGCCGGTAGCCCTACCTACCGGGAGATGGCCGGCCAAGTGCCCCATTCGGTGGCAACGCTCGCCCGCGCGGCCGCAGGCGTCCAGCTGCCGACCCTCCAGGCCCTCCTCGGATACGTCGAGGCGTGCGGCGGGAATACCGCCGAGTGGGAGCAGCGCTGGCGTCAGGCGTCCGAGGAGATCGCCGTCCAGGAGGGCAGCCACCCGCCCTACCGCGGCCTGTTCCGGTTCGAGACGACTGACCGGGGCTGGTTCTTCGGCCGGGACCGGCTCGTCGCCGAACTGCTGGACCTGGTGGAACGCAAGCGGTTCAGCGCCCTGCTCGGCGCCTCAGGCAGCGGGAAGTCCTCGCTGCTGCGCGCCGGGCTGATCCCACCGCTGCGCGAGGCGCAGGCACCGCGCCTCCGCCCGGCGGCGATCCGGGTACTCACCCCCGGCGAGCACCCCATGCGCACCCACGCCGGTCTGCTGAAGCCGGACCGGGCGGGCGGCGCCGCAGACACCCTGGTGATCGTCGACCAGTTCGAGGAGGCATTCACCCTCTGCGCGGACCGGGGCGAGCGGGCCGACTTCATAGAGCTGCTGCTCGCCGCGCGCGAGCCGGACAGCGGGACGCGGGTGGTCCTCGCACTCCGTGCGGACTTCTACGGCCACTGCGCCGAGCACCGCCAACTGGCCGCGGCGCTGTGCGAGGCCCATCTCCTGGTCGGGCCCATGAACGCGCAGGAGGTCCGGGAGGCGATCACCGGGCCGGCGGCAGCAGCCGGGCTCACTGTGGAACGGTCGCTGACCGCCGCGCTGGTCAGCGAGGTGGCCGAGCAGCCGGGCAGCCTGCCCATGCTCTCCCAGGCGATGCTGGAGACCTGGCGCCGACGGCAGGGCAAGAAGCTGACCCTGGCCGCCTACCAGGCGTCCGGCGGTCTGCACGGAGCGATCGCCACCACCGCGGAGGACGTCTACTCCCGGTTCACCCCCGGCCAGGCCCGGATCGCCCGCCACATCCTGCTGCGGCTCATCGCCCCCGGCGACGGGGCACCGGACACGCGCCGCCGCATCGAGCCCGCGGAGCTGGAATCCGGCCGGGCCGCCGACACGGCCCTGGTGCTCGACCGTCTGACCCAGGCCCGGCTGCTCGTCCTGGACGACGGGGCGGTCGAACTCGCCCACGAGGCGCTGATCGACGGCTGGCAGCGGCTGCGGTCCTGGATCGACGAGGACCGCGAGCGCCTGCGACGGCACCGCCGGCTCACCCAGGCCGCCCAGGAGTGGGAGAAACTTGGCAAGGACCCCGGGGCCCTGTACCGGGGGGAGCGGCTGGCCACCGCCGAGGAGATCTTCCGCGCCGACGTCCACAGCGATGAACTCACCACGCTGGAACGCACATTCCTGGCCGCCGGCACGGCCCATCGCGACCTGGAGAGACAGACGTCGGCGCGCATCTCCAGGAGGCTGCGGATCCTCGGCGCGGCCCTCACCGCACTGCTGGTCCTGGCAGCGGGCGCCGGCCTGGTCGCCTGGCAGCAGAACAACACCGCCACGCGCGAGCGAACTTCGACGCTGGCCCGGCGGGTTGCCTCGGCCGCGGCCAACCAGCGCGTCACCAATCCCCAGCAGGCCATGCTGCTCGGCGTCGCCGCCTGGCGGACCGCCGACATCGCCGAGTCCCGTTCCGCGCTGCTCGGCGCCTGGGCACAACGAGAGCAGGAAGCCTTCACCGATCCCGGGACCGATCCCGATACCAGCCGACTGCTCAGTGCGGACGGCCGCACGCTGATCAGCGTGACCAGCGGCACCGTGCAGAGCTGGGACGTCGCCACCCAGCACCGAATCTCACGGTTCAGCTATCCGGGTGCCTCTCCGGGCACCACGGCCCTTCCCACCCTCAGCCCCGACGCCCGGACCCTCGCCCTCGGCACCTACCAGGGCACCCGCCTGTGGGACCTGGCCACCGGGCGGCCGACCGGGGCCGCGCTGGGGAAGGACGCCATGGTCGAGAGCTTCGGACCCAGCGGACGGACCCTCGTCGTGGACCAGATGGGCTCCTCGGCCGAGCTGCGCGACGCAGCCAGCGGGCGGACGCTGCTCCAGCGACCCACAACCGGTGCCCCGGTCGCCATCGCCTCCCCGGGCGACCGCATGGTGGCGGTCTGCTCGGAAGGGCAGCCGCCCCAGCTGTGGGACGTCAGGCGGCAGCAGCGGCTCACCGGCCCCTGGGACAGCGGGCACGCCGACTGCACCGACGGCAGTCTCGCGTTCAGCCCGGACGGCCGCGAACTGGCGGCCACCTCCAGCAGCGGGGTGCGGATCTGGTCCATCGCCGACCGGACAGAGCTCCAGACCCTGTCGGAGGACCGCCTCAACGAGATCGCCTACAGCCCGGACGGACGGTTCATGGCCGCCGGGGCCGGCGACCAGATCGTGATCTGGCGGCTCAGCGAGCCGCTCGCCCCGGTGGCCCGCTACCCGCTGGCCAACGAGATGGCCGACCAGCTCAGGTGGGATCCGAGCACCCACCTGCTGCGCTTCCTGGACAGCGCGACCGTCCGCTCACTGGACGTGGGTGCGACGGTGGATGCCGACTGGCACACCTCTGGCCTGGACGCCAGCCTCCTCAGCCCGAACGGCTCCCTGCTCGGCACCGCCCAGCGCAAGGCCGACGGGTTCCGTTTCGTCCTCACCGACCTGCGCCACGGACGCGTCCTCAACGACACCACCTTGCCGTTGCCACCGCCCACATCAGGTCACGCGGACGAATCCGACCACAGCCCGAACCTGGCGTTCAGCCCGGACAGCGGCGCCTTCGCCTTCGGCATCGGCAGCGACCTGCACACCGCGCCCCAGCCGTACGTCGTGTACGACGTGCCGGCTCGGCGTGCCACCCGACTGGACCTTCCCGGCCGGCCGTCGCTCGGGATCGCGCTCGGCCCGGGCGGCAGCATCCTGCTCGTCGGTCGGATGCCCGACGGCGGTGACCCGACGGCGGTGTGGACCACGGACCGGTGGGACACCCGCCGACGCGTACGCATCGGCACCCTCTCCGGGATCTCCGGAATCGAGTTGGCACTCCGGCCCGACGGACGGTTTCTCGCCACCTCCTTCGAACAGCTGGCCCCCGTGCCCGCCGGGCCGGTCACCACCCGGATCCTCAACCAGGGCAGCGCCATCACCGCGCTCGCCTTCAGCGGCGACGGACGCTACCTGGCCGTGGGGGACAGGGAGGGACGCATCACCATCTGGAACGGCGCGGCCCAGCACCGGCTCGGAACGTATGCGGGCACGTTCACCGGCAGCCAGCACGGCGAACCAGAGCCCGTGCTGGCGCTGGCCTTCTCCCATGACGGACACCTGTTGGCCGCCGCCGGACAGGCGGGCACCCTGCAACTGTGGGACACCACAGCCCTGGAGCAGGTGGGCCAGGACCTGCCGACCCCCGGCGAGGCGATCAACTCCATCGCCTTCAGCCCAGACAACGACACTCTGCTCGCCACCAGCGCCCACGTGCCACTACAGAGCTACTCGATCGCCCCACGCCAACTCGTCGCAGCAGTCTGCCGCCGTACCAATGACGCCGGCCTCTCCCGGGCCGACTGGCAGACCTACCTCCCCGAGGAGCCCTACCAGCCGCTCTGCACCCACCCACGGCTCCCCTGACCCGCCCGCCGCCCGCCGCCCGCGTCGGCGACCACGCCCGCGCGGTCCTCCAGCCCATTGGAGACGTGAGTGTTGAACTCCGGCCGGATCCGTCCAACAACCCCTACCTCAGCCGCGCGGGCCAAGCCATTGAAGATCCACCATCTTGAAGTCGCTGGTCACGAGGCTGGTGTGAGTCGTTGCTCGTGTACTCGTACTGGCCGGGGGCGCTTGTCGTAGTTCAAGATCGTCTGCCGTTCCTGCGATCACGGATCTGTGGTTTCCCCGGCGTGCGCGAGGCGGGTGTCCCTACGACCCGGGCAGGAGGTGCATCAAGGTGGCCCAAGATGCGGAAGTGGATCTTCGTGAGCTGTTCATGGCCCGCCGGGCCGAACTGGAGCTGAGGCCGAGAAGTTGAGCCAGCAGTTGCAGGAGGTCCGCGACGAGCTGGAGGAACTCACCGTCGCAGAGCGGGTCGCGCGTCGGCTGGCCGAGCGGGTGCGTACCGAAGCCGAGTCGGCGGTGACATCGCCTGCCGGGCACGTCGCGGGCCGTGCGGTGTCGGCGGTGCCGCAGCGCGAGCGGGACATGGACGAGACGGTCCTGCCCGCGGACTATCAGCGGATCATGGACGTGGTGCGGCGGGCGGATGGGCCGGTCATGGTGAAGCAGGTCTGCGGTGAGCTGGGGGTCTCTCTGGAGCCGGCCCGTTCGGAGGCGCTGCGTTCGAAGCTGAACCGGCTCGCGGAACGGGGCTGGTTGCGCAAGCTGGCCGACGGGAAGTTCACCACCACGCTGTGAGCGCGCCGGGGCGGCAACGTCATGCGGCTGAGGCCGTAACGGCCGTGCCCCCGGCGGCAGTTGATGTCGTATGCGAAACAAGACCAGCTCCGCCAGGGGTGCTGAGACGGTTGTCCACCAGTCGAGCCTCACCCTGTCCACGGCCACCCTGACCTTCCTCGGCGACCTGCTGCGCGGTCACCTGAAGAAGATCCGCTCAAGGTGGCGCAAGCTGTCGGCCGGGCGGATCGCCACGGTCGTCCTCGCCGTTCTCCGCCACGACGGTGCGGCGTTGGGTGATGGAGGCGCTCGGCCTGCTCGCCGCGCGGGCCGAGCGCCTGGACCGCGCGTTGCAGAAAGTCGCCCGAAAGGGTGGCCACGTCGTCCTGATCAACGGCACCCTGATCCGCACCCGGCGCCGCACCGGGAAGGACAACCGCCGCCACTACAGCGGGAAACACAAGGCCCACGGCCTGCTCTTCCTCGCGCTCACCGACGACTGGGGTCGGCTGCTGTGGATCTCCGCGGCCCGCTCGGGACGCTCCTCGGAGATAACCACCGCCCGCTACAACCACCTCGTCGAGCGCCTGCGCGCCCAGGAGTTGGGCGTCATCGGTGACCTCTGCGTGCTCTCGTGGTGCCGGGGTCGCCGCCTACGCCTCATATGTTCACCAGCGGGAGTTCGCGTCGCAGGGTGGTGCGGACACGGTCAGCGCCTCGTTGTGGCCTCTGTCCGTGGACGGCCGATATCTCCTGGCCACGATCGGTTTGCCGAAGCCTTCCGGAGCCCGCACCCGCCGCACCCGCCGCGCCCGAGGCGCGGTGTGGTCAGCGTTCCTTCTGGGTATCGCGGTCTCCCTGGCTGCGAATGTCGCGGCAGCCCCGGCTGTGGAGTGGTAGTCGGTCTTTGTCGCCAGATGGCCTCCCGTCGCGTTGCTGCTGTCGGTGGGACACCTGGTGCATCACCCGGTTGGCCGACTGGATGTGACGGCAGGTCAACCGGGACAGGGAGCCGGTCACGCGAAGAGCAAGCGGCTGTATGAGGACGACGATCCGTTGCTGCCGCGGGCTCGCTTGGTCGATGCCTGGCATCGGGAGCTGCACCAACGACCCGTCTCGGCCGAGACGCTGAGAAAGGAACTGCGCATCGGCGCGAGACGATCGAGACAGTCGGCCGCGATCGTACGGGGAGTCGGAGTGACGGCGGCGCGACAGAGATGGCCCGCAATTGGGCAAATGAACCGTAGGGTCGGAGTTCCGATTGAGCCCTGGCTACCGTTGCGTCGGCGACGTTTGACGACGACATCGGAGAGCATGACCATATGGCTGACAGGATTCTGACGGAAAGCGAAGCGTCGCTGGCAGTTGAAGACCTCGGCTGGCGGTACCTCCTCGACTGCCTCACCACCGCTGTCACGGTCCACTCTCTCGTCGAGGCGTGCGAAGTCATCCGCGCTGCGGTCGGCATCGCCGGCCCACACGCGAACGGCCATCTGCGCCTGCGCGCGACCGCCGACCGAGTGGAACTCACGCTGGAGACACGTGGCACATTTCGAGTGACTACGCAGGACGTTGATCTGGCCCGCTCTATCACGAAGGCAGTTCGCGCGGTCGGCTACCGGACGGTCGCGCACCCTGCTCATCATGCGGTTCAGTCGCTTGCCATCGCGATCGACGCGATGGACATCCCCGCAGTGCGCCCGTTCTGGAAGGCGGTACTCGGGTACGACGACGTCACCGCGCCCGCCGACCTGGTGGACCCGTCCTGTGGCGGTCCGTCTCTCTGGTTCCAGCAGATGGACGAACCGCGCACGCAGCGCAACACGATTCACCTTGATCTGACTGTTCCGCACGACGATGCCGTTGCCCGAGTCGAAGCCGCCCTCGCGGCCGGCGGCCGACCCGCGCCACATGGTCCGCTTTCTCTTCCGTGACCCTGCCGCACGCACGCTGTTCGTCGACTGGGACACCGTGGCGCGCGACACCGTCGACGCGTTGCGGCTCGCCTACGGTCACGAGCGCCGTGACCCCCTGATCGCGGCATTGATCGATGAACTCGGAGCCGAGGGCGGAGAGTTCATCGTGCTGTGGGAGCGTCAGGGCAGGATCACCCTCACCTGTCAGACCTTCGAAGTGCGGGACGCGCCGGGACAGAGCCTGGTCGCCGGGACCGCCGAGCCCGGCAGTGCGGACGCCTACCGCCTGGCACTGCTCCGCGTCGCACCGCCGCTGGATGCCCGGCTGGCCTTCACCGTCTGCGAGTAACGGAAACCAGCGTTTGCGTTTAGGGTGGGGGCATGCCCCGCTTGAGCGAGGAGCGCCGGGAAGAACGGCGCCGCCACATCCTCATCAGTGCCTGGAGTTGCTTCTCCCGCAACGGATTCCACGCCACGTCGATGGACGACGTCATCGCCGCGACCGGCATGTCCTCCAGTGCCGTCTACCGCTACTTCCGCAGCAAGGACGACCTCATCGACGCCGCCGCGGACGAGGCCCTCGTCCTGGTCCGGGACCTGTTCGAGCGGCTCCTGGAGCGCCGTCCCACCCCTTCACCGTCCGAGGTGCTGACGGCGATGACGGCAGAGGCCCGCGATCGCGGCGAGGGGCAGTCGTACGACCTGACCCGCATCGCCATCCAGGCTTGGGGCGAGGCACTGCGCAGCCCCGAACTCGAAGTTCGCACCCGGGCGTTCTATCTGGCCATGCGCGGCAGTCTCGCGGAACTGGCCCGTCGCTGGCACGACGAAGGAATCACTCCGCCGCAGGCGGACCCGGAGCAGATCGCGACCGTACTGATGACGCTCATGCCCGGGCTTCTGGTCGGCCGTCATCTGGTGGCGCCGGTCGCGGCGGAGCAGTTGATCGGCGGGCTGGGCTCCCTCGCCTCGGCTCTGGACGGCTCGCCGACTTCGTAGCGGCTTGTCGGTCCGGGCTGCGGGGCGTCCGCCGCTGTCACCCGGAAGCGAGTGAGTGGACGAACGCTTCGTCCAGCCCGATCTCGTGCAGGATCTCGCGGGTGCGCGCGCCGATCGCGGGGGTGGTGCGGCCGGGGTGGCGCGGCGGCACGGAGCGGGGCCGGGACGCGAACGCTCCCTCCAGGTGTGCGCCCATGGCGGTTCACGCCCGGGTGTCCGTTCGGTCGCGGAACAGGGTTGGTCGGAGAGGCGCAGTACACGCAACAGGGCGCCGTGGAACGGTGGATCGAGGTTTCGTGCCCCTGTCGACTTCAGGGCGGTCGGCAACCTAAGTTCAACAAGACCGGCTTAAAGGGAACCACCAAGCCGCTGTGGTCGTCGCGGCCAACAACGAGTGGCTGTGGCCGGCACTGCCGCACGCTCCCTAGACCAACTGCACCCTGCGGTCCAAGACGGCCGAATGAATCCCGACGGACGTCTCACGCATGTACGCCGTCCGCAGTTCGTGCGCTTCCTTGTATTCCTCGGTCGCGAGGGCCTCGCGCATCTCCTTCTCCGACTCGAAGCCGATCTGCACGATCGCGTCGATCGGATCTTCCTCGCTGTCCGTCGCGAGGTCTGTCAGGTAGTACTGCACGTACTCCTTGACCTGGGGAAGGGCCACATAGGTCGGCCCGTACTCCAGTTCCATGAAACGGCGGAAGTCCTCCGTGGAAATCTCCGGGCGCTTCCTGATCACCGTCATCAGCTGCAGCATGTCACTACCGCCTTCCTGAACACCTGTTCATTGCAAGCTACCATGAACGGGTGTTCAATGAATCGGTGACCAAGGCAGACAACCGCGACCTGCGCTCGGCGGTGCTGGACGCCGAATACACCTCGCTGGTCGAAGCGGTCGAGTCGGCCCTCGACGCCG
>NZ_BARF01000105.1 GCF_000367365.1 Streptomyces prunicolor NBRC 13075 | reverse complement strand
TTGGTCATCGGCGGATCAGCAGCAGCCGCCCGCGACTGTCGGTTCCGTCGTTCCGGGCTCAACGGGGCTGGTGCAGCAGGTGCTGCCCTGCTGCTTGGCCAGGGAGTCGGCGTCGGCCTTGACGACGTACACCTCCCAGGGTTCCTGGCCGGGACCGTGGACCCAGACCTTGTCCTGGAGGGCGTAGCAGCAGGTGGTGTCGTTCTCCACGTCGGTGGTCAGGCCGGCCTCGCCCAGGCGGGTGGTGGCGGCGTGGACCGCTTCGGTCGTTTCGACCTCGACGCCGAGGTGGTCCATGCGGGTTGCCTCACCTGCGGTGCCTTCGATGAGGACGAGCTTGAGCGGGGGCTCGTCGATGGCGAAGTTGGCGTAGCCGTCGCGGAGTTTGGCGGGTTCAGTTCCGAAGAGCTTCGTGTAGAAGGCGACGGAGGCGGCGAGGTCGGGGACGCGGAGGGCGAGCTGTACGCGGGACGTCATGGTGAACCTCCTGGGGTGGGTGGGGAGTTCAGCAGCCGCCGGAGGCGGTGGCCGGGGCGCCGATGCCGATCTGGAGGGTGGACGGGGCGGCGCAGCAGCCGCCGCCGGAGCGCTGGGCGTTCTCCGGCTCGTCGAAGAGGCCCGCGCCGCCGCACACCCCCGTGTCCGGGAGGGTCAACTCGACGCGCTCGGCGGCCTCTTGGTCTCCGGCGAGGGCGGCGGTGATGGAGCGGGCCTGCTCGTAGCCGGTCAGGGCGAGGAACGTGGGCGCACGGCCGTAGGACTTCATGCCGACCAGGTAGATGCCCTGTTCGGGGTGGGAGAGCTCGTTCACGCCGTGCGGGTAGACCGTGCCGCAGGAGTGGACGTTCGGGTCGATGAGAGGGGCGAGCGCGGTCGGGGCCTGGAGGCGTTCGTCGAGGCCGAGGCGGAGTTCGGAGAGGAAGGACAGGTCCGGGCGGAAGCCCGTGAGAACGATGACCTCGTCGATCGGGTCGAGGCGGCGGCCGTCCTCGGCGACGAGGACGAGCTGGTCACCTTCCCGTTCCACGGCCTGCGTACGGAAGCCGGTGACCGTGCTCGCGTGGCCGGCCTCGACGGCGGCCTTGGCGCGCAGGCCCAGCGCGCCGCGCGCGGGGAGCTGGTCGGCGTCGCCGCCGCCGTACGTGTTCGTACCGATGCCGCGTCGCAGGATCCAAACGGCGTGCGTTCCGTTCTCCTCCTTCGCCAGGTCGGCGAGGAGGGCCAGGGTGGTGAAGGCGGAGGCGCCGGAGCCGACGACGGCGGTGCGCCTGCCCGTGTAACGGGCGCGGACGGCTGGGTCGTTGAGGTCGGGGACGCGGTAGGCGATGCGGTCGGTCGCCGTCTTCTCGTGGAGGGCGGGCAGGCCGTCCGCGCCCAGCGGGCCGGGGGTGGACCAGGTGCCGGAGGCGTCGATGACGGCGCGGGCGGTGATCCGCTCCTCGCGGCCGACCGTGGTCCGGAGGTGCACGGTGAAGGGCTGCTCGTCACGACCCGCGTCGACGATGCGGTCGCGCCCGGCGCGGGCCACGCCGGTCACGGTCGCGCCGTAGCGGACCTTGTCGCCCAGCAGGTCCGCAAGCGGCTGCAGGTACCTCTCGGCCCAGTCGCCTCCGGTGGGGTAGGTGGCGGCGTCGGGGCGGGTCCAGCCGGTCGGGGCGAGCAGCTTCTCGGCGGCGGGGTCGGTGACCTCGGCCCAGGGGGAGAACAGGCGCACGTGTGCCCAGTCGCGGACCGCGGTGCCGGCCGATGGTCCGGCTTCCAGCACCAGTGGTTCGATACCCCGCAGGATGAGGTGGGCGGCGGTGGCCAGACCGATCGGGCCGGCTCCGATGACGACTACGGGCAGCTGGTCGGTGGTGGGCGCGGTCACGGGACTCCCCTTTGATTCGATATTCGTCGATGGCTTGCGCGGTCAGCATGGCACCTGATTCGACAAGCGTCAACATAGACATTTATCGAATCTGCGGGTTCGGTGGAGCGGGTCGACGGTGTCGCGATCGGGGGCTTCGCGGCTCGCACCCGCTTGCGCCGGGCGAGCGTCACGGCAACTCCCGTCGCTGTCAGTGCGGCGAGGACGGCGACTGCCCCTCCGGTGTTGGCCGGGCCGATACCGATCCCCGTGAGGGTGAGTGCGGCGGTCCATACCGGCACCTCTGAACCGGCTCCGGCCACCGCTGTTCCGGCGGCCGCCGGCAGAGGGTCGCCACCCCTCGCTCGCTGCTTCGATGTATGTCAACATAGATGCATGTCGAATACGAGGGCGCTGCCGCTACTGGAACCCGAGGTCTCCGAGGCCGTGGCGCCGTGCTGCCCTCCGCTCACGGAGCGACCGCTGAGCGCGGAGGAGGCTGAGCGGACGGCGCGGATGTTCAAGGCGCTGGGCGATCCGGTACGGCTGCGACTGTTCTCGCTGGTCGCCTCACACGAGGGCGGCGAGGCGTGCGTGTGCGACATCTCCGACGTCGGTGTCTCCCAGCCGACCGTCTCCCACCACCTGAAGAAGCTCAAGGAGGCCGGCCTGCTCAGCTCCGAGCGGCGCGGCACCTGGGTCTACTACCGCGTCGAGCCGTCCGTGGTCGCCGCGATGGGGCAGATGCTCGGCAGTGCCATGAGCTGAGCCGCGGCGAGGAGAGTGGGTGAGTCCCATGGGTGAGTCGTCGGTGAACCGACCGGCGATCCACGAGGAGTTGGAGCGCGCTCGTACGACGTTCCGCCAACTCCTTGACGGCGCCGGCCGGGCCGACCTGCGCCGGTCCACCGAAGGCGCCCGGTGGACCAACGAGCAGACGCTGTTCCACATGCTCTTCGGCTACATCCTGATGCGGCCGCTGCTGGTCCTCCTGCGGGTCTTCGGGCGGCTGCCGCCAGGCGTCGGCCAGGGCTCGCCCGGCTTCCGAATGCTGCGACGAGGCCCTTCGACGTCATCAACCTCCTGGGCCCGTTCGGCGGCGCGAAGGTTCTCGGCCGCCGCAGGACAGGGAAGACGGCTCGCGCTGGCCGACAAGGACCACTGACGGAGGAAACGCGAAGCCGCGCGGTCATCGCCCGCCCGCTCCCGGGGACGCACGGATCTCGTGTGCCGAGCGAGCGCCGTCGATCACCGTCACCCGCGGGGCGCGCGTCATGCGGCGGGCTGGTCGCCGGCCGTTCGTCCCGGCATGAAGATCAGGGCCACCAGCGGCAGTCCGACCACGACCCCAACGAGCTGCATGCCGATGAACCCCGCGACCGAGCCGGGCGCGATGCCCGCGAAGGAGTCCGTGAAGGCGCGGCCGATCGTCACCGCCGGGTTGGCGAAGGACGTCGACGAGGTGAACCAGTACGCCGCGCCGATGTACGAGGCGACCGCGACGGGCGCGAAACGCAGCCGGTCGGTGCGGGCCAGGCCGAAGATCAGCAGGATCAGCCCGGCCGTCGCGACGACTTCACCGAGGAGCAGGTGTCCCGCGGAGCGGTCGTGGGTGGACCACTTCACCAGCGGTCGGCCGAACATCGCATCCGCCAGGATCGCGCCCGCGATCGCCCCGATGATCTGGGCGGGGACGTAGACGGCCGCCTCGCGCAGGGTGACGCCTGCGTCGCTGCGGCGGGCGGTCCACCATTCGGCGAGGGTGACGGCGGGGTTGAAGTGCGCACCGGAGACCGGGCCGAGCAGGGTGATGAGGACGCCGAGGCCGAAGACGGTGGCCAGGGAGTTGGCCAGCAGTTGCAGGCCGACGTCGTTGGTCAGTTCGGTGGCCTGGATGCCGGAGCCGACCACGACCGCCACCAGGGCGGCGGTGCCCACCAGTTCGGCAGCGGCCCGCGCGACCAGAGGCGCGCGGGGTGGGGTGGCCCTGGGAGCGGGCCGGGGCCCGGTAGCGGATATGGCGGACTCCGCGGCGGTCTCGTGCGTGGCGGCCAACAAGGGCTCCTCGGTGCGGCCGCCGTAGCGGCGGGGATCAGGGGCAGGACCGCTTGACGTTGTTCTCGGCCGTGACGCGCGCAGTCTTGGCCAGGTCGGCGAACTGGCCGGCGAGTTCGGCGATGACGTCGGGCTTGAGCCGGTAGTAGGTGAACCGGCCGCACGGCTCCGTGTCCACGACCCCGGCCTCGCGCAGCACCTTCAGATGGTTGGAGAGGTTGGTCTGTCTGGCCCCCGTCTCCTCGATCAGATGGGTGCTGCAGAGCGTCTCCTCGGCCAGGAGGGTGACGATCTGGAGGCGGAGCGGGTCGGCCAGAACCCGCAACAGATCAGTGTCGACTGACGTCAGCATGGACTGATACTGTCACATCACTCTAGGCTGATACCAGCCTGAGCTGATCTTTGGGACTCGCATCCCCGCACCCGTTGGGATCCACGCCCCGAAGGGGTTCCCATGGCCGCATCCCCGCCCCCCGTCCTTCCCGACGAGCGCCTCGCGTCCGGTATCGCCCGCCTCGCTCTGCGCCGCTGCGGTCACTTCTCCCTGGAGGCGATCCAGGGCGTCGTCACCGACTCCTACGCCCGGCTCGCCGAGCACGCCTGCGTCCGCACCCACCTCGTCGTCCTGGCCCACCGCACCGGAGGCCATGTGGACGTATCGTTTGCGGGCACACGGGCCGCCGCCGAGGTCGAACCGGTCGTCGCCCAGGCCCTGACCGAGGCCGGGGCGGATCTGACGGACGCGTACCCCAAGTCGCTGACCGGCGAGGTCGTGCGGGCCGCCGACATCGTCATGGGATGCGGGGACGCATGTCCGGTCGTGCCGGGCCGACGCTGCCTGGACTGGCCCGTCAGCGACCCCGAGGGCGTCCCGATCGCCTCGTCCGAGGCGTCCGCGACGAGATCGACGCCCACATCACCGAACTGCTCGACTCCCTGCCGAGCCCTTGACTCCCATCCCGATCCCGCACCACCTGCTTGATCCACATCGCGAAGGAAGAACCCATGTCCTCCAGCCCGCTCGCCTCCGTGCTGTTCGTCTGCGTCCACAACGCCGGGCGCTCGCAGATGGCCGCCGGATTCCTCGACGACCTCGCGGGCGACCGGATCGAGGTCCGCTCCGCAGGCTCCATCCCGGGCGACCAGGTCAACCCCTCCGCGGTCGAGGCGATGAAGGAGGTCGGCGTCGACATCTCCGACCAGAAGCCGAAGGTCCTCACCACCGAGGTGGTCCAGGCGTCCGACTACGTCATCACCATGGGCTGTGGCGACGCCTGCCCGGTCTTCCCCGGCAAGAAGTATCTCGACTGGGCTCTGGAGGACCCGGCGGGCAAGGGCGTCGAGGCCGTCCGCCCGATCCGGGACGAGATCAGGACCCGTATCGAGGCCCTGATCGCCGAGATCGACACCCGGCAGGAGGCGTGAGCGGCCCGGCCGACCCGGCGCCTGCACCGTGCGCCTGCAGGCGCATGACGCATCAGCCGAACTCGGACGGCAACCAGCGGGCGAGGTAGGCCCTCAGTCCCGCCGGATCGGCGCAGCGGGCGACCTGGCCGAGATGGCCGTCGGAACGTAGGAGACCGTGGGTGATCTCCGGCCAGGGACCCTGCTTACCCAGCCAGTGCGCGGTGAGCAGATCGGTCCGCCCGTTCAGGAGCGAAGCGAGGCGGGCGTTGACGGCAACGAGCGGGGTGAGCCGCGCGAAGCTCGCGTGCGGTCCGAGTCGTACGTGTTTCCGGCTGTCGTGGTCACGCTTTCCCCATGGGGCCGGTGCGGGCTGTGGCCTTGGTCCGGATGCCGGGCCGACCCGCGGCACGCTGGAGGGGCCGACGGCGGCCATGGGTGACGTGGGAGGTGTGCCTGCGCCGGTGTCGGACGCATTCGATCTCCCGGGGCGATGTCAGCCGTCCGCGTCGGCTGCCGTGAGGGAGGCTAGGGCGGCGTCGAGGCGGTGGGTGGCTTCCTCGGCGACCGGGCGGAGGGCGTCGAGTCCGGTGAGCGTGACCATCGTGTTCGGGTCGAGGGCCTGTACGGCGGTGTGGTCGCCGTCGGTGCGGACGACGACGTTGCAGGGCAGCAGTAGGCCGATGGCGCGGTCGGTCTCCAGGGCGCGGTGGGCGAGGGGCGGGTTGCAGGCGCCGAGGATCACGTAGTCCTCCATGTCGTGGTCGAGCTTCGTTTTGAGCGTGGCGGTGACGTCGATCTCGGTGAGGATGCCGAATCCCTGTGCGGCGAGGGCTTCGCGGACGCGGTCGACGATGGTGGCGAAGTCGGTGTCGAGGTGCACGGTGCGGTCGTAGCGCATGGCGGTGGCCCTTCTGGTCGGCTCGCAGGGTGCGGGACGGGTGTCCTGCCGTGCCTGCGGTGCTCGTGAGGTGTCTCCAAGGGCTTCCCCTGGCTTCATGAATACCCCCTGGGGTATTCATGCTACGGTCGAAAGCATACCCCCCGGGGTAATTCTTCGCTGGAGACTGGAAGGGAGTGCCCCGTGTTCTTCGTCGACACGATCGAGGTGTCAGGGCTCGGCAACCGGAGCTATCTCGCGGGCGGTGAGCGGACGGCGGTGGCCGTCGACCCACCCCGTGACGTGGATCAGGTGATCGCGGCGGCGGCCCGGCGCGGTGTGCGGATCGCACAGGTCGTCGAGACGCACGTCCACAACGACTACGTCACCGGCGGCCTGGAGCTCGCCCGGCTCACCGGTGCCGCCTACCTCGTTCCCGCCGGGGCCCGCGTCTCCTTCGCGCGTGTACCGGTGCATGACGGTGACCGCACGAGGATCGACACCGCCGCCGGCCTGACCCTGCGTGCGCTCGCGACACCCGGTCACACTCCGCACCACACCTCTTATGCGCTGGAGGAGAACGGCACGGCGGTCGCGGTGTTCACCGGCGGTTCGCTGCTGATCGGTACCGTCGGCCGTCCCGATCTCGTGGAGCCGCGGCTCACGGAACAGCTGGCCCGGGCCCAGCACGCCTCGGCGCACCGGCTGGCCGCCGAACTGCCCGACGGCACGGCCGTGTTGCCCACGCACGGCTTCGGCAGCTTCTGCTCCTCCTCCCGGGCGGAGGGCGGTGACACGACCATCGGCAAGGAGAAGGTGTCCAACGAGGCGCTCACCCGGGACGTGGACGACTTCGTCGCCGGTCTGCTGGCCGGCCTGGACGACATCCCCGCGTACTACACGCACATGGGCCCGGCCAACGCCGCCGGACCCGCGCCCCTCGACCTGACCCCGCCCGCCGTCGCCGACGCCGGGGAGATAGCCGCCCGGCTTGCGGCGGGGGAGTGGGTGGTGGACCTGCGCAACCGTGTCGCCTTCGCCGCGGGGCACGTGTCCGGTTCGTTCAACTTCGAGGCCGAGGGACAGCTCGCCACGTATCTGGCCTGGCTGATTCCGTGGGGCAGGCCGGTCACGCTGCTCGCCGAGTCGCCCGAGCAACTCGCCACCGCCCAGCGCGAACTGGTCCGTGTGGGCATCGACCGCCCCGCCGCCGCGGCGACCGGCGACCCCGGCGGCTGGGTCCGGGAGGGAGAGGCCCCGGCTTCCTTCCCGCGGGCCACGCTCACCGATCTCGCCGGCCGGTATCCGGCGGAGGGCGTCGTCGTACTCGATGTCCGGCGTGGCTCCGAACGGGCGGGCGGGTGCATCGAGGGGTCGGTCCACATCCCGGTCCACCTCCTGCACCGCCGCCTCGACGAGGTCCCCGCCGGTCAGGTGTGGGTGCACTGCGCGGGCGGCATGCGTGCCGCGATCGCCGCCTCCCTGCTGGACGCGGCCGGTCGCGAGGTCGTCGCCGTGGACGACTCCTTCGACGCGGCGGAGAAGGCCGGGCTCACCGTACGCACCGTCTGACGGCGCATGTCGCGGCGACCCCTGCCGATCTTCCGTACCGACACGGGAAACAAGGAGCGAGAAACCGAGATGAGTATTTTCCGGCGAGGCCGGGGAGGCCCGGGCCGTGTGACCGTCCAGGAGGCGGCCGCACGCACCGGCCACGGGAAGAACGGGAACGCCGCCGAAAGCAGTGCCGGCGCCGTGCTGCTCGATGTCCGCGAACCTTACGAATGGCAGGCGGGGCACGCGCCCCGAGCCGTACACCTGCCCCTCTCGGCACTGGCCGCCGGGGCTGGACTGCCCGCCGAGGCGCAGGCACGGCCCCTGGTCGTGATCTGCCGCTCGGGCAACCGCTCCCGGCAGGCCGCCGAACTGCTCGCCGCCCGGGGCGCGGAGGCCGTGGACGTGATTGGCGGCATGCGGGACTGGGCCGAGGCGGGGCTGCCGGTGGTGGACCCGCGGGGCGGGAACGGCACCGTCGCGTGAGCACTCTCATACTTGCCCTGGCCGCGGGTGCGGTCGTCGGTCTGGCACTTGGCGCTCTCGGGGGCGGCGGCAGCGTGCTGGCCGTTCCCGCCCTGATCTACCTGCTCGGTTTCACCCCGGTCGCGGCCACCACCGCGAGCCTGGTCATCGTCGCCGTCACCTCGGCCACCGCCATGTCCGCGCACGCCCGCGACGGGAACGTCCGCTGGGGGACCGGGCTGCTGTTCGCGGCGGCCGGCATCGGCCCGGCGATGCTGGGCGGCGCGCTCGCCGGACGTGTCCCGGCGGCCACGCTGACAGCGGCCTTCGCGTTGGTGGCGGGAGCGGCAGCCCTGCGCATGCTGCGGAGCCGCCCGCGTGCGGCGGACACCGTCGTGCCGGTGCGGCCGGGGAGGGCCGCGGCCGCCGGGGCCGGGCTCGGCGCGGTCACCGGCGTCCTCGGCGTCGGTGGCGGTTTCCTCGCCGTACCGGCGCTGGTGAACGTGCTCGGCATGCGGATGCGCTACGCGGTGGGCACCAGCCTGCTGGTCATCACCGTCAACTCCCTGGCCGCGCTGGCGATGCGCACCGGCACGGCCGACGGACTGGACTGGGCGGTCATCGGCCCCTTCGCCGGGGCCGCGATCCTCGGCGCCTGGGACGGGAAACGGCTGGCCACGAAGATCTCCGGGCACACGCTTCAGCGGGTCTTCGCCCTGGCGCTGCTGGCCGTGGCCGCCTTCATGCTGATCGACGCGGCGGCATGACGCGCCGCAGCGGACACGGTCTAGGCCAGGGACAGGAACAGTTTCTCCAGGCGGGCGCGCATCTGCTGGGCGTCCTCGCCGTTCTTGCGGCCGGACTCGATATCGGTCATGCACTGCTGCATGCCGGTCGCGATGATCGCGAAACCGGCACGGTCGAGAGCGCGTGAAGCGGCGGCGAGTTGCGTGATGACGTCCTCGCAGTCGCGCCCCTCCTCGATCATCCGGATCACGCCCGCGATCTGACCCTGCGCGCGGCGCAGGCGGTTCAGCACGGCCTTCAGGTCCGCGCCCTCGAGCTCCAGCTCCACGATCACTCCTCAATAAATACCCCTAGGGGTACTGTACGTCCCGGTTCGGGACGGCGTCGACCATCAAAGGATCATCCCGCCATGACCAGCTCTCCCACCCCCATCACCCCCGTCACCCTCGCCACGGACCAGGCTCGCATCCGCCTCCACGAGCTCACCGTCATCGACGTGCGCACGCCCGCCGAGTACGCCTCCGGCCACCTGCCCGGCGCCCTGAACATCCCCCTGGACCACGTCCGCCGTGCCCTGCCGGAGATACGGCACGCCGCAGAACACGGTGACGTCCTCGTCGTGTGCGCTTCCGGCAGGCGCTCGGAGAACGCCTGCAAGCTGCTGTCCGAGCAGGGCATACCGACCGCCACCCTCGCCGGAGGCACCGGAGCCTGGGCCGCAGACGGCCACGACCTGCACCGTCCCGCCGCCTGCGACACCCGGGCCGGCTGGAGCATGGAGCGGCAGGTGCGCTTCACCGCCGGGACGATGGTGCTGCTGGGCCTCGCCCTCGGTCTGCTCGTGCACCCCGCCTTCCAGCTCCTGGCCGTCGGCATCGCGGGCGGGCTCGTCTACTCGGCGGTCACCGACACGTGCGGCATGTCCGTCGTCCTGGGCAAGCTGCCCCACAACCGCCCCCGAGCGGCCGACCTCGACGCCGCGCTCACCGTGCTGCGCAGGCGCTGAACCGGCGTTGCTCGACCTCTCCGTGTGCGTGCTGCCGTGACGGGGCGGCACCTGCTCGCGGACAAAGTCCCCGACAGTCCGGCACCGTCGCTCATGGGCGGTGCTCGTGCCGAGTGGGCGCCCGGTCCTGCGCGACCGGACGGAGACGGGTGAGCAGCTCGCGTCGGCCATGGACGGACAGACCGAGTCGGCCGGCGCGTTCGAGATCGATCACGCCGCTGAGCAACCCGAGGACTGCACGGGGTGGACCGTCCAGGACGAGGTCCGGGTCGGTGGCGCGGCCGAGCCGGGTGTGGATCCGACCGCTTCGCAGCTCGATGACGGCCAACTCGTCGGACGCGACGAGTTGGATGACCGCGGGCGGGCCGTCGGGATCGGTGTCGGTGGTGAACCACGCAGGGGCGTAGGTCAGCCACTGTGCCTGGAACGCGTCGTCCGGCCGTTTCTCGGTCATGAACCGCAGACCCCAGAGCCCGAGCGCTTTCAGTACCGGCTCCAGCGCCAGACCGGTCTCGCTCAGGGAGTAGAGGCCGGTGGCGACCGGCGGTGGCGCGTCCTCGCGAGTGATCAGGCCGGCGGCCTCAAGTTCCTTGAGGCGGGTCGACAGCAGGTTCGCCGCGACGCCCGGCAGCCCGTTCTTCAGGTCCGTGAACCGGCACGGGCCTTGTAGCAGGAGCTCCCGGACGATCAGCAGTGACCAGCGGTCCCCCACGACGTCGAGAGCCCGGGCGATCGAACAGTACTGGCCATAGCTCCGCATGTGTCCAGCCTAGCCGGGAGCGGTTTATTTTTCAAATCAAGTGGTAGAAAAAGTAAACCAACCATGCATAGTCTTCCACCATGACTCGTGCACCGTCGAAACCACTCGTGCTCGCCGCGCTGCTGGCGGCGTCGTTCGTGATCAACCTCGACACCACTCTGGTCAACGTGGCGCTTCCGACGCTGACACGCGAACTGGGTACCTCCACCGCGCAGTTGCAATGGGTCGTGGATGCCTACAACCTCGTGTTCGCCGCCCTGTTGCTGACCTCGGGGAGTCTGTCCGACCGCTTCGGCCGCAAGGGCATGCTCATGGCCGGGCTGCTGGTCTTCGGTGTGGCCAGCTTCGTCGGGGGGTACGCCGACACCCCGGCGGAGCTGATCGCGGCCCGGGCCGTGATGGGGCTGGGGGCCGCGATGACGTTCCCCGCCACGCTCTCACTGCTCACCGGCGTCTTCACCAGCCGTAGGGAGCGGGCGTTGTCCATCGGCCTGTGGGGCGCGACGGCCGGTATGGCCATCGCGCTGGGGCCGATCGCGGGCGGGTTCCTGCTGGAGCACTACAGCTGGTCGAGCGTCTTCTACGCCCTCGGCCCGGTGTCGCTGGCCGTCATCGCCCTGGTGGCACTGTTCGTCCCCGGGTCGCAGAACCCCGTCCCGCACCGCCTGGACTTCCTGGGCCTTGTCCTGTCCGGCAGCTTCATGGGGCTGCTCGTCTACACCGTCATCGAGGCCCCGGACCGTGGCTGGGCATCATCGTCGTCGCTCGCCGGCTTCGCCGGTGCGGCGGTCCTGCTGATCGCGTTCATCGTCGGCGAGCGCCGCGCGGACGAGCCGATGCTCGATGTGCGGCTCTTCAGCGACATGCGCTTCAGCGCCGCCAGTGCCGCGGTCACGATCGCGTTCTTCACCCTGTTCGGGTTCATCTTCCTGATGACGCAGTACTTCCAGTTCGTCCGGACGTACAGCCCCCTTTCCACTGGCGTCCACCTGCTGCCGGTCGCGGTCTCCGTCGCCGTCGGATCGACCCTCGGGACGCGGCTGGCGGTCCGTGCGGGCACCAAGGCGATCGTCACGGCCGGGCTGGTCCTCCAGGCGATCTTCTACTTCTGGGTCGCCAGCGACATTTCCCCGACACTCAACTACGGGATCATCGCCATCCAGATGGTCGTCTACGGCCTGGGCATGGGTCTGACCTCCGCGCCCGCGACCGAGTCCATCATGGGAGCAGTCCCGTCCGACCAGGCCGGTGTGGGGTCCGCCGTCAATGACTCCACCCGGCTCCTCGGCGGAACCCTTGGAGTCGCGGTCATCGGCAGTGTGTACGCCTCGCTGTACGACACGCGGCTCAACACCACCCTTCCCACGACGCTGCCCACCCCGCTGACGGACCTCGCCCATCAGTCCGTCGGGGCAGCGTTCGGCGTCTCCAGCCGGCTCGCCGCCCAGGGCCGGCCCGCCGTGGCCGACGCCGTACGTCAGGCCGCGACCGGCGCCTTCGACCACGGCCTCAGCGTCGGGTGCGTCGTGGCCGGACTCGTCGCGGTCGCCGGTGCGCTGCTCGCCGGCGTCTTCCTGCCCGCCCAACCCCCGCAGCAACCCGGACCGGCACACCGGCCGGCCGAGTTGGCAGACACCACCAGCGACCGAAAGGACCCGGTGCCATGACCTACGGAGAAACCGCCGTCCGCCAGACCATCGACCGCCTCCTGAGCGACAAGCGCGATCTCGACGCCGCGGCCGACGGAGCCCTGGACAACCTCGACCAGTTCCACATCGGTGGCGCCGACGCCGTCGAACGGCTCATTCCCACGCTCGCCCTCGCGCACGGTGACGTCGTCCTGGACGTGGGCTCAGGATTCGGTGGACCCGCGCGCCAGATCGCCCGCCGCACCGGCAACCATGTCGTCGGCATCGACATCACCCCGGCCTACATCGACGCGGCACGCGACCTCACCGCCCGGGCCGGGCTCAGCGACATCGTCCGGTTCCACAACGGGGACATCGCCGGTTTCCAGTCCGATCCGGCCTTCGACGCCGCACTCACCATGCACGTCCAGATGAATGTGCGGGACAAGACCACCTGGTTCCGTCACATCGCCGAACGCCTCGCCCCCGGCGCGCGCCTGGCCGTCTGGGAAGTCTGCCAACCACGCCAGGCCGACCTGCCCTGGCCCATGCCCTGGTCACTCGACGGCACCGACAGTTTCGTCGTGTCCGCCGAAACACTGCTCGCCTGTGTCAAGGACGCAGGGTTCGCCGCGGTCGAATGGGCCGACGAGTCGACATGGGTCCAGGACTGGATCACCAAGACCTTCGCGAACGGTCTGCCCGCCGGACCCGCACTACCGATGCTCCTCGACGACGGCTATACCCGCGTCATCAACTACACCACCGCGCTCGCAGACGGCTCACTCGAAGTCTGGCGTGGCTGTTTCACCAAGGAGTTGCCGTCGGGGTGAGCGGCAGCCCGGTTCCGGCGAGGCATCCGTCGATGAAGGTGGCTGCTGCACTGGATCGTGCGGAGCCGTGCCGGACGGTAGGGGCGAGGTGCTCGGGTGTGGCGAAGACGGTGTTGGACAGCGGACCTCGCCGCTGCTGGTGGGCCTTGACGAGCAGGTCGCGGCAGTCGGTCCGGGCGAAGCTCTTGCGTGCGTCGCGCCAGTTTGACGGGGATTCTTCGAAATCGTCGGCTCTGCTACCCGTTCCCCTTGCCGTGAGCAGGCGACAGATGTCCCGGGCGGGCTCCGCCCGGACCGGCGTGACTGTTCCGGGCGGAGCGATGCGCGGGTTGTCGACCGGAGGCGGCAGGTCGGGCGGCTCCGGATGGCGGGTGACTACGCTCCGCTGTGCGTGCGCAGCAGGAGGGCGGCCCAGCCGCGGTGGGGCGGCCGGCGGTCGCTGATGCCGGTGAGGCGGTGCTTGGTCGAAGCGTCCGGATCGCCCGGGCCGTAGGCGTGTGCCGTTGCGGCGCGCAGTCGGGGTTCGTGGAGTGGGAAGACGTCGGGGTGTCCGGCGCCGCGGATGAGGATCAACTCGGCGGAGAAGGGGTCGATGCCGGGCAGCGTCCGCAGGTGTGCGAGGGCATCCTGGGCCGGCATCGCCCGCGGTCCATTCGCGTCGAGGTCACCATCCGGCGGAGGTGAGGCCCTTCAGGAAGCCGGGACCGGCTGTGAGGGAGAACGGTCCGCGCGGGCAGATGGCGACGGTGCGCGCGGTCAGTTCCCATGGGCGGTGATGGCGTAGCCCTCGGGTCCGAGGAAGGTGAACATCCTGCCGAACGGGCCGTCTTCCGGCGCCTTGACGATGGGGGTACCGGCGGCCTGGAGACGGTTGTGGAGGGCTTGGGCGTCGCTGGTCCCGAACCACAGGGCGACTCCGAGGCCGGGTCGCTCCACGCTGTCGAGGTCCACACCCGGCAGGGGCTCGCGGACGGCGAATGCGATCGGCTCGGTGTCGAACACGACGGCGCCGGGGGGCGAGGCGGGTGCCCGGCGAAGCCCGAGCCGCGTCTCGAAGAAGGCGGCGGCCGCGTCGACATCACGCACCTGCAGCGCGATGAAGTCGGGCCCGGCGACGGAAACGGTGGTGGCCATTGATGCTCCTCAGGGGTACTCATGTCAGGACTTTGACATAGGTGACGGTAGGTGCCTCCTCGCTCCTATGTCAAACTCCTGACATGAGTAATGGGATCACCGACCGGACTCCGCCTGCCGACGTGACCGAGCGACTGGGCTACCGCCTCAAGCGGGCCGCAGCCACCCTGCGCGGCGCGATGGACAAGGCCCTGCGCGAGCACGGCCTGACCGTGCCGCAGTACGCGTGTCTCGAACTGCTCGACCAGCAACCCGGGCTGTCCAACGCCGAACTGGCCCGCGGCACCTTCGTCACCCGGCAGTCCATGAACGTCGTCTTGCGCGGGCTCCAGGACGCCGGCCTGATCACCCGCCCGGCCACCACGGACCACGGCCGCGCCCTGCCCGCCCACCTCACCGAGGAGGGCCGCCGCCGCCTGGCCGCGGCGCGCTCCGTCGTCTACGCCATCGACCAGCGGATGACCGATGCCGTGCCGCCGAAACGCCTCTCGGTTCTTCTCGCCGACCTGGACCGCATGGCGGAGACGCTCGGCGGGTGAACCGGCCCGCGACCCGATGAACCAGAACGGATCGCCCTGTGCCCTGCGGCGGTCGTATGCCCGCGCCGGCCGAAGGGATTGTCCCAGGTGAGCGGCCGGATGCCCTGACGCGGTGATCGAGAACCTTCCTCCCTGCCCGAAGTGCTCGTGTGAGTACACCTACGAGATGAACGCCCTGGTGGTGTGCCCGGAGTGCGGCCATGCATGGGTGCTCGCCGAAGGCGGCGTGGACTCCGGCCCTCCGGCGGGTCGAGGGGGTTGACGGTCACGACATCGACTGCAGGATCGACGGTTTCGGGGCGGTGCAGCTCAAGTCGAGCGTGGTCAAGAAGGGCTGACCCCCTCGTTCGCTGGAATGTCCCGGCATCGACGTGATGATGAATTGCCAAATTTAGCAATTGGTTAGATGCTGTGTTGTCTGTGTTCGCAGGTAGTCGCGGGCGCAGTCTTCGCCTGCCCCGGCCGGGGCGCTGTCGGGGAAGTCGAGGAGTCGTGTCCGTTCCGCTGTACCAGGCCAAGGCCGAGTTCTTCCGGATGCTGGGTCATCCCGTACGGATACGGGTTCTGGAGCTGCTGCAGGACGGGCCGTTGCCGGTGCGGGACCTGCTGGCCGCGATCGAGGTGGAGCCCGCCGGCCTCTCCCAGCAGCTGGCGGTGCTGCGCCGCTCCGGGATCGTCACCTCGACGCGGGAGGGGGCGGCGGTCGTCTATGAACTGGCCGGCGGGGACGTGGCCGACCTGATGGGAGCCGCCCGCCGAATCCTGACCGAGCTGCTGTCCGGGCGGAACGAACTGCTCGCCGAGCTGCGTGAAACCGAGGTCGCCGCGCGATGACGCCCGCCTTCACCCGGATCAGAGGCCGGATCGCCGACCTTCTGCCCGGCCGGATCGATCTGGCGGAGATGCGCCGCGACCCGCGCCGGGATCTTCTCGCCGGCCTCACGGTGGCGGTCGTTGCGCTCCCCCTCGCGCTCGGCTTCGGCGTCTCCTCCGGGCTGGGCGCGGAGGCGGGGCTGGCGACCGCGGTCATCGCCGGTGCCCTTGCCGCCGTGTTCGGAGGTTCGAATCTGCAGGTGTCGGGGCCGACAGGCGCAATGACGGTGGTGCTGGTGCCGATCGTCGCGGAGCACGGGCCCGCCGGGGTGCTCACCGTCGGGCTGATGGCAGGCGTGATGCTCGTCGCGCTCGCTCTGCTCAGGGCCGGCAAGTACATGCGGTACGTGCCCGCCCCCGTCGTCGAGGGCTTCACCCTCGGCATCGCCTGTGTGATCGGTCTCCAGCAGATCCCGAACGCCCTCGGGGTGCCCAAGCCGGACGGCGACCGCGTCCTCGTGGTGACCTGGCGCGCCCTGGAGGAATTCGCGGACAACCCGAACTGGACCGCCGTGGCCTGTGCCGTGGCGGTCGGGGCCGTGATGCTCATCGGTGCCCGATGGCGGCCCGCGATTCCCTTCTCCATCCTCGCGGTGATCGCGGCCACCGTGGTTGCCCAGATGGCCGGCCTGGACGCGGCGAAGCCGATCGGTGACCTGCCGGCCGGACTGCCCGCGCCCTCCCTCGCCTTCCTCGACCCCGGCTCGCTGGGTTCTCTGCTCGCCCCGGCGGTCGCGGTCGCGGCCCTGGCCGCCCTGGAGTCCCTGCTGTCGGCTTCGGTCGCCGATGGAATGACGGTGGGTCAGGAGCATGACCCCGACCGTGAATTGTTCGGGCAGGGCTTGGCCAACATCGCGGCCCCCTTGTTCGGCGGCGTCCCGG
>NZ_BARF01000106.1 GCF_000367365.1 Streptomyces prunicolor NBRC 13075 | reverse complement strand
AATGTCGTCGTCGACGGCGATCGCGTCACCTGGAAGCAGGCGGTCACCAAGCCGTTGCGCCTGAACCTGACCTTCGCGGTCACCGTCGAGGGCGACGCCCTCACCGGTATGTCGAGAGCCGGTCGCCTCCCGGCCTCGAAGGTCACCGGTCGACGTCGGGTCACCGGGACGGACTGACCTGCCCGGCCCAGCCGCTCCACGCCGGGATCGCCTCGCACGCCTCCCGCCAGGCTGCCGGGATGCCACTCGTGCCGGTGCGTGCCGCGACCACACCTCCGACGATCGCGCAGGTGGTGTCCCGGTCGCCCCACCCGGCGACGGTCTGCCACAACGCCTCGGGCAGATCGTCCAGTTGACCCGCGGCGGACCACAGGGCGAACGGCACGGTGTCCGGGGCGGAGATGAGCGTCCCCGAGCCCAACACGGAGGCCGCGTGCCGTACCGACGTCCGCTCGGAGAAATTCGCGGCGACCAGCAGGCCGGAGCGGACATCGCTCTCCGGCACGTGCGAGGCGACCTCCCGCAGGAACTCGGCGCGTGGCGCGGCCTGTTGACCCTCCCCGGCGGCCGCGATCGCGGCGGCGACCGCCACGGCCACCGCCCCGGCGACGGCCTCCGGATGGGCATGGGTGGTCAGCGCGGACAGCCGGGCCTGCTCGGTGGCGGCCACCAAGTCGCCCCGGAACCAGGCCCCCAGTGGGGCGACCCGCATCGCGGCGCCGTTGCCGTAGGACCCCTGTCCGCCGAACTGTCCGGTGGTGACCGCCTGCCAGTCCTCGCCGTCGCCGATGCGGCGCAGGATGCTGTGCATGGACGGACCATACCCCCGACTCGGGTCCCGGTGGTACTCGGCTGCGAACTCCCGTGCGAGGGCGTCCGGTTGGACCTCCCCGTGGGCCACCAGGTGGGCGAACAGGACGAACGCCATGGCCGAGTCGTCGGTCCACGACCACGGCGCGGGGCGCAGTTCCCGCGCGGTCAGCAACTCCTCGGCGGACTCGTCGGACCGGGTGAACCAGCCGTCGCCGAAGGCGTCTCCCGTCACCAGGCCGTCCAGGGAGGCGTGGGCGTGGTGCGGACTGCTCATGGCGGGGCTCCTGTTGATGATCGGCGGGCACCGCACATCCTAGTTAGTGTGCGTGGATGGAGAAGATCCTGGTGGTCGGGGCGACAGGTGCGGGCAAGTCGACGCTCGCGCGGGCCGTGGGCGAGCGGCTCGGCGTGCCGTACCACGAGATGGACACCCTCTACTTCACCGGCCCCGACTGGACCGTCAACGAAGCCCTGACCGACGACGTCCTGCGGCTCACTTCCGAACCCCGCTGGATCATCGACTCGATCGGCTCGCCCGAAGTCCGTGATCTGCTCTGGGAGAAGGCCGACACGGTGCTCTGGCTGGACTACGCGCGACGCGTGATCATGCCCCGGGTGCTGCGCCGTTCCCTTCGGCGGACGGTCACCCGCGAGAGGATCTTCGGTGGGAACAGGGAGACTTGGGCGGGCTGGCTGAGCCGGGAACACCCGGCCTGGTGGGCGTGGTCCCAGCACGCGGGGCGGAGGAGCGAGATCGAACGCCGTATCCGCGAACCCCGCTTCGCTCCCCTCGCCGCGCACCGGTTCGCCCGGCCCGACGACACCGCCGCCTGGCTGGCGACTCTGGGATGAACGACCCGGTCAGAGGAACGGCGTGCCCGCGTCGAGTCCCGCCAGCACCCGGCCGTACAGCTCCAGGTTGGTGGTCGGGTTGACGAAGGAGTGCAGGCTGAGCGCGTGCAGGTCGCGTACGGCCCGCTGGACGGGGACGTCCCGGTGGAGGGAGGACGCTCCGGAGGCGGAGGCGATGAGGTCTACCGCCTCCTTGCACAGGCGTGTCGTGTAGCCGCTCTGTGCGCGGATCCTGGCCCGGTCCGCCTGGGTGTACGACGGGTCGCCGTTCTTGGTCGCGGCCTCGATCCGGGCGACGAACTCGCCGGTCAGCAACTCGGCGCAGGAGATCTTCAACGCAGCCTCGGCGACCTGGAGATGTGTGACGCCCGCCTCGTACTGCCGCTCGTGGAAGGTGTACGTGATGCCCCGATGGTGGATGCGCTCGGTGAACTCCGCGAGGGCGGCCCGGGCCAGGCCCAGCGCGTTCGGTGCCGTCCAGGCGCAGAACAGCAGCAGCACCGGCATCCGGTAGAAGGGGTCGTCCGCGTTGGCCTTGGAGGCCGACTCGCCGCGCAGCAGAGCCCCTACGGGCAGCACGCGGTGCGCGGGCACGAACACGTCCCGTGCGACGACGCTGTTGCTGCCGCTCCCCGCCAACCCCGAGACGTACCAGTCGTCGAGGATCTCCAGATCGGACATCGGCACGGCGGTCCACAGCACCTCGGGCAGGCCGCCGTCGGACTCGACGCGGGCCGTCAGGAGGTGCCAGTCGGCGTTCTGGCAACCGGTGGCGAAGGCCGAGGTGCCGTTGACGACATAGCCGCCGTCCGTCGCGACCGCGACGGCGTCCGGGATGAGCGTGCCGCCGATCCGGACGTCCGGGCTGGTGAAGATCTCGTCCTGGGCCTCGTCCGGGAAGAGCGCGGCGATGTACGAACACCCGGCCTGGTTCAGCGCCATGAAGCCGGTCGAACCGCACCCGGCGGCGATCTCGCCCAACACCTCGACCTGCGTGCTCAACCGACTCTGGTAACCGCCGTACCGCCGGGGGACGTTCATCCGGTAGACACCGGCGTCCGTCAGCGCCGCCACCGCTTCCCCGGTCACCCTTCTCTCCTGCTCGGTGCGCAACGCGTGCTCGCGGAGGAGGGGTTGTATCGCCTGTACGCGTTCGACGAGGCCGGTGTCTGACGGGGGCGTGGATAACGGAGCCATGGACGACCTCCGGGCGCGACGGGCCCTCACCGTGACGCGGATCGGGTGAGGTGTCAACGCCCTTGTTTGACAGGGGCTGTTCATGGGCGAGGGTTCAGGGACCGGTAGAAGTCGAGGTGACTGAGGGCCGCCGCGTCCCAGGTGTGGCGGGCGGCGAGGGCACGCCCGGCTGCGACGCGGACGGGGTCCTCGTTTGTGAGCGCGCGGCCGAGTTCGGTGGCCAAGTCCTGCGGTGTGGCGGCGAATTGGGCAGCCCCGCCGAACACTTCACGCAACACGGGCAGATCCCGCACGACCAACGGAACCCCCGCCGCCAACGCCTCCATGGCCGCGAGACCGAAGCCCTCCTTGAGGGACGGGAACGCGAACACGTCCGCCGCAGCCACCAGCGATGGCAGCTCGTCCTCTCCGACCTGCCCCAACACCACTGGTTCTACGGCGAGTTCGGCGGCCCGCGCTTCCCAACTCGCCCGGTAGTCGCGGTAGTCGAAGAGCGTCTCGCCGCCCGCGGTCACCAAGCGGACGTTGGGACGGGTGGCGCGCAGGAGGGCGTAGGCCTCCAGGAGGTCCAGTGAGCCCTTGCGGGGTTCGATGCCGCCGACGGTGAGGATGTACGGGCCGAGGCGGGAGCGCCAACTCGCCCGCGCGGCAGGGTCGGTAACCGCGAAGCGGTCGTACGCGACCGCGTTGGGAATCACCCGGGCGTTGATGCCCCAGCCCTTGGCCAGTTCCCGCGCGACCGCCCCCGATACACAGACGTGCGCGTACGGCTCGACGATCGCGCGCTCGTGGCAGGCGGCCAGTTCGGGGGTGGTGAAGTGGTCGAGGTGGTGGACCGTCCGGACGCAGCGGCCGGCCGCGTTGGCGCTGATGCAGTCCTGGGCGTGGACGATGTCGTAGGGCGTGGGGTCGAAGGCCGTGCGGAGGGTGGCGATGGAGCGCAGGATGCGTTCGCCGACCGTCTCTGCGGGCGGGCCGTCGGGGAACGGGACGATCTGGACGCGGACCGCCGGGTGCACCGGGCGGAAGAAGCCCGCGTCGCCGCCCCGGCCCAGGGTCCACACCGTGACGTCCTCGCCCAGTGCCGCGAGGGCCTCCGCGAGGGCGAGGGTGTGGACGACTCCGCCGCGCGGCTTGGTGGAGTAGCTGAGCAGGGCGATCTTCACGTACGGGACTCCCGGTAGGCGTCGGGGCGGCGTTCGTCGAGGTGGCGCAGGACGCGGCGGGCCCGATCGGTCTCGGCGGCGACGTCGATCTCGGCGACGGCGAGGCCGGCCTTGGACCAGGTGCGGGCGAGGATGTCGCCGCCCGGGCCGACCACCTTGGCCTGGCCGAGGAAGCGCATGCCGCCCATCGCACCGGTCTGGTTCGAGGAGGCCAGGACGACCTGGTTCTCGGCGGCGCGGGACTGGTCGTAGAGGTCGAAGAGGCGGGCCTGGCGGTCCTGGGCCATGCGTGGGGCGCGGTTGGTGATGCTGGTGGGCCAGGCGGAGAGGCAGGCGAGGATCTCGGCGCCGTCGAGGGCCAGCGAACGGGCCGACTCGGGGAACGTCTTGTCGTAGTCGATGAGCATGCCGAGGCGGCCGACCGGGGTGTCGAAGGCGTCGAAGCGGTCCCCTGCCGTGTACGCGGCGACCTCGCCGGCCGGGAGGTGGACCTTGCGGTGCCGGCCGAGGATGCCGTCGCCGCTGACGCAGACCGCGGCGTTGTAGCGCTCGGTCCCGCCGTCCTCGCAGTAGCCGACGCACACCACCATCTCGGCTGCCAGCCGGGCGACTTGGAGGATCAGTGGGTCGTCCGGCTTGAGGGCCGGGGGGAGGGTCTGGGGGTCGGGGTGGCGCAGGTCGGCGAGGTAGCCGCCGAGGGTGGCGTCGGGCAGGACCAGCAGTCCGGCGCCGTTGCCGCGGGCGTCGTCGATGAGTTTGGCGACGCGGGCCAGGTCGAACTCCAGGTCGCGGCCGAAGTGGGCGGCCGCGGCCGCGATCCGGACGGTGCTCATCGGGGCTCTCCTTCGTGGATACCCCCGGCCTCGGCCGGGGGAGGAAGCGAAGCTCCTGCGAAGCTGGGCAGGAGAAGCTGGTTCGCCGTCAGGGCGGATCGGTGTGCACCGTCCACCGGCCGACACCCGCCGCTCACACAGGGGTTGATACGGTGTGAGGTATGGCGCGGCAGGTCAAGCGGGCGTTCAAATACCGCTTTTACCCCACGAACGAGCAGGCAGCTGAGTTGTCGCGTACGTTCGGCTGCGTCCGCCTCGTCTACAACAAGGCGCTGGAAGAGCGCACCCGGGCCTGGTGCGGGGAGCAGCGCCGCGTCTCCTACGTCCAGTCGTCGGCCGCGCTGACTCAGTGGAAGAAGACCGAGGAACCGGCCTTCCTGACGGAGGTGTCCTCGGTCCCGCTCCAGCAGGCGCTGCGGCATCTTCAGACGGCGTTCGGGAACTTCTTCGCCCAGCGTGCGAAGTATCCGCGCTTCAAGTCCCGGAAGAAGTCGCGGGCGTCGGCCGAGTACACGCGTAGCGCCTTCACGTGGCGCGACGGACAACTGATTCTGGCGAAGATGGCCGGTGCGCTGGACATCCGCTGGTCGCGTCCGCTGCCCGAGGGCAGCGAGCCGACCACGGTGACTGTGTCCCGCGACGCGGCGGGTCGCTGGTTCGTGTCGCTGCTGTGCGACGACCGCATTGCTCCGCCTCCGGCCACGAAGAACGCGGTTGGCATCGACGCCGGCATCACGTCCCTCGTGACCCTGTCCACCGGCGAGAAGGTCACCAACCCGCGTCACGAGCGCCGTGACCGTGCTCGTCTCGCCAGGGCGCAGCGGGAACTGTCCCGGAAGGCCAAGGGCTCCGCGAACCGCGAAAAGGCCTGCCGCAAGGTCGCCCGCGTGCATGCGCGGATCGCCGACCGGCGCCGCGACTTCCTGCACAAGCTGTCGACTCGTCTCGTCCGTGAGAACCAAACGGTCGTGATCGAGGACCTCACCGTCCGCAACCTGCTGAAGAACGGCGGGCTCGCACGCGCCATCAGTGACGCGTCGTGGACGCAACTGCGCTCCATGCTGGAGTACAAGTGCGCCTGGTACGGGCGCGAACTCGTCGTGATCGACCGCTGGTTCCCCAGCAGCAAGCTGTGCGGGGCCTGCGGCACGGTCGCGGCGAAGATGCCGCTGAACGTCCGCGAGTGGACGTGCGACTGCGGCGCCGTACATGACCGCGACATCAACGCGGCCCGCAACATCAAGGCGGCCGGGCTGGCCGTCTCGGCCTGTGGAGACGGTGTAAGACCTCAAGGGAGTACTCCTGGCGGGCAGTCGTCGGTGAAGCAGGAACCCCCGCGGGCGACCGCTGGAATTCCCCGCTTTTAGGCGGGGGAGGAAGTCAAGCGGTGACTGCTCCCGGGGCTGGTCCGTAGGTCTCGGGCCGCCGGTCGCGCAGGTGTCCCATCGACCGGCGGGCGGTCTCCAGAGCCTGTGCGACGTCGAGTTCGGCGACGGCGATGCCGGCCGTCACGCCCGTGTCGGCGAGGATCTCACCGCCCGGGTCGACGACCTTGGCACTCCCGACGAAGCGTAGCGACCCGAACGTGCCGGCCTGGTTGGCGGACAGCCACACGATCTGGTTCTCCAGCGCCCGCGCCCGGTCGAACAGGTCGAAACGCCGCTTCCAGCGGTCCTGTTCGAGATCGGCGCTCGCTTTGGTGCGCGCGCCCGGCCAGGCCGACACGCAGACCCCGATCTCGGCGCCGTCCAGCGCCAGGGCCCGCGCCGACTCCGGGAACGCCTTGTCGTAGCAGATCATCATCCCGAGCCGACCGACCGGTGTGTCGAAGGCGTGGAAGCGGTCGCCCGAGGCGTAGCTGGCGTCCTCGCTGAGGGGTTGGTGGACCTTGCGGTGGTTGCCGAGGACGCCGTCGCCTGTCACGCAGACGACGCTGTTGTACTGGCGCCCGTCCTCTGCGGCTTCGCAGTATCCGGCTACGACCGTCAACTCACCGGCCAGCGCGGCCAGTCGGCGGACTTCCGGGCCGTCGAGGGCGAGCGCGGGCGGGCCCTCGTCCAGCTCGCTGTCGTCGTCCAGGCTGAGCAGATAGCCGCCCAGGCACGCCTCGGGTAGCGCGAGGAGCCGTACACCCTGCTCGCCGGCCTCCTTGATGAGCCGTTCGACGATCGCGAAGCCCTCTTCCAGGTCGCGGCCGAACTCGGCGGACACGGCCGCCATCCGCAGCGTGCTCATGCCGTCCCCATTCCGGTCACCTCGGAGGCGACCGCCTCGGTGATCTCTCCGTCGGGCCAGCGCAGCCCGACCCCTTGCCCGGCGGTCAACTCCCCGCACACAGCACCCGTTGCGGGCCCGGCGGGCAGCGGGTGCGCGTCGGGGCCGTCGGCGGTGAGCATCGCGAAGCCGGGGAAACAGGTCAGCCAGTCGCCCATCGAGGCGTTCGTCGGACGCGGTACTTCGGCCACGTCCAGCACCGCCCCGCAGCCGCTCGCCTCGGCGAGCATCCCCAGCGTCCCGGCGATCCCGGCCATCGACACGTCCTTCGCGGCGGCGGGTCGCGCGGCGGCCACCGCCCTTGTCATGGTGAGGAGTTCGTCCGTGCGACGGAGGGTGGTCGAGTCCCACTGGCGGCCCCGGTAGCCCGCGCGCCAGTCGCCGCCGAGGTCGGCCGTGAGCCGTACGGCATGCCCTCGGCGTCCACCGCCGCCGGGCACAGGTCGGTCGGTGCGGCCGAGCGCGGTCACCGACAGGGCGGCAGGGACGCCGAGTTGGGTGTGACCGCCGAGCACCGGGACGCCGTACGCCTGCGCCGCCCGGGTCAGTCCGGCGAGGATCAGAGCGGCGTGTGTCGCATCGCGTGCGCCCACCGCGTCCAGCAGGCCGACCGGTGAAGCTCCCATCGCCGCAAGGTCGTTGACGTTCACGAGGACCGCGCACCAGCCCGCCCACTCGGGGTCCCGTTCGACCATCGACGGCACGATCGCGTCGCACGCGGCGATGACGTCGGTGCCGGGGACGGGTGCGCCGTCGTCGCCGACGAAGCCGGGCGGTGCGGGGAGTTCGGCGAGCAGCGGGCCCAACGCGGCTTTCGTGGCCGCGACTTGGGACGCGATCCGTGTGATGGGCCAGCGCATCAGGACGTGTGGAGTGCCGGCGACTTCCGTGGCCCGCACCGACTGCCAGCCGAGCCGTCTGAAGAGCACCTCGTTGCGGGCCTGTACGGTCGCGTCGAACCGCAGGACACCCTCCGCCTCGGCGCGTGCGCAGGCCGCCCGGACCAGTGCCGCGCCGATTCCGTGCGGGCCGCGTGCCTGCGGGGCGACGACCAGTCGGCCGCCCTGCCACCAGCCGAGGTCGGGACCGTCGTCGACCGGGCCCAGCCGCACCCCGCCGATGACCGTGCCGTTCGGGGCCCGGGCGACCAGCACGACGGTACGCGCGTCGGCGTCACGGTCGTCGAGGTCGTCGCCGGTGAAGAGTCCCTGTTCGTGGACGAAGGTCTCCGTGCGCAACCGTCGGTAGGCGGCCAACTCGGCGTTGTCGGCGGCCTGTTCGATGTGGAACGCGGGACGGCGGTCGAGTGTGCTCCGGTCGCCCAGCAGGGCCAGGATGTCGACCGGTCCGTCCGACGCGAGGGGTGCCGTGGAGCCGTCGAGGTACACGGCCATCACCCGCCCGCCGACTGCAGAACACTGCACGCACCGCAGGCCGCGCAGCCCGCCTTCTGGTCGGCGCCGCTCATCCCGGCGGCGCGGAGTTTCGCCGCGACGCGCTCGGTGACGTACGTCAGGAGTTCGGCGCTCGGTGCCGGGATGCCGTCGCGGGCGGCGAGCGTGCCGGCCATCGGGCGGAACGGGACGACGAACGGGTACACGCCCCGGTCGATCAACTCGCCCGCGCCCGCGATGAGTTCGTCCGGGTCCTCGCCGAGTCCGACGAGCAGATAGGTGGAGACGCGATTCGGTCCGAAGATCCGCACCGCCTCGTCCCACGAGGCCTCGTACTCGGTCATCGGGACTGTCGACTTGCCCGGCATCCAGCGCCGCCGTACCTCCTCGTCGAGGGACTCGACGTGGATGCCGATCGTGGCGGCCCCGGCGTCGTGCAGCTCACGGATCCAGGCGAGGTCGCCGGGTGGTTCGCACTGCACCTGGATGGGCAGGCCGGGCACCGCTTCGAGGACGGCGCGCACGGAGCGGACGAGATTGCGCGCGCCCCGGTCGGGGCCGGCAGTCGTGCCCGTGGTCATGACCATCTGTTTGATCCCGTCCAACCGGACGGCCGCTTCGGCGACTTCGGCGAGCTGCGCCGGGGTCTTGGCGGCGACCGCGGCGCCCGAGCGGAGGGACTCCTCGATGGTGCAGAAGCGACAGCGGTCCGACTCGGCGTAACGGATGCAGGTCTGGACGACGGTGGTGGCGAGGACGTCGGCGCCGTGGAGGCGGGCGATGTGCTCGTAGGAGGTGCCGTCTGCGGTGGTCAGGTCGTAGAACTTCGGGCGGCTCACGGCGGTCAGGGCGAGGCCGGTGTCCTGGTCGCCCAGCCATACGCTGCCGTCGCGTACGCGGTAGGGGCTGGCCGGGTTGGTGGGCAGTGCGGCGTTGGCACCGTCGACGAGGACGTGACCGTCGCCGCTCGGACCCGCGCCGTCGGGCCGCCGTACGGGGGCGTCCAACGCGACGCCGTGCAGGGCGAGTTCGGCGCGGGTCATGATGCGCACATCCACCGCCGTACTCGTCGATTCGGTGCCAACGCTCACAACGGCCCCCTTACAGCTGGTAGGTGGAGTTGATGATGGCGCCCTTGCGCGCGTAGTGGATCAGCGCGTCCTGGACGTCCAGTGGGTGGGTCGGGATGACCCCTTCGATGAGGTCCTCCTCGCGAGCCCCGTGCAGGGACAGGCCGAAGCGGCAGCAGAAGACCTTGCCGCCCTCGGCGATGAAGGTCTTGAGCTGGTTGTTGATGTTGTGCTCGCCGGGGAAGGCCGAGTTGCCGGTGGTCGGGAAGCCGCGCGTGGCAAGGCAGTTGAGGGAGCCCGGGCCGTAGAAGTAGATGGCCGTCTCGAAGCCCTTGCGCAGGGCGCGGGTCGCCTGGAGGACCGCGACGAAGGAGACCGAGGACTCGTGGGCGATGCCGTGGACGAGCGTGAAGTACGTCTCGCCGTCCTCGGCCTTGTAGTCGGGGAACACCTTTGTGGCGCCGTAGATGCTGGTGCCGTCGGGGAGCGACGGGTGGGGGATCTCGTTGAGGGACCGCTGCTCGATCTCGCTGAGTTCGACGGTTTCGGACATGGCTGTCTCCTTGTACGTACCGGACTTGAGAGGGGAGGTCGGTCAGTCGTAGAGGGCGGCGAAGGTGTCCTTGAAGACCAGGTCGCCGAGTTCGCCGCCGCCGGTCGCTTCGGCGAGGCGGGCGTACTCGCCCGTGAAGTCGCCCCAAGGCTGGTCGCTGGCGAAGAGCACCCGGTCGTGGCCGATGCCGCGGCGCTCGATCTCCCGGGCCAGCCAGCGGGGAGTGAAACCGATGGCCCAGGAGAGGTCGGTGTAGACGTGCTTGCCGGCGGTGATCCAGTCGAAGAACCGGGAACCGGCGAGCTTGATGTGGCCGCTCATCCCGCCGCCGAAGTGCACGAGATGGACGGGGACTTGGTCGGCGTACCAGTCAACCAGGTGGCCGACCTCGTCGATGTCGGAGGCGGCACCGGGGGAGGTGTGGACGTGCACCACCAGCCCGTGCCGGGCCGCCACGGCGAAGATACGGTCCAGGTGAGGGCGGCAGGCCGGATCCGTCGGGCGGCCGCCGAGCAGGAAGCTGAGCTTGAGCGCCTTCACGCCCCGCTCGCCCGCCAACTCCAGTGCCTGGGTGGTGCGTTGCTCGTCCTCGGGGCGCGGGGAGACCCAGAGGCCGGCCCGAATACGGTCGTCGGTCTGGGCGGCCTCGATCACCAACTCGTTGAAGGAGAAGGCGATCGCGGGGTCCGGGACGCCGTAGTTCGGGATGACCAGAGCGCGTTCGGTGCCCTCCGCGTCCAGGTCGGCGATGAGTTGCTTGACCGTGGCGCGGGCGGTGGTGTCGGGGTTGACCGGCGGGCCGCCGTAGAAGGGGTAGGCGGGCAGGACGCCGATGTGGCGGTGCGCGTCATGGACCATGAGTGTCGTCCCGTTCCTCGTCCTCTTCGTCTCCTCTTTGCTCCGCCTCAGCCGATCGGGAGGGCGGAGGCGAGGTCGGTGGGGGCGCCGGTGAGGGTGCCGCAGACGTCGGCCAGGCGGCGTGACGCCTCGATGTGGTTCGCGAGGAACTCCGCGTCCCTGCCCACCGCTTCGAAGCGTCCCGAGCCCCATGAGTGCTGCCAGGGCAGGCCCAGGAAGTACAGGCCGGGGACACTGGTCGCGCCGCGCCAGTGCATCGGGTAGCCGCGGCCGTCGAAGACCGGTGCTTCTATCCAGCGGTGGTCCCGGCGGAATCCGGTCGACCAGACGACGGACGTGATGTCGGCCTGGTCCAGGTCGAGTTCGCGCGGCTGCTCGTCCGGCTCCCACACGGGTACGTAGCGGGGCTCGTCCGGTGCCGCGATGCCATGGGCGGTGATGTGGGCGTCGATGGCGTCCTTGATGCCCTCCGCCACGGCGTCCGCGTGGTCGAGGTTCACCTTGAGGTCGTCGGCGAACTCCAGTTCCGTACCGCCGACTTCGGTGAGGCGGCCGTACAGCCGCATACCGTCGCGGGCGAAGGCGCGCAGGTCGATGTCGCGGCCTCCGTCGCGTCCGGTGACGTAGTGGTTGACGCGCATCCGGACAGCGCCGGCGTCGTCGAAGTCGTCGATGCTCTTCGCGTAGTGACCCATCTCGTCCAGCCACGCCACACAGTCCCGGCCGCGATAGAAGCGGGCCACGCGCGGGGCGCTGCCGACGGCCAGGTGGACCTGGCGTCCGGCGAGGTGCAGGTCCTCGGCGATCTGGCAGCCGGACTGGCCGGTGCCGACCACCAGGACGGCGCCCGGGGGGAGTTGGGCGGGATTGCGATAGCGCGAGGAGTGGACCTGGGTGAGGGAGTCGGGGAGGCGTTGGGCCATCGGGGGGAGGGAGGGGGCGTGGTAGGGGCCGGTCGCTATCACCACCTGGTCGGCGGTGAAGTCGCCCTCGGTGGTGGCGAGTTCGAAGACTCCGCTCGGGGAGCGGCGCAGCCTCGTGACCGTCACGCCTTCGACCAGCGGCGGGCGGAAGTGGGCGACGTAGCCCTCCAGGTACCGCACGATGTCGTCGCGGACCATGAAGCCGTCGGGATCGTCGCCCTGGTAGGGGTAACCGGGCAGCCTGCACTGCCAGTTGGGGGTCACCAGGCAGAAGGAGTCCCAGCGGCGCTCGCGCCACTCGCGTCCGACCCGGTGGGCCTCGATCACGACGTGGTCGATGCCGCGTTCGCGCAGTTCGTGGCTGACGGACAGTCCCGCCTGGCCACCGCCCACGACGGCCACCGAGTAGTGCGTGCCGGACAGTCGTGTCGCGGGGCTCATCGCGGGTTCCCGTCGGCGCCGGTGAGGGATTCGACCGTGACCTTGGCGCCGCCGATGTCGCCGTACGCGGCGGCCGTCCGTTCTATCCGGGCGAGTTGGTCGGAGGCGCCGGTGCAGAAGAAGCCGAACTTCTCCCGTACCCGGTCACCGGCGATACCGAGTGCCGTACGGCTGCGCTCGACGAATTCGGCGAGCTCGTATGCGGCACCCGGGGTGAAGTAGTCCTCGACTATCGTGGAGGGTGAATAGCAGCGCTGGGTCAGACCGTCGGGCCAGCGCACATCGAAATACATCTCGGGCATGACATCCTCCATGCCGCGCGCCGAGGTCTTGCCACCTCGCCGCTCTCCATGGCGACCAACTTCAGCCCCGGGGATTTCCGAACGAAGTCATCGGGAACAAAGGGGAGTTGCGAAAACCTCACCGTTGCCACAGAGGCAAAGCGGGTCATTCGGTGAGCCGGGTGTCCGCTTCCACGGACGGCCAATGGGCGAGCGAGATCATCCCCATCACCCGGCGTATCAGGTAGAAGGCCAGCGGCAGTTCGACGAACAGCGCCAACGCCGCCGACCACCAGACCTCCGAGGTGCCGAAGGCGAGCGACACGTCGAACCACGCGTCGCAGATCAGCAGTACCGACGTCGTGAGCGCCGCCAATATGACGGCGCGGTTCCGCCGCCAGCCGAGCAGCGCGGTGGACGCCATCGCGACCACGAGCAGGATGTCGAAACCGACCCATGCCAGGCGCCACTGATGGACCTCGTACCCGGACGGCAGCGTCATCGCCAGCAGGACCGTCCACGGGACGAGCCCCACGGCGCAGACGGTGAGCAGCTCCAGGGTGTGCCGCCGGTTCCGCCGTACCCGCTCCAATACGTCGGGCGTGGGAGCAGCCTCCTCCGCCCTGTTGAGGGTGTCGGCGTCTATCGCGTCGTTCACCTCGACTGCTCCGTTCTCAGACTTCCGGTGGTGATCCACTACTACTCACAAGGCAACGCCCCCTCCGGCGCCGTTTCTTCCCGAGGCGGTGGGTGCGGATTCCGCGCTTCCGGATCCCGTCAAAACGGATGGATCGCTCCGATAGCGGAGAAACTGGGCGGCGGGCTAAACTCGCGCAACCAACGATCCGGGGAAGGTCCGGTATGCGACGGTGGGCCGAATTCGTTCTGCGGCATCGCAAAGCGGTGGTGGCGTTCTGGGGTCTGGTGCTGGTCGCCGGCATCCTGCTGGCCGGTCGCACCACGGACCGGCTGACGATCGACTTCTCCCTGCCGGGACAGCCCGGCACCGTGACCGCGCACAAGATCGAGGACGCCTTCGGCAGCGGCGGCGACACCAACCCCTACTTGGTGGCGGTCACCCTTCCGGCAGGGCAGACGATCACCGGTCACGAGGCGGACGTCGGGCGGGTCTTCACGGCCGTCGGCACGGCGGTACCGGGCGTGCGGCTGATCGATGAGGCGAACACCGGTGACAAGGCCTTCCGCACGAAGGACGACCGCACCGCCTACGCGCTGGTGTTCTACCGGTTCAACCCGTCCCCCAGCCAGAAACTGCTGACCGACCCGATCCGGGCGGCGGCGGAGAAGGCCATGCCGGCGGGTGCGGTGATCGGAGTGACGGGCGAGGACGCGCTGGCCTCCGGCGGCGACGACGGGGGCGGGCCCGGTGTGCTCGGCGAGACGCTCCTCGGCGCCGTCGGCGCACTCGCCGTCCTCGCCTTCGTGTTCGCCTCCTTCCTCGCCCTGCTGCCGCTGCTCGTCGCCGCGGTGTCGATCCTCGCGACCTTCGTGATGCTCCTGCCGCTCACCTACCTGACCGACATGTCGTTCATCGTGCAGTTCCTGGTCGCCCTGATCGGCCTGGGCGTGGCGATCGACTACTCGCTGCTGTTCGTCACCCGCTGGCGCGAGGAGCGCGACCGCGGCCGGGACAACCACGACGCCGTCGTGGTAGCGATGCAGCACGCCGGACATGCGATCGTGTTCAGCGGCGTCACGGTGGCCATCGGCCTGCTCTCGCTGGTGGTCCTGCCGGTCCCGTTCCTGCGCAGCATGGGCTACGGCGGCGCGCTCATCCCACTCGCGAGCGTGCTGACCACCCTCACCCTCACTCCCGCGATCCTCGGCGGCATCGGACCGAAGGTCGACTGGCCGAAGATCCGGCACGAGAACCGGGCGAGCCGGTTCTGGAGCCGCTGGACCGCCGCGGTCGTACGGCGCCGCTGGATCGCGGCCGCCGCCGCACTGGCCGCCCTCGCGGCCCTCGTCGGCGTCTTCCTCGGCATCAAGATCGGCCTCGCCTCCTCGGAATCGCTGGCCAAGAACGGCCCGGCCTACGACACCCTGCAGACCCTGGAGCGCGGCGGCGTCCCGACCGGCGCGCTGACCCCGATGGAGGTCCTGGTCAGCACCGACCAGGCGAAACCCGTCGCCGCCGAGTTGACCAAGGTCGACGGCGTGACCAGCGTGCTCGTGCCGACCGGGCCCGCCGGCAACCAGGGCGGACAGAGCATCGTGGTCGTCATCCCGGACACCGAGACCGTGAACTCGAAGAGCGTCGATGTGGTCAGGCGGGTCAAGAGCGCCACCGAGCACCTGCCCGGTGTCGTCGGTGTCGCCGGCGTCGGCGCGGCACAGATCGACTTCCTGCACGCCGTCTACGGCAACTTCCCGCTGATGCTCACGATCATCGCGCTGCTGACGTACATCCTGCTCGTGCGCGCCTTCCGCTCCCTGCTGCTGCCGCTGAAGGCGGTGCTGCTCAACCTGATCTCGCTGGCGGCGACGCTGGGCCTGATGGTGCTGTTCTGGCAGGACGGCCATGGCTCCAACACGCTCTTCGGCATCGCCGCGACCGGCGCCGTCACGTTCTGGATCCCGATCATGATCTTCGCGTTCCTGTTCGGACTGTCCATGGACTACGAGGTGTTCATCCTCTCCCGCATCCGGGAGGAGTACGACGCCGGCCACTCGACCGACGACGCGGTCATCGAGGGCATCGGCCGCACCGGCCGACTCGTCACCAGCGCCGCACTCATCCTCTTCCTCGCCTTCGCCGCACTCGCCTCGGGACCGGGCACCGATCTCAAGACGCTGGCGACCGGCCTCGGCATCGGCATCCTGCTGGACGCGACCATCGTGCGGATGCTGCTCGTTCCCTCCCTCGTCTCCCTGTTCGGAGGCTGGAACTGGCACCTGCCCGGCTGGGCGGCCCGCCCGCTGCGGGTACAGCCGTCCTATCCGCACCCGGAACGGTCCGCGCCCGGGCCGACCCCACCGGCGGACTGACGGGCCGCCCTGCGATTGCCTCGTCCGGAGCTCCGAGCAGGTCAGACCGATCCACCCCGGGCGCGGAGCATCCGGCTCACCTCGTCCGAGCGCTCCAGGAGGGTTGTACGGACCACCGGCACCGCCTCCTGGGAGGCATGCCGGGCCCGCTCGATGTACGTGGCGTCGATGGCGTGCAGCGGGAACAGACGGCGCGTATAGCTCATCGCCAGGATCATTCCGCCCTGGTGCAGCTTCGGGAGCGCCTCCAGATAGCGCTCGGCGTAGGGCGCCAGCAGTGTGTCCTGGCCGGGGCGCCAGAAGGCGGCTGCCACCAGGCCGACCGAGTTGACGGGGACCGTACGGTCCACGGCCATCTGCTGCCAGACCTCCGCCTTCGTCGCCGCGTCGGGCAGGGCGGCCCGCACGGTCAGGGCGCGGAGCCAGGCGTCGGGGTCCGGGTCGAGGGTGAGCAGAAGGTCGGATTCCGCCGTGACGTCGCCGCCCAGTTCCGCCTCGCGGATGAGCGCACGCCAGTGCAAGTCGACGTCGTCACCGGCCTGTTGGCGGAGCCAGCCGAGATCGTCCGCGGTCGTCGCGGTACGCGCCAGGCCACGCAGCGCGACCTGACGGCGGCCGGGGTCCGCGGCGAGGCTTCGACAGGCCGCCGCGACCTCCGCCGACAACGCGACGCGGTCGGCGGGCGGCGCCCACAGTTCGGCGATGTTCGCGGCGAGGGTCAGATACGGCTCGATCACCGCGTCGGACGTCTCGGCGGCCAGCACCGAGGTGAGGCACCGCCCCGCCTCAGCCGCCGTGGCCTCGCCGGTCGTGAGCATGTCCCACACGGTGGCCGCCGCCACACCCCGGGAGATGGCCGTGGGCAACTGCGCCGCCGTACGGAAGAGGGCGTCCCTGGTCGTGGGATCCGGGCGGGTCGTCGCGAAGGTCAGGTCGTCGTCGTTGATCAGCAGGACGTCGGCGGCGGGCGGGAGGCCGGTGATCGCGGTACGCGGGTCCGTCACCTCGACGCGCACCAGCGCCCGGCGCTCCAGCGCGTCGCCGTTCCTGGCGTACGCGCCCACCGCCAGCACCTGCGGACGCGGGCTGCCGGCGGCCACCAGCGTGACCGAGTCGCCGTCGAGCTCCAGCGAGAAGCGGTCAGTGCCCGCCGTCGCCAGCCAGGCGGTGCGCCAGGTGTCCAGGTCGCGGCCACTGGCCTCGGACAGGGAGTCGATCAGGTCCTGGAGCGTGGTGTTGCCCCATGCGTGCCGGGCGAAGTAGCCGGCCATGCCGGCCCTGAACTGCTCTTCGCCGACGTACGTCTTGAGCTGCTGGAGGACGGAGGCGCCCTTGGGGTAGGTGATGCTGTCGAAGATCGACGCGGCCTGGGCCACGTCGTGGATGGGCTGGTGGATCGGGTGCGTGGCGGGGCCCTGGTCGGCCAGATACGCGCGGATCTTGCCGATCATGAGATGGCTCGCCCACGCGTCCGTGTGCCGGGTGGCGCGCTCGGCCGCCCAGTGGCAGGCGAACTCCGCGAACGCCTCGTTCAGCCAGAGGTCGTCCCACCAGCGCATGGTGACGATGTTGCCGAACCACATGTGTGCCATCTCGTGCAGCAACACCCTTGCCAGGAGCCCGTGTTCGGCCGGGGTCGGCGCGGCCCGCTGAAGGAACGCGTCCGACCAGGTGACACAGCCGTAGTTCTCCATCGCCCCGCCGAACTCGGGCACGAACACCTGGTCGTAGCGGCGCTGCGGGAACGGCATGGCGAAGGCCTCGGCGTAGAAGGCGAGGCCCTGGCGGGTGAGGGTGAAGATCTCGTCGGCGTCGCGTTCGAGGACCTCGGCGAGCGAACGGCGGGCGTACAGGCCCAAGTTGTGGCCGTCGGCCTCGCGGCGCACCTCGTGGAAGGGGCCCGCGTTGACGACCGTGTTGTACGTCGACAGGGGCGGGGTGTCCGGGAAGGTCCAGCGGCGGGCCCCGTCCAGCTCCTCGACGCGTGCGTCGCCGGAGTTGCCGGTGACGGTCCAGGTGGCCGGGGCAGTGACGGTGAAGGCGTGCGGGGCCTTGAGGTCGGGCTGGTCGAAGCACGCCCACACGAAGTGGGCCTCGTCCGGTTCGAAGCTCATCCACACGTACACCTCGCCGTCGGCGGGGTCCGTCGCCTTGTGTACGCCCTCGCCGGACGTGGTGTTGGCCTGGACGCTCTCCACGCGCAACACGTTGTGCCCGGCGAGACCGTGGAGCGGGATCCGGCCGTCCTCGCCGGGGGCGAGCTCCACGCCGTTCAGCGTCGCGCTCAGCACCCGTGCCGCACAGTCCACGAAGGTCTCGGCGCCCGGTTCACGACAGGTGAACGCCACGGTGGAGACGGAGCGGACCTCCGGCCCGTCGGGCAGCGCGGTCAGATCGACGTCCACTTCGTACCGCTCGACCGCGATCAGCGCGGCCCGGCGTTCGGCTTCGGTGCGGGTCAGGCTTCGAATCCCCATGTGTCCTCCCTCGGCAGACAGCGGCCGTCAGCGTACGACGGGGTTCGGTGGGAACCGCAGGGGTTTTCAGGGGTGTTGACCTCGGCAACGGTCGAGCGACCGATGTCTCGTGCGGGACGCGGCCCGGTCACGGAGAGCAGCACGCCGGGCGCTCGGCCCCTGACCGAGCGCCCGGCGTGTTCGAAGACGGGGCCGGCGGTGCGGCCGGTGGCCGTCCCCGCCCGATCGCCGGACCGCGCGTCGCAGTCCCCGTCGTATCAGTGCCCCCGACCGTCCCTCAGCGCCTCCGCAGCCCCGCGCTGATCACCCGCCCCGTCCGGCGCGCGGTCTCCGCGAGCCGTTCCAGGTGGTGGGCCGGATCGGTGAGGACGCACAGGGCTGCCACCGGAGTGCCGCGCACCCCGATCAGCGGAACTGCCGCGCAGCACACGCCGGTTACCACTTCCTCCCGGTCGAACGCGGCACCGCGCTCCCGTATCGCCTCGGCGTCCCGCGCCCAGGACGCGGGCAGCGGTCCCAGCAGAGGTGCCGGGGCGGCCGTGGCCACCAGGACCTTGCCCGCCGCGGTGAACCACGGCCAGGTCATCCGGGTCTCCAGCGGATCCGGTCGGCGGGCGTCCTCGGGACACCACTCGACCATCAGCGTCTCGCCCTTCCACAGGACGGCGATGCCCACCGTCGTGCCCGTGAGCTGCGCCAGCCGCCGCATCGGTTCCCGTGCCGCGGCGCGCAGCCGGGGATGGGGCTGCCACGCGCGCCCCAGGCGGAACATCCGCGGGCCCACCCGGTAACTCCCGCCGCACCGCTCGACCGCGCCCAGATCCGCCAGTTGTTCCAGCAGGCGGTATGCGGTCGTCTTGGGCAGTCCGCAGTCGGACGCCAGCCTCGTCGGTCCCGCCTCCAAGGCCCGCTCCACCGCCTCCAGCAGTGCGAAGGCCCCTTCCAGCACGCTCCTTCCGCCGGCGTTCTCGGTGGCCGCCGGTAAGGTCTCCGGCCGCCGTACCGGCACCCGTGTCTCAGGTGCCATCACTCCCCGTGTGATCACACGTCTCGCCCCCGTTTGCCTGTTGCGCAGCCGCCAGGCGACGGCCCTGCCGTCGTACGTCGACGGGACGCGGTCGACGCCCCGTCCGTACCCCAGCAGATTCGCACCGGTGTGTGACAGGAAACCTTGTCGAAGTCTTGTCGCGCCGCACACGCGTCCGTGAAGAAAAGGAGGAGGCTTTGTGCAGGGGGAGGCGCACACCATGGTGGACGTGCAGTTGCTCGGGCCGGTGGAACTGTCGGCGGAGGGGCGCGCGGTCGAGGTGGGCCCGCCCCAACGCCGCACCGTGATGGCCGCGTTGGCCGTGGACGTCGGCCGGCCCGTCGCCGTCGACGCGGTCATCGAGCGGGTCTGGGGCCCGCACGCGCCGGACGGCGCGCGCGGCGCGGTGCACGCCCATGTCGCCCGGATACGGCGGATGTGCGAGCAGGCCGCCGAGACCGCGCGGGAACCCTTATCACTGGTGCGCCGTTCCGGCGGATACCTCCTGGAGGCCCGTCCGGACCAGGTGGACGTGTACCGCTTCCGCCAACTGGTCGACCAGGCACGGGCGGCGGCCCCTGCCGACCCCGCGCGGGCGGGGCTGCTGCGCGAGGCACTCGACCTGTGGCGCGGAGAGCCGTTGTCCGGTCTGAACGGCGAGTGGGCGGCCCGCATGCGCGAGGCCTGGCGGCGCCAGCACCAGGACGCCGCCGTCGGCTGGGCCCGGGCCGAACTGCGCCACGGCGATCCCGCCCCCGTCATCGGCCCGTTGACCGGCCTGCTCGGCGAGTATCCGCTCGCGGAACCCCTGGCCGAAGCCCTGATGCGGGCCCTGCACGAGACCGGCCGCAGCGCGGAGGCCCTGGACTGCTACGCCGCTGTCCGCAAACGGCTCGCCGAGGAACTGGGCACGGACACAGGACCGGCCCTGCGCCAGCTCCACCAGTCGATCCTGCGCGGCCACCGCCCCACGTCGCCCCGGCGTCCCGAGCCATCGGCGGTGATACGACATCCCGAGCCGTCGGCGGTGATACGGCAGACCGAGCTTCCCGCCCAACTCCCCATGGCCGTACGGGGATTCACCGGCCGCGACGGAGAGCTGGCCCGGCTCGCCGCGATCCTCGCCTCGGCCGAGGGAGAGTCCGCCGCCGTGGTCATCTCGGCGGTGTCGGGCATGGCGGGCGTGGGGAAGACCGCGCTCGCCGTGCACTGGGCGCGCCGGGTGGAGAGCGCGTTCCCCGACGGGCAGCTGTACGTGAACCTGCGGGGGTTCGACCCGCAGGGGTCGGTGGTGCCGCCGACCGAGGCGGTACGCGGATTCCTCGACGCGCTCGGGGTCCGGCCGGAGCGGATGCCGCCGGGACTGGAGGCACAAGTCGGCCTGTACCGAAGCCTGTTGACGGGGCGCCGGATGATGGTCGTCCTCGACAACGCCCGCGACGAGGAACAGGTCCGCCCACTGCTGCCGGGCTCGGTCGGCTGCATGGCGCTGGTGACCAGCCGCAACCGGCTGACCGGGCTGGCCGCGACCGAGGGCGCCCATCTGCTCGCCGTGGACCCGCTGACACCGGCCGGCGCACGGGACGTACTGGCGAAACGGCTCGGTGCGGGCCGCGTCGCGGCCGAACCGGCGGCGGTCGCGGACGTCGTCACCTGGTGCGCGGGACTGCCCCTCGCGCTGGCCGTGGTCTCGGCACGCGCCGCCGCGCAGCCACGCCGCCCGCTGGGCGCCCTCGCGGACGAACTCCGGGAAGCGGGCGGCCGGTTGGACGCGCTGGACGGCGGCGAGGAGTCCAGCCAGGTACGGGCGGTGTTCTCCTGGTCCTACAGCGCGCTCAGCCCCGCCGCCGCCCGACTGTTCCGCCTGCTGGCCCTGCACCCGGGACCCGACCTCGACCGACGCGCGGCCGCCGCACTGTCCGGGGCACCCCCCGAACGCGTCCGCGCGCTGCTGGCCGAACTGACCGGCGGCCACCTGCTGGTCGAGCACGCGCCAGGCCGGTACGCCTTCCACGACCTGCTGCGCGTCTACGCCGGGGAACTCGTGACCGCGTACGACGACGAGTGGGAACGCCGGTCGGCGCTGCGCCGGATGATGGACCACTATCTGCACTCCGCGCGGGCGGCCGACGTACTGGTGACCCCGCAGCCCAATCCGGTGGACGTGCCCGCACCCAAATCCGGCGCGAACCCGCTGGAGTTCGAGGACTACGGCCGGGCGCTGGCCTGGTTCGTCGCCGAGCACCCGGTGCTGCTGGAGATCGTGCGGCAGCCGCGGCCAGGCTTCGACGGTCATGTGTGGCGGCTGGTCACGGTACTGGCCACCTTCCTGGACCGGCACGGATACTGGCAGTCGTTGCTCACTGCCGCGCGCAGCGCCCTGGTGGCCGCCGAACGGGAGGGCGACCTGGCCGGACGGGCGGGCGCGCACCGAGGTCTGGGGCTGGCCCTGGACCGGTTGAAGTGTCCGGAGCGGGCCCGGGAGCACTATCTGAGGGCACTCGAACTCTTCGCCGCGCTGGGCAGCGACGCGGGCCAGGCCCGGACCCATCAGCATCTCTCGCGGATGTCGGCGGAACAGGGCAGTTCCGAGCTCGTGCTGGAACACGCGTACCGGAGTCTGGAGCACTACCGGGCCGCGGGCGACCGGGCGGGACAGGCCGCGGCGCTGAACCACATCGGCTGGAGACAGGCGAACCTCGGCGACCATCTCCGCGCGCTGGCACACTGCGAGCAGGCCCTCGAACTCGCGCGGGCGGCCGGAGACGTGGCCGGGCAGGCCCACACCTCCGACAGCCTGGGCTACATCCACCATCAACTGGGCCGATACCAACAGGCAGTCGACCACTACCGGCAGGCGGCCCGGTTGTTCCACGCCACCGGGGACCGCCACAGCGAGGCCGCCTGCCTGATCTGCCTCGGCGACAGCCATCGCAGCGCGGGGCAGTCCGCGGCGGCCCACGAGGTGTGGACCCGCGCACTCGTCCTCACCGCCGAACTCGGCCTGCCCGACGACGATCCCCTCCGCACCGGACTCCAACAGCGGGTTGGGGAACGGAAGTTGCCGTAACGGCTCCGGATCGGTCACCGAGGCGCAGCCCGAGGACGATACCGACGGCCGCGCAGGCACAGGTGATCCACCAGGTGGAGTGCCAGTCGCCGGTACGGGTCGCAAGCCACGCGGCGAGCGTCGGGCCGATGAAACTGCCGGCGTTGAACAGTTGCTGGATCAGCCCCATGGCCGCGGGAGCGGAGCCCCCGGCCGGCGTCAGCTCACCGATCATGCGCAGCAAGGTCGCCGGTATCGCGCCGCCGGTCAGCGAGAAGACCGCCACACACGCGAACTGCCCGGCGGTACCTGCCGGGAGGCGGTGCCAGTCGACGGCGAAGGCCAGCACGGACGTGACAGCCATGACGACGAACGCGGGGGCGAGAAGGACGCGGGTGGGCAGGCCGCGTCGCATGAGCGCCGCCGTGGCGATCGAGCCCACCGCGTTCGCCGCCCCGACCAAGGCACTCAGTACACCCGGCCAACTGCCCGTCATCCCGCCGTCGCGATAGATGGTGGGCAGAAACCCGACCACGGCCATCCACGGCAGGGTGTAACAGGCGAAGACGAGCCCGGCCGTCCACGGTCTGGGAGCGCGGACGGTACGGCCGATCCGGGCGAGGGCGTTCGCGACGCCCCGCACACCGGCCGCGTCGTCACGGGGCACCCGGGCCAGGACCCACGGCAACGGCAGCAGCGCGACCACGGCCATGCCCCACCACCACACCCGCCACGGCATCACCTGGAGGACCAGCGCGCCGATGACGAGCCCGGCGAAGGTGGAGATGCCCTGGTAAGCGCCCCAGAAGCCCATGGCCGTGGTGAAACGACCGGGCGGTGCGGTACGCCGGATCAGCCCGGGTCCGCTCACCGCGACCAGGATGAAACCGGCGCCCTCGACCGCCCGCGAGGCCAGCAGCGGCGCCGCCGACCAGGCGAAGCCCCCGCCCGCCGAACCGACGAACAGCAGAACCAGCCCCGCGCTCAGGCAGCGCCGTTCACCGATCAGCTCGGCCAGGAGCGAGACGGCAAGTCCCCCGAGCATCCCGGCCAGTTGGACGATCCCCAGCAGAGTCCCGGCCTGGACCAGGCTCAGCGACAGATCGTGCCGCAGGAACGGCACCGCGGGCGGCACCTTCCACACCTGCAGCCCGGCGGCGACTCCGGCGGCGACGATGACGACCCAGGAGCGACCGGTACCGGTGGGGCGCGAGCTCAAGGCCATGGCGGGCGGTCCTTCATCAGGGCGGAGGCGTGGAACGGCTCACCACCCTGACCACATCGCAGGGCATCCGCGCAATACCGGCTCCGTCCAGTGCGACAGATGCTCAATGCCCAGCATCAATGGTGGCAGAATGCACGCCATGACGCTGATGGATCCCTTGGACGCCCGCATCATCCTGGCCCTGGACGACGACCCGGACGCGACGATCCTCGCCCTGGCGCAGACCCTGGGCGTGGCCCGGAACACCGTGCACGCCCGGCTGCGGAGGATGGCCGCCGACGGCGTGCTCAAGCCCGTCAGTCGACGCGTCGACCCAGGCGCCCTCGGGTACGGCCTGGTCGCGTTCATGTCGCTCGCGGTGAGCCAGGCCGAGCCCGAGAGCGTCCACGAGGGACTGCTCGACCTCCCCGAGGTCATCGAGGTGCACTACACCACCGGCGACGCCGACCTCCTCGCGCATGTCGTCGCCAAGGACACCGCGGACCTGCACCGCATCACCAAAGCGATCCTCGCCATCGACGGGGTCGACCGGACCAGCACCGCCATCTCCCTGGCCGAGGTCGTCCCGTACCGGCCTCGGGCCCTGCTGCATCGCCTGGCGAAAGGCCGCGCTTAGAGATCCAGCTCCAGCACCGGTGAGTCGCAGCGGCTCACGCAGATCATCATCGTGGTGGCGGTGGGACGTTCGGACGGCTCGATCACCGTGTCGCGGTGGTCCGGGAGCCCGGCCGTGACCGGCGTCTCGCAGGTGCCGCAGTAGCCCTCCTCGCAGGAGAAGGGCACATCCGAGAGCTTCTCCCGTACGACGTCCAGCACGGAACGGTCGGCGGGCACGGTCAACCGAAGCCCCGAACGGGCCAGCACCACCTCGAACTCCCCGCTCGGCGCGTCGAGTTGGACGGGCTCGGTCCCGTCGGCCGCGGTGAAGCGTTCGACGTGCGGTGACCGCGCCGGGTCCGCCGTCCGGCACAGGGCCGTCACCGCGTCGAGCATCGGTCGCGGGCCACAGGCGTAGACGGCGTACGAGGACGGGACGGCGGCGAGTTCGGCGGCCAGGTCCGGCAGCCCCACCTCGTCCTGCGGAACGAGCAGCACCCGGTCCCCGCCCAACGCCACCAACTCCTCGGCGTACCCGAGCCGGGAGCGGTCGCGGGCGCCCAGGACAAGTCGCCAGGGCAGGCCGCGGGCGGTGAGTTCGCGGGCCATCGGCAGCAGCGGGGTGACGCCGATACCGCCGGCCAGCAGGAGGTAGCCCGCCGCAGGCACGAGCGGGAACCTGTTGATCGGCCCGCGTACCTCCAACTCCCGTCCTACCAGGGCGGTTTCGTGGATCTCCCGGGAGCCGCCACGCCCCTCCGGCACGCGGTGCACGGCGACCGTCCACGCCTCGCTGTCCGCCACCTCCCCGCACAGCGAGTAGGGCCGCCGCAGTCCCGAGGGCAGGGTCAATTCCACGTGCGCGCCCGGCTCCCAGGCCGGCAGGGGGCCACCGGTGGGACCGGACCACAGGTGTAGTAATGGGCGCCCAGCGCTGGGGACAGACCGGTGATCCAGCGACGTACGCCGTCCGCGTCGAGGCGCCCGTCCCGGTGGGTCAGGACGTGGGTGACCGACAGCCGGCCGGGGTTGTCCTTCACCAACCGGGTCAACTCCTCGGCGAAGATGACCTCTTGGGTGGTGCGGCTGCTGTAGAGCAGCGCGATCCGGTCGCGGCCCGACCCGACGGCGAGCCGCGTGCGGATCATGCTCATCATCGGTGTCACGCCACTGCCCGCCGCGACCAGCACGATTTCGTCCGGCGGCTGTGGCTCGGCGTGGAAGGACCCGGACGGACCGCGCACCGCGATGCGGTCGCCGACCCGGAGACTCTGGTGCGCATGGGTGGAGAACAGGCCGCCTTCGACCCGCTTGACGGTGACCTCAAGCCGGGGCGAACCGGGTGCCGACGACGCCGAGTAGGCCCGCCGCACCGGGCGTCCGCCGATGTCGGCGACCAGGGTGAAGAACTGGCCGGGCCGGAAGTCGAACGATCCCGGGTTCTCGCCCACGTCCTCCAGCACGAGGGTGACCGCGCTCGGCGTCTCGCCGCGCATCTCGGCGACGCGCACCTCCCGCAGCGGATCCTCCACCCGTCCGCCGGTGACCGTTCGTCCGCCGGTGACCGGACGTCCGGCGTCGGCGGGGCGGCGGCGCGGGAAGCCGCGGTGCCGCCCGCGCGTTGTGGGCCCGTCGTCCTCGTAGCCCTCCTTCCGCAGGCCGGAACGGTAGAGACGGTCGATCACCAGCCGCAGCAGGCGGGTCATCCCCGGGATCGCTCCGACGGCCCGCAGCAGGAACGCGGGCGGACCGCTCTCGGCGGCGGCCGAACCGGCGGCGAGGTGCTCTCCGCCCAGCGCCATCAGGTCGGGCACCGTGTCCCGGCCGAGGTGGGCGCCGGGGGTCCACAGCCGCGAGCGCGCCACGGCGTCGTTGCCGGTCACCTCGGCGTGCTCGACGTCGATGAGCAGCGCCAGGTGCGGCGGCATCCCGCGCAGCGCCATCGTCTCCAGCAGCGCGGGATCGTCGGTGATCGCGCCCCGGCCGCGGACCTGGAGCACACCGCTGCGGCCCGGCACGAGCGCGGCGAACGACAGCCGGTCGTCCCGCAGCAGATTATGGAGCGTGTCGGCGCGTTTGTTGCCCTTCCGGTCCGGGACGACGAGCGTGCGGCCGTCCAGGACACGCGCCACCGCCTGCCGGTCCCCGCGCGGACTCGTGTCGCTGCCACCGGAGTTGTCCCACGTGGACAGGGCGAGGAAGGGAGCGGCGGCCAGGAACTCCACGACACCGGGTCGGCACAGGGGCCCGTCCCCCGTGATCCCGGCGACCGGCTCGGCCGGGGAGGGCGGCTGCCACAGGCGGGACCGGAGGACGGCCTGCGCGCAGTGCACGTACGCCTCCCGGATGTCGACGGTCGTCTCCGCGCCCTGCCGCGCGGCCAGCGAGCCGTTGACCCGCAGGACCTCCCCGACGCCCGGCAGGAGGAAGAAGAACGAGATCGGACCGTGCGGGTCGCCGGGCCCGGGCAGGGCGAACGAGAGGCGTGTGGGCGAGTGGACGCGGGCGAAACCCGGTGTGCCGCCGACGAAGGTCGTCCTGCTGGTGCCGTCGGCGTCCCGGTATCCGACGGCCGCGATCGGGCAGCCGGCGAGGACGGTCCGGCAGCCCTCGTCGAGGGCGCTGATCTGCTTGAGCATGATCACCGACGCGGGGCGGCCGACCGTCGCCTCGACCTCGGCCTCCGTCGTCAGCCGACGCAGGGCGCTCCACGGGTTCGCTCGCCGCACGGGGATTCCTCTCAGCCGGAGCCGGAGCCGGAGCCGGAGCCGGAGCCCGAGCCCGAGCCCGAGCGGACCGGGCCGCGATCGGCCATGGCCTTGTTCTCGCAGCTCATGGCTATATTGTGAGCAATGGCTCAGCTCTTTGGCTACTCGCTTTTCGCGCCTTGAGGAGGCACCCGGATGCCGTCGGCCGACCACCGTCTCCAGCCACGTCGCAAGCCCCGCCAGGTGCGCGCCGAACTCACCCGCGAGCGGATCCTCACCGCCGCTGCTCACGTTTTCGCCGAGCACGGCTACGCGGCGGGCACCACCAACCGCATCGCCGAACGCGCCCGCGTCTCCATCGGCTCGCTGTACCAGTACTTCCCGAACAAGGACGCCGTCCTCGCCGAGCTGTTGGTGCGGCACATCGACCGCGGCATGTGGACGCAGGCCGAACAGCTCGACCTGTCTCCCGGCACGCTGGAGGCGACGGTGCGGGCGCTGGTCCGCGACGCGATCGACAACCACCGCGACGACCCGCAACTGCTGCGGATCATGATGGAAGAGGCACCGGTCTCGCAGGAACTGCGCGACACGGTCGAGCGGCACGGAAAGGCTCGCGTCGGTCAGGTGCGCGACCTCCTCGCCCGGCACCCGGACGTCCATGTGCGGCACCTCGACACCGCGGCCGAGCTGATCGTGTTCACCGTCGAGATCAACACCCACAAGCTCATGGCCGACCCGCGGACCGTCCCGGTCGAGACGTTCGAGCAGGAGCTGGTGGACATGGTCACCCGGTATCTGCGCGGCGATCAGTAGGCGGGACGGTTGTCCCTTCGGTTGTCCCTTCGGTCAGGATTCGAGAAGCGCGGACCCGCACCGCACCTCTAGCGTGGGGGCAGCCGGCGGACCCGACGACGGGCCGGCCCGGTGGACACGGAGGGAAGACACGATGAGCAAGGCCACGAGGACGGACCAGCGGTCGTCCGAGCCGCACGCTGCCGACACCCATGACCTGATCCGCGTGCACGGGGCGCGCGAGAACAACCTCAAGGACGTCAGCGTCGAGATCCCGAAGCGCCGGCTGACGGTGTTCACCGGTGTCTCCGGCTCGGGCAAGAGCTCGCTCGTGTTCGACACGATCGCCGCCGAGTCGCAGCGGCTGATCAACGAGACGTACAGCGCCTTCGTGCAGGGCTTCATGCCGACGCTGGCCCGCCCCGAGGTCGACGTCCTCGACGGACTGACCACCGCGATCATCGTCGACCAGCAACGGCTCGGCGCCGACCCGCGCTCCACGGTCGGCACCGCCACCGACGCCAACGCGATGCTCCGCATCCTCTTCAGCAGGCTCGGCAAGCCCTACCTCGGCTCGCCCAAGGCCTTCTCCTTCAACGTCGCCTCGATCAGCGGCGCGGGCGCGGTCACCATGGAACGCGGCGGACAGAAGGTCAAGGAGCGCCGCAGCTTCAGCATCACCGGCGGCATGTGCCCGCGCTGCGAGGGCCGGGGCTCGGTCACCGACCTCGACCTCACCCAGCTCTACGACGACTCCAAGTCCCTTGCGGAGGGCGCCATCACCGTCCCCGGCTACACGGGCGGCGGCTGGAACTCCCGGCTCTACAGCGAGTCCGGCTTCTTCGACCCGGACAAGCCGATCAGCAAGTTCACGAAGAAGGAGTTGCAGGACTTCCTCCACCGCGAGCCGACCAGGATGAAGATCGCGGGCATCAACATGACCTACGAAGGTCTGATCCCGCGCATCCAGAAGTCGATGCTCGCCAAGGACCGCGAGGGCATGCAGCCGCACATCCGGGAGTTCGTGGACCGCGCCGTCACCTTCACCACCTGCCCCGACTGCGACGGCACCCGCCTGAACGAGGGCGCCCGCTCGTCGAAGATCAGGGGCATCAGCATCGCCGACGCCTGCGCGATGCAGATCAGCGACCTGGCGGACTGGGTGCGCGGCCTCGACGAGCCGTCCGTGGCGCCGCTGCTCGCCGCGCTGCGACAGGCCCTCGACTCGTTCGTCGAGATCGGCCTCGGCTACCTCTCGCTGAACCGGCCGGCCGGCACGCTGTCCGGCGGCGAGGCACAGCGCGTCAAGATGATCCGCCACCTCGGCTCCTCGCTCACCGACGTCACGTACGTCTTCGACGAGCCCACCATCGGACTGCACCCGCACGACATCCAGCGCATGAACGACCTGCTGCTGCGCCTGCGCGACAAGGGCAACACCGTGCTCGTCGTCGAGCACAAGCCGGAGACCATCGCGATCGCCGACCACATCGTCGACCTCGGCCCCGGCGCCGGTACGGCGGGCGGCACCGTCTGCTTCGAGGGCACCGTCGAGGGACTGCGCACCGGCGGCACCATCACCGGCCGGCACTTCGACGACCGGGCCTCTCTCAAGGAGTCGACGCGGAAGCCCACCGGCGCGCTGGAGATCCGCGGCGCCGCGACCAACAACCTCCACGACGTGGACGTCGACATTCCGCTCGGCGTCCTTGCCGTCATCACGGGCGTCGCGGGCTCCGGCAAGAGTTCGCTGGTGCACGGGTCGATCCCGGCCGGCGAGAACGTGGTGTCGGTCGACCAGGGCGCCATCCGCGGCTCGCGCCGCAGCAACCCGGCGACGTACACCGGACTCCTCGAACCGATCCGCAAGGCCTTCGCCAAGGCCAACGGCGTGAAGCCGGCCCTGTTCAGCGCCAACTCCGAGGGGGCGTGCCCCACCTGCAACGGCGCCGGCGTCATCTTCACCGACCTGGCGATGATGGCCGGCGTGGCCACCACCTGCGAGGACTGCGAGGGGAAACGGTTCGACGCGTCCGTGCTGGAGTACCACTTCGGCGGCCGGGACATCAGCGAGGTGCTCGCCATGTCGGTGACCGAGGCCGAGGAGTTCTTCGGCGCGGGCGAGGCGGCCACCCCGGCCGCGCACCGGATCCTGACCCGGCTCGCCGACGTGGGCCTCGGCTACCTCAGCCTCGGCCAGCCGCTCACCACTCTCTCCGGCGGCGAACGCCAACGCCTCAAGCTGGCCACCCACATGTCGGAGAAGGGCGGCGTCTACGTCCTCGACGAGCCCACCGCCGGCCTCCACCTCGCCGACGTCGAGCAACTGCTCGGCCTGCTCGACCGGCTGGTCGACTCCGGGAAGTCGGTCATCGTCGTGGAACACCACCAGGCGGTCATGGCCCACGCCGACTGGATCATCGACCTCGGCCCCGGCGCCGGCCACGACGGCGGAAAGGTCGTCTTCGAGGGGACACCGGCCGACCTGGTCGACGCGCGGTCGACGCTGACGGGGGAGCACCTGGCGGCGTACGTCGGCGCGTGACCGTCGTGCAACTCCCCTACGCCCGAAGGGAGTTGCACGACGGCTCACGACTTCTTGCCGATGTCGGCGGACCGCGCCACGAAGCGGGCGGCCCCGCCGGTCACCCGGAACAGGAACCCTCCGCCGTCGTCGCCGGCCTGGAAGAACTGCGTGGAGGCGTCGAAGCTCATGAGGCGCGTGATGCCCTGCCAGGAGCGGCGCAGGAGTTCCGAGCGCAGGGCGGTGCGGCCGTCGTCCCCGACGGAGGCGAGGCCGTGGGCGGCGAACCGGACGGCGTCGTACGCCTCGGCTGCCCAGGGGCCAGGCGCGTGTCCGTGGCGGGCGCGGAACGCGGCGGCGAACGTCTTCGTACGGGAGTCGGCGCTCGCGTCGGTGTACCCCGTGCTGATCCTCCAGTCCTCGCCGGCGGCGAGGAAGGGGGCGCCCAGGACGTGCTCGCCCGCGACCCGGGCGCCCCGATGGCCCGCGTCCCGCAGGGCGCGGGCGCAGGCCGCGGCGCGGTCCGGACTCACCCCGCCGAAGAAGACGGCGTCGAGGGGGCGGGCGGCGATGCGACGCGCGGCCCCGGTGAAGTCCTCGTCCGCGGCGACCTCCTCCACCGACGTCCCGCCGTCGAGCTTGCCGTAGACGGTGGTGATGCGGACCGTGGCCAGACTCTCCACCTCGGTGGCGAGGTCGTGCACGATCACCGTGCGGGCGGGTTTGACGACCCGGTTCAGATAGATCACCGCCGCGAACGGGCCGACGATCTGGGTGACGCGCAGCACGAGGGCGCTGGTGGTGTTGACGACGTCGAGCGCGCCGGTGTCGGCCCGGGTGATGAGCACGGTCAGCCGGGCCTTAGTACACGGCGGCAGCGCCGCGGGCACGGTCGCGTTCGTGCCTGCGGCGATCACCACGGAGACGTCCGGGTCGGCGGCCAGCCGGGTGGCCGCCGCGGCGGAGCCCTTCGCGGTGCCGGCGTCGTCCGCGGTGCGCAGGACGAGGTCGACGGCGCGCCGGGCGTCCTGGTTGTGCCGCTCGACGGCGAGGAGGGCGCCGAGCTTGTGGTTGGTGAAATAGGGGTCGTTGGGGGTGCCGAGCAGCGTGACCACGTGGCGGTCGCGCCGTACGGAGCCGGTGTTCGCCGACGCGGCGGACCGGCCCCACTCCCACCACGCGCCCGCCCCGGCCACCGCGGTGACACCGAGCGCGGCCCCCGCGACCAGCAGGCGCCGCCGGGTGGGCGAGGGGGGCGTGTCCAGGGGGGATGTTTCGGCGAGCATGGTGGGGTCGGGAACGGGCAGGTCGAGGACGCGCGCGGCACGGGCGGCGACCAGGGCCGGCAGCCCTTCGGGCAACCACTCGGCCACGGCGAACTCGCCGAAGACGTCGCGGAGTTCACGGGTGCTGGGGCGCCGCTCCGGGTCCTTCGCCAGACATCGCCGTACGGTCCGGCCGAGGCTTTCCGGAATGCCGTCCAGGTCCGGTTCCTCCCCGACGGTCCGGTACAGCACGGCCGCGGCGCCGCCGGTGCCGAACGGCGGCCGGCCGGTGGCCGTGTGGGCGAGGACGCAGCCGAGCGAGAAGACGTCGCTCGGCGGGCCGACGGTGTGCCCGCGGGCCTGCTCGGGGGAGAGGTAGCCGGGGGAGCCCACGACGGAGCCGTCCGTGGTGAGCGCGGTCGCGCCGACGGCCCGCGCGATCCCGAAGTCGATCAGCCGCGGCCCGTCCGCGGCCAGCAGCACGTTCGCGGGTTTCACGTCCCGATGGACCAGCCCGGCCGCGTGCACCCCCTCCAGTGCCTCGGCCAGCACGGCACCGAGCCCGCGCAACTGCGCCTCGGGCCAGGGTCCGCGCAGCGCCACGGCCTCGGCGAGGGACGGGCCAGGGACATAGGCGGTGGCCAGCCACGGGGAGCGGGCATCGGCGTCGGCCGCGACGACCGGCACGGTCCACCGGCTCGTGAGGCGCGCCGCGAGCTCGGCCTCGCGGCGGAAGCGCGCGCGGAAGCCGGGGTCGTCCGCGTACTCGGCGCGGATCACCTTCAGCGCGCACCACGCGCCGTGCGGCGAGCGCGTCAGATAGACGACGCCCATGCCGCCCGCGCCGAGCCGCCCGGCGAGCCGGTGCCCGCCGATCACGGACGGATCGGCGGGCAGGAGCCGTTCCACGGCAGCCGCCTCCGTTTCGTAGTCGTTCCCGCTCGTCGGATCCGAGCCTCGGTCAGCCCTGGCTCTGCGCCGCGCGATTGAGATCGCCGAGCGATCCCAGCTGCCTGAACCGCCCGCCGCGGACCTCGTGCACGAAGGTCTCGTCCGCCCAGCCCGTCGAGCTGTTGTCGTACTGGTGGAAGTCGCCGAAGGCGTACGTCCGGGCGATGCCCTGGTACTTCACCTTCGCCAGCCGCACGGCGAGATCGGCCCGCACCGGCCGCCGACGTGCCCCCGCCGGGACCGTACGGGCGAACTCGGCGAGCAGCATCCCCGCACTGTCGTACGCCTCGGTCGCGTACGGCTCCGGAGTGCTGCCGTACCGCTTCCGCCAGGCCGCGGTGAAGTCCTTGGCCCGCTTCGTCGTCAGTACGGAGGGGTCAGCGGCGTCCGTGACCACGTACCAGCCCTCGCCCGCCGCGCCGGCGAGGCGCGGGAAGTCCGAGCCGTACAGCTGGTGTTGCATCCAGCGTGGCCCGGTGAAGCGGGCCGCGGCCAAGGACCGGGCCGTGCGGACGGTGGCGTCCAGGGCGCCCAGGTACACGAGGGCCTTGACGCCGGCGGCGAGCAGTTCGCGCACCGCCTTCGGTCCGTCGTCCGTGTCCTCCGCGACGACGCGGGGCACGACCTCGCTCTTGAGGATGTTGCGCCAGTTGCCGACCACCTGGGTGCCCTCGTCCTGCATGGCGGAGCCCCCGGCCCGGTCGATCACGACACCGGCCGGCACCACCTGTTGCGTGATGTAGGCGTGCAGTCCGATCCAGCCGCCGAGCGCGGCGTGGGCGGGGCCGCTCTGGAACGAGGTCTTAGGCGACGTCAGGAAGTAGTCCTGCTGGCCCGTGCTGCTGGAGACATGGGTCAGCCCCGCCGCACCGTAGACGGCCGCGGCCCGCTGCATGGGGAGCTCGGCGACCGGTCCCAGCACGGCGACGACGTCCCGGTCGGCGGTGAACGTACGGGCCACCTCCCGGGCGGTGTCCGCGTCGCCCCGGTCGGCGAGGACCTTCACCTTCAGGTCGTAGGAGCGCTTGGGCGTGGCGTTGTGCTGGGCGACGGCGAGGCGGGCGGCGCGTTCGGAGGCCCGGCTGACGGCGGCCTCGGCCGTGCCGGTGGTCGTGTGCACGCCGAGGACGTACACGGGACGCCCGACGCCCGTGGACGGTTTCTCGTCGTCCCCCGACGCCCACACCGCCGCTCCGGTCCCGCCGCCCGCGAGCAGCAGCGCGCCGCCGGCCAGCAGCAGTCGGCGCCGTCCCGGGTGACCGGTGGGGACGGCCGGATCGTCCACGACCGTGGGTTCGACGTCCGGGAAGGCGAGGCTCTCGGCGGACCGTGCGGCGACCATCCGGGCGACGGAGTCGGGGAGCCAGCCGCCGGAGGCGTCCGGAGCGTCGTCGGCGAGCAGGCCCCGTACGTCGTCGGCCGTGGGCCGCGCGGCCGGGTCCTTGGCCAGGCAGCGCTCCACCAGGGACCGCAACTCGCCCTCCACATCGCCGAGTTCCGGCTCGTCGTGGACCGTGCGGTACACCAGGGCATCCGGTGCACCGGTGCCGAAGGGCGGCGTGCCGGTCGAGGCGTACGCCAGTACGCAGCCCAGCGCGAAGACGTCGCTCGCAGACGTGGCGGGCTGCCCCTCGGCCTGCTCCGGGGCGAGGAAACCGGGGGTGCCGACCACCAGCCCGGACGCGGTCAGCGCCGTGTCGTCGGTGGCGCGCGCGATGCCGAAGTCGATCAGGCGCGGTCCGTCCAGAGCGAGCAGTACATTGCCCGGCTTGACGTCCCGATGCACGAGCCCGGCCGTGTGCACGGCGTCCAGCGACTGGGCCAGCAGTCCGCCCAGGACGCGTACGGCCTGCGACGGCAGCGGGCCGTGCGCGGCGACCGCTTCGGCGACGGAAGGCCCGGGGACGAACACGGTGGCCAGCCACGGCTCGCGTGCCTCGGCGTCCGCGTCCAGGACGGGAACCACCCAGGGGCTGTCCACCCGCCGCGCCAGCTCCACCTCCCGCGCGAACCGGGCCCGGAAACCGTCGTCGCCGGCGCCCTCTCCCCGGATCACCTTGACCGCGGCGAGTGCCCCGGAGTCGGTGCGCCCGAGGTAGACGACGCCCATGCCGCCCGCACCGAGCCGCCGCAGCAGCCGGAACCCCGCGATGCGGGACGGGTCGGACGACCGCAGTGGCTCGCTCACTGTCCCGCCCCCTTCGGCTCGGTCGGTTCCGCGGTGGCACTCGCGTCGCCCGCCTTGCCCCGGCTGTCGATGCTCGCCGCGACGAAGGTCATTCCCTTGGCCATGTCGGTGGTGACGGTGGAGTCCTCGGCCTCGGTCCGGCCCGAGCCGTGCCGCGCGGTCGCGGCCACGGTGACCGGCCCCATGCGGAACTTGTACCAGTCGAAGGGATGCGCCTTGCCGCCGTCGGCGACCCAGTTCCCTCTCTCCGTCAGGTCGTCGTCGGAGATCACGGTCCGCCCGCCGGTGAACGCGTCGGCCTGGGAGTACAGGCCGCGGACCCGGTCCGTGGCGTTCAGTTGCTGCTCGGGACAGCGCAGCGCCTCCTCCAACGACCCGGCCATGTCGCGCCGCGCCGACACGACGTCCTGGTGCACGGTGACGGTCAACGACACGTACACCGGCCCCTTGCCGCCCTTCGCCGGCAGCTCGTACATCCGCGTGAGACTGGCCAGCACGGTGCCCGGCAGCCCCTCGCGCCGCCACAGGCAGTCCTCGCCGAGTACGGCCCACTCGGCCGGATCGCTCTCGAAGGGATCGCGTTTGCGGTATCCGGTGCCGAAGTAGTCGGGGCGCACGGTGAGTTCACGAACGAATGCGACGGCCTCGGCCCGCGTCCTCGGGGCCCGGTCCTCGGCGAGCGTGTACGGCTCGTTCACCGGCGACGCCGAGGCCGAGGGCGACGCCCCGGAGCTCTTTTTCGGCGTCCCCTCCGCCTTGGGCTCGTCGCCCGACCCGCTGCTGCACCCCGCCAGCAGCAGCGTCCCCGCCGCCACTGCCAGGACTGGTCTCCACCCGGCCATGCGTCACTCCCACCCCTGTGCCCGCACCCTTGTGACGAGTGTGGCGCACGTCAGCGCTCTCGGTTGCCAACTACCCCTACAAACATGAGTAGTTAGGGGTTCCGACGACAGCGCGGGGCGCTCTGGTTGCAGTCGGCGCGTTCGGGCCGACGGGTCAGCGAAGCGTGGCGACCGCCGTGTCGCGGAGGACCTCCTCCGCGCGGTCCCACGACCAGCCGTTCTCGACCACGAGCGTGCGCCATCCGGTGGGGCCGAACCAGTACCACAGGAGGTCGCCGGTCTCCTTCGCCGAGTGGGACGGCCGGGGAGCGAGGGTGTGCAGATGGCGGGCGGCGGTGTGCAGCGCGTCCCGGTACGCGGCCGTCATGCGCTCCCACAGCGCCTCGCTGTTCTCGTGGACGGGCAGTGCCTTGTGGACCGCCTCGATCACCGCGAACTGCCCCTCGTTACCCAGCCGCGTGCCGTGGGCCAGGGTCGTGAGGACCGCATCCGGGCTCCGCAGTTCGAGCAGCTCCCTCATGTTCTGTTCGTAACCGGAGGCGATCACGGCGCGGTCGACGATCAGGTTCAGGATGTCGCTCTTGCTGCCGACGCTCGCGAACACCGTCTTCGAGGCGACACCGGCCGCCGAGGCGATGTCGGCGACGGTGATCCTGCCGTAGCCGCGCTCGGCGAACAGGTCCGTGGCGTGTTCGAGGATCAGCGCGCGCGTCCGTGCGGCCGCCTGTTCGCGCAGCGGAGAGACGTAACGGCGCGTGGGAGGCATGCCGTCATCGTACGGCGATGAATTCAATAGGTGTGTTGTAACCTCAATTCCTGTTGGCCGACAACACCCGCCGGAACACACCTCCCTCGAAAGGGATCACGCAATGGGCATGGACGCCACGCAACTGGCCCACGGGCTCTTCCGCATCCTTGAGACCGGCGACCCGGCGCTCGCCGCCGAGGTGGTGCACGAGGACTTCCACAACCGCGAGGCGGCCGTCTCGCCCGCTGCCTGCGCGCTCCCCGGGCCCGCCGGGGTGCTCGCCTCCAGCGCGTGGATGCGCTCCGCCTTCAGCGACCTGAACTTTCCCGTGCTCGGCATCGCCCACAACGACGAACAGGTCTGGATACGGCTGCGCATGCGGGGCCGTCACACAGGACCCTTCGTCCGCTTCCGTGACGGCGCGCTCGACCAGGCGATACCTCCCACCGGGCGCGACATCGACTTCGAACAGATCCACGTGTTCGACCTCCGCGACGGCAAAGTGGTCGGACACGAGGCGGTGCGCGACGACGTGGCCATGCTCGGCCAGCTCGGCGTCTTCCCGCCCAGCCCCGCCGTCGGGCTGAGCATGCTCACCTGGCGGGTGACGGGACGGGCCGCGCGTGCCGCCGCGGAGGTAACGGTGAAAGCCGCGGAGGCGGCGGCCGGATCGGCGCGGTAGTCCCCGGGATGGGGGCCGGAGTGTCTCACCGGCGCCGTGTCGGTGGGCAGCGCCGAACCGGGCATCCCCTTGCCGTGAACTGCCCTAAGCGCACCAGGGGTTGTTTGTCGGAGATTTCCGGATGATGACCAAAGTGGGCCGCGCCCGGGGAGACTGGCGGTGTGTCAGAGATACGAGCAGCTGTGGGCCGCCTGCTGGCGCGCTGTGAGGCGGGGTGGACACCGGACGTCGAGCGGCATGCCGCCAACGCCGGGGAGAATCCGGACAGTTGGCTGCCTGCCGTGGCCGGGCTGCTGCGCGCCTCCTGGACCGAGGGCGGCCGGGACTGCGCGGTGGCCGCGGTGGCCGTCCTGGAGTACGCGCTCGACGTGGGGGACAAGCGGGATCCGCGGCGGCCCCGCTGGGTCCTGCACCTGTGGCTGGCCGAGCGCACGCTGTCGCAGCGCTTCGAGGACCACCGGCTGTCGGACGAGGTCCACCACTACCTCGCCGCCCAGACCCAGAGCCGCCCGGCGGACGATCCGGTGGCGGTCGCGGCGACCTACCCGGAGGAGCCCCCGCCCCGCCACTTCGAGCCGCCCCGGCCCTCGCACCCGCACGCCGTACGGCTGGCCGAAGGGCTCCCTGCGGACGATCTGGTCCGGCCCTGTCTGCTGGTCCGGCTCGCACAGTCCGCGTCCGTCCGCTTCGAGTCGGGCGAGAGCGCCGCGCTGACGGACGCCGGACGGTGGGCCGACGCGGCCTTCACCGGCATCACCGCCGACCACCTGGAGGCCGGCCTCGTCAGCGCCACCGTCGTGCACGCGGCGCTGGCCCGCCTCCGCGACAGGCCGAGCGACACCCGGCTCGTCCAACTCGCGCTGCGGGGCGGCCGGTCGGCGCTGCGGGCGGTCGAGCACGCCCGACGCCACGGCACCGCCCCGCTCGACGCCGAGGCATCCTCGGCCCACCTCGCGTTCTCCCTCGCCCTCACCATGTCCGTGCCGTTCCATTTCGAGGAGGAGGTGATCGACGAGGCCATCGCCCAACTGGAGGCGTTCCGGGCCGGCGCGCCGCCCGACGACAACGGGATCTACGCCGGGAACATGCCCGCGCTGTTGGTCGGACGGGCCGTCTTCACCGGGTCGGACGCCGACCTCCGGCGCGCGGACGAGATGTGGGCCGCGCTCCAGCGGGACCTACCGCCGGACCACCCACTGGTCCCGCACATCGCCGACAAGCGCACCGCCTGCGCCAAGTTGGGGAAGATGCTCAAGCGGTCACCGATCAAGGGAGCCCACCTGCTCAGGTTCGCGGGTCCGATGCTGGGGCCGTTGCTGAGCGGGGTGCAACTGCCGCCCATCCAGATGTCCGTCCCGCCGGGCCGCCCCGGAGTGCGCTCGCCAGGCCCCGGCCCGGCGGACTTCGCGCCCTTGACCGGTGGCCCCCGGCCCGCCTCGGCGGACGCCGGACCCGGTCGTACGCAAGCCGCCGATCTCGTCTGGCCGCCCGGTCCGCCCGCGGACGCCGGGCCCGCGGAGCCGGCCTCCATGTCGGACCTCGACGGGCTGCCGCCGGACGCGGCGGCCGTGCGGGCCGCCCTGCTGGGCGCCGGTGCCAGCGATCCACGCCGACTCGCCCTCGCCGTCGACCAGTTGAAGGCCGTACTGGCCGGGCCGCTGCCCGACGGACGCCGGGGTTTCTTCGCCTCCACCCTCGTGCAGTTCCTGGCCGTGCAGTTCACCTTCAGCGAGCGACGCGAGGACCTGGAGCGGGTCGTGCGGTGCGGGGACGAGCAGTTGGCCCGGCTCGCGCCCACGAGTCCCCGGTACGTCGAGCTGCTGTGCGCGGTGGAGACGCACCGCGGCGACTACGGAATGCTGCACCAGCACGAGCCGACCGTCGCCCGGGCGTCCGACGCGCTGGCCTGGGCGGTCGGGCGACTGCCCGAGATGTCGGCGAGCTGGCTCGGCTGCGCCATCGTCTACGCACAGGCCCTCGGCTGCGTCTCCGCGATGCGCCGGGACGTGTCCGGCACCCAGGAGGCGGTACGGCTGGTCGAGTTGGCGGCGCAGTGCCTCGAAGACCTGCCGGGCCGGCCCGAGTACTCGCCCGAGCTGGCCGTACTGCGCGAGCAGCTCCGCCCCGCCCTGGCGACCGTCACCGAACTGGTCCGCACCGCTCACGACGATGTCACCTGGTACCGCTACGGAGACCCCGAGCCCAGCTCCTGGGACCCGGCCACCGAACGGGCACTGCCTCCCCGGGCCCGGTTCGAGAACGCACGGGTCGCGCTCAACTCGGCGGTGAGCAGCCAGAATTGGGTCCGGGCGACCGATGCGGCCCAGGCCGCGCTGGAAGCACTGCCGCTGGTGGTGTCCCAGGCCCTGCACCGCGACGACCGCCAGGCCGTCCTGCGTACCGCGCTGCTCGGCCGCCGCTATCCCGGCCCGGGCGGCACCGTCCGCACCGTCGACCTCCCGGACCGGCTCGCCGGGACGAGCCTGGCCCGCACCGCGTGCGCGGTGGCGCTCGCCGCGGGCCGCACCGAACAGGCGGCTGCCCTGCTGGAACAGGGGCGAGCGGTCCTGATGGGGCAGGATCTGCAGGCCCGCAGCGACGACTCCGACCTGGCCGCGGCCCATCCGCAGGTGGCCCGCGAGTTCACCGCCCTCGCCCGCCGGCTGCGGGAGACGGAGGGCGCCGGTGAGCCGGGCGGGCGGCCGGGGCATGGCAGTTCGGCGGGCGGTCCCGGTGAAGCCGCGCGGATCCGGGACCAGCACGCGGTGACCGAGGAGTGGCAGCGGCTGCTGGCCCGGATCCGGGGGTTCGACGGGTTCGAGCACTTCCTGTTGCCGCCGAGCGCCGAGCAGATGCGGCGCGAGGCGAAGGAGGGGCCGATCGTCCTGATCAACATCGACCGGCTGCGCTCCGACGCCCTCGTCGTCACGACCAAGGGCATCGAGCTCGTGGAACTCGGCGTCACCGAGGGGCAGCTCGCGCTCAAGGCGCGGCAGTTCCTCGCGGCGGTCTCCGTGGACGTCGGCGACTCCAGTGCCCGGCGCAAGGAAGCCGCCGAGACCGTGTTCGACACCCTCGAATGGCTCTGGGACACCATCGCCGAACCGGTGCTGAACGCGGCGGGCCTGACCCGGCCAATCCCCGAGGGCACCCCGCGCGCCGCCGTGCCGAGGCTGTGGTGGTCGGCGTCCGGACCGCTGGCCCACCTTCCGCTGCACGCGGCCGGCCATCACCGGGCGGCCGAACTCGGCGACGGCCGCTCGGTGTTGGACCGGGCCGCCTCCTCGTACACGCCGAGCATCAGGGCGCTGCGGCACGCCCGGCAGGCCCCGGCGACGCGCGGGGGCCGCGGGCCCTTCCTGGCGGTACGGCAGCCCACCGGCGCCGACGGCAAGGACGGCGCATCGGTGGCGGAGGTGCAGGCGATGGCCCACACCCTGCGCGGACTGCGGATCGTCCAGGGCGCCGACGCGACCGTCGAACGGGTGCGCACCGAGCTGTCCTTCGCGGCCACCGTGCACTTCGCGTGCCACGGCATGAGCAACGCCGAGGACCCGTCCCGGAGTTACCTGGACCTCGCCGACGGACACCTCGCGGTGCGGGACGTGGCCCGCGGACATCTGCCGCACGCCCAGCTCGCCGTACTGCTGGCCTGCCACACCACCCGCACCGACCGCCTCCCCGACGAGGCGGTGCACCTGACGTCGGCGTTCCAGACGGCCGGATATCCCCAGGTGGTGGGCGCGCTGTGGGAGGCGACCGACCTGGTGTCGGTGCGGCTGACCGACCGTCTCTACCGCGACCTGCGGTCCTACGGCGACGGCCTCGACGTCACCGACACCGCGCGGGTCGTGCACGGGATCGTACGGGGCCTGCGGAAGCGGCATCCCGGCTCGCCGCACGTATGGGCGCCGTACGTGCACACCGGGCGTTGACGAGTGACGACGAACAAGTGGAAGGAACTGGCGTGAGCACATCGGAGGGGGCGGCCGTGATCGACCGTGAGACGGCCGACGAGGCGCGTCTGGCACTGGAGTTGATGCTCGAGGAGTGGCGGCTGACACCTGAGGGATGGGTGGAGATCGCCGAGGTGCTGGACAGGTTGGCGGCGGCCGTCGCGGCCGGCAAGGCGGCCGAGGTCGCCGTGGTGACCGGCGAGCTGGACGAGTGGTCGGGCAAAAGGGTGCCCCGGATCAAAGGCACCGGGGACGGGACGGCGTCGGACGACAACAAGAGGGTGCCGCTGTCCGACGACGAGCGGGAGCGCGTCGTCGCCCTCGTGCACGCGCTCGACCCCGACTCCCCGCCCGGCGGACCGCCCTCCGCGTCCGCCCGGCGGAGCTGACGGCCGGCCGATGCTGTCGGTACTCGCCAATGTCGCGATCGGTCTGCTGACCAGCCTCGTCGGCCTCGGTCTTGGCACCCTGTGGGAGCGCGGACGGCGGAGTCGGGCGCTGTACCGCAGGGCCGCCTTCTTCGGCACCCGGCCCGGCGAGAACTGTGTGATCGTCGTCGGCACCAAACACGGACAGCCGGGCACCACCGAGCAGCGCGATCTGCGGGCGGTCGTCGAACTGACCGTACTGCTCAGCGAGTTGGGCTGCCGGGTGAGCGTGGAGTCCGGCGAGCTGCGCGGCACCAACGGCGACCGGGCCGAGTTCTGTGTCGGCGGGCCGATCGGCGGGTCCAATCCGCGCACCGGCGGGCATCTGACGGCCCATCTGCCCGGGGTGACGATCACTCCGTTCAGTGATCGCCGCGACTCGGTGGCGATCGCGGTCGGCGGGGAGCGCTACTACTTCGACCGCGGGCACCAGGAGTACGCGGTGGTCGCCAAGTTCACGCCACCGGAGTCGAGCCGACCGGTGGTGCTGGTGTGCGGGCAGAGCTCGGTGGCGAACCAGGCGGCCGTCCACTTCCTGCGGCGCGAGTACGCGCAGGTGGTGCGGTCGGTGGCGTCGGTGGACCGGTACTGCCTGCTGGTGAAGGTCTCCGACATCGGCGTCTACTCCTTCCACCGGTCGGTGCTCGAACGGGACGTGTCCGCGGAGGCGTTCGCGGCCGTCGGCTGAACACCCGCACCGCACGGGCGCGTTCACAGCGACGAGCACCCGGTCCCCTGCGCCGGGTGCTCGTCGGGCCGTAGGGACCGAGGGCTGCCGGGTCCGGTCAGATGCCCGTGTACTTCATGGACGGATCGAGCTCCGTCAGCGTGTCAGCTGTCGACGTGTCGGCGGATCTTGCGGTTCGCCTTGATGCCGAAGGCGCCGAGGTTGCGGCCGACGCCCAGCACGATCTCTCGGTGGGCGCCCCGGTCCCACATGTACATGTGCACCGCGGACTTCTGTATCTCCGCTCCCCGGCCGCCGAGCAGCGCCATCACGGTGAAGTCGGGCCGGTGATGTGCTCGCTCCACCAGCTCACCCGCATCGCGTGCCGGAAGACGTCGGCGGCCTCCGCCATCGACAGCTGGGTCGTTATCTCGACCGGTGTCCTGGCCATGTGGTTCTCTCCTCGGGAGTCGTTCGGCTCACAGCCGGGACGGTGGCAGCGGGATGAAGGGACGCAGTTCGTCGGCGACCCAGTGCACGGGTGTCTGGAACACCTCGCCGATCCGGGTGTAGAGGTCGTGCAGGGTGTCCGCCGAGGTCCACTCGAAGCGGGCCCGGGTGGGGTCGGTGTCGCTGGTCGGCGCGTCCACGACCGTCACGAACCGGCCCTCGGGCGCGGCGGTGACGTAGACGACGTTCGAGTCCGAGGCCTCGGTGATCCGCGCGAGTTGGCGCAGCTCCCCGGGCGCGAGGGCCGGGATGCGCACCTCTTCGGGTGTCGGCCGGGGGCGGCCCACGAGCCAGGGCTCGGCGCTGTTCTCCTGCCAGAACTGGCAGTCGGCGGCGGACAGCCGGTTGCTCGGCACCCCGTTCGCCCGGAAGAACTCCAACGCGGCCATCCGTACGGCGTCGTAGGCCGGGCTGGTGAAGTCGGAGCCGACCAGGTTCCACACCGTGCGCGCGGCACCGAACAGGGCGAAGCCGCCGGCGGGCAGCACCGCGTCGGCCAGGGCGCGGGCGAAGCCCTGCGGGTCGGACTGCGCGAACGGCAGGTAGGGCGCCTGGAGTTCGCCCCACACGTCCGAGGCGTCGATGTCGGTACCGACGGGGTCGAACTCGAAGCGGCCGAACCGCTCCATCCGTGACACCACGTCGCCCGGCAGCCGTGTGGCGCGGGGTGTCCTGGGGAACAAAGCCATGGTCCTCTCCTGGCACAAGGGCGGGAATCGGCCGATGCGGGCGCACCGGAGCCGGGCGCAACCTGTGTAACAAGGGCGGTAGTTCGCACTCAACGGTTCTCCGGCGAACCGGACGATCTCCGGAAAACCGGGACGGCCGGCGAGCGGCCCCACAGGAGCGGGACGACGGGTCCGGCCGTGTGCCAGACTCGGCCGCGTCGGCGGCGGCAACGGCGTTGCGCAGCAGGGGGGTTGCACACGATGGGGCGTCCGCAGAAGGAGATCGTGCTGGACGGGTCACCGGCCCGGCTCTTCGCCCACTGGCTCCGTGACCTGCGCGGATCGGCCGGATTCACCCTGGACCAGCTGGCCCGCCGCACCGGGTACGGCAGGACGACCGTCAGCGACGCCATGCGCGGCGAGACCCATCCCACCCGGCCGGTCACCCTGGCGATCGTCGGTGCCTGCGGGGGAGATGTGCGGCGCTGGGGCGAGTACTGGGCGCAGGTGCGCCGGGCCCTGGACCCCGACTCCCCGGACGGCCCGGCCGGAGTCGAACCGCCGCCCTGGGACGTTCCGGCGGACCGGGCGAACGGGGCGCATGCCGAGCAGTGCCCGGCGGACTGCGCGCGCACCGAGCCGCACGGCTGGTACACCGAGTCCGTGTTCACCCGGCTCCGGCTGGACACCCCGACGCCCGAGGCGCTGGAGCGCCGCGTCGTCGTCGCGACCTGCGACGGCCTGGCCCGGATACCGGTCGGCGTCAGCGTGCCCCGGCGCGCCGGCGACACGACGGCCCGGCACGAACTGGAGATCTCCGTCGTCCAGGGCGGCCGACTGGCGGACGGTGGGCCGCAGTACGAGAGCTACTTCGAACGGTTCCTGGTGCTCCCCGCCCCGCTGAGGGCCGGCACCCGGCACGTGTACGAACTGCGGCTGCGCATCCCGCGGAACCAGCCGATGGCACCGCACTTCGTCCACGTACCGTTGACCCGCAGCGAGCACTTCCGGCTACGGGTCGCCTTCGACCCGGCGCGGCCACCGCACACGGTGTGGCGGCTGGCCGGCGTCCCCACCGCCGTGATCTACCAGCAGAACCCGGGCACACCGACCCTGCGCCCCGACGAACACGGCCTCGTGGACGTCGAGTTCGGGGCGATGAAGGTGGGCTACGGCTACGGGCTGAGCTGGCTGGAGGCGGGCACCGGAGGATAGTCCGCCGCCGCGCGCAGCTTGGCGCGGACCGGCTCGGCGTCGGGGTGGTGCAGATCCTCGAACAGCGCGAGTGCCTCCTCCCACAGGGCGCGCGCGTCCTTGCCCCGGCCGAGCGCCGCGTGGGCGTCCCCGAGGTGCTCCAGGGCGTGCGCCTCGCGGAACCGGTCGCCCAGGGCCCGGTCGAGGTCCAGGGAGACCTCGTAGTGGCCGATCGCGGCGGCGGGCCGGCCGAGGCCCTGTTCGGCGCGGCCCATGCCGATGAGGATGCCCGCCTGCCCGTCGAGGTGACCGAGCCGGGTGTAGAGGTCCAGGGCACGGCGCGCGTGGTCGAGGGCGACGGTGTGTTCGCCGAGCCGTTCCCACTGCTGGGACACGGAGGTGAGGCCGTCGGCGAGCGCGACGGGGTCTTGGGTGCGCTCCGCCATGGCGAGGGCGAGCCGGGCGTGCGGCATCGCTCTGCGAGGGTCGCCGCAGGAGCCGTACACCCGGACCAGCGAGAGCCGTACCTCGCGTACGCCCTCCGAGTCGCCGAGGGCGCGGCAGGCGCGCAGGGTCTCGTACAGCAGGCCGAGCGCCTCCTCGGCGCGGTGCAGACGGGAGAGGGCGTCGGCGAGGCGGCGGGTCGCGGTGGCGTGCGCGGCCCGGTTCCCCACCCGGCCCGCGGCGTCGCGGGCCAGCGCGTGCACGGCGGCCCGCTGCGCACGACGGCCGGAGCGGCGCAGATGCAGGGCGCACGCGTCGGCCAGCCGCCAGGCGTACGACTCCAGGCCCGGGGTGGCGGCGGCCTGGGCGATGAGGGCCTGCAACGTGGGCAGTTCCGACTCGAACCAGGCGGTCGCCGCCGCATGGTCGCCGATCGGCGGCTGCGCGCCGGTGAGGCTCGGGGCCCCGCCAGGTGTCGGACGCCAGGGTTCGAGATGGTGATCGGCCAGGCCCGCGATGTCCAGGTAGTGACGCAGCAGCCGTTCGGTGCCGTCCAGGCGCTCCTGCGGCGGGCCGCCGTCGAGGAGTTCCACGGCGTAGAGCCGGAGCAGGTCGTGCAGGGTGTAGCGGCCGGGGGTGTGCTGGCGGACGAGGTGGGCGGCCGTGAGGGTGTCGAGGAGAGCGAGGGGCGGGTCCGTGGCGCCGACCAGGCCCGCGCAGGCCGTGGCGTCGATCTCCGGTCCGGGATGGCAGCCGAGGAGCCGGAAGAGTTGGGCGGCCGGCGCGGGCAGCAGCGCGTACGAACCGTGGAACACCGTCCGCAGGTCGACATCCGCGTCCTGCACCCCGAACAGGTCCAACGGCGCCCGCGCGCGCCGCAGTTCACGCACCAGGGCGCCGATGGAACCGGCCGGGGCGGTGGCCGTGCGGGCGGCGGCGACGCTCAGCGCGAGTGGCAACCGGGCGCACAGGTCGACCAGTTCGTCCACCTCGCGCGGCTCCAGGGCGATCCGCTCGGCGCCCATCTGCCGCTCCAGGAGGGTGCGGGCGGCGTAGCGGGGCAGCACGTCGAGGGCGATCCGCAGGGCCCCTTCGCGGATGACCAGGCCGTCGAGGCGGTTGCGGCTGGTGACGACGGCGACGGAACCGGAGTCGGTGGGCAGCAGCGGCCGCACCTGGTCGGTGGAGCGGGCGTTGTCCAGGACCAGCAGCACCCGGCGCCCGGCCAGCAGCGTGCGCAGCAGTCCCGAGGCCACGCCGGTGTCGGTCGGCACGGCGGCCGGGGTGACACCGAGAGCCTGAAGGAAGCCGTGCAGGGCCTCGCCCGGGTCCATCACCGCCTTGTCGCCGAAGCCCCGCAGATCCACGTAGAGCTGCCCGTCCGGGAAGCGGTGCTGTGCCCGGTACGCCCAGTGCAGGGCGAGCGCGGTCTTGCCGACGCCCCCGGTGCCCTCGACGACGGCGACTCCCGCTCGGCCCGGCGCGGGGTCGCCGGACGGGCCCAACAGCGCGTCCAGCCGGACGAGTTCGGCGTCCCGGGCGACGAACACAGGGTGGCTCAGGGGGAGTTGACGAGGGACGGAGGCAGTCCCGAGGGACCGGCGGGCGGCGGTGCGGGCGTTGGCGGGACGCAGGCGGCGGGCGGCGTCGACCTCGTCCCGCAGGGTGGCGAGCCGGCCGGCCTCGGTTCCGCGTACGCCCAGCTCGGCGAGGAGCACGTCGAAGACACCGGTGCCGGGCAGGGTGGTGCCGTTGAGATACGCGTACAGACTGCTGAGAGACACGTTCAGACGTCTGGCGAGTTCGCGACGGTCCAGGGTCCTGCCGAACCGCTTCTCCGCCTGGACGACAGCGCGGGTCAGTTCGAGAGCCAGCCGCTGTCCCAGCGCCTCTCCGTCGTGGCCGGGCGGCCGGGGAACTTCGTTCACCACCGTTCCTCCGCGGGGACGTTCACGGATCCGCACCGCACGGATCCAGACGTTTCCAGTGTGTTCCAGGACCCCGGACGGCCGGACGGATCCGCGTGTTTGCCTGCGGATTCCACGCCGAGGGGATATCGCCCCTCGGCCGGCCGCAGGAGGACGACAGCCGTGCAGACCCACTGAACACCACGCAGCCGCACCCGACTCCGGCCCTCCACGTACACAGGGGAGACGTGGGGGGCCGGTCGCGGCTCAGGTGGTGTCGTGAGGCAGGTCGCGGTTCAGGTGGTGTCCTGGCGGCGGACGCAGTCGAGCACGGTGGTGGCGGCCGACGCCCAGGTGTAGCGGGCGGCCATGTGGTCGCGGAGTCCGGCGGCGTCATCGAACGCGGCCGGCGGATTGCGCAGGACGGAGTGGATGGCCTGCGCCCAGGTCTCGACGTCGGCCTTCCGGTGACCCCGCTTCCCGTTCACGTCCACCACGGCGCGCGCCGCAGCCGGTGTTCCCTGAGAGTGGAGCAGCATGCCCAGCCCGCTGCGTCCGCTGACCAGCACCGGCACCCCACAGGCGATCGCCTCCGCGCCCGCGAGGCCGAAGGCCTCCGCCCGGGAAGGCATCAGGACCAGACTGGCCCGCGCGAGATCGTTCCTGATCCGCCGGGGATCGGCGGAGTAGCGGCGGGGATGGACGTCCACGGCGGGGTTGTCGAGCCATTTCTCCACCTGGAGCGCCAGCTCCTCGGACTCGTCCGGGGGCACTCCGCGCACGAACAGATGGCACGAACCGGGCCCCTCCGCCCGGGAAAGCGCCTTGCCCAGCGCCCGGGCGGCGATGTCGAGCCCCTTCAGATCGGCGTCCGCCAGTCGGCCCAGCAGCAGGATCTGCGGAATCTCCTCCGGCCGGGGCTGGATCACCGGTGTCCCGTCGTCGAAACCGGGATCGATGCGTACGGGGGCGGCCAGATCCCGGTACTCGGGCGTCCGCAGATGCGGCAACAGGGCCCGCTCCAGCCGGAGGCCGACCGGCATCGGGTGCAGGGCACCCCGGCAGAGCCGCAGCTCCAGATCCGTGCGGTCCTCGGCGCGCGCCGCCAAGTCCCCCTCGGCGTGCGGCTTGTGGGCCTCGGCCTGGTCGGGTTCGACGTGCAGGAAGTGCAGCCGCTCGGCGTTCTTGAAGTACCGCTCGACCAGCGCCTTGGCCGGCGGCCCCGTGACCCTGCCGTGCCCGATGACGACATCGGGCACGAACCCGTCGTCGAACACCGGCGGTACCGACAGCGCCGCGTCCGTGCTGAGCCCCGGCTGAGCGACATTGATCAACCCCACCCCGTACTCCGCCGCGTCCGCGCGCTCGTCCGGGGTCGCGGCCTCGACCATGACCCGGACGTCCGCGTGCTGCCGGGCGAGGGCGGCGCACAACTTGCTGTTGAACGTGCTCAGTCCACCCCGCGCCGGGAACCACTCGTCGGCCACGACCAGGACACGCACCCGCTGGTCGGGCCCGCGGCGGGGGCCCGGCAGTGGATCGCCGATCCCGACCCGCCTCAAGTGGGCGAGGACATCGTTCAGCAAGCGGAGGAACGACGAGGTGAACCGCCGGTCCTCCGCCGCCATGCTCCCGCCGTCGAGGCCCGAACTCTCCAGTGCCTGCAGGGCGTTGTGCCAGCTGCTGTCCACCGATTCCCGGATGTAGTGGATCTCGGCCGTGGAAGGCAGCTCCCGGTCCCTGCCCCCGTCGGGTGTCCGCGTCCTGGCCAGCGGCTTCGTCGTCCCGGTGTCTCTGGCCTCCATCAGCCAACGGTAGGTTCTGTGCTGGTGGCGGATCGCCGTCATGTGCATCAGATGGCGGACGAAGTGCGGCATCTCCGGGTGACCGCCGTCGGACCACGCCCACGCGCCGAGCTGCCCGTCCGCACCGGTCCGGCCGAGCAGCCGCAACACCCGCCGCGCGGCGTCCTCGTCGCCCCGCTCCAACTCCAACACGTCGGCGTCACCCGGTGTTTGGGCCGGTGCCTTGCCCAACTCCAGGGTCACCGCGCCCAGATGACACGCCCCGAGCGGGCCGGTGATCGTCTCCACCCGCTTACGCAACCCGGACCACTCCCGGCCCGGACCGGCGCCGAGCAGCACCGACAGATTGAGGATCTGCCGGTGGCGTCGCAGGATCGCCTGGTCGAGCCGGTCGGCGGACTGCACACCCGCCACCACGACCGAACCGTGCGCGGCCGGACCGGGCAGCACGTCCGGCATGTCCACCGGCAGCGAGGCGTACAACTCCCGCTCACCGTGCTGCAGTTCACGAAAACGCCCCCACATCGCCCGGACCGAGGCCACCCCCTCCTCGGCGTGGGCGCCGTCCAGCGGGACGAAGACATGGACCATGACCTCGCGCTCCGTGACCTGATCCGCCGTGACCTCACGCTCCGTCAATTCGTCTTCGGGCACGCGCCGATACACCCCCGCCCCGCCTCGCCGCTCCCGGCGCACTCGCTACAGTTGAGCCCATGCAGTCTAGGGCGGATTCACCCGGTACGGGCATGGAAGCGGCGTTGCTCTCCCGGGCCCGCGAATTGCTCGACGACCTCCCCAAGTGGCGGCTTCCGCACGCCGCTTGGTCCCGTCCCGCCGCCGCCGTCGAGGCACTCGCGGTGGCGTACGACGCGGGGGACGGGCTCGCGCTCCAAGTCGCCGTCGCCCGGCTCGAAGTGCTCAGCCCGTCCAGGTCGGTGGATCGCATTGCCGACCCGGCCGACCTCCCGCCGCCGGAGCCTCTGCAGGAGCAGGTCACGGCTTTGGTGCACATGATCGCCGAGTCGGAGGAGAGCACGATGGGGGAAGCCGACGGCGACGAGGGTCGGTGAGGTGAGAGCGCCGGGGTCGGTGAGGCGGTCGGTGTGTCGCCGGGTGCGTGTGGCCTTGGCCTTACGGCGTGTCCGTGGGCGGTGCGATGGCCGGTGTTGAGGCAGGGCCGCCGAGATCGATGAAGCCGTCGCTGTATCGCCGCCTGCGTCTGGCCCTGGCGCTGTGGCGCGCCCGCCGGGCGACTGGGGACGGCCGTTTCCCACGCCGTACGGACCGGGCTATCGGCCTCCTGGAAGCCGCCCTCATGTATGCCGGACGGGAAGACCGAGTGACGCTGCTGGAGGGGATCGCCGCGCTGCACGCCGAGTCGGCGCGGCGCGGTGGAGGTGCTGCCGCGGGGGCGCGGGCGGTGGCGGCGCTACGCCGGGCCCTGTCCGACGCGGGACCGGACGAGGCGCTGATCCTCGCGCAACTCGCCGAAGCCCAGGCCACGTTGTCCGCGATGACGGACGACACCGGGCTGCTGCGGGAGGCCGTCGCCACCGCGCGCCGGGCGGCGGACCGGGCTCCGGACGACCCGCTGACCCGGATCATGATCCTCTCGTCGGTGGCCGAACTGCTGCTGCAGGCGGGGTCGGAACTCGACGACCCCGAACTGTTCGAGGAGGTCGTCGAGGTGATCGGCAACTCGCTCGCGGCGGGCGGCGGTTCGCTGCTGCATCTGGCCCAGGCCCATCGGATGCGGTACGAGCACGACGGCGCGCCCGAGACGCTGGCGCGCGCCGAGGCGGAGGCCCGGGACGCCGTGGCCCAGTGCGAGGAACACGACCTCGACGCGGCCGACGAATACGCCGAACTCGCCCAGGTCCTCCGCTACCGCTCCGACCGCAGCGACGATCCGCGCGTCGCCCGGGAGGCGGCGACCGCGGCCCGCGAGTCACTGCACCGCACGGCCCCCACCGACGAGGAACACACCAAGCGGGCCTGCTTGTTGGCGGGCGCGCTGACCGAGTGCCACTACGCAGGGGACGCGGAGGCGTTGGCGGAGGCGGTCGCGGTTGTACGGGCGGCCTTGGCTTCCGAGGTGGTGAGGGTGGGGGCGGTGGCGGGCGATCGTGGGGGCGGTGGCGCCGGGGGAGTGGGTGGTTCGGCCGGGGGTGGGATCGGTGGTGTCGATGCGGTAATTGGCGTGGTTGATCGCGGGGTTGGTGGTTCCGGGGCGGCGGGCCGGTCGGTCGCGGAGGGGAGCGGTGGCGCTGCTGACGCGGCAACGTCTGCGGTCGATCGGGGGGTTGGTGTCCCTGGGGCAGCAGGCGGTGCGGCTGTAGACGGGGCGGGTGCCGTCGACGCGGCAACTTCTTTGGCCGATCTCGGTGTTGGTGTGTCCGGGGGAGCGGGCGGTTCGGTCGTAGATGGGATCGGCGCTGTCGATGCGGTAATTCCCTTGGCCGATCACGGGGTTGGTGTCCCCGGAGTAGCGGGCAGCTCGGCCGTGGATGGGACCAGTGCCGTTGACGCGGCAACTCCCGTGGTCGATCAGGGAGTCGGCGTCCCCGGGACAGGGGGCGGTTCCGACGCGGAGGGGACCAGTGTCGCCGCCGACACCACAACCCCCTCGGTCAACCTCAGGGTCGGTGTCCCCGGAGCAGCGAGCAGCTCGGCCGTAGATGGGACCAGTGCCGTCGACGCGGCAACTCCCGCGGTCGATCAGGGAGTCGGCGTCCCCGGGACAGCGGGCGGCTCCGACTCAGACGGGACCAGTGCCGCCGCCGACACGGCAGCCCCCTCGGCCGGCCACCAGCCCGACGCCTCCGCAACAACCCACAACTCGCCCTCACCCGGCACCGACACCGGCGCCCCCGCCGCAACACCCACCGGACCCCTCTCACCCTCCGCCACCCCCACCCCACCCCCCGGCCGTTCCGACGTCTGGCAGATCGGTGCCGCGGTGTTGTGCGAATGGGCCGATCAGCACGAGGACATCGGCGTGGCGGAGGAGGCCGAGCGGGCGGCGCGGGTCGCGCTGGTGCTGGCCGGGGGCGATACGTCACGGCGGGCCGACGCGCTCGACGCCCTCGCGGATGTGCTGCGTTGCGGGTATCTGCTGAGCGGCGAGACCGGGGTGCTGGAGGAGGCGATCGTCCACGCCGCGGAGGCCGCCTCGCTCCAAGTCGGTCCGCCCGGCGACCGGGCCGGGCGCATCGGCAAACTCGGCGTTTTGCTGTTCTTCCGGCATGAGGAGACCGGCGAGCCCGCAGACCTGGACGCGGACATCGACCTTCAGCGCAAGGCCCTCGCCCTGGTCGGCGACGACCATCCCGACGCCCGGATCCACTTCAACAACCTGAGCATCGCCTTCGCCGCCCGCACCCGGCTGCACGGAGGCGACGACGACCTGGACGACGCGATCGCCGCCGGCCGTGCGGCGGTACGCGGCGACGGGCCCGCCCACCAGCGGGTGCTGCGGCTGAGCAACCTCGGCGGTGCGCTGTACGCGCGCTACACCCGCGACGGCCGACTCGCCGACCTGGACGAGGACATCGACCTCCAGCGCGAGGCGCTCCGCCTGGTCCCGACGGGCCACCCCGAACGCCCCGGTCTGCTCAGCAATCTGGCCACCGCACTCACCGAACGGCACGAAGCGCTCGGTGTCCGGGACGACCTGTCCGAGGCGCTCACGTACCTGGAGGAGGCGATGGCGACCGGGCCGGCGCCCCGGCGGCTCGCGACGATCGCGGGCGCCCACGGCCTCGCGCTGCACGCGCATTACAGCATCACCGGCGACCAGGACACGTTGGAGCGGGCCCTGGCCAGTCTGCGTAAGGCCGTTGCGGCCACCGCGCCCACCGATCCACACCTGCCCCTCCAGCTCGCGAACCTGGCGGTCTCGCTACGGGAGGCGTCGACACATCGCGCGGCCGCGGTCACGGAGGCCGTAGACGCGGCGCGCGGTGCGCTGACCGTCCTCGACGAGGGCCGGTCCGCCACCGCCGTCCGCGGCAGTCTGCTCCTCGCGCTGGCCGCCCGGTCCGGCGACGGGGATCTCGACGAGGCGGTGACGCTGGCCCACCGGGTGGTCGCGGACACCCCGCCGGACGATCCCGACCTGAGTCGCTCACTCGCCAACCTCGCCTACGTACTGAACCTGCGGCACCAGTCCACCGACGCGGCGGACGACCTGGCAGGTGCGCTCGACGCACTGCGCGTCGCCGCCCGGACCGGAAGCGGCCCGGCGGACGTGAGACTCCACGCGGCCCGCGACTGGGGCCGGCTCGCGGCGTTGACGGGCGACGGGTCGGCCGCGGCCGAGGCGTTCGCGCTCGGTGTGGAACTGCTGCCGGCCGCCACGCCTCGCCGGCTGGAGCGGCCCGACGCGCAGCGAAGGCTCGCCGAGGCCGCGGGACTGGCCAGTGACGCGGCGGCGATGTGCCTGGCCTGCGGGGACCCCGAGCGGGCGCTGAGCCTGCTGGAGCTCGGCCGGGGAGTGCTCCTCAACCGCCGCTCGGGCATCCGCGCCGACCTCGCGGACCTCCACGACGCCGACGCCGACCTCGCCGAGCGCTTCGAAGAACTGCGCGACACACTCGACCGCCTCGACCATCCGCCACTGACGCTCCCGACCTCACTCTCAGAGACGGAAACGGAAACGGAAACGGAAACGGAAACGGAGACTACGGCGGAGGCAACGGGGCGGGAGCGCGAACGCCGCCGGGACCTGGAGGCCGAACTCGCCCTCGTCGTACGCAGGATCAGGGCGTTGCCCGGGCAGGCCGCGTTCCAACTGCCGCCGTCGGTCGAGTCGTTGCTCGCCGAGGCCGCGCACGGTCCGGTCGTCGTCGTGAACGTCAGCGAGTACCGCTGCGACGCGCTGCTGCTCACCGCCGAGGGGCTGCGGCACGTACCGCTGGACGGCCTGGACGCGGAGGAGGTCGAGGCGGCGGCGGACGCGTTCCACACGGACGTCGTCACCGCGCTGGATCCCCGGGCCGCCCAGGACGAGGTCGACGCGGCCAACGAACGCGTCACCGCGACGCTCGACCTGCTCTGGCGGGAGGTGGCCGCCCCGGTCCTCGCCGAGTTGCGGGTGACGGACCCGGACACCCGGATCTGGTGGGTACCGACCCAGGCGCTGTGCCGGCTCCCGCTGCACGCGGCGACGGCGATGGACCCCCAGAATCCCCAAGTCGCCCGGAATGCCCAAGACCCCTCGGATCCCCACGACCCCTCGGACGCCTCGGAAATCCCGGACTCACTGGTGGACCGCACGGTGTCGTCGTACGCGCCCACGGTCACCGCGCTGCACCACGCGCGGGCCCGTGGCGCGGCACCGGACCGCACGGAGGCGGCCGTCGTGCACGCCGACGTGCGCCGACCGGGGCTGTCGGAACTGCCCGCCGCGCGCCGCGAGGCCCGCGCGGCGGCGGACCGCCTCGGCGTCGAACCGCTCGACCTCGCCGAGTGCGGACGCGAGGCGCTCATCGCCGCGCTGCTTACCTGCACCCACCTCCACATGGCGCTGCACGCGGTGGCGGACCAGGACGACCCGGGGACCAGCCGTTTCCTGCTGCCGGACCTGGATCTGACGTTCGCCGAGATCGCCGCGCGCCGCGGCGGCTGGGGCCGGCTCGCCTACCTCTCGGCGTGCGAGACGACGTACACGCCCCGCGCGCTCGCGGACGAGTCGATCCACCTCACGTCCGCGTTCCTGCTCGTCGGGTTCTCCGGCGTGATCGGCACCCTGTGGCGAGTACCGGACGCCGTCGCCGAGACGACGGCCCGCGTGTTCTACGACGCCCTGGACACCGCCCGCGACGAACCGGCCCTAGCGCTGGCTCGCACGGCGCGACTGGTCCGCGTCCACTACGGCGACGCCCCGGCCGCCTGGGCGGCTCATCACCACGTCGGCATCTGAACCGTCCGACTTCCCTGGCGTTCACCCTGAGTTGTCCGCGCCCTGAACTCCCCTTCGTGGTGGGCTTTGTGGGCAGTAGTGGCGATGTATCGATTCGGCTAACACCTATCCAGTTTGTGCAGGAAATGTGTGCAGCCCGTGATTGAATCATGCACAACTCGGCCAGGTGGCCAGATCTCGACCGCTCGGTTCCCCGTGTCCTGTCGTACGTCAGCAGGATGTCCGCGCGCTCGCGCAGGTCAGTCCGCCCGGCCGAGCCGGTACGAACGTGCGGCAGGGGCGGGAGCGGTCGATCCGCGCGCGCCCCTGCCGTAGCGCACCCTGTGTCCCCGCGCCCCTCCCGACCGGAGGCCCGAACACCGGCCCGTGCCCGGCACGACCCGCGCCCCGCCGCGGTCCGCCGGACGGGAGCGTGCGCCACGTCACCGTGCCGGCACACCGCGACTGCGCTGCCGTCCGCCGGTACGTACGTGAAGGGAACCGTCCATGACCGTCACAGCATCCGCCGCCACCGTCTCCGACTTCTACTACGGCGCGGTGACCCCCGTCGCCGCCTATCTGATGGCGTGTCTGGGAGCGGCCCTCGGGCTGCGCTGCACGACCCGTTCGCTGCGCCGCCCGCAGCACAGAGCCCGCTGGCTGGCGCTGGGTGCCGTCTCGATCGGCTGCGGTATATGGACCATGCACTTCATCGCCATGATCGGCTTCAGCGTCGAGGGCGCGCTGGTCAACTACGACGCCACGAAGACCCTGTTGAGCCTCGTCGTGGCGATCGCGGTGGTCGCCGTAGGAGTGTTCCTCGTCGGCTACCGGGGCGGCTCGCCGCTCAACCTGGGCGTGGCCGGCACGGTCACCGGGCTCGGTGTGGCGGCCATGCACTACCTCGGGATGGCCGCCATCCACACGAACGGCACCCTCCACTACGACCCCGCGACCGTGGCGCTCTCCATCGTGATCGCGGTAGCCGCCGCCACCGCGGCACTGTGGGCGGCCGTCTCCATCCACGCGCTGTGGGCGAGCCTCGGCGCGAGCCTGGTGATGGGCGTTGCCGTGACCGGCATGCACTACACCGGCATGGCCGCGGTCTCCGTCCATCTCACGAACGTGGCCGGAGCCTCGCAGTCCTCGGCCGACCTGGTCGCCTTCCTCCTGGTCATGCTCGCCGGCCCGCTCCTCGTCCTGCTGGTCGCCGCCGTGATCGTCATGTTCGACCCCGACATGATGCTCGGCGAGACCGAGCCGAAGGCGTCGGTGCCCGTGCCCGCCCCGATGTTCGGCGGCGGCTCCGTGTTCCCGGCGAAGCAGCCGGCCGAGCCCTCGCAGAGCCGCGGTTCCTGGTGACCTGACACGTGTAGGCACCGCTCAGAGGCGTAGTCGTGGTTCGCGACGCCGAAGGGTGCCAACTCGCTTTCTACGACTGTCCGCCCGGCCCCGCCTGCGAAGTCTCGGGTGTCTCCGTGGAGGCCGGTGGCCGATCCGCCGGTGTCGGCTCGGGTTCCGGGCCGGGCTGATGGCCGCCGCGTAGGGCCGAGGCGACCGCGGAGACCAGGGCCATGCCCGCGGCCACGCTGAAGACGATGGTCAGACCGTGGTGGAACGGACCCGAGACCAACTGGGGGAAGAAGGTGTGGCCGGTCAGGACGGCACGCTGGGCCGCGGTGACGTGGTCGAGGGTTCCGTTGGACGCGAGCAGGTGCTGGATCGGGTTGTTGCCGAGGAACGTGGCGAACAGCGTGCTCACCGGCGGCAGCGACGCCGCCTGCTCGGCCGCGCCGGTCGGTACGCCGTGCGCCTGGAGTCCCTGGCTCAGCGTCCGGGGCAGCGAGGACGCGAGCCCGGACACCATCAGGGAGAAGAACACCCCGATGGACAGGGCGGTGCCCGAGTTCTGGAACGTGGAGCGCATGCCCGAGGCGACGCCCCGGTACTCGCTGGGCACACTGCCCATGATGGATGAGGTGTTCGGCGCGGAGAACATGCCCTGGCCCAGGCCGTTGAGCAGCAGCAGCGCCGCGAACATGCCGTAGTCGAAGTCGATGGGCAGCGCGAGCAGACCGAGGAAGGACAGCGCCACGACGACCAGCCCGACCGTCGAGAACATGCGCGCGCCGAACCGGTCCGACAGATAGCCCGAGATGGGCCCGGCGACGAGGAAACCGACCGTGAGCGGCAGCATGAAGATGCCCGCCCACAGCGGGGTGTCCTCGTAGTCGTAGCCGTGCAACGGCAGCCAGATCCCCTGCAGCCAGATGATCAGCATGAACTGGAGCCCGCCCCGCGCGATCGCGGTCAGCAGGGCCGCCAGGTTGCCCGCGGCGAAGGCGCGCACCTTGAACAGGGCGAGGTTGAACATCGGTTCGGCGATGTGTGTCTCGACGTAGCAGAAGATCAGCAGGAGTACGACGCCGCCGATCAGGCCGCTGAGGACCCATGGGTTTCCCCAGCCGGTGGCGCTGCCGCCGTAGGGCTGGATGCCGTAGGTGATGCCCGCGAGGAGGATGCCGGCGCCCGCCGCGAAGGTGAGGTTGCCGAGCCAGTCGATGCGGCCGGGGCGGCCCGCCGAGGTCTCGCGCAGGCTCAGGTACGACCAGATCGTGCCGGTGATGCTGATCGGCACGCTCACCCAGAACACCGCGCGCCAGTCGACGACGGCCAGCAGCCCACCGGCGAGCAGGCCGAGGAACTGGCCGGCGAGCGCGGTGATCTGGTTGATGCCGAGCGCCATTCCGCGCTGCCGTGCGGGGAAGGCGTCGGTGAGGATCGCGGCCGAGTTGGCGGTGAGCATGGAACCGCCGAAAGCCTGCACCACGCGCCACAGGATCAGCCACATCGCCCCAGCACCCGCCCGGAACGGGTCCAGGGACAGCGCCACGGACGCGCACGCGAAGATCAGGAAGCCGATGTTGTAGATCTTCACCCGGCCGAACATGTCACCGAGCCGGCCGAGCACCACGACCAGCACCGCCGAGACCAGCAGATAGCCCAGGATCATCCAGAGCAGATAGCCGATGTTGCCCGGCGCGAGCGGATCGAGGCCGATGCCGCGGAAGATCGCGGGCAGCGAGATGATCACGATCGAGGCGTCCATCGTGGCGATGAGCACGCCGAGCGTGGTGTTCGACAGCGCGACCCACTTGTAGTTCGGCCCGGGGGGAGTGTCCTTACGGCGACCCGAGCGCACGGTGCTCAGCAGCGACGGCCGGCCGTCCCCGTTCCCCTGTCCGTCGCCGGGTATGTGCGCGCGCTCGGTCACAGTCGCTCCGCCAGTCGGTCGAGGAGGGGCAGAGCCGCGGCGAGGGTCGCGCGCTCCTCCGCGGTGAACTCGTCGAGGACGGCCCCGAGCCGGTGGACCGACGCCGAGCGCCGCTCGGCCAGCACGGCGCGTCCCTCGTCCGTGATCGCCAGGATGCTCCGCCGCCCGTCCGCGGCATCGGGGCTACGGCGGACCAGCCCGCGCTGTTCGAGCAGCGCGAGGGTGCTCGCCATGGCCTGCGGGCGTACCCGCTCCGCCTCGGCGAGGGACGTCGGCGACTCGGAACCGTCCCGGGCGAGCCGGGCCAGGACCGAGACGCCGGAGAGCGACACGTCCCCCACGGCGTGCGCCTGGCGCAGGCGTCGAGTCAGCCGGCCCACCGCGAGTCGTAGCTCGGTCGCGAGCCGGGCAGTGTCATTCGGACTGTCCACCTTCATGGGTACTAACACTAGATTTATCAGCCTGGACTGCTCAACCAATTGTTAGTAAATGGCGTGAGGAGGTTGTCGGTGAAGAGAGGACGCCCCACAGGACTGTTCGTCGGTCTGTGCACCCTGGACGTCATCCAGCTCGTGGACCACGCACCCGGCTCGAACGAGAAACTCACGGCCCGGGAGCAAGTGGTCGCCGCGGGTGGCCCGGCGGCCAACGCGGCTGTCGCCTTCAGTCACTTGGGCGGCACGGCCACACTCCTGACCGCAATGGGCGTCCACCCGTTGGGAGTTGGCGTCGCGGCCGACCTGAACGCGCTGGGAGTGACCGTCTACGACCTGGCCGCTCACTCGGCGCAGCCGCCCGCCGTCTCCTCCGTCCTGGTGACCGCGTCCACCGGGGAACGTGCCGTCGCCTCGACCAACGCGACGGCACACCGGCTCGCTCCGCCCGACGACCTCGACGCTCTGGTGGCGGCCTGCGACATCGTCGAGTTCGACGGGCATCACATGGAACTGGCTGTGGCGGCAGCCCGCTCCGCGCGTGCCCTCGGCCGTAAGACCCTTTTCGACGGCGGGAGTTGGAAGCCCGGCACCGAGGACCTGCTGCCGTTCATCGACGTCGCCGTCTGCTCGGCGGACTTCCGCCCACCCGGCACGAGCACACCGGCGGACACGCTGCGTTTCCTGCGGGACCGCGGGGTTGCCTGGGCGGCGGTGAGCGGGGGAGCGGACCCCGTCGTCTGGGCGGGCCCGGACGGCGCAGGCACGGTGGACGTGCCGTCGGTGGAGGTGGCGGACACGGTGGGCGCGGGTGATGTTCTGCACGGGGCTCTCGCGTATTACCTCGTGGAGGGCCACCTGACCTCGGAGGACTTCGCGGAGGCGCTGAGCGCGGCAGCCGTCGTGGCTTCCCGGGCATGCGCCTCGTTCGGCACGCGCGCGTGGATGCGGGAGGGGTGGCCCGGTTTGCCCCGGACCTGAGAAGATCATCAGGAACGTACGTGTCACGGGACCGTACGCGACAGGGGTGGGAAACATGATCGGTGCAGTTCTGCTAGGCCTCGTGGTGCTCCTCATCGGCGGGTGCGCGTGTGTGTTCTGGGCCGAGCGCGGCGGACCCCGCTGGGCCCGTGTCGTGGCGACCGTGACCCTCTCCGCGAGCGAACTCCTGCGCAGCTCCGACAAGAAGCGGCGGTGGGGCCAGAACTCGAGCAGTCAGGGCGACGACTAGCGAGATCGGGTCGGCGCGGCACGTGCCGAACCGGTCGGGGAACTCGCCGGGACGGAACCCTTCTCCAGGCCCCAACATGCCTAGACTGAGCCGTCGTTGATCGTTTCAGCCGGACGGTCTCAGGAGGACCACATGCCCCGCACCCCGTCTCGACGCACCGCTCTGCGCGGCCTGGTCGCAGGTTCAGCCGTGGTGATCGGCTTCGATCCCTTCACGCGCAGCTGGGCGGTGACCGACACCGGCCGACCGCTCAGCGGCGTCCCTCATCTGGACGGGACGCTCCACACCGACGACGCTTCGCTGACCGCCGACGCCGACGACTTCGGGCACATCGTGCACCGGCGTCCGGCCGCGGTGCTGCGACCCGGCTCCGTGCGGGACGTCGTCGCGATGGTCCGGTTCTGCAATCGGCACGGACTCCGTGTGGCTCCGCGCGGACAGGGCCACGGGACGAACGGACAGGCGCAGGTCGAGGGCGGTCTGATCATCGAGACCGGGCCGCTCGCCTCCATCGGCCCGGTACGGACGGGGAGTTCACGCGTCACGGTCGGCGCGGGCGCCAAATGGAGCGACGTCGCCAAGGCAGCCATCGCCCACGGGCTGACCCCACCCGTCTTCACCGACTACCTCGAACTCTCCGTCGGCGGCACCCTCTCCGTCGGCGGCCTCGGCGGCCAGAGCCACCAGCAGGGTGCCCAGGTCGACAACGTCCTGGAACTCGAAGTCGTCACCGGAGCAGGGGAGTTGCTCCGCTGCTCCCCGACCCGCCATTCCGACCTCTTCCACGCCGTGCTCGCCGGTCTGGGACAGTGCGCGGTGATCGTCGGCGCCACCCTGCGCCTGGTCCCGGCCCCGGAGACCGTACGGCACTACCTCCTGCCGTACGACGACCTCCAGACCTTCCTCGACGACCAGCAACTCCTCGCCACCGAGGGGCGTTTCGCCTACCTGGAGGGCCAGGTCGGCGCGGACACCGCCGGGGCCTTCAACCAGTTCGCCATCGAGGCCGTCGCCTACGGCCCGCCGGTGGGGGACACCCCCGACGATGCGGTTCTCCTGCGGGGGCTGCGCCACGTCGCGTCCGGCGCGCAGATCACCGACCTCGGTTACTACGACTTCCTCGACCGGCTCGCCGCCTCCGTCGCCGCGCTGAAGGAAGCGGGCCTGTGGGCCTACGCCCACCCCTGGCTCAACGTGGTCATGCCGGGCCGTAGAACCGCGGAGGTGGCGGGCACCCTGCTGGACGCACTCACCCCGGCCGACCTCGGACCCGGCGTCGTCCTCCTGTATCCCCTGCTGCGCGAGCACCTCCACACACCGCTGCTGCGGATGCCCGACGACCCGATGCCCTACCTGTTCGCGGTCCTCCGGGCCGCGCCGCCCGAGGACACCGCGACCGTAGGACGACTGCTGGCCGCCAACCGGTCCGCGTACGAGACGGTCCGGGCGGCCGGCGGCACCCAGTACCCGGTCGGCTCGATCCCCTTCCAACACGCCGACTGGAAGCGGCACTTCGGGCCGGCCTGGAACCGGTTCGCCCAGGCGCGGAAGACGTACGACCCGAAGGGGATCCTGGTTCCGGGGCAGGGCATCTTCTGAGCCGAGCACCCCTGCCGCTCTAGTCAGGCGGCAGGTCCGCCAGCGCGTCGCGCAACGCGGCGCGGGAGGCCACGCCCAGTTTCGGGAAGAGCTGGTGCAGATGGGCGGCGACGGTGCGGGGGGAGAGGAAGAGGCGTTCGGCGATCTGCTTGTTGGTGAGGCCGGCCGCCGCGAGCAGGGCGATCTCCCGTTGCTGGGGAGTCAGTGACGCCTGGCCGGTGGCCCCGGCGGCCGTGACGGACAGGCCGGTCGCCCGCAGCTCGTTGCCCGCCCGGGCGGTCCAGGGGCGGGCGCCGAGCCGCTCGAACGTGTCGATGGCGTCGGCGAGTTGGGTGCGCGCCTCTGTGGTGGACTTCAGCCGGCGGAGGCGTTCGCCATAGGCCAGGCGGACCCGGGCCAGTTCGAAGGGCCAGCGGTCGGTGCCGGGCACGGCGAGCGCCTCCTCGAAGAGGCCGAGCGCTTCCTGGTCGTCGGCGGCGATCGCCGCCGACGCCTTCACGAGCAGGGCGAGCCGCGGCGAGATCGCGGCGACGCCCGCCTCGTCAGCCGCCGCGGCATGAGCCGTCGCCTCCGATGCGCGGCCCGTTCTGACCGCGGACTCGACGAGGTCCATGACGACGAACAGGGCCGGCGGGACGTGCGAGGCCAGCTCGCCCGCGCGGCTGATGGCGCACGCGTGCCGGTAGGCGTCCTCGAACCGGCCCTGGCCGAGCGCGGCGAGCGCCCTCGCGTGCGACGCGCAGGACAGATAGGAGCCGACACCGCGCGGTGTCGCCCACAGGGTCATCTCGTCCGTGAGGGCCCGAGTGGTGGTCTCGTCGCCGCGGGCGGCGGCGACCAGCGCACGTTGGTACAGGAACTCCGTCGACAGCAGCTGGTAGCTGTGCGCGTCACCCAGGTCCCGGCCCTGTGCGGCCTGGGCCTCCAGCTCGTCCCACTCACCCGCCGCGAAATGGTCACGGCCCAGGTACACCAGCCCCTGGATCTCCACGGTGAGCGAGCTGTTGTCCCGCCCGTCGCGGAGCACCCGTCGCAGCGCCGTCCGGCACGCCGGCAACCGGTCCACATAGAGGGACGTCATGGCGAGCCGGATGACGCGGACCGGGTCGGCCTCCTGGTCCAGGGAGGCGATGGCCTCGTCGAGCTTCCCGAGCGCGGGCGGCGCCGTACGCGCCGGATCGGCCATCGTGCCGACGGTCAGGGCGAGTTGGTCCGGGATCTCCGGTTTCAGCAGGCCGAGCGCCCGGTGCAACGGCTTCCAGAGTTCGGCACGCTGGCTGCTCTGGCACAGCCAGGCGAGGGTGTACAGCGCGTCGATCATGGTCGGATCGGTGGCGTCGTACGGCTGGTGCTGCATGTCGATCGCGCCGACGAGCAGCCGGTGGGCGGTGTCCAGGTCGCCCTCACCGCTGAGGAGGATGTGGTGTGCCGCCGCGACGGCGGCGACCAACGGCCCCGCCCGGCCGCCGTCGGCCAGGCGCGCCTCTTCGAGCAGCCGGGGCACATCGCGCAGATCGCCGGTCAGATCCGCGCCGAGATAGGCCGCCTCGGCGATCCGGCGACTGCGTTCGTAACCGCGCGGGCTCAGCTCGGCTGCACGCAGCAGCGCGGCGATGGCGCCGCCCGCGTCACCGCGCCGCACGGTGTCGCGCGCCACCGCCTCCAGCAGGCTCGCGACGTCCTCGGTGGGCTCGACCGTGGCATGGGCGAGATGCCAGGCGCGTCGCTCGGGGCGGTCGGCCCAGTACTCCGCGAGGGCACGATGCACCTCGCGGCCCTGCTCGCTGGTGGCGAGTTCCACGACGGCGGAGCGCGTCAGGGGATGGCGGAACGCCAGCCGTCCGGTGGTCGCGTCCACGAGTCCGGCCCGCTCCGCGTGCGCCAGGTCCTCCGTGCCGGTCCCCTGAGGCGTGGCCGCCGCGAGGACCCGCAGATCGCCGGTGCCGTCCAGGACCGCGTACAGCAGGAGCAGCCGGGTGGACGCGGGCAGGGTCTCGACGCGGGACGCGAACACGGCCTGGAGGCGGTGGCTCAGCGGCAGCAGTTCGGGCACCGCGGCGCCGGAGCGCTGCGGACCGGTGAGCGCCACGGGCAGCTCCAGCAGGGCCAGCGGATTGCCCTGCGCCTCCGTCAACAGGCGCTCACGGACGCGCGGGGCCAGGGACGGGGAACGAGCCTCGATCAGCGCCGCCGCAGCCGTCGTATCGAGAGGCTGTACGTGGTGATGGGGTACCCCGCCGCGCTCGAAGAAGCTTCCTTCCCCCGACCGGTAGGCGCCGAGGAAGCCGACCCGGCTGCCGGCCAGACGGCGGGCGACGAAGCCCAGCACCACGGCGCTGGCACGGTCCAGCCACGGGAGGTCGTCGACGATCACCAGCAACGGGCGGTCCGCGGCGGCCTGGACGAGCAGGGTCAGCGCCGCGTTCGACACCAGCAGCTGATCGGACGGCGCGCCCTGGTCCAGGCCCAGCGCGACACTCAGGGCGGTGCGGTACGGGTCGGTCAGCCGGTCGAGCCCGGCCAGCAGCGGCTGAAGGACCTGGTGCAGACCGGCGAAACTGATGGTGCTCTCGAACTCCACACCGGCGGCCCGCACGACCCGCGCGCCCGCGCCGTGCGTCTGTCCGGCCGCGGCGTCAAGCAACACCGTCTTGCCGACTCCCGCGTCACCGGACAACAGCAGAGCCCCGCCCGAGACCATGGCCTCGTCGACGAAACCCCGGACCAGTCCCAGGTCGTGATCGCGCCCGATCAGCTGCTCAGCGGGACCCGTCCGCGCAGGTCCATCCCCGTCCATGTGCATGTCCCTTCCGACCTCCGCACCTTACGCCGGGCCCTTGCCGTCATCTCATGAACAATCCGCCGTTGACGTCGAGGGTCGCGCCGGTGATGTACCCGGTGTCCTCCCCCGCCAGGTGTCCCACGAGGGCGGCCACCTCCTCCGGCCGCCCGAACCGGCCCACGGGAATCCGGTCGGCGGCACGTTGCAAGGCCTCGGCCGGGAGATCGTCCATCACGGGCGTCTGTACGGCCGCGGGAGCCACCGCGTTGACAGTGACACCGTGGGCAGCGAGCTCCTGCGCGAAGACCTTGGTCAGCACCAGCACCCCCGCCTTCGCCGCCGCGTAGTGCGGACCGGCGACCAGCCCGCCCTGCTGCCCCGCGAGCGACGCGAGGTTGATGACACGGCCCCAGCCGCGCTCCCGCATCGCCGGTGCGCAGAGGCGGGTGAGGACGAGCACGCTGCGCAGATTGGTGGCCATGAGCGCGTCCCACTCGTCGAGATCGACGTCCCACACCGAGCCGGGCGCCGTCCGCGCCGCGTTGTTGACCAGCACATCGGGACTGCGCCACGCCGAGGACACCGCCCGCACCGCACGCTCTGTCCCCTCGGGGTCGCTGACGTCGGCGTGCACCGCCATGGCGGAATCCCCGTCCGGATCAAGGGACTTGGCCAGGGCGCGGGCGCCGGTGTCGTCCTGGTCCAGCAGGGCCACCCGCAGGCCGCGTCGGTGCAGTTCGGCGGCGATCGCGGCGCCGATGCCACGGGCTGCGCCGGTGACCAGAGCGACCTTGCGTTCCGGTGCCGGGTGGGTGGTCGGGTCTGCCGAGGGTTGGGGGGTGCCCATCGGTCCGGGTCTCCTTCGGTGCTGGTGCTGGTGCTGGTGCTGGTGCCGGTGTCGGTGTCGGGTGACGTGAGCGCTGGGGATCAGACGACGTCGGTGTGGGGGAGCGGCCTGCCGAGCAGGACGCGGCCGTAGAGCTCCCGGCTGGTCTCGACGCTCAGGGCCGCGTGGCGGGAGGCCGTCCCGATGTCGCGCCACGCGCGCTGCAGCGCCGAGTCGTCGGAGAAGCTGCTCGCGCCGGCCGTGTCCAGCAGCAGACTGACCGCGTCGCGGGCGCAGCGCATCGCGTGGCTGCCGTCCATCCGCAGCCGCGCCCGGGTCTCCAGGTCGGGGCGCCGTCCCTCGCGTGCGGCCTCGTCGATCTCGTCGGCCGCGCGCCGTACGTGCAGTCTGGCCGAGTCGATCAGCGTGGCGGCCTGGGCGATGTTCAGCTGGTGCGGAGCCGCGTCCGCCGTGTGGGTGTGCAGGGGGGAGACGGACCGCTTGCCGCCCGCGAGGTCCCGGACGACCAGTTCCAGGGCGCCGCGGGCGATGCCTACGCCCGTGCCCACCAGCGGCAGGTTGATGGACAGCGGGAAGACGACCCGGGCCTCGCCCGGATGACGCCGGACGCCGATGCCCTCGGCGATCTCCGCGAACGACACGAACCGCTCGTCCGGGACGAAGAGTTGCTCCGCCGTCGCCGTCCGGCTTCCGGTGCCGCGCATACCGGCCATGTGCCAGGTGTCCGCCACCGTCAGTTCGGACGCGGGGACCAGGGCCAGCCCGCGCTCCGGTCGGCCGCGGTCCTCCCGGACGATGCCCAACAGCACCCAGGCCGCATGGTCGATGCCGGATATCCACGGCCACCGCCCGCCGAGTTCGAGGCCGCCGGGTACCGCCGTGACCGTGCCGGACGGATTCGCGGCCCCGCAGAGCAGGGCATCCGGGTCCGACGCCCAGATCTCGGTACGGACCGCGTCGGGCAGTTGCGAGGCGAACAGCGCGGCCCCGTAGGCGATGCCGACGAGCCAGGAGCTCGACACGCATCCCGCGGCCAGCTCGGCACACACGTCCACGGCGGTGCGCACACCGGCGCCATGACCGCCGTGGCGGCGCGGCGTACCCAGGGTGAACAGCCCGGCCTCGCGCAGGGCCTTCGCGCTGGGCTCGGCCAACGCGCGCTGCTGCTCGGTCTGTTCGACGTGGGCCGCCACGGCCGGCGCCACGAACCGTGCCATATGGATGAGTTGGGCCTCGGCGGCCCTCTGCGGTAAGCGATCCCGGCTGTTCAGGTGAGTCATCGGGGGCTTCCTTCTCTGGCGTCCGATCCACAAAGGACAGTGCTGCTCCGAGCGGGATCAAGCCGCCGCGCAACAACATCATCTTACCTGGAGGTGGTTCCTCCGGATAAGCTGTCGTCGGTGTCCGTGCCGGGAGTCGTTCTTGTCGCACCTGCTGAACTGGCAACGTTCCAGGTCGAGTTGGTGCGGCGGGCCGTGGTGTGTGTGCCGGGGGCGGTGAGTCGGCCGACGCTCCGGACGCGGGGTCGCGAGGCTATGTGGCCGTGCGGTTCGCGACGGCGTTCCGGCGGCCGTCGGAACCCGAGCGCAGCCGGCCGTCGGGCGCCAAACATCGTCGGCCGTCAGACCCTGAACACAGAGGGAGAACACGTGAAGATCGTCGTGGTGGGCGGCGGAGTCGCCGGTCTCGTCACCGCCCTGAGCCTGCACGCCGCGGGGATGACGCCGCTCGTCTGCGAGTCCGCGCGCGAACTGCACGCGGTCGGCGTCGGTATCAACCTGCTGCCCCACGCCGTACGCGAACTCACCGAACTCGGCCTCGGCGACGCCCTGGACGCCATCGCGCTGCCGCCGGAACGGCTGGTCTACTGCGACCGGCAGGGACGCGAGATCTGGGAGGAACCTCTAGGCGTGGCGGCCGGCTATCGGTGGCCCCAATACTCGGTCCACCGGGGCGAGTTGCAGATGCTGCTGCTGGACGCGGTCCGCACCCGCATCGGGCCCGACGCGGTCCGCACCGGCATCGCCTTCGAACGCTTTGAGAACCAAGGGCCTATTGAGAACCAAGGGCCTTTTGAACACCAAGTGCCGGGCGTGACAGCGCACTTCGTGGACCGACACACCGGCGCGTCCGTCGTGATCGAGGCCGACGTCCTCGTCGGCGCCGACGGCATCGACTCCCGGCTGCGGGCCCAACTCCATCCCGGAGAAGGGCCCCCGCGCGGGAACGGCGTGCAGATGTGGCGGGGGATGAGCCGGCACCCGCACATCCTCGGCGGGCGCGCGATCGTGGTGGCCGGCGGTCGCCCCGGGGACAAGTTCGTCGCCTATCCGGTGGCCGACCCGGCGAACGAGGGCGGCCCCACGTCGATGAACTGGGTGCTGGAGGTGGCCCGTCGGCCGGAACCCGGTGAGGATCCGGACCGCTCCCACCGCCCGATCCCGACGGCCGAGGCGCTGGCCGAGCTAGCTGGATGGGACCTGCCCTGGGTCGATCTGCCCGAACTGATCCGCGGCTCCACCGACATCTACGAGTACCCGATGGTGGACCGGGACCCGCTGCCGCGCTGGAGTTTCGGCCGGGTGACCCTGGTCGGCGACGCCGCCCACCCCATGTACCCGATGGGCATGAACGGCGGCTCCCAGTCGATCGTCGACGCACGTGTCCTGGCCTGGACGCTTTCGCAGCACGACGATCCGGTACGGGCCCTGGAGTGGTACGAGAACCTGCGCCGCGAACCGCTGAACCAACTGGTGCTGGCCAACCGCGAGTTGGGCCCGGAGAAGATCATCGCCCTGGCCGAGGAGATCGGCGGCCCGGTGCCCGCGGAGCAGGCGACGGAGGTCTCCCAGGGGTACAAGCGGCTCGCCGGGTGCACGACCGCCGTGCTCAACTCCCGGGATTCCTGGTCGGTTTCGCCGGTCGCCCCCTGAGAGCCGTGGTCGGCGCCACCCCGGTCACGGCCCTCCGGAACAGGCTTCAGCGCGCCTCTTCATGCCGGCGTCGCAGCGGAGCGGTCCCGCCCGACGCGGTGGTGCGGCGCCCCGCGGCGCGGGCCGGGCCATCGGGGATGGTGAAGGCGAAGACGGCGGTCGCCGCCGCGAGGGCGGCCAGGGTCAAGTAGGCGTGCTGGTAGGTGGAGACGGGCGGATTCGCCGCGGCTGCCGTGGGGGTGCTCAGGACCAGGGCCGTGGTCACCGCCGCCGGTGCGAAGGCGCCTCCGGTCTGCCGTACGACCGTGTTGAGCGTGGACGCCTGGGCCAGGTCCTTGCGGGAGAGGGTGGCAAGCGAGGCCACCGTGGTCGGCATGAAGACCCCGCCCATGCCGATGCCGAGCAGGAACATGTAGCCGCGGAAGGTCCACAGGCCGGTGTCCTGGTCGCAGGTGGCGAGGAGCAGCAGGACGGCGCTCACCATGGCCAGGCCCGAGCCGATGATGATCCGGGGGCCGACCCTGGAGTACAGGATCCCGGCGACCTGGACCGTCAGCAGGACGCCGAAGGCCTCGGGGAACGTGCTCGTGCCGGACTCCAGCGCGGAACGGCCCTGTCCCTGCTGGAGGAAGAGCGGGCCGAGGTACATCGCGCCGAGGATCGGCACCAGGCCCACCAGATTGATCAGGTTGGTGTCCCGGAAGAGCCGGTCCGCGAAGAGCCGGAGCTTCAACAGCGGCTCGGAGACACGCAGTTCGAAGGCGACGGCGGCGGCGAGCAGGACCGTGCCCAGGACGAGAGCGATGACGACGGAGGGGGAGGACCAGCCGCGGTTGGGACCCTCGCAGACGCCGAACATCACCCCGCCCAGCGCCGCCGCGCTGAGCAGCAGCCCGGTCAGATCGAAGCGGCCGGGCCGGTGGCCCCGGTGCCCGGCGAGGAAAAGCGCCCCGAACACGACGGCGGGCAGCCCCAGCGGCAGGTTGACGTAGAACACCCAACGCCACGACAGGTGGTCCACCAGCAGGCCGCCGAGCATCGGGGCGACGGCCGGGGCGATCTGCTGCGGGACGATCATGTACCGCGAGATCCGCACCTGTTCCCAGGAGTTGAAGGTGCTGTAGAGCAGCGAGGAAGCGGCCGGGAAGAGCAGTCCGGCGGACAGGCCCTGCACGGCGCGGGAGGCGATGAGTTGACCGAGGTCGGCCGCCGCGCCGCACAGCAGCGACGAGACGAGGAACGCCCCGAGAGCGGTGAGCAACACGCGCTTGGCGCCGAACCGTTCGACCAGCCAGGCGGAGGCGGGGATGGCCATGGCCAGACAGACCGGGTAGACCACGACCACCCCGTCCAGAGCGGCGGTCGTCAGCTGGAACTGGCGGGCGATCGAGGGGAGCGCCACGGTCGTGATCGCCCCGTCGACGATCGCGATGAACGTCACGCAGACGCACATGACGGGGACGACGAGACGCTGACCGGGGCGGAGACGGAGGCGTATTCGGGCCTCGGAGGCGGCAGCGGTGTCAGAGGTTACGGGAGGGACGGGAGAGACGGGAGGGCGTCGGAACGGCAGCACATGCTGAGCATACTCACTATGTGAGGGCTCATTGCTACCGGCCGGGGCTCGTACAATCGGCCCTCACCACGGAACGGGGAACGCCATGGCAGTGCACGGCAGCAGCGACATCCTGGTCGACGAGCTCTACGAAACGACGCACCAGCTGCGCCAGTTCGTGGAGACCCGGCTGCGCGCGGGCGGTGCCTCGGTCGCGCGGCTGCGTGCCCTGCGGATGCTCGCGCGGACCGAACAGCCCCTGCGCATGCGGGACTTGAGTGAGATGACCGGCGTCGCGGCACGGACCACGACCAGCATCGTCGACAGCCTGGAACGCGACGGTCTGGTGGAGCGCGTACGCCATCCGCACGACCGCCGCGCGTTCCTGCTGCGCCTCACCGACAAGGGCCGCGCGTGCCACCGCGAGGCGGAAGAGGTCGACGGCCTCGCGCTCGCGGAGGCGACCGCCGAGCTGGACGCGGAGGACCGGGCGCAGCTGCGGAGCCTGCTCGCCCGCATCCGGAAGGCGACGGCCTAGAACCCCGCAGGCCTCACGCGTTCAGGCGGTGGTCCAGTCGCGCAGCTGACGGGCGATCCGGGGGAGACCCAGTTCTCCGGAGGCGGCGTCGCGGACGAGCGCCACCGCGGCCTTGGGCGGGTAGTCGAGGCGGCGCTCGTTGAGGATCAGATAGGCCTCGGTGGCGTGCCAGGCGAAGGCCTCGTTGGAGTGTTCCAGGCACGGCAATTTCGCCAGGGTCTGCAGCAGGGCGGCGGCCTTGAGATGCAGTGACCCGTAGATGTCGCGCTCCATCGCGCGGGCGTCGACCCGGGCGGCAGCGGCGTAGAGCGGGCCGTAGTCGTCGACCTGGGGATCACGGTCGAGCAGCTCGGCGGCGTGCAGCAGGAAGGTGACGTCCAGCGTGTGCGGTGGTTCGGGCTGGGTCACGCGGCGTGCCCCTGCTCCTGGCGCTCGAGTTCACGAAGGGCGTTCGCCTCGGCCGCCCGCTGCTCGGCGCCGGCATCGACGCTGTCGGCCTCGGCCGCGAACGCCGCGCCGCTGCGCGCCATCGACGCCTTGAAGCCCTCAAGGAACCGCTCCTCGACGGCCGTTGCGCGTGCGTAGGCAGCCGAGAGGATGTACTCCTGCAGACTGACCCCGGCCTGCTTGGCGGCGGCCTCGATGGCCGCGCGCTGCCGGGGGTCTCGGAAGCGGAGGTTCATGGCTTTCGGCGTGTTCGGCATGACGTCCACGGTACCAGTGGTACCACCCCCGGGAGTCGGTGTTTCCTAAACGGGCGTATGGCCCTCCAGGTAGGTGCGCACCGATGCCGGCAGCCCGGCGGGGACACCCTCGCCGAACGGTGCCCAGCGGACCTGCCCCGCGGTGAGCTGAGCCTCCCCCGACGGATCGTCGCTCAACAACTGGCAGACCACGGCCGACGCACCCCCGGACTCGGATTCCAGCAGGCTCGTACCGTCCACGAGATAACCGGTGAGTTCGTACACCGCGCGCGCGGCGGTGGCCTGCGCCGTCTCGGCCTCCTCGGGAACACCGGACGGCAGGCTCCAACCGCCTTGCGCCTCCACGAGCAGCAGCCGTCCGTCGTCCACGACGACCGCGTCCACCACGTCCTCGGCGGCCTGCTCCAACGTCATGTCCCAACCGTCCCTTCACCACGAGGAGCGACCGCCCGTCCGGCCACGTCCGAGCCCTTTTCCTACCCGGGACACATCGGTTCACGCGGTGCGCACGCACCAGGTGGGTGCCCCTACGGTTCCGGCCACACTCAAGAGGGCATTCTCAGCCTGGGCATCACGTGGAACAGGGCGCCCTCGCGCGAGCGGGGCAGGCGCGCGGCCCGGCCGCGATCGACGGCCGGCCCGAGGCGCGAGGGGCGACCACGATCGTCACGACACCGGTGCACCTCGGCGGCCTGGGCACGGACCGCATGGTCCTGCGCCCGCTGGCCACGGCCGACGCGACACGGCTCCTCCACCGCGCCGTGACGATGGCCCACCCCGACGACACCCGGATCCTCGACCACCCCGAGGATGCCGCACGCGTCGCCGACCTCTGCGACGGCCTGCCGCTCGCCCTGCGTACCGCCGCGGTACTGCTCGCCGAGAGCCCGCACCGCCCGCTCGCGACACTGACCGCCGATCTCGCCGACCCGCGCACCCGCCTCGCCGAACTCGTCTATCCCGACCGGGACTTGCGCACCCGCCTCGACACCGGCCACGCCCGCCTGGACCCGGCACGGGCCCGGCTGCTGCGACTGCTCGCCCACAGCGACGAACCCGAGACGACCACATCGGCACTCGCCGCACTCTGCGCGGAACCCGAGGACGTCGTCCGCGACCGGCTCACATCGCTCCTGCACCTGATCGAGTCCGGTACGGCGCCGGACAGTTGGCGCATGCGCGCACTCGTACGCCTCCACGTACGCGCCAGACCCGGCACTTCATGACCGACGGGAACCGGCACACCCCGCCAGGCGTTCCCCCTCACGCAGGAGTGGTGACGCCCCGTCAAGGATGGTGCCAGATGGACCCGGTGTCGGTAGGACTGCTCGCGTCGCTCGCCGGCGGTGCGGGCGGCGAGGTGGGACGACAGGTGTGGGCGGGACTCACGGCTCTCGTACGGCGACCGTTCCACCGCGGCGACGACAGGGCGGGCGGGCCGGTTCCGGGCGAGGACGAACTGGTGCGCCTGCAGCAGGCCCCCGGGGACAGGACCCGGGCCCACGCCCTGAGCACGGCCCTGGCCGTACGCGCGGCACTGGACCCCGACTTCGCCGCCGCCCTCACCGCCTGGCACGAGCAGGCCAGGCTGGTCCGCACGGGCGACGGCACGGTCGACAACACGATCAGCGGCGGCAGTTACTACGCCCCGGTCCTCCAGGGCCGCGACTTCTCGAACACCACGTTCACCTCCCCGCCGCTACCGTCACCCCGGCCCGACCAGGCGGACGCGCGGGAGTGACCACGGGGGACCGGATCCCTCGCTATCTGCCACGACACCCTTGCATCAGGACATGACCGACAGCACGGCCTCGACCCCGACCTACCTTGGGGCCATGATCCGCCCCTCCTCCACCCGTTTCCTGCCGCCCACGGCCCCCAGCGCGACCCGTCCACCGCTCAACCCCAGCTGGTTCGCGGCCGTGATGGGCACCGGCATCGTCGCCAACGCGGCGGTCACCCTCCCGGGGAACCTCCCCGGGCTGCGGACCGCCGCCACGGTGGTCTGGGTGGGCGCCGTACTGCTGCTGGTCGTGCTGGCCGTCGGCTGTCTCCGGGACCGGGATCGGGCGGCGCTGCGCTCGCACGCGGCGGATCCCGTCGTGGCCCAGTTCTTCGGAGCTCCGCCGATGGCACTGCTCACGGTCGGTGCCGGGGCACTGCTGCTCGGGCGCGGGGTGATCGGGTTCGACGCCGCGCTGGACCTGGACCGGGTGCTCTGGTCGCTCGGTACGGTGCTCGGCCTCGCCACCGCCTGCACGGTGCCGTACCTGATGGTCACCCGGCACCGCTTCGCGCCGGACGCGGCGTTCGGCGGCTGGCTGATGCCGGTCGTGCCCCCGATGGTCTCCGCCGCGACCGGCGCCCTGCTCGTCCCCCACACCCCACCCGGCCAACTCCGGCTCACCCTCTTCCTCGGCTGCTACGCGATGCTCGGCCTCGGCCTGGTCGCCGCGCTACTCGTCCTGACCATCCTCTACGGCCGCCTCGTGCACCACGACGCGCCCACCGGCGCCATGGTGCCCACGGTGTGGATCGGCCTCGGCGCCCTCGGCCAGGCGGTGACGGCGCTCGGCGCGCTGGCCACCGCCGCACCGAGCACCCTGCCCGCGCTCTACGCCCGGGGCGCCGAGGTCCTCGCGCTGCTGGGCGGCATCCTGGTGTGGGGCTTCGCCCTGCTGTGGCTGGCGCTCGCCACCGCCCTGACCGTACGGACGATCCGCGCCGGGCTGCCGTTCGCGCCCACCTGGTGGTCGTTCATCTTCCCGTTCGGCGCGCTCGTGACCGCCACCAGCACCCTCGCGGCGCGCACGGACGCGGTGCTGTTCGTCTGGCCCGCGGTCGTCTTCTACGGGCTGCTGGTCCTGGCCTGGATCGTCGTGGGCGGTCGCACCCTGCGCCACGTCGCCACGCGGACCGCCCCATCGACACCACGGGAACTGATCAACTCGGCCGGCTGAACGGGCTAGTTGACGTGACCTTCGCGCAGCGCCGCGAGGCGGGCCATCTGCTCGCCCATGCCACGGGTTCCCGCCAGCGGGGTGAGGGCGTGCGGCCAGACGGAGCGGACCAGACCGACGTGCCGTGCGCCGCCGAGAGCGACGACCGGATCGAGGCGCACGATGTCACGCAACGTCGCCTGTTCCAGGATGAGTTGGGACGCGACAGCGTCCGTCGCACCGTGCGGGGTGTCGTACGGCTCGACGACGTCGTCGAGGTCGAGCAGACCGTACCGCGCGGAGAGGATCAGCAGCCGGTCGGGCCGCAGCGCGTCGGCAGCCTTGCGGCAGGCGCGGTGGTACGAGCCGATGTACAGGTCGGCGGCCCGCGCGGGATGGTCCAGCTTGCGGCTGCCGCACGGGATGACGACGAGCTCCGGCTTGGAGAAGTCGAGGTCGAGTCGGTCGTTCGGGGTCATGCCTGCCTGTCCTGTTCTGTGTTCGCCATAGCCGTGTCCGTGTCCACGCGTGTGCCTGTGACTGTGCCCGTACCGGTCGTCCGGAAGCTCGTCCGGAACGCGCCCGGCGTCACCCCCAAGTGCCGTACGAATGCCCTGCGGAGCGACTCGGCCGAGCCGAACCCGGTGCGGCGCGCCACCACCGGCAGGGAGTCGTCACCGGTCTCCAGCAGCACCTGGGCCGCCTCCAGCCGGACCCGCTCCACATACCGGGCCGGGGTGGTGCCCACCTCTTCGTCGAAGAGCCGGCTCATATGGCGGACGCTGACGCCCGCCCGGCGGGACATGGCGGCCAGCGTGTGCGGGGCGCCCGGGTTCGCTACGACCGCGTCCAGTACCGGGCGCAGCGCCTCCTGACGGGAGTACGGGACCTGGGAGCGGACGCTGAACTGGGACTGTCCTCCCGGTCGTTGCATGAAGACGACCATGTCCTTGGCGACCGCCCGGGCGACCTCCGCACCGAAATGCTCCTCGACGAGCGCCAAGGAGAGATCGATACCGGCCGAGACACCCGCCGAGGTCATCATCGGCCCGTCCCGCACGAAGAGGGCGTCCGGCTGGACCCGTACGGACGGGAAGCGCACGGCCAGTTGCCGGGACTGCCGCCAGTGCGTCACGGCTCGACGCCCTCGCAGCAGTCCCGCCGCGGCCAGCAGGAACGCGCCGGTGCACACCGATGCCGTACAACGGGCCATGCCGTGCAGTCGCCGTACGGCGTCGAGGAGCGTGTCGTCCTTGATGGCCGTCTCCCATTCCGGGCCGCCCGGGACCACGAGGACGTCGTAGGGCTCGCGCACGTCGTCGACCGCGAGGTCCGCGCCGATACGGGTTCCGGCGGAGGTGATCACCGCGGCGCCGTCCTCGGACACGACCCGCACCCGATAGCGTCCGCCGAACTCGTCGGCCGACGCGAACACCTCGATGGGGCCGGTCACATCGAGCAGCCGGACGCCCGGGAAGACGAGGACGGTGATGGTGAGGGGGCCCGTTCGGGGATAGTTGTGGTTCATCGAACAGCCAGCATGCGCCGGTGACCTGCCCTGCTGCCACGACCGGTTTCCTCGCTGCTGGGAGGCTGCACCTCCCAGCAGGCTGCGTTGTCGGACTCTCCGGTCAGGTCGGCCGACCGCCGAACTGCCAGTTGTGCACCTCGATGTCGGCGTACCGGTCCCGGGTCAGCACGGCCCGCGCCGTCTCCGGGTCCGGTGCCCGGAGCAAGGCGGCCGTGCCGAGCCAGGTGGCGCCGTCGTCCGACAACAGCGGCCCGTACGCGATCAGTTCGTCCGATCCGGGCGGCAGCGCCAGATCCACGGCCTGGCCGGTGCCGAGGCCGAGCACCAGGTACCGGTTGCCGCCGGTCCGGCCGCCGGGGAAGTCCCACATGGTGCGGCCCAGCATGTTGCGCCAGCGGCGCAGCAGTACGTCCCGGTACACGCCCGCCTGGTAGTTCGGCTCGTCGAAGGCGAACGCGCGGGCGGCGGCCGGATCGGGCAGATCGAGGATGTGCACGCTTCCGGTCGGGGTGTCGCCGTCGTCGGAGAGGGTCGGGCCCCGGGCGATCAGCTCCTTCGCATACCGGTCCATGTAGGACCAGTGGTCCTCCACGAGTGCGTCGCGCAGTGCGAGGGAGCCGGGCCGGTCGCGGTGGTAGCAGAGGAACTCCATGCCCAGAGGATCTCTCGCCGGCTGTCACCGGGGCGAACGGTTTCCCCGGCCGCTCCTCCGAAGAAAGTGGCCGAGGCGATCACGAAGGCTCTGAGCCCGTTCCCGGCCCGGCGCCGGCAGCGCGCTCGCAGGTCGTGAGGAACTCGATGAGCGCCGCGTTCACCTCGGCGGGGCGTTCCTGCTGGGTCCAGTGTCCGCAGTCGGTCAGCTCGATGGGCGGGCGGGTCAGGCCGGGCATGAGGGTCGTGAGTCGGTCGATGACGTCGCGCGATCCGGGGAAGGCGGGCACGAGGTCACGGTCGCCGAAGATGTACAGGGCGGGCCGGGTGACGACGGCCTTGTCCCACGGCGCGGTCAGGTCCCAGTTGCGGTCGAGGTTGCGGTACCAGTTCAGGGCGCCGGTGAAGCCCTTGGTGAAACTCTCGGTGAGCACGTCGAGATCGTCCTCGGTGAGCCACTCCGGCAGCACCTCGGGGTCCTCCATGGCCGCGAGCCAGCCCTTCTCCGGGTTGACCAGCGGCTGCATGATCTCGCCGGAGGGAGAGGCGGCAGCGGACGCGGAGTAGAGGAACTTGCGGAGTGTGGTGCGGGTGTCCCGCGCGAACTCGGCGTCGGCGACGCCCGGTTGGTCGAAGTAGTTCCAGTAGAAGCGGCCCCCGAAGATCGCCCGCATCGTCTCCATCGGCCGCCGCTTCCCCCGGAACGGCGGCGGCACACTCAGACCGGCCACCCCGAGCACCACGTCCGGCCGCAGCAGCGCGGTGTGCCAGGCGACCGGCGCGCCCCAGTCGTGCCCGACGACGTATGCCTTCTCCTCGCCCAACTCCCGGATCAGACCGACGACATCGCCGACCAGGTGGAAGATGGTGTACGCGTCGACGTCGTCCGGATGATCGCTGGTGCCGTATCCCCGCTGGTCGGGGGCGACCACCCGGAAGCCCGCGTCGGCCAGCGCGCCGATCTGCCGGTGCCAGGAGTGCCACGACTCCGGGAAGCCGTGCAGGAGCACCACCAAGGGGCCCTCGCCCTGCTCGGCGATGTGCAGCCGGATGCCGTTCACGTCCACAAAACGATGCGTAACCATGCGTTCGAGGCTACGTGTCGTGATCGTCGAGCCGTGTCGCGGGTTTCGGGTCAGCGACCGGGAGGCCGCTCATCGACCGGGAGGCTGTTCAGCGATCGGGAGGGTGTGCCCCGTCGTCGTCCTGCTCCTGGTAGGAGTAGCGCTGCTCTTTCCAGGGGTCCGCGATGTTGTGGTAGCCGCGCTCCTCCCAGAAGCCGCGCCGGTCCTCGGTGAGGTACTCGATGGCGCGCAGCCACTTGGGGCTCTTGTAGCCGTACAGATGGGGCACGACCAGGCGCAGCGGGAAGCCGTGTTCGGCGGTGAGGGGCTCGCCGTTGTGGTGAGTGGCCAGCAGGGTCTGCGAGGCCGTGAAGTCGGCCAGGCGGAGGTTGGTCGAATAGCCGTACTCCGCCCAGGCCATGACATGCGTGACCTCGGGCGCGGGCGGGACCAGGTCCAGGACGGCGGTCGCGGGGATGCCGTACCACTCGTGGTCGGTGGAGGTCGGGCCGGACGCGCAGTGCAGGTCGGCGACGACCGTGACATGCGACAGGGGCGCGAGTTCGTCGAACGTCCAGGTGCGCTCGGCACCGTCGGCGGTGGCACCATGGACGCGCAGGTTCCACCGCTCGGGACGGAACCGGGGGACGGGCCCGTAGTGCGACACCGGCCAGCCGTGCACATGACGCTGGCCGGGCGGCAGGGGACGGGACGCGTCGGCGGCGGCCTCGACTGCGCCTTGTCGGTCGCTTGCCACGGGTGACGTCCCTTCTCCGCTGGTCTCCGGGTTACGGCTGCCTGCCCCGAGCAGCGTAGGCGCTCACCCGGGACGGGGCCGAAGCCGGGTCCCGGTGCGGGTCCGCGCGTCGCCCCGCACCGGAATCCCGGCCACCACGCCCCGCCCGTCAGACGGTCGCCAGCGACACCTCGGTCGACTTGATCAGGGCGACGACCGACGAACCCGTCCGCAGCCCGAGGTCGCCCACCGCGTCCTTCGTGATCGCCGCGGTCAGCTCACCGCCGTCGACCGTGACCTTCACGACGGCCATCGCCCCGCCGGTGGCGACATCGCTGACCGTGCCCGGCAGCTGGTTGCGGATGGACACCCCCGCCACCCGGCTCGTGGCGAGCGCGACCTCGGTGGACTTCATCATCGCGCGCACGGCCGTACCCTCGGCGAGCCCCAGGTCCTTCACCGCCTCCAACGTGATCGCCGCGATGAGGTCCTGGCCGCCGTCGAGGCGCACCTTCACGGTCGCCATCACCGCGCCGGGCGTGACCGCCGTGACGGTGCCGGGAATCTGGTTGCGGATGCTCAAGCTCATGACGGAACGCCTCACAGAGAAAAGGGGTGTATTGCCGGATTTATTACGTCCTGTGCGTCCATAAGCTAGCCGCTCCTGCCACGCCCGTCACCGACCCCGTCGCATGCGCCACCTGGGAGTTCTCCTCCTCCTGGCAAATCCGAGGGTGCCGGTGGAGTGAGCCGGCCCATAGCGAATCACGTTGCCGACAACGATCTAGCTGGCCTAGGTTCGCCCCATGGCTGATGACGAACCCACGCGGGCCGCCCGCCTGCTCGATGCCCAGGCCAAGGCCGCGCTGCTCTTCACGGAGATCGAGGAGCGCGGGCTCGTGGCGCCCGGCGAGGGGGAGCGGGCCGTCAGCGACCGGGTTCGCGACCTCGCGAACGCGATGTTCGGCACGACCCGGCACTGGCACAAGCGGATCGTGCGCTCCGGCCCGAACACCCTCAAGCCGTACAAGGAGAACCCGCCGGACCGGGTGATCGGCGCGGACGACATCGTGTTCGCCGACTTCGGGCCGATCTTCGAGGAGTACGAGGCCGACTTCGGCCGGACCTTCGTCCTCGGCGACGACCCGGTCAAGCACCGGCTGCGCGACGACCTCCCCAAGGTGTTCGCGGCCGGCCGGCGCTTCTTCGAGAACACCCCGGATGCCACCGGCGCGCGCCTCTACACCGAGGTCTCCCGCCTTGCCGACAAGGCGGGTTGGGAGCTGGGCGGCTGGCACGCCGGGCACCTGGTCGGCGAGTTCCCGCACGAGACGATCGAGGGCGCGCACGTCGAGTCGTACGTCACCCCCGAGAACGACACCCCCATGCGCCGCACCGACAAGACCGGCCGTGCCTGTCACTGGATCCTGGAGATCCATCTCATCGACCGCGAACGGGGATTCGGCGGTTTCTACGAGGAACTCCTCACCCTTTGACAGTAGTTGGATCGGCAATAGTTGATCCATGGGGACTGTGACGGCGCTGTACCGGTATCCGGTGAAGTCGATGTTGGGCGAGGCCGTGATCGCTGCCGCGGTCACGGAGAACGGGTTGTCCGGGGACCGGGTCTACGCCGTCCTCGACGGGACGGGCGCGGTGGGCAGCGCCAAACACCCCCGGAAGTGGGGCGAGTTGCTGCGCTGCCGGAGCCGCCTCGACGACTCCGGTGTGGTCCGGGTCGTCCTGCCGAACGGCACCGCCCTGCCGGTCGAAGACCCCGACCTGGACACGGAGTTGTCCAAGCTACTGGGCCGCCAGGTGTCCGTCTCCGGCGTCGTACCGGAGCACAGCCGGCTGGAGCGTGCCGTGCCCGAGTACGAGGGCGGGGTCCCGGACGTCGTGCGGGAGTCGGCGACCGTCGACGCGACGGGGGAGAGCATCACGACGGGCGGTGTCGCGCCGGGCGCGTTCTTCGACTTCGGCCGGGTCCATCTCGTCACCACGGCCGCCCTCGACCGGATGCGCAGCGTGTATCCCGCCGGCGACTTCGACGCACGCCGCTTCCGGCCGAACCTGGTCGTCGACACCCTTGGCGAGCCCGGCTTTCCGGAGGACGACTGGGTGGGTTCGCGCCTGCGGGTGGGGGAGGCGCTGTTCCGCGTGCTGGTCCCCACACCGCGCTGTGTGATCCCCACCCTCGGCCACGACGAACTCCCGCCGGACCCGGGCCTCGTGCGCGCGGTCGCCCGGGAACACCGCATCCCGGTGTTCGACCTCGGTCGGCTGTCTTGCCTCGGTGTGTACCTGGACGTACAGCCCGACTCGTCTGCCAGCAGGGCTCTGACCTGGTCTTATGGGCCGGTCGGGGCCCTTTCCCGTGTCCGGGGGCTTCCCGCTTCTACCTGCGAGTTCCCGGGAGTTCCCGTGGAAGTGTGCACGCGTTGTGCACTGGGATGGTGCCCCAGTGGTGGGTCTGATGAGTGATGCCACCGACCCCCGGGAGGGAGTCACCGGGAGCCGGGGCTTCGATCTCGATGCGTGGGTCCGTTCTCTGTGTGCTCTCGTGGTTGCCGGGGTGGCGGCCTACGCCTCGTATGTTCATCAGCGGGAGTTCGCGTCGCAGGGTGGGGCGGACACGGTCGGCGCCTCGTTGTGGCCGCTGTCCGTGGACGGCCTCTTGCTCTTGGCCACGGTCGGCTTGCTGAAGCCTTCCGGGACCCACACTCGCCGGGCCCGAGGCGCGGTGTGGTCGGCGTTCCTTCTGGGTATCGCGGTTTCCCTGGCTGCGAACGTTGCGGCAGCCCCGGCTTTGGAGTGGAAGCCGGTGTTGGTCGCTGGGTGGCCTCCGGTAGCGCTGCTGTTGTCGGTGGAGCTGCTGGTGCACCGCCCGGATGGCCTTCAGGGGGAGTGGGGAGGGCGCAGGGGGCAGGCGACGAGCGAGCGGCTGCACGATGACGACGATCCGTTGCTGGCGCAGGCTCGGCTGCTTGATGCCCGGCACCGGGAGCTTCACCAGCGCCCGGCGTCGGCCGAAACTCTGCGGAAGGAGTTGCGAGTTGGAGCCGGGCGATCGAGACGACTGGCGGCTCTGGTGAGGGCGAACCGCAGCGTTGGGGTGGCCAGCGAGGCACCTGTGCCTGATCGGACACAGGGATCTCACCAGTAGGTCCTTGGCCGTACTTGCGCGACGCCACTCTCCGCTCCTGCATTCGCGGATGCCATGTTTCCTGCACTGAGGCTCGAACGACTGAACAGGCCACCGGTGAGCGTCAGGTTCTCCGAACCCGGCTCAGGGGGGTCAGCCGATAGCGCGGGCGGCGTAGCAGAGCCGTGGCGTCGCCCCTGGCGCGAGTGGAATCTTGTCCTGCGGCTCTGGCAGGCATGCGCGTTTTGTGCGATATGCGGGGCGCGTCGTGTGTGAGCTGTGAACTGGCTATGGCGCGCTCGATAGATCCTTCGCCGTCTCCACGACCGGGAGTCGGCGACCGATGGCGTGAAGTGTCCAGGGGGACGTGATGGTGTTCAGGCAGGTATGTGTCGCAGTTGTGGTGGCCGCGGTTGCCGTCGGCCTTGCAGGCGCCGCTCCGGCAGACACTGTGAAGCCTCAGGACTCCCTGGGGACGAAGGTCGGCTACTTCTCCTACGAGCCTTCGGCCGGGGACAACAAGACCGTGGGTTACTTCTCCGATCAGCCTCTGCCGGAAGGTGAGGTCACACCCGTGTCGGGGCTCCCGGGCGCCGTACAACGGCAGCTGGCGGGGCGCGGTGTTGTGGCGCCGCGGGCTGGTACGCCTGATGGCTACAAGCTGCGCAAGGGTTCGCGCAGCACTGACTACGTGTACAAGTCGGCGGACGTGTACGCCATCGAAGCCAACTGCGATTCCAACGGGTGTCACCCCGTTCAGCAGGTCAAAGTCGCCATCAAGGAGTACGTGCGCGGGCGAATGTCGAAGTACTGGGAGATCACCTTTTATGGCAGCCGCTGGACGGGGCCGTCCCAGTTCCACATGGACTACGTCTACGAGTGCGGTGTCAACATCCCCAACGCCTCGGACGAGACCTGTTCGACGTGGAAGAGCGACGGGGCGCAGGGCCATGGTTCCGGTGTCGCCGTGAACAATCAGCAGATCGTGAAGAACCTCGGCCGTACGGCTGTGGTGACCAAGTTCCCCATGATCAACATGTTCGTGACCTTCGCCGACGGTTCGCACGCGGTCGGCGACGATGGGAAGTCCGGAGAGAAGTTCCGCGGCTGGGACGTCTGCGTGACCAACACGACCACGAAGCTGTGCCACAGTACCGGCGACGGCAGTTGAGCCTGTGCACGGCGGAGGACAGCGACAGTGAACTGGACCGAGCTGCGGGACCTGCTGACCCGCTCGCCCAAGCCCGCCGTAGTGGGCCTTCACACCTCGATCCAGCCCCGGCGGGACAACGGACGTGGCTGGCCTCCCGCCAGCGTGGTTCGTACCTCCACACGCTTCGCCTACCGTCCTCCCTACGACTGGTTTCTCGACCACGGCAACGGAGACATCTCCCTCGACGTGCGGGAACCGGATGAGGGTCCCCGAGCCGAGGATGCGACGCGCGGGCTGGAATTCGGCGCGCAGTTCCCGTGGGACCTCGCCCCCGAGCCGGCCCGCCTGATTTCCCCCGTTCCCGGCCCGGCACTGACAGAGGCGACGAACCAGGGTGAGCCGACGGCGGTACGCTGCGACGGACGGGATGCCTGGGCGGTCACTCTGACCACGCCTTCCGTCCCCCACCCCTTGCACGTAGTCGTCGATGCCCGGACCGGCATCCTCCTGGCGGCCGAGGTCAAAGAAGCCGGATACCGGGAAGAGCTGTCGGAGCTGGAGTTTCCCGGAGAACTGCCGGACAGCCGCTTCCAGTGGACCGACGCCATGGCAGAGGTGGAAGAAGCCCGCCAGCATCGACGCGACGAAGTCACCGCGCACTACCGCGAGGAGGCCCTGCCCGTCCCGGCCTTCTGGCCCGGCGGCCGCGGGCACTTCGAACCGCACGTGTTCGACGGCGACCTCGCCACCGGCGTGCTCGCGATCGACCTGTACAACGACGGGGCACCGCAAGAGACGCCCTCCATGGCGGTGCTCATCAGGCAACAGCTGGACACCGCACCCTTCGAGCCCGGCTGGGTCGCGGACCCACAAGCCTTCGTGCATCGGTGGCAGGACGGCAACTGGCAGTGGACGTTGGCCCTGTGGGAGCAACCGCTGTCTCCCGAGCAACTGGAGCGAGTCAAGGGCTCCATGCCCGAGAACTGAGAACGGCGACGACACAGGCCATCGACCGGTACGGAATCGCCTGAGCGGTGGCCCGGTCCCTTATCCGCCGCGCTTGACCATCTGCTTGGCGTGGACCGACCACAGCGGTGAACTGTCCCTCACCGAAGGCACGTTGATCCGCCCACCCGGCTGAACTACCTGCCGCGGGTGCGTCGATACCTGAACTGGCGCAGCGGATGTGGAATCGACAGGGGGACTGTGTCCTTGGGCGACCTGGCCGGGAGCGAGCGGCCTCGGCCAACGTGTTCCCGATGACCCATCATGTGGAGTGTGTTGCCATCCTTGAGCCGGTCGCCAAGCTGTCCTGACCTGCGGTTTTGTGCGTGCGCATTATGTGCGGTGTGGGCGTTACGGGCGATATCTTGACGCTGAAATGACGCTCGTGACGCTCGTTCTGATGGGGTGTCAGTCGCGCAGCATCCCTGGTCAGGCGATGTGGTGTGCAGTCTGGCTGAGGGACACCGCTGAGGAGTTCGTGATGTCAGAGGTGGTGCTCAGTCATGTGTGCAGAATGCCCAACAGGTTCTTGGTCTGCTGGTGGTACAGCCCTTGCGCGCCCCTGACCAGTGTGAATGCCTGGCTCGCGGGGGAGTCGGGGGGAGTCGGCGGACTGTGGCCCGCGTATGGTCCGGATCTTGGTCGTGGGTCCATAGGGGCGCACGTGGGGCGGAGTGCCTACGAAGCGTGTCGGCATCCGCGAAGCCGGAGGGGCGAAGAGATCTTCTTGACGTTGTCTACCTGGGGGCGCTGACCTGCGACGATGTGGCTCAACTCGCCTCTGGCCTGCGCGAATGACTCTTTCCGCGTCTTTCGGGGGCATGCCGCGTTACGCAGTCGATTCTCCCCACGCGCTCCCCAGCGCCGCTCATCCTCCCCAGATTCTCCCCAGGGGGCGACTCGGCGCGGAGGTGGGGAACGTTGCTGCGGTGCTGGCGAAGCAGAGTGTCCTGTTCGCAGTCTGTTACCGACGTCGCCGTGGTCTCCGGGCGTTCCGTAGGTGTCGGGCTGCGTTGCTGCACAGGGGTTGGGCGGACGTTTCGAGGCGTCGTGTCGGAGATCGGCCTGTCGGGGGCGCGCCTGTGGTTCGCCTGGTCCTGATTTGGAGTCTCGTTGTCAGTGGTCGCCTCAAGGAAGGGCGACGCCTGGCAGGGCAAGGGCTGCTGCGCCCCCTCCGCCGCGACGGTTCCGGCCGCGGCCAAGGTGAGCGACGCGTGCGGCTGCCGTCCCGGGTGCGCCTGCTGCACATGATCGGCGGCTCCAGTGCTACCGCAACTCGCTTGCGGCAGGTGTGAATGCGCTTCGCCCAGCGGGCGGGTCCGAACAGTTCGATGAGGTTCCCGGCGGGGTCGGTAGGCAGGGTCTGACGCCCGCCGGGCCTGAGACCACATCGCTGAGGAAGGTCAGTCCGGCGCCACGCAGCCGGTCGATCTCGGCGTCGAGGTCGTCGACGGCCAGGTGGATGCGGTTGCCCCCGGCGCCGAGGTCGCTGGGGGTGGCGCGGGCGCCGGAGCCGGCCGGGCCGGACAGCAGCAGCCGCAGCGGCCCGCGGGTCACGTCCGCGAAGGCGGGACGGGGTGGCTGCGGAAGGGTGAAGCCCAGGTGGGTGGTGTAGAAGTCGATGGCCGCCTGGACGTCGACGACGAGGTAGCGGACGCCGGCGAGCTGGTCGGACGTGGTCACGGCTGAACCTCCTGTGGCGTGAGGGTGAGCAGCGGCAGCAGGTAGCGGATACGGGTGTCGATCTCTGCTGCCGTGCGGACGAATGCCGGGTGGCCGTCCGGGCCGGGGCCGGCGGCTGCAACCGGGTCGGGGATGCTCCAGTGGACCAGCCGTGGCTGGTCGCCGAAGCCGGGGCGGACCTCGCGGACTTTGTCGCACAGGCTGATCACGTAGTCGAACCGGCGGCCGAGCAAGGTGTCCAGGTGTCGCGGGCGCTGCCCGGAGATGTCGATGCCGTGCTGCTCACGCAGGACCTGCACGGCGTCGGAATGGATGCGGGGTTTGGGGTGGCTGCCGGCACTGGCCACCTCGACGTGACCGTCGGTGCGGTGGCGCAGCAGCGCCTCGGCGATCGGGGAGCGGGCGCTGTTGCCGGTGCATGTGAACAGGACGGCGGGCCGCCTCTCCGGCCGCGGCGAGGGCGGCGGGGCGGGGGTGAAACCCAGCGCCGGGTGCAGGGCGGTACCGGCGTGGGCGAGCGCGTGGGCGCACTGCTGCAGGTCCAGGTGGTAGTAGCTGTCGCGGGCGTCGAAGCTGCTGCGGCGGGCGGTGACCAGCCCGCCGCCGCGGAGCAGCCGCAGATGGTAGGAGACCAGGTTCTGTGGCTGGCCGACCCGTTCGACCAGCTCACGAACCCGGTAGTCACTCGCAGCCAGTTCGGCCAGCAGCTTCCACCGCAGCGGGTGGGCGGCCAGCTGCACGAACGCAGGGGCTACGGGATTCGAGGGCCTCATGAAGCCAAATTACATCAAACCAAATTGATGTAATTTACTGTCGGGAGTCCCGACGCTCAATGCCGGAAGACGGAGGCACGTCATGAGTCAGCCCGCCGAGACCGCGTCACCTCAGCTCCAGCGGCGGCTCGGCATCGGCGACGCCGTCCTCATCGGACTCGGTTCGATGATCGGCGCGGGCATCTTCGCGGCGCTCGCCCCGGCCGCCCGCGCGGCCGGCTCCGGGCTGCTGGTCGCTCTGGCGGTGGCCGCGGCGGTGGCGTACTGCAACGCCACCTCCTCCGCCCGGCTGGCCGCCCGCTATCCGGCTTCGGGCGGCACCTACGTCTATGGCCGCGAACGCCTCGGCGACTTCTGGGGCTACCTGGCCGGCTGGGCCTTCGTGATCGGCAAGACCGCCTCCTGCGCGGCAATGGCGCTGACCGTCGGCTCATACGTGTGGCCCGGTCACGCCCACGCGGTGGCCGGCGCTGCGGTGGTGGCGCTGACCGCCGTGAACTATGCCGGGATCCAGAAGTCCGCATGGCTCACCCGGGCGGTCGTCGCCGTCGTGCTGGCGGTGCTCGCGGCGGTCGTGGTCGCCAGCCTCACCTCGGCGACAGCGGACGCGGGCCGGCTAGGTGTCGGCTCCGACGCCACCGTCACCGGCGTACTGCAGGCGGCGGGCCTGCTGTTCTTCGCCTTCGCCGGGTACGCCCGCATCGCCACCCTCGGCGAGGAGGTCCGCGATCCCGCGCGCACCATCCCCCGCGCCATCCCGCTCGCCCTCGGCCTGACCCTGGTCGTGTACGCGGCCGTAGCCCTCGCCGTCCTGATGGTGCTCGGCCCCCGGGAGCTGGGCGAGGCGGCCGCGCCGCTGTCGGATGCGGTGCGGGCCGCGGGTGCGGACTGGCTGGCGCCCGTCGTGCGGGTCGGGGCGGCCGTCGCCGCGCTCGGCTCCTTGCTCGCTCTGATCCTGGGTGTCTCCCGCACCACCCTGGCGATGGCCCGTGACCGGCACCTGCCCCACGTCCTGGCCGCCGTTCATCCGCGCTTCCAGGTGCCGCACCGCGCTGAACTGCTGGTGGGCGCCGTGGTCGTGGTGCTCGCCGCCACCGCCGACGTACGTGGCGCGATCGGCTTCTCCTCCTTCGGCGTCCTGGTCTACTACGCCGTCGCCAACGCCTCCGCCTGGACGCTCAGGCCGGACGAGAACCGTCCGCACCGCACCGTCCCGGCGGTCGGCCTGGCCGGCTGCCTGCTGCTGGCCTTCACCCTGCCCGCCGACTCCGTCGCATGGGGAACCATGGTCCTGGCCGTCGGCATCGCCGCCTACGGCATACGCCGGGCCAGCAGCGCCCGCCGGGCGTCCTGAGCCGCTCACCCGAACTCCCGCTCGTGTCCGACGCACTCCTTCAACGCCTTCGTGATCTACCGGGTCGTCGGGGTGGTGCTTCCGGGTCTGCCGGCCGCGGGGGTGGTCAACGCCTGACCTGATTTCGTACGATGCCGGCTGGATGTAACGCCTGCTACATTCTGCAGCGTGACGAAGTTGAACAGGGGACCCGGAAGCCGCTGGCTCGTCCTCGTGATCAAGCTCCCGGCAGAGCCCTCACGCCACCGGGTCGCGGTCTGGCGGGAGCTGCGCAGAATCGGCGCGCTCTCGCTCGGCCAGGGCGTCTGGGCCGTCCCCGACGTGCCCGTCTTCGCGGACGGCATCGCCCGCGCGCTCGAACTCACCGAGCAGTCCGGCGGCCAGGCGGTGACGCTGAACGCGTCCGGGCGCGGTCCTGAGGACGCCGCCCGTTTCCAGGCCATGTTCACCGCCGCGCGCTCGGAGGACTGGACGGAGTTCCTGGCGGACTGCGGCAAGTTCGAGGCGGAGATCGCCAAGGAGATCCGTGTCGCCAAGTTCACGCTGGCCGAGCTGGAGGAAGAGGAACAGTCTCTGGAACGGCTGCGCCGCTGGCACCGCGACCTCACCGCCCGGGACGTGTTCGGCGCCCCGGAGGCGGCCGAGGCCGGTGAGCGCCTCAAGCGGTGCACCACCGTCTGCGAGGACTACGCGGAGCGGGTCTTCCGGGCCCTGCACCAGGGCCCGGAGCAGGATCGATGACTGCGCCGGTGGCTTCCCAGGCAGCGCCCGCCCGGCAGATGTGGCCCCTGTACGCGGCCGGGTTCACCACCGCGTTCGGCGCGCACGGCATCGCCGCCAACCTCGGCGGCCACTCGGGCGATGCGGTCACCTCGCTCATGGTGCTCGGCGGCCTGCTCGCGTTGTACGACGGGGCCGAGGTCCTGCTCAAGCCGGTCTTCGGCACACTGGCCGACCGCATCGGCGCCCGCCCGGTGCTGCTCGGCGGGCTGGTCGCTTTCGCCGCCGCGTCCGCGGTGTACGCCATCGCGGACAGCACCGGCTGGCTGTGGGCGGCCCGCCTGGGCCAGGGCGCCGCGGCCTCCGCCTTCTCCCCGTCGGCCTCCGCCCTGGTCGCCCGCCTCAACCCGGCCGCCAAGCACGGCCGGGCGTTCGGCAGTTACGGCTTCTACAAGTCCATCGGCTACACCCTCGGCCCGCTGCTCGGCGGCGTCCTGGTGTGGGCCGGCGGCTTTCGCCTGCTTTTCGTCGTACTGGCCGTGCTGGGCGCGGCGGTCGCCGCCTGGGCCGCGCTCGCCGTCCCTGCCCTGCCCCCGCTGCCCAAGACCCGGCAGACCGTGCTCGACCTGGCCCGGCGCCTCGCCGACCCGGCCTTCCTCGGTCCCACGGGCGCGTTGGCCGCCGCGACCGCCGCGCTGTCCGTCGGCGTGGGCTTCCTGCCGGTCTCCGGCCGGGCGGCCGGGCTGGGCACGGTGGCCACCGGCGCGGCGGTGTCGGTGCTTGCCGCGTGTGCCGCGCTCGTGCAGCCGCGTGTGGGGCGGGCTTTGGACGACGGACGACTCACCACCCGTACGGGCATCACGGCTGGGCTGCTGACCGCCGCCGCCGGCTTTGCCTGCGCCATGTTCCCTGGGCTGGTCGGCGTCCTGACCGGTGCGGCCCTGATCGGCATCGGCACCGGCCTGATCACCCCGCTCGGCTTCGCGGCTCTCGCCGCTTCCACCCCCACCGAGCGCCTCGGCCAGACCATGGGCGCGGCCGAACTGGGCCGCGAACTCGGTGACGCGGGAGGCCCGCTCCTGATCGCGGCCGTTGCCACGCTCACCACCCTCACCCACGGCTACGCGGCACTCGCGGTGCTGCTCGCCGTCGCAGCGGCGGCCGGCCTCGTCCACCGCCGCTCCGGAAGGACATGACCGCGACTTGCGTGTGACACCGGCCGCCGCAGCAGGCGATGTCGAGCGTGACGACGGCGGACGTTCTGCTCTCGGCGCGGGCGCTCCCGTCGTGCTAGACGGCGACGAGCGCGCGGCTGAGACCCGATCGGGGGATGCCGGCGGCTCGTCTCGACGCGGGTGAAGCGGTCGAAGAGGCGCGGCAGTAACTCGGCCGGGAATCCAGGCCGTTGACCGGTGACGGACACGAGGAGCGGTCCGCGCAGGTCACGGCGGGTCGTCGGACGGCAGTTCCAGGCGGAGTTGGTAGCCGCCGTCGGTCGTCGGGCCGGAGGTGATGGTGCCGCCGAGGAGTTCGGCGCGCTGGCGCAGGCCGACGAGGCCGTGGTGGGCGCCGGGGAGGGGGAGCGCGGGGCGGGTGGCGGTGGTGTTGGCGATGGTGGTCCAAAGGGCGCCGTCCCGGTGGTGGATGCGGACGGTCGCGGTGGCGCCGGGGGCGTGTTTGCGGACGTTGGTGAGTGCCTCCTGGACCGTGCGGTAGACGGCGCGTTGGAGGGTGGGCGGGAGTCCGTCGGGCAGGTCGGTCTCCAGTTCCGTCTCGATGCCGCTGACCGCGATCAGCTGGTGCAGGTCGGTGAGGGAGGGCTGGGGCGTGAGTTCGGTGGGGCGGATGCCGGAGGCGCGCAGGACGCCGACCATGTGGCGCAGCTCCTCCAGGGTCTGCACGCTGAGCCGGCGGATCGTGGCCCCGGCCGCTCTGGCCTCGGCGTCCGGGCTGCCGACCTGGAGTGCGCCGGCGGTCACGGCGATGAGGCTGACCTGATGGGAGACCACATCGTGCATCTCGCGGGCGAGTTGGGCCCGTTCCTTCGCCAGCACCGCCTGGGCGCTGAGCAGTTGCTCCTGCTCACGGGCCTCGGAGATCTCGGCGAGCCGGAGCGTCAACTCGCGTCGGGCCTGGACGAGTTGGCCGAGGAAGACCGGGGCGGCGGCCGTGGCGAGGGTGTAGGTGAGGTGGATCAGGCTGTAGGTCTCGTCGAGTTCGTCGACGTCGAGGGACGTCCACGGCCAGGGCATGAAGTCGACGGTGGCGAAGGCCAGAGCGCAGCCGATGAGCAGCGTGCGGTGGCGGCAGAGCGAGGAGAGCGTGTACAGCGCGGCCATCGTGGCGAACGCCGCGTCGCCGATCAGGGCGGAGGGGAGCGTGAGGGCGAAGGCGAGCAGCGGGCGGTGGCGGCGCAGGGTGAGAGCGAGGGCGGCGAGCAGGCCGTAGGCGGTGGCCGGGTGGTTCTCGCTGTCGAGGTTCACCCACAGGTCCAGCAGCGCGACGCAGACCAGCAGGGCGTCCAGCAACAGGGCAGACGGGCGGGGGGAGTTCGGCCGGGGAATCGGATGTGTCGGCCGGGGAATCGGATGTGTCAGCCCGGGATTCGGGTGTGTCAGCCGGGGATTCGGGTGTGTCGGCCGGGGATTCGGGTGTGTCGGCCGGGGATTCGGACGCGGGTTCATCGGGCGACTCCGTCTCCGGGCGGCCGGAGCAGGCCCGCCCGTTCGGCGACCAGTGCGGCCTGCACGCGGTTGTCGACCTTCAACTTCTCGAATACGGCGCTGACATGGCCTTTGACGGTGCCGGTGCTCAGGTGCAGCCGGTCGCCGATGTCGGTGTTGGACAGGCCCTCGGCCATCAGCGCGAGGACGGCACGCTCGCGACCGCTCAGCCGGGCGACGAGCTGGACGGCGTACGGATCCCGCCCGCCCTGGTCGAGAAAGCCGTCCACCACCGTGCGTACGACCTGCGACGACAGCACGGTTCTACCCTCGGCCAATGCGCGTATCAGAGCGGGCAGTTGCTCGGGGTCGGTGTCCTTGAGGAGGAAACCGGCGGCACCGGAGCGCAGCGCCGCCTCGACGTACTCGTCGGTGTCGAACGTCGTCAGCATCGCCACCACGGGAGGGTCCGGCAGCCGGCGGAGCTCGGCCAGGACGGTCAGCCCGTCCACGTCGGGCATCCGGATGTCGAGCAGGACGACGTCGGGCCCCAACTCCCGTACGGCCACGACGGCTTGACCGCCGGGAACCGCCGCCACGGCTCCGATGCCGTCCGCGGCGTTGAGGATGTGGGTGAAGCCCGTACGGACGAGAGCCTCGTCGTCGACCACCAGTACCCGGATCATGCGCGCTGTGCTCCTCAACTGCCGTACGTCCGAGGGATAGCACGCCGAGCGGCGCCCGTCCGCAGGAATCGGTTCGGCTCCGGCCTGTCGTCGGCAGGGACCGTCCGGTCGGCCGGTGCGGTTCCGGCCGGTCGGATGGCCGGCTTCGGAAGGTTGCCGGGTGTGCTGTTCCCCGCGGCCCGTGAACTCTGAAGGCATGACACACGACGCCTCCCCGGCCGCACCGACAGCAGCCTTACCCGAGCGGCAGACGGTCCCCTGCGACGCTCCAACGACCGGACGGCTGATCGGTATCGACCTGGCGCGCGGACTCGCCGTCCTCGGCATGTACTCGGCCCACGTCGGCCCCGACGTCACGGTCGGCGGACCCGTCGGCTTCCTCCTGGAGACCGCACGCGGCCGCTCCTCCGCCCTGTTCGCGCTGCTCGCCGGATTCTCGCTGGTCATCATCACCGGCCGCCCCCGGCCCCGGACCGGCCGCGCCGGACGGCAGGCGGTGGTCAGGATCGCGATCCGCGCCGTCGTCCTGGTGATCCTCGGCTACGCGCTGACCGCCCTGGACACCGAGGTCGACGTGATCCTCAGCTTCTACGGACTGCTCTTCCTGGCCGTCCTGCCGCTGCACCGGCTCCGCGCTGCCACGCTGGCGCTCATCGCCGCGTCCGGCGCACTGATCCTGCCTCAACTCCTCTACTCCGTAAGGAAGTCCATTGAGGTGGGCGCCTGGGCGGACGCGGTCATCCAGGCGGACCCGCTGGCCCGGATCAGTGGCACGGACGGCGTCGTAGAGCTGCTGTTCACCGGTGAGTACCCGGTCCTGACCTGGGCGCCGTTCCTGATCGCGGGCATGGCGGTGGCCCGCCTCGACCTCACCCGGCCGGCGATCCGGGCCCGGCTCGCCCTGACCGGCGGGGCGCTCGCCGTCGTCGGTTACGGGGGCTCCTGGCTGGCCCTGCGCCTCGTCCCGCACGCGCTGAGCGTCATCTCGTCGGCCACGGGCAGCGGTTCGGCGTCGTCGGCCTGGTGGTCCGACACGGTCGGTGAATCCGAGAGCGGCACACCGCTCGCCTGGCTCCTGGTGGCCGCGCCGCACAGCCAGACGACCTTCTCTGTCCTGGGCAACACGGGCGTCGCCCTTGTGGTGGTGGCCGCGTGCCTGACCGTCGCCGACCGGATGCCACGCCTCACCCGGTGGGCGAGGCCCGTGTCCGCGGTCGGGGCGATGGCGCTGACCGCCTACGTCCTGCACATCGTCGCTCTTTGGCTCCTGAGCGACGTCTGGCACGTGGCCCTGGCAGAGGACGAGACGATGGCCGCACTCCCGGTGCTGTTGGGTTTTATCGGGGCCGCCATGCTGCTGGCGACCGTGTGGGCCCGCTACTTCCGTCGCGGTCCCCTGGAGTACCTGCTCCACGCTGCCACCCGGCCCGCATGGCACGTCAGGTAGCTTCCGGCAGCCATCCCCGTCAGCTCGGCCTCCACGGCGTCCCGGCCCGGTACGACGGCCGCGCGAAAAGAACCACTGCCAGGAGAGACGAGCCACCAGGCGGTGGTGTGCGGGTCGACGTCGCCTCGGATGTCACCGGCCGACTGGCCACGGCGGAGCAGCTCGGCGAGCGTGTCGGCGAAGTGCTGGTGGACCTGGCGGAGGGCCTCGCCGAGCTCCGCACACGGCCACCATCGCCGCGAGCGAGCGGGGACGCCGTGTACCGACCAGGCCGTTCTCCGGGCCGACCGCCTCGCCGACGTCATGGAGATCGCCGTACGGGCCCATCGGATCGTGGTCCAGAGCGCCGCGGGCGGCGTGGCGATGTCCCTGCTCGCCATGATCGCGGCGGCCCTTCTCGGATGGCTGCCGCCGGCCGGCGGCGCCCTGCTTGAGGAAGGCATCGACGTCGCCGTCATCCTCAACGCCCTTCGCGCGCTGCTGCCGACGCGTGGCGCCCGTACCGCCCCCGAACCGGACGGCCGAGGACCTCATCCACCGCTTCGCGACCGAACAGGACGACCTCCGGGACGCCCTGGACGCCATCCGTGAAGCCGCCGGCCTGCTCTCCGTGCGACGCTCCGATCGCTGGCCGCCGGGCGCCACGTCGACCATCTGCTCACCACTCGGCTGCTCTCCCTTGAATACGCGGAGGAACGTCAGCTCTACCCCGCGCTGAACAGACAACTCGGCGGACCGGAGACCACCGAGACCATGAGCCGGGCCCACACCGAGATCGCCCGCCTCTCCCGCCGCATCACCACTCACCTCGGCGTGGCGACGAGGCGGGTGCCCTGAAGCCGGAACAACTCGACGACCTGCGCGCCTGCCTGTACGGACTCCACTCCGTCCTCCGCCTGCACTTCAACCAGGAGGAGGAGAGCTGCTTCTCACTCGCTCCCTGAGCCGGCCCGCCCGTGGGAGCCACGGGGCCAGTGATCCTGATGAGACTCAGAGATAACTGAGAGCTTCCTGTGAAAAAGTGCCGAGGCTCCCGCACCACCCGCCGTCCGGCCAACCCCCCATGGAGAACGCCCTCATGAGCCTCACAGTCGTCAACGGACTGCCCGCGCACGTCCTGTTCGTGCACTTCGTCATCGTGCTCGTACCCCTGAGCGCCCTGGCACTCGTGGTGTGCGCGGCCTGGCCCGCAGGTGCGCGGCGGCTCGGCCTGCTGCTGCCGATCCTCGCGCTCGTGACGTTGGCCAGCGTGCCGGTGGCCACCCATGCGGGGGAGTGGCTGGAACAGCACGTCGGCAGCGGCCCGTTGGTGCGCAAGCACGCCGAACTCGGTGACGGCCTGCTCCCGTGGGCTCTCGGCCTCTTCGTGATCTCGGCCGTCGTCTGGTGGACGGCCCGCCGGTCGGCCCCCGCCGCGGACGGCGCGGCGGGGGCCTCATGGTCGCCCTCGATACTGGTTCGGGGCGCGGTCGTGGCGGTTTCCCTCGCTGTCGCGGTCGGCGCCGTGGTGGACGTCTACCGGATCGGCGACTCGGGTGCCAAGGCCGCCTGGCAGGACAACTACTCCAAGACGGCCACACAGAATGGCGGCTGACAGGACGAGGCCGTCGTCACGCCCCCGGTTCCTCCGGATCGGCGGTCAGTACTCAGGCCGCCGCGTCGTGCGCGACCGCCCCACTCACGCAGTTGTGTTCCAGTAGTGCCTGATGGTCCGTCTGGAGGGCAGTGGCGCCGCCGAGTCGAGACCGGGGTACGGGACGTGCTCTCCGTCTCATTGGCGCGTCGGAGCCGCCAGGTGCGGTCGTAGCGCAAGACGTCGGCCTGTCTGTTCGTGTCGTGCGGGGTAGTGGCGTCGCTCCTGGCGGGCGGGTGCCCAGGAGCCCGCGTTGTGCTCCGGAGACCTGGAGAGGGTCGTCCGTCGTCCATGGCGACGGCGCGAATCCGGGCGATGAGGTCTTCCCGGGCCGGGGCGTGCAGGGGCCCGGCCGAGCGCAGAGGACGGTCTTGTCGCGGATCGCCATAAAGGGTGGGGATGGAGAAGATCTGGAAGAAGTTGTCTACTGGACGGTTCTGACCTGCGGTGATACCGCTGAACAGGGATCTGGCGCGGGCTGACCCGTCCTGCTGGGTCTTTCAGACTCGTGCCGGGTTACGCCGTCGATTCTCCCCATCGACGTGGATCTCGTCGGGGCGGAGCTCGGAGAGGGTGCGTGTCCTCGGGGACTGCGTCGTGTCGTCTCCGCCGTGGGAGCGCGGGCGATGGCGCAGATGGGGACCCTTGTTGTCGAAGTGCTTGCAGAGTTGTACGAGGTACCGGCCAGGGCGTTCGGTGGCAATCTGCGCTGTGGCGGTGAGCACGGGTTCCTCGGATCGGTGGGGCCGGGGGAGTTCAGGTCCGGGTGAGGGCGTGAGCCGGGCGGCTGCGCCGCCCGGGTCCGTGGTGATCCGGATGGTGGCGGCCTCGACGGAATCGATCCGCCAGCCGTCGGCGAACGCGGCCTCGATCTCCTGCCGCGTCACCTTGTGCACATGCCCCCAGCTGCCCTGCGCCAGATCGCTGAAGCAGAGCATGAAGTGGCGACTGCCCGGCGGGAGTAGGGCCCGCAGGGCGTCGACGTACGCTGCGCGGTCGGCGTCGTCGAAGACGTGGAAGAGCCCGCAGTCGAGCACGGTGTGGCAGTGGACGACCAGCCCGTGGCTGCGGTGATCTGCGGGTTGAGGACGGGGAAGGCGTAGTAGACGATTCCCCGGCTGGTGATCTGGGTGGTGCACAGGGCGGGCAG
>NZ_BARF01000107.1 GCF_000367365.1 Streptomyces prunicolor NBRC 13075 | reverse complement strand
ACCGCTGTTGGAAATGGATTTCATGACCATAGAGTGGGGAGGTGGTTGTGCGGTGTCAAATCACCCGCCGCCAAATGGCTTGCTGTCGGAGCGAGTTGAGTCCGAATCCAAAGGAGGGCACGGACATGAGCGACGCGGGTCGCGGCCACCGGAGCCACCCGTTCACCCTTGTCGTCTGCTCGTCCTGCCGGGTCGCGACGGACCAAGTGGTGGACGTGCTGCGGCGGGCCGTTCGAGGCTGCCCGCACGGGGCCATGGTCTCCACCGGGTGCCTGGAGAGAGTTCTGCACTGCTGTCGTGACCGCGGACTGCATGCCGTGGTGCAGCCGTGCACGGTGGACCGCAGGCCCACCGGGGGCGTCGTACGTATCGGCCCGATCGTCACCGTCGCCGACGCCGAAGCGGTCGGGGTGTGGCTGCGAGGCGGGATGCCCGACGACGGCACGCTGCCCGAGCGGCTCCGCGCGGCCCCCGCTCCATGGCAGGTCGCCCGCCTCAACTGAGGGGCTACTCCTGTGCGTGCCGGATGGCGTCCAGCACGATGTGGGCGACGTGGTCGTCGGTGAGGCCGTACTGGATCTCGCGGGCCTGCCGCCGGGCGGTCACGATGCGGGAGTTGCGCAGAACGCGAAGGTGCTGGGAGACCAGCGGCTGGCTCACGCCGAGGGCAGCGACCAATTCGTGGACGTACTTTCCGCCCCCGGACAGCTCCCGCACGATGCCGAGGCGGACGGGCGAGGCCAGTGCCTTGAGGAGGTCACTCGCTGCCTCCAGGGCGCGTATCGGCTCGTCCGCGGGAGCTGTCGGGGAGGGGGGAGTCGTCGTCATATGCATACATTAGCAAGTGACAATGATTTTCGATCTGGGTGAGGGCCGCCGGGGGATTGACCAGTGAGCCTTTTCAGCGGTGCCGCTCCAGGGTGAGGATGGCGGTGGTGATTGACGACATGCAGTTCGGGCTGCACCAGGCCTTGCGGAAGATGCGCCAGGACTTCAGTCGTGCGATGCCGGGCTCGACCGGTGCCCGCGCCGCCGACAGCGCACGGTTGACGGTCTGATTCACGGCCGCCACGTAGGCTTCCAGCACCTGACGTCGGGTGTCGGCGAACACCCGGCCGCACACAAGACTTGTGAGTCTGTTGAGGAGCACGTCCTCGCGCACCCAGATACTGGCCGGATGCCCATTGGTCCGGTACTCGGCCTTCGGCGCGAACCCGACGTCGGTGGTGGCCAAGGGTGCGACGCGTACGTGGCGAGCGGTACGTACTTCACGCCCACGGACCCAGATCTGCTGCTCGCGCACATCAGTTGAATCCGCCGGCCCGAGCGGGCGGCGCGGTTGGCAGGGCGATAAGAGGGTTTCTCATGCGAATCCTGGGCTGTTCTCAGACAAGGTTGCGAGCATCAGGCCCGTCAACTGCTCGCATCGGTCCGCCAACGACCCGGGGAGCCCTCATTTCCATTCGCCTTCGCCGCTATCACCGCTCCCTCCTGCTGAGCGCGGTCACGCTCGCCGGACTGGCCGTCGGCACACAAACCACAGGCACCGCTTTCGGTGCCACCGCGCCGCTGAGCGGTGCGCGCGAGGTCGTCCATTTCGACATCGCCACCCTGCAGCAGCCGGAGAACATCACGCTGGAGCCGGGCGGGGCCGCCGATGTGACGTTCCAGAAGTCCCGGCAGGTGGCCCAGGTGGCCTTGAGCGGGACGATCACCGTACTGGCGACCCTTCCCGCGCCGCCCACCGGCAGCGCGACGGCGACGGCGTCCGGCATCGTACGTACCGCCGACGGCACGCTCTACGTCAACTACAACGCGGGCGCCAATTCCGGCATCTATCGGATCCCGGCGGGCGGTGGCACTCCCGTGCTGGTGGTGGCGATGCCCGAAGTGAAGGTGCTGAACGGCCTGGCGATCGACGCGAGCCGTGACACCTTGTACGCGACCGACTCCTCGTCCGGCACCGTGTGGAAGGTGTCGCTGAGGACGAGGGTCGCCTCCCTGTGGACACAGGGAGGCGACTTCCAGCCCGGTTCGACCTCGACGTCCTCGTTGGGGGCCAACGGTGTCAAGGTGCACAACGGCGCCGTGTGGGTGACCAACACCGGCAACGGTACGTTGCTTCGGGTACCGATCAACAAGGACGGCACGGCAGGTACGGACACCGTCAAGGCGACCGGCCTGTCCGGGATCGACGACTTCACCTTCACCGGCCGCGGCGACCAGGTGCTGGCCGCCCAGAACGGCACCAACCAGGCCAGCATCGTCAGCTCGGACGGCATGGTTCAGACGGTACTGACGGCGGCGGACGGGATCGAGAACCCGACCTCGGTGGCGGTCAAGGGCTCGACCGTGTACGTGGCGAGCGGGGCGTACCTCACGCGCACGGATCCGAATCTGCTGCTCGCGCGGCTGCGCTGAATGCGGGCGCGCCGCGGACGGGGAGCTCTTTCACCACTGAGGTTCTTCAGCGTTGCCGCTCCAGAGTGAGGACAGCCTTGGCGATTCGCGTCATGCGGTTCGGGCTGCATCGGGATCTGCGGAAGATCTGCCAGGACTTCAGGCGTGCGACGCCGCGTTCAACGGGTGCCCGTGCCGCGGCCAGGGCCCGGTTGAGGGTCTTCTCGGTGAGGGTGAGTTCCTGCAGGGGCCTGCGTTTGATGCCGGTGCTCACCCACGGGCCGCCGCCCTGGTAGGCGAGGTCGGCCAGGATGGGGACGCCCTGGCGCTCGCAGATGCGGATGATCCGGTGGGTGCGGGCAGCGGTCAGGTCGTGAGTGCGGCCCGGCAGTGCGGGTGAGCGACAGCAGCCGGCCGTCCGGGTCGGTGACCACCTGCACGTTCACTCCGTGCCGGCGGTGTTTGATGCCCCTATGTTCGTCAAGCTGCGATCATTAGGGTTGCTGAAGTATGAGGCTGCTGGTGACGCGTGATCATGTCGGCGTGGATCAGGTGGTATACCTCGCGGGCTGCGTAGCGTTTCAGGCAGCGCATGACCTCGCGTTTTCCCTTTCCTTCGGCGGTGCGTCGCTCCAGGTAGAGGCGAGTGCGCTCGTCTTGTCGCATGCGGGTGACCACGATGCGGTGCAGAGCGGCGTTGGCCTGCCTGTCTCCGCCGCGGTTGAGCCGACGGCGTTGGCTCTTCCCCGAGGACTTCTCAACAGGGCTGACACCGCACAGGGCGGCGAATGATGCCTCGCTGGCCAGCCGTTCCGGGTTGTCGCCTGCGGTGATCAGCAGGGCCGCCGCACTGTCGGGTCCGATCCCGAGCTGCTCCGGCAGGCTGGGCGCAGTAGCCCGGACCGCTATGGTCATCCGTCTTCCGAGCTCGTTGGCTTCCTGCCGCAGCTGCATAACGCGCTGCGCTAGCAGCCGCAGCGTGAAGACCGCCGTGTCGGCTGCCGGGTTGTCCTCGCGGGTGTCGGCCAGTCCTGCGCATCGGCGGAGCAGTAGCGAAGTCGAGAGCGGCTCCAGCTCCTCGCGTAGGGCGGACGGAGCGTTGACCAGCACGGACTTGAGCTGGTTGAGCGCTTGAGTACGGGCTTTGACCGCGGAGTTCTTCGCCAACCGGAGCATACGCAGTGCTTCCACGTGCCCGTCGCCGCTCTTCGGTAGCGCCCGTGCCATGCCCGACAGCGCGCCCCGGGCGGCGGCCTCGGCGTCGACGGCGTCGGTCTTGCCGCGGCGGCGCCGGGTGGATCGGTCGGGCTGGTTGACCTCCACCACCGAAACCTGCTGGGTCGCGAGGAAGCGGGCCAGGCCCGCGCCGTAGGAGCCGGTGCATTCCACCCCGGCGCGCAGCACCGTCCCGCACTGGCGTGCCCAGTCGAGAAGGTGGCGGTAGCCGGCCGCGGTGGCCGGGAACTCCCCGCTGCTCAGCAGCCTGCCAAGGTGGTCAAGGACGGCGGCGACGTGCACGTCCTTGTGAGTGTCGACGCCGAGCACCACCATGCGCGGCTCGGCCGCAGCCTCGACATCGTGGATGGCAGGAAGGGCAGCAGGCATGCCGAGGGTGGTCACTGTGCTCCTGTTCGACGACGTACCGATAGTCAGCGCCGGTCGGTGGAGCGGTCAGAACTGTGACGGTGCCTTCGAGGCCAAGGCCCCTATCGGGACACGCTCCGCCGGCCCGGTGCCGGTGCGTGTCGTTCCGGCCCGGCTGACAGATCAAACACAAGGCACAAGTGGCCAGTGAGAGTACGAGTCAAGCCGTGGCCAGAACGACACGACCACCATCCTCACAGTGGGAGTAGTCGGCCCGGCCGTCGCCGACCCGGTCGCACTCGGCGGGCGTGCCGTCCAGCAGGACGAAGTCCTCCTCGGCCTCGCGCAGGACCTTCAGCAGCCCCGGCGCGCGTTCGGCGAGCAGGCCGATGACCGTGCTGGTGTAGGCGTGGGCGGTGGACTCGCTGATCCCGAACCCGGCAGCGATCTTCGCGAGGGTGGTGTGTTCGCGCAGGTACACCAGTGCCACCATCGCGCGCTGGGACGGGCGGAGCTTGCAGCGCCGGTCACCCTCACGGGTGACGATGAGCATCGTGACCCACTCCACGAGCGCATGCGGCAGGTCGAGTGCGGCAGGATAGATGACCAACGAGGCCCCCGAGCAACGTGGTTGAGACGTCAGACATCTCGATCAACAGCCCGGGGGCCTCGCTCGTTGCGGTTCGTAGGCCGTCACCTGATCGGTGGCCAACTCGAAGAAGCTCAGTGATCGTCCCAGTGGCCCTCGTGGGCGGCGTGGCGGTGGCCGTCGTGCACGTAGTCGACGTGGTCCTCGTGCGGTACGGCGACGTGGCCGCAGCCCTGGCCGTGCTGGTGGTCGTGCCCCTCATGGGTGCCGTGGCCGGTGCTCGCACATTCGTCGACGTGGGCCTCGTGGGCCTTGTGGAGGTGGCCGTCGTGCGCGTAGTCGACGTGGTCCTCGTGCGGGATGGCGACGTGGCCGCAGCCCTCGCCGTGGGTGTGCGTGTGGCTGTCGTGCGTGCGGTGCCCGGTGGCGGTGGTCATGTCGTACTCCTGCTTCCGCTTCTGCTTTCAGGGTGCCTGCGGCTGTGCCCCGCAGGCGATGCATGGCGACATTAACATATAGCAATCTACGCATGTATTGGTCGACGCGCGGCGCCCGGTGCCCGCTTCGATGTCAGTCGAGTGTGCGTGCGCCGAGCCGCAGGTGCTCGATGTGGTGGACGGCCTGGTCGAGGAGCTGGGCGACGTGGTCGTCGTAGAGGCGGTAGACGATACGACGGCCGTCGCGTTGCCCGGTGACGAGGCCAAGGGCGCGCAGGAGGCGGAGTTGGTGGGAGACGGCGGACTGTTCCATGCCGACGGCGGCGGCGAGTTCGGTGACCGAGTGCGCGGAGTGGCGCAGGGTGGTGAGGATCAGCAGTCGGGAGGGGGTGGCCAGTGCCTGGAGGGTGGCGGCTACCGACGTGGCGGTGGCTTCGTCGAGCGGAGCGTAGTCGGAGCGAATGGGGGCACCTCCCGTGCCCGAAGGGCTACGGGGGAGGGCGGCCACGATGATGTCGCGGCCGCCCTCTGCCTCGTCGGGATGCTCACCGGCGTGCACGGAGCCGGGCCTCGCGTGGCGGGCGGACGAACTGGAGCTCCAGCGTGGCCGGGGGCTGCGCGACGCCCGGTCCGCCGGCCGCCGCCCAGTTCACGACCTCCTCCGTGCAGTCGTCGTCCATCGCGAAACCGATCCAGACGGCCCGGCCGCCGGCCCGGCGTCCGTCGGCGGAGGGCTGGACGACGATGACGTTGGCCTGGTCGCAGGGGCCGAGGCACTCCGTCGTACGGACGTGGAAGCCGTGCTCGGCTGCGCCGGAGCGCAGCCGGTCCAGCTGCCAGGCGTGGTCGGTACCGGGGTGTTTGCGCGGGTCGCCGCAACAGCAGCCCCGGCAGACGACGATCGTGCAGGGCTGCGAGCGGGTGGCGTCGATCGTCACCGTACGAGGGTTCACAGGGCGGCCCTGGAGGGGACGCCGTAGGCCCGGACGCGGCCGTTCCGGTACGCGGCGATCAGCAGGTGCGGTCCGGCCCAGGCGAGCGCCGCGACGGCCGTGCCGTCACCGGTCAACTCCCGTGCCGGGCGCAGGCGTTGCTGTGCCCGTCCGGCCGTGGCGTACCACAGCGCCACCGTGCCGTCGTCCCCGCCGCTGGCCAGCTGGCCGCCGGCGCCCGGCCGCCACGCCAGTGCCGTGATCGTCTCGTGGCAGCGCAGAGAGCGCGGCGCTGTGCCTTCCGGCCCCTTGCCGGAGAAGTCCCAGACGGTGATGTCCGGTGCTCCGTCGGCGGCGAGCCAGAATCCGCTGTCGTCGAAGGCGAGGCGGGAGATCTTCTCCGGGTAGCCGGACATGGTCAGGTCGCCGGCGTCCCGGATGCGCCAGATGTGGATGGACGCGTCCTGGTTGCCGCTGCAGATCCACCGGCCTGTGGGCGCGACGGCGAGGGCGAGGTGCGAGCCGACGTACGGGTAGGTCACCACCGGCTTCGGCGTGTGCCGCTCGTGCCCGTGCACCGCCCCGTACGCGGCCACCGCGAGCCGCCGCCCCTGCCGCATCCAGGCGAGGTCGGTGACGGTGGACGCGGCGGGGTCCGTACGCCACAACTCCTCGCCGTCCGTGTCGAGTACGAGGGCACGGCGTCCGGAGGCGATGGCGACCCGCTCGGGGTCGGCCCAGGCGGCGGCCGCGGACCAGGCACCGGACTCCCGGACGGTCGTCCTTCCATCCGTGCGCCGCCAGAGCGCGTAGCCCATCGGCCCGGTGGCAGCCAAGTGGCCGGCATCCGGCGCGAGTTGGACGGACAGCGACCCACCCGGCAGCTCAAGGGAACCCGTCTCGGCTCCCATGGCCGCATCCAGCACCCGGACTGTGCCCTCGGCCCCGGCGACGGCGACCAGGTCGCCGCGTGCGCTGAGGGAGACGGGTGCGTCGTCGACGGCGATGTCCCACACCGTCGGAGCTTCGACGGCGGTGCTCACGCGACCGCTCCCGCCGTGGCCAGGCACGCCGCGAAGCCGCGCTCCAGTTCCTTGCGGTCGAGGTTGCGGCCGATGAAGACGAGCCGGTTGCGCCGTTCCTCGCCGTCCCGCCAGTCCCGGCCGAACTCCCCGTCCAGGAGCATGTGTACGCCCTGGAAGACGTACTGCTTCGGTGCCCCGGCGATGGCGAGGATGCCCTTGGAGCGGAAGATGTCGACGCCCTTGGTGCGGAGCAGTGTGCCGAGCCAGGGGTTGAGCTTGTCCTCGTCGAGTTCGCCGGGCAGGTCGATGCCGACCGAGGTGACGGTGGCGTCGTGCTGGTGCTCGGTGTCGGTGAGGAAGGACGGGTCGTCGGCGAGCACCCGCTCCAGGTCGAACGCACCTACGTCCAGTACCTGTTGGAGGTCGATGCGGGCGTGCTGGGCGGGGATGACGCGCACGCCGGAGTTGATCGCGCGGACGCGGCGGATCACGTGCCCGATGGTCTCCTCGTCGGCGAGGTCGGTCTTGTTGAGGACGACCCGGTCGGCGAAGGCGATCTGCTCGACAGCCTCGTTCTCCACACCCTCGGGCTTGACCTCGTCGAGGTGCTGGAGCACGTGGGCGGTGTCGACGAGGGTGACGATGGCGTCCAGGCGCAGCTGGGCGGCGATCTCGTCGTCCATGAAGAAGGTCTGGGCGACGGGCGCCGGATCGGCGAGTCCGGTGGTCTCGATGAGGATGTGGTCGAACTTCTCGCGGCGGCGCATCAGCGCGCCCAGGATGCGGATGAGGTCTCCGCGCACGGTGCAGCAGATGCAGCCGTTGTTCATCTCGAAGATCTCTTCCTCGGCGTCGAGGACGAGCGCGTCGTCGATGCCGACCTCGCCGAACTCGTTCTCGATCACGGCGATCCGCATGCCGTGGTGCTCGGTGAGAATGCGGTTGAGCAGGGTGGTCTTGCCCGAGCCGAGGAAGCCGGTCAGGACGGTGACGGGCACTCGCGTGTCACGAGATTCCGCTGTGGTGGTCAATTCGGGCTCCTAGTGGTTCTGTTGGTCCTGGTCGGTGGCGAGCAGGACGCGGCGCAGGTCGGCCTCGGTGATCCGGTCGGCGAGCACGTGCAGGGTCCAGCGGCGGGCCGCTCCGTCCATGGGGAGTACGGCGACGACCGTCTCCACGGGCGGACAGCCCGGCTCGGTGCAGGCGAGCTGGCGGACCATGACGGCGGTGTCCTCGTCGAGGCCGAGCAGCCGGCGCACGGTCTCCTTCAACTCGCGCAGCTGCGGGCTCGGCCCCGGCTGCCTCGGTGATCGGGCTCCCAGCGGCACGACGGCCCCTCTCCTCGTTCGTCTGCGGTGGTGTCGCAGTCGGCGCACAGGCCGGTGAGTTCGACGGTGTGCTGTACCGCGGCAAACCCGGTGTCGACGGCAATCCGGTCGACCCACTCCTCGACGACCTCGGCCTCCACCGGACGGCTGCGGCCGCAACAGCGGCAGACCAGGTAGTGACGATGACCGTCGGCGGACCGCCGGCGGTAGAGCCGCTCGCCCGCCTCGTCGCGTACGACGTCGACCCCACCGTGAGCCTCCAGCTCACGCAGTGCGCGATAGACGGTGGTCAGGCCGATCGGCAGGGTCTCGGCGACCAGCAGGGCGTGCAACTCCTGGGCCGACACGAAGTCCTGACGCCCCGCGAGCAAACGCCGAACCGCCCTCCGTTGCCGGGTTGTCCGCCCACCCACAGCGGATCACCTCCATCAGCGTTCGCCGCTTCGGTACAGTCAAACACCGTAGATGAAAATGAAATCCATGTCCATGTAAGTGTCAACTCGGGTGTGAGGCGACGGTGAACGGTCGATGGCGGCGAAGGGGCCGTCGGCGGCGCGGGGCCGTCGGCGGCGCGGGGCCGTGCGGGGGTCCGCGGCGGGCGCGGTGGCCGACCGGCCGACAATTCATGATTGTCTGAATTCAGGAATCTGTGTACTGTCGGGTCGTGCTGACTGTTGCCTCTGACATCGACGTACTGGCCCGGTTCGGCCGCGCGCTCGCCGACCCGATCCGCTGCCGCATCCTGCTCGCCCTGCGCGAGGCCCCGGCCTACCCCGCCGATCTCGCCGACGCCCTCGGCGTCTCCCGCACCCGGCTGTCCAACCACCTCGCGTGTCTGCGCGACTGCGGCCTGGTCGTCACCGTGCCCGACGGCCGCCGTACCCGCTATGAGCTGGCCGACGAACGCCTCGGGCACGCACTGGACGACCTGCGTACCGCCGTGGTGGCTGTCGAGTCCGGCCGCACGTGCGTCGACGCCGACGGCAAGGGGTGCTGCTGATGGCCGCGATATCCCTGGGCCCGTCCCCGGTCCGCCGCGATCTGCTGGCCCGCCGGATACGCCTGCTGGTCGCCGCGACGATCACCTACAACGTCGTCGAGGCGGTCGTCGCCCTGACCGCCGGCACCCTCGCCTCGTCCACCGCCCTGATCGGCTTCGGGCTGGACTCCGTCATCGAGGTCTCCTCGGCCGCCGCGGTCGCCTGGCAGTTCTCCGCCCGTGAGCACGCTGTACGCGATGCCCGCGAGAAGACCACCCTGCGCATCATCGCCGTCTCGTTCTTCGCGCTCGCCGCCTATGTCACCGCAGACGCCGTGCGCGCCCTCACTGGCTCCGGCGAGGCCGAACGCTCGGTCCCCGGCATCGTGTTGGCCGCCCTCTCCCTTGCCGTGATGCCGTTCCTGTCCGCCGCCCAGCGCCGCGCGGGCCGTGAACTCGGCTCCGCCAGCGCGGTCGCCGACTCCAAACAGACCCTGCTGTGCACCTACCTCTCCGGTGTGCTCCTGACCGGTCTGATCCTCAACGTCACCCTCGGCTGGTCCTGGGCCGACCCCGTCTCCGCGCTCGTCATCGCCGCTGTCGCCGTCAAGGAGGGCCGCGATGCCTGGCAGGGCAAAGGCTGTTGCGCGACTTCCGGCGCTGCGGCGGTTCCGGCCGCCGAAGCCGATGTCTATGTCGAGGTGGGCGATGCGTGCGGCTGCGGTCCCGGGTGCGAATGCTGCAACTGACCCTCCACTGACACGGGAGTGGGGAGCAAGAACAACAACACGCACCTGCCGTGCCACCCCCCGCAGGGGGTCGGCACGGCAGGTGCGTCTGCTCACGCAGTGTCCTTGGCGAGGTTCGTCCAGGCGGTCTCGCGCAGCAGACGGAGGCCGTTGAGGCCGACGATGACGGTGGAGCCCTCATGCCCGGCGACGCCCAGGGGCAGCGGGAGACTGCCGATCAGATCCCAGGCGACCAACGCGGTAATGAACACACAGGCGATGGCCAGGTTCTGGATGACCAGGCGGCGCGCGGCGCGTGAGAGCTTCACGACGGTGGGGATGGTGGCCAGCTCGTCGCGGACGACGACGGCGTCGGCGGTCTCCAGGGCGAGGTCGGAGCCGGCCTTGCCCATGGCGATGCCGGTGTGGGCGGTGGCCAGCGCGGGTGCGTCATTGACGCCGTCACCAACGACGAGCACCCTGCGACCTTGCTCCTCCCACTCCCGCACGGCTGCCACCTTGTCCTGCGGCAGCAGGCCGGCGCGTACCTCGGTGATGCCGACCTCGGCGGCCAGGTGCCGCGCGGCGCGCTCGTTGTCGCCGGTCAGCAGGACCGGGGTGTGGCCGGTCAGGCGGGTGAGCGCGGCGACGGTGGCGATGGCGTCCGGCCGCAGCCGGTCGGCGATCCCCAGTACCCCCACCGGCGCACCGTCGAGCAGCACGACAACCGCTGTACGCCCGGCCTCCTCCAACTTCCCCACCACTTTCTCGTAGGTCTGGTCGGCGCCGGCGGTCGGCAACCGGGTGGGAGAGCCGACCTGGACGGTGTGTCCGTCGATCGTGGCGGTGACGCCCTGGCCGGGGACGGAGGCGAAGTCGGAGGCGGCGGCCAGGGGCAGGCCGCGTTCGAGGGCGGCCGCCACGACGGCGCGGGCCAGGGGATGTTCGCTGGGGTGCTCGGCCGAGGCGGCGAGCCGGTGCAGGGCGTCCTCGTCCAGGCCGCTGCCGGGCAGGGGGCGGATGTCGGTGACGCGGGGGGTGCCCTCGGTCAGGGTGCCTGTCTTGTCGAGAGCTACGGCGTCGATCTGCCCGAGGCGTTCCATCACGACGGCGGACTTCGCGAGCACGCCATGCCGTCCCGCGTTGGCGATCGCGGACAGCAGCGGCGGCATGGTGGAGAGCACCACCGCGCACGGCGAGGCGACGATCATGAAGGTCATCGCCCGCAGCAGGGCCGACCGCAGTTCCTCGCCGAAGGCGAGCGGCACGGCGAAGACGGCGAGGGTCGCGAGGACCATGCCCACCGAGTAGCGCTGCTCGATCTTCTCGATGAACAGCTGCGTGGGGGCCTTGGTCTCGGAGGCTTCCTCGACCATCCTCACGATCCGGGCGATCACCGAGTCCGCCGGGTCGCGTTCGACGCGTACGCGCAGGGCGCCGGTGCCGTTGACGGTCCCGGCGAACACCTCGTCCCCGACCTGCTTGGCCACCGGCAGCGGCTCGCCGGTGATGGTGGCCTGGTCGACGTCACTGGCCCCGTTGAGGACCTGGCCGTCGGCGCCGACGCGCTCGCCGGGCCGGACCAGGAGGATGTCTCCCACCGTGAGGCGTTCGGCCTCGACGCTCTCCTCGGTGCCGTCGGGCAGGAGCCGGGTCGCCGTGGTGGGGGCGAGGTCGAGCAGGCCGCGCACGGAGTCCGCGGTCCGCGCGGTGGCGATGGCCTCCAGGGCGCCGGAGGTGGCGAAGATGACGATCAGCAGCGCGCCGTCGAGGACCTGGCCGATCGCGGCAGCGCCGAGAGCCGCGACGACCATCAGCAGGTCCACGTCCAACGTCTTGTCCTTGAGGGCCTTCAGCCCCTCCCAGCCCGGCTCCCAGCCGCCGGTGACGTAGGTGGCGGCGAACAGCGGACCCCACGACCAGGCCGGGGCACCCGGCAGGTACAGCGGAAGGGCGAGCAGGAACAGCAGCAGCGCCGCGAGTGCCCAACGGGCCTCCGGCAGCACCAGAATGCGGGTGCGGCGCCGCGGAAGGGTCGGTCGCGGACCTGCGACGGCCGGCGCGGGCCGCCGATCCAGGACAGAAGACATGACAAAACAACCCTTCACGGGCGGACGGGGCAACAGCTCCCACCATACAGGAACATCTGAACAGGTCTTCATGTGTCATGGCTATGATGGGCACATGGGCCACGGAACCGACGCCACCAGCAGTGCCACCACGCGCGAGCGCCTCGACGCCGTCGGCACCGCTGACGTCGCCGCCACCCTCCAGGCCCTCGCCACCCCCTCCCGGCTGCACATCCTGGCCCGGCTCCAGGAGGGCCCCTGTTCGGTCGGCGACCTCGCCGACGCCGTCGGCATGGAAGCCTCGGCCTGCTCCCACCAACTGCGCCTGCTGCGCAACCTCGGCCTGGTCACCGGCGAGCGGCACGGGCGCTCGATCATCTACGCCCTCTACGACAACCACGTCGCGGAACTCCTCGACCAGGCCCTTTATCACGTCGAGCACCTGCGCCTGGGCGTTCGCGACCTGCCGGCCGAACTGCCCGAGCCCGTCGCCGCGGACTGAGCGGCGCGCTGGCTGCCGGGGGCACTTGGCGGCGCGTTCGGGGCGGTGGGCGGTGGCGCAGTGGATGGCGGTCTTCCCGGGCGATGCCGAACAGCCGCAGCCGCATCAGTTTGAGGGGATCGGCGCTCGGGACGCCTCATCGAGGTAGGACTCGAACCTGCGGCCAAGCGCTTGGACCGTGTCCTATGTGGTGATCATTCGTTGGGCTGGTCATGGGGCGGGGTACGTGGAGTTGGATTGTTCCGGATGGTCTGTGGGAGATCGCGAAGCCGCTGATCCCGCCGCCGAGAGTGCGGCCGCAGGGCGGCGGAACGCAGGACACGCCTGATGAAACGCTGTTCGCGGCCATCGTCTACGTCCTGGTCAGCGGCTGCGCCTGGCGAGCCTTGCCGCCCTGCTTCGGGATATCGAAGTCGACCGCCCACCGCCGGTTCCTGATCTGGTCGAGAGCCGGCGTCTGGGGCCGCCTGCACGAAGCCGTGCTGCACCGCCTCGACGACGCCGGGCTCATCGACGTCACCCGCGTCGTCCTCGACACCGCCCACGTCCGGGCTAAAAATGGGGCGAACACACAGGCCCGAGCCCCGTGGACCGGGGTAGGCCGGGTTCCAAGATGCACGTCCTGTCGGACGCGAACGGACTGCCCCTCCTCGTCGGTATCTCAGCTGGTAACACCCACGACAGCGAAGGGCTGAAGCCCATGATCGAGGGTCACCAAACGAGACACGACCCTCACCGCGGCCGGTACTTCAAACCCCAGCGCCTCCACGCAGACAAAGCCTACGACCACGCCAGCCTGCGGAAATGGCTGCGCGGCAAGCGCATCGGAGTCCGGATCGCGCGCAAAGGCATCGAGTCCAGCGAACGGTTGGGGCGCCGCAGGTGGGTGATCGAGCGCACGATGTCGTGGCTGTCCGGCTACCGCAGACTCAGCCCCCGCTACGAGCGCCATCCCCGCAACTACCTGGCCTTCCTCGGTCTCGCCGCCGCCCTCTGCTGCTACAAACGGTTCGTCCGCCTCACCACGTAGGACACGGTCTAATTGTCTGGTCCGTAGTTGTCTAGTCCATTTTTCAGGCCGTCGGATCGGTCCGGCCCGGATGGCACGAGAGGCGGAAAAGGGGAGTTTCATTGGTTTGAATGTTCAAACGGGTCCGGTTAAAGTGCCGCCATGACCACGACGCCACGCTGGCTGGATGCCGAGGAGCGGCGAGCCTGGCTCGCCTACGTCGAGTTCTCCACTCTCCTCTCCGACCACCTCAACCGCCAGCTGCGGCGCGACGCGGGGATGACACACTCCGACTACATCCTGCTCGCCCACCTCTCCTCGATCCCGCAGGGCACCCTGACCATGTCGGAGCTGGCCGAGCGCCTCAAGATCACCCGCAGTCGGCTGACCCACGCCGTGACCCGGCTCCAGGAAGCCGGTTACCTCGACCGCTACGAGGACCCCGAGAACCGGCGCAGCCAACTCGCCGTGCTCACCGCGCAAGGCCGCGAGTTCCTGGAGCGCGCGGCCCCTGGCCACGTCGAGGCCGTACGCCGCGGGGTCTTCGACGCGCTGACGCCCGAGCAGGTACGCCAGTTCGCGGAGATCGGCGAGGCGATCAATGCGGCGCTCCATCGCGAGGAGGACGTGCAGGGCGATCAGGAGGCGTTGCCCTGGCGCCGCCGGTAGCCGCCGACGGCAGGACTGGGGCAGCCGTGAACTCGGGCCGCTAGCCGAGGAGTTCGCGGACGAGCGCGGCCACCTGCTCCGTCTCGATCAGGAACCCGTCATGGCCGTATGGCGACTCGATCAGCCGGACACGGTCCGCGGCGGGGATCCCGGCCGCCAACTCGGCCTGCTGGTACGGCGGATAGAGCCGGTCGGAGTCGACTCCGGCGACCAGGGTCCTCGCGGTCACCCGGCGCAGCGCGGCACGCGTGCCACCGCGATCGCGGCCGACGTCATGGCTGTTCATGGCCTCGGAGAGGGTGACGTAACTGCCCGCGTCGAAACGGCGCACCAACTTGGCGGCGTGATGGTCGAGATACGACTCGACCTGGTACCGGCCGCCGTTCCACGGATCCTCCGCACCCTGCGCCGCGCGGCCGAAGCGGGCCGCCAACTCCGGTTCGCTGCGGTAGGTGACGTGGGCCAGGCGCCGGGCCAGGCCGAGTCCCGCATGGGGACCCCCGCCGGTGTCGTGGTAGTCGCCGCCGTGCCAGTGCGGGTCCGAACGGATGGCGTGGAGCTGGATGTTGGCCCACGCGATCTGCTCGGCGCTGGCCGCAGCGGTGGTGGCGAGCAGCAGGAGCGCGTCCGTCCGCTCCGGATACGTCACGGCCCACTCCAGCGCCCGCATCCCACCCATGGACCCGCCGACCACCAACGCCCAACGCTCGACGCCCAGTTCATCCGCGAGACCGGCCTCTACGGCGACCTGGTCGCGCTGTGTCACGAATGGGAAGCCGCCTCCCCATGCCCGCCCGTCGGACCGGAGCGAGGACGGCCCGGTGCTGCCCTGACAACCGCCGAGCACATTCGGCGCGACGACGAACCACCGCTCCGTGTCGAGGACTTGACCGGGTCCGACGAGCGCGTCCCACCAGCCGGAGGTGGGATGCCCCGGCCCGGCGGGACCGGCGACATGACTGTCACCGGTGAGCGCGTGCAACACCAGCACGGCGTTCGAGCGGTCCGGTGCGAGCCGCCCCCAGGTCTCGAACGCCAGCCGCACACCCGGGAGTTCACCGCCCGCCTCCAGAGCGAGGGGCTTCTCCCGGGCGTGCCACTGACGGCGCCCGGGCGGGTCCCCCTCTCGCCAGGCCCCGGAGGCCGGCGGAAGGGGGACCGCCGACGGAGTCGGTACGGTGCTCAGGACGCGCCCTTGGCCGCCCGGAACCCGGCCTCCAGGTCGGCCTTCAGATCCGCGAGGTTCTCGATCCCGACCGACAGCCGCACCAGCCCCGGCGAGGTGCCGGTCGCCGCCAACTGCGCCTCGTCCAGCTGACTGTGGGTGGTAGAGGCGGGGTGGATGATGAGACTGCGTACGTCTCCGATGTTGGCGAGATGACTGAAGAGCTCGACCGCGTCCACGAACCGCTTCCCGGCCTCGACCCCGTCCCGCAGCTCGAAGGCCAGCACCGCCCCGGCACCGCGCGGTAGATATCGTTGCCCCGCTTCGTACCACCGGTTGGACTCAAGTCCCGGGTAGTGGACGGCGGCCACCTCGTCGCGCTGCTCCAGCCACTCCGCCAGAGCCTGGGCGTTGGCGGAGTGCCGCTCGATGCGCAGGCTGAGTGTCTCCAAGCCCTGGAGGAGCAGGAACGCCGAGTGCGGTGCGATCGCCGGGCCGAGGTCGCGCAGCAACTGCACGCGCAGCTTGATGGCGAAGGCGCCCGGGCCGAGCGCCGGCCAGTAGCGCAGGCCGTGGTAACTGGGGTCCGGCTCGCTGAAGTCGGGGAAGCGCTCCACGTGCGCGCCGAAGTCGAAAGTGCCGCCGTCGACCACGACACCGCCGATCGTGGTGCCGTGCCCGCCGAGGAACTTCGTTGCCGAGTGGACGACGATGTCGGCGCCGTGCTCGATCGGCCGGAGGAGATACGGGGTCGGCACTGTGTTGTCGACAATCAGTGGCACCCCCGCCGCGTGCGCGACCTCGGCCACCCCTCGCACGTCGAGGACGTTGCCGCGCGGATTGCCGAGCGTTTCGGCGAACAGGGCCTTCGTGTTCGGCCGGATCGCGGCTCGCCACGCCTCCAGGTCGTCGGGGTCGTCGACGAACGACACCTCGATGCCGAACTTCGGCAGCGTGTGCCGGAACAGGTTGTACGTGCCGCCGTACAGGGACGTACTGGAGACGAGGTGGTCGCCCGCGGACGCCAGCGTCAGGATGGCGAGGGTCTCCGCGGCCTGCCCGGAGGCGAGGGCGACGGCGGCGACCCCGCCTTCGAGGGCGGCGACGCGCTGCTCGAAGACGTCCTGGGTGGGGTTGTGGATCCGGGTGTAGATGTTGCCGGGCTCGGCCAGCGAGAACAGGTCCGCGGCGTGCTGGGTGTCACGGAACACGAACGAGCTGGTCTGGTAGATCGGTGTCGCCCGCGCCCCGGTCGTCGGGTCCGGTACGGCACCGGCGTGGACCTGCTTGGTCTCGAACGACCAGGCCGAGGTGTCGGGACCTGCGGGCTCGTCCTCGGGGGTGTGACCCGCGGCGACGGCGTCGATGGGCTGGCTCATGGTTCTCCGTAAGTTGTTAGGCGGCCCGGGGGGCCGGGTGTGGCTTATGGTTCTCTGCCTTCAGTGGCTTCGAAGGAGTGGCCGCCCGGCTCTCCGGGACGCCCTGGCTGCTGATTGAGACGTGCGCTTCGGTCGCTGATTACGGAGATGACAGCGGGGTGTTCCTCGGGCCGACGGCATGCCGAACGGTGCGAGGAGGGGCGAGTGAGCGAGCGACGGGCCCGGGTATGGGCCGGAATCGATGCGGGCAAGGGGCATCACTGGGCGGCGGCGGTCGACGAGACCGGTGCGACGCTGTGGTCGAAGAAGGTCGATAACGACGAGTCGGCGATCCTGACCGCCATGGGCGAGATCCTGGACCTCGCCGACAAGGTCCACTGGGCGGTGGACATCTCCGGCACGTCCTCCGCTCTGTTGCTGGCCCTGCTCGCGGCCCACGGCCAGCAGGCCGTCTACGTGCCCGGCGGCACGGTCAACCGCATGTCGGGGGCCCACCGAGGTGAGGCGAAGACCGACGCCCGCGACGCCTACGTCATCGCTGAAACCGCGCGCACCCGCCGGGACTTTGCGGCAATCGACGTGCCCGCCCAGCTGGCTGCCGACCTCGCACTGCTGACCGCTCACCGCTCCGACCTGGTGGCCGATCGAGTCCGGATGATCAACCGTCTCCGCGACACGCTGACCGGCGTCTTCCCCGCACTGGAACGGGCCTTCGACTACAGCTCGCAGAAGGGCGCACTGGTGCTGCTGACGGGCTACCAGACGCCCGCCGCGATCCGCCGCCGCGGCCGGGCAAGGTTGACAGCCTGGTTGGCCAACCGCAGCGTGCGCGGCGCCGACGCGGTCGCCGCGACCGCCTTGGAGGCGGCCCAGGCCCAGCAGACCGCATTGCCCGGTGAGGACGTTGCCGCCCAGATCGTGGCCGACCTGGCCGAGCAGATTCTGGCCCTGGACGACCGCCTGAAGCGGATCGACCAGCAGATCCGCGAGACGTTCCGAAGCCATCCGCAGGCGGAGATCATCGAGTCCCTGCCCGGCATGGGCCCGATCCTCGGCGCCGAGTTCGTCGTCGCCGCCGGCGACCTCACGGCCTACGCCGACGCCGGTCACCTGGCCTCGGCGGCCGGGCTGGTGCCCGTCCCGCGCGACTCCGGCCGCCGGACCGGCAACATGCACCGGCCCAAGCGCTACAGCCGCCGCCTGCGCCGGGTGTTCTACATGTCGGCCCAGACCGGCATGATGCGCGAGGGGCCGAACCGGGACTTCTACCTCAAGAAGCGTGGTGAGGGCTGCAAGCACGTCCAGGCCGTCATCGCCCTGGCCCGGCGGCGGGCCAGCGTCCTGTGGGCTCTCCTGCGCGACAACCGGGTCGTCACCCCCGAGCCGCCGGTCGCGCAAGCGGCTTGACTTCATCATTGAGTAATCCGATCTCCGGACGGCGATACCCCAAAGGGGAGAAAATCGGGTTACGGCCGTCCGGCTGACGTCGCGGAGTCTTGGCGCCACCGGAGCCCGGCATTGAGTAGGACGCTGGGGACCCTTCGTCAGGCACCCGGAAGTGTTGCTTCGAGCATGTGAATCAGATTCTTTTGCCTGCTTGGTCCCCGTCGGACGGCTGCTGCTCAACAGCACACCGCACGAGGGGAGGACCGGGGCATGGACGTGGTCCACGAGCGATGCGCCGGAATCGACATCGGCAAGGCGGACGTGAAGGTCTGCGTCCGCGTCCCGGGACCGGGCAAACGCCGCCGCAAGGAGATCCGTACGTTTTCCACCATGACCCGTGATCTGCTGGCCATGCGGGACTGGCTGCTCGCCGAACAGGTCACCGTGGTCGGCATGGAAGCCACCGGGGCGTACTGGAAACCCGTGTTCTATCTGCTGGAGAACGACATCGAGTGCTGGCTGCTGAACGCCCGGCACATGAAGAACGTGCCTGGCCGCAAGACCGACGTCGCGGACTCCGAGTGGATCTGCAAGATGGTCGAACACGGCCTGGTGCGGCCCTCGTTCGTGCCGCCGCCCGAGATCCGGCAGCTGCGGGACCTGACCCGCTACCGCACCGAGGTGATCCGCGAACGGACCCGTGAGGCCCAGCGACTGGAAAAGCTCCTGGAGGACTCGGGGATCAAGCTGTCCGCGGTCGTCTCGGACCTGCTGGGCAAGTCGGCCCGCGCGATGCTGGAATCGCTGATCGCCGGGGAGCGCAACCCGGAGATCCTCGCCGAGATGGCCCGCGCCAGCATGCGCGCCAAACGTCAGATCCTCGCCCAGGCCCTGACCGGCCAGTTCACCGACCACCATGCCTTCCTCGCGCGCACCATGCCCGACCGGATCGACGCGATCAGCGCGACCGAGGCCCGCCTCAGCGAGGAGATCGCCCGCCAACTCGCACCGTTTCGCCGCCAGATCGAGCTGCTGATCACCATCCCTGGCGTCAGCACCCGCTCGGCGGAGATGATCCTGGCCGAGATCGGCGCGGATATGACCCGCTTCCCCTCGGCCGCCCACCTGGCCTCGTGGGCCGGGATGTGTCCGGGCAACCACGAGTCCGCCGGCAAGCACACCTCCGGCAAGTCCCGGCCCGGCGACCCGTGGTTGAAGAACGCGCTCGGTCTCGCCGCGACGGCTGCAGCCCGGAGCAAGAACACCTACCTCGCGTCCCGCTACAAACGGATCGCGATCCGCCGCGGCAAGAAGCGCGCCCTGGTCGCCGTCGGCCACACCATCCTGACCTCGATCTGGCACATGCTCACCAACGACGCCGAGTACGCCGACCTCGGAGCGGACTACTTCCTCCAGCGAACCGGCCGGACGCGGCAGACACGGCGCCTGGTCAGCCAGCTCAACATGCTCGGCTATCAAGTGTCCCTCCAATCAGCGGACGCGGGGTGACCTGCGGGAAGGTTGGATTTTCGAATCAGACTCCCTTGTGCGGAGCGTGCGGGGTGCGGGCGTGCGTGAAGAGACCGCGGGGCCGCCGTCCGGACCGGAGAAGGGCAGGACGGAGCATGGCGCGGCGCGCTGGTGAAGAGAGGGATCGGATGCCGGAGCGGAGCGTCAGCTCACGGCGGAACACCCCGTGCTGGTGACACGCACGTAGTCGACGTGGCGGCGGGTCACGAGCACGGTCATGCACTGAGAGAACCACAGCCGGTGCCGGAGAACCAGCGTGACGTGGGGAGTTGACACACGACTGCCATATGCACGTCGGCCCCCGACGCCGTTCACGCGGTGGACGCGAGCACCGCCGTACGGCCGCCCAACGCACGGGAGAAGTGATCCGTGACCTGCTCCAGTGCTGTGGCCGAGGCGGATGCGACGGTCAGGGTGCCGTCCTCGCCGACGGTGATGTCCCTGTCCAGCGTGAACCAGCCCGGCGCGATGTGCGAGGGCCCCATGGAACTCAGCACCGGACGCAACGCGTAGTCGATCGCCAGCACATGGGCAGTACTGCCGCCCGTGGCCAGCGGCAGCACCGTCTTGCCGGTCAGCGCGTACTGCGGGAGCAGATCGAGCAGCGACTTCAACAGGCCCGAGTACGCGGCCTTGTAGACCGGAGTACCGATCACCACCCCGTCCGCCTGCTCGAACAGCGCCGTGGCGGCGGCGATCGCCGGATGCCCGAAGTCGGCGCCCAGCAACGCCTGCGCGGGCAGGGTGCGCACGTCCAGCGGGGTCACGTCATGGCCCTGGAGCCGGAGCCGGTCGTCCAGATGACGCAGGAGTCGGGTGGTGCGGGAAGTGGGGGAGGGGCTGCCGGAGACGGACAGGATCGAGGCCATGACGGGACCTTCCGGGGTCGGGTTCAGACGGTGTTCCGAGCGGGTGGAGAGGCGCTCACCAAGCGCTCGACCGCACGGTGATCAGCGGGCGCAGTTCGTTGCGCAGGTTCTCCAGGAAGGTGACGACCTCGGCGGCCACCGAACGGTGCTGGAGGTCGTTGAGGACATCGTGGTGAGCACCGTGCACGACCGAAAGTCGGGCGCTGGCAAGGGACTTGGCCGTGCGCGCGAGCGCCTCGTGGTCCGCGAGCGGATCGGCGTCACCGACGAGAAGCAGAGTCGGTACGACGGTCTCGTTGTCGTAGGCGGCGCTGAGCACCGCCTGCGGCACCGCCTCGTCGAGCGAGCCGCGCCGCACCTCGGAGTCCTGGGTGAGGGCACCCCGGTGGGCGGGGCAGGAGGTGCGGACGTCGAGTTCCTCGTCCCAGGTGCCGGCGGTCGCAGCGGTACCGGGGGCCAGGCCGGGCAGGCCCGCCAGGACCACGGCGTCGGGCTCACTGCCGGCCGCCTGCCCGAGCAGCGCGGCGATCGCGGCGGCACCCGAGTCGGCACCGACGAGGACGAGCGGTCGTACGACACCGTCGTCCACGGCCGTGCCCTCGGCGGCCTCGGAGAGCCGGGCGGCGAGGCTGGTCAGGTCCTCGGTGGCGAGGTCGGGGGCGTCGATCACCCGGACGCGGTAGGCGTCGGCGGCGAGGCGCCTGCCGAAGCGGGCGTAGGTCGCCCGGGTCTCGCCGCGGCCGGGGACGACGAGGACCGTGCCCCGGACGCGCAGGTCCTCGGGGCCGAAGTAGTCGCTGTATTGGGTCATCGGAAGTCCTTTGGTCGAAACTGTCGGCTTTAGCCGGTGAGGAGACCAACCCTGCTGAGCAGGGCAGGGAGTTGGGGTTCTGCGTCGGGCAGATCGCAGTGCCGTGACCGGCAGGTTTGGTGTCGACGCGGAGGTCTCACTAGTTTGTGGGGGTGACCGCGATGCAGGTGAAGCGGGCGTTCAAGTACCGCTTCTATCCCACCGATGCGCAGGCAACCGAGTTGTCGCGCACGTTCGGGTGCGTGCGGAAGGTCTACAACTTGGCGCTCGCTGCCCGGAGCGAGGCGTGGACGCTGCGGCAGGAACAGGTCACCTACAACCAGACCTCGGCCATGCTGACCGGATGGAAGAAGACCGAGGAACTCGCCTTCCTGAGCGACGTGTCGTCCGTTCCGCTTCAACAGACACTGCGGCATGTGCAGACGGCGTTCACCCACTTCTTCGCCAAGCGGGCCAAGTACCCGCGCTTCAAGACGCGGAAGAAGTCGCGGAAGTCCGCCGAATACACCCGCAGCGGTTTTCGTTTCCGGGACGGCCAGCTGACGTTGGCGAAGATGACGGAGCCATTGGACATCGCCTGGTCGCGGCCGTTGCCCGAGGGCATTCAGCCGTCCACCGTGAACGTGTCGCAGGACACGGCCGGTCGCTGGTTCGTCTCGATGCTGTGCGACGACCCCACCATCAGGCCACTTCCCGCCACTGATAAGGCTGTCGGGATCGATGTCGGTCTTACTCATCTGCTGACCTTCTCCACGGGGGAGAAGGTCGCCAATCCGCGGCACGAGCGTAGAGACCGCGTTCGTCTCGCCAGGGCCCAGCGGCAACTGTCCCGCAAGGCTAGAGGCGAGGGAACCAACCGTCACAAGGCGCGACGGAAGGTCGCGAAGATCCACGCCCGAATCGCCGACCGGCGCCGTGACCTGCTCCATCAGCTCACCACTCAGCTCGTGCGTGAAAACCCATACGCTCGTGATCGAGGACCTGACCGTGCGCAACATGGTCAAAAACCACACGCTCGCCCGGGCCATCTCCGACGCGAGCTGGAGCGCGTTCCGTTCCATGCTGGAATACAAGGCTTCCTGGTACGGGCGCGAAGTCATCGTGGTCGACCGGTTCTTTCCCTCTTCTAAACTGTGCTCGAACTGCGGCAGTTTGCGACAGGAGATGTCGCTCAGTGTCCGTACCTGGAAATGCGTCTGCGGGACGACTCATGACCGGGACGTGAACGCGGCGCGCAACCTTTTGGCCGCCGGGCTGGCGGCGTCTGTCTGTGGAGCTGGTGTAAGACCTCAACGGAGTTCTCCGGGCGGGCAGTCGGCGACGAAGCAGAAAACCCCACGGCGCGAGCCGTAGGACTCGCCCTCATTCACGAGGGAGAGAAATCCAATTCACACTCCTGCGGATACGGCCGCGGCCGTCGGTGCGGGCTTCCAGCCCAGCGCGGGTGCCACCTCGGTCGCGATGAGTTCGAGGGCGCGGACGGCGGCGTCGTGGTCGGGGACGGCGGGGTTGAACTGGGTGATCAGGTCTGTCGCGACGGGCAGTACCTTCTCCTGCCCGAGCGCGGCGACGATCTCGTCGGGATGGCCGTAGAAGGAGTGGAAGCGGCGCAGCGCCTCGTCCCGGTCGAGGCCCTTGGGGAACGCGCCGTGTTCCGCCATGCGCAGTGCCGCCCGGTGGACGTCGTCGCCGATCGACTGCAGTGCCGTGCGCCGGTCCTTGGCCGGGAACACGAACCGGGAGAGGCCGATGCGCGGGCGGTGCGGCTGGTCCCAGGTAGCCAAGTAGGCGTCCGCCCACGGGCGTTGGACCTCGTCGGTGGGGGCGTCGAAGCCGTAGGCCGCCCGGTTGAGCAGTAGATTCGCACCGCCCTGTGCGGCGTACTCGGCTCCCGGTCCGCTGAACACCCCTTGCCAGACACGGTCGTTGAAGTCGCCGGGCCGGGGTTGGATGCGGAAGCCGGGTGTGCCCACCTCGCGGTGGTCGAGGGCCTGGCGGACGATGTCGAGGTGCTCGCTGGTGAGTTCGCGCTTGCGGGCGACGTCCTTGCCGAACGCGGCGTACTCCACCTCGCTCGATCCGCTGCCCACGCCGAGTTCCACGCGGCCCCCGCTGAGCGTGTCGACGGTGGCGATGTCCTCGGCGAGCCGTACCGGATCCTCCAGGGGGAGGATGGTGATGGCGGTGCCGAGCCGGATGCGGGTCGTGCGCGCCGCCGCGTGGGCCAGGAAGGTCCACGGCGAGGACAGTCCGCCGCCTCCGAGGGGGACGTGGTGCTGGGCGACCCAGCCGACGTCGAAGCCCAACTCGTCGGCCACGACGAAGAGTTCCTGGGCGTTGCGGTAGGTGCGGGCGATGTCGTCGTCGCGGCCCTGGACGTGGGTGAGGAAACCGAGCCGGAAGCGTGGTCTCTCGCTCGTCATGGAGTGCCGGCCCTCTCAGTCGTTCACGAGCTGGCGCTCGCGGGAGTGGCGGTTGGCCGGGATCGGCAGGCCGAGGTTGCCGCGCAGGGTGTCGGACGTGTACTCGGTGCGGAACAGGCCGCGCTTCTGGAGGATCGGGACGACGCCGTCGACGAAGTAGTTCAGCTCCTCCTCGGTGCGGAAGGCCAGGTTGATGCCGTCGAAGGCGCGGGCGTCGAACCACTGCTGGATGGTGTCGGCCACGGTCGTCGGGTCCCCGACGAACGGCGACTGACGGAACTGGTTGATGGACTCCACCACTTGACGCAGCGTCAGGCCCTCCGCCTTGGCCCGCTCGATGAGCTGCGTGGCTCCCGTGCGCCCGCCCTTCTCGGCGAGGTGGGCGACATCCGGGAAGGGTGCGTCCAGGTCGTGCACGCTGAAGTCGTAGGCCCCGAAGGAACGGCCCAGCAGCGCCAGGTTGCGGGCGAAGTCGTCGTCCTCCTCGAAGATCTCCCGCTCGCGACGGCGGGCCGCTTCGTCGGTGGCGGCGACGACCGGGCCGCCGTGGATGAGGATCTTGACGTGCTCGGGGTTCCGGCCGTAGGCGGCCGCGCGCTTCTTGACGTCGGCGTAGTAGTCCCGCGCCGACTCCAGGGTGCCCCCGGGCGCGAAGATGCCCTCGGCGACCTGCGCGGCGAGATCACGCCCCTCCTCGGACACCCCGGCCTGGAAGATCACCGGCTGGCCCTGCGGGGAGCGGGAGAGGTTCAGCGGGCCCGCGATCTTGAAGTGCTCGCCCGCGTGGTCGAGTTCGTGCAGCTTGGCCGGGTCGAGGAACACGCCCCGCTCGACGTCGGCCGGGAACGCGTCGTCCTCGTAGGAGTCCCACAGCCCCCGGGCCACCTGCACGAACTCCAGGGCGCGGCCGTAGCGGGTGGCGTAGTCGAGGTGCTCGTCGAGCCCGAAGTTCCGCGCGGTGCCGGTGTCGAAGCTGGTGACGACGTTCCAGCCGGCCCGGCCGCCGCTGATGTGGTCGAGCGAGGCGAAGCGGCGGGCGAGGTTGAACGGCGAGTTGTACGTCGAACTCGCCGTGCCCACCAGGCCGAGGTGCTTGGTGTGGGTGGCGACGGCCGACAACAGGGTCAGCGGTTCGAGGCGGTTGAGATAGTGCGCGGGGTAGGTGGAGTTGATGAACTGGCTGTCGACGATGAACAGGGCGTCGAACAGTGCGTGTTCGGCCGCCTGTGCCAGCCGGATGTAGTAGTTGATGTCGATGCTGGCGTTCTTCGCGACGCGCGGGTCCTTCCACAGTCCGTGCTGGCCGGGACCGCCCACGCCGTAGGGGTGCAGGGCGAGGTGGAGCGTGCGGGACATGGCTGTTCCTTTTCTGTCAGGGGAGTTTCAGTCAGCGGGAGTTGAGGGTGTGTCAGGCGTGGAGGAGGGCGCGCAGGGCCTCGCGTTCGGCCCGGTCCGCCGCCGCGCTGTGCAGGGTGGGCGCGGAGCGGACGAGCAGGCGCGTGTAAGGGTGCTGGGGCTGGTTGATGACGTCGCCGGTGGCGCCGACCTCGACCAACTCACCCTGGTACAGCACCGCGATGCGGTCGGCGACTCCGGCGACGGACCCGAGGTCGTGGGAGATGAAGACCAGGGCAACTCCGTCGGCACGGAGTTCCTTGAGGATCTGCAGGATCTGCACGCGGTTCGCGGAGTCGAGCGCGCTGACCGGCTCGTCCAGGATGACGAGACGCGGTTCGGTCACCAACGCCCGTGCCACCGCGACCCGTTGACGCTGGCCGCCGGACAACTCGCCGGGCAGCCGGTCGAGCAGCTCGGGGGAGAGCCGTACCCGGTCGAGGAACGCGCGCACCCGTGCCGCCGCCTCCTGCCGGGAAACGCCCTGGATCAGCAGTGGTTCGGCCAGTGACGCCTCGACCGTCACGTCCGGGTCGAGACTGCGCAGCGGATCCTGGAAGACGTACTGGATGACACCGCGCCGACGCAGCGCGCGCCACTGCCGGTGGCCGTACGAACCGACCTCCTCGCCGTCGATCACGATCGACCCGGCCGAGGCACGCACCAGACCGAGCACGGCCCGCGCGAGCGTCGACTTGCCGGAGCCGGTCTCGCCGATGATGCCGACGGTCTCACCCGGGGCGATGCTCAGGGAGACCCGGTTCAGGACCTGACGGCGGCGCCGGCGGTGGCCGTAGTGCACCTCCAAGTCGGCGACGTTCAGGACGGGTTGGGTGGGTTCGGCGGGCTGCGACGCCGGGCGGTCGGTGCTCACGCGTCCTCCTTTACGGCGTCTGCGGTGTCCAGGGCGTCGGTCTTCGCGGGCTCCACGGCGTCTGTGCCGAGGAACTTGTCCAGGCCGTACTGCTCGTGCTCGGCGATCAGCAGCCGGGTGTATTCGTGCTGAGGGTTGTGCAACACCTCGTGCGTCGGGCCCTGTTCGACGACCTCGCCCTGTCGCATGACGAGGACCTCGTCGCAGAGTTGGGCGACGACGGCCAGGTCGTGGGAGACCAGGACGAGGGCGAGGCCGGTGCGCTCGCGCAGGTCGGCCAGCAGGTCGAGGATCTCTGCCTGGACGGTGACGTCGAGCGCGGTCGTGGCCTCGTCGGCGATGAGGATGCGCGGGTCGGCGGCGATCGCGGCGGCGATGAGGACGCGTTGGAGCATGCCGCCGGAGAGTTCGTAGGTGTACTGGCCGTAGACCAGGTCCGGGTCGCGCAGATGCACCGCGTGGAGCAGGTCGATCGCCTGCCGGCGTGCCTCGCCCCGCTTGAGTCCCTTCTTGACCTTGAGGACCTCGGCGATCTGCGCGCCCACCCGGATCGAGGGGTTGAGATACGACGCCGGGTCCTGGAAGACCGCGCTGATCGTGGCGCCGCGCAAGGCCGTCCACTGGGCCGACGAGAGCCCGGAGATGTCCTGGCCGTCGATCTCGATCGAGCCGCCGGTGACCTCGAAGTGGGCGGGCAGGATGCCCAGCGTGGCTCGGCAGGTGAGGGTCTTGCCGCTGCCGGACTCGCCGACGATGCCGACGGAACGGCCGGGCGTGAGCGTGAAGTTGACGCCGTGGACGATCTCCTGACCGGCGGCCTGGTCGCTGATATGTACGTCGCGCACGGACAGGACGGGCGTCGACGGGGCGGCGGGGCGGACGGGCCGGGTTGCCCCCGTCGTGCTGGTCGTGCTGGTCGCGCCGGTGTCCTCGACCTCGGCCCCGCTGCCGTTCTGCTCGGTCTTGCTGTTCCGCGCGGACTTGGTCAGGACTTTCTCGGAGAGGGTTGCCATCACGCACCTCCGGCGTGAACGTGAGCGGGGTCGCCGTGGGCGGCGGAGTCGGTGTCGGCGAGTCGATTGGCGCGGGCCTTGCGGTTGTTGACGAGGGCGCGGCCCGCCTCGCCGGAGACGTCACGGATCGCGTCGGCGAACAGGTTGCAGGCCCAGACGGTGACCATGATCAGCAGGGCGGGGACCAGCGGCGCCCACGGCTTCTGGGTGAGATAGCCGAGGTCCGAGGCGAGCAGCCCGCCCCAGGTGGGCGCGGGCGGCTGGACGCCGATGCCCAGGAAGGTCAGCGTCGAGACGATGACGAAGCCGACACCGATGGTCTGCGCGAGCGCGACCGCGATCGGCGGCAGCACCTTGACCCAGACGTGCCGGCGGACGACCCACCCGATGGACGCCCCGGAGATCAACGCGGCCTCCACGTACGGCGATTGAGCCACCGCCAGCGTCGCGGCGCGGGACACCCGGTAGAACAGGGGGGACACCAGCACCCCCGTGACCAGCATCGCCTGCGTGATGCCGTTGCCGAGCAGCGCGACGACCGCGACGGCGAACAGCAGGAAGGGCAGGGCGACCAGTGTGTCGGTCAGCCGGAGGGTGACCCACTCGAAGACCCGGCCGAAGTAGACGGACAGGATGCCGGGGATGGCGCCGACTCCCAGTGCGGTGAGGGCGACTTCGAGCGAGCCGAGCACGCTGACCCGGGAACCGTCGAGGAGACGGCTGAGCACATCGCGGCCGAGGTAGTCGGTGCCGAGCCAGTGCGCGCCCGACGCCTCGGCGAGGGTGTCGGAACTGGTGGCCAGGGGGTTGTCGGGCGCGATGAGCGGCCCGAGGACGGCGAGCAGGGCGATCACGGTCAGGATCACCAGGGCGATCCGGCCGGACGTCAGGGAGAGCACGCGGCGCACCATGGTCACACCCCCCGCTGGGACGCCGGCGTCACACGCGCCAGCACCAGGTTGACGATCAGGTTGAAGGCGACGACCAGGACGATCGACACCACGAGGACCCCTTGTACGGCTGGTACGTCCCCGGCCTGTGCGGAGTCGTTGGCGAACCGGCCGAAGCCCTGGAGTCCGAAGATCCACTCGGTGACGACGGAGGCGCCGACGAGGGTGGGGAACTTCAGGCCGAGCGTCGCGAGCGTCGGGCCGAGGCCGTTGCGCAGCACATGCCCGAAGAAGATCCGCCGTGGGCCGAGTCCCCGTACGACCGCGCCCGTCACGTAGTTCTCGCGGTAGGCCGCGATGAGGCTGGTGCGCAGTTGCCGGGCGACGTCGGCGATGACGTCGAAGCTCAACGCGACGGCGGGCAGGGTGATATGGGCGAGCCACGGCCCGAGCCCCTGCGCCGCCGGGACGTATCCGGCCGACGGGAACACGTGCAGCCCGACCGCGAACGCCGCGACGAGCACGATGCCGACGACGAACGCGGGCATCACCGAGATCACCGTGACGAAGCCCGTGATCGCGCGGTCGACCCAGGTCGTACGGCGCAGCGCGGCGACCGTTCCGAGGGCGAAGCCCGCGACCACGCCGATGAGCAGCGCGAAGAAGGCCACCGACAGGCTCACGCCCAGGCCGAGGCCGATCAGGGTGGAGATGTCGGCGCCGTTGGTCCAGCTGGTGCCGAGTTGTCCGTGCAGGACCCCGCCCAGCCAGTCCACGTACTGGACGAGGAAGGGTCGGTTGAGGCCCCATTGCGCTTCAACTCTGGCTACCGCCTCGGGAGTTGCTTCCTCGCCCAGCTGGATCCGCGCCGGGCTGAGCCCGCTCAGTGACCGCAGCGCGAACGTCACGAACGTCGCGACCAGGAACACGGGCACGAAGATCGCGATCGACCGGGCGAGGGTGACCAGGACGCGGCCCAGTGTGTTCCGCGTCCTGGCCGTGGCGGGCCGGTGACGGACGTCGGGTGTGCTCGGTGCCTCCGTCGTCGTCATGGCTTGCCCCCTCTCTGTAGTGGCTGTACGGGTGGTGGACGTAAGGGATGTGACGGAGCGTCAGTTGGAATCGATGGTCACGCCGGTCCAGTCGATGTGGGCCGGGTTCCTGGGCAGGGCGGAGATGGACTTGCTCTTGGCGATGAGGTTGGGCGAGGAGTACGTGAAGACCAGCGCCTTGCTCTGCAGTCCGGCCCGGGTCGCCGCCTGGAGGACCTTCGTGTAGTCGGGCGAGTCCAGCGGGGTCTGGCGGACCTTGGCGATGGCCGCCTCGAAGCCCGAAGGCTCGTACGGCGAGCTGAGGTTGAGCGGGCCGTTCGGACCGAAGTGCGCGGTGAGGGTCTGCGCGGCGGAGTCACGCCCCGTCGTCCCGTACAGCGAGAACGTCAGGTCCTTGGCGAAGAACGGGGTGGCCCAGTTCTTGTCCACCTTGATGCTGACGGTGATGCCGACCTTCGCCAACTGCGCCTGGACGATCTCCGCTTGGGGATCCTCGGCCGGGATGACGAGGCTGAGCTTGATCTGCCCGGCCTTGTAACCGGCCTCCGAGAGCAGCTGCTTGGCCTTGGCCGGGTCGTAGGCGTAGTCGTTCGCGGACTGCGGGTCGTAGGCCACATAGCCCTTGGGGAACGGCTGGTTGGTGGCCGAGCCGTAGCCGAAGGTCAGCTTGTCCACGAACTCCTGGCGGTTGATCCCGTAGCGGACCGCGTCGACGACCTTGTCGTTGTTGAACGGTGCCTTGTTGACGTTGAGGCTGAGGTTGGCGGCGTTGAAACCGGGCTGGACGAAGACGTCGAGGCCTGCCTTCTTCGCGGCCTCGGCCTGGCTGGGGGCGATGTCGGCGAAGTTGTAGACGCCGGTCTGGAGTCCGGAGACGACGGTCGCCGCGTCGGGGGCCGAGGTCAGTTCGACGTTGTCGATGTGGATGTCCTTGGCGTCCCAGTAGTCGGGGTTCTTCTTCAGGAGGACCTTGGTGCCCGGGACGATCTGGGTGACGGTGAACGGGCCCGCGCCGACCGGGTTCTGGTCGAGTTTGGTGGGGGACTGGGCCGCCTTCGGACTGGCGATCTGGAGCACGCGCTCGCCGAGGAGTTGGGGGATCTGGTAGTCGACCTGGCTGAGGTGGAGCACCGCGTCCAGTCCGCTGGCGTCCACCGACTTGATGGAGGTGAGGTCGCCGAAGAGCGCCGAGTTCTTCTGCTTCTGGGCGCGCACGATGGCGGCCTTCACGGCGGCGCCGTCGACCGGTTCGCCGTCGCTGAACTTCAGGTTCGGGCGCAGATGGAACGTGATCTGATCGCCCTTGGCGTTGTACTCCCAGCTCTTGGCCAGGTCGGGCACGGCCTTGCCGGTCGCGTCCGTACGGGTCAACGAGGCGTAGACCAGGGCGAGTTCGCGGAACTGGGCGCCACTGCCGCTGACCACCGGGTCCCAGTGGGCTGGGAAGTAGGAGGAGGCCCACTTCAGCGTGGAGCTGCCGCCGGCCGTCGAGGCGTCGCCGCCGCAGGCGCTGAGGGCGGGGACGAGCACGGTGGCGAGGGCGGTCCCCAGGGCGGCGGCGCGCAGTCTGCCGGGGCGGAAGGGCGTCCGAGGGCTGCGGGACGTGAGTCGTCCGGACATCTTGATTTCTTTCTTCGAAGGCTCCCGGCCGCGCCGGGGCAGCGGAAGGAGAGCGAGGGCGGCCGACCCGAGGGCCGGACAGCGCACAGACCGGGACGACGGACATGCCGATGCGGCTTCGAGGCGCACGGGGGCATGCCGCGCCCAGGACATGAGGCGTCGGCGGATCACGGGAGAGAACCGGGATACGGAGGCGGAGAGACGGCGACGAAGCGCGAAGGGAGCGGCGCGGGAGAGACGGGCGCCGGTCGGCGAGGCGGTGGGGCGCCGATGCCTACGGGAGCGGGGTCAGGCGCCTGTGGGCCGGGGGCGGCGGGTCAGCGACAGAGAGCGCTACAGGTGCGCCGCAGGTCCACGTAGCGGCACACCACACCGGGGTGCGTCGTGAGCATGCTGCACATCCTGGGGCCAGCCGTCGGCGGCTGTCAATGGACACCAAATGGTGTCTCATTCGGCGGACGGTCCCTGACCGCTGATCAGAGGCCTAGCGGGGCACGGCGGGAGGGCGTGGGACGACGGCGGGGTGCACCGTGGCCTCCTCCGGGTGCAGCCACAGCGGGCCGTTGCCGGTGTCGACGCGGACGGCCCCGGCCGGGGGCCAGGGGCCGCCGTCGGTCAGCAGTACGCGCTCCGGTTCGGTCAGGGTGCGGTAGCGGGTGAGCGCCTCGGCCGGCGGCAGTGTCGCGGGGGAGGGCAGGAGCCCGGGGGCGAGTTCCGTGATGGCCGAGACGTACTCCTCGTACGGTCGCCAGCCGGGTACGACGCGGTGTCCGGCGGCGCCGCGCACGAGCAACGTCGGTAGCGCGTACCGGTGTTGGCCGTCGGGGGTCTCCTTCGCTGCGCCGGGATGGGGCGAGGCGGAGCCGTGCACCGACAGCACCTCGGGTACGGGGCGACGAGCCTCGGCGTGGTCGGCGCGTACCTTCGCCAGCACCTCGGGCGACGCCGCGTCGGTCGCGAGCCGGCCGACGTCGAGGCCGGGCACACCCGACACCGCGGACAGCGCCGACTCGGGCGTGTCCGCGGGCTCCCCGAGCACGAACACGCTCTCCCGCAGCCGCCGTAGCACCCGGTCGGCGACCTGGGCGCCCTGTGCTTCGGCGGCCTTGGCGACCAGTGCGGCCGGCCAGGAACTCGCGGCGACGCGGCTCAGGCGAAGCGCTCGCGGAGCGTGGGTGTGCGCGCTGATGTCCTCGACGTAGCGCGCGTACCAGGCGGTCTCCGCTGCCGGGTCGGGCGCGGGGTCGTCGTCGTGGTCGAAGAGGATGCAGTGGACCCGGCGCCAACGGACCCGGCCCTCGCCGGTCAGCGCCGCGCGGAGGCGGCGGAACACGGGCTCGGATCCCCAGGCCCAGGGACAGAGGGGGTCGGTGTACTCGACGATTTCCAGGGGGAGTTGCTCCGTGGCGGCGGTCATGCGGCTCCCTGGCGGGTGAGGTGCTCGCCCGCGGCGTGCTTGTTCGAAGGCTGCTTGCCCGGCGCGTGTTCGTCCTCGTCCGTCGTGGCGGGCAGCAGGGTGGCCAGGGTCGTGCCGCCCAGGACGGCGGCGGCCTCGGCCTCGATCCGGCGCCACACTCCGGGCAGACCGGAAGCGGGGCCGGGGTAGTCGAGTCCGGCCAGGACTTCGCCACGCAGGGTGATCAACTCGCCGTCCACGGCACGGGAGACGTCCAGGAGCGTGATCTCGTCGGCGGGCCGACCGAGCCAGTACCCGCCCTCGCAGCCACGCTGGCTGCGCACCAGACCGGCTCTGCGCAACTCGCCCACCACGGACTTCAAAAACCGGAACGGGATCTGCTGCGAGGAGGCGATCGCCTCGCACGTGAGCGGACGGGCAGGTTCGCGGGCGAGCTCCAGGAGGGCCCGCGTGGCGTAGTCCGCCTTCGCGGAAATATGCATACGCACATGATGCCCGACGCGGGCCCGGTCACGAGGGCTTCGGCGGGTTCCCCTCACACGTTCTTCTCGTACGTCCCCGTCCAACATTGCGGGAACATTGCCGCAGGTGAAGGACAATGGACACCTCTTGACATCCTTTTCGGAGCGGCTCTAGCGTCGCCCACCATGAGCAAGCCGTTGACAACCCCCGGCGAAGGTTTCCACCCCCATCTCCACGACGCCGCAGGGCAGTCGGCAGCCCCCCTGCGCACCCGCCTGCACCATGTCCGCGCCGACGCCCTCGACGGCGACACCGCACAGAGCGGTGGCATGCGCAGATTCGCCGCGGTGAGCGGCCGGACGGTCGGCTCCGAGAAACTGTGGATGGGCCAGACCCATGTGGCCCCCTCGACCGCGTCCTCCGACCATCACCACGGCGAGTCCGAGACCGCCATCTACGTGGTGAGCGGGCACCCCGAGTTCGTCTTCCTCGACGACGCGGGCCCGCGGCCGGAGGAGATCCGCCTGCGCACGTCTCCGGGGGACTACATCTTCGTCCCGCCGTTCGTGCCGCACCGCGAGGAGAACCCGGACCCTGCGGAAGAGGCCGTGGTGGTGATCGCGCGCAGCACGCAGGAGGCGATCGTGGTGAACCTTCCGGGGCTGTATGTGCTGGGGGCCGGGGACGCGTGAGGTGTTGACGTTTCTGAGGAGTCGAGGCCGAGGTCGGCCTGTCAGGAGCCGACGAGCCGTCGGCGGGCGCCGACTAGGTTGACCGCATGACCTCCCTCGCGCATCCGCGGCTCTCCGGGCTGGCGCGCAACCCGGCCGCTCCCCAGGACGTCCTGGTCCGCCTGACCGCACACCCGGCCGGACGGCACGGTCTGCCCCTGCGCGGCGGGCAGTTGGCGGACGCCGTGGTGGAGGCTCTGTTGACACATGACGGCGCGGACGTGGCGATGAAGCTGCGCGAGGACTGGATCTCCCCGCAGATGCGCCGCAGGATCGCCGAGCATCCGGATCCGGCGATCCGTGACGGACGCGCGGACTTCGTCCGTCTCATGGTGGACCTTGAGGAAGCGGTCGGCATCGCGTTGCTGGAGGAGGTCTACGGCAGGCCTCGAACGGAGCTTGCCGACGCGCGGGATCCGCGGCTCCGAGCCGCGGTCGCGCGAGCCTGGCACGACCGCCCGATGACGGTCCAGGCGGAACTGCTCGCCGACCCGGACCCGCAGGTCCGGACAGCCGCCACCGTACGGCCGCACCCGGGCGTCCCACCGGAATGGACGGCCCGATGTCTCGCCGACCCGGCCGTGCGAGCCAACGTGGCACGCTACGTCCCGCTCACACCGGACCAGTTCGCGGAGTTGATGCGGACCGAGGACGAGCGCATCCGTCAGGCCGTAGCCGGGAACCCGCACCTGTCCGCAGAGATGGTCGCCCGTCTCCTGGACGTCGACGACCCGAGCGTGCGCGTGGCGGTCGCGCAGAGCCGTCACGTGGACACCGAGACCCGGGACCGGCTGTACGCGCTCGTGGAAGCCGAACGCGAGGCCGGAAGCATCGCGGCCCAAGTGGCACTGGACTGGAGCTTCACCGAACCGAGTTGGCTGCGTACTGCACCCCTCGACGAGCGGCTGACCTATCTGGACTGCCGCCAGCCGGTGTTCCGACGCGTCCTGGCGTCCTGCCGCGACCTGCCCGAGGAGGCATGGCGCCGGTTGGACGACGACTCGGACCTCGGCGTCCGCCGCACCGCGGCACGCCGCCCGGACACACCACCGGAAGTCCTGGAGCGTCTCGTACGCGCCCACGGCGACGCGTTCCACGTCAGGCCACCGCTCGTCGAACACCCCAACTTCCCGCGCCACACGCTCCGTTCATTCGCCACCGAGCCGGACCCGCACGTCCGCTACGTCGCCCTGCGGGACCCCGAGCTACCGGTGGCAGTCCTCCACCAACTCGCCGCCGCGCCAGAGCCGTTCCTCCGCCGCGGCGTCGCCCGCCACCCCCGGGCGACGGACGCCCTGCTGAACCAACTCCTCGCCGACCCGACCCCTGATGTCGCCGACGACGCCGCCGCGAACTCCGTACTGTCGCGCACTCGGATGTACGGAATTCTGAGCGAGGGCGACGTCTGACGCAGGGGGTGTACGGCACGAGAGCCTTGGGGACGCTCCCAACCAGCACGCTTCTCAGGGTGATTGAAGGGAGCGGTCGTGCGGCCACGGTCACATGGGTATCTGTCCGATCCGAACAGCCAGATCCCCTACTGGGATGCCGCCGCGGCGACAAAGACGTTCACCCACCCACTCCACCTGCCCTGGCTGCGCGGGATCAGCAGACACGCCGCGATTCTCGACTACGGATGCGGCTACGGGCGCACCATGGCGGAACTCGAACGGCACGGTTTCACCAACCTGACGGGCGCCGACACCTCACCGGAAATGATCAGGCGGGCCCAACACCTGCACCCCACAAGGCACTTCACCACACTCGACACACCGCCGACCTGGCCCACCCCGCACGCCGAATTCGACGCGATACTGCTCTTCGCCGTGCTGACCTGCATCCCCGGCGACGAGTCCCAACGCCGCCTGATCGCCGAACTGAACCGCATCCTCAAGCCGGGCGGCTTCCTCTACATCAGCGACTTTCTCCTGCAGGACGACGAGCGCAACCGCGACCGCTACGACAACTACGCCGCCCTCTACGACAGTTATGGCGTGTTCGAGACCGACGACGGCGCCGTCTGCCGCCACCACTCCCGGGAATGGCTCACCACGCTGCTCGCCGGCTTCGAAACCATCAGCACCCGAACCATCCCAGTGACCACGATGAACGGCAATGAGTCACTGGGGATCCAAATCCTCCTTGAGGCTTCTTGAGGTCCTTGAGGAGCCTTGATCAACTGCCGTGAGAATCAGGCTTCGGCGTCCGCCTGGACCTGTCCCACGAGCATGGTCACCCGCACGGTCTCGGTGAACGGTTCGCCGGTGGGGAGTGCCTGCCGGATACGCTCGGCAAGGGCGTCGCGCTCGTCCCGCCCGGGCAACCGATCGGCGGAAATCGCCGAGCAGACCCCGCCGAACAGCTGGTCGAAGCTGAGCTCACCGCGGTACTCGACGACCATTTCCCGCACACCGTCGAAGCCCGCCGACCGAAGCGCCTCGGCATACCTCAGCCGATCACGGCTGCTGGTGCCGCAGGTCATTGTGAGCGGGGTGCCCATCCAGTCTTCGAGGCAACCGCGCAGAGCCCGGGACCAGGGACTGTCCTGCAACCACAACGGCGTGCCGTTCGAGATCACCGCGATGCCCCCGCCCGTACGCAGGAGCGGCGCCGCGGCGCGGAACAGCTCATCGTGCCGCATCCAGTGGAGCGCCTGGCCGACGACCATCAGCGCCGACGACCGCTCTCCCAACAGCCCGCCCAGCGCCGGGAGATCGGCATCGGCACCGAGCACCCAGGTCACGTTCCGAACCCCCTGGGCCTCCGCCGCGTGCCGGGCCAGCCGCAACATGTCCGGCTCCGGATCCACCCCGATCACCGCGCGAACCCGTGAAGCGAAGGGAAGAGCGAGCTGACCGGTGCCACACCCCACGTCGAGCACGACATCGGCGTGAGAGAGCCCGAAGGCGTCTTCCAAGACATCGAAGACCTGAGGAGGGTACCCACGCCGGAACTCCGCGTAGTACTCGGCCACAGCACCGCTGAATCCCACTGTCATGGACCCACTGTGCCCGGCGCTCGCCGTACCGGACACCTCGCGCACAGGGCGATCGCTCTCCGCGGAATCCGAGTTGGACGGCACACGGTCCGATCGGGCTCCCCTTACCGGCGTACGAGTTGAAGTGCGGCGGATATGGCTGGCTCCGCCTCGCGGCTCAACCCTAATCTCGGCCCATGAACCAGCGGCGGCAGAAGAAGCTCTCCAGACGTCTCTTCGGAGCAATACAGGGAGGTGACACGGTCGCTGTAACGTCGGTACTGAGGGCCGGAGTTGACCCCGAACGAGCCGACAGCGAGGGCACCACACCTCTCTACGCGGCTGCGGTGAACGGAGAGGCCGTGATCGCCGGGCTGCTCCTGGCGGCCGGTGCCGCCCCCGACACCGAGAGCAGCGGAGTCGGCGCGGAGGGAACGCCGTTGTGCGCGGCCGCGTGTTGGGGGCACACCGGGACGGTGCGCGAACTGCTGGCCCACGGCGCCGATCCGGACGTACGGGAAGACCACGGCACGGGCTGGTCGCCCTTGGACTGGGCGAGCAACGGTCCGCATCCCGAGACAGCCGCCCTGCTCACCGCGGCGGGGGCTTGTTGACCGTGGGGCTGCCCGCGAGCTGTCGTCGAGCCGTGACCCACCTGCGGCAGCCCATGATCCGGCGCCGGACCCGGCCCCGCTCCCGTCGGTCCCCGGCGCCCGGCGCAGTGTGGGGGCACCGTGTATGTCGGATACTCGGGGACAGCGGGGCATGTGGGTGCTGTGCCGACAGGAGGTGCGCGAGCGTATGGCCGTACCTTGGCGCGACCTGCCCGGGCGGATCCCCGCCTGGTTGCGCGCCCATGATCCGGGACTCGTGGCGACCCGCCGGGCCGCGCGCACCGCGCTGGTGATGCCCGCGCTGTTCGCCCTGTGCAGCCAGGTGCTGCATTCCGCGACGATGGCGACCTACGCGGCGTTCGGGTCGTTCTCGATGCTTCTGCTGGTGGAGTTCACGGGGCCCATGGTCCAGCGGCTGCGGGCGCACGTGGGGCTGGCCGTGGCCTGGGCGGTGCTCATCTGCCTCGGCACGCTGGTGGCCCGGACGACCTGGCTCGCGGTCGCCGTCATGGTCGTGGTGGGCTTCCTGGTGCTGTTCTCGGGTGTCGTCAGCTCCGTCCTCGCGGGCGCGACGACCGCACTGCTGCTGGCCTTCATCCTCCCGGTGACCTCGCCCGCCCCGCTGTCCCAGCTGCCCGAACGGCTCGCCGGCGCGGGCCTCGCGGCGGCCGCCGCCATGCTCGCGATCTCGCTGCTGTGGCCCCGGCCCGCCGCGGACCCGCTCAGCGCACCCGCCGCCCGGGTCTGCCGCGCGGCCGCGGAGCAACTGCGTACCGACGCCTCGTGGCTGGCCGGCGGACCGGACGCGGCCACCACCCGGCAGTGCGCGGTCACCGCAGGTCAGGCCGCCGCCGCGGCCGCGGACCTCCGCGCCGCCTTCGACGCCACGCTCTACCGGCCCACAGGCCTGTCCGCCGGTTCCCGCGCCCTGGTCCGGCTGGTCGACGAACTGACCTGGCTGAGCGCCATCGTGGCCGACAGCGGCCCGCCGCTGGAGGACCGCGGGGCCTGCGACGCCGACGCGCACGCCGTACGGCGCGCGGCGGCCACGGCCCTGGACGAGGCCGCCGCCATGCTCGACGCGCCGCGCAACGCGCCCGACGCCCTCCGCGCCGCCCTCGTGAACCTGCGTACGGCCATGGACGGCATGGAGGTCCGCGCCACCCACCGACTGCCCGTGCACCGGCCGAAACCCGGCACGGAATCGGAGGTCCGCGCCTTCATCGAGACCCTCGATCTGTCGTTCCGCGCCCAGGAGTTGGGGTACGCCACCCTCCAGATCGCCGGCAACGTGGACCTGGCCGCGGCCGCCGAGCGCCGCAGCTGGCCCGAGCGGTTGCTGGGCACGGAACCCGGTGCGCTGACCCAGCCGCTGGCCTCCGCCGTAGAGCGTGCCGCCGCACACCTGGAGCCGCGCTCGGTCTGGCTGCACAACAGTCTCCGGGGTGCGCTCGGCCTCGGCATCGCGGTGGCCCTGGCGAACGTGACCAGTGTCCAGCACTCGTTCTGGATCCTGCTGGGAACCCTGTCGGTGCTGCGGTCCAACGCGCTCAACACCGGGCAGAACGCGCTCCGGGCCCTGGGCGGCACACTGGTCGGTTCGCTGATCGGGACCGGGCTGCTCCAGCTCATCGGGCACCACAGCACCGTGCTCTGGTTCCTGCTGCCCGTCGCCGTGCTCATCGCGGGCATCGCGCCCGCCGCCATCTCGTTCGCGGCGGGCCAGGCGGCCTTCACCGTCACCCTGGTCATTCTGTTCAACATCGGCCAGGACCCCGACTGGCACATCGTGCTGCTGCGGATCGAGGACATCGCCCTCGGCTGCGGTGTGAGCGTCCTGGTGGGCCTGTTCTTCTGGCCGCGCGGCGCGGCGGCCGCCGTGGAGCAGGCACTGTCGGCGGCGTACACCGAGAGTGCCCGCTACCTGGCCGACGCGGTGGAGTACGCGGCCAGTCGCTGCAGCATCGGCTGCATCCCGACCGACGCCCCGGTGGAAGCGGGCCGGCAAGCGGCCGCCGCGGCCCGCAGGCTCGACGACGCCTTCCGCAGCTACCTCGCCGAACGCGGCGCCAAGCCGGTACGGCTGTCCGACATGACCACCCTGGTCACCGGGATCGTAGGACTGCGCCTCGCCTCGGACGCCGTACTGGAACTGTGGCAGCGCAACGGCGGTGAGGAACCGATGGAACCCGACCGTTCCGAGGCCCGGCTCACCCTGCTCGACACCGTCGGCCGACTCGCCGACTGGTACCGCGAACTGGCCGTAGGCCTCGGCCGGCACACGGCCGTGCCCGCGCCGCTCGCACGCGACTCCGACGAGGAGGCACGCCTGGTCCACTCCCTCCGCCGTGACCTGCGCGGCGACGACGGCCACGCCACGGCGACAGCCGTCCGGATCATCTGGACCGCAGACCACCTCAACGCGGCCCGCCGCCTCCAACCCGGCCTGGCCGCCGCGGCGAAGCCGAGCGAACCGGCCGCTCACCCCGGGTAGGGAACGGCGTCCCGCGCCGACCGCAGCGCGACCGCCCACCAGGCCAGCTGGTCGAGCACTGTGCGGGCGTAGACAGGGGCCTGGGGATCGAGCGGACGGCCGTCCTGGCACGCCGTGAAGTAGTTCGGGAAGGAGAGGCCGTCGCGGATCGTCACCGCGTGCAGTTCGGTCAGCACGTTCTCCAGGTGCAGCACCGCGTGTCGGCCGCCCGCGGTACCGCCGTAGCTGACGAAGGCGACGGGCTTGGCCGCCCACTGGGTGAAGTGCCAGTCGATGGCGGCCTTCAACGACGCGGGATAGCTGTGGTTGTACTCCGGCGTGACCACGATGAAGGCGTCGGCGCGCGTCAGGGCCGACGTCAGCGCGGCCATCCCGGCCGGGGATAGTCGTCGCCGGCGTACTTCGGCGAAGCCGCGGGCAGCGCCAACGGGATGTCGACGGCGGCCAGATCGACGACCTCGACGTCGAAAACACCGTGCGGGCCGACCTGTTGCTCGACCCACGAGGCCACCACCGGGCCGAACCGCCCTTCACGCGTGCTTCCGACGATGATCACCAGCTGAGGTCTGTTCTCCATGCCGACCACGATCGGACCGCACGGGACCAGCAGCCAGACCGTGCTCAGGCTGGCCCCCGCAGGGCCACGCTGAGCACTCCGCGGCCGGCGGGCGGCGTCGTAAGCTCACGGCATGGGTTCGCCGTTGGGGGATTTCATCCGGACCACGCGGGACAGCATCCAGCCGCAGTCGCTGGGACTGCCCGATCACGGCCGCCGCCGGTCACCGGGGCTGCGGCGCTCGGACCTCGCCGCGCGGGCCGGCATCAGCGTCGAGTACCTGACCCGTATCGAGCAGGGCCGCGACCGCAATCCCTCGGTGGCGGTGGTGAACGCGCTCGCCGACGCGCTCAGCCTCAACTCCTCGGAGCGCGACCACCTGCGCTACCTCACGAAGATCACCGGCGGTGCATGCCCCACGCACACGCGCCCCGCGCCGCCGAGCCGTGAGGTCCGCCCGTCGGTCCTGGAGACGATCCGCCTGCTGGAACCGGGCATCGCCATGGTCACCAACCGGCTGGGCGACGTCCTCGCCCACACCAGCGGCTACGAGTCGGTGACGCGCGGCACCGGACTGCTCGACACGGACACACCGAACCTCACGCGCTACGTCTTCACCGACCCCCGCGCGCGGACGTTCTTCACGGACTGGGACGACGTCGCGGACGAGCAGGCCTTCGACCTGTGGCTCGGACCGTCCGTGGCGAACTCCGAGTGGTTCACGACGGAACTCGCCCGCGCCGCAGGCCCCGACTTCACCCGCCGGCTGAACCGGCACGTGGTTCCCCGACGCGGGGCACTCCGCCTCAGCCACCCGTCGGGGTACGAACTCCGACTGCTCCGCGAGACCCTCGAACTCCCCTCGGACGCACAGCAGTTGATCGTCCTCCTCCCTGCCGACGACAGCACGGCGCAGGCCGTCGACCGACTCCGCCGCGGGTCCCACGGGCGGCTCCGGGTCATCTCCTGACACCCCTCCGCGCCCAGCAAGTACCAGGTGACAGGGCTGAGTCGGCGGGAGCGGGGTAGTCGGGACAGTGATGAACGCGGTGCGATGAACGCGGTGCTTCGAGGAGAGGAACGTCATGTCGGGCGTAATGGAGCGCATCAAGCGGTTCGTCAGGAGCCCCCAGGGGCGACGCACAGTGGAACAGGTACGCCGAGCCGCTGCCGACCCGCGCCGCCAGGCCCAGGCCCGGCGCCTGTTGGGCAAACTCCGCGGCCGCCGCTGAGTACACCTGGTGAGCGGCACCCGTCACCCAAGGAGGAATGATCGCTGTGGAAGGTTCGTCGCTCCGGGCAGTCGGCTGGGCCCGCACGCTTCCGTTGAACAGCGAAATGAAATCGGCCCGGGACTGGGCGCGCAGGCATCTTGAGGGGCTGCACTGGACCACCACCGCTCCGGAAACGGTGGACGCCGTACTGCTCACCGTCTCCGAGCTGGTGACCAACGCGCACCGGCATGCCCACAGCAGCGCCCAGTTGGTGATGACGTGCGACGACCACTGTCTGCATGTCACCGTGCACGACAAGTCCGGCGACCTGCCCACACCCCGCGAGGCCAGTACGGATCGTCTCGGCGGACGGGGCATGCTCCTCGTGGACGCGGTGGCGGATACCTGGGAGTCGCACCCCTGCCGTCACGGCAAGTCGGTCAGCGCCTGTTTCCACGCCCCCGACGCGGGGTCGCGGGCGGCCGACCCGTCGGTGCCGCCGCAGGACTGACGAGCCTTCGCCGTTGAAGCGATGCCCGGCGGCGAACGGCTCCCGGGTCGTGGACCTCCAGTCGTACGGAACTCATCGCGAGGCCTCCAACTGCGCGGGCCGCCAGCCCAGTTCGGGCGCAAAGCAGGTTGAGTCCGTGCTCGCCGGCCCAACGGGCCGAGCGAAGGCTGCCGCCGCCGTACCAAATGCGGTCCACCAGACCGGGGTTGCGCGGCTGCGGCTGTGGCCGCTGAGAGCCGGCCGCGGCGAGGAACACCGCGGCCGAACCCACACCGTGTTCGAGGTGCCGCTGCCGGATCCAGGCCCCGTCGTAGCCCAACTCCTCGCCGTACCCGAAGAGTTGGAGGGTCTCCTCCAGACCGGTGTACGGGGCGTCGTCGGCGAAGTTGCCCGGGGCGAGGAAGGCGAGGGAGGTGATGGTCATGCGGTCCGCGTCCTCAGGTCGTGGTCGTCCCGGCGGCCGGGGATCGCCGCGAGCAGCTCGCGGGTGTACTCGTGGCGGGGGTGCGTGAAGAGGTCCTCGGGGGCACCCGTCTCGACGATGCGGCCCGCCCGCATGACGGCCACCTGGTGCGCGATCTGGCGTACGACGGCCAGGTCGTGCGAGATGAACAGGTACGCCACTCCGGTGTCGGCCTGCAACTCGGCCAGCAGGTCCAGGACTTGGGCCTGGACGGAGACGTCGAGCGCGGACACCGGCTCGTCGCAGACGACCAGATCCGGAGAGAGTGCGAGGGCCCTGGCGATCGCGACGCGCTGGCGCTGCCCGCCCGAGAGTTCCGCCGGACGGCGCTCCAGCGTCGACGCGGGCAGCGCGACCCGGTCGAGCAGGTCACGGGCGCGTGCGAGGCGGGAGGCGCGGTCGCCGACCTTGAAGGCGCGCAGCGGTTCGGTGATCACCTCGCCGATGGAGAAGCGGGGGTCGAGCGAGGCGTACGGGTTCTGGTAGACGAGTTGCGCGCGTCGGCGCAGATGTCTGGCCTGCGCGCCGCGGGCGGTCGTGACGTCTTCGCCGTCGAAGAGGATGTGTCCGTCGGTCGCGTCGGTCAGGCGGAGCACCAGGCGGGCGGTGGTGGACTTGCCCGAGCCGGACTCGCCGACCAGCGCGAGGGTCTGCCCCCGGTGGAGGGTGAAGCTGACGTCGTCGACCGCGCGCAGTGTCCGGGATCCGCCGCCCGCACGGGGGAGCCGGAACTCCTTGACCGCGCCCCGTACTTCGACCAGCGGTGTCGACCCGGTCTGTGCGGGCGGGGCGACCGGGGTGCGCGGTCGCGCGGTGGCCAGGCTCGGTGCGCTCGCCAACAGCCTTCGTGTGTAGGCGTGTTGGGGGTCGGCGAGGACGTCCCGGGTCGGACCTGCCTCGACGACCTGGCCCTGCGACATGACGACCAGGCGCTGGGCCCGGTCGGCGGCGACGCCGAGATCGTGGGTCACCAGCAGGATCGCCGTCCCCAACTCCTCGGTGAGGCGCTGGAGATGGTCGAGGATGACGCGTTGCACGGTGACGTCGAGCGCACTGGTCGGCTCATCGGCGATGATCAGCTCCGGGCCGGCGGCCAGGGCGATGGCGATCAGGGCCCGTTGCCGCATTCCGCCGGAGAGTTCGTGCGGATACTGGCGTGCGCGGGTGGCCGCGTCGGGCAGCCCGGCCCGGTTCAGGATGTCGATCGCCTCCGCCGGTGCGGAACGCCGGGTCGCGAGACCGTGGATGCGCAGCACCTCGGCGACCTGTTCGCCGACGCGTTTGACCGGGTTGAGCGACACGGACGGGTCCTGGGGCACCAGGCCGATCCGCGCACCGCGTACGGTGCGCAGTTCCGCCTCGGTCAGTGTGGTGAGGTCGTGGCGTCCGAAGCGGATCGTGCCGGCGTCGATATGGGCGTTCGGTGCCAGGAGCCGGGTGACGGCATGCGCGGTGGTGCTCTTGCCGGACCCGGACTCGCCGACCACGGCGGTCACTTCGCCCGGCCGCACGTCGAGGTCGACGTCCCGCACCGCCCGCACGATGCCGCCGCGCGTGCGGTACGACACCGACAGGCCGCGTATCTCCAGCGCGGCGCCCTGCTCGGGGTGGACCGGCTCGGTGCTCGGTGTCGTACTCAAGTCGTCGTCCGTTCCAGGCGTGTTCGTCGGGGTGCCGGTCATCGCTGCCTGGACCATTCGCCGTCCAGTGCCCGTGCGATGCGGTTGGTGGCCAGCACGGTCGCGGCGATCGCCAGCCCGGGCAGTGCGGTCAACCACCATGCGTTCGCGAGGTAGTTGCGGCCGTCGGAGATCAGCGTGCCCCACTCCGGTGCCGGTGGCGGGGCGCCGTAGCCGAGGAAGCTCAGGGCCGAGACGGCCAGGATCGCGGAGCCGAAGTCGAGGGTGGCCAGGACGATCACCGGGCCCGCGGCGTTGGGCAGTACGTGCCGGCCCAGCACCGCGTACCAGCGGGTCCCGCACGCGCGTGATGCCTCGACGAAGACCGCTTGGCGCACCCGCAGCACCTCGGCCCGGGTGACCCGGGCGAAGCTCGCGACGCTGGCGATGCCGACCGCGACCGCCACCTTCACCGTGCCGTAGCCCAGCGCGGTGACCAGGGCCAGGGACAGGAACAGCGCGGGGATCGACAGCAGGACGTCGACGAAGCGCATCAGCACGTCGTCGACCCAGCGGCCGACGAACCCGGCGACCAGACCGATCAGACTGCCGACCACGAACGCGACCGCCACCGCGATCAGCGTTGCCTTCAGGGACAGTTGGGCGCCGTGGACCACGCGGGAGAACACGTCACGGCCCAGTTCGTCCGTGCCGAACCAGTGCGCGCCGCTCGGGCCGCGGAAGTTCTGCGACGGCACTCCCGTCAGCGGATCGCGCGAGGTGAACAGCCCCGGCCAGAAGGAGGCCAGCACCACCAGCACGACGAGGAGGACCGACAGCAGCAGGCCCGGGCGGCGCACCAGGAACCGCAGGATGCGCCGCACGTCGACGCGGTGTGCCGGCCCGGGGTCGGAGCCGGGCTCGACCGGCCGGGCGAAACCGAGCGCGGCATCGGCGGCGGTGTCGTCGACCAGATCCCGGCTCATACGGCAACCGCCTTCCGGCCCGGGGCCACCACGATCCGCGGGTCCAGCAGCGGATAGACGAGATCGACGACCAGGTTCGTCACCACGAAGATCAGCGCTCCGAACACCACCACGCCCTGGACGAGCGGGATGTCCTGGGCCGTGACCGCGGCGGCCGTCACCCGGCCGAGACCGTCACGCGAGAACACTGTCTCGACGACCACCGAACCGGCGATCAACTGCCCGACCAGCAGGCCTACGACCGTCAGCGCCGGCAGCGACGCGTTGCGCAGCGCGTGCCGCAGATGGATTCGCCAACGGCCGGCGCCCTTGGCGCGGGCGGTCTCCACATAGGCCTGATCCAGCGCGGTGAGCAGGCTCTTGGCGAGAACCTGAGCGACCTGCGCACCGGTGGGGACCGCCAGTGTCACCGCCGGCAGGATCAGCCCGCGCAGCCCGTCGTTGCCGAAGGCCGCGAACCAGTGCAGGCGGAACGAGAACGACTCGACGAGCAGCAGCCCCACCCAGAACGTCGGCACCGACACCCCCAACGGCGGCAACGACAGCAGCAGTTGGCGCAGCCAGCGCCGCGAGGTGTAGGTCGCCAGCACCGCAAGACCGCCGCCGAGAAACACCGCGAGCAACAGCGCGGCACCGGTCAACTGCAGTGTCTGCGGCAGCGCGTCGGCCAGCGTCGAGGACACCGGCCGGCCGGTCGAGACCGAGTCGCCGAAGTCCCCGCGCACCGCCTTGCCGAGGTAGTCGGCGTACTGCACCAGGACCGGTTTGTCGAAGCCGTACTCGTGGCGCAGCGCGGTCAGTTGTGCCGGATCGACCTGACCGGAGTCCATTCCGGCACCGGCCATGGCCGTGACCGGATCACCGGGCAGGAAGTCGAGCACCAGGAAGGACACCGTGTAGGCCGCCCACAGCACCCCGACCGCCTGGGCGAGCCGTTTGATCACATAGCGGCGCATGCGTCAGCCGATCCAGGTGTCGTGCAGCTGGATCCGGCTGGAGGCGTCGAAGTTCAGGCCGTGCACCTTGTTCGACACGCCGATCTGGGTCTGGAGCTCCACCACGGGTGCGTAGTAGGCGTTCCGCACGATCAACTGCTGTGCCTGCTGGACGAGTTGCTTGCGCTTCGTGGCGTCCGTGGTCGCCGCCTGTCCGGTCAGCGCGCTGTCCAGCTCGGTCACGGGAACGCGGTAGAAGTTGGCGAGCTTGGTGGAGAAGGAGTTGCGCAGGATGTCCGGGTCGGCCCGGGTGATGTTCCCCCACGCCGCGTCGTAGTCGCCCGACTGCAGTGTCGGGGCGAGCTGGGTGACCTGGAGCTGCTTGAGCGTCAGGGCGACGCCGACCGCCTTGAGTTGCTGCTGGATCAGCTCCAACGCGGGCTGGTTGGTGGCCGAGTTGGGTATCCAGTCGACGGTCAGGGTCAGCTTCCTGCCGTCCTTGGTGCGGATGCCGTCGCCGCCGGTCTTCCAACCGGCCGCCTCCAGCAGGGACTTGGCCTTTGCCGCGTCGGTCGTCAGGTCCGAGGAGAGGTCCGCGTAGTCGGGTGTGGTGTGCGCCAGGACGCTGGTCGCGGGCTGGGTTCCGGTCGGGAACACGGTGTCGGCGATCTGCCCCCGGTCGATGGCGAACCCGATGGCCTGGCGTACCAGCGCGTCCTTCAGAGCCGGCCGCGCGTTGTTGAAGGCCAGGCCGAACACCACGCCGGGGTTGGCCCGCCGCTGAAGGGTGACCTGGCCGCCCTTGAGAGCCGCCTCGTTGGCCTTGCCGACGCTGCTGATCGCGTTCACCTGCCCGGACTGGAGACTGCCGGCCCGCACGCCCGCCTCGGGCACGACCTTGAAGACGACCTTGTCCAGGTAGGCCTCGCCACTCTTGTGCCACAGCGAGGAACCCCAGGCGTACCCGGTGCGCCTGCCCAGGGTGATCGACTGGTTCTGCACGTACTGCTTCAGCGTGAAGGGACCGGAGCCGACCACTCCCTGGCTGCACTTCCGCTGCGGGCTCTGCTTCACGCTCGCCGACGACTCGATGCCCAGCGAGTGTGTCGAAGTGGCCTGCAGGAACTGGGCGTTGGGCTGCTTGAAGGTCACCTTGACGGTGAGCGGGTCGACCACGGTCGTGCTCGTGACGCCGCTGAGATAGCCCTCGGCGAGGGTGCCCAGCGCACCCAGCTTCGGCACCGCGTCGAAGTTGTCCTTGACCACCTGGGCGGTCAGCTTCGATCCGTCGCTGAAGGTGACACCCGATCTGAGATGGAAGGTGAACGCCGTCGCGTCGGAGCTGATGTCCCAGCTCTTCGCGAGCCACGGCACGATCTCGCCGGTCTCGGGATCCTGGTCGGTGAGGGAGTCCACGAGCTGCCGCACCGAGTAGATGGTGTCGTTGCTGGCCACCTGCTGCGGGTCCACACACCCGGCGTCGGAGCCCACCGCGAAGGTCAGGGTGCCACCGGACTTCGCCGGGCCACCGCCGCTGCCCGAGCCGCCACTGCTGCCGGATCCGCAGGCGGTGAGCAGGACGCTGGTGGTCAGAAGGGCGGCCAGCGCCGCCCATCGGGTGGGCCGGATGTCCGGATGTGCTCTCACGGAGGGTGCTCCTACTCGTGTCACTACGCATGGGGTGCCCCGCGGATCACGGCTGCGCGCGCGGGCGTGCCGCTCCGGTCGGCGCAACGCCGATGGCGGGCAGTGCAGTTGGGGGTGTCGGGCGGGAAGGACGCGGCGGTTGCGGCACCCGTCCGTGAACTTGGACAGGACCGCGAGAGGTTGCGGGAAAGCGCCTACAGGCCGCGACGGACGTCAGACGGACGTGGTCAAGGCGGTCAGGCGCGACACAGACAGCTGGTGAAGCGCTGCAGGTCGATGTGACGGCGGCGCGAGAACCGGGAGAACACTGTCGCGGCCGTCAGGGAGGCGATGGAGACACTCGGGGCACTGTTGTGTCGCACGACCGTCCTCCACATCTCCGACCCCGGCCACAGGGTCTCGCGCTTGCAGAGATCCTCGGTGATCCTGCCGGGCTTTCACCTGGAGCACCCCACCGCGTCGGAGGGTTGCCGGTCAGCAAGCCAGGGCTTGACGCTGACACTCGATGCCGATCGTGATCGTACGGAGCGACATCGTCGTACGTCAATGGCAGGTGCGGACAGGCGAGCGGCATCGGCCGGACCGTCCGCTCGGGCTTGACCTTGACGTGCGCGTCAACTTTTAACGTCGGGGACGCCGCACGTGGTGTGCGGCCGTCAACACCCCTTCAGGAGCCTGTAGATGTCTCCGTCGAACATCCCCGCCGAACATCGCGAGGTCCGTCTCGCCTCCCGTCCCGAACGTGCCCTGGAATCAGGCCACTTCACCGTGGCGGAGGTTCCCGTCCCGCAACCGGGACCCGGGCAGGCGCTGGTGCGCAACCGCCTGATGAGCGTCGCCGCCTCCCTGCGCACCCTGATGAGGGGAGACACGGGGATGCCGATGCCGTCGTTCGAGGTCGGTCGGCCCTTGTCGGCTCCGGCCGTCGGTGAGGTGGTGACGGCCCCCGAGGGCGGGACGCTGCGCCCCGGTGATCTGGTGTCGCACTGGGCGGGGTTCCGCGAGTACGCCGTGGTGGAGGCCGACGCGGTGCAACCAGTCGACCTGACGGTCCTGCCGGACCCGGTGGCGTACCTCTCGCAGGGGCCGTCGGCCTGGATCGGCGTCGTCCGGGGAGCCGAAGTGCGCGAGGGGGACACGGTGTTCGTCTCCGGCGCGGCGGGCGGACTCGGCACCATGGCCGGGCAGTTCGCCCGCCTGCGCGGGGCGGACCGGGTCATCGGGAGCACCAGCTCACAGCGCAAGGCCGACTACCTGGTCGGGACACTGGGGTACGACGCGGTCGTGCTGCGCGGAGCGGGACCGATCGAGGAACAGCTGCGCAAGGCGGCCCCCGAAGGCATCGACGCGGTAGTCGACACCGTCGGCGGGGAGCAGCTGCGAGCCGCGCTGGCCCTGGCCCGGCCCGGTGCCCGGGTGGGGCTGATCGGAGCGCTCTCCGTACAGGTGCCGGGCGAGAACACGGCGCCCGTCGAGATCGACACCTACTCGCTCATCGTGCGGGGGATCCAGCTCCGCGGCGTCAGCGGCGCGCGCCACCGGGACGCGCTGGCGGAATACCAGGAGACGTTCGGCCGTTGGTTCCGCGAGGGCTCGGTCACCGTCCCGCACACCCGCCTGTCCGGAATCGACCAGGCACCCCGCGCCCTGATGGAACTGCTCGAAGGACACCACATCGGCACGGTGGTCGTGGAGTTGTAGTCGCCGGCCACCCGACTCCCGGAGGACGGAATGCGCATCGGCGACGTGGCGGCAGCCCTGGGTGTCACCACCCGCACCCTGCGCTACTACGAGCAGCGCGGCCTGGTCACGGCACGGCGTACGTCGTCGGGACAGCGGGAGTACGGCGAGGACGACGTACGCCGACTGCACGCCGTCCGCGAGCTGCTGGACTCCGGCCTCACCATCGGCGACGTGCGTCTCCTCATCGACATCCTCGACGCGCTGCCCGGCCGCCCGAAGGTGCCACCGGTCCGCACGGGGCCCTACCCGGACACGTGCGTCGTCCCGCAGGTGGCCATCCGGCGACTGGCCGAACTCGACGCCCGTATCCGCCGGTTGACGGAGTTGCGCGACCGCCTTGCCGACCGCCTCGACCTACGGTTCGGCGTCCTGGTCGGCCAACTCATCGGCCTCGACGTCCCCATGAGCGATGCCCGGACCGGTTCCTGACACCGCCGTCGCCGAAGGTCCGCGCGCGGACGGGCTTGCAGCTCCGTGCGGCGACGGGAGATCATGCGCTTGCCCGACAGGCGCCGGACACGAGCCCGGAGCGCCTGCGCACCGCGCACCGCGGCACCGTCCGGTGCCGACGTCAGGGCCGAGGGGAGCCGCAGTGAGGACAACTCCCCTCAGGCCGGTCCGCACCGCGGCTCTGCTCCCGGTCCGCACGAAGCGTCGGCACGTCGACCTGTGCCGGACTCACACCGCGCTCTGTCGCTGACCGGTCCCTCCGGCTCTCTCCCGGCAGGCCCGCGTCTCTCGCGTGCCTGGCCGCTACCGACCTCGCGTGTCCGGGCGTTGACCCGCACCCGTGGCACTCCGTCACCCCAAAACCCCACCGGCCGCGACGACACCGGCATCGGTGAGACGAGAATGGACGAGTCATGAGCGCGATGCAGCCCCGCACGCTGAAAACCGTCACCGGAGCCGGCGGTACATCGGAGACCTACGACCTGGCGGTCGATCCGACCCGGTCCACCCTGGACACCGCAGTCCGGGTGGCGAAGCTCGCCGAGGAAGCGAAGATCGACGCACTGTTCACCGCCGATCTGCTCAGCTTCGACGCCCAGGGCGCGATCGGCTCGCAGGAGCCGCTGGTCTTCGTGTCCGCCCTGAGCCAGGTGACCTCGCGGATCGGTTTGATCGCCACGGTCTCCACGACCTTCCACCACCCGTTCAACCTGGCCAGGCTGTTCGGCACCCTCGACCACGTCAGCAACGGGCGGGCCGCCTGGAACCTGGTGACTTCCTCGATCGGTGAGGAGAACTTCGGCCCCGGCGACCTGCCCAGCCCCGAGGAGCGCTACGCGCGTGCCGCCGAGACGCTGGAGGTGGTCAACGCGCTGTGGGACAGCTGGGAACCCGGTGCGCTGACCGTCGGCGCGGACGGCAAGGCGGTGCTGCACCGGGACCGGGTCCACCCGATCCACCACTCCGGAAAGTTCTTCGACGTGGCCGGCCCGCTGAACATCCCGCCGCTCCCGCAGCGGCGCCCGGTGCAGATCCAGGCCGGGCAGTCCGAAGCGGGCACGGCACTGGGCGGCCGCTACGCCGAGATCGTCTTCACCTCGCTCCCGACCCTCGACCACGCGCTGGACTTCACCCGGAAGATCCGCGGCCAGGCCGAGGAGTTGGGAAGGGCCGACGGACTGCCGCTGATCTTCAGCTCGTTCCACGCCACCTACGGCGCCACCGAGGAGGAGGCACAGCGACTCGTCCGCGAGAGGCGGGAGTCGATCGACTTCGAAGGCGGCCGGGCCAGGGTGGCCGACATGCTCGGCGGCGGAGTCGACCTCTCCGAGGTCCCCCTCGACTCGACGCTGCCGGAGAGTCTGCTGCCCGACGTCACGTCGGTGAACCGCCGCCGCGGCCGGGTCGACATCTTCACCGGCTACGCGCGCCAGGGCTACACACTGCGGGAACTAATCGTCGCGGCCCAGGACACCGGACACTGGGCCGCCGCGGGCACCCCCGAGCAACTCGCCGACGCGGTCGAGGAACGCTTCAGGGCGGGCGTGCTGGACGTGATCTCCCTGAGCGGTCTCGCCGATCCGCGACAGCACGACTTCGTCGTCAACGGTCTGCTGCACGAACTGCGCAAGCGGAAGATCGTCGCCGCCGACTACACCGGCCTCACGCTGCGCGAGAACCTCGGCCTCGAACTGCCCGCCCGCGACGTCTCGACCGTCCGGTCCTGACCCGGGAGCGGATCGGGATCCGGCTCGCGGCGCTTTCTTGAGCGTGCGATCCAGATAGGTTACAGTCGGCACATGGCAAGGACCCGGGAATTCGACACCGAGGCGGCGGTGAGCCGCGCGATGGAACTGTTCTGGACGCGCGGCTACGAGGCCACCTCGGTGCGCGACCTGACCGGGCACCTCGGTATCGGACAGGGGTCCCTGTACGCGGCGTTCGGCGACAAGGACGGCCTGTACCGGGCCGCGTTGGAGCACTACCGCACCACTCTCGCGGCGGACGCCCTGCGGAGCCTCGACGAGGGGGCGGACGCCCGCTCCGCGATCCGTACGATGCTCGTCGAACGGGTCCGCATCGCTGTCGAGCACGGCGGCCGGGGCTGCCTCGCGGTCAACGCCGTCTGTGAGCGTCTGCCGAAGGACCCGGCGACCCGGCGCACGGTGCGCGACATGCAGGAGGCCAGCCGGGAGGCGCTCGCAGAGGTGCTGCGCGCGGCGGCGGAACGGGGCGAGATCTCGACGGGTCGCGACCCGCGGACCCTGGCCACTTTCCTCGTCACCTTCCTCAACGGGCTGCTCGTCTCCGCGAAGATCACGCAGGACGTCCGTGCCCTCGAACCCCTCGTGGAGGTCGCCCTGGCGGTCCTCGACTGATTTTTTCATGCCCTCAATCCGTATCGATCGATCCAGAAAGCTGCCGCTCTTCCTGCCGTCCCAGGCGTAGGCACCACCACACGCCATTTCCTCGACCACACCGGAGGATCCATGCCCCCCTCACAGACCTCGACCGCACCCGCTCTCGGCGGCGCCCGATGGAACACCTTCCCCGAGGTCGGCACCATGACGGCCCGTCAGTTCTTCACCGGCACCGAGCCGTTGCTGCAAGGGGTCGTCGATGCCCTGCAGAGCGTCGACAGGGAGGTGCTGGATGCCCAAATCCACGCGACGCTCGGCCTCGGCACCCGCGAGACCTCCTTGCCGCTGCCCGGCGGCGCGGACCCCGCCCCGGCAATCCGGGAACTGGCCCCGCAGGCCGAGGCGTTGGGCCGGGAGATCGCCACATGGGCGACCATGACGCTGGACCGGCTGCTCACCCACCGGATACCGATGCCCGCCGGTCCCCTGGTCGTCCGCAGCCACTGCTACGGTCACCTGCTCACCCACCCCGCGACCGACCTGCTCATGGGCCGTCGCGGCGGGCCCGTCACGATGCAGCTCTACAACGAGTGGCTGCACCAGATGGTCCTGCTGCGCGACGCCCTGCTGCCCTTCACCAACTGGCAGGGTGTCCCGCTCCTGGTCACCCCGACCGGGCTACGGCACACCGAGCGAGCCCGCGACGCCTTCCTCACCGAACTCCTGGTCCGCCGGATCCGGCACACCGGCATCGTGGACTTCGCCCGACACGTCGTCACCGGCACCTCGGGCCCGGGCGGCTACGGCTTCGACCACGGCGACGGCACCGTCCTGCCCGCCGTGGTCGACGGATCGCCCCTCACCGCCCCCAGGTATCTGCTGACCTGGCGCCCCGCTCCCGGTCCCGCGGCCCATGACACCACCACGTATGTCGTCGAGGCGGAGGACTACTACGCCGCGCCCCGCACGCTCGTCGAGGACCTGCCGCCCGCCACCGGAACATCGGGGCCGACCACGGGCCGTGTCGTGACCGGGTCGGCCGGCGACGGGACACGCACCGCCCACATCGAAGTGACCCGCAACGGCACTCCCGCGCGCGTCGATCTCGGCCAGGCCCTGCGCGGTCACCGCTTCGCCCGACACACCCCGACCACCGGGACCGCACCGGCCGGCGAAGCCCGGACCGCCGACCTGTGGGACGTGCTGCGCGCACCCGGGCTGGTGTGGACGGAGGCAGGCGAGGTCACCGTGGACGCCACCGCTCAGGACGACCTGGTGGCGCTGGCACTGCTCGGTCGCCTCTACCCGGAGAACGTCGCCCTGCGCCACACCGGACACGCCGGTCCGGCAACCGCCGACAGCGACCGACCGGGCCGCGTCGTCATCGACCTGCCCGACCCCGAGACCGCGAGGAACTGATGTTCGACCATCACGGAGACCCCGTCCGTACAGGGCGTGCCACCGTCAACGGAACGAGCCTGCACTACCGCACCGCCGGGTCCGGCCCGGCGGTCGTACTGCTGCACGGCGTACCCAAGACGAGCTATCACTGGCGGCACCTCGTCCCCAGGCTGACGGCGCGGTACACGGTGGTCGTGCCCGACCTCCGTGGCCTCGGCGACTCCGCCCGTCCCGCGGACGGATACGACTCCGCGACGATGAGCGACGACATCGCCGCGCTGATGAGCAACCTCGGGCATGAGTCCTACAGCGTGATGGGCGAGGACTGGGGAGCCGTGATCGGCTACCAACTCGCCGCCCGACACCGCGACCACGTCAACGCCCTGGTGTTCGCCGAGGCGTTGTTCCCGGGATTCGGCTTCGAGGACTACACGGCGCTCACACCGGAGAACGTCTCCGGCGGCATGCACCTGTGGCATCTGGGTTTCTACTTCCAGCCGGACGTACCCGAGATGCTGATCGCCGGGCACGAACGTGAACTCATCACGTACATGCTGAAGTTCGAACGCAGCCACCCCGACACCGCCACCCCCGAAGCCGTCGACGAATACGTGCGCTGCTACTCGATGCCCGGCGGCATCCGCGCGATGCTGGCGATCTACCGCGCGATGCTCGTCGACGCCGAGCAGAACCGGCAGGCCGCACGGAAGAAGCTGGACATCCCGGTCCTGGCGCTCGGCGGCGACGCGTTCATCGGTGACCGGAACGAGGCCCAGATGCGGCTCTTCGCCCACGACGTCACCGGTCATGTCTTCAGCGCGGGCCACGACCTCGCCGAAGAGGTGCCGGACGAGGTGGCCGAGGTGGTGCTGCCGTTCCTGGCCGGGCGTCCGTAGCGTCTACGGCCGATCACTCCTCCGCTCGCACCGTCAGCAGGGTCTTCCCCACGTTGAGCCCCGCCTGCATCCGCTCGTGCGCCCGGGCGGCGGCAGCCAGCGGAAGGACATCGGCGACATCGATGTGCACGCTTGCGGAGGCGACGAGTTCCAGGGCCGCCAGAGCATGGGCTCGCAGGAGGACGGGGGCACGTCGGGAGACGTCACCGATGTTGTAGCCGGTCAGCGCGCGGTTGTTCTTCCAGAGGGGAAGGAGCGGCAGGTTCAGGTCGGGGTGGCGAGCGGCCTCGCCGTAGAAGGCGACACGGCCGAAGGGGGCCAGCACGTCCAGACTGGCGACACGGGTGGGGCCGCCCACCGGGTCGAGGACCACGTCCACGCCTTGCCCGTCGGTCGCGTCACGCACCGCGTCGGGGAAGTCCTCCCGCAGGAAGACCGCGTCGTATCCGAAACGCTTGGCGTACTCGGCCTTGTCGGCGCTGCCGACGGTGCCGTACACGGCGTCCGCGCCGAGTGCCCGGGCGATCTGGGCGGCCACGGAGCCCACGCCGCCGGCCGCCGCGTGGATCAGCACGCTGTCGCCGGGGCGGAGCCGGGCCGCTCCGGCGAGGAAGCCGTAGGCCGTGGGCAGGACGAGTGCGGACCCGCCGGCGGTGCGCAGGTCGATCTCGCCGCATGGGGTGCGCAGCGGGAACGTGAAGCGGGCCGGGGCGACCACGTACTCGGCGTAGCCGCCGCCGTCGGGCAGGTACACGGCGACGGGATCCCCGACGGCGAGCCCGCCGACGTCCTCGCCGAGCGCGGCGACATGCCCAGAGGCCTCCGTACCGGGGATGTCGAGTGGGCTCGGCGGGCCGAAGTCGCCCAGGCGGTGCTGGACTTCGGCGTAGTTCACTCCCGCGTAGGCCACCCGGACCAGGACCTCTCCGGGACCGGCCTGCGGGGTCGGCACCTCCACGGTGCGCAGCACCTCGGGCCCGCCGTTCTCGTCGAATCCGATCGCGCGCATGACGTGTCCTTCTGTGGTCGTTCGACGGCTGCCGGGTGCGGGCATGTTCGGCGGCGCACACCCGTGGTGGAGAGGTGGGGAACTCGGCCTGAGGCGCGTGCCGTTCAGCGGGCGGCGGCGCGACAGAGCGCGGCTGCGACACGTACGAGATCGACGCAGCGACGGCGGATCAAAGAGTGGCGCGGCATGCGGCGATGCCAGCATGGGTGACTCACGCACGTCAACGGCGGGACAGCGGTCCCCTCCTGGAGCCCGGAGGGAGCAACTCCCCGACACGCGGAGCATGTTCGTCCGCTGCGATGGCCTGTCACGCGGACGCGAACGCCTCGTTGTACGACGCACTCAACCACGGCCGTATCGACGCCACCCGGCTGCGGCAGACACTGGCCGCGCTCCCTCAGCCCAAGGCCGCCGACAACCGGCTGGTCCTGGCGGTCGACGTGAGCAATTGGCTGCGGCCGGAGGCCGAGTGCGGCGCGGAGAGGCTGTTCTGTCACGCCTACGGCCGCGGCCGGGACCAGCATCTGATGATCCCCGTCTGGCCCTACTCGTTCCTCGCCGCCCTGGAGACCGGGCGGACATTGTGGTGCCAGCTGCTGGACGCCATCCGCCTCGGTCCCGAGGGCGACGTCGCCGAGGCCACCGCCGCCCAGGTCCGCCGCGTCGTCACCGACCTCATCAACGGCGGCCAGTGGGAAGACGGCGATGCGGACATCCTGGTCGTCTTGGATGCCGGCTACGACGCCCCGCGCATGGCCCTGGGGTCGGGCTGGGGGTCTGCACGGTGCCCTGCGCGCGGCTGGTGGCGACGAACTGGGCGCCGGAGGCGTTCGCACTCGTAGGTCTCCAGCAGGGCTTCGGTCATACGACCCGTTGGGTGGGGTCCTCGCCGGTGCCGGAGTACGCGATCCGGTAAAACCGCGGCTCGCTGATCGGTACGACGCTGGCGAAGCTTCCGTCGGGTCTGGCCCATCCCGGTCACCGCGGCTGGCGGCGCCGCCGTGCCCGCGCCGAGCGCGACATCGGTGACGGTGTCTCCCGTGACGTCAAGAGACGTTCGACGTCTCAACTCACGCACGCACGCAGCTGCCTTGTTCGTGACCGAGCCCTTTACTCTGCCCCTGACCGTCGGCGGCTACCGACGCATCAATCGGGCCGCACCAGCGTGTGTCGTCAGGACGGCCACTCCGGTTCGGTGAGGGTCGCGGCGAGGGCGTCGAGGAGCACCTGGGCGGGCTGGGACGCGGGCGGCTTGCCGTAGACGGCGGCAGCGACCTGTCTGCGCATGCCGTCGATGCGGTGGAGCCTGACCCCGGGGTGCCTGTTGGCGAGGAGGGTGAGTCCGGGCAGCAGGCTCACGCCGAGTCCGGCCGCGACGAGCGCCTGTACGGCGACGTAGTCGTCGGTCTCGAACTCGACGATCGGCGAGAACCCGGCCCGCCCGCAGGCCGCGACGAGATGCTCGCGGCAGCGTTCGCACCCGGCGATCCAGCGCGTGTCGGCATAGGTGGCCAGGTCGGTCCGGGACCCGTCCCAGGAGCGGTCGGCCGGCGTGACCACGTACAACGGTTCGTCGAGGAGCGGTGTCATCGTGGTGTCGCGGCGATCGCGCTGGGGCGGGTCGCCGTGCTCGAAGATCAGCGCCACGTCGACGTCGTTCTCGCGCAGGGCGTTGAGCGCGTCCGGTGGCTCCGCCTCCCGCAAGGTCAGCTCGATGCCGGGGTACCGGTCCAGGACGCGGGCGGCGGCGAGCGGCACCAGGGTGGCCAACGCCGAGGGAAAGGCGGCCAGTCGGAACCGGCCGGTGCGCAGCCCGGCCAGCTCGTCCAGTTCGGCGTGCACCGACTCCACCTGCGCGAGGATCGACTCGGCGCGGTCCACCAGCAGCCGGCCGGCCTCCGTGAGCCGGATACCGCGCCCCATCCGCTGCAACAGCGGCATGCCGACCTCGGCCTCGAGCTTGGCGAGTTGATGGCTCACCGACGGCTGCGCGTAGTGCAGTGCCTCGGCGGCTGCCGTGATCGAACCCTCGCGGGCGACGGCGACCAATACGCGCAACCGACTCAAGTCGATCATTTGCGAATCATAGACCGCGTCGATGACAGCCTCGAAAACACGCATTGGACCATTACCGGACCTACTGCGACGGTGAATCGATAGTGGGTGCGAGAGATCGCGGCCGCACACCTTCCCGTCGGTGACCGTCGGCGATCTCACCCCGTCACGCGTGCCCGGCCCCGGGCGCGGAAAGGAGATGCCGCATGACCACGGTTGTGAATCCACCGTCGCGATCGATGTCGGTGAGCGACAGCGCGGCGCGGACCCTCGCGAACGCCACCAAGACCGTTCCCCAGATGAGCTCCATCACGCCTCGCTGGCTGGTGCATCTGATGTCCTGGGTCCCGGTCGAAGCCGGCATCTACCGGGTGAACAAGGTCGTTCACCCCGAGTCGGTGCGCATCGAATGCGACAACTATGACGAGTCGCCGCTGCCGGACACCTTCGTCGACTACGCGCGGGAACCCCGGGAGTACCGGCTCAAGGCCGTCCAGACGGTCCTGGACCTCCACACCCGGATCTCCGACCTGTACTCCAGCCCGCACAACCAGACCGCGCAGCAACTGCGGCTGACCATCGAGGCGGTGAAGGAGCATCAGGAGGGCGAGCTGATCAACAGCCCGGAGTACGGGATGCTGGCCAGCACGGCGGACACGCAGCGGATCTCCACGATGACCGGGCCGCCGACGCCGGACGACCTGGACGCCCTCATCACCAAGGTGTGGAAGCAGCCGGCCTTCTTCCTCACCCACCCCGAGGGGATCGCCGCGTTCGGCCGGGAATGCACCCGGCGAGGTGTACCGCCGGCCACGGTGAGCATGTTCGGCTCGCAGTTCCTGACCTGGCGCGGCCTGCCGATCGTCCCGTCGGACAAGGTCCCGCTGGAGAACGGGAAGACGAAGTTCATCCTGCTGCGCACCGGCGAGTCGCGCCAGGGCGTGGTGGGGCTGTTCCAGCCCGGGCTCTCGGGGGAGCAGGGGATGGGGTTGTCGGTGCGCTTCATGCAGATCGACCGCAGCGCCATCGCCTCCTACCTGATCTCCCTGTACTGCTCGCTCGCGGTACTCACGGAGGACGCCCTCGCCGTGCTGGACGACGTCGAGGTGGACAAGTTCCATGACTACGCGCCGAGTTACCGGTAGCCATGACCACGCCCCCGACCACCGGTAACGAAGCCGCCCCCGCGTGGCTGCCGGACGAGGAGACGCTGAGCCGAATGGCCGGGGAGTTCTTCCGAGCACTCCCCGGGCAGCCGGCGGACACGGAGGCCGCCCCGGTCCTCGACGGCCCGTCGCAGTGGCCGACGCCGACGGGTCTGCCGATGGCGGCATCCTCGTCTTCGGCGCCGGCGGGCACACCTGCCGCGGACCCGTCGGCCCTGGTTCCGGCGGCTGTGCCGACCGCGGAGACCAGTCCGCCGGTCTCCGCAGGCATGCCGACGGCAGCACCCTTTGCGCCGGTGCCGACAGCCACGCCCGCCGCGAACCCGTCCCCTCCGGCGCCGACCGGTCTGCCGTCCATGGATCCGCCGCCTCCGGCGCCGACCGCGGGGATGAGCCCGCCGTCCGGGCCGCCACCGACCAGCGCCGCGGCAACCCATATGGCGAGCCCTCCTACGGTGGGTCAGCCCGGCGGCGCCGGCTCCGTCCCGGAGTCACCGACCCCGACCGTGCCCCCGGGACCGCCGCCCGCCTCATCGCCGGCCGTACCGGCCCGACTCCCGGACCCGGGGCCGTACTACTTCCTCACCGAGGCACCCGGCTACCCCGCTCAGGCGCCGGAACTCCCCGGCTTCGGGCACCTGGGGCTGCCGCCCCTCTCCGAGCCGGTGTCACCGACAGCGACGACCGGGCCGTACTACTTCGTCCAGGAACCCGACACGTCCGGCGCGCCGTCGGGACTACAGCTCGACCACCACCCGGCCTTCGACGTGCACGTGGTTCGCCGGGATTTCCCGATCCTGTCCGAGCTGGTCAACGGCCGTCCGCTGATCTGGCTGGACAACGCCGCGACCACGCAGAAGCCGCAGGCGGTGATCGACCGGCTGGTCGAGTTCTACACACGGGAGAACTCCAACATCCACCGGGCGGCGCACGAGTTGGCCGCCCGGGCGACGGACGCCTACGAGGGCGCCAGGAAGACCGTCGCGCGGTTCGTCGGGGCGGGTTCCGCCGAGGAGATCGTGTTCGTCCGGGGCACCACCGAGGCGATCAACCTGGTCGCCAAGGCGTGGGGCCCCGCGCACATCCGCGCGGGCGACGAGATCGTGCTCTCCCATCTGGAGCACCACGCCAACATCGTGCCCTGGCAGATGCTGGCGGAACAGACCGGTGCGGTGATCAAGGTGATCCCGGTCGACGACAGCGGCCAGTTGCTGCTCGACGAGTACATCGCGCTCCTGTCGGACCGGACGAAGCTGGTCGCGGTCACCCAGATGTCCAACGCGCTCGGCACCGTCGTACCGGTCGAGCAGATCATCGCGATCGGACACCGGGCAGGGGCACGCGTCCTGGTCGACGCCGCGCAGTCGGTCCCGCACCTGCCGATCGATGTCAGGGCGCTGGACGCGGACTTCCTGGTCTTCTCCGGGCACAAGCTGTTCGGGCCGACCGGGATCGGGGTGCTCTACGCCAAACGGGAGGTTCTCGAGGACATGCCTCCGTGGGAGGGCGGCGGCAACATGATCACCGACGTCACCTTCGAGAAGTCCAGCTTCCAGCCGCCGCCGGGCCGCTTCGAGGCCGGCACCGGCAACATCGCCGACGCGGTGGGCCTGGCCGCCGCCATCGACTACGTCGAGCGCATCGGCCTGCCGAACATCGCCGCCTACGAGCACACCCTGGTCGAACACGCCACGGAAGGCCTGCGCGGCGTGCCCGGGCTCCGGTTGGTCGGCACGGCCCCGAACAAGGCGAGCATCGTGTCGTTCGTCCTGGACGGCTACGAGCCGGCCGAGGTGGGCACCGCGCTCAACGAGGAGGGCATCGCGGTACGTTCGGGCCACCACTGCGCACAGCCGATCCTGCGCCGGTACGGGCTGGAGGCCACCGTCCGTCCGTCGTTCGCCTTCTACAACACGCACGGGGAAGTGGACGCGCTGATCGCGGCGGTGCACCGGCTCGCGGACCGCCGAGGCGGGCGCCGCTAGCCGTGCGTTGCCTCTGAAGCGGTACGGCGGAGACCTGTCCGAGGTCTCCGCCGTACCGGCACGAAGCCGGCCGATCCGTCCTCCGGCGGGTCACTTCTTCAGCCGGCCGACCTTCGTGCAGTCGACGTGCGCGAGGCCGCTCGCACCGTAGTCGGCGAGGGTCGAGCGGACCGCGAGGACCTGGGGTCGCTGGTAGACCGGGATGGAGTGGCCCAGTGCCCAGATCTTGGCGTCGGCCTCGTTGTAGAGCTTGTTCGCCTCGGTGGTGTCAGCCTCAAGGTCACGAACCCGCGGACCTGGGGTCATCTCTCCGGAACGGTCACCGACAAGCGCACGGGGGCACCGCTCGCGGCGGCCACGGTCCTGATCTGCTCGGTGGCGCACGCCGGAACGACCGGCTGCGGCCACCTCGTACACACCGTACGCACGGACTCCGACGGCCACTACAACCTCTGGCTCGACGCCCGCCCGAGCCCGCTGCGGATCACGGCCTCGGCCGCCGGCCGCCCCTTTGCATCCAAGGAGTTGATCCTGCTGCCGGGCCGCGCCACGACGGCCGACCTGTCGCTGACCGCGACCTGACCCCACCGCCACCCGTTCCCGTCGCGCCCGCCCGGACGCTCTGTCCGAGCGGGCGCGGCTTCGCCTTCCGGACCAGACCCTCAACAGCGGGTCCAGCAAGCCGCCTCCGGGTGACACGACGGCCGACCGGAGCACCGGGAGCGGGGGCCAACGGGCGTTGGCTGTCCTGACGATGCCGGGTCGGGTCCCGGATGTGAGCCCGGGACCCGACGACCTCTCGACTGTGTTCTTCCGACCCATTGTGGTTGGGCCCACGCCCCCTTACTGTTCGGCTTTGCCTGAGTCTGTTTGATGCTGTTCGCCCAGTCGGTCTGGAGGCCGCCGTGCGGGATGGTCGGAACGGTTCAGAGAGTGCGAGACCCGGTCGCCGTCGCTGGTGGAGAGCGATCCTCGCGACAGCCGCGACCATCGCCCTGGCGGCCGGCCTGACCGCGCCGGCCACGGCGGCGGCGCAGGACGTCGGCGAGCAGCCGCCCGCCGTCGGTCCGCAGGCGCACACCGTGACTCTCGACGGCTACTCCTTCCTCGTCGACGGCAAACGCACCTATCTGTGGTCCGGTGAGTTCCACTACTTCCGGCTCCCCAGCCAGGACCTGTGGCGCGACATCTTTCAGAAGATGAAGGCCGCCGGCTTCAACTCGACCTCCCTGTACTTCGATTGGGGCTACCACTCGCCAAAGCCGGGGGTGTACGACTTCACCGGGGTGCGGGACGTCGACAAGCTGCTCGACATGGCCCAGGAGGCCGGCCTCTACGTCATCGCCCGCCCGGCGCCGTACATCAACGCGGAGGTCGACAGCGGCGGCCTGCCCGGCTGGCTGACCACCAAGGCGGAGAACAACCGCAGCGACGACCCGCGGTTCCTGAAGTACGCCGACGAGTGGCTGACCCAGATCGACCGGATCATCGCCCGGCACCAACTCACCAACGGCACCGGGTCAGTTATCGCCTACCAGGTCGAGAACGAGTACTACAACGGCTCGACCGCAGGCCGTTCCTACATGCAGCACCTGGAGGACAAGGCCCGCGCCGACGGCATCACGGTCCCGCTCACCGGCAACAACAACGGCACCTTCAACTCCGGTACCGGCGCCCTGGACGTCGACGGCCCGGACTCCTACCCGCAGGGCTTCGACTGCTCCAACCCCGCGAAGTGGAACGGCGTCCCGGACATCAGCTACGACCACCCGGCCGGAAAACCGCTGTACTCACCGGAGTTCCAGGGCGGCGCCTTCGACCCCTGGGGCGGACCGGGCTACGACAAGTGTGCGCAGCTCATCAACGACCAGTTCGCCAACGTCTTCTACAAGCAGAACATCGCCGTCGGCGCGACCGCGCAGAGCTTCTACATGACGTACGGCGGCACCAACTGGGGCTGGCTGGGCATGCCCGAGAACTACACGTCGTACGACTACGGGGCCGCGATCCGCGAGACGCGTCAGCTCGATCCGAAGTACGACGAGGACAAACTCATCGGCTACTTCACGCAGTCGGTCGCCCCGCTGACCAAGACCGAGGCGATCCGGGCAACACCGCCGGACGACTCCGCGGTCGTGGACACCGCCCGGATGAACCCCGACACCAAGACGCAGTTCCACGTGCTGCGGCACGGCAACTCCACGTCCACGGCAGTCGACAGGACCCACATCTCCCTGGACTTCAACGCCCAGCCGACCAATGACACCACCTACACCTGGGACGACCCCGACTCCGCGCTCCAGTACGCCGGTTCGTGGTCGCACGTGGCCAACACGAGCTACACCGGCGGCGATTACAAGCACACGGAGTCGTTCTCGAACAAGGCCGGCGACTCGCTCACCGTCCCCTTCGACGGCACCGCGATCCGCTGGATCGGCTCGAAGACCAACAACCACGGCAACGCCGACGTCTACCTCGACGACACGAAGGTGGCGACGGTCGACGACTCCGGCAGCGAGAGCCAGGCCGTGCTCTTCCAGAAGACCGGGCTGACACCCGGCGCACACACGCTGAAGATCGTCGTCGCCGGGAACCACAGCTCGGGATCCACGGACAACTACGTGGCCGTCGACGCCATCGACGTACCGACAGCCGCCACCGCCGAGCCGACCTACCCGGTCGTGCCGCAGCAGCCCGGCACCGCGATCACCCTCGACGGACGCGACTCCCACGTAATCGTGGCCAACTACCGCCTCGGCGAAGCGCAGTTGCAGTACTCGACCTCCGAGATCATGACCAGCGCGACCATCGGGGACCGGGACATCGCCGTGCTCTACGGCGACCAGGGCAGCGACGGCGAAACCGTCCTGCGCTATGGCTCCAGACCCACCGTGACCGCCAACGGCGGTACGGTCGCGACCAGTTGGGACCAGGCCACCGGAGACCTGCGGCTCAACTACACGCACAAGGGCCTGATCCGCGTCAGCATCACCGGCGACGGACAGCGCCCCCTGCTCCTGCTCCTCGGTGACAAGGCCACGGCGAAGACCTTCTGGCGTCAGGACACGGCGAGCGGCCCGGTGCTCGTGCGCGGCACCCACCTGCTGCGCACGGCGACCAGCCTGCACGGCGGCCACACCGTGGCACTCACCGGCGACAACGCCGACGACAAGAACATCGAGGTGTTCACCTCCGCCGCCCAAGTCACCTGGAACGGCAGGACGTTGGGCACCCACTCCACCGACACGGGGAGCCGCACCGGGAAGATCGCGGTCGCCGCCCCGATGCACCTGCCGACGCTCACCGACTGGAAGCACGCCGAGGAATCCCCCGAAGCGTCCCCCGGTTTCGACGACACCAGCTGGCAGGTGGCCGACAAGTCGACCACCAACAGCGTCTCCGGCGCCAACTCACTGCCGGTGCTCTACGCGGACGACTACGGCTTCCACACCGGCAACACCTGGTACCGCGGCCGCTTCCGCGCCACCGGCAAGGAGACCGGCATCCACCTGGTGTCGGACTCCGGGGGAGGAGCGCAGGCGTTCTCCGCCTGGCTGAACGGCACCTTCCTGGGCAGCTCCACCACGGGCAGCGGCGACTTCGCCTTCCCGGCCGGCTCCGTGAAGTCCACCGGCGACAACGTCCTCTCCGTGCTCACCGTCAACATGGGGCACGAGGAGGACTACAACTCCTCCAACGGCAACAAGACCGCGCGCGGCCTGACCAGCGCCTCCCTCGTCGGCGCGCCACTGACGTCCGTCACCTGGCGCCTCCAGGGCGTCCGGGGCGGCGAGGACCTCCAGGACACGGTCCGCGGCCCGCTCTCGACGGGCGGCCTCTACGGCGAGCGGGCGGGCTGGTCCCTGCCGGGCTACCCGGACGGCGACTGGAACCGGGTGTCCCTCCCGACGACCGACACGACACCCGGTGTCTCCTGGTACCGCACCGACGCCAAGCTGGACCTGCCGCGCGGCCAGGACACGTCGCTCGGGCTGACATTCACCGACGACCCGTCACGCAAGTACCGCGCCACGATCTTCGTGAACGGCTGGCAGGTCGGCAACTACGTCAACTACCTCGGCCCGCAGCACACCTTCCCGGTCCCCAACGGCATCCTGAACCCGAACGGCCACAACAGCATCGCCATCGCCGTGTGGAACCTCGACGGCACCACCGGCGGCCTCGGCAAGGTCGCACTGACCGACTACGGCAGTTACGCCTCGTCCCTGCGCGTCGCGCAGAACGACAGTCCTCGCTACGACGCCCGGACCTATGCCATGCCCAAGCGTCCGGGAGCGGACGTCACCCTGGACGTGCCGGACACCGCCAAGCCGGGACAGGCCTTCACCGCCCGGGCGGCGGTGCGGGTGCCGAAGGACCGTCAGTCCGCTTCCGGACTGACGGCGTCGCTCTCCGCCCCCGACGGCTGGAGCGTGAGCGCCTCGAGCCCCACCTCGGTCAAGCGTCTGGAGCCCGGGGCATCGGCCACCTTCACCTGGCAGGTCGAGCCGCCGACCGGAACGTTGTCATCCGCCTCGGCACTCACCGCCACGGTGCACTACCGGCAGAACGGACGGCAGCTCGTCGGCGATGACGAACGGATCGTCGGCGGAATACCGCCCGCTCCGCCTGCCGGGAAGAGCGACGTGAGCGCCCTGCCGTTCCTCTCCTCCACGAACGGATGGGGCCCGGTGGAGCGGGACACCAGCGTCGGCGAACAGGCGGCCGGTGACGGCCGCCCGATCACCATCGCCGGCGCCGGCTACGCCAAGGGCCTGGGCACCAACTCCGTCAGCGACGTCGAGCTCTACCTCGCCGGACAGTGCTCGCGGTTGACGGCGGACGTCGGCGTCGACGACGAGACGGGAGACGCGGGCACGGTGACGTTCTCCGTGGTCGCCGACGGCAAGACCCTGGTCACCACGCCGACGATCCGCGGTGGGCAGGCCGCGGTGCCGATCGACGTCGACGTCAGCGGTGCCCAGGTGATCGACCTCAAGGTCGGTGACGCGGGCGACGGCAACGGCAACGACCACGGGGACTGGGGGATGCCGACGCTGACGTGTGGGTGATCGAGCGTCGGTTCGTTCGCGAGGTGGGGTCGACGGCTGAGGACTGGGGCTCCGGGGAATTCCTCCGACGCCGGGGAGTCGCCGTCGGCTCCCCGGCGGGTGAGCGAAGCCGGTTCCTACGCGGGGCTCGAATCATCGAGGAAGCGAAGCAACACAGCGGCCTCGGCACGGAGTCGTGCGGTTCGGATCGCGTGCGCGGGCGCGGTCAACTGGGCCGCGGCCTCCAGACGCTCGGCGGCTTCGGCTTTCACGATCTCGACCACCCTGTGCTCACTCAGCTCACGCCGAGCCGCCTCCGTGACGCCGACACCGAGCGGCGACTGCTCAAGGGCCGAGCCACGAAGCTCGGTTTCCGGCACGGCCACCGCCTCGGCGTTGTCCAGCGCGCCAAGGGTTGCCCGAAGGGCGCTCACCGCGGCCTTGTCACCTGCGCGCATCGCTTCCGGGAGCGCTCGACGCATACGAAGACGTAGAGACATGCCGGTGACCCTATGGCGGCGCCCTTCGGCCCACAACGCGAATTCCGTGCTGCGCCGGACCTGTCGCGGCGATGGGCTGCACCGGGGGCATCGTCTCCCTGCCCGGTGAATGCGGGCGTTGGTTCGAAGAACAGGGCAACCGGGACCGTCCCTCACGGGTCTAGCCACCGATGACACACCATCAGGTTTCGTCGTGCGGGGAGGCGGCGAACCCAGTGTCCCGAGGGGGGACTTCATGCGTATACGCCCGGCCGTGGCGGTCATCTTCCTGACTGCCACCCTTTCAGCATCGGTGCTTCCGGCAACCGCCCAAGCGGCGGGCACGGCCGCTGCCGACGACACCACGTTCTCGAACGTCGTGGTCAACGGAGGCAAGGACATCGTGCTCGGCCCGACCACCAGAAAGACCGTCACGATCACGTGGACGGCCCACGACCCGGAGGGCGTTGCCGCGTCCTGGGCCTACCTGTGGCACGGTCCCAACACCGACGACGCCGACGGCATCCTGCCGCTGTACCCGCCGGCGGGAACATGCGTGGTGTCGTCGGCCGACCCGACCACCGCCGCCTGCAAGGTGAGCATCGCTGTGAGCGCCGCGCGGGACTTCGACCACAACGGCCTCGCCGGCGCCTGGAAGGTGCTCGCCGGGGCGCAGGACACCGACGACAACTGGACGGAGACCGACGTCGCCGGTACGGCGAACTTCAAGCGGTACGCCAGGGTGACGGTCAACGCCTCGCCCGAGCCGGTGAAGAAGGGCAGGACGATCACGGTCACCGGGAAGCTGACCCGCGCCAACTGGGAGAGCGGCACCTACACCGGCTACCAGGGGCGGCCGGTCCAACTGCAGTTCCGTAAGAAGGGCAGTTCCGTCTACACCGCGCTGAAGACCGTCACCACCGGCGTCGGAGGCAAGCTGAGGACCACTACCAAGGCCAAGGCCGACGGCTACTACCGCTTCGTCTTCACCGGCACCCCCACCACCGGCCCGTCCACGGCGAAAGGCGACTTCGTCGACGTCAGGTGACGAACCGCGCCGACTCCCGCCTGTCGGTGCGGTGTCGCGGTCGCTCGGGGATGGCGGGCGTCCATCGGAGGAAGCGTCGGGTGAACGTCTGGACCACCGCCTTCGTGCAGGTCCCGGCGGAGCGGAAGACACGGGTCGCCGGCCCGTCCGAACGGCCGGTGATCGTGGCGTGGTCGCCCGAGTACTCGATCCGGTTGCCTGCCGACGGGCGCACGAGCAGGCGTCGTGAGGCGGCCCGGTCGCTGCCCGGCGGCTGCGTCGCGGTCGACCTCTGCACCAGGCCGACGGATGCGGAAGTCGCAGATGGAGGCGACCATGAGCCTCATCGAGGCGAGTGGAGATTCCCGTATGACGTGTTCCGCTGAACTTCTTCGGTATGGCCTGTGCCGCCTCGCGCCGACCACTATGCGCGCGGACCTGCCCGACGCCGCAGTGGGACCGTCGGCCCTGCTCGCCGGCACCGTCGTGAGGCTTCTGTCCGGCAGGCGCCGGCAGTCTGCGCGGAGACCGCTGCCAATGTCCTGGGCAGGGCTTCCGCCCCACTTCACCCCGTCCGGCCGCTGCGGGCGGTCCGATGGCCTGCGCGAGCGCCGGTGCCGGGACCGGGACCGGGACCGGCCAGATCATGTCTGGCATCAGGGTCGATCCGTCGGCCCGTCTTCGGCTCCGCCACGGCAGCCCCTGATCGGGCCTGCCCGCGACGAGCTCCTTCCACGGGCCGCCCGGCCGACGGGTTCGGAGCAGGGGACTGCTCACCCGTAAGCGCGCACGGCTCGGAAAGGACACCGATGTCCGGAACTGGAACCTCCTCCTCGTCCCGACGGCTGACACTGGCCGCGATGATCTTCGCGGTGGCGATGACGTTCATCGACCAGACGATCGTGTCCATCGCCGCACCGAACATCCAGGCGGAGTTGGGGCTGTCGAACACCGGCGTGCAGTGGGCCATCAACTCCTACCTGCTGGCGATGGCCGCCCTGTTCGCCTTCGGGGGACGGCTGGCCGACACCGTCGGGCACCGGCGCATGGTCGTCCTCGGGGTGGTCGTCTTCGCCGTCGCGTCCGCGCTGTGCGGGCTGACGCCCAAGGGCGGCGCCGCCGAGGGGTGGCTGATCGCGTTCCGGGCGCTCCAGGGGGCGGGCGGAGCGCTGATGTATCCCGCAGCCCTGGCCATCGTGGTCAACTCCTACGCGTTGCAGGAGCGTGGCAAGGCACTCGCCCTGTTCTTCGGCATCGCGGGCGGTCTCACCGCGGTCGGTCCGATCCTCGGCGGCTGGCTGACGCAATGGACCTGGCGGGCCATCTTCTGGGTCAACATTCCCGTCGCCGTCGTGGCACTGGTGCTCATCGCGATGGCGCGTCCGCACAGCCCGCACCGGCCGGCGCCCATGGACTACCGCGGACTGGCCCTCATCGTGGCCGGCGTGGGCCTGAGCATCTTCGGCTTCCAGCAGTCCTATCTGTGGGGCTGGCACTCCGTGGCGACCTGGCTGTGCATCGTCGTGGGCCTGCTGCTGCTCGTGGTCTTCGTCCTCGTCGAGAGGCGAACGGCCCATCCGCTGCTGGACGTCGAACTCTTCCGCGACCGGGCCTTCTCCGTACAGAACGTCGTCCTGGGCGTGGCGATGGCAGCCTTCGTGCCGGTGTTCTTCTTCACGAGCGTGTACGCGGAGGTCGCCCTTGGGAAGAAGCCCTCCGAGGCCAGCCTCGACCTGCTCTACTTCTTCCTCGGCTTCGTGGTGGCCGCGCAGGTCGGCGGACGGATGCTCGACCGCATCGGCGCCAAGCGGCCCGTGGTGCTGGGCTGCGCGCTGTCCTGCGTCGGCTACTTCCTGTGGGCGGGCCGGGTGACCGGGCTGAGCGAGAGCCGCATCGTGTGGTGCATCGTGCTCGCGGGAGCAGGAATGGGACTGATGCTGGGACAGGCCAACACCGACGCGGTCAACCGGGTACCCCAGCTGTCCTACGGCGAAGCGACCGGAGTCACGCAGACCGTGCGCAACTACGGCTCCAGCCTGGGCCTGGCCGTCCTCGGCACGATCTTCGCCTCGGTGCTCCAGTCACGGATCACCCAGTCTCTGATCGCACAGGGTATGGGCCACGATGCGGCGAGCCGGGAGGCCAAATCGATCTCCCAGCTGAGCTCAGGACAAGGCAGTGGTGGCACCGCGTCCCTTCCGCACTTCGTCCGGCTGGGCGTGGCCGAGGCCACCCGCTCGGTGCTGCTCGGCATGAGCGTGATCATGGCCGTCGCCTTCGTCGTCGCCCTGTTCGGCCTGCGACGCGGAGTCCAACAGGAACTGCCCGCCGACAAGAGGGAATCGAGGCCGGCACCGGAAACCGGAGACTGACGGGACGTCACGGCAAGCAGAACGAAAGAGGACCGGAGCTGTCGGTCAGGCCGGGGCGCCGGCTGCGTTCCCCTTTCCCTGCTGAGACTCGGGGGGCGGCGCCCACACCTTGAGCCCGCGGCAGGTCGACGGTTCGGTGCCGGGCGAAGCCGCCGTCACAGCCGTAGGACGATCAGGGCCGTGTCGTCGGTGTTGCCCTCGGGCGGGAGCAGGTCGGCGAGGAGGGCGTCGGCCAGGGGCTCGGGTTCCGCGTGTCGATGCTGGGCGAGGGAGTCGGCGAGGCGGGCCAGACCGCGGTCGATGTCCTCCGTACGACGCTCGATCAGTCCGTCGGTGTACAGCACGAGGGTGGCGCCCTCGGCGAAGCGGATGCTCGTCTGCGGCCGGCCGACATGCTCGGGTCTGGCGCCCAGGGGCGGGTCCGTGGCCTGGTCGAGGAAGGTCACCGTGCCGTCGGGGTCGAGCAGCGCCGGGGGAGGATGGCCCGCGCAGCTGTAGGTGATGGTGTGGTCGTCCCAGTCGATGAACGTCGTCACCGCGGTGGCGGACTCGGCGCCCTCGACGAAACGGGCGTAGAGACCGAGGGCCTCAAGGGCGGAGCCCGGCCCGTCGGCGACCCGGCAGGCCGCGCTCAGGGCGCTGCGCAATTGGCCCATGGCGCAGGCGGCCGACAGACCGTGCCCGACGACGTCACCGACGGCGACCGCCATTCCGCCGTCGGGCAGGTCGACGAGGTCGTACCAGTCACCGCAGACGTTCAGGGCGTCCACGGCGGGCCGGTAGCGGACGGCCGCCCGGTGGTGGCCGACCGGTCGCGGTGGGGGCAGCATCGCCGCCTGCAGGGTCAGGGCCACCTCGCGCTCATGGGCGTGTGCCCTGCGCAGCCGCTCGTTGACCTCCTGCAGCTCACGTGCCCGGGTGTACAGTTCGGCTTCCAGTACCCGAGCCCGTCTGCCGTCGGCCCGGCCGCCGAAGGCCCTGACGAACTCGGTGACCTCCTCCACCCGGTGGACGATCAGCGTCACCTCGCCGTCCTTGCCCCGGATGGGCGCGTTGACGGGGCTCCAGAAGTGCTCCACCCATCGGCCGGGCCGCAGCGGGTCCTCGATGTCGTAGCGGAGCAGGGCCATCGTGTCGCGCTCGCCGGTGGTCGCCGCGCGCAGCATCGACTCCCGGGTCTCGCGCATGCCGGCCGCCGCCGGGTCCTTGGGGTTCTCGGGGAAGACGTCGAAGATGTAGCGGCCGACCAGCTCCTCGCGCTTGCGTCCCGACAGGCGCTCGAAGTCCTGGTTGGCGTCGACGTAGACCAGCTCGGGGGTGAGCAGCGCCACCATGCCGGGCAGGTCGCGGAAGACCGCCTCATAGTCGATCTCCGGATCCTGCATGGCCTGCCCGCTTCGACGCCGAGGGTCACTGTGTCGTTCCACGATAGGAGGGATCTGGCCATGAAGCCCGGAAACGGCTCTTTTCGGTTCGGTGAGCAGGGACGATGGCGTCGGCCGTCACCCGACCGAGTGGCCTGCTCCGGGAGGGCACCCTGGGAGGCCGCGCGATGGTATGGCTCGGCGAGCGGCCACGCCGTTCATGATCCGGGCCGTGTCGAGCCACCGATGTCCGTGGTGAGACGGCGGTAGGCGGCTCGGGCGTGGAGAAGTCGGGCCAGGGTCGTACCCACCAGAGCGGCGGTGAACAGGCAGGCGAGCCAGAGCGCGTCACGGTGTCCGGCCCAGGTGAGGGTGCCGGCGGGCGGGACGGCGAAGCCGTTGAGGAAGAGCCAGCACAGCACCGCGGTGCCGGGGGCCGCCGTGAAGCGGGCGCACAGGCCGAGCAGTACCGAGAACAAGGACAGCGCGGCCAGTGCCGGAGAGGGCCGATCGGTACCTATCAGCGCATTGAGCAGTGCCACCAGCACCAACGCGCCGCCGGATGCCGCGGCCCAGACCAGTGGCGTGGCCAAGGGCGAGGGGACAGGCCGTGCTCCGGTACGAAGAGGCACCCAGTCGATCATGCCTGAGACTCCTTCTGGTCATCCCGCTCCTCCTGGCGACGGGGAAGCCAGCCTGCCCGAGGCCGCGCCACCGGTACAACCTGGTCCCGTGGCTCAAACCCCGGTCCGCACGGCCCTCTTGGACGGCCTCGTCGCCCGCCGCTCGTAGAGGATCGGCCACAGCACATGTCCGCACCGTGACGGTGGTCTGGCTGCTCGTCCTGATCACCGGTGCGGCACCCCCGCGCAGCCGTGTCCGAAGGACAACGCCCACAGTGTGGCCATCAGGAAGAACGCCGCGACGGCGAGCATGTACAGCTTCTTGTCCCGCTCCGCGTCCGAAGTGGCTTCGACCACCTGGGCGACGCCCTCGCCCAGCACGATGATGACGAAGAGGCCGAGCCGCTCGCTCAGGTGCTCCGTCTGCGACCGCGCGAGCGATGTGCCCCTCGCGGAATCGCGTTGGGCGGTTCGGTTGTCGTGGCGCTCCCGTGCCCCCTGGTGCTCGACGATGTCGCGTGCGGAGACCGAGAACGTGACGTACAGATCAAGGGCTATATCGAGGGCCCAGAGCCAGTGGCGCGTCGGATCGTGGGCCCAGACGGACGTGGGTGTTCTCGTAGGCCGCGTTCGCGTACAGGGTGAAGCAGACCCAAGCCGTCCAGAAGGCGAGGAACAGCAACGCGTAGAGGCCCAGGTCGGACACGTCCGGGACGCCGTGCAGCAGGTACGCGATCTGTGCCACACCCGCCACGGCGACGAGGTCGAAGAACAGTTCCAACCAACTGGCGTGCCGGTTCTCCTCCGAGGTCGGTTGCGGGGCCGGTGAGGTCGCGTTGTCGTCGTTCACTGCATCACCATGCCCTGCCGCCGACAACGTACGAGCCGGAAATCGTCTGCGACCGGTCGCCGGGACGGGCTCTTGCCCGTCTGGAGCCCCGCTCGCCGCCGGGTTGGCCGCCCTGCCGTGGCATCTGGAGAAGTGGCCATCACACAACTGCGGTCAGAATCAGGACCGTTATCGGTTCGGGCGGTGCTGAGCACCGCTGTGTACTCCGGGGGCGGTTGGCCGACTGCTGTCGGTGCGGCCCGCGTGGTTTCGGCCGCTGACTCCGTCGTTGCGGCGTCCGGTGCTGCGGCTGCCGTGGTTTCGGAGGCCCGGGTGATCCCGCTCTACAGCGTCGACCGGTTGTCCGACCGTTATCGGGACCTGGCCGCAGGTCTCGGCCGGCATGGCGCCGTGCCGGAACCTCTCTCATGCGGTCCCGAGCAGGAGGCACGCCTGGTCCACTCCCTCCACCGCGGCGCGCGGCGATGGACGGACACGCCACAGCCACGGCCGTCCGCATCGTCTGGACCGCCGACCACCTCGACGACGCCCGTTGCCTCCAGCCGGGTCTGGCAGCCGCGGCGCGCGGTCGAGGGACCACGCTCGCTGTGCGAGGCACAGCGGGGGAAGGGACACACGGCTGCCGTGCAGCATCCCGGCCACCAGGCGACCGGGAGTGCGGCAGCCATCGAGGTTCACCCGTCTCGTGAGGATGCCGGGGTGCGGGCTCCCGGTACTGAGGAGGTCCGTGCCTCGGGCAGGGAGGGGGCATTGCGTGGTGAAGGGGCCCGGTCAGGCCTGTGCGGGCGGGAGAACGACGGAGTAGGTGGCGTGGTGGGTGCGCAGGTGTCCGTTGTGGACCTTGCTGACAGCAGCGCGCTTCCCGGTCAGGCGCGGACGCCCAGCAGACGCCCGTTCTGGAGGCCGAAGTACAGCACGCCGTCGGCCACCGCCGGCGTGGAGAAGACCGGGCTGCCGGTGTCCGCCTGCCAGCGTTCCTCGCCCGAGACCGAGTCCAACGCCCACATACGGCCGTCGTTCGTGCCGACGTACAGCGTGCCGTCCGCTACCACCGGAGCCCAGCGCACCCAGACACCGACCTTGCGACTCCACCGTCTCTCGCCGGACACCGCGTCGACAGCCCACAGGTATCCGTCGCCGGTGCCGAAGTAGACGAGGCCGTGGGCCACCGCCGGTGTGGACTTCACCCAGGTGCCGGCCGGGAGTTTCCACCGGGCACGACCCGATGCCACGTCCACCGCCCAAAGGTGCCGATCGGCGCTGCCGATGTAGAGGATGCCGTCGGCCACCGCCGGCGAGGACCACAGTCCGCTCAGCGTCTTCAGTTGCCACCGCACCTGGCCGGAGGCGGTGTGCAGGGCCCACAGAACGCCGTCGTCGCTACCGACGTAGACCGAGTCGCCCACCACGGTCGGCGAGGAGCGCACGCCCGTGCCGACACGGACCTGCCACCGGCTCTTCCCCGAGACGGCGTCGACCGCGCGTAAGAAGCCGTCGTTGCTGCCGAAGAGGACCATGCCGTCGGTGACCACCGGCGTGGACCGCACCAGGCCGTTCGTCCTGACCCGCCACCGCTCGCGGCCCGAAACGGCGTCCACCGCCCACAGGCATTTGTCCCAACTGCCGATGTAGACAGTGCCGTTGGCGAAGGCGGGCGACGCGGCCACCACACCGCCGACCCTGCACTGCCAGCGTTCTTCGCCGGACAGGGCGTCGACGGCCCACAGGAGATGGTTCCAACTGCCCACATAGACAGTGCCGTCGACCACGACCGGTGACGATTCCTTCACCGCTCCGCCGGTGTCCAGCTGCCAGCGCACGGTGCCGCTCTGCTGTCCTTCCCCTTGCTCGCTGTCTCCGTCGGCGCTGCCGGCGGAGACGAGGACATAGGGCTTGATGACGACCGGCAGGTAGGCGAAGTAGCCGATCACCTCGATGGCGTTGAAAATCCCCAAGGGCACGAGGACCAGTGCCCACCACGGCGTGAGTTGACCGACGAGGATGGTTATCAGCGCGGCGACGCAGCCGAGCCCTGAGCAACTGGCCACGAGAAGCTCAAGGGCTCCTTTGGCGCGAAGACCTCGAAGTGGCATGGCCGACAACATACGATCACTCGGCCGCCGAATCGGTCAAGATTGCGGAAAACGTCAACACCCGGTGATCGGGCGGAACTTCCGTACGGTTCCGGTGCGGTCGAGGGCCGCTATGGCCGGTTCAAGAGTGCCGAGCAGTGAGTGCGCGGTCGAGCCTGGTTCCCGTCGCCTGGAGGCCAGGTTCTCGTCCAGTCGCGGCCATCGCGCAACTGCCGTCAGAACCATGGCCGTTGTCGGTTCGGTCGCTGCCGATGAGTACCGCTGCGGCTTTCGGGCTGCTCGAGTACGAGCGGGTCGGGCGGATCAACTGGGCTCCGTGGGCGGTTGGTTGTCCGCTGCCTCCGTCGTCATCTCGTCCGGCGCTGCGGCTGCCGTGGTCTCGGTGTGAACGGTGTGGCCGCGTTGGGGGGTGAGGTTGAGGTTGGTGAGGGTGGCGGGGTGGGTGATGGTGGGGAGGGTGTGTTGGAGGAGGGTGGTGAGGGTGGCGGGGAGGTTTTGGTAGTTGGTGGTGGCTTGGGACATGGCTTGGATGCCGGTGAAGGCGCCGACGAGGATGTGGGCGGTTTCGGTGGGGTTGACGTGGGGGAGGAGTTCGCCTTGTTTCTGGGCTTGGGTGAGGAGGTCGGTGACGATGGTGATCCAGTGGTGGAAGGGGCCGGTGCGGTCGAGGCCGTCGGCGCGTTGGTCGAGGGTGAGGCGGACGCCGGCGCGGACGAGGGGGTCGGTTTGGAGGCGATGGGCGTGAAGCATCGTGATGTCGATGAGTTCTTGGGTTTTGCAGGGCTGTGGGGGGACGGTGAGGTTTTGGTCGTGTCCGGCGAGGACGCCTTGGGCGAGTTGTTCTTTTGATTTGAAGTGGAAGTAGAGGGCGCCTTTGGTGACGTTGGCGGTGGTGAGGATTTCGCTGATGGTGGCGGCTTGGTAGCCGCGTTCTTCGAAGACGGCGGCTGCGGCCATGAGGATGGTGTGGCGGGTGCGGATGGCGCGGTCTTGTTTGGGTTGCGGCATGGTGTGGCTTCTTTCGTTGCGGGCGGAGCCCGCTGGTTAAAAATACCGTCCAGTTCGTATAGTAATGGGTTTGGTGTGAGGTGAGAGGGGCTGTGTGCGATCGGGATGATCGGGCGCGGGGTCGTGCAGTGGATGTGCTTGTGCCGGGTGTGGGTGGGTCGGTTTTCCCGGACTGGGGTGAGGTTTCGTCAGGCGCTTTAGGCGTATACGCGTGATTGGTGGAGCAGGTCGGGGCTGACCGGTAACCGGATAGGTGTGGATGCCCGGCGGCCGGTGGGGGCCCGGTTGTGCGCGCCGGCCCAGCGCATTGAGGCCGACCTGCGTTTGGGTGGCCATAGCGAGTTGCTGCCGGGGCTGAGGTGCTGAAGGTGCTGGTCAATCGGTACCGGAGGCGCGAGAGTCTGCACGGCCGGTTCATGGTGGCGCTGGACCGCGAGGGCCGGTGCGGTTACGTATCACCCTCGTTGGGGAACCGGGTCTGGAGCTCTCGGCGCCGCTGAGCCGCCTGTGGTGCTCCATCCTTACGGCTCGCCTCGACATCATCCTCGTGACGGCCCTCGTCGGCGGTGCGGCCCGACAGTTCACCGCGTGCCCGGCCTGGCCCGGCCGGGCGCTCCTGGCCTCGGGCACCGGCCGCCGCCCCCGGCCCCGGCCTGCCCCTGGGTACCGCCCTCCGGTCGTTGGCCCGCTGCACGGCGCGTGGGCGTGAGGGGTGTGGGAGTGAGGGGGGCCGACCACCGCCACCGCCACCGCCACCGCGACGTGGGTGGACGCGGGCGTGGGTGTGGGCCGGAGTGGGGGCTGAGGCGGTCGGATGAGGGGGAGTGGGGCGGGGTGTTGTCAGGTGAGGGGTGTCGATCGGCTGTTCCTGGACCCAGACACCCATGGTCTCGGAGAAGGCCACCGTGGCTGGCGTCGGGGGAGCGTGACGGACGGTAACGCGTGCCGCAGCAGGCCGGTGACCTGGTGTGGCAGGTCCTGGTAGCCGCACAGGAACCGGGAGATGGCGTGGACCTCGGCGAAGACTCCCACCCGGAAGCCCGCGGTCTCCGTCAGCACCACGTGCGGCAGCAACTCGTCCCGCTCCCGCGCTTGCTCCAGCAGACCGGCGACCTTGCCCAGCGTCGAAGGGACCCCCGCAGTCGAGCTCCTTGGCCTGCCGGTCGAGCCCGAGCCGCTCTCCGATGCGCATCGCCGGGTTGGTGCGCAGCCGTTGGGCGTGCAGGACGACCAGGGTGTCCACCAGCTGCTGGACCGCGAACTGACTACCCACCGCGAGTAGTTGGCCGACCGGCTCCCGGATCGGTTGCCCCGGCCCAGGCTAGGGTCTCGTTGATCGTCGCGGCCGGGTAGTCGCGTTGCTCGAAGGCCCTGGCCGCTGCGGCGGGAATCGCCTGAGGGGTGAGGATCGCCCCGGTCCTGCGTCGCCGCCCCGGTGCGCTGTTTCCGGTGAGCGCGAAGGGCAGAATAAAAACCGTCCAGTCCGGATCTTTATGGCGTCCGGCCCTCGCTCCGGCAGACCGGACCCGCCGTACCACCCCCGGTACCCCGGTGCCTTGGTTTGCTCGGTTCGTTTTCGGTGGGGGATGCCAGCCGGGCCGGAAAGGGAAGATGCGGGCGAAAGTGCGGATAATTGGCGTAAAGGGATGTCGTAAATGAGGAACGGGGATGCAGGGAGCGGAGGGGGACGTAGGCGCGGAGGAATGGGCGAGGAGGAGCAGAGGAGTGGGTGAGGGACGGATGGTGGCGGGTGGCGGGTGCTGTGGCGTGCCGGGCGTGGGCGGGCGCCGGTGATTCTGGTGACGGGCGGGACGGGGACGGTGGGGCGGGAAGTGGTCCGTGCCCTGCCCGCGGGCCTGTGCGTGCGGGTGATGACCAGGGACCCGGTGAAGGCGGCGGGGGCGTTTCCGGGGGTGGAGGTGGTCGCCGGGGACTACACGGACCCGGTGTCGCTGGCCGGGGCGGTGCGGGGTGTGCGCACGGCGTTTCTGGTCACCACCCGTGTCGACGGCGTTGACGACGCGGCCTTCGTTTCGGCGGCGGTTGCCGCCGGGGTGCGGCGGGTGGTGAAACTCTCCGCGGCGGCCGTGCTGGCCTCGGGGGCCGATGACCTGGTCACCTGTCGGCAGCGTGCGAACGAGGACCTGCTGCGCGGCTGCGGCCTGGAGTGGACGCTGCTGCGTCCGCGCGCGTTCATGTCCAACTGCCTGTCCTGGGCCATGCCCGTGCGCCGCGAACGCACCGTCCGCGCGCTGTACGGGACGTCGCCCAACGCGTGTGTCGATCCTCGTGATGTTGCCGAGGTCGCGGTGCGGGTTCTGACCGAGGAAGGCCATGCCGGTCGTGCTTACACCTTGACGGGACCGCGGGCTGTGACAGCTGTCGGTCAGACCCGTGAGCTGGGCCGGCTGCTCGGCATCCCCCTGCGCTTCGAGGAACTGACCCCGGACCAGGCCCGCGCCGCGCTGAGCGGACGCTACCCGCCCCCGGTCGTCGAGGCCCTCCTGGCGAGCGCGGAACGCCAGCGGGCCGGCGCCAAGGCCCAGGTGGAGGACACCGTTCGCATGGTGACGGGTCACGGGGCCCGTTCTTTCCGGGACTGGGCCCGGGATCACCTCGCGGCCTTCACCCAGGTCCCGGCCGAGCCCGGCCCCCACCGGCAGACGCCGTAACACCTGCCGTGGGCCCGCCACTTGGCAGGCCGCGGAACGGCTGAGGCCGGCATGGCGGACCAACTCCCGTACCACCAGGGCGATTCCGTACCGTCTCGGTATGGCCCGCTGGTGTACGGCGGTTGCTGTTTCACCCGGTCCCGCGCCCTGTTCTGCCTCCGTGCCCCGTCCCGGGCCGGCCGGCCCGGCGGTCCGTTCCGCGGGCTCGGATGGCTGGCGCTGTGTCACCTGATGCCGTGCTTGCCCGGCTGTGTGGATGCAGGGTCGGGCCTTCGTGGTTGGCGAGTCTTTCCGCCGGCTTCGGACTCGGCGTCGCGGGAGGGTTCTTGTTCCTTGTTGCGAGGAGGGTTTCGTCGCTTATGGCGAGGACACCGGTGCCTGCCCCACCCGCCCCACCCGCCCCACCGGCCTGCCGGTGTCCGGCACGGTTGTTGGTGTTGGGTTGGGGAGTCTGGGTGACTGCACGTTGTGGGTACCGGGTTTCGTGTCTCTCCTGTGTCTGTGCCGCCGGCAGCACGGGGACAGGGCGGTGTGATGCCAGCCTTCTTGTTCTGCTCGCGGGCCGGATCCCACTGTCCGGAGACCGATCGCCATGACCACCCATCAGACCTCCTCGCTCCTCCTGGGCCTGGCCGCCATCGTGCTGCTGGCCCGCCTGCTGGGCGGGCTGGCCCGGCGCCTGAACCAGCCCGCGGTGATCGGCGAGGTCCTCGCCGGAATCGCGCTGGGCCCGACCCTCTTCCACGGGGCGCTCTCCGGCGCCCTGTTCCCGGCCGGTGTCCGGCCGTTGCTGGGTGCCCTGGCGGTGGTCGGTGTGGCGGTCTTCATGTTCCTCGTCGGCGTGGAGTGGGACGGCGCGATGATCCGCGGCGGCGGAAGCCTAGTGGCCACGGTGTCCGTCAGCTCCGTTCTGCTGCCGTTCGGCCTGGGCACGCTGTTGGCGCTGTACCTGATGGACGGCTACGGCACCGGTGACCGGACGGCGTTCGTGCTGTTCGTGGGCGTCGCCATGTCCATCACGGCGTTCCCGGTGCTGGCCCGTGTCCTCATCGACCGGGGCATGAGCCGTTCCCCGCTGGGCGTGGTGGCGTTGGCGTGTGCGTGTGTCGACGACGTGCTGGCCTGGTCCCTGCTGGCAGCCGTGATCGCCGTCAGCGGCTCGGCCGGCCCTCACCGAGTGGGTGGGGCTGCACTACATCTTCGGCGCGTTCCTCTTCGGCGTGATCCTGCCGCGCGGCGGGGAGCGGCTGCGCGCCGATGTGCACGAGCGCCTGGGCCGCCTGAGCGGCACGCTGCTGCTGCCGGTGTTCTTCGTGGTCGCCGGTCTCCAGGTCGATCTGTCCCACCTGGACGCCGGCGGGCTGGGCACGTTGGGACTGATCCTGCTGGTGGCCGTCGGCGGCAAGTTCACCGGCGCGTTCGCCGCCGCCCGTCTCTGCCGGATGCCGGTGCGGGAGTCCGCCGCGCTGGCGACGCTGATGAACACCCGCGGCCTGACCGAGCTCATCGTCGTGAACGTGGGCCTGTAACTGGGCTACTCGGGCCGGGATCTGTACTCGCTGATGGTTGTCATGGCCGTGGTCACGACCGTGATGGCGGGCCCTCTGCTGAGCTGGATCATCGGCCACCCCACGGGCGGCGGCCTGCCCCGCCCGCCCGGCCGCCCCGCCCCAGTGACGGCCACCGCGACCGCGCCCGGAACCGGGCATTCGGCGGGAACTGCGGGCACGGCCGCATAGGGGGGCGGTCCGGCTGCTCATGCCGCGGACGTGGGGTGCGGCTTCGCCTTGCAGCCGCACGTACCGCACCGTGTGTCTGTATCACCCCGCGTCCGTGACACCGATCAGTCACCGCCCCGTTGCCGTGACCCGATCTGCCGGACACACCCTGGGTGTCTGCCGTCTCGCAGCCCTGCCCTGCTCAGCCCTGCCCACCGGACCCGCTGGCGCTGGCCATACCCCCGCCGGACCGCCGGAGTCCGCTCACTGGGCCGGCCGCCGCCGTTCTCCAGAGCCCCGGTCGTCCTCCGGTCGTGGGGTTTCTGCGTGGCCCGTGTGCCGCCGCCTGCACGCGGGATGCGCCGGCACGGCGGCGCTCGCCGGCGCCGGTGTCGCGTTCCTTCCCGGTGTGGTCGTAGTCCTCTCGGGTTGAGGGGACGGACCGATGACCATCTGTTCACGACTTCCCCGGCCCTGGCGTCAGTGAGTTCTCCAGTGGTTTCGAGCTGCCCCCGTGCTGGGTTCCTGAAGGCGGCGGAGAGGAGACGGCCCGGCTGGTTGGGACGTCCTTCACCCCGTTCACCGACCTGAAGGAACGGACCAATTCCTTCGGCGTCTGAGGCGGTGCCGTGGCCGACGGCTCGGGCGTGGGCCTGATCCCAACGGCGATGCACTGGCCTGCGGACAGGGCCGGCGCTGGTGCTTGTACGTCAGCCTGCTGCTCGCCGCCGTCGCGTTCTTCGGAGGCATGACGCTGCTTCACGACCGGCCCAGGTCGGGCGCCCGGATGGACAGGGGGGAGTGCTGCTCGCCTCGGTCGGCATGCTCGCCGTGGTGCTGGGCTTCCCCTATGCGCACAACGGCTGGGGCGAGGCCTCCGCCTGGGATTCCTCGCCCTGGGCATCCGCCGCCGCCCCGGATCGTGCTCAGCCGTACCTGCGGCGTCGCCTACGTCGCCGTGCTCCTCGTCGGCAGCGGCTGACCCCCGCCGCGCACCGTGCCGAAACAGCGCACGGCCGGGGTCAGCCGTTGTGGGGGTGTGGTGGTCCGGTGAGGACGACGGTTTCGACGGTTTCGTAGTGGTGGCGTTCGCGTGTGCCGGTCCTCCTGCCCGACAGGACCGTCCCCAGTACGCCGCACAGGAAACCGGCAGGCACCGACACCAGGGCCGTGGTGGTGAACGGGAACCAGTTGAAGTCGGCGCCGGGGAAGGCTGATTGGGGGGTGCCGGAGACGAGGTTGGTGCCGGTCATGAGGATGAGGACGGTGAGGGTGCCGCCGATGAGCGTGCAGAGCAGGCCGGCGCGGGTGTAGCGGCGCCAGAAGAGACTGAGGAGGAGGGCGGGTGCGATGGCGGAGGCGCCGAGGCAGAAGGAGGTGATGGCCAGCGGCTGCAGACTGCGGTGCTGGGCGAGTACGGCGAGTGTGATCACGGGTGTTCCGACGGCGAGTGCGGCCAGGCGTGCCCGTGCCATTTCCCGCAGGGGTGGTGTGCCCGGGCGGGTGAGGACGTCGTGGGCGAGGGAGTTGGCGCAGGCGAGTGTCATGCTGGCGACGGATGCCAGCAGGGTGAGGAAGATAGCTGTGGTGACGGTGGTGAGGAGCAGCCCTTCGGTGCGGGAGAGGTGGGTTCCGAAGGCGGCGCGTGCGCCGAGGAGGTAGGCGGTGTTGCCGCGGGGGTCGGCGGCGGCGATCGCTTTGGCGCCGATGAGGGCGGTGGCGCCGACGGTGATGACGGTCATCACGGCGATGAAGAGGGCGACGGCGCAGACGGCCCAGGACATGGCGCGGCGTACTTGGCGGGTGCTGCCGGCGGTGTACATGCGCATGGTGACGTGGGGCAGGCTGGCGCCGCCCAGGACGATCGCGCACTGGGTGCTGATCATGTCGAGGGCGGGGTGTTGTCCGCCGGTGAACTGCAGGCCGTAGCGCAGGTAGTCGGGTCCGGCGCCGCTGTTGTGTGCGGCGGAGGTGAACAGGGTCTGTGGGCTCCAGCCGAAGCTGTGCAGGACGAGTGCGGCCACGATCAGTCCGGAGCCGAGGAGGATGACGGTTTTGAGGATCTGGATGAGTGCGGTGCCGCGCATGCCGCCGATGGCGGCGTAGGTGATCATGAGGGTGCCGGCGCCGATGATGCAGCCGGTGCGCATGGCGCCGCCGGAGAAGCCCAGGACGAATGCCAGCAGTTGTCCGACGCCGGCGAGTTGTACGACCATCATGGGGGCCAGGGCTGCGAGGGTGACGGCGCAGGTGGTGATCCGTACGGCGCGTCCGGGCATGCGGTGTGCCAGGACGTCGCCCATGGTGAACCGGCCTGTGTGGTGGAGGGGTTCGGCCAGCAGGAACATCAGGAGCAGCAGGGAGAGCAGGGTGCTCAGGGCCAGGACGACGCCGTCGTAGCCGCACAGGGCGATGATCCCGCCGACGGTGAGGACGGTGGCTGCGGAGATGTAGTCGCCGGCGATGGCCAGGCCGTTGCGCAGGGGGGAGAGGGAGCGGTAGCCGGTGTAGAACTCGTCGAGGTCCTCGCGGTCGGGGCCGGTGATCACACACAGCAGGAGGGTGAGGGTCACGACGCTGCAGAACGCCACGAGCGACCAGGACTGTGCAGGGCCCGCGAAGTCGGTCACGGCCGGGCCTGTGCGTCGCGGGTCTGGCGCCGTACCCGGCGGGCGAGCGGGTCGACGAGGCGGTGTGCGGTGAGTTCGTAGAGGATGACCGCGAGCCAGGTCACCGGGAGTTGTGCCAGGGCCAGGAACAGTCCCAGGGGCAGTCCGCCCGGGGCCGGGCGGGCCATGAGGGAGGGTGTCTGGACGGTCAGTGTCAGGAAGACGGCGAAGTAGCCGAGCGCGGTGAGGGCGGCGATCCGCCGCTGCCACCGGCATGCCCGGCGCAGCAGGCGCAGGTCCCGGTGCGGTCCGGTCCAGGGGCGGGCCCGGCCGGTGGCCCATCCGGGTGTGACAGCGGAAGCGTGCCGTGCGGCGCGGTGCGGCAGGGGACGTAACTCGGAGCTGTCGGAGGACATTCCAGGGTCTCCTAGAGGGTCGTGGGCCCCACGAGGCACGGACCGTGGATGCGCGGGGAACGGCCCGGTCATCGCACGCTATGCGTCTGCCGTACCCGGCGCAGCACTTCCGGTGAATTCCCTGTTGAAACCCGTCCCGATGCTCTGACCTTGGGTGTTGCGGATGGGGTGGGGGTGGCGGGGGAGTACGGCAGCGGCCTGTGGGTGATGGGGGTGGCGGACCGGGGGCGGGTTTTCGGGGAGCTCTCGAACCCTCGGCGAGACAACGAACGGTGTCCCCTCGACGAAACGACGGGACGGTGTTTCGTCGCCCCGCGGCGGCAGGGCACGCGGCCCCGCCGGCAGGTCCGGCAGGTCCGGCAGGTCCGGCAGGTCCGGCAGGTCCGGCAGGTCCGGCAGGTCCGGCAGGTCCGGCAGGTCCGGCAGGCATGTGGCTGCCTGTCCGCGTTCGGGGGTTGATGTTCCTGTGGCCGGCACCGGTTCGGCGCGTGGTCTGGAGAAGGGTGCCGTGCTGGCGGGGCGGCTGCCGGCGGCGGTGGCCGGTGACCAGGACGGTGGCGGGTGTACGGCGGGTGTGGTGCCGGCCGGTGTGGGTGCGGCCGTCGGTCTGTTCGAGTCCGTGCGGTACCGGCTGGACCCGATCGTGGCGCGGATGGCGGGGGCCGTCCCGGTGGAGGTGCCGCTCGCCGAGGGCGTGCACGACCTGGACCCCATGGCCGCCGCCATCACCCCCAGGACCAGGGCCGTCTTCCTGTGCGAGCCCAACAACCCCACCGGTACCGCCGTTGGCACCGCCGAACTCGAGCGGTTCCTGGACCGGGTGCCCGGTGATGTCCTGGTCGTCCTGGACGAGGCGTACTTCGAGTTCTACCGCTCGCCGGGCGCTCCCGACGGGGTCGCGCTGCACCACGAGCGGCCCAACCTGCTGGTGCTGCGCACCTTTTCGAAGGCCTACGGGCTGGCCGGGCTGCGCGTCGGCTACGGCGTCGCGCAGCCCGTGATCGCCGAGGCGCTGCGCAAGTGCGCCGTGCCGTGCGGGGTCGGCCGCATCGCCGAGGAGGCCGCGCTGACCGCGCTGAGCGTGGAGAGGGAGCCCTTCGAACGGGTGGAACGGATCGTGGCGGAGCGGGAGCGGACCCGTGCGGCGCTCCTGGGGCTGGGCTGGGAGGTGCTGCCCAGCGAGACCAACTTCCTGTGGCTGGCGACGGGCGAGGCCTCGCAGGCGGTGGCGGAGCAGTGGGAGCGGCGCGGTCTGCTGGTCCGGGCCTTCCCGGGCAGCGGTCTGCGGGTGACCCTGGGCAGCCCCGATGCCAACGACCTGCTGATCACGGCGGCGAAGGAGACCGCACCACCGGCCCGGTGACCGCCCACGAGGCCACCGGCCCGGTGACCCGCCCGCGAGGGGTCCCCGCGGGCGTCAGGCCGGCCCGATGACCTTCTTGCGCATGTGCCCGTAGACCACCGAGGTCCGTACGTCGGCGAGTTCCGGACGCTTCGTCAGCTTGTCCAGGACCACCGCGTGCAGATGGTCGGTGTCGCGGACGGCGACGTGCACCAGGAAGTCGTCGTTCCCGGTGAGGACGAAGAGCGATATCACCTCGGGCATCTGCTCCAGGAAGGTCTGGAAGGCCTCGATCACCGCACGCGTCGGCGGGCGGACCCGTACGGCGATCACGGCCTGCAGGCCACGGCCGATCGCCGTGAGGTCGGCCTCCGCGTGAAACCCCGTCAGGATGCCGCGCTCGCGCAGCGACCGGATCCGCTCCAGACAGGTGGACGGGGCGATACGGAGCGCCTGGGCCATGTCCCGGTTGGTGCGCCGTCCGTCCTCCTGGAGCATCCGTACCAACGCCGAATCTAGTTCGTCCACACGTGCCTCACTCTGCAAAATCCGAAGGTAATTCGGATTGTACGCAGCTTCTTTGTGAATCTTGTTAGCCTCCTCGGAAAACTGCTGATTTTTGTTCGGCCGCCGGCTGTATGTCTGCATGTCCGGCAGCGGTAGCGGTGGTAGAGGGAGGCGACTTCGGATGCGTGAGCGAGGGCCCAGCGCGAGGGCGGTCTGTGCGGTGGTGGCGGCCGCCCTGTTCTGGAGCAGTTCCTACGCGGTGACCAAACAACTGCTGGACGAGGTCGGCCCGCTCAGCATCGGCGCCATCAGGTTCACCCTGGCGGCCCTGCTCCTGGGCCTGCTCATACGCCTGAACCGGCACCGCCCCGCCAGGCCGGACGCCCGCCAGCGCCGGCAGCTCTACCTGAGCGGATTCCTCGGCATCACCGTGTACTTCATCCTGGAGAACATCGGCGTCGATCTGTCAACGGCCTCCGACGCGTCCCTGATCGTGGCCACCTACCCCATGATGACGATGCTCCTGGAACTGGCCCTCCTGCGCACCAGAATGCCGCTGCTGCGGGTGACGGGCGTACTGCTGGCCACCGCCGGCGCCTTCCTCGTCGTACGCAACGGAGCCGAGGTCGGCGGAAGTTCACGGTGGGCGGGAGACATCCTGCTGTTGCTCGGCGGACTGGCCTGGGCCGGGTACAACGTGCTCACCAAACGCGTGAGCGCCGGCCAGAACGCCGTGAGCGTCACGTACTACCAGACCCTGGCGGGTGCGGCGGGATTCCTCCTCGCCTCGCTGCTGGAGGCCGGCGACTGGCGGATGCCGGGCGCGACCGCCTCGACACTGCTCGTCTACCTGGCCCTGGCGTGCTCGGTCGGCGGCTTCCTGCTCTACAACTACGGCCTGCGCCGGATGCCGCCGAGCGTCGCCGTGAACATCCTCAACCTGGTTCCGGTCATCGGCGTCATCGGCGCCGTCGTGATCAACGGGGAGACGATCCGGCTGGCCCAGGCGACAGGCGGCGTCATCATCATCACCGGGGTGGCACTGGGACTGATCGAGCGAGGGGAGAGGGCCCCGGCACCGGACGCGGACGACGACGACGGCGAGACGCCCGCGACCGCAACCGCGCCCGCCCGGGCCCGGACAGCGGCCGGGTCTTCGCCCAGCGACCCCGAAACCACCGTACCGGCCACCGAGTGCGCGATCGACGCAGCCCGATAGCCCCCCTGCCTGCCCGAGGCTGCTATATCGCGTCAAGCTGCTTGAGGAAGATCCTTAGGCTTCGTCCCGGTGTTCTGGCCGGAGCGTTCGAGGATCTTGAAGAGCTGTCGGCAGATGGTTCGTTTGAGGCAGCGTTGTGCGTCGCGGGAGGTCTTGCCCTCGCCGATTCGCCGCGCGACGTAGGTCTTCGTGGCAGGGTCGAGCCGCATCCGGATGAGCGTGATGGTGTGCAGGGCCCGGTTGAGTTGCCGATCACCGCTGCGGTTGATCCGGTGCCGGTTGGTCAGTCCCGACGACGCGGGGATCGGCGAGACTCCGGCGAAAGAGGCGAAAGCCGCCTCGGAGCGAAACCGGCCCGGATGCGACCAGCTCACCAAAATTTGAGCCGAAGTGATCGGGCCAACGCCGAGCAAATCGAGAAGATCGGGCGCCAACTGCCGTACCAGCACAAGGATCTCGTTCTCGAGGTCCTTGGCCTCGGCCTGCAGGGCCTGGATGCGCCGGGCGGTGGATCGCAAGGCCCGGGCGGTCATCCGGTGCTCGACGTCGTGCGTCGGGCGATCCCGCAGTTGAGCGCAACGGACGACTTGAGCCGGACCCTTGAGCTTTCGCAGCTCGGAGCGCAGATCGTCCGGTGCGGACACGATCAAGCCCTTGAGCTGATTGATCGCGGCGGTGGCAGCGAGGACCGCGCCGTGACGGGTCACGAGCAGGACGCGCAGGGCCTCGCGTTCACCTCTGAGCCGGGGCTGGATGAGGTGCTCAGTGGACAGGGCTTCCTTGGCCGCCCGGATGGCATCGATCATGTCGGTCTTGCGGCCGTCGCGAACGGTGGGCCGCTTGGGTCGCAGTACCTCGACGACCTGTTCGCCGGCCTGGCCGAGGAAAGCGGCCAGGCCGGCGCCGAAGCTGCCGACACCTTCCAGTGCCCAGCAGCGGCGGCCGGGGATCTGCCGGCGGGCGAAGTCGAGCAGGCGGCGGTATCCGCGGGCGCTCGCCGGGGAATCAGTGGTGGCCAGGACGGCTCCGATGGGGCTGACGGCTGCGGCGGCGAGGGTATCGCGGTGCGTGTCGACGCCAATGACGCCGTCGACCTGTTCTGCGAGCATGGTCACGCGGTTGTTCTCCTTGCTGGCTGGACGACCGTGGTCGGCGTCGGCCTGGGTGGAGTCACCGCGTGGCATAACTGTGATGAGTCACGTCGAGATGGCGGACAAGCTGCTGATCAAGCCAACGGGGTGGGCCAGGCCGACGCCGACGTCCGGCAGACAACTCGGGCGCACGGCAGGCTGCAACGAGCCGCCAATTACCTTGTGGGTCATGCCGGAACGTCGGCGCCAAGCCTGGCAGCAGCCCAACCCGGGCCGCAGTTCGACTATCACATTCTTCGTAGCGCCCGGTTCGGGCTCGTGGCCTCCAGGTCCGGTAGGACTCTTTGCCCCTGTTGTTGATGATCCGGGGGGTGCTGTCGCTGGTTCTGGTGGCACCGGCTGATCGCTGATGAGAGCGTGTCCGCCGTCAGGCGGGCTGCGTAATGTGGCTGTCGACTGCCGGTGCCCTGGCAGGCCACCCGGCATGAACTCCGGGGAGGGAAGGCCGGTGACCAGCAACTTCACGCCGATCGCAGTGTTCTGTGCTCTGGACGTGGGTAAGTCCGAACACCACGGCACGGCTCTGCTGGCGGACGGCCGGATGACCTTCGACAAGCCGCTGCCCAACAACGAACCGCAGCTGCGGGACCTGTTCGCCCGTCTGCAACGCAAGGGCAGGGTGCTGGTCGTGGTCGATCAGCCTGCCTCGATCGGCGCGCTGCCGGTGGCGGTGGCCCGCGCCAGCGGCTGCGAGGTGGCCTATCTGCCGGGCCTGTCGATGCGACGGCTGGCTGATCTCCACCCGGGCTCCGGCAAGACCGACGCCCGCGATGCCTTGGTCATCTTCGATGCCGCCCGCACCATGCCCCACCTGCTGCGAAGCATCACACCGGACGAGAGTGTCCGGGCCGAACTGGCCATGGTGCTGGGCCATGACGACGACCTGGCCGGTGATGCCACCCGCATCTCCAACCGGCTGCGCGGACTGCTGACCTCGATCTACCCGGCCCTCGAACGGGTCCTGGGCCCCCGCCTGCGTCACCCGGCGGTGCTGGCGCTGCTGCAGGCCATCGGCTCCCCGGCCGCGCTGGCCCAGGCCGGCCCCGAAGAGATCACCCGCACTCTCCTCGGGGCAGCCCCCGGATGCGGACCGCGCAGAAGATGACCGAGCAGGTCGTGGCCGCTCTCGCCGAGCAGACCGTGACCGTCCCCGGCACCGCGGCGGCCGGCGACATCGTCCCTGGCCTGGCCGAGGCACTCGCGGTCATCCTGCACCGCCGCGAGGTCCACGAAGGCCGCCATGGAGATCGCCGCCGGACAGATGCTGTCCACCGGCGTGGTGTCCCTGCCCGGAGTCGCCCTCGACGTCGACTGGAAGGTGCCGGCCGCCAACCGGCCGACGGTCGCGGTGCCGTGGTCCCAGTCGGATGCAGCCACCCCGATCGCCGACGAACTGGCGTGGATCCAGTACCTGAAGAGCATCGGCGTACCGCGCTCCGAGCGGGTCATCAGCTCGGAGAAGGCGCTGTCGCTGCTCGGGTCCACGGCGGAGTACCGGGCCGCGTTCCACAACTCGCCGTCCACCGACCAGATCCCGAGCGGCATGCTGGCTCCGGAGGAGGTCAACCGGGTCCGCGCCAAGTACAACCTGCCGCCCGTGACGACCTATGACGTGCAGGCGTACGACAGCAGCGACACCCTGGTGCGCACGACCCCGGAGTCGCTGTGGGCGATGATCCCGCCGCGCCGCGAACAGTGGGGCGAGACCCAGTACGGTCTGACCGCCGAGGCGATCGAGCTGCGCGGCAAGGGAGTCATCACCGCCGAGGAGGCCCCCGGCATCGTGATCACCACCCACGTGCAGACGCGTACCCCTGTCCAACTGTCCACGATCTCCGCTGCTGCTGCGATGCCCGTGCTGTACGTGCCGGACATCCACATCGCCGCGACGGTTTTCTAACGGGAGCTGGTCATGGCGAAGTTGGCGCGCACGGTATTCCTGCGAGACCCCGAGCAGGGCCCGGTCCGGCTGGAAGCGGGGGAGGAGGTTCCCGAGCGGCTCGCCCCGCTCATCCCGAACCCGGTCGCGTGGCCGGGGGAGGCTCCCTCTCCGGATGAGGCCACCCCGAACCCGGTCGGCGCGGACGGCGATGTGGGAGAGACGCCGACCGTGGCGGATCCTGCCCCGGAGCCGGATCCTGCCCCGGAGCCGGATCCTGCCCCGGAGCCGGAGCCCGTCAGGGTTCCGAGGCGACGGACCGCGAAGGTAGCCGGTGCGGGTGCGTAGGTAGCGGCACATCACCAGTGAGGCTCGGCACTGTCATGGTGCCGAGCCTCACCTCGTACGACAGGAGCATCGGATGGACATCGCTGTACGAGCCTGGTTGCTGGCTCAGCTCGGCCCGACCACGGACACCGCTGACCTGGATGCACGCTACACGCGGCTGACCTCCGCTCGTGCTGTCGCAAACGAGGTCCTGGCCGAGCGGCGCGCGAAGCTGCTCGCTGACCCGCTCCGCATGACCGTGGACCGCGTGGTCACCATCGACCAGAGCAACAACCTCGCGGGGCTCGAACGCCAGATCACTGCGCTCGTGGACCTGGTTGCACCGGACGAACTGGTCGATGGAGAGGAAAGTACTGACCTCGTGACCGCGCCGCTGCTGCGCGCTCGCCGGGGACGGTAGACCGGCATGCCGTACGAGTGGCCACCGCCGGTGCCCGGAGACCCGGACGAGATCGCACGTCGCGTCGCGGCCGTCCTCGAAGATGCCTGGCAGCGACTCGCCGCTCAACAGCGCGCCGTCCTCACCCAGTTCGCCGACAACCCGAGGGCGCCGCACACCGTGGCGACGTTGGAGGAGTTCAAGCAGGCGATCCGCGCCTTCCGCCAACGCGTCGACCAGGAGGCCCGGCAGTTCGTCCAACGGCAACTACCGCACCTGTACGCCGCCGGCGCTCAAGCCGCCGCCGAAGCCCTCGACGTGGCCTTCACCTGGACCACCTTCCACCGCGACGCCCTACAGTCCCTCGCGGCCGACTCCTACGCCGACTTCCTGTGCCGCTCGCAGGAAGCCGAGCGCATGGCGAACCAGCTCTATCGGGCGGCACGAGAGGCAGCCCGCCGAGAGGTCCCGCTGCTTGCTGCGGGCAACATGACGGCGAAGCAGGCCGCGAAGAATATGGCGGGCAGACTCGCGACCGAGCACAAGCTGACCCACGTCGTCTACCGCAACGGTGCTCGCGTCCCGGTCCGCGCCTGGGCCGAAGCTGCCACCCTCGCCAAGTCGGCCGTCGCCTACAACGCCGGCACCCTCAACCGCACCCGCCAGGCAGGCGTCACGATGGTTGAGGTCTTCGACGGCCTCGACTGCGGCTGGACCACCCATCAGGACTCCGACAAGGCCAACCGCACAGTGCGAACCGTCGAGGACGCCGCAGAGTGGCCGATTTCCCATCCGCGCTGCCGGAGGGCGTTCGGTCCACGGCCGGACCTGACGGCGGCCTGACGTATCCGGAGGTCAGGGCCGCCGGTGCGGCGCTTGGTTCAGTTTCCCGTCCACGGCGGCCTCGATCAGTCGATGCGCCTGTCGCTGTACTGCGGCAGGCTGACTTTCGAGGTTGCGTTCCACCTCGTTCGACGGCATATCGAGGACACGCCGGATCTCGGCCGTCAGCGCAGGAAACGGTTCCAAGGCGGTCGCGATGGTGTCCAAGTTCTCCTGGCATCCGGCACGGATCATCGCGACGACCATGGGTACGAGCAGCATCACGAACTCCGGATGGTCGTCGAGGTGCCCCACCCTTTCCATACCGGCGTAGTTGTCGTTGCCGAACACGGCGCCGATCATCCTGGCAACGAGAGGCAGGAACCGGAACAGCATCGCTACGAGCTGCCGAGCCGACTCCAGCTCCGCATCCGTTGCGTCCACGAGGGTCTCCGCCATCCTCGGCACGGAGATGACCTGCGCCGCATCGAACAGATCCTGCGCCGGACCGACCAGCCACGGCCCGTCCCCGTCCACGCGCTGCCGACGCCCCGGAGAGACACCGAGAACCCTTTCGACGGTCTCGGCTTCCTCCTCGGTCGTGTCGAGCGTCTCCCCGAACGCGAACAGCCGAAGCATCAACTCGACCGCCTTGGTGCGCTCTGAAGCCGTCACCCGTACTGTCCGCGGCAGGGCGTTCGGTCCGCGCCGTGCAGCCAGAGTCGAGGCGATGGAGTTCAGCGCGGCCTCGCGGTCCGACGCCGGATCCAGTTTCCGGCGGGAGGCCTCCGCCTCAAGTTCGCGTTCCAGCGTCTGGGTCATCGTGGTGAGGCCGGCACTCACGGATTCACGCACAGCGCTGGTCGCGATAGGGAAACCGTCGAGCCATAGCAGCACCCGCAGCACGTTGCGGTCCTTCGTGTGCTCGCGCCAGCGCATGAGGCTCACCAACTGCCGCTCGGCGCCGGGCGGGTACAGCCACACGGGCTTGCGACCTCGATTCGGCCCGCGCTGAGGGTGCGGGAGCAGGCCTTGTGCACGGGAGCGGAACTCCTCCAGCAGCCGCTCGCTTACGGGGTGCCCGGCTGCGGCTGCGGCCTGGAGCAGATCGTCGCTCTCGATACCTGCGGGGTCGACAGTCATGGAGAGAGCGTAGCCCCGTAAGTACTCCCAGCAGAGCATTCGATATCTCCTTCGTGCTGGGTACTCCCACGGGAGGCTCCGATAACTTGCAAACTGGCTATACCTCCTTGCTACCTGCATATTCACCCTGCTTCGCTGAGAACACAGGCCCCCTCCTGGGGCGAAGTCGACGCACATACAGAGAGGCAATATCGTGCCTAAGAAGATCACTGCGGCGATCGTAGGGTCCTGCGCTCACACGATCGCGAAGAGATGGGCGCTCCAGAACGGGCTGCAGGAATGGGAGGCTGCTGCGCTTGCGTGGGTGGCGGGCGTGGTCGTTTCAGCTGCCGTCATGCGCGCGTGAGGGCTGCCCGACCCGAGATTCCTCGGTCACACGCGAGAGTGGGCCCCGTACTCGATGCCGGTACGGGGCTAACTGTGCGCCCCGCAACGGGGGCGAGGAGGGCTGCGCCGACCTGCGGACGAGTGGCACAAAGGAGGTGCTGGCTAGTCGGTGATGTGCAGTGCGGTGTCTGGGCGGCAGATAGGGCAGGCAGGCTCCCCGTCGACGGTGAGGAGGCGGCGGGCGCCGTCCTGGTCGACCTGCCGTCTTCGGCGGCCGGCCATGCCGCAGTCGCCGACGTGCACGGCCAGCGGGTGCCCTGTGGCGCGGTTGAGTTCGAGGATCCAGTCTGGTATTGGCCGGCGGTGCTCCTCTTCGGCCTGACGCTGTTCCAGTTCGGCGGCCTTGCGGTCGATGCGGGCCAGCCACATGGCATGCCAGGTCCGCATTCTGAGGAATCAGGTTCGTCAAGCGCGGCAGCGGCGTTGTAACTATTACTGTTACGATGAAGTTGAAGGTTCGAGGGAGGTGAGGTTCGAGGTGAGTGCCAACAGCAGGCTGACCATCGCGGCGCATGTGCTCACGTGGATAGGTCTGTATCAGCGTCGCGGTCGCGAGGTAGCCACCTCCGAGCAGATCGCGACGAGCGTCAACACCAATCCGGTGGTGATCCGTCGCCTCCTGGCCGAACTGCGCAAGGCCGGCCTCGCCGACTCGCGGCGAGGTACAGGAGCAGGCTGGATGCTCGCCCGGGACCTGGCATCGATCACCCTGCTCGACGTCCATGAGGCGATCGGCGCCGGGCCGGTTTTCGCTCTGCACCGCTCGCTGCCCGACCCCGAGTGCGTCGTGGGCCACGGCATAGGGCCGGCGCTGGCCTCTGTCTACGACGAGATCGAGGCTGTCCTCCGTGGGGAGTTGGCGAGAACCACACTGGAGGACGTCCTGCGGGACGTGCTCAAAACCGCCTAGCCCACCCCCTGGTCTCGGTGGTGGCACGTTTCCGCGCCCGTCAATGTAACAAAAATGGTTACCTCGAAGATTCGGAGAACCCCATGGCAACAGACACCCAGACCTCACGGGCCGTGGCCGAGCAGTTCGTGGAGCGCCTCGGCAGGCAGGACCAGGACGGCATCCAGGAACTGTTCGCGGCAGACATCGACTGGCACGTCCCCGGCAACGACGAACTGCCCTGGACCGGCCGTCGTGCCCATCGGGAGGAAGTCGCGCCGTACTTCACCACGATGTGGCCGCACTTCGTACCCGGCAAGAGCAAGGTCGTGCTGGAGCGGGTCATCGTCGACGGCGGTGACGTGATGCTGCTGGGGGTCTTCACGCACACCGTCGCGTCCACCGGCAAGGAGTTCACCACCCCGTCGGCCATGCACCTGGTGGTCGAAGACGGCGAGATCGTCCGCATGCACCTCTACGAGGACACGCTGAGCGTCGACCAGGCGTTCAACACCGACTGAGAGCGAAACAAGCTGGCGGAAGGTCAGGGGCGGGATACGACGTCGCGGACCTTGTGCAGCCGCCGCACTCCTTCCGCCGGTTCGTAGAGGGCGGCCAGGCGGGCGGCGGCGGAGAGGGCCAGGGCCATGACCCGCTCTTCCTGGGACAGGAAGGAGAACCGGCCGCCGCCGTCCCCTGCGAGCGCGCGGACCGCAGTGGCGACCGGCTCGGTCATGGACACGCTCTCCAGCCACACGAGTCCGGCGGGCGGCATCACGGCCCGCCGGTGCGGGGAGAAGCCGGGGTCGAGCATGACCGCGCCGGACAGCAGTCCGGAGGCTTGTTGTTCCATGTAGTCGGCGGCGAGCGGGGAGAGGGCCGGCGCCGCGGGCACCGCCCCTGCGAGGTAGGCGAGGACCAGGTCCACTGCGGCGGTCTCCCCGGCGACATGGTCGGCGTCGGCCGGTCTGTGCGTCGTCATGTCCGGCCAACGACCCGGCGCCCGGCCGCGATTCGGGTTGCAGGGAGTTGCATCCGCTGCTGCGTCAGGCGCTGCCCGCGCGGCGACCGGGCGTCCCGCCATATGCGGCGCTAGCTGCCGAAGCCGCGCTCGATCGCGTGCACCGTATTTTGCGTCAACTGCTCAGTCTGGCCCGCAAGGGTGAGGACAGTGTTGAGGCCGCGGGCGGGACCGGACACCAGTCCGGGCCCCGCTGGCCTTTCATGCTGCGCCGGTCAGCCGCTGACGTGGGCGGTGTTGTCGAGCCAGTGCTGGGCGAGGATCGTGTGCTGCTGACCCTGACCCGGCGACTTCCCCTCACCGACCGCGAAGCCACCGGCATCCGGGTCGACGGCGTGTGCGAGGTCAGACGCGCGTGTTGACGTAGCGCACGAACGTGCCCCACCCCGCCTGCACCGGCGCCATGCACCACTGGCACAGCAGGCTGCCGCCGGACCCGTACTTGTGGGTCTTGCGCTGGCATCCGGAGCAGAGGCCGACCCGGTCCCCGGGGCAGGTCAGTGCGGACGGGTCGGGTTCGGTGCGCGGGGGAGCCGTGGTCATCGGGAGGGTCCTGTTCTAGGCGGTCATCACAAG
>NZ_BARF01000108.1 GCF_000367365.1 Streptomyces prunicolor NBRC 13075 | reverse complement strand
TCGTAGAAACACATGGGTGGGTCAGCCGGCGAGGAGCTTCTTCACCACGGCGGCGACGCGGCCGCCCTCGGCCAGGCCGGCCACCTTCGGGTTCACGATCTTCATGACGGCGCCCATCGCGCGCGGGCCCTCGGCACCGGCGGCCTTGGCCTCCTCGACGGCCTGGGAGACGATCGCGGTCAGCTCCTCGTCGCCGAGCTGCTTGGGCAGGTACTCGGCGAGGATCTCGCCCTCCGCCTTCTCCTGCGCGGCCGACTCGGGGCGACCGCCCTGCGCGAAGGCGTCCGCGGCCTCGCGGCGCTTCTTCGCCTCCTTGGTGATCACCTTGAGGACCTCGTCGTCGGAGAGCTCGCGCTTCTCCTTGCCGGCGACCTCCTCCTTGGTGATCGCGGCGAGCGTCAGCCGGATCGTGGAGGAACGCAGCTTGTCGTGCGCCTTGATCGCGGTGTTGAGGTCTTCCTGCAGCTTCGACTTGAGCGTGGCGGTCATGGGTCTGATTCTCGCAGGTGCGCAACCGGCTGCGCCCACCGATTTACCGGGCCCTGGCCGACGGGGTGTCAGGCGTGTCAGTGGGGTCTGACACGATGGAGGAATGCGCGCGCGATATGGAGTACCTCTGGGAATTGCGGCGGCCGGCGCCGCCGGTCTGGTCTACGCGGCGGGCTTCGAGGCCCGCTCCTTCCGGCTGCGCCGGGTGACGGTCCCGGTGCTGCCGGCCGGGATGCGCCCGCTCAGAGTCCTCCAGGTCTCCGACATCCACATGGTCGGCGGCCAGCGCAAGAAGCAGCGCTGGCTGCGCTCGCTCGCGGGCCTGCGCCCCGACTTCGTGATCAACACCGGCGACAACCTCTCCGACCCGGAGGGCGTCCCCGAGGTGCTGGACGCGCTCGGCCCGCTGATGGAGTTCCCGGGTGCGTACGTCTTCGGCTCCAACGACTACTACGGCCCCACACCCCGTAATCCCGCCCGGTACTTGTTCGAGAAGACCGCTGGCCGCCACGGCCTGAACGGCAACCCGCCCGTCGTAGGAGCCATCCACAACCCGTGGGAGGACCTGCGGGACGGCTTCGACGCGGCGGGCTGGCTGAACCTGACGAACACGCGGGGGACGCTGAAACTCGAGGGCGCATCGGTGGAGTTGACCGGCCTGGACGACCCCCACATCAAGCGTGACCGCTACGCGCGCGTGGCCGGCGGCCCGTCCGACGACGCCGACTTCTCGATGGCCGTGGTGCACGCGCCGTACCTGCGCGCACTGGACGCCTTCGCCGCGGACGGCTACCCCCTGATCCTCGGCGGCCACACGCACGGCGGCCAGCTCTGCATCCCGTTCTACGGTGCCCTGGTCACGAACTGCGACCTGGACACGGACCGGGTGAAGGGGCTGTCCCGGCATACGGCGGAGGGCCGGACGTCGTACTTGCACGTATCGGCCGGGTGCGGGACGAACCGGTACACGCCGGTGCGGTTCGCCTGTCCGCCGGAGGCGACGTTGTTGACGTTGGTGGGCGAGGGGTAGGAGCGGGCGCGGGCGCGGGAGGTATCTCAGGACGTAGATACCGGGGGATACCGGGGGCTGCGGTGAGGTACCGGGGGCTGCGGTGAGTACCTCGTCCAGCCCACCCGTATCGCCCCTTTCGTCCCCGCTGCCTAGCGTGAGGGCATGACCGCCCCGATACCCAGGGACATCCCGGACCTCCCCGCGGTACCCGGCATGCCCGCACTGCTCGCCTCACCCGTTCCCGCCACCGCGGTGGTGGCCCCGTACCGTCGCCCGCTGACGGCGGCGTACCGACTGCTGGTCGCGTTGGTGGCGGCAGCGGCGGTAACCGTCGACCTGTTCCTCGGCAGCCCGATCCGGGTGCTGACCTACTTCACGATCCAGAGCAACATCCTGCTGGCCCTGGTCATGATCGCCACGGCCCGCCGAGCCTGGACGGCCCGCCGCCCCCTATCCCCCCTGGTCACCGGCGCGGCACTGCTCTACATCACGATCACCGGCCTGATGTACCACCTGGTCCTGGCGCACGCGTCGACGCCGTTCTCGATGACGGGCGGCCCCGTCAGCGGCTGGCAGGCGGTGACGAACCACGTCCTGCACACGGTGATCCCGATCGCGGCGGTGGTCGACTGGCTGTTCCTGACCGCGCCCGGCCGGCTGCATCTGCGGATGGCGGCGACGTGGCTGCTGTACCCGATGACGTACCTGGCGGTCTATCTGGCCCGGGGCGAACTGATCCTCCCCGGCACACCGGGGCGCTACCTCTACACCTTCCTGGACGTCGAACAGCACGGCTACAAGAGCGTCCTGGGCAACGCCCTCCTCCTCGGCCTCGCCTTCTACGCCCTCTCCGTCCTCCTCGTGGCCATCGACCACGCCCGCCCCAACCCGATCCGCCACCGCGCCAAAACCGGATTTCGTCTCCAGCCACCGGTGGGCTAAAGTAAACGACGTCGCCACGGTGAGCAGCAGCTCGGGCAGGACAAGTGGCGACATCGGGGTGTAGCGCAGCTTGGCAGCGCGCTTCGTTCGGGACGAAGAGGTCGTGGGTTCAAATCCCGCCACCCCGACAGTTACAACGCCAGGTCAGGGGCCTGATCCGCTTAGCGGGTCGGGTCCCTGAGTTGTTCCTGGAGATGGCTTGGGAGAAATCTGGGAGAAGATCTTGGTCCAGGTCTCCCAGCGAGCAGCAGCCGCACCCACCTGACCACCACATCCCCACACCCCTCTCATGTGCGCGTTCGTGAACTGGGCGCCATGCGCTCGGGAGTCGTGCTTCTGATTCGTCTCGGCAATCCGGCTGAACACCAGACGACCTCCCTGGACAACCGCCCGCCGCCTCGCGACGGTCTTGACCGAGCGCATCCAACGCCTCAGTGTCAGTCCGGCATCGGCGCATATTGCGCGGATACGCGCCTCCATGCACCCTCCTTGCGCCCCGCGCTCCCCTCCTACGGTCATGGAACAGCGAGGGCCGGAATGAAGTCCGACCCCGACAGGAGCAAGGTGCGGCAGATAGCCGCACCGACCTGACGTCGGCCGGATCTGCCCGCCTTGGGGGATGGGGCGATATGAGTGCCCGACGCAGGATCCATGACAGCTTCGAACAGGCAGTCCAGGCCGCTGTGTCCGCGTTTGGAGCGGAGGTCACGCCGAAGCTGAGAGGCAGCGGGTGGCAGGAGGACCAGCTCCGGGGACCGCTGGAGAACATGATCCGATCTGTATGCCGTGGCCTCGGTCTGGACGTCACCCTCATCGGCGAGGTACCGCTCGTCGACATGGGAGCCCGCCCTGACTATGCGGTTGAGGTCGGCGGCGCTCTCGTCGGTTACATCGAGCTCAAGAAGCCGGGCACCCAGGCCGACCCGTCCGTCTACACAGGCCGCAACGCCGGGCAGTGGGCGAAACTACGGCTGCTCAACAACGTACTGCTCTGTGACGGCAACGAGTTTTCTGTCCACCAGCAGGGCCAACAGGTTGGAGAAGTGGCCTACCTGCGCGGCTCGGTCCTCACCTCCGGCGCCCGGCTTGCTCCCGCCGACGGGGCGCTTGCGCGGGTGTTGTACGACTTCCTGACCTGGGAGCCGCAGACGCCCCGCACCACGAGCCAGCTCATCCGAGCAGTCGCAGGACTGTGCCAACTGCTGTCGGAAGAGGTCGGTGAGGCGATCGCGCAGGAAAAGAGCCGACGCCGTCTGCCAGCCTTTACAAAGCTGGCCAAGGACTGGCGACACTTGCTGTTCCCGGAAGCGACCGACGCCGAATTCATCGAACAGTACGGTCAAGCCGTCGTGTTCGCGCTTCTGCTCGCTCGGGTGGAGGAGATCACCTTCGAGGGCGAGACCATGCACAGTATCGCCACGAAGCTGGGCAAGAAGCACTCACTTATGGGCCAGGCGCTGGATGTCCTCGCCGGAGACTCGGTCGCGGGACTCTCCACCACTCTCAACACACTGCTCCGTGTCATCGGGGCCGTCAGATGGGACGTGCTGGACGACGGAACAGGCGATGCCTACTTCCTACTCTACGAACACTTCCTTCAGATTTACGACCCTGAGCTGCGGATACGTACAGGCTCGTACTACACACCACATGGCGTCGTCTCGGCCATGGCCCGGCTGGTCGAGGACGTCCTGAGGCGGGAGGGCTTCCATATTCCTTCCGGCTTCGCCTCCCCTGATGTGGTCCTTGTCGATCCGGCCATGGGCACCGGCACCTTCCTGCTGTCGGCACTGGAGCTCGCTGCCGAGACCATCGCTGAAGAAGAGGGACCAGGCGCGGTGGGCCCCCGCCTGCGAGAGATGGTGGGGCGTCGACTGGTCGGTTTCGAGATGCAAGTCGGCCCGTTCGCCGTCGCAGAACTGCGCATGCACGCCATGCTCAAGAAGTACGGGTCCGCGGCCCCCGCCCAGGGACTCAGGCTGTTGGTGGCCGATGCCCTGGACAGCCCGACAGCTGAGTTCAACTGGATCCCCCACACCTACCGAGCACTCGCAGAATCCCGCCGCCAGGCCAACCAGGTAAAGAGAGACGAGCGTGTCATGGTCGTCATGGGCAACCCGCCCCACGACGCCGTGAAACGGGGTGCGGGCAAGTGGGTGGAGCGAGGGGAACCCGAGGCAGACATCCCTGCCCCGCTGGGGGCCTTCCGGCAACCCGGTAACGGCAGGTACGAGTCGAAGATCGCCAACCTCTACGTCTACTTCTGGCGCTGGGCCACCTGGAAGGTCTTCGACGCACACGACGACGTACCTTTCGGCGTGGTCGCGCTGATCACTCCTAAGGCATGGCTCAAAGGGCGGGCGTTCGCCGGAATGCGGCGCTATCTGCGTGAAACCGCCGACGAGGGCTGGATCATCGACCTGTCGCCGGAGGGCCACCGAGCTGATGTCGCGACCCGTATATTCCCCGAGGTCGCGCAGGAGCTGTGCATCGCGATCTTCGTACGATGGCGGAACAGCCCCAGGCCGCGGACAGAGCAGCAGACCGCAAAAGTAAGGCACCTCAAGGTCGCCGGGCGCCGCAACGAGAAGATCGAACGTCTGACGGCCCTCAGGCTCGACGACTCCGAATGGCGCGAGTGCGCCACGGGCAAGACGGATGCTTTCCTGCCGCCCGGCAGCGACCTGTGGGAGTCCTGCCCGCAGCTGAGAGATCTGATGCCGTGGTCGTCGCGTGGCGTCACTCCGGGGCGCATGTGGGTCTATGCACCGGACGAGGACACGCTCCATGAACGGTGGCGGCGCTTTGTCGCTGCGGACACCGAGCGGCGCGCCAAGATGCTCGGAGACTCGGGAGAGCGAACGCCCGATGACAGTGTCCCGCCCCTGCCAGGGGTCGAATCGCATGGACGGACAACACTCGCCACCGAGCACAGGACAAACACTCAAACGGTGCGCATAGGATTCCGGTCGTTCGACCGGCAGTATGTCCTGCCGGACAGCCGATTGATGGAACGCGGCAGAGCAGACCTCTGGCGAGTCCGGAGCGACCGACAGGTCTACACCATCGAGCAGAATGCCCACCCGCTGGTCAACGGGCCGGCGCTAGTCTTCAGTGCCCTCATTCCCGACATGCACTACTTCAACAACCGCAGCGGTTGCGCCCGTCCTCTCTACCGCAACGCCGCCGGCACGCTGCCCAACGTCACGCCCGGTCTACTCCCCCTGCTCGCCAGGCGGTTCGGAGTACCGGTCGTCACTGAAGACCTCCTGGCCTACATTGCCGCACTCGCGTCCCATCCGGAGTACACGGCCCGATTCCAGGAAGACCTCGAAGTTCCTGGCCCGCGCATACCCCTCACCGCTGACCTCTGTCTGTGGGAGCAGGCGGTTGCCATCGGCCAGCGGGTCCTGTGGCTGCACACCTACGGCGAGCGGTATGCCGACGAGGCAGCCGGGAGGCCGTACGGCAGGGTATTGCTGCCACGCGACCGCCCCCGATGCGTCGCGGAGATTCCGGACGATACGGAAGCCATGCCGGAGAAGTTGGCGTACGACCCCGTGACACAGGACCTGTGGGTCGGCAGTGGACGGATCAGTCCGGTGCCTATCGCGGTCCGGGAGTACGAAGTGTCCGGGATGAACGTTCTCGACAAGTGGTTTGGCTACCGCCGAAGGAACCCCGCCGGCAAGCGACGCCTCGAACTGGACCATGAGTTCGCTCGGCGCTGGCTTCCCTCATGGACCACGGAACTGCTGGAGCTGCTGAACGTCCTCGGCCTGCTCGTGCAGGGGGAGCCGGCACAGGCCGACCTCTTCAATGAGGTGTGCGCGGGCCAACTGATCGCGGTGGCAGATCTGACCACGGCGGGCGTCCTCCCCGTGCCCACAGAGGCGACCAAGGCGCTGAAGGCGACATCGGACGCGGGCGACGCACTATTCGACCTGTGAGCGAAACAGCAGCTGGTTTCTACTGTCGGGTCCGTCGCTCCGGCAGAACCAGCCTGCGTAAGGAGCCTCAGGAAGCGGGACAACTCACTGCGCCGCCCCCTCTGGCTCATCAGCCGCAGACGGGTGGACGTACCTTCCCTCGTTGAACGGAGTGAACCACGCCTGGAACGCCATCGGCGCGACACCAAGAGCCGCTCCGACGGCACTCTCGTCGATGCCGTCCATGGAGTCGTCATAGAGCCACTCGTGGTCCATGTCCTCGTAGACGTTGTCGGCGAACGAGTCGAGCGCGGCCGAGACACCGTCGTCGAGCAGCCCGAAAGTCTCCAAGCTCACGTTCGTCTCGTTCAACAACAGCTTCAGCGCGAGCTCCTCGGCGACGCAGCTCAGCTGCTGGAAGCTGCCATCCGTGAAGCGGGTGGTCATGGCGATCACCGTCACAAGGAAGCGGCGGGCGAAACGGGCGTCGTACTGGAGGGCGTACCGCTCGGGAAGGTCCTCGAAGTGCCACAGGGGACCGTCGCATTCCGCAGCGGTGGTGTCCTCCTCTGTCAGAGTCTGCACGTCTTGGAACAGCTCGTCCACCAGGATGTCCGTCGCGTACACCAAGGCACCGGCAGCGAGTTTGGCGTCCTCCGGCGAGACAGCGAACTCGGTGTCGCCGTCTTCCCCCTCGTCGTCTTCGTCGTCCAGGACGCCGAACATCACGGGCGAGAAGGAACGTAGTTCATCTGCCAGTGCCAGCATCTGACCGCGTACCGCCTCAGCTTTCGCCTCGGCGTCGTAGCCCTCGCTGTCGTCCTCGGCCGTGGGGCGCTCGGTATGCCGAGCCTTACGGTCTGCCACATCATCGGGCGGGGCATCGGGACCGTCGGCGGCGGCGAGACTCTCCTGGGCGAGCCCCGGGTGCAGTTCGACCTCACATCGCTCGATCTGCCAGTCAGCCAACAGCTCGGACCGTTCCAGCAGTTCACTCACGACCGAGCGCACGGCCTCCTCGGCGAACTCCAGAGCCGGAGCATCCACGAAAACTTTCAGAAGCGCTCCGCCCGGGTAGACGGCCACGATGCTGTCGAGGAGATCGACTTCCATGCCGTCGGGTCCCTCGATAGCCCCCACCGAGTCGAATCCGTCCTCGATGAGCGCCACGGCGCCAGTGCGCTGAAGTGGATCCATCTCCGGAGTGCCCTCCGGGATGTGGGCGTCCACAGTCACTACGTATGTCACGGGTCTGATCCTGGCAGGGATATGCCGCACGACGGGGAGGAATTCGCTCAATCACGAGTACTACGCATTGAGGCAGGCAGTCGGCCCGGCTGATGTCGGCAACGAAGCCGACGTACAGGCCGTACTCCGACTTCGCCTCCCGCGACGATCGAAAACACAGATCACCGCTTACACCGTCCGCTACAAACGAACGGCCCGCGCCTACCGGTGGCGCTATGACGCCGACGCCGAACACGCCCCGCTACCTCGAACGCCACACTCAACACCCGCGCCGCCCCGACGCCTTCGACCGATCCGTATGACTCTCACCCACCGTCACAGGCAACCGGCAAAGAACCTGTGACGCGCTGCGCCAGCCCCTCCGGCTCAGGCGGTCCCAGAAGCTGAGCGTGTCGTCGTTGCCGTCAATGTCACCATAGTGCGGACACCACGCACTAAGTGACGCTATGTTGCACACGCGCAAGCACCATCAGCGACGAAAGGTCCATTGCCATGTCTCGCCTCAACCTCGACCACCTGGCCCTCGCTGCCGCCCGGATCCACGCCGCCGACGAAGTCCGTCGTGACCCGGCCGTTGTCAAAGCGGCCAAGCGGTTTGCGGAAGACGGCGCCCAGGCTCTCCGCTCCGGTGGTGCGCTAGCACGTGAGGCTCAGTCCTCCTGGCGTCGCCACAGCCCGCTGGCCAAAGGGACCGGAACCGATGAATGATTTCAGCGCAGAGGCGATGGGTCTCGTGATCCGCGAGCACCGCCAGGCCCAGAAGACCTCTATGACCCAGGAAGAGTTGGCCGAGCGGGCCGATTACGGGAAGGGTGGCGCGGTCTCGATCTCCCGGATCGAGCGTGGGCTCGTAAGCCCTGGGGAGCACCGTCTGGCCGCCATCGCCCTCGCGTTCCAACTGACACCCGAGCAACTCAAGCAGGAGGCGGAGGACCGAACCAGGTCTCTCGCTCGGCAGCGGGGCCAGCGGCCGGTGAAGTTGCGCGACCAAGTCGCAGAGACGAAAAGACGTCACGCCGAGATCAACGAGAAGGCGGCCCAGCGGTCGAAGATCACCCAAGAACACGGGGAAGCCTTCAACCATGTCCATGATGTTGCCCGTGACGAGTTTTTCCTGAGGTTTGTGGAGCTGGCCGAGAGCATCAGCGGGGCGCCCGAGCCAGAGAGGCCGAGTGAGGAGGAGATCGAGCGCACGGGCGAGATCCCTACCGCGATACGTATCGAGGCCATGTCCGTCGGGATCGCCAACGCGATCCGCGGTGCCGCCGCTGGAGGTGCGGCCGGGGTAGCAGCCGGCGGCGCCGCGGCCTACGGTGCGTTCACCGCCGCCGCGTTGTTCGGGACCGCCTCCACTGGAGCAGCTATCTCGACGCTGTCCGGGGTTGCCGCGACCAACGCGACTCTGGCCCTCCTGGGAGGAGGCACGCTGGCTGCAGGCGGTGCAGGCATGGCTGGTGGAACTCTCCTGCTCACAGGCATGGTCGCCGCCCCGGCAGCAGCGCTGGCGGCCGCCGGCTTCTACGTCTTGAGGCAGCGCCGGAACAAGAAGGAGGAGGAGCGTCTCCGAACTGAGGTCGAGGCTGCGGAGGCGGCTCTGGATCAGTCACAGCAAGGCTTCGACGCGATGATCGACGTACTGGATCGTGCCCCGGCCATCATGGAGTACGTCAGCGTCCACGGCACCCACGCCCTTGAGAAATGGAGAATAAGTCTGCCGCCGGAGCCCCGGGACTGGGAATCGCTCGGGCAGGAGGGGCAGGAACGGTACAAGGAGTTCCTGACCGTGGCTGGATGCCTCCTCGCCGTGAGCAGCATCAACGTCAGCGCTCTCCTCACGGCAAAGCCCGACGCTTTGCCCGAGATGGACAAGGCCATCGACGAGACGCTGCGGTACGCGGACAAAACCATCAAGTCGCTCGTCTGAGTCCCGAAGTCATTGCCACGCGCAGACCAGGCGCTACAGCGCGCCGCAAGTCCCTTTCCAGCTGGCGGTGACGGTGGGTGAGGGGCATGCGGCCTGGTCGAACCATTGGGGCTCCTCCGCGTCTTGGCCACCGCCGCCCTCATCCACCGCGCCGACTACACCAGGTGACTGAATCACACGATCCCGACCAGCAGATAACCTGCGACGCGCTGCACTAACCCCTGGATAGAAGCCGCTGCCCCGGTCCGGGGGACACCGTCCCTGACCAGGGCTGCTACCTCTGCAGCGGGAATCCGGGTTCCTTCGATGACCGGCTCACCGCCACGCAGCATTCGAGGTAACCGGATGCCGTCTCCCGACCATCAGGCCATCGTCGTGGCGCGAGCGCGCAGCAGCCGATCGAGTACGGCGACCGGTGAGCGCGGATGCAGGCTCCGCCGGGTATCGAGCGCTACCTCCCACTGCTCAGTCAGGCCGACCTTGAGACGCTCGCGCATGCCGGGGGTCACGTGGGCGTAGCGGGCCGAGACCGAGCCGTCGATGTGGCCCATGCGCTCGTCCATCAGCACCTTCTCGGTGCCGAGATCCTCCATGTGCGTGCGGTGGGAGTGGCGCAGGCCGTGCGGGGTGAGCCCTCTGGCGACAGGCAGCCAGCAGGCGTCGGCCCGGCCTTGGGCGTTGCGGCCTCGGACCGGAATGCCGGGCCAAGGCTCGCCGAGCAGCGGGACCGGGCGGGCCTCCTGAGGTGCCTTCTTCGGGTACCAGCCGGAGGTAGCCGGCGCGAACAGCCAGGTGGCGAAGCCGTTGCGGCGCCAGTGGGCGGCGTTCTCCGTCGGGACGCCTCCTCGGACGAACTTGAGCTCGGCTATGGCGCGTTCAACACGGACGCGGGTGTCCTCCCGTACCCGCTCGGGGTGGTTGAGAACATTGGACACAGTGCCGCTGGAAACCTCCGCGCGGCGAGCGACGTCCACGAGCTTGGCGCCCGTGTGCCCGCCGGTGCGAGCGGTGCCTTGGCCACGGAACACGTACCTCTTGCCGTGGCAGGCGCACGGCGTCGGCTTCGTACGGGCGATGTGGTCGGCGACCAGGGCCGACAACCACTCCGTCACGTCGATGGTGCGGTAGCTGTCGTCCTTGGGCGGGCAGCGGATCAGCTCGCCCGAGTCCAGCTCGTACAACTGGTGCTCCACCCGTACGGCGTCTGGTCGTGCGAACTCGGTTTCCAAGCCGACGATTTCGCCCCACCGCATTCCCGTGTATCCCTTGAGGATCACGGCGACGAACTCGTCGTCGCGCCCGGACAGCAGGGCCGCGCGTTCGGCGATGAGCAACAGGCCGAGCGGATCGGTGATGACCTTCTCGGGTCCCCGGTCACGGGAACGGCCGGCGCGCTTGCCGCGTCCGCGTCGTTTGGTGGCCGGGTTGGCGACGATGAGGCCCTCGTCCACGGCGTCGGCCAGGATGAGGTGGAGCGTCGAGCGCCAGGTCTTGACGCTCGATGCGGCGTAGACGGACTTCTCCCGCTTCTCCCAGGTGTCCACGTCTGTGCGGAGAATGCTAGCGAGAGCCTTGTCCTCGAACTCGGGGAGCAAGTGCTCCTCGATGTGGCGCCGGTAGTTCTGCATGGTGGATGCGGCCAGGTCCTGGGCGTCATACCAGCGGCTGGCGTACTCGCCGAAGGTCTCCTGTCCGGCGGACGGGTCGCGCCAGGTGCCGCGCCGGACCCTGGCCTCTTCCTCGTCTGCGGCCTGCTTCGCCTCGCGCTTCGTGGCGAACTTGACCACCGCACCCGTCGGGTCGGCGACGGTGCCGTACTTGCCTTCGCTGACCTTGTACCTGCCGCGCCAGTAACTACCGCGTTTCTCGGCGAAGCCCATGCCTCGTGCTCCCTCCTTCCTGTGGTCTGCCCTGTCGTGCTAGGCCGCGGTGCCGTATTGGGACCTGCGGGGCGGTCGGGCCTGGAGACGTTGTGCGGAGGGCATCGGGGCCTGGGGCACTCGGCCCGTACGCGATGACGTAGTTGTCGGCGCAGGCTGATGCGACCGCGGAGGGGTGCGCTGCGCGGACTGCGGGGCCGGCTCTTCGTGGATGCGGATGATCTCGGCGAGGTGTCCGGCGGTGAAGCGGTATGCGCGACCGACCCGCGTGTGCGGTATCAGGCGCCTTCGCGCACGGTCCTTGACCCACCAGGCAGAGCAGCCGAGCGTCTCGGCGATCTCCTCGGGGCGGTAGAGGCGGGGCAAGGCTGCTTCGCCCTCGGTGCGGGGAAGCGGGCGTGTGAGAGCAGGCGGCGTTGCGGTGTGGTGCAAGAGCGGTGGGTTCCTAACTCGGTGGCGGGCGTACTCGGTCAGCGGCGCTGAACGAAACTCGTCACTGGGCGCTCGGCCTCCTGAAGCAGCACGAGGGGCGAGACGAGGAGGGCTTGAGCGAGGGCGACGAGGTCGTCAATGTCGCAGCGGCGGTGGGCGCGTTCGATGCGGGACAGCATCGTGTTGGTCATCGGACGGCCGAGCTCGCGCTGGGCGAGGCCGCGTTCGGTGCGGAGGATTTCGATGGCACGGGCCGCCTGCATTCCTGCCAGCCCGATTTCCAATGAGCGTGGGGGCATGGCTCCAATTGAAAGGCTCAATCGCCGGTTTTGGTAACCGGCGATCGTCGGCTATGTTGCGCTCGCGTCGTACGCCGGGGACACGTTTCCGGGGGCCGAGATGGGGGCGCGGACGGATGCGTCGATCGATGCTGTGACGTGCGGTGTTGTGTTGTAGCTTCCCCCTCGGCGGCGCGTCAACGGCTTGCCGATGTGATGCTTCTGGCTTCGCCTGACGGTCCGTAATTTCGGCAGCGGCCGATCCGGGTTTATAATTTTGGGGATGCCCAGCTCGAAGTAAGCGTTCGCCGTCAGCTGTCTGAATTCCTTGGCGGAATGCTGGACTTGAGCGGCATTGATGTGGCTGTCTTGGCTACACGACGCCACCAGCCCTCCCCCGCGCCTTCGGCCGGGGCGGTGGGCCAACCCCCTCCCTGTGCACCGCCCGACAAAGGGCCGACTGCACCTCCATGCACTGACCCCCAGGAGCCGCCGCCCGATGAGCTACGACGCCCGCGAATGGGTGTGGGACCACAGCCACAGCAAGGGCACCGCCCGCATGGTCCTCGCCCTGATCGCCGACCGGTGCCGCGACCAGCACTGCGTCGCCTACGCGTCCGTGCCCACCCTCATGAAGCGTGCCAACGCCTCCCGCACCGCCGTGCGCGACGCACTCGCCAAGTTGATCGCCGACGGCGAGGTGGTGCAGCTCCCCGACCGCAAGGGGCCCAGGGGAGAGACGTACTACCGCCTCCCAATCGCCGCCCAATTCATCGCTGATGAGTCCCGGCAGGGGGACCGGAATCCGGCACCCCAAGGGGGTCGGAATCCGACCCTCGGAGGGTCTGAATCCGACCCTGCCGAGCCTTTCAAGGGGGGATCGGAATTCGACCCCGGGGAACAGAATCCGGCCCCCAGGGGGTACGGATTCCGACCCGAGGGGGGTGCAGATTCCGACCCCCAGATCAGAAGAGAACCGAAGGTGAACGGTAAGAGCAGCAGCAGCTCTGCCCCGCTCATCTCCGCCAGCGAGTGGCAGATCGACGGCAGCGCCCGCGCCTGGCTCCAGCACGACGGGCATCTCGACCGGCTCGGCGAGCACGGCCTGCATACCGCCGACGCGAAGTGGCGCACCTATCGGAGTTCGTGGGATCCCCGCACCGCCGACGCGTGGGCCGCCTACTGGCGCGCGTGGATCGCCCGGGAACGCACCCCCACCCCCGGCCGCCCGAACCTCTACGCCCTGCCCGGTGGCACACCCACCCCCACCTCGACTACCGGCATGACGCGCTCCGAGGCGCACATGGCCGCCCTTCTCGCCGCCCTCGACGAGCCGACCGGAACGGAGTAACCCGCCTTTGGACCGACGCGAAGTCGCCGCCGTCCTCGCCTACATCGGGCGCCTCGATCCCCGCACCGCCCGCACTGGCACGGACGAAGCCCGTGACCAGATCGTCCAGTGGCACGACCTGCTCGACGATGTGCCCTTCGCCACCGATCACGGCTGGGACGTCCGTGAGGCGATACGGGCCCACGTCCTGGAATCCCCGTACCCGATCCTCCCGGTGGACGTCGCCCGCAAGTGGCGCGCCTACCGACGCGACCGCCTGGACCGGCACACCGATCCCACACCGGTCGCCGACCCGGACAACCCCGCCGCCTGGCGCACCGAACTGCTCCGCACACGGCACGCCGTCGCCACCGGCATGGCCGCGCCCTCCCCGCACCGACAGCTCGCCGGGGGCCCGCACCGGGACATCGATGCCCGCCTCGCCGCCGTCGGATCGCCCATCCCGCCAGCCGTCCGCGCGGCGCTCGCCCCCTACCGGCCCGCGCGTGCGGCCCGCGAGGCTGCCGTCGCCGCCGGACAGCCCGACGCTCTCAGCGTCCCGTGCCGGTGGTGCCACGCAGACAAGGGTGAGCCCTGCCGCAGCCGGCGCCTCGGGCTCGACGGCCACTACCGGGGCAACGCACCCCGCACGAGGCCGCACCCCACCCGCGTGGACCTCGCCGTGGCGGAGCTGGCCCGGCAGGACGCCGCGTGACCGGCGGCTGCCGTATCGGCGCCGGTGCCTGACCAACGGCCTGTTCGCCGCACCCGAATCTCACCTTCACCGCCCGCTGGCAGCACCGATGCCATGCCCCGCCGGCTTCCTCGGAGACCTCACCTCACGCCCGCCTATGCCCACCCTGGAGATATCTGACTTGCCCTCCCCCACCCCGATAGCCTCGGCCGACATCCCCAGCGCCGACAGCCATCGCTCCCCCTTCGCCCGTCTCCGGGCTCGCTACCGCCGCCGCGCAGACGTACGAGCTGGGAGTCATCGTCCGAACCGCGGTGCACGATTCACCCTCGTCGTCGGCCTGATGGCCGTGGTCCTCATGGCCTTCCGGGTCTCGTGGAACGCCTTGTCCGACGTGGCCCGCGCCATCGGCGCCGACCCCACCGCCGCCCTGTTCTACCCGATCGTGGTCGACGGGCTGATGGCCCTCGCGCTGATCGCCACACTCGTGCTGCCCGATGCCGACCGGAAGTTCGCACTGCGGGTCCTGGCGACCTACACGATCGCCAGCCTCCTGCTGAACTACGTGCACGGCCTCACGCCGGCCCTGCACACCACGCCGACCCAGTGGGGCCGACTGACCGACTGGGACCCGGCGAACTGGGCCCTCGTACTGCTGGCGACCTCGCTACCGGTCGGGTCGATCTACTTCGGGTCGGACCTCGTGGCGAAGGTGCTGCACCACAACCCCGAGTCGGCTGACCCTGCCGAAGCAGTTGGTCGGCAACCCGACGAGCAGGCCGCACGGTCGACCTCTGATCAGGCCCGATCGGCCCCCGAGCCGCCGACCGAGTCGGACCCCGCAAAGGCCGCCAAGACGCCCGTGACAAAGCCGACCGAAGCCGACCAGGCGACCCGCTCTGCCCGACCGCTCCAGTCAGCCGCCAGGGTTGAGTCGAGCAGAGCCGCCCCACGCCGTGCGACCAGTCGGGTCCCCGCCACCACCAAGTCGGCCGCCGACCGCACGCGCACCAACGCCGAAGTCCTCGCCGAGGCCCGACTCCTGACCGCGAGCTGGAGCGACGACCGGCTGACCGCACAGCGCCTGCGCAACGAACTCAGGATCAGCCAGAACCGCGCCCGCACCCTGCGCGACCAGCTGCAGACCGAGCGCACCGACCGGCCAGACCCCGCCGCCCACGACGGCTCCGAGACCGAGCCTCTCGACGGACCCGACGAAGCCGCCTCCGAGCGCCAGAGGCAACGCGGCACAGCCGCCGTCGGCACCACCTGAGCCCCGCAAACACACCGACCGCCCCGCCCTTCCGGCTCACCCCGTGCCCCAGGCAGACAAGCCCGGGGCACGGGGATTGCGCACAGCGAAGCACCCGGCAACAGCACCCACGGAGAACCGACCCATGCACGACCCGAACTACGAACTCCCCACAGCCGAAGGGGAGATGACCACCGGCCTGAACAGCGCAGCAAGTTGTACCGGAAGCGATGCTTCCGGAATTCCCGCCCCGAGGGTGGCGGGAACAGCCCGGCGCCAGGGGGCACCGGGCAGTCAGGCTGCGACCGAGGGCGGACCGCAGCGAGGACGGAGGCAGCAGGCCGAGTCCGTGTCGACCAGACGTCAGCGTGCCCGTCTGCCGAAGTCCCGCAAGCGACTGAAGCAGCCCAGCTGCCGTATGAACGACACCGAGTTCCAGCGATTCACCGACGCCGCCGCCCACTGCCAAATGTCCAACGCCGCCTTCCTCGCCTACGCCGCCGACAAGGCCGCCCGCGACCTGAACCGCACCGCCGCCGAAATCGCGACGGAACGGGAAGTCATCAACGAGCTGTTCGCCGCCCGCAGGCACCTCGGCCGCATCCACGGCCTGTTCAACCAGGTCGCCAAAGCCCTCAACTCCGGCGCCGACGCACCCCACCTGGACGCGGCGGCCGAGGCCGTCGGCAACGCCGCCCGCCGCATGGAGGACGCCGCAGATGCCCTGCTCGCCCACCGCGACGGCGGTGCCCCTGAGTGATCCCCAGCATCCACGACCGCGGCAGCGAGACGATCGGCCTGATCAGCTACCTCTACGGCCCCGGCACCAAAGAGGAGCACATCGCCCCACACCTGGTGGCCGCCTTCGACCCGCTCACCCCCGACCCCGGCCGCGACCCGAAGGCCACGTACGAACAGCTCCAGCACCTGCTCGACCAGCCCGTCACCGCACTGCCCGCTGGCAAGCGACCCGAGAAGCACGTATGGCACCTGTCCGTACGGGCCGCCCCCGAGGATCCGATCCTGTCCGACGAGGACTGGGCAGCCATCGCCCGCCGCATGGTCGCCACCACCGGCATAGCTCCCGACGGCGACGAAGCCGCCTGCCGCTGGGCGGCCGTCCGGCACGCCGACGACCACATCCACATCATCGCCACGCTCGTACGCGACGACGGCCGCCGACCCCGCCTGCACAACGAGGCCCGCCGCGCCCAGGCCGAGTGCCGCCGCATCGAAGCCGACTACGACCTGCGCCGCGTCCCGGCCGGGGACGGCACCGCCGCCAAGCGGCCGACCAGCGCCGAACGCCACAAGGCCGAACGCGAGGGCCGAGACCGTACCGCCCGCGAGGAGCTGCGCGAGACCGTGCGCCGCGCAGTGGCCGGCGCGACCAGTGAGGAGGAGTTCCTCGGCCGCCTCAAGAACGCCGGGCTCCTCGTACGTACCAAGGTGCTGCCCTCCGGCAACTTGCAGGGATACAAGGTCGCCCTGCCCGACGACCGCAACAGCGACAAGGAACCCGTCTACTACGCCGGATCCACCCTCGCCCCCGACCTGTCCCTGCCCCGCATCCGCAAACGCTTCACCACGGACCCCGCCCCGCGAGACACCACCGACAGCGAACGGCCGGAACACCCCACAGCGTCATCAGCGCCTGCCTCGGCCCGGCGCACCGCCACTCATGCGGCCTGGGCAGCCCTGCTCGTCCTCGACGCGAACGGCGACGATGGCGCGGCTGCCGCCCAAATCGCTGCCACCAGCGAGGTCCTCGACGCCCTCGCCAAGACCTCTGCCCTACACACTCGCAACGAACTACGCCAGGCGGCCTGGGAGTTCGAGCGCGCCTCCCGCTCCCACACCCGAGCCGAGTTCCGCCACGCACAGGACCTGCGCCGAGCAGCCCGCGACCTGGTTCACAGCGGGCCCGCGCTCGGCCGGGGCGAGGACGGCGCCAGCACCGCGATGGTCCTGGACACGCTGATCTTCCTCATCATTGCAACCGCCCACTGGCACGCCCAGCGACAGCACGCCCAGCAGGCTGAGGCCGCCCGCCGGGCCGCCGTGCACCTGCGGGCTGCCTACCAGCAGGCAGCCGTCGCACCCCTCACCGTGCTGCGCGAACGTGGCCGCCGTATCGCCCCGTCCCTGCGCCGTCACTACGTCGGCACCGTGCGCGCCGCCCTACCTGACCTCGCCGAGACCATCCTGACCGATCCCGGCTGGGACGCCCTGGCCGCCACCCTCACCGATGTCACGCAGGCGGGCCACAACGCGCAGGCTCTCCTCGCCGAGGCCGCAGCCAACAGGGAACTGGACACCGCCGATTCCATCAGCGACGTCCTCGTCTGGCGACTGCGCAGCACGGCTGGCCTCCCCGCCTACGCCCCCGCCGCGGAACTCACCCCAGCCAGCAGCATCACGAACCGTCACGCCAGTGCACCACACTTCGCAACGCCCTCGGCATCACGCGCGCCGCGCCGCTGAAGCTGGCGAAGGGCCATCGCCGACACGCCAATGCCACCGAGTGCGCGCTGTACGTCGGGCCCGACCGGCTCTCCCGGTCGGGCCCGCAGCATGCGCCTGTACCAGGCCATCTATGACGTGCTGGAGGGTCAGGTCGAGCTCCTGGTCGGCGTGGTGGACGAGGTACCCGGGCAGGACGGTGGCCGGTTGTGGGCCGGCTACAGGAGCGGCGGCAGAACGCCGTGATCGGCACGACTACCTGCGCCGGTTCGTGCGCGTGACAGCGATCAGGCTGGAGATGCCGGGAATGGGCAGCGGTTCCGGTGCACCGGTACGCATCGCCCTCCAAACAGTCTGGTCCCGGATGTCGCCAGCCGCTGCCGCCCGCGCCTCGGCGACGGGCGCCTCCCGCCGCACCGCTGCTACGGTCGCGACCATGAGGCTCTCCGTCTCCACGGGTCAGGCTATTGATCTACGGGTACAGCCGGTTAACGACGTCCTTGATCGCGTCGAGCGGTCTCTGCAAGTGCACTTGCTCCCGGACACCGTGGTACGCAAACGCCGATCCGTGGGGGCCAGGACGGTCCGTGGCACCTGGGTGCGGATCGAGCGGCGCTTGCTCGACAAGATCCCCGATCAGGGGTGGAACGGCACTGAAAGTGCCGCCCGCCTGGAGGGCATCGCGCAGCCCGAATGGCACGGGTGTGTGGTCTGGCGGGACACGGACGCGCCGGCGATGTGGCGAGCCGACGAAACCGAGCTCCTGCCGGGAGACCCCGTCGGAAGCGCCATCTTGAGTGAAGCCCCGGAGCTGCCGGATGACTGGTGGGAGGCGTTGAACGCCTCGCTGGACTCTCTGGCGGCACAGAGCACAACGCGGGTCGCCACACCGGACACCGTCACCATCACCCAGACCCTCGTCACCGAGTCCATCCGCGGTGTCTTCTCCGGCGACTTCGATACGACCGTCGAGCGGTGGGTACCCACCCACGCGGACCTGAACTGGGCGAACGTGACCGCGCCGACGTTCAGCCTCTTCGACTGGGAAGACTGGGGTAACGCGCCGCGAGGGCTGGATGCGGCCTCGCTGTGGGCGAGTTCCATTGCTGTCCCGGTTCTGGCCGATCGCGTGCGGCACGAGCGTCGGTCTGACTTCGAGAGCCGGGAGGGCAAGGTGATGACGTTGTTCGCCTGCTCGAAGATCCTCGGCCCGTACGCGCATCCAGAGGATCCTCGGCTGGAACCCGTTCGGTGCATGGCAGAGCGGGTTATCCAGGAGCTTCAGGCAGGCTGAACGCGCGAGCGGTTCTGCAGGAGACTCCGGTACCACTGGACCAACCGTTCCTCGGCTTTGCCGACTAGTTCGTCGAGACAGGTGGTTTCGTCGGGTCCCACGGCGAGGAAGCCGAGCCGCGAGAGGTCATAGGCGGCGCTGAACGCCGCCTACACACAGGAGAGTTGGCTACCGCCCCAGCGGAAGTCGGCAACACCGCGTTCCGAGCGGTCATCATCCTGTTCGACGAGCACCTGCGGGAGGGACTGGTCGGCGTCAACTCCCGTGACCGCGGCCTGCTGTACGTCGACGATGTGCCCGCACTGGCGCCCTCCTCGACGTGCCCGAAAACTTCTTCTGCAGCGATCCACGGGCCTTCGGCACCGACGAGCGCGCTGACCACACCCTGACTGCTCCTGCCGGCCTGCGCGGTGGGAGGGGGCTCCGTGAAACGACTTACGGATCCCCAGGCTGCGAACGGCTGTTGCGCAGGAGTGGCTAGCCCGCGGTGAGATCGCCGGAGAGGCTGATCTCGATGGGGCGCTTCAACTTGCTGCCGTATTTCCAGTCCAGGACGCCGTCGTACTGGAGGCGTCCGACGACGATGCCCGGGGCGATCCCGGCCCGGCGGGCGAAGGCTGTGATGTTGATGAAGGGCATGGGGCGCTGGGCGAGTTGCTTGTAGGCGGCCGCGTGCTCGGGCGGGATGAGGGTTTCCCTGGCGAAGGCGTCGGCTTCATCCTCGCTGCGGTCTCCTTCGGGGGTCGTGTCGTCGTCACGGCTTGTGTTGTCGATAAAGGTGAGGCGTTTGCCGTGCAGGAGGACATGGCCGAGCTCGTGGAAGACGGTGAACCAGAAGTGGTCGTCCTTCTTAAACCGGCCACTGAGTGCGACTCCGACCTTTTCCGGGGTTAGCCATCGGGTGACGCCGGAGACGCGGCTGTTGGGGGGCGCAGCAACGAACACCACCGCGACGCCTGCTCGGGCGCACAGGCGCGGGATTTCGGTGCGCCAGACGGCGGGTTCCTCGATGGTCAGGGCGCGCAGCTGGGGAAGTAGCTCAAGCAGGGCCGCGCGGTCGTAGGGTGCGCAAGGGATTTCGCGTGCTCTGAGTTCGGCCTGGCGCAGCCAGACGGCGGTGGCGTAGTCGTCGGGCGTGAGGACGGTGGAACGCCGGAAGGCAGTCCGGTAGCTGCCCCACACGTTCTCTGCAACCTCGGGGTCGGCGACACCGAAGAACGCCAGCAGACGCTCGAGATTGTCCACCGTGCGCTCTTTGGTCGGCAGGATGCCCCGCTTGACCAACTCCTGCAGGGAGAAACGGTCGAGCCAGTCGAGGCGGCGACTGAGAGCTTCACGGCTCTGGGTGCGGCTGACGTGGGTGCGCCAGGTGGCCTCCATCTGGTTCCACAGGGAAGCCGAGATTCCGACGGCCCGCTCCAACAGAAGGGCAGTCTCGGGGGTGAGGACGGCGCTCCCCTGAACGATCTGGTTGATGTGCTTGGTCGACAGCCCGGTGCGGCGGGCGAGGTCCGCCTGAGGGATGCCGAGGACGTCGAGCTGCTCTTTCAGCGTGTCGCCCGGAGGCAGGGCTTCATCCGGTGCGAACGGGTGCGGGGCGGAGGGCCGAGTCACGTGAGTGCCTCTCGGTCGGCGATGCTGCGGGGCGGGCCTGGTGGCGGGGTCAGGGGCGATGGATTGCTGCGATGAGCACAGCGCGTACGGCGTGCTCGTCCAGGGCGCCGTCGTCGAGGGTGTCGGGCGGGTCGTCGCGCGGGCGGACCACGAGATCGCCGTGATCACCGAGCGACACCAGCAGAGTGAAGCAGTCCCCGTTGGTGGCGGGCCGCAGCCGCGCGGCCGCAACCTGCCGCAAGTCAGCCAGGTGAGCTGCGGCCGCCATCTGGCCAAGACGCCGAAGCAGGGTGGTCGCCCCGTCGAGGCCCAAACGGTCCCTGCGGGCATGGCCGTTGTTGCAGACGCGGGCGAGCTCGGCGTCCTCGAAGACGATCTCCACCAGCGACCTCAGAATCCTTTTCCGTGCACCTACTGCTTCCATGCTATCCTGCCGATCAAGCTCGGCAAGGTTTCATGCACCTATTGGGTAAATGAAACTTAGGGGTAGGGTGTGGTCTGTGCTACCGCAGACCACCGCAGGAGATCGGAGGGACAACCATGGCAGGCAAGAGCAGCGCATCCAACAGCAAGCGGGGCCGCAGTGCCATCACGGGCCGGTTCGTGAAGCAGGCCACCGTGAAGCGGCACCCGAAGACAACGACCAACGAGAGCACCGGCAAGGGCGGCAGGAGGAAGTAGGCCGCCAGCGCCTCGCGACGGACCACGCATTGTCAGTGGTGTGAGGCAGGCTCAGCAGACCAATGCAGTCACGACCAGACCGGAGGGCCCGATGGCTCACCTCAAGCAGCAGTTCAAGGATGCGCTGAGCTCCATCGAGCCCGGCGACGACAAGACCAACGCGCCAGAGGCGCATCGCCTCGTCCGTGACGCCCTCAAGGCTGACGCCAAGCTCGTCGAGTACGGCGTCAGCCCGGTACTGATCGGCTCCTACAAGCGCAACGTGTCGATCCGCAGGATCAAGGACGTCGACGTGTTCGTGCGCCTGCCCGATGTTCCGAGCGATGTCACGTCGACGGACATCCTCGACAGGTTCTTCAAGGTCCTGCATGCGGAGTTCGCCACCGACGCCGACGGGCACCGGCGCACCAAGCGCCAGGACCGGAGCCTGCAGGTCTCCTTCCCGGAGTACGACCTCTACGTCGACGCGGTGCCTGCCCGCCCCTACGGCGACGGAACATGGGAGATCCCCCAGAAGGGCGACGCGAACGAGTGGGTTCGCACCAACCCCGACGGGCTGACGGAGCTGTCGAGCACGATGAACGCGAACCACGACGAGTACTACGTACCGACCGTCAAACTGCTTCGCCAGACTCGTCGTGCCCTGCTCGGTAAGAAGAAACCGGGCGGATTCTTCATTGAGATGGCCGCCTACCAGGCGTTCGCCTCAGGCGCAGTCTTGGGCAACGATCAGGCGGAGTACTACGTCTGCGCGCTCCGGGAGGTCAGCAAGATCATAGAAAACTTCGTGGCCTACGGCATCGCGGTGACCGACCCGACCCTGCCCGGACACACCATCCGCATCCGCGCGACCGACGCCGAACTCGACAGCGCGCGTACGCGGTTCACCGATGCTGCAGCGTCGGCAGAAGCTGCGCTCGACGAGGAGGACGAAGGCAAGGCCGCGCTGGCGTTCCGGAAACTGCTGGGAGAGAACGGCGATGGAGACACGGTCTTCCCGATGCCCCCCGGCTTCAACGAGGACGGCAGCAAGAAGGCATCCGCGATCTCGCCCGGCGCCCGCGTCGTTCCTGCGGGCAAGAGGACCTTCGGGTGACCTCTGTCAGCTTCGACGAGTACGTCGCCTACGCACGGCTGCACTTCGAGGAGGGCCTGATCCGCGCCGGGTTCCAGGAGGTGGAAGCAGGGTGGGAAGGACCTGTCCCGCACTCGGCGGGCACGACCCGTGTAGTGATCGACCTGCCGCCCCGCTTCCCGTTTCGGCCGCCGAGGGTGGTGCCGATCGATCACGACGCGGTGCCCTGGTCCTGGCACCGTGACCCGGACGGCGCGCTGTGCCTGATTGCTGAAGAAGATCACGACGGGTTGTGGTGGATGGAGGCACCGGCGTTCCTCGAACACGTCACAGCATGGTTCGAGCACTCGGACACCGGATGGACGGACGATCGGCCCGACCTCGACCTCGACCGGTACTTCCATCAGTCTGCGGACCGGCGCCTCTACCTCTACGACGACCTCGGCCAGTACCTCAACCGCTCCGTCCGCTTCAGCCCGGCCAGCAACAACACGATGCGGATCAGGCACGGCATCCGTCCCAGGAAGGCCCTCAAGCCCAGCAAGGACCGCTTTGGGTACGTGGCCGATCTCGGCGAGGTCGACGTGCCGCCGCGAACCTGGGCAGACATCTGTGCCCGGCTCGGCTCGAACGCGGATCTGGACCGCAGAATTCGCCAGCAGTCGGTCGCGGTCGTCGTGCTGGCTTACCGACGAGGCACCCACGAGGGCGCGATCGTGCTGGACGTAACGCCCACGGAGGGCGGCACGGCCGTCACACGTCTGCGCTCGAGCGCAGACACCGAGGCCGCACGGTCCGCTCGCGCGGGCGTCCTCGCTGCCGAACTGCGTGAATCCAAAGTTGCCGTGGTCGGCGTCGGCGCTTTGGGCTCGTTCATCGCCGACATGCTGGTGCGCTCCGGTGTCCGTCACCTCACTCTCATCGACGACGATGTGGTCATGCCGGGAAACCTCGTCCGCCACCTCGTCGGCCCCGACGCAGTCGGACTGCCGAAAGCCGAAGCGGTCAAGCGACACCTCGTCAGGCACAACGAGGCGCCGGCCGCAGGCATCGACACCATCAATAGCGCCCTTACCTCGGGTGCCGACGCGGTCGACCATTTGCGGAACCACGACCTCGTCGTGAACGCCACCGCCGACTTCGCCACCACCGCGCTCCTGCATGTAAGCGCCCTGACACTGGGCACACGGGTCCTGTCTGCGGCGCTTCAAAACGACGGCAGGACCTATCGCATCGACGTACTGCCACCGATCGACGCTGCAGCACCGCTGCCGCCTTCGACGACCAGAGCCGACACCGAGGCACCGCAACTGTTCGAAGCAGGCTGCGGAAGCCCGATCTCCCCAACGCCGCCCCACGCGGTGATCGAGGCAGCAGCGGCAACCGTCCGCCACGCCGTCGGACTCCTCGTGGACCGCCCCCTCCATCCTGCAGGGGAGACGCGCCACCTCCACTCCGCACCACAAGGGAGCCACCACCAGTGACCCGGCCGGCACCACGGATCGAGCTGCGCCAGGAGGCATACGAGGTCATCGCGTCCGCGACCGCGCAGCAACTGCCGCGGGAAACGGGTGGCATCCTCCTCGGCTATCAGGAAGACGCCAACGTCGTTGTCACCCATGCCCTCGTGGTCGACGGACAAGAAGCGTCCACCCACAGGTACGTGCGCGATGACGTCAAGGCGAACACGCTCCTCGCAGAGTTCCTGGCCCAGCGAGCGGACGACGATCCAACCGGCTACGTCGGCGAGTGGCACAGCCATCCCGCACCGTCCGGACCGAGCCCGACGGACCTTGCCGCGATGCGGGCAATGGCCCGGGAGCACGACGGCCCGATCGCACTCCTCGTTTACGCTCCCGGCGGGACGGACCCCTTCCCCGGACTGATCACCCGGCGCCAACGATGGGGACGCGTCACCAGCAAGGCAGCAACGGTCCTTCCGCCACCACAGAGATTCAAGGCGCTGGGGCCACTGCCCAAGGGCGCAGTCCGGCCCGACGGCGCGGTGTTCATCTCCTACCGGCAGTCTGACGGGTCCCCGCAGGCCGAGTCGATCGAGAACCTGCTCAGGGCGGCCGGTCTCGTCGTGTGGAGAGACCATACCGACCTGCGCGCGGGCACAACGACCGATCGCCTCGAACAAGCCCTGACCCAAGGGCTTTCAGCAGCCGTGCTCGTCGTGACACCGGACATCGTCCACAGCGACATCGTCCGAGAGCGTGAACTGCCTCGGCTGCTCCAACTGGACGAGGACCCCGCCTTCAGCCTGTGCATCGCGAACAAGACCGCCAGAGCGGGAAGCGATACACGGTGCGACTACGACGCGCCGGACCGACTCCTAAGACTCGCTCCCTCCCGGACCCTCGCCGACAAGAAGCAAAGCAACATGCTCCAGCCGTCCGGCGAGAGCGAGATCGTGCGCGACCTGCTGATGCACCGAGTCGAACAACGCAAGCCCGCCATTCACAGCCAGAACCGCGCCTTCACGATCCGAGTCCAGACCCGCCCCGCGCCCTTCGCCATGGACGCGGGCGAGGACGACCTGCACATCCGCATCAGGGCAGCCAGCGACGGGCGTCTGCCGTATCGAGAGGGACTTCAGCTCCTGCAGACCACACTGCCCCTGACCAGCGACGCCGTCTATGCGGCCGGCGCGCAAACCGTACGCGTCTTTGGCGGAGCTCACCTGTCGGTAGCCCTGGCCTTGGGAGCCGCCCTGCCCGAGACCAAGATCGGCAATGTCGAGGTGGTCGACACCCGCGGCGCTCAGTGGACGTCTGCAGAAAGTGGTGACGACCCACTGACCAGCGAACTTCATACGCAACCAGTTGACCTCGAACAAGCGCAGACACCCGACAGCCACGACCGCGTCGCGATCTTCCTCAGCCTGACTGCCAATCCGGATCAGACCGCATTCGAGCAGCTCCTGCACGAGTCCAGCGACGGCTTCGCCGCGGCCGCCGTGATCTCCGTCGCCGGCGAAGACCGACTCGACCCGCGCGAGGCCGCACGCCTCAGCACGGCTGCCGCGCAACAGATCAAAGCGTTTGCCGCACACAGCGGCCGTGCGGAGGTGCATCTCGCTTTCCACGGCCCCTACACGATGGCTCTACTCGTAGGGCGATACCTCAACACACTGCGCACCGTCGTCTACGAGTGGGACGGTGCGACCCCTGGGAGGCCCCGCTACACCCCAGCTCTCGTACTTGAGCCAGGTGTCACCGGCGGACCGATCACCGAGGTCCTGCTCGACCAATAGGCGTGGCAATGCACACGCAGCGTGCCAGCCGGTCTTGCCCCGCCTGGCTGGAGTTGAAGCAGTGCACCACGGGAATGTTGTTGAGCCAGGCGTTGATCCGGACGAGGTTGATCGCGGCTCCGGTGAGCTGGTGCTGGAGGCTGGTCTTGGCCATGCCGCAGTAGCGGGATTTACGCAGACTATGTGCCAGGACAGCCTCGAAGGTGGTGCTTTCAATGCCCGCGCGGATCTTGTAGCGCTCTTTCCCTTGGACGGTCTTCTGCTCCTTGTGGGCCTGGTGGAGGACGTCGGTACAGGGCCCCTGCGCCGCTTCTCTTCGATGAGCACGGCCAGCCTGGGCGACCGCGTCCGCCCGCGTCAGTAGGTGATGGCGAGCCGCACGGAAGGCCGGTCGATCACGGCCGCGTCGGCGAGTTCACTGTCCGGTGTGTCCGCGGGGTAGGCGGTGATCGTAGGTTCAACGGTCCTGGCCAGGCTCCAAGCACCGATCTGCGTGCAGATCCGCTCGGCGAGATCAGCGCCGGCCGGGCCGTAGCCGACGGCACCGAGTCGGAACCGGGGTTCGGCACCCGGGTCTTCGGCGGTGTGCTCCAGGGTGAGGTACGCGATCGAGTCGCCCTCGACGAGGGCGGGGCTCAGGGCGGGTGAGGCGGGGCGGTGAAGGCCGGCCTCCATCGCCGCGGGCTTCGCGGTGATACGACAGGTCGCTCGCTCGGTGGCGCTCAGGCGCAGCCATACACCGTCGAAGGACTCGACGGGGCCGACCATCGCTTCGGTCCAGACGACCGACTTCGGTCGGGTGAGGGCGTTGCGCAGGAGTTCCGGGACGATGGGTTGGTCCTCGTCCCAGTAGAGCCTGACGAGCCGGTCGTCGTCGATGTAGTCGTTCCGCTCTCCGTCCTGGCCGATCACCGGGAGGAAGCCGCACATCTTCACGGAGTCGGACGTTATCCGGGCCTTCTCGCGTCGGAACGCCACGGACCGCGACAGCCCGCGCCATCGCAGCGGGACCACGAGGCGTCCGCCGACGGCGAGTTGGTCCCACCAGGTTCCGGGGAGGTCCCACATGCCGACGGCGGCGATCATGCGGTCGTAGGGGCTGAACTCCTCGGCGCCGAGGGCGCCGTCCCCCGTGACCACGCGAACGTCACCGTATCCGTTCGCATCCAGCATCCGACGGGTGTAGGCGGTCACATCGGGGGCGATGTCACACGTGGTGACCTGCCCCGACGGTCCGGCGAGGTGTTTGAGCAGGGCGGCGTTGTAGCCGGTGCCGGCCCCGATCTCGAAGACGTTGTCCCCTTCGCGGACCGCGAGTTGGACCAGCATGAAGTGCACGACGTCGGGCTGGGAGGCGCAGCTCAGCGGGAGTGCGTCCTCGTCGGGGTTCTCCTTGATCGTGACGCTCTTGTTGGCGTACGCCTCCTGGAGGGACGCGTCGGGGAGGAAGGCGTGGCGGGGTACGGTCCGCATGGCGGTTTCGACGCGTGCGTCGCGGAGGCCGGAAGGGTCCTGTTGCAGGATGGCGTCAACCAGGCGGTTGCGCAGGTCCTCGGGGGAGGCGCCCGTGTCCGTGTTCATCGCGTCCTTTCGGAAGGTGCCCGGCCGTGCGTACGGCGCGGGCAGAGCGTACTCATTTGCTCTGGTGTGCGGGTGTCGATCGCGACGTCATCCAGCGAGAAGCAGGCAGTGGTCCCAGGGGACCGAGACCGCCGTGTTGACGGCGGTGGTGAGACGGACCAGGTGGATGCCTGCCGTGCCGTCCATGAGACCGGCTCCATGTGGTAGTCCGTTGTGGTCCAGGTGCTCCTCAAGCCGGATATTCAGGTGGGGCAGACGCGCCGCGAGTTCGTCGTCGATGGCGTCGGCGGCGGCACGGGAGACGGTCTGTACGAGCCCCGCCCAGCCGTGGCAGAGGGATGCATCCGTCAGCTGGGCGAGCTGCCGATCGTCGGCCAGGCATCCGCAGAGGGCCTGTTCGGCCTGACGTTGCCGGTCGCGGTCGCCGAGGGCGAGGCCGGCGAGTTGTTGGGCGCGGGCGATGCCGGGGGTGCCGTAGCACCAGGACGGGCGTGTCGGTCCTGGGCTCTGGAGCTTGCCGCGCCGGTGTTCGTCGCGGGTGATCAGGCTCGGCCACCAGGCACGCGAGCCGGTGCCTGTGCGCCAGCGATCCAGCCAGTCGCAGATCCGAATGATGGCTCGCGTTTGTCCGGGCACCGTGTGACCGCGGCGCAGAGCCGTGGCCAGCAGCGCAAGTGGTCCGGTGATGCCGTGGGCGACGCCGAGGTTGCCGTGCCCGCCAGGCCATCGTGGCGAAGGTTTCAGATCGGGGCTGTCGCTGGTCCACCAGCCTGGCAGCGGCTGCGCGTCGACGGTGATCGGTTCGGTGAGTCGCACCAGGTAGGCAAGGGTGTCTCCTAGTTCCGCCTGGTTGCTGCGGTGCAGGTGGTACGCGCCCAGCCCGGTCAGTCCGCTGATGATGTCGTACTCGCCCAAGGTAGGCAGGGCACCGCCGTCTATGCGGGTGTGTGCCTGCCCGAGGCGGTCGCGCGTGACATCGGCGAGGTACCTGTCCAGGGTCGCCAGGGAGCGCTCAGCGGTGTTCGTGTGCGAGAAGCTGAGGACGTAGGCAACAGCTGGGGCACCCTCGTAGAGTCCGCACGCTTCGGGGACTGCCTGGATCGGGCCCTTGAGCATGGCGGCGGCCCACGGCCGGAGCGCGTCCGGATCCTCTTCACCGGTGTGCGCCCTGACTGCGTGCAGCAGGGCGACTCCCGCCGCGCCTGAGTACAGCGATTGGCCCCAGCCCGACCGGGTAGGCGTCGGCAACGCGTCGATGTTCATCGACTGCTCTCCCCCGGCCAAGCGGCCCATGCGACGGCGGACTGCCGTGCGAGGCGCCGGCAGATCCTTTCGTCCTCCCGATCCACGCCGCGCAGACGGTTGTGGTGCATGTGGAGGAGAGACTCCAGGACGGAGTCGAGGTCCATGCTCTCGGCAAGGCGTTCGCGGTATAGGGCCAAGGCAACGGTGCGCCGGTGCCACGCCTGGGCGAGCGCGTCACCCCAGCCGCGGGCACGTGGCGTGCTGCGGCGAATGAGGTCGATGGCCTGGTCGCTGGCGTCTCGTTCGACGTGGGCGGGAGAAGCAGGGCGGTTCGTCAGCCACCGCATGCCCTCGTCGGGGCCGAGCAGGGCGCAAGCGATATCCACCATGCCGGCCGCGGCCAGCGCGCGACCGTCCACGCCGTCGGTTCCCAGCCTCTGCAGGGCGGCGAGGACGTAGGCCGAGTCAGCCGCGAACACCGTCTCGGCACTGCGCAGGGCGGCGCCGGGGCCGTAACGGCCTGTCTCCGGGGTGTACGTGTCAAACACGAGCCTGCTGCTGAGCCCCTCACGGCGCAGCCCGGCGGCCCATCGGGCGACCAGCTCGGTGCAGGTGGTGTGCTGCCCGGGGCTACGGGTGCGGATGCGCAGGCGCAGGTGGTCGAGGTCGTGCGGGGCACGGTAGCGGACGAACCACCACTCCGGTGCGTCGGGGAGCTGGGCCACGAGCCCCGCGAGGTGAGCGCCGATCAACTCCTCGAACTGGTCAGGGTGGGTGTAGATCTTGGCGTTCAGCCAGGGTGCCTGCCCCGACCCCGGTACGGGTCCGAGGGTGCTGTTGGTGACCACGGGGAGGAAGCCGGAGAGCGGGTCGGGGACCGGCGGGCAGGTGTTGGTCATCGGCAAGGCGATCTCGTGGACATGGCCACCGATCCAGCCGTAGCTCTCCTCGGGCGGCGCCTCTGTGAGCACGGCCTCGCCTTCCCGGTCCAGGTGGGCGCGCAGGACGGCAGCATGGGCCAGCACGTCGAGCTGCAGCCGCCGTGTCCGGTCGTCCTCCCTCAACTCGACAGCACCGTGGCAGTGCCACCGCTTCCTCCACCAACCGAGGGCGTCCGCCCACTCCCCCGTGTCAGCGCCACTGCCCGGCAGCGCGTCGGCGGTGAGGTTCCAGCGGCTGGGAGAGAGGATCACCCGCCTGTAGCGGACGCGCGGCAGGAACGGCAGCCGTGCGCCGTGCGGCCCCCAGTCGAAGCCGGTCCAGGCAGGACCGAAGGCGCGGGTCAGGTGGGCGAGGAACCGGGCAAGGGGCGGGGGTTGCTTGTCCAGGGCCATGGCGTGGAAGACCTGCGGCTCCACCACACGGCGGCGGGAGATGCTGACCAGGTAGAGGCGGGTGTGCGTGGCCGTGACTGCGAGGTCGTCGACGTCGATGAGTGTCGGCGCAGTGTCGTCGAGGCCGCGGTGCTCGCCCAACGGGATCACGTGCGGGAGATACGCGGGGACGCGGGCGACGTTCTCGGTATGCGGGTACAACGGCGGGAAGGACAGCTGCGCGGTCAGCGCGTTCTCGACGCCGGCGGGGACTCGGCGGTACAACTCGTCCAGTCCCGTGCCGGTGGCTACCGGAGTGAACCGGGAGGTGAGCGTTCCCGCGGAGCGTGCCGGTGTCACCGTGAGCATGAAGTTCCCGTGCTCCAGGGTGGACAGGCTGTCGGCGTGGAGGCGCGCACACATCTCCACGTGGGGCGGTGCCTCCTGCCAGATCTGCCCGTCGTCGGCAATGCGGTCGATCAGTTCGTCGGTGAGGACGATCTCCCTGCTGCCGTCGGCCAGTGCCTGCCAAGCCAGTGCCAGCAGCCTCTCGTCTCGCCCGGAGAGCTCCGGTGGCGGCGCGGTCATACGGCTGCCGGGGTACTCGGCCGGGTATCCGAGCCCAGTCGCCGGGTCGACGACCTCCTTCACCGGCACGAGGGTGCCGGTGCCGTACCGCTCCCAGAATGCGACCTGATACTCTTTCCATACGCCCTGGCCTGTCGGCCGACGCGTCAACCGCAGCAGCACGTCGGCCGCCCTCTCCATCTCTTGCGCGACGCTCTCGGGGATCCGCGCCTCCGCGTCCAGCACCAGATCGACAGCCAGAGGGCTTCGGCCCGCGTCGGAGAGCCGGCGCAACTGCGCTGCCAGCGCCTGCCGTTGAGGCTCCTGGCGGTTCGCAGGCAGTCGGTTGTGCTCGTGTACGGCGCGTTGCACCGCTTCGAGCTCGTGCAGAACCTGTGCGGCTTCGGGAACCGTGTCCGCGTCGGCGCCGTGCAACCGCGCGATCAGGTAGGCGAGCGGATCGGTGTCCGTCATCGGCGCGCGCAGGTTGGTAATGAGGAACTTCTCGCGTATCAACGCGCCGAGCAGGGTGCCAATGGTCTTCGGCTCAGTTCGGGGGAAGGAGGCGGCCAACTGCTCAGCGAGAGCGGCGAAGCGGACCGGCCCGCACGCAACGTCCTCGATCACACGGACCGCGCTGGTGCGTCGGACGGTGGCCCCCATCGGTCCGCCGTGCGGAACGTGCAGGCGTCCGCCACGACGCACCGCCAGGTTGTTCAGGACCACGTCCAGACGCTCCAGTAGGTCGGGGCACGCCTCCAGACGGACGATGACGTCGTCCAGCCACTCGGTGTCCACCCGCGCCACAGCCCGGTGCACGTCTCTCCATCTCGCGTACGGTCTGGAGCCCACGCTGACCGGGGCCACCCCCGCGAAGAGGCCGAACGGAGTCGGCCGCCCCGCGGCGCGCAGCACGTAGCGGACGGTGGCCATGGCGGCGCGCCGGACCTGCTTGGGGCGTGCCAGCACTCCGGCGCAGATTGCGTCGACGCGTGTGGCGAGATCACCGCTCGCCTGCCGGACTGCGTCGGCGAACCGCGCATCGGCCCACACCTGCATCAGCCACCTGACGCACGCGTCCGTATCGGACGGATCGGGCCACCATCCCGGTAGATCGGTCAACGGCATCGCGGCGGCCCGGAGCAGGGCGGTGCCCGTGTGCTGGTAGAGCTTTCCGTCGCTTCCCATTTCCAGTTCCTCCGCCATCAGTGCTGTGAACTTGCGGGGTCGGGAGCGGCAGCGCTCCCGACCCCGTACCCAAGCCGCCGTTAGACGGCGCTCGCGCAGGACGATGCACAGGACGGCTTACATCCGTCACCGGTGCCACATGCCTTGGGGAGCAGGTCGGAGTCGATCTCCGTGACGATGGTCAGGTCGATGTCGAATGGGTCGGCGGGCACCTCGAGAACGGCCGTCACAGCAGACGCCTCGGTGGTGGCGGTCGTGATCGGGCTGAGCGTGGTTGCAGTCATTGCAGTTCCTCTTCTGTCGGGATGATCCGAACGGTTCGTTGTGCTGCCCGGCCGACGTGCGTCATCGACCGTCTCCCGGCCGGCATCGGCGACATACCGCCGTGTGCTGGCCACGCTGTGGTCGGCTGCCTTACCGAGCGACGCGGGCGGGCAGGCAGGCGGGCAGGCGGGCAGGCGGGCAGGCGTAGAGCACCAGGCGCACGCCCGGAGGCACCTCGTGTGGTGTGGTCTGCCGAGACGCCAAGGGTCGGCGCCTCGGAGAAGAGCCTCGCCGGGGGCAGTCGGCGGCGGTACGCCGTCAGCACGCCGTTCGTCCGCCGTCCGGCCACGCGTGAAGGGCGGAGCCGCGGCGTACCGCCGCGGCTCACACGTGGCGAGGCTGATCGGTCTAGTGCCTACCGGAAACGAGAAGCGGCGATGGACGCGGTAGACGAAGAGCGCCTCTGCAGGCGGACACCACTACGACGCCATTGGGTGAAACTCGCCGACTGCGCTGAGCCTTCGGGCCTCGCGCGCAGGTACGTACGCGAGACCCTGGAGGGATGCGCTTCGCCGGAGCGGGTCGACGACGCCGTTCTGGTCGTCTCGGAGCTGGTGGGCAACGCGGTCAGACACACAGTCGGCGGACCGGACTGCATGTGCGTGGAGGTCTACCGGACCGTGGCGGTGCTCCGAGTCCACGACGCAGGACGGGATGTCTCCAGGGTTCGGGCACGGCCGACGGAGGAGGCACTGGATGAGCTGACGGACAGTGGTCTCGGACTGCTGCTCGTCGAGGAGTTGGCGGCCAGGTGGTCGGTCCGGCCGACCGCGATCGGCAAGGAAGTGGTCGTGCTCCTCCCTCTGGATGCGTGCGGGCTACCCGAGCAAGACGCTCTTCCGCACGTCCCACCGGTACGTACGCCCCTCGCGGCGGAGCTCCACCAACTGGACGGCAGCCACGGCGAGTTCGACGGCCGGGAGAACACGGAGTCCTGAAACCGCATCCACGACGGGGGCGGCGGGACGCCGACGGTTGTTGTAGGCAAGGCTCAGATGCGGGCGGAAGGCGGACGTCGGCTTCTTCGGCGCGAGACCGGCACTGTTTCCAGCCTTGGCCAGCGCGTGGTGCAGCCGAAGCAGGGGTTCCCACGGGCCGAGGGACAAGCGGACGGCGCCGCGGGAGCCTGCCAGCGGCATGGCGCGTACGGAGAACGCTGAGGGCAACAGCGCCTCGGCGTCCCGTGCCAGGTTGTCCAGCTGATCGGGGGCGACTGTGCCCGGCCTGCCCACGCGGGCGAGGGTGATGTGCAGTCCGTCCGTCGGTACCGGGTCGAGGCCGAGGGGCGCCAACTCCTCCTGGCAGTGCCGGGCGAGGGCAGCGAGCGGCTGGTCGTCCGGGAAGGTCAGCATCCAGTAGTACGCCCGGCTGCCGTCCGGCCAACCAGGGCGTGCCCAGTGGTCGGTCATCTCGTCGAGTGCGCGGAACGCCGCCCAGTCGTGGGCCGCCGTGACCGCCGGATCGTGCGTGTCGGCGGGGGGCTCGGCGGGGAACGCGGCGGGGTCGGCGCTGAGCAGGGGCACCCGACGTACTCCTTCGGCTTCACACTGCCCCGGAGTACGACGACACCAACTGCGCCTACGACGCGGACGACGCCATGGCCAGGGCCGCTGGCTGCGAGCTCCAGGTCCGGAACTCGTCGCCATAATCGCGTACCGCCGGGTGATCACGCCATGGCCCGGCCTGTTCGTGCAGGTCGCGGGAGCGTTGGTAGACGGAGCTGATCGGCGTATCTCCGCACAGCCGCAGGGCCTCACGGCCCAGCGCCATCGAGTGATTGATGTCGGGCGTGCGCTGCTGCAGCAACGCAGTGGCGACGTCGAGGCGTACGAGCGAACGGCTCCAGGAGGAGGCCGAGTGCTCCACCAGATCATCGATGTGCTCGGCGTCGCGCAGTACCTGGGCCGTGTTGCGTAGCGCCACATGTGACGTGACGGCATTGGCCAGCGTTCGGGCCCGTCCGTAGGGCTCGAAGGAGATGCAGGAGGTCAGCCCAACGGGTACCTCGTGGAGGTCGGAGAGGCGGAGTGCCTGTCCGATGGCTTGCTCAACGGCCCGGCGGTCACCGGTCTTGGCAAGGGCCCGGGCCCGTCCGTTGGCCAGCAGGCGAATGGACTGGGCATGGCCTGGGGCGCGTTCGACGGCCGTGGCGGCGCAGGTGTCCGCCTCGTCGTACCGGCCGGCGTAGTAGAGGCCGAAGGAAAGGGTGCCGGACGCCCACAGCTCTGTGTCCAGGTCGCCGATCTCGCGGCTGAGATCCCGGGCTTCGGTGCAGTACGCCTCCGAGAGCACGAAGTCGCCCGTGTTCACCGCCATGTAGCCGAGCAGGCCGGAGGCCCAGGCGGCGAGGCGGAAGAGTTCCCGGCGCGTGCGTGGGGGCTGGCGGCCGTCGAGGAGAGTGTGGGCGAGCTGCCGCACCTGGCGGGCTTGGGGGCGAAGGACGTATGGCCCGTCCTGTTCGTACCGGCTGGTGATGCCTTCCAGGGAGGAACCGAGGAACGAGAGCGTCGCGTCGTCGGCGTTGCTGGCAGTGAGCTGCCGGGTCCGGGCGACGATATCCAGTGGGTTTTCGTCGTCGTCGCGTGGCGAAGGAAGCCTGGGTGCCGGCCCACGCCCGTGCGACTCCGCGGAGAGGTCGGGCTCTGAGTCGTCGGTGTACGCCGTTGAGAACAGCTCTGACACGGGTCTGCCCAGCATGTGTTCCAGCACCCGGCAGGCGTCAGGGCGGGGCAGAGTCAGTAACTCCCCTCCGTACCACCGGTCGAACTGCCGTGGAGAGACCTGGAGGGACGCCAGGCGGGGGTCGCGGTCGAGCTCCGCGAGTCGGACGGCGGATCGCTCGTACTGGGCGGCGAAAGCCTCGTGCGTAGTCAGGTGCCGCTGCTGGAGCAGCTGCCGAAGCAGCGTTGTCCGTGGCATGGCCCACCCTCCTGGTGCGGCGTGCGGGACCGACGCGGAGGCGCGTGCCGGTAGTGGAATCGTGGCGATGCCTCGCCCGTCGGTCGGCTGCGGCGGATGCATGTACGAACCGCGCGCCGCGACTCCTGACAGCATGCCGACGCAACCACCAACTAGGCAATATGTCTTGCGAAGTTGACCCGTATGGGTTGTAGAGGCGTCCTCGGTACGGAGAGACTTCCGGCATGGCCTTGAAGAGAAGCCTGGTCCCGCGGTCGGTGTACCGGCGACAGCTCGCGGCACGGCTGAAAGAGCTGCGCGACGCGACCGGGCTCACCCTCACCGAGGTCGCCGATCAACTGGAGGTCAACCAGGGATCACTGAGCCGGATCGAGAACGGCGAACGCGGCACAACACCCGTCCTCGTCCGAGCTCTGCTGGACCTGTACGGCGTCGACAACGAGGACCGGCGTGCCGACGTGCTCGACCTCGTGCGGGCGGACAAAGAACAGCAGAAGCCCTGGTGGCGGAAGTACTCCACGGTGCTCACCCCGACCCGCTACGACGGGTACCTCGCCCTGGAGGCCGATGCGACGCAACTCGCCAGTTACCAGCCGATGCTGGTGCCTGGGCTGCTCCAGACCGAGGACTACGCGCGTGCCGTGATCTCCCAAATGAGGAAGGACCTCTCCCCACCACAGGTCGAGTCCCTGGTCAGGGTCCGCATGGAGCGGCAGAGCAGCCGCCTGGGCGGAGAGACCCCCGCCAGACTCTGGGCAATCCTCGACGAAGCCGTGCTGCGAAGGACAGTCGGCTCCGACGAAGTGATGCGCGACCAGATGCGAAAACTGGTGGAGGCGGGCGAGCAGCCGAACGTCACCGTGCAGCTGCTGCCGTTCTCACTCGGAGCGCATCCCGGCCTGTACGGCCCGTTCGTCATCCTGACCTTCCCGCACCCCACGCCAGACTTGGTGTGGCTGGAGAATCCCAAGAACTCCGTGTATCTGGAGTCCCCAGAGGATGTGGGCAACTACACGGACATTTTCGACCAGTTGAGGAGCACCGCTCTCGACCCGTCGGAGACCAGCACCCGCATTGCACGCATCAGCAAGGAGCTCGAAGAGTGAGCACGCCCAACATGGCCGCCCGACACGACGTCACGACAGCCCCACACGGCGTCGATCTCGCGCACGCGCGGTGGCGGAAGAGCTCGTACAGCGGAGGCGCCAACGACTGTGTGGAAGTCGCGGAATTGGGCAAACACGCCGTAGTGCGCGACTCCAAGGACATCGGCCGTCGTCCGTTGCTGTTCTCGAAGGCTGCGATGTGCGCGCTGGTCGGCGGGATCGCCTGCGGGTCTATGAGTGAGCATTGGGGTTGAGAAGAGAGCTGAGGTCCGCAGGGCAGCGGTACTGTCGCACAGCTCAGCAGCATCTCCTCTCATGATCGCAGTGGTCGTCACGATCGGGCTGGCGTTCGTTGGCTACGTCGCCACCTATGTCAACGGCCTTCGCCTGACACAGCGCCAAGACGCCTCGCCCGCGCGAATCGGCAACTCAGCGACTTCCACGGCCCGCTGTTCGCCCTGACGGAAGCCAACAGCCGCAACGGCTGCCCATCGGCCAGTGAGCCGGAATCCGGCACCCTTGGAACTCGCGCGAAGAGTTCCTGGAACTCCGCCGTGGTCTCGAACGCGGCTGACTCCAGGGCCTGTAGATCGCCGCCCAGAACGAATACCCCCTGATCCAGTCACTTGCTCCCCTACCCCCTGTGATCTGACGACGATGCTCAATGATCGCTTCCGCATCGATTGATTTCTGAAGCCACCGATAACTCTCGGCGTCGGCCGAGAGATCAGCCGCCGCCCGTCACGCTCCCGTCCACGGGTGCCAAGCCGCTTCCCTGGCAGCCGCGAGGGTGTTTCTCGGCACGTGAACCACGGTGTGCATCCCAGCTGAACGCGCCTGTGACCCGTCCCTCATCGACTACCGTGGTGAGAGCCATTCGCGCAGATCAGGTACAACCAGGAGCGAGGAGAAACGTGCGGATCACCCCCCTAAGTCCCGAGGACCCCACCGAGCTCGGTGGGTTCGATCTGCTCGGACGCATCGGGCAGGGGGGCATGGGGCAGGTCTACCTGGGAGAGTCGCCGGGCGGTGAGCCCGCTGCTGTGAAGGTGATCAAGCCGTCGGTCGTCGACTCCGAGTCGCGGCAACGCTTCGCTCAAGAGATCGATGTCCTCAAGACGATCTGGGGCCCGCGTATAGCCGCATTCCTGGACTCAGACGCAGATGCCGAGCGCCCCTGGCTCGCCACCGAATATGTGGAGGGACCGGACCTGCGCAAGCAGGTCGCCGCGAACGGCCCGCTGCCCGACATACTCGCGGCGTCACTCGGCGCGACGCTAGCCGAGGCTCTGGCCGCCGTGCACAAGCAAGGTCTCCTGCACCGGGACCTCAAGCCAGCGAATGTACTCCTTGGCCCTAACGGCCCGAAGATCATCGATTTCGGCCTCGCGGTCTTCGCCGAGTCGAATGCTTCTCTCACCGCGCCGAATCAGGTGGTCGGCACACCTGCCTGCATGGCGCCAGAGCAGGCGAACGGCGTCAAGCCGCTGACTGAAGCCGTCGACGTGTATGCGCTGGGCGCCGTGCTTCTCTTCGCTGTCACTGGGCACTACCCGTACCAGGCCCCGAACGTCGGTGTGGCGTTCCATATGGTCACAGACCCGCTGACGGCTCCGGACCTCTCGGGAACTCCCGACGAGATGGCTCCGCTTCTCACCGCGATGCTCGCGTACGAGGCGACTGCGCGACCCTCCCTCTCCGAGGTTGTGGCGCGATGTCGGGCGATCATCGAAGCAGCAGGACTGAAAGTCGCGCAAGCCCGCCGTCGCCTCTCGGCGTTCACTGCTGCGCAAGATTTCGGCGCGACGGAGGCGATTCAACTCCCCGCGACGCTTGACTTCGCCGATCTCCGGACGGTTACGGCCATGACTCCGACCCACAGCGATCCTTCTGGGGCCCTCACGATCGCGGAGGTATCGCCGCAGCCCACAGCCCAAGAACCCGTGAATCGCGCCAGCCCACCTCCTACGCTCGTCGATGCGCCTCTGCCGACTCAAACGCCCGCTACTCCACACCGTCGCCCTGGCAAATCCGCACCGCGCTCGCTGCGTCATTCCGCGCAAGCACGCCGGACTGCAGAGCAGCTGCGTATCGCCTACGCGGCACGCGCCCCGTTCTGACGCGGACTGGCCGACTGATACGTAGCAGCATCACGTGGTGCTGTAGGTACCGCGCACAATGACACCAGCAAGACAGACGGAGACGGAGGAGGCCGCGGGTGACCGCCGAGCAGAGCAGCGTCATCACACCGAGTGACGTCGAGGATGCGCAGTTCCCGCCGGGCGCCCAGATCCTCGTCCGCGACGAGGAGTGGCTCGTACGGAACACCACCCGCACCAGACACGACGGCGCCCGCATCGAGGCCGTAGGTGCCTCGGCGTTCGTGCGCGACCAAGAGGCGGTGTTCCTCACCGCTTTGGACCGGGTCGAGCTGATCGACCCGAAGGACACCCGGCTCATCCTGGATGATTCGCCGAACTTCCGGCGCTCCCGGCTGTTCCTCGAGGCGGTGCTCCGCCGGACGGCCCTGCCGCAGTCAGAGCGGGGCCTGGCCCTCGCGGACTCGTTCCTCCTCGACTCGCTGCCCTACCAGCAGCGCCCCGCCGAGCTGGCGCTCTCCGGCCGTAACCTGCGCCCGCGTCTGCTGATCGCGGACGTGGTCGGCCTCGGCAAGACCCTAGAGATCGGCCTGACACTCGCCGAGCTGATCCGGCGGGGACGAGGGGAACGCATCCTCGTGGTCACCCCGCAGCACGTACTGGAACAGTTCCAGCACGAGCTGTGGACGCGATTCGCGATCCCCCTGGTGAGACTGGACTCCGTGGGCATCGAGCGCATCCAGCGCGAGATTCCCGCGGGGCGCAATCCGTTCACGTACTTCAAGCGCGTCATCGTCTCCATCGACACGCTGAAGAACACCGACCAGTACAAGCACCATCTGGAGCGCGTCAACTGGGACGCGGTCGTGATCGACGAGTCCCACAACCTGATCAACCGGAGCTCGCTGCGCAATCAGCTGGCCAAGACCCTCGCCCCACGCACCGACGCCCTGATCTTGGCCTCCGCAACACCGCACAACGGCGACGCCCGTTCCTTCGCCGAGCTGATCTCGCTCCTCGACCCGGCGGCGATCCGCGACCCGGAGCACTACCGGGCCGAGGACATCGAGCACCTCTTCATCCGACGTACGAAGATCAGCCCCGAGGTCCGCGACCAGATGAAGGGCCAGTGGGCGGACCGCGGCCCCTCGCAGGCGGTCCGCTGCGCGGCGACCCCCGCCGAGGAGAAGGTGTTCGAGGAACTCACCGAGGTCTGGCTCCCCACGGACGGGCGCACGTCCGTGAGCGGTGTCCCCCTGTTCCCCTACACCCTCCTGAAGTCGTTCCTCTCCTCCCACGAGGCGCTGAAGGCCACGGTCGCGGCACGAATGAAAACGCTGGAGAAGAAGGACGCCGCCCCTTCAAAAGAGATCGCGGCCGAACTGGTGGCTCTGCAGCAGCTGCGCGAGCTGACCGCCGGCATGACGGAAGCCGACTCGGCGAAGTTCGGCGCACTCGTCCAGACACTCAAGGCGATCGGAATCGGCCCGAAGTCCGACACCCGCGTCGTCGTCTTCTCCGAGCGGGTACACACCCTGGAATGGCTGCGGAAGACCGTCCCGGCCGCGCTCGGGTTCACGGGCAAGGCGGCGCGCGAGGCGGCGCGCGTCATGCATGGCGGGCTCTCCGACGAGCAGCAGATGCAGTGCGTCGAGGACTTTGGCCTGGCTGACACCCCCGTACGCATCCTGTTCACCGGCGATGTAGCCTCCGAAGGCGTCAACCTGCACCGCCAGTGCCACCAGTTGATCCATTACGACGTCCCGTGGTCGCTGATCCGCATCGAGCAGCGCAACGGCCGCATCGACCGCTACGGGCAGACGTTCCAGCCGCAGTTCCGAGCCCTGATCCTCACCAGCGGCCTCACAGACGCGAAGGACGACACCCTCGTCGCCGAGCGGCTGCTGGCGCGCGAGGACGAGGCGCACCAGGCGCTGGGCACGGCCGAAGCGGTCACCGGCCTGTACCGGGCGGAGGCCGAGGAACGCACCCTCATCCAGGATCTGCTGCGCGGACGCACCGTCGAGGAGTCCCTGGAAGCGCACCGCGGCCAGGAGGGCGCCGAGGACGCGGGCCTGGACGACTTCCTCGCGGACTTCTTCGGTGCCGTCGGCGACGACCCCGCCAGCGGGGTGGCGGGCGGCGACGCGAGCGTGCCCAAGGCGGACGTGCCACGGCTGTTCACGTCCACAAGGGAGTTCTTCGACGAGGCACTGCGTGAGGTGTTCCCGGATGCCCGGGACCGGCTCGATCTGTCGGCGGACCCCGAGTCGGGCCTGATCTCGTTCGTTCCGCCTGCCGATCTCACCCACCGCCTCCGGGCCCTGCCCCCGGACTACGTGCGCGAGCAGCGCCTGCGCGAGCGACTCCTGGTCACCATGAACCGCAGGCTGGCCGATCACGCGTTGCGCCGAGCGCGAGAGTCGTCCACGTCCAGCTGGCCGGAGATCTCCCTCCTCACCGATCTGCACCCTGTGGTGGAGTGGCTGACCGACAAGGTCTTGGTCCGCCTGGGCCGCCAGGAAGCGCCGATCATCACGGCTGGGGTGGATCGAGCGACCTATCTGGTCCAGGGCATCTACTCCAACGCCCTGGGACGCCCGACCGTCGTCAAGTGGATGGCCGTCACCAGCGACGGGACGGTCAACGACGACATGGTCGCCATACTGCACCGCGCCGGCGTCAACCCATCGATGGCCAACCCGCTGCGCCCCCACAGCACCGGCCGCCTGAGCGAGGCCATCCCTGCTGTCCTTCAGGCCGCGGAAACCTTCCTGGAGCGGCACCGTGCGGCCTGGGACGAGCCCCTGCGGGAGCCCATCGAGCGATATAAGCAGCGCCTTGGCGCCTGGGAGCAGCCGACGCTCGCGGGCGAGCGGACCAAGGAGAACCTCGCCTCCCTCGCCGACTCCCTGCTGACCACGGGCCGGCCCATGCTCCGTGTCCTCGCCGTCCTCGCCCCCGCGGCCGTCTGAACTCCTCGCGAAGGTCTCTCACGATGACGTACGACTCCCTGGTCAACCGCGGTGACTACTTCTCCGCGCACTACCTGGCCGAGGTCCTGCCGAAGGACCTCAAGTCCGGCCTGCTGGCCGAGTGGAAGCAGCGCGAGGGCACGGCCGTCGACACCGCCGATCCCGAGGGGCTGCCCGTCACCCCCCGCATGGGCCTGCGCGCCCTGCGCCGTCCGTACTTCCGCGCCCGCTCGTTCTTCGCGATCCCGGAAGAACGCGAAGTCACCGAGGACGAGGAAACGAAAGAGGCCGGGAGCGACAACACCAACACCTACGCCTCCCCCGTCTGGCGTGAGCGCGTCCGCGCCCTGAATGCCGAGGTACTGCGCGCCTTCGGCTACGACGCCAAGCCGGGCACGCTCACGGTGGAACGCGCGGACCACTCCTACGAGGTGCAGGTCGCACACGCCGAGCATGGCCTGATCGCCCTGGACTGCGGCTGGTCCGCGGAGGCGGACGACGCCCTGGACCCGGAAGGCATGGGACGCCTGCTGGACACGCTCGTGCTCGACGGGCAGCAGAAGCTGACGACGGGGGCGAAGCTCGCCTCTTTCCTGTTCGCCTGCGAGGACGCGCCGCGCTATGTCCTGCTGCTGGTCGGCGGCGTCGTCGTGCTGGCGGACCGGGCGGCCTGGGGCGAGGGGCGCTATCTGGCGGTCTCGCTGGACAGTGCGCTGGAGCGCAACGACACCAGGGTGGGCGGCGAACTCGACACCCTGGCCGCCCTGTTCGGCGCGGACTCACTGCGCACCCCGCCAGAGGGCGGCGAGAACGCCCTCGCGGAACTGGTCGACAAGTCCACCAAGCACGCGGTGGGCGTGTCCAGCGAGCTGCGCGACGGACTGCGCACCAGCGTCGAACTGATCGCCAACGAGGTCCTAGAACGGCTGCGGGAACAGGGCATACGCCCCGAGGAAGTGAAGGAACTCCCCGAACTCGGACGCCAGTTGACTCGCGAGTCACTGCGCTACCTCTACCGGATCCTGTTCCTGCTGTACGCGGAGGCCAGGCCCGAACTCGGCATCCTGCCCTCCGACTATCCCGAATACCAGCAGGGATACGGCCTCGGGCGTCTCGGCGAACTGGTCGCCGACCGCGACCTGACGGACGAGAAGGCACGGCAGGGCGTCTACCTCTACGAGTCGTTGGACCTGCTGTTCCGCAAGGTGCAGGAGGGCTACCGCCCCCGGCGTACTCACGGCGCGGAAGCACTCACGGACAAGACGTCCGAGGACGCCGGTCTGCGCTTCGAGCCCCTCCACTCCCAGCTCTTCGAGTCCTCGGCCATCAAGCTCATCGGCGAGACGGCGATCGCCGACCCTCACGACGATACCGACGACAGCGTCGAGGAACGCTTCCTCGACACCAGGCTGCGCAACGCCACCCTGTACCGGGTACTGCGCCTGCTGATGCTCACGCGCGGCAACAAGGGCCAGCGTGGCGGCTTCATCTCCTACGCCCAGCTCGGCATCAACCAGCTGGGCGCGGTGTACGAGGGCCTGATGTCGTACACCGGGTTCGTTGCGGACGAGGAGCTGTACGAGATCGCCAAGAACGGCGACGCGAAAGACGGTTCGTGGCTGGTGCCGGCGTCGAAGGCAGACGAGTACACAGACGCAGTGTTCGTACGGCAGCGCGACGAGGACACCGGCGAGGAACGACGCGTGCGCTACGCCCCCGGCTCGTTCATCTACCGCCTCTCTGGCCGTGACCGCCAGACCTCCGCGTCGTACTACACGCCGGAGTCCCTGACGAAGGTCACCGTTCAACTGGCGCTGGATCACCACCTTGACCAGGACGGCACCACCACCCCGGCCCGGGACCTGCTGGAGTGGCGGATCTGCGAACCCGCCCTCGGTTCGGGCGCGTTCCTGAACGAGGCCATCAACCAGGTCGCGGCCGAGTATCTGCGGCGCCGGCAGGACGAGCTGGGCATCGCCCTCGACACAGAGCGCTACCAGATCGAGCTGCAGAAGGCGAAGGCGTACATCGCACTGCACAACTCCTACGGCGTGGACCTCAACTCGACGGCGGTCGAGCTAGCCGAGGTGTCCCTGTGGCTGAACACCATGCACCCGGGCATGGAGGCCCCGTGGTTCGGCCTGCATCTGCGGCGCGGCAACTCCCTGATCGGCGGACGACGGGAGGTGTACGCGGGCGAGAAGCTGAAGAAGGGCGACTGGCTTGGGGCGACACCGGAGCGGTTCCCGCTAACGGACGCGGTGGCCGGTGCGGAGCTTCCGAAAGGGGCAGTCCACCACTTCCTGCTCCCGGCGAAGGAGTGGGGTGCGGTCGCCGCTGAGAAGGAGGCGAAGACCCTAGCGTCGGAGGAAGCCAAGACACTGGGCCGCTGGCGCAAGACGATCACGAAGTCACCAAGTGCCAAGCAGGTGGCGAAACTTCAGGGGCTGGCGCAGCGCGCCGAGTACCTGTGGGGTCTGGTCGTACGCAGGCTGGAGATCTCGGAGCGGGACATCTCACGCTGCATCGGCGTGTGGGGCGCGGAGGACGACTGGCTGCGGTCACCGGCGATTGCCGTCCCCAGGGAAAAGGTGCTGGCAGATCTTGAGGCGGTCGACACCCCGTACTGGCGCCTGAAGACCCTGATGGACACGTGGTGTGCACTGTGGTTCTGGCCGGTGCAGGAGGCGGGGCTGTTGGACGGTTCGCACGAGCAGTACGTGCGGACCGCTGAACTCCCTCACATGGTCAGCCAGTTGGGGCGCACCGCATCCTCGACCTCGGCCGAGACGTACGAGGTCGAGGACCTGCTCGGCGAGGTGGCGGTCGTCCATGCCGCGGGCCGCAAGTCCGGAGGCGGACGCAAGAGCGAGATCAAGGGCGAGCGCCGCCCGGTCATCCCCCTGGCCACCCTGGACGACTGGCTGGACTTCGCGGAGTCACTGCTCGGCACAAGCGACGTGCGGCCCAACTCTCTGGTCTCCCACTTCGAAACGCTGGACGAGATCGAGCGCTACGAGGACCAACTCCCCGACTGGATGGGCATGGAGGGCTTCCAGAGACTGGAGGAGCGGTATCCGTGGACGTCGGTCGCGCGCGATGTCGCGGCCCGGCAGGGCTTCTTCCACTGGGAGCTGGAGTACGCGCAGGTGTTCGCGCGGGGCGGGTTCGACCTGCAAGTGGGGAATCCGCCGTGGGTGAGGCCCCGATGGCAGGAAGACGGGGTGCTCGCGGAGCTGGAGCCCTGGTTCATGCTGGCCGACAAGCCGAGCGTGGCGGAGTGGCGACTGCGGAAGGGAGAGGTGCTGAGGGAAGAGACGAAGGCGCGGGAGTACTTCCTCGACGAGCTGGCCTCGAATGCAGGGATGGTCGCGATGCTGGGGGGCGTGACGACGTACCCTCTACTGGTCGGGACGCAGCCGGATCTGTACCGGGCGTTCATGTGCCGAGCTTGGGGAAATCTTGATGCGGTGGGCACGGCGGGGCTGATCCACCCGGATACGCACTTCAGCGGCGTCAAGGAAGGACCGCTGAGGGGGGCCGCCTACGAACATCTAAGAATTCATGCGCATTTCGTCAACGAATATCAGTTGTTCACGGAGATCGACCATCGCGTCCACTTTGGCTTGCATATCTATGGCGGCCAGCAGTCACCGAACTTCAGGCACGCCAGCTGGATCTTCTCCCCGGTGACACTGAGTGAATCGATCGAGCATGACGGGGCCGGGGAGGTTCCCGGTATCAAACACAAGGGAACGTGGGATCTGCGCCCGCACCGAGCGCGCCTGGTGACCGTTGACGCGCAACGCCTCGCGGAGTGGAATCGCTTGGCTGGCGACAACATCGCTCCTGACCTCCAGGGGGCACTTCTCTACCCGGTTACGGTCTATGAGGAAGGTGCCATCGGGGCGCTGGCGGCTGTGCCGACTCGCCTGGCGGCTCAGGACCCCCAAATTAGTTCTGGTTTCCACGAGAAGATGGGCAAGGATAAGGGTCTCATCCGCTGGCAGTCTTCGGCGCCCGATCTCTTTTCAGAAGTTGTATTGCAGGGCCCCCATTTCACCGTCGCCACGCCTTTCAGCAAGCAGCCAAACATTCCCTGTAAGGGCAATCTGGACTATTCCGCCTGGGATCTCACTACATTGCCCGAGGATGCGGTGCCGCACACGAACTATGTGCGTGCCACGGATCAGGGCAGCTACATCACCGAGCAGGATCACTGGAGAGATCGGCCATACTCCGACTACTTCCGGCTGGCATGGCGAGAGATGGTTCCCCTCGCAAACGAGCGGAGCCTATTCGCTGCCCTAGTGCCCCCTGGCCCCACGCACATCAATGCCGTGTGCAGCATGGCGCTCGGCGACAACTCTCTGACGACTCTCACCGCCGGGTTCTGGACAGCGCTTCCTCTCGATTACCTTCTACGTATCACGGGCCGTGGTCATCTCAACGTGGCGGAGGCCCGCAAGATGCCAACAGGCGATCTCGAACATCCCCTAGCAGCCCCCCTCCTCCTGCGCACCCTCCGCCTAAACGCCCTTACCCGCGCCTATGCCCTCCTCTGGGAGGAGCTGTATGACCCCACTTGGCCAGGCTACGAGGACTGGGCAAATCGGGAATGGCCCAACCTCAAGCCGCTCTCATCCAGTCTCACCCCCACATGGGAGTACGACACCCCTCTGCGCACCGAGCACGAGCGCCGGGCAGCACTCGTCGAGATAGACGCACTCGTCTCGGTGTGGCTTGGTATCACCGCCGATCAGCTGGCCGCTATCTACCGGGGCCGCTACGCGGTGCTGTCTGAATACGAATCGGAGATGTACTTCGACGCGAAGGGCCGGAAGATCGCAAAGAGCTTCCACGCTCAGGGAGTCGGCCAGGCCAAGGACGCCTACCCGACCCTTCTCGACCACCTCGAAGACCCCTCCGCCACGCCACCCCCCGCGGGCTACACGGCCCCCTTCTACAAGGCCGACCGCGAAACCGAGATGCGTGCTGCCCACGCCTACTTCCAGTCCCGCCTGGACGCCGAAGTAGCGGCGGGCAGGTGGACCCCGCCTTCCCCGGCGGACACGTCACCCCCCAAGCCGGGAGCCCGCGCGTGAACTTTGCGGCACTACCCCGACACCGCGCCCCGGCCCGTGACCGGCTTGATGGCCTCCAGATACCCGTCCACCAGCTCGTCGGCCGGGGACTCCGCGCCGGCCAAGCACCCGCGCAGCAACTCGGCGTCCCCCACCGGAAGTTCAAGCAACGGCCGACGCAGCCGAATGCTCCAGCTCGACTTCGCGGGGAAGGCTGCCAGCCGTTCCACCAGCGGCGCCAGCTCCACGCCTGTGAGGTAGGGAGTCAAGGTGCGTACGTCGAGTTCGCAGACAGACTCGAAAACACGACCGGCGATCTCGACAGGAGCCTGCAGTGGCCTCACCGGCGACGTTGCATACGCCCGGCCGATAACCCGCCCTCGGTCCCGTTCAGGGTTATGCCAGCAACCACGCGTCGTATAGATCAACAGCTCGTCCGCGGCCTCAAGTTGGCCCACCTCGGCCCGGCGGCGCGCTGGAAACGCCATTCGCTGATGCCGAAGAATCCAGGCCACGGCTTCGCGCTCGCCGAGAATCAGCAGGTAGGAACGCATACCGCCAGTCTACGGACGGCCCGCGGTCCCCAAGGCACCGAAGACGGTTCCGCTGGACTCCGCGCCACCCTCCGGCTGCCACCGGACCGACCGGAGCCCGCCCCGGAAACCTCATCCCTCACGCACATAGGATGATTGGTCGCAGCACCGTCACCTGCCCTTCCTCCTCATGCGTGACACACCGTCACCCGTCTCGATTGGCGCAGTGATTGAACCCCCGCCTCCTCCAACTGACCGTGGAGAACTTCCGCACCCTCACCGAGGTGGAGCTGCCCCTGGGACCGCTCACCGTGATGGTGGGGCCCAACGCGGCAGGAAAGTCGAACGTCCTGCACATCTTCGAGTTCCTCGGGGACGTCGTCGAGTCCGGCATCGTCGGCGCGCTTGACGCTCTCGGCGGTTACCCGGAGGTCTCCTACCGGGGCGGGTCACGGTTCCCCGCCGAGATGCGCATCGGCGTCGAGGGTATCTGGACTCAGCACGCCACCGAGTCGAATCCGGACCGGTACGAGTTGTCGCTGCTGTATCGCCGTCGGCCCGACAGCGCCCGCGACGACGACTACGTTCTGTCGCGCAGGGAGCGGTTCGTTCAGCACACCGCGCCCGGAGCACCGAGCGAGATCCTGCTCCAGAGCGACACGGTGTCCGTGAACAGCAGTGATCCAGCAGACGAGCCGCCTCCCGGACGCCTGCTCGTCAGTCGGCAGGCCAGCGCGCTGCACGGCGGCACTGATCTACCGCTCTCGCCGAACAGTCCCGCTCTGTCCGCCGTACGAGCACTCGCCGGTCAGCTGCACCGCGTCCGGATCTTCGACGTCGATGTACGCGCTGCCCGCCGCCCGGCACCCATCGTGTTCCCCGAAGGGGTGGTCTTCGCCGACAACGGCTCCAACCTCGCCGACTTCCTCAAGGAGCTGCACGACATGCATCTCAGAGAGAAGCCACAGAAGGAACAAAGCGGGGACCAAAGCCCCACCGTCTGGGAAGCACTGATGAGGGACATCACCAGGGTGCTCCCTCATATCGAGGACGTCGAGGTGCAGCCAGTCGCCGGCCGGGGCGACCGCGTCACAGTGGCGCTCAAGGAGCGAGGGCTTCGGGGCATGACCCGGCTGGCCGACGCCTCGTTCGGCACCGTCCGGCTGCTGTGTCTACTCGCCCTCTTCCACGATCCGCGTCCACCCCTCATGACCTGTATCGAGGAGATCGACCACGGCATCCATCCGCACGCACTCGAACTCCTCGCCCTGCGCCTGAGAGAGGCCAGCGAACGCGCCCAGTTCCTCGTGACCACGCATTCCCCGGTCTTCGCCGACCAACTGCACCCCGAGGAGGTCGTGGTCTGTGAGCGGGACGAGCGGGGACGCTCCAGAATCCCCGCGCTCACCGCCGAACACGTTCGGGAGATCGTCGAGGCATCCGAGGGCGAGCCCATGGGATCGCTGTGGTTCTCGGGCGCTCTGGGCGGTACGGCGTGGTGAAGCGGAGCGGGAAAAGCGACAAGAAACAGCAGCCACTCATCGTGGTCGCGGGTGAAGGCGACTACGACAGGGAGGTGCTCCGGCACCTCCTGCCCGCGCTGCTGCCGGTACCCCATCTGAAGGTTGTGCCGATTCGGGGCGACAAGACCGACCTCAGCAAGGCAGACAGACAGCTTAGCCCGCGTGTCGAGAAGCTGCGCAGACTGGCTCAGGCCATGGCGGTGAAGGAGAGAGCCTGGCTGATGGGCATCGTCGTCCATGTCGACTTCGATGCCGTCATCGACGAGCGCTACCACAGCACACGCGAGCGGATCTCGGACGAGCTGGCCCGTGCCTTCTCAGCTCAGTGTGAGTCCGCGCTGGCGTTGGCAGTGTCTTCGACGGAGGGCTGGCTGATGCTGTTTCCCGAGGCGTTTCCCGAGGTCAACAAAGGCTGGCGGCTGCCGGACAACATATGCCATCGAGATCTGGGAAAGATCGGAGACGCCAAGAAGCACCTCAAGACCATCCTCAAGCAACCCGCGTATTCCGAATCCGATGCTCCGGACCTGATGCGGAAAGCGGTCGCGGTGATGCGGGAGCACCAGCGGGCGGGCAGGAAGGACGGCCTCGACATCACCAGCCCCAAGGGCAAGAACCAGTCGTACACGGACTTCGTGCGCGACCTCGGGGGTTGGAAGACCAGCTGACCCCGCCGTGCACCCGCCCACAGCCCACGACCGTGGAGAGCCCGGCTGTCCGTGACCGGTATTACCGTGGTCCGAGATCGCCCCCCCCCGCACAAGTTCACGAAAGGGTCCGTCGTGAAGCCCACCCTGGCCGCCGCGCAGCTGCGCGGCAGTCTGACGCAGTACCTCACGACGACCTACGCCCTGGCGGACGAGGACACCCGGCTCGCCCTTGAGAGGTTCCTGGACGATCCAGAGACGGGGATCTTCCGCGGTCCTTACCTGCGGATCCGTACCCCCTTCCACAAGGCGGACGACGGCTGGCAGCAGGCTCTGGAGTGGCGGCCGGGGTTCACGCCGTACCGGCATCAGGCACGAGCCTGGCAGCGGCTGAGCACACTGGCGAAGCCCGCCGAGCCGACCCTGGTGACCACCGGCACCGGCTCCGGAAAGACCGAGTCGTTCCTGATCCCCGTCCTGGACCACTGCCGACGGGAGAAGGCGCGGGGCCGGTCCGGGGTGAAAGCCATCCTCCTGTACCCGATGAACGCGCTCGCCACCGACCAGGCGGGACGTATCGGCGACTACCTGGCGCAGCCCGAACTGGCGCAGGTGACAGCTGGCCTGTACATCGGTGACCGGCCGGACACCGACTTCCGCCGCGTCATGACCCGGCGCGAGGAGATGCGCCAATCTCCGCCGGATGTGCTGGTCACCAACTACAAGATGCTCGATCTGCTGCTGCAGCGGGCCGAGGACCGGCCGCTGTGGGAGGGCGCGGAGATCGCCTATGTGGTGCTCGACGAGTTCCACACGTACGACGGAGCGCAGGGTACAGACGTGGCGATGCTGCTGCGGCGGCTCGCCGCGACCGTGGGCGCCTCGCGGCCCGGGCGGCCGCTGGGGGACATCTGCCCGGTGGCGACGTCGGCGACGCTCGGCGAGGGGCGGCCGGGGCCCGGCGCAGGGGGGCTCCTTGAGGTTGCCGAGCAGGTCTTTGGGGCGCCCTTCGACCGAGACGCGGTCATTGGGGAGGAGCGACAGAGCGCTGACGAGTTCACCGGGGTGGTGGACTACGAGCTGCCGGAGCCGCCCTCTCCCAAGGAGATCGTCGAGGTGTCCGGCGGTCCCGGCGTCGAGTCGCGGCCCGAGGCGCTGGATCTGGACGGGCTGGCCGAGCGGTTGCTCGGTCGGCGTGGGCTCGACGCGTTCCAGATCGGGCGACTGCTGAAGAGGCACGACTTCACGCACGGTGTGCTGGCCCTGTTGAACGGGGAGCCGCTGGACGAGTGGGGGCTACGCGACCGGATGGCGCGGTTCGGCTATGCCTGGGCGCGTACCGCGCGGGAGAACCCCCGCCTCGCGCTGGAGGCTCTGTCGAGGTTCGTGGCGCTTCTGTCGGCGGCACGCGCCCCGGACTCCGACGAGAAGCAGCCCCGCCCCTTCCTGCACATCGAGGCGCATCTGTGGGTGCGGCCGGTCAGCCGCGTCCTGCGCGGGGTGGGCTGGGCATCCGAGTTCCGGTGGTATGAGGACGAGCGCACCACCGCCCGCAGGGCGGTCCTGTCCGCGGGATCCGCGCGTAGCGATGAGGATGCCGAGCAGTCGGACAGTGCGAGCTGGCCCGGCTCCGACTCGCTGCGCCCGGCCGCGCTGCCGGGATCCGACACGGCCAAGCGGCCCGCGCAGAGTCATCTGCCCGCTGTCTACTGCCGTCACTGCGGGCGGTCGGGATGGGCGGCGCTCTCGCCCGAGTCCGATCCGCAACAGCTGGTGATGAGCGCCGACAAGATCTGGCGGGCCGGGGTCGGCCGGGACAAGCGGCGCATCCGGTACTTCATCGCGGCGACCCCCTCCGAGACGGGTGAAGCGCTCGCTGCGCTGACCGGAGCCAGGCCGTCCACCGGCGGCGGCACGGATCCCCTGTCCGTCGTGGTCCTGGACGGGGGCCGCGGAACGTATCGCCTGCCGGTCGCCGAGGACGCGGGCGAACTCCAGGACGCCTGGTTCGCTCTGGCTGTCCTTGACCGCAAGAGCGCGGACACGGCCGCCAGGGACGACCGGTGCCCGGCCTGCGGTACGGACAACGGCATCCGCTTCCTCGGAACCGCGCTGGTCGCGCTGGCCTCCGCGTCGGTGACGCAGCTGTTCACAGGGGGTGATATCGCGCTCGTGCCCGAGGAGCGCAAGACGCTGCTGTTCAACGACTCCACCCAGGACGCCGCACACCGCGCCGGCTATGTCGCCAACGCTTCGTACAAGTTCTCGCTGCGGTCGCTGCTCGCCCACAACATGGACGAGCCGGGCACCCCGCTACCGCTCAACGCTCTGATCGGCAACATCCTCGACTCGGTGGACGACCCCCAGGCCCTGGCCGCCGTGGTACCGCCGGACCTGCACGACGAGCCGGGGGTGGACCGGCTGCTGTCCGGGCGCGGCACAGGGGATGCGAGGACCTGGAAGCTCATCGGCGAACGGCTGGCCTTCGCGACGGTGATGGAGTTCGGGCTGCGCTCCCGGCTCGGGCGCACGATGGAGCTGACGCGGACGGCCGCTGCGGAGGTCGTCGTGGCGGAGCCGGACCGGATCACGGCCCTTGCCCGTGATCTGCATCTGACGCTTCCTGGCCAGTTGGTCGTGGGCGAGGGGCTGCCGTCGCCGGAGCGGTATCTCGCCTTCGTTCGGGGCCTGTTGGAGCGGCTGCGGCTGCGCGGCGGGGTGCGGCACCGGTGGCTCGATCCGTGGATCAGGGACGCGGGCGTGACCCGGTTCAAGATCTGGGGAGGGCGGCCGGACGGCATGCCCGCCTTCCCGGACGGGATGGCCCCGCCACGCTTTCTGCTCGATGCGCCGAAGGACAGGACCGCTTTCGACACAATCACGGGCCGAGGCGGCTGGTACCAGGACTGGGCCCGCCGCTGCCTGGGCCTTGACGCGGCCGGCGCGACGGAGTACCTGCGGCGGCTGCTGCCCGTCCTCGCCGACGAGGGCGTGCTGTCGGTGCGAGCCGCGCAGGACCGCACGACACGGGTGTACGGCCTGCAGCCGGGGCACATCGAGGTGCGCCTCCTCGACGACGCGGTCGTGAACAAGGCTTTCGTGAGCTGCGCGGTGTGCGGCTGGCAGCAGGTTGTGCCGCCTGAGCGGCGCACCCGCTGGTACGGGCATCCCTGTCCGCGCTACCGCTGCAAAGGCATGCTGACCCCGCCGCAGTACGGGATGTCCTCGACCGGGGCGGGGTCGGGCGGTTTCGGCGGCACTCTGGAGCGTGACTACCAGGGGGACTACTACCGGCGCCTGTATCTGACAGGCGGCACGTTCCGGGTCGTCACCGCCGAGCACACCGGCATGCTCACCCGGGCCGAACGCGAGCGGGTGGAGCGGACGTTCAAGGACGGCACGCATTACACGGATCCCAACGTGTTGTCCTGCACGCCCACGCTAGAGCTGGGCATCGACATCGGCGACTTGTCGGCCGTGCTCCTGGGTTCGCTGCCGAACGGGCCGGCGAACTACGTGCAGCGGGCCGGACGAGCCGGACGGAAGACGGGCAACGCACTGGTCGTGGCCTTTGGGGGACGCCGCGCACGGGACCTGTATTACCTGGACGAGCCGCGCGAGATGATCGCCGGGGACATCGTTCCGCCGGGCTGCTATCTGTCGGCGGTGGAGATCCTGCGCCGCCAGTACACCGCGCATCTGCTCGACTTGGCGGCGCGCGGCGCACTGACCACAGGGGATGGCGAGCCGCTGCAGCCGATGCCGCGGCGGGTGTCCGCGCTGTTCGGCACCACGGGCTGGTGCCAGGATCTCGCCGACGCGGCACTCGCCCATGGGGCACGCCTTGTCGAGGAGTTCCTCGGCCTGTTCCCGGTGGGCACGGGCGATGACACCGGAGTCTCCGAACACGCGGCCGCCGAACTCAGGGCCCATGCGAAGGGTGGCATCAACCGTGCCCTGCAAGAGGCCGAGGAGGAGTGGACCGCCAGGCGGGAGGAGCTGCGCCGTCGTATCGCCGCGATCGACACCGCGATGGACAAACTGCTCGCGGGCGACCGGGAGCAGGACCAGGAGAAGCGGGAGCTGCTGGCCGAGCGTCGCTCCACCGGGGATCTGCTGCGGGAGCTGAGCCAAGCCAGTGCCCACGGAGTGCTCGTGGAACTGGGCCTGCTGCCCAACTACAGCCTCACTGACACCACCACCTTGCTGGAGGGCACCCTCTACTGGACCGAGACGCCCGAGAGCTCAGAGGACTCAGAGGACGGTCAGGCGCAGAAGACGTACCGCAGTGAAGTGCGGGATTATGAGCGGTCCCGCAAGCTGGCTCTGACCGAGTTCGCCCCTGGCAACAGCTTCTATGTCAACGGCTACAAACACCGGGTGCGCGCCCTAGACATCGGCAGCCCGGAGCGCCGGGCATGGTCGGTGTGGCGGATGTGCCCGGCATGCGGCCACTGCCGTACGCACAACGCGCAGACGGACACATCCCCCTGCCCCCGCTGCGGATCACGGGAGATCGCGGACGCCGGCTGCGTCCATCACGTACTGGAGCCAAAGCGGGTCATCGCACGCGACAAGCGGGACGACGCCCGGGTGCGGGACGACCGGGACGAGCGCGACCGGCAGCGGTACGCGGTGCTCACCACCGTCGACATCGACCCGGATCATGTGGCACCGGGATCCTGGCGCCACGACACGGCTGTGTTCGGGGCCGACTTCACCCGGCGGGCCGTGGTGCGCACCCTGAACCTCGGCATCGACCGGCAGGACGGCAGCAGCACCGTGCCCCTGGCCGGCGAGGACGTACGGATCAATCCCTTCTACGTGTGCACGAGTTGTGGTGGCGCGACGGCCGACGGTCGGCCGGTCGTCGAGGCGGCACAGCACGCGTTGAGCGAGTCGATCGGCAGAAGCACCAAGGCCAGCGCCCACCACCAACTGTGGTGCCCACGCCGCAGGCTGCGCGGCGGCGGCGAGGAACAGGGCAAGGGGCAGGACGTACCGCTAGTACTCGCGCACGAGCTGGTGACGGAGGCGGTACGGATACTGCTGCCCGCATCTGTGGCCCGTGCCAAGGAACGCCTCGCGTCTTTCACGGCCGCACTGTTCGCCGGTATCGCCGCCCGCTATGGGGGCGACCCGGACCACATCGACATCGCAGCCGCCTCCATGCCGGACCGCGGTGACGGCGACTGGCCGCGACGCTTCCTCGTGGTCTACGACAGACTGCCCGGAGGCACGGGCTATCTCCACCGCCTTGCCACACCGGAGGGTTTTCGCGAGGTACTGCTCAGAGCGCGCGAGGTCATCGAGACCTGCCCCTGCATCGAAAAGGGCCTGGACGGCTGCCACCGCTGCCTCTTGCGCCGTGTACCTCCCGGCGACTACGACAAGGTGAGCCGTCAGGAGGTCCGGCAGATGCTGGACGAACTCCTCGGCACCGACGGCGAACGGTGGAGAACCTCACCAGTCGCGACCACGCACGTGATCCCGATGGACCGCCAGGCCGAGAGCGATCTGGAGGTCATGTTCATCGACACTCTGCGGGAGTGGGCCACACTTGCTGACTCCCGGTCGAGCGCTGACGCCTATACCACTCCGGCCGGCACCCACGCACTGGACCTCCGGCTGACGGGACCGAACGGCACGACCCTGAGCTGGCGGGTCTCCCAGCAGCGCGTTCTGGACGGCACGCGCCCTGACGTGCTGTTCGAGCGGCTCGACGCGTCGGGCCCGCGGGTGGCGCTGTATCTCGACGGCTACGAATACCACGCGAGCCGGACGCACAACCGTGCCGCGGACGACGCCGCCAAGCGAACCCGGTTGCGCGCGGAAGGGCTGCGGGTCTTCCAGCTGACGTACGCCGATGTCAGGGAATGGCAGCGGCGGGTGCGGGACACCGGATACGCGGGCACCGGGCCAGCCAACCCTGTATGGCGACCTTATGGGGAACAGGGGCAGGCGAAGGCGCGCGGCTATTACGCGAGCGTACGCAAGGGATTGCCGGGTGAGCTGTCCGAGCTGGTGTGGGTGAACCCAGCTGATCTGCTGCTCGCCTACCTGCGGGCCCCGGACGCCGAGTTCTGGCAGTGGCGCGCCGAGGCCGCACTCGCAGGGCTGACCGGTGCCGGGGCGCAAGGCGGAGCGCTCGCGTCCGACGCGGTGGGCACTCAGATCGAGGCGGCCCTGCGTGGCGCCCCACCGCAGGGGCCGCGCGGCCCGGTCCAGGTGTTCTCGGCGGCGGATGGTGTGGGGTGCCTCGTGGTCTTCGCCGCAGACGCCCGCGTCAAGCCTCCCGCGTGGACGGCGCTGACCGTACTCGACGACGGGGACGGGGCGTTCGCGGACGAGGACGCGCACAAGCGGCGCTGGCGTGCCTGGCTGTACTGGAGCAATCTGCTGCAGTTCCTGGAGCACGGCGGCGGCGACAGCGCACAGCTGACGTCCAGCCAGGTCGGTGGGTTCACCGCAGAGGCACTGGGCGTGGCCGGCGGCGCCGGGTGGCTGCCGAGCGTTCGTATCACCTTGGACGGCCAGGGTGATACGGCCCAGGACACAACTTCGGCCGCCTGGGACGTGCCCGCCGGGCACGGCACCGTGCCAGCCTCGCCCCCCGCGAAGCAGGGCACTGCATCGGTGGCGCCCTCGGACAGCCACGGACATGGGCAGGAGACCGGATCAGAAGCGGAAGCCCCTGCCGCGGACGTAGTGGCCCCCGTACGGGATCCGCGCTGGGACCAGGTGATCGAGTATCTCGACCCGGACGAGCCAGGGCTCAGCAAGCTGGCCCGAAAACTGGCCGAGCATCGGGTGCCCCTGCCGAGCGACGGGTACGAGCTCGACGATCACGGCTGGATGGCCGAACTGGCTTGGCCCCACGCACGAGTTGGCGTCGTCCTCGCGCACCGCCCAGCGGCCGGTGAGGACACCGATCCGGAAGCGGCCGACCGTGACCGGGCCTTCACCGCGGCCGGCTGGGAGGTCAGACCGGCGACATTCTGGACCGCCGAGGAGATCGCCGACCGACTCCACAGCACACCGGCGTCAGCCACCGCCGTGCACCACGGCCGGAGGAACCACCGCAGTTCAAGCAACGGGGAGACCACGGCGTGAACACCAAGAGCGCGACCCTGCGCCTTCTCGACAAAGCGGACAAGGAGATCCTCAAGCTCCCCCGCTCGGTCAAGGGCGCGATCTACGACTTCCAGCACAAGTTCAAGAGCAACCCCAACGCCACCGGACTCAAACTCCAGCAGCTGAAGGGCCACGTCAGACTCTGGTCCGCACGCGTCAACGACGACTACCGCGCACTGCTACTGCGCCTCGCCGACGACGACTGGCTGATCGTCTCCGTCAAGCACCGCAAGGACGTCTACGACAACCTCGACCGGCTCGCCTACTCAGTCAACCAGGTCACAGGCGGCATCGAATACGTCGATCTGCAGGTCGTGGCGGACAACGTCACCGCCCCGCGGCCAGCGACCCCGGCGGCCCCTCCCACACCCCCCACTCCCGCGGTTCCCGAGGCGTCGGCGCCGCCGTCCCGCGAAACGGTCCCGCTGGCACCGCTGTTCGCCGCGTGGAGCGAGGAACAGCTCGCCTCCCTGGGTGTGGCCGACTCTCTGATTCCGGTTATCCAGGCCCTCACCACCGAGGACCAGCTCCTCGGCCTGGTCGACCATGCCCCCCAGCTCACCGGCGAGGTTCTGCTCGCCCTGTACGACGGCAAGTCGTACGACGCGGTCCTGGAGCACGTCACAGCCCCTGTCGCCGCACCCGAACCGGTCGACACCGAGGACTTCCAGGCCGCGGCGGAGCGTCCGGCCACCATGGTCACCACCACGGACGAAGCCCTGCGCGAAGCACTCGAGGGCGGCAGCTTCGGGCGCTGGAAGGTGTTTCTCCACCCCACCCAGGCCAAGCTCGTCGAGCGGGACTACTCCGGCCCTGCCCGGGTCGGTGGTGGCCCCGGTACTGGCAAGACGATCGTGGCGCTGCACCGCGTCAAGCACCTGGTCGACCAGCTGCCCCAAGGGGTGAACAAGCCGGTTCTGCTCACCACGTTCAACAAGAACCTCGCCGCCGATCTGCGCTCCCGTCTCCTTGAACTGGGCGGGGAACAACTGCTGGCACGCGTCGAGATCAGCCACGTCGACCAGCTCGCCCTGCGCGTCGTCCGGGAGGCGGAGCCCGGCAGCAGCAAGCAGACCATCGACGACAACCAGGCCGTGCGCGAGTGGCGGACCATGCTCGACGAGCTCGACGAATCCGCCTGGGACGCGGAGTTCCTGCACGACGAGTGGACCCAAGTCATCCTGGGCCAGGCGGTCACCTCCCGCAGCAACTACTTCCGGGCCCGGCGCGCGGGCCGCGGCAGGAACATCAGCCGCGCCGAGCGCGCCGACATCTGGCAGCTCGCCGAACGCTTCACACAGCGCCTGGACCGGCTCGGCCGCCAGACCTGGGACCAGGTCTCCGAACGGGCCGCCCGCCTGGAAATGCAGCGCGAACAGCGCATCCAGACCATCGACCGCCAGCGCGAGGAGGCCGGCGGCCTCGACAACATCCACGTACAGGACGGTTCGGGCGGCTGGCTGCGCTATCGCTACCGCCACATCGTCGTCGACGAGGCGCAGGATCTGCGTCCCGCGCACTGGAAGATGCTGCGCGCGATGACCGCGCGCGACCGCAACGACATCTTCCTGGTCGGTGACACCCACCAGCGCATCTACAAGAACCAGGTCACGCTCGGCAGCCTCGGCGTCAACATCCGCGGCAGGTCGGCCAAGCTCAGCCTGAGCTACCGGACGACCCGCCAGATCCTGCGCTCCGCACTCGACGTCCTGAGCCAGGAGAAATACGACGACCTCGACGGCAGCCAGGAAAACCTCGCCGGATACCGCTCGGTACTCAGCGGAGGACTTCCGGGACTGCACGGCTGCGCGGACTGGACCGCCGAGCGCGAGGCGATCGCCGCGCTCATCAGCGACTGGTCCGACATCCCACCCGAGCAGATCGCGATCTGTGTACCCACCAACCAGATGGCGAGTGAGACCGCCTATACGCTGGCGCAGCTCGGTGTCCGGGCCGTGGAGATCGGGCCTGACGGCCCACGAGGCGACGGCGGGGTCCACATCGGCACGATGTTCCGCTTCAAAGGTCTCGAATACCAGCGCATGATCATCGCCGGAGTGACCGACGGCCTGGTACCGCGCGATGCGGTCAGCCGCCTGCGAGCCACCGATCCCGCGCGCTACCGGCGGGAGGTACAGCGGGCCCGTTCACTGCTGTTCGTCGCGACGACCCGAGCACGCGACAGCCTGGACATCTTCTGGCACGGAGCACCAAGCCCGTTCTTGAAGCCCCTGCTGTCAGCCTGACCCTACTGTCGCGGCACGTGGATCGTGGGACGTTGCGGCACAGCGGAGGACGAGCCGCACAACAATCTGCAGGCCCCAAGACAGCCAGTGCATGCAGGTAGTCGTCTGGCCGACCTCGCATCGCGGACAAGCTCGCAGATGTCAGGGTCGGCACCGGGCCGGGGAAGCAGGCCAGCGCCCATGCAAACCCATCGATCGCGACGAGTCTTGAGGAGAAGGCCAAGTTCGCGCGCAGTCAGATGCCTGCGTGCAGGTAGGCCGCCCAGAGATAAGGAAGCCTTGGATCTCGATCACGGAACCTGCGCACAGTCTGGTGCAAAGCACCCGCCGCCTCATCCGTGGTGAGGCCACCACGTTGGCTGGTGAGCCTCCCGAGCTCGGCGTAGAAATCAGCTGCCATCTGTGAGGCCACCTCGTCGTTGATCTCCCAGAGAGTGCCGATGACCTGGGGAAAACCCGCGAGCTGAAAGGCCGAGGTGAGATGGATGGCCTCGTCGATCAGCTCTACGGAGTCCATGAAAGCTGTTCGGCAGGCTGACAGGTAAGCCAATTGGGACGAGTCCAGCCTCATTTCGGCAAGATTCGCCACAGTGAGCGGATCATGTTCGTGGTCATGCAGAAGCAACAGACTCCTGGACGGGTCGGTGGGGTCGTGGGCACCGTGGCACGCGAAGTGAACGATTTCGCAATCGGAGAGATTCGCCAGGACCCGAGCCTTGGTCGGTCGTGTCTCAACTGTCAACGGCCACTCAGTTCTCCCCGGAGACGGCCAGTAATTCTG
>NZ_BARF01000109.1 GCF_000367365.1 Streptomyces prunicolor NBRC 13075 | reverse complement strand
ATCCGCAACGCCCACCACAACCCCACGCCCTCCAGCAACCCCCCGACCACCAGGCACCCCACCCCCGCCCCGCTGTGCAACAGCACCCGCAACGGATCCGCACCCATCGCCGCACCCAGCAACAACCCGAGCACCGGCAACCCGGCGAGCATCACCGCAGTGGCCCACGCCCCCGCCAACTGAGCGCGAAGGTCGGCCCGTTGGTCCCGGTCGGTACGCAACGCCGCTTCGAGCCGGTCGAGTCCGGCCGCGAGCCCGGCGCCCTGATCCACGGCGACCCGCCAGCACGCGGCGAGCCCCACCAGGCCGTCCGCGCCCGGTTGCCGTGCCGCCGAGGTGAGCGCACCCGGCACATCCCCGCCGAACCGCGCCGCCGCCAACACCCCGGCCTGCGCCTCACCGAGCCCGCCGGAGTCGAGCGCCGCCCGCAACAACGCCTCCCCCGGCTGCCGCCCAGCCCGTACCTCCCCGGCGAGCGTCGAGCACAGCGCGATCACCGCGTCGCCCCGCAACTCCCCCGCCCGCCGCGCCTCCCCGGCCAGCCGCACCCGCCGGAGCAACGGCACCCCGACCGCCCCCGCGACGACCGGAATGACCGAGGCGCCCAGCACGGCCAGCACCAGCCCGGCACCCAGGGACCACCACTCGGCGCGCAACCGGCCCCGGATCCGCCGCAGTTCGTCCACAGCCCGCTCCCACGAGGGCGGCCCGGCGCCCACCACCCCACCCCCCGCGAACAGCAACTGAGCCCGCCGCGCCCCGGATTGCCGCCCGCCCATCAACCAGACCAGGCCCGCGACACACACCGCGACCACCCCGACCGACACCTCACCCATCCCCACGTCCCTCACCGCTTCCGCTCGCTGTCACTACGTCCCGTCCCGCACACCGAAGTCCGTCGCCCACTCCGCCTAACCCCCGTCACCCCCACCCCGAATCAACTCCCGCAACCGCTCCCACCCCCGCTCGTACGCGAACGCCTCCGCGCCCCACCGCAACGCCGGCACCGTCCACACCAACCCCGACGGATCCCGCTCCAGGACATGCACCTCGGCGATCCGTCGCCGCCCGGCGCGGTCCCGTACGAGATGCAGGACCACCGACAGAGCTGCCGCCAACTGGCTGTGCAGCGCGGCCCGATCGAGGCCGGCGGCCGTGCCCAGGGCCTCCAGACGGGCCGGTACATCGGCCGCCGCGTTCGCATGGACGGTGCCGCAGCCGCCCTCGTGGCCCGTATTGAGGGCTGCGAGCAAATGAACTACCTCGGGCCCCCGCACCTCACCGACAACCAACCGGTCCGGCCGCATCCGAAGTGCCTGGCGGACCAGGTCCTGGAGCGTGACGAGCCCGGCGCCCTCCTGGTTCGCGGGTCTGCTCTCCAGCCGTACGACGTGCGGATGGTCCGGCTTCAACTCCGCCGAGTCCTCTGCCAGCACGATCCGCTCCCCCGGTCCGACGAGCCCGAGCAGCGCGCTCAGCAGCGTCGTCTTGCCGCTGCCGGTACCGCCGCTGATCAGGAACGAGAGCCGTGCCTCGATCAGGGCGCGCAGGATGCGGTCCCCGCCCGGCGGCACCGTGCCCGCCGTGACCAGTTCGTCGAGCGTGAAGGCGCGCGGTCGTACGACGCGGAGCGACAGGCAGGTGCACCCCACTGCGACCGGGGGCAGTACGGCGTGCAGACGGGTCCCGTCGGGCAGCCGGGCGTCGGCCCAGGGCCGTGCGTCGTCCAGTCGGCGTCCGGCCACCGCGGCGAGGCGCTGCGCGAGGCGTCGTACGGCCGCCGCGTCCGGGAAGGAGACGGCGGTCAGCTCCAGGCCGCCGCCCCGGTCGACCCACACCCGGTCCGGGGCCGACACCAGGACGTCGGTCACCGAGGGGTCGGCGAGCAGGGACTCCAGCGGGCCGCTGCCCACCAGCTCGGACCGCAACTGCTCGGCGGCGCCCAGTACTTCGGCGTCCCCCAGCACCCGCCCCTGCTCCCGCAACGCCTGCGCCACCCGCGCGGGCGTCGGCTCACCCCCGCTCTCGGCCAGCCACCGCCGCACCCCGTCGAGCAACCCCGGCTCGCCGCTCGCCCCGGCCCCACCCGAGGCCCATCGGTCCGAAGCGCCCACCCGCTTCACCGGGACACCTGCCGAACCGCCGTCCCTGAAGGAAGCCGCAAGCCCAGGCACCCCGCTCCCCGCACTCCCGGTACGCCCCGCCAGCCCCCTCATACGCCACCCACCTCGACCAACGCCCGCTCCAAAAACTCCCGGCAGAACCGCGCCAACGGCCCCCTCCCCACCGCCCCCGGCGGCGACTTGCCCTCGTGCGGCCGCAACAGCCCCGATTCGACCGGCACTTCACCGGCCAGCGGCAGGCCGAGGAGGCGGGACACCTCCCGGTCGTCGAGGCCGGGGGCGTACGGACCCCGTACCGCCACGCGCAGGTCGCGCAGGACCATGCCCACGGCGGACGCCACCCGCCCGGCCGCCGCGACGGCGCGCAGTTCGGCAGGGACCACCAGGAGGCCCACGTCGAGTTGGGCGAGGGCCTCGGCCACCCCGTCGTCGATACGGCGGGGCAGGTCGACCACGACCGTGCCGCCGCGCCGTCGGGCCGCGGCGAGCACCGCCCGCACCGCCTGGGGCGGGATGGCGACGCAGTCGCCGCGGTCCCAGCTGAGCACCCGGAGCGAGTGGAGTTCCGGAAGGGACTCCTCCAGGGCTCCGCCGCCGACCCGGCCGCGCGAGGCGGCGAACGCGGGCCAGCGCAGGCCCTCTGCCGTTTCGCCGCCGAGGAGTACGTCGAGTCCGCCGCCCAGTGGATCCGCGTCCACCAGGAGCGTGCGCAGCCCCTCACGCGCGGAGGTGACGGCGAGGGCGCACGCGAGCGTGGATGCTCCGGCCCCGCCGCGGCCGCCGATGACGCCCACGGTGAGCGCGGGGCGGCCGACGCCTTCGGCCACGTCGGCGATGCGGTCGACCAGCCACTGCTCGCCGTCGGGCAGCATCAGGACGTGGTCGGCGCCGATCTCGACGGCTCGCCGCCAGACCCCGGAGTCGTCCTGGTCCCGGCCGACCAGCACCACCCCGCGTCGGCGGGCGGCCCCACGCACCCGGCGGGCCGCGTCGTCGCCGACCAGGACGAGCGGCGCCGTCTCCCACCCGCCCTGTCGCTCCGGCACCCCGTGATGGACCTCGGGCGTCGCGCCGGCCGCCGCGCACAGGCGCAGCAGGTCGTCGAGGAGCTCGGCGTCCTCGGTGACGATCAGCGGTCCGCCCTGTCGCCCTCCGCCGGCGGGCAGCGGATCGTGTGTGACAGTTCCGGCCATGTTTTCCATCCCCCATCGCTGTGTCTCTCGCGTCACCCCTGCGGCCCCGCGATTTCCAAAGGTGTGGAGAACCGGCGACCGGCCCTCCATATGCACGGCCGACAGAAACCGGCCAAACGCGTCCGACAAACGGAACGGGCCATGAACTCGCCGCGAGCGAGGACGCGTTGCAATCACGGTGCGGGCATCGCGGAAATCATGTGGATCTTGGTCGAAAACTGTGGACAACTCCGGGCCTGTGAATATCGCCTTCACCCATACCGGTGACCCCCGTACTGCCCTCTGTGCGAGTTCCGCAGCGCAGCGCGACAACTACCCACAGTGACAAGTCCCGGGCATGAAAAAGAGGCGGCACCAGCCGCCTCGGGATGGCCTCACGACCACGTACAGGGAGGGAAAACGCGTCCGGACATGCGACGACCCCCACCGGGGGGGAGAGTGGGGGTCGCCTTCACGGCCGACTCGGGGGGGGAGGAGCCGGGCCGCGTTAGCACGGTCGCGAACGATCCGTGACTTCCATGGTGTACCCGAGAGGCCTCTCAGGCAAACCCACGCGCCTCACCTTACGCCGAATGGGCTGCGCCTATGCTCTGGGTTGTGGAAAACCACTCCTTGCCTCGCACAGCAGCCTTCTTTGACCTGGACAAGACGGTCATTGCGAAGTCGAGCACGCTCACCTTCGGCAAGTCCTTCTACCAAGGCGGACTGATCAACCGCAGGGCCGCTCTGCGGACCGCCTATGCGCAGTTCGTCTTCCTCACCGGCGGCGCCGACCACGACCAGATGGAGCGGATGCGCAAGTACCTGTCCGCACTCTGCCGCGGCTGGAACGTCCAGCAGGTCAAGGAGATCGTCGCCGAGACGCTGCACGACCTGATCGACCCGATCATCTACGACGAGGCGGCCTCCCTCATCGAGGAGCACCACACCGCCGGCCGCGACGTGGTGATCGTGTCCACGTCGGGCGCCGAGGTGGTCGAGCCGATCGGTGAACTCCTGGGCGCGGACCGGGTGGTGGCGACCCGCATGGTCGTGGGCGACGACGGCTGCTTCACCGGCGAGGTGGAGTACTACGCGTACGGCCCGACGAAGGCCGAGGCGATCAAGGAGCTGGCCCAGTCCGAGGGGTACGACCTCGACCGCTGCTACGCCTACAGCGACTCGGCGACCGATGTGCCGATGCTGGAGTCCGTGGGCCACCCCTACGCCGTGAACCCGGACCGCACGTTGCGCCGCGAGGCACTCGCGCGCGGGTGGCCGATTCTGGACTTCAACCGCCCGGTCCGGCTCAAGCAACGGCTGCCCGTGCTCTCCGTACCGCCCCGCCCGGCGCTGGTCGTGGCCGCGGCCGTGGGTGCCGCGGCGGCCACGGCGGGGCTCGTCTGGTACGCGAGCCGACGCAGGGCGGCGACCGTTTACGCCGGTTAGTGACCCTTTGAACGTAAAAGTAAAGAAGCGCGGCCAGGGGTTCCGCTTCCTCCAGGGCTGGAGTACAAAGGATTCCACGGCCCGCGAGACCAAGGACATCCGAAAGGATCACCTTAATAACGCAATTGGCCCCACGGACCGCGCATGAACACCGAGCACCCACGCGACGTCGACCCGTCGATTACGGGCCAGCCGCACCAGGTGACGGGCAACGTTCCCGACCTGATGGGCAATATTTCGAGGACGCTTGGTAACCCGGTGGAACATGCCAGCGGCGGTACGAATCCTCGTACCGCCGCATCCCTTTGATGGCCCTCCAGTAGAGGGCCATTTCGCTGTCAGGCGGCCCCGCGCTGGAGCGCCTCGCACACCGCCGTCGACTCGCGCGCCCCCAGCTCGACGGCCCTGCCGCAGTGCGCGATCCAGGCGGCCATGCCCTCCGGGGTGCCCGATGCGTAACCGTCCAGCGCCCCCAGATAGGCCGCGCGCCCCAGTTCGGCGTGGCCGACCTCCGCCGGACACACGGACTTCGGGTCGAGGCCGCTGCCGATGAGGACGATCCGCTCGGCCGTGCGCGCGACCAGGCCGTTGTGGGAGGCGAAGGGACGCAGGGCGAGCAGCTCGCCGTGCACCACGGCGGCCGTCACCAGCGCCGGTGCCGAACCGCCCGCGATGATCAGGTCCGCGAGTCCGTCCAGGCGCCCAGACACCTCGGCCGCGCTCGGCAACGGCAGTTCGACGAGCGGCTCGTCGACCGGCTCACCCTGCTGTCGCGGCCGTCCGACCTCGCCCTCGTTGCTCGCGGCCGCCACCAGGTGCAGCCGGGCGAGCACCCGGAGGGGCGACTGCCGCCAGATGGACAGCAGTTGGCCCGCCTCGGCGGACAGCCGGAGGGCCGCGCCCATGGTGCGGGCCTCCGCGTCGCCGCTGAAGTCGGTGCGCCGGCGCACCTCTTCGAGTGCCCAGTCGGCCCCGGACAGCGCCGCCGAGCCCCGTGCGCCGCGCAGTGCCGCCTCGGCGGTGAGCTCGTTGCTGCGGCGCCGCATGACGCGGTGCCCGTAGACCCGGTCCACTGCCTTGCGCATGGACCCCACGGCCTCGGCAACTCCGGGCAGCGTGCCCAGGGCCGCGAGCGGATCGGCGGTCGCGTCTGTCGTACTCATGGGTACGACAGTAGCCATCCCAGGGTCGCGCCCCACGATTGAGTGGTCTTCTTCACGCACACATGCCACGCACGGCTACGCCACGACTACGCTTCGTGAACATGAAAATTGCTTTCGTCGGGAAGGGCGGCAGCGGGAAGACCACCCTGTCCTCCCTGTTCGTCCGCCACCTCGCGGCCACCGCCCAGCCGGTCGTCGCCGTCGACGCGGACATCAACCAGCACCTGGGCCCCGCCCTCGGCCTCGACGAGTCCGAGGCAGCCGCACTGCCCGCACTCGGCGAGCACCTCCCCCTGATCAAGGACTACTTGCGCGGCACCAACCCTCGCATCGCCTCCACCGACCAGATGATCAAGACCACCCCGCCCGGCGAGGGCTCCCGACTGCTGCGGGTGCGCGAGAACAATCCGGTCTACGACGCCTGCGCGCGACCGGTGGAACTCGACGGCGGCGCCGTCCGTTTGATGGTCACGGGCCCCTTCACCGACGCCGACCTGGGGGTCTCCTGCTACCACTCCAAGACGGGAGCGGTGGAGCTGTGCCTGAACCACCTGGTGGACGGGCGCGACGAGTTCGTCGTGGTGGACATGACGGCGGGCTCGGACTCCTTCGCCTCCGGCATGTTCACCCGCTTCGACATCACGTTCCTGGTGGCCGAGCCGACCCGGAAGGGGGTCTCCGTCTATCGCCAGTACAAGGAGTACGCCCGCGACTTCGGAGTCGTCCTGAAGGTCGTCGGCAACAAGGTGCGGGACCAGGACGACCTCGACTTCCTCCGCGCCGAGGTCGGGGACGACCTGCTCGTGACGGTCGGGCACTCGGACTGGGTGCGCGCCATGGAGAAGGGCCGGCCGCCCCGGTTCGAGCTCCTGGAGGACGCCAACCGCCGCGCCCTGCGCCTGCTGGAGATCGCCGCCGACGCGACGTACGAACTGCGCGACTGGAAGCGCTACACGCGGCAGATGGTGCACTTCCACCTGAAGAACGCGCAGAGTTGGGGCAACGAGCGCACCGGGGCCGACCTGACAGCGCAGGTCGACCCCGGGTTCGTGCTCGACGAGAGTGTCACCGCCTCCGCGTGATGCGCTGCGTGAGGCGCGCCGTCTCCCAACTGCCGCTCACCGCTTGACCAGTAGCGCTTACTGCTTGACCGCCGGCGCCCCGGGGACACCCTTCGGGGCCGGGGCGGGGCGGCCGGTCAGGAAGGACGTCCAGCCCGGCTTCGGCGCCTCGCCGACGTTCAGGGTGCGCAGCTTCGCCAGGGTCCCCGGGTCCTGGGCGTCCAGCCAGTCGGACAGCTGCCGGAAGGACACGCAGCGCGTCTCGGGCTTGTTGCAGACCTTCTCGATGACCTCGTCGAGGGCACGCATGTACGTGCCGCCGTTCCAGGACTCGAAGTGGTTGCCGATGACCAGGGGCGCGCGGTTGCCGTCATAGGCCCGGTCGAAGCCCTTGAGCAGGCCGTCACGCATCTCGTCGCCCCACTGGTCGAACTTGTCGGGGTCGCCCTGGGTCTGCGTGCCGGACTGGTTGACCATGAAGTTGTAGTCCATGGTCAGCTGCTCGTAGGTGTGGCCGGGGAAGGGGACGAGCTGCATGGAGAGGTCCCACAGCCCCTCCTTCTTCTTGGGCCAGATCTGGTCGTTGACCCCGCTGGTGTCGTAGCGGAAGCCCAACTGGCTCGCCGCCTTCATGAAGTTGGCCTGGCCCTCCAGGCAGGGCGTGCGGGCGCCGACGAGTTCCTTGTCGTAGTCGAAGGGCAGTGAAGACGCCTTCTTCATCCCGGAGTTGGTCTTCCAGGTCTTCACGAACTGCTTCGCCTGGGCGATCTCGCTCTTCCACTCGGCGACCGACCACTCGCCGACCCCGCCGTTCTTGCCGCAGAAGTGACCGTTGAAGTGGGTGCCGATTTCGTTGCCCTCCAGCCACGCCAGGCGCAGCTGCTTCACGGTGTCGGCGATGCCCTGCTCGTCGTTGAAGCCGATGTCCGAGCTGCCCGGCGAGTGCTCCGGGGGCTTGTAGAGGTCGCGCTTGTCCTCCGGCAGCATGTACACGCCACTGAGGAAGTACGTCATGTTCGCGTGGTTGGCCTTGGAGACCTTGCGGAAGTGGGAGAACAGCTTCTGGCTGTCCTCACCGGCGCCGTCGAAGGAGAAGACGACGAACTGCGGGGGCTTCTGGCCGGGCTTGAGCCGCTCGGGTCGGGGCAGATGCGGCTGCGCCCCGGTGTACGACGTGGAGCCGTCCCCGATCAGGCGGACTCCGCTCTTGGGTGCCGGGGCGGGCGCCGCCTTGTGCGGACCGTGCGCTCCGCGCGGGGAACCGTTGTCGCCGATCGCGCAACCGGCGAGCGACGCGGCACAGGCCGCGGCGATCACGGCGCCCGCGGTGATCCTCTGGGTGGCGGCCATGTCCGCCCACCTTCTTCCTTCGTTCGGACCGACGCCGATCAGGGCGTTTTCTGACGATGCGCCGGGAATCCCGGCAGCGCCGCCAAGGTCGCACGGGACTAAAGGTGGGATTAGTACGACAAGCCGACAAAATTCTCACTTCACTCTCTACGGGGACTTATTAGCCCATTCACCCGCAAAGTCTATGCTTTACCTTTACTCTGCATTACGATCCGTTTACCGAGCGTTGAGATATCCCGCCGCTGCACGCCGTGACCCCACGGCCGCGACCGACCCCCGCCATCGACGGGGACCACCAGTTCCGCGACCGCGCTGCCCCGGAGGAGACGGGAAGACATGTCAGCCTGCGTACCCACCCGCGCCACCGACTCGAATGCGAACGTGAATCGGACGAAGCGCGTCCACCCACCCCACAGCCCGCCGCCGCCCTCGCCCCGCCGCTTCCGTATCGCGGGCGCCGATGTGTCGGCCTCCATCGCGGTCTTCCTGATCGCCCTCCCCCTGTCCCTCGGCATCGCCCTCGCCACCGGCGCGCCCCTCCAGGCCGGCCTGGTCGCCGCCGCCGCGGGCGGCCTGGTCGCCGGTCTGCTCGGCGGCTGCCCCCTCCAGGTCAGCGGCCCGGCCGCCGGACTCACCGTAGTCACCGCCGACCTGATCCACCGTTACGGATGGCGTACGACCTGCGCGGTCACCGTCCTCGCAGGACTCGCCCAACTCGCCCTGGGCTGCGTGCGCGTGGCCCGCACCGCGCTCGCCGTCAGCCCCGCGATCGTGCACGGCATGCTCGCCGGCATCGGTGTCACCATCGCCGTCGCCCAGCTGCACATCGTGCTGGGCGGCACCCCGCAGAGCTCGGTCCTCGCCAACCTCCGCGCGCTGCCCGCCCAGTTGGCCGACCTGCACCCCGCCGACGTGGCGATGAGCGTGCTTACCCTGGCCCTTCTGCTGTTGTGGCCGCGCGTCCCCGGCCGACTCGGGCACCTGATGCGCAAGATCCCGGCCGCGCTCGTCGCCGTCGCCGGAGCCACTCTCACCGCCTCGCTCGCCGGGCTGAGCCTGGCCAAGGTCGACCTGCCGTCCTGGAGCAGCCACGCGCTGGCCGGACTGCCCGAGGGCCCGGTGCTCGGCATCGCCGCCGCCGTCCTCACCACCACCCTGGTGTGCAGCGTGCAGTCACTGCTCGGCGCGGTCGCCGTGGACAAGCTGGTCGCCGGGCAGCCCGGGCTCTCCGCCCGCGTCGGCCGCTCCGACCTGAACCGCGAACTGCTGGGCCAGGGCGCCGCCAACGTCGTCTCCGGCGTACTCGGCGGACTGCCGGTCGCAGGGGTGGCCGTACGGAGTTCGGCGAATGTGCAAGCCGGTGCCGTGAGCCGGAACTCCACGATGCTGCACGGCGTTCTCGTAGTGGTAGCCGCGCTGCTGATGGTCCCGGTGCTGGAGCTGATCCCGCTCGCTTCGCTCGCCGCACTCGTGATGGCCGTCGGCATCCAGATGGTGTCCCTGCACCACATCCGCACGGTGACCCGCCACCGCGAAGTCCTGGTCTACGCCGTCACCACCCTCGGCGTGGTCTTCCTCGGTGTCCTGGAGGGCGTGCTCCTCGGGGTCACCGTGGCCGTCGCCGTCGCCCTCAACCGCCTGGCCCACACCCGCATCACGCACGACGAGAAGGAAGGAGTCCATCACGTACACGTCCGAGGGCAGTTGACGTTCCTCGCGGTGCCGCGACTCAGCCGCACCCTGCATCTCGTACCCCAAGGCACCCACGTCGTCGTGGAGTTGGACGGTTCGTTCATGGACCACGCGGCGTACGAGTCACTGCAGGACTGGCAGAACGCGCACACCGCGCGCGGGGGCTCCGCCGAACTGACCGGGCGGCGTACGGGAGTTCGTGTCACCGAGCCTGACCACACCGGGGGCGAGGCGACACCGGCCGACACCGCGACCGGCACGACCAGCGGCAGCGGCACGACGACCGAGGCTTCCGCCCGCACCAACGCCCCGGCCCACACCACAGCCAACGCTCCGACCGGCGAGCCGACGACGTCGACCGCCTGCCGCTGCCACCCCTGGACGCCCTGGCGCAACCACCAGTGCGACCACCCGCAGTCCGCCCCGCCGAGCGGACACCCGGGCGAGCCCGCGGACCGTCCCGCACCCGGCACCACCACACCGGGCGACACCGGCACCGGCACGGAGACCCACCCCGGAACCCGCAAGGACACCGGCACCGAACCTCACCCCGGAACCGGCACCAAGCCCGGCACCACCCCTGGCCCCGGAGGTCACCAACTAGCCCGAGGCATCAGCGCGTTCCAGCGCAACACCGCCCCCCTCGTACGGGGCGAGCTGGCCCGGCTGGCCAAGGAAGGGCAGCAGCCCTCGCAGCTCTTCCTGACCTGTGCCGACTCGCGGCTGGTGACGTCGATGATCACCTCCAGTGGTCCCGGCGACCTGTTCGTCGTGCGGAACGTGGGCAACCTCGTGCCGCCGCCCGGCGAGGAGAGCGGGGACGACTCGGTGGCCGCCGCGATCGAGTACGCGGTGGACGTACTGCGCGTGAGATCGATCACGGTGTGCGGGCACTCGGGGTGCGGTGCCATGCAGGCGCTGCTCAACTCCGAGCCCGGGGGCGCCCAGACGCCGCTGAAGCGGTGGCTGCGGAACGGGCTGCCGAGCCTGGAGCGGATGGCCGACGACGGCCGACCCTGGGCGCGGTTGGCCGCAAGGGCGCCCGCAGACGCCGTAGAGCAGCTGTGTCTGACCAATGTGGTGCAGCAGTTGGAGCATCTGCGGGGGCATGAGTCGGTGGCTCGGGCCTTGCGGGAGGGGGCGTTGGAGTTGCACGGGATGTACTTCCATGTCGGGGAGGCGCAGGCGTACTTGCTGACCGAGGAGGACGGGGAGCAGTTGTTCGATGGGGTGGGGGTGGCGGATCTGTCGGCCTGAACCTCGTTCACCCGGCGTCCGTGGGTACGTAAGACCCTCGCCACACGCATCGCCCGCAGGTCCGATGACAGGTCTAAACCAATAATTCGGCGACCCTTGTCATCGGACCCCCGGGTCTGATGAGCTGGCCCGGGACACAACGGACACCCTGGGAAAGGCAGATGCCGTGAGCAACGAAAGCCTGGCCAACCTGTTGCGCGAGGAGCGCAGGTTCGCACCCCCCGCCGACCTGGCGGCGAACGCCAATGTCACGGCGGAGGCGTATGAGCAGGCCAAGGCTGACCGGCTCGGCTTCTGGGCCGCGCAGGCCCGCCGCCTGAGCTGGGCCAAGGAACCGAGCGAGACGCTGGACTGGTCGAACCCGCCGTTCGCCAAGTGGTTCAAGGACGGCTCGCTCAACGTGGCGTACAACTGCGTGGACCGGCACGTCGAGGCGGGCAACGGCGATCGCGTCGCCATCCACTTCGAGGGCGAGCCCGGCGACAGCCGCGCGATCACCTACGCCGAGCTGAAGGACGAGGTCTCCAAGGCCGCGAACGCCCTGCTGGAGCTGGGAGTTCAGAAGGGCGACCGGGTCGCCGTCTACATGCCGATGATCCCGGAGACCGCGGTCGCGATGCTGGCCTGCGCGCGCATCGGCGCCGCGCACTCGGTGGTGTTCGGCGGTTTCTCGGCGGACGCGCTCGCGACCCGGATCCAGGACGCGGACGCCAAGGTCGTCATCACCACGGACGGCGGCTGGCGGCGCGGCAAACCGTCCGCGCTCAAGCCGGCCGTGGACGACGCGGTCGACCGCCCGGACAGCGGTGTCGAACACGTGCTGGTGGTCCGCCGTACGGGCCAGGACGTGGCGTGGAACGACGAGCGGGACGTGTGGTGGCACGAGATCGTCGACCGGCAGTCGGCGGAGCACACGCCCGAGGCGTTCGAGGCGGAGCAGCCGCTCTTCATCCTCTACACCTCCGGTACTACGGGTAAGCCCAAGGGCATCCTGCACACCTCCGGCGGCTACCTCACCCAGGCCGCGTACACCCACAACGCGGTCTTCGACCTCAAGCCGGAGACCGACGTCTACTGGTGCACGGCCGACGTCGGCTGGGTCACCGGGCACTCGTACATCGTCTACGGCCCGCTGGCGAACGGCGCGACCCAGGTCATGTACGAGGGCACCCCCGACACCCCGCACCAGGGCCGCTTCTGGGAGATCGTCCAGAAGTACGGGGTGACGATCCTGTACACGGCGCCCACCGCGATCCGTACGTTCATGAAGTGGGGCGACGACATCCCCGCGAAGTTCGACCTCAGCAGCCTGCGCATCCTGGGGTCCGTCGGCGAGCCGATCAACCCCGAGGCGTGGATCTGGTACCGCAAGCACATCGGCGCCGACAAGACGCCGATCGTGGACACGTGGTGGCAGACCGAGACCGGCGCGATGATGATCTCGCCGCTGCCGGGCGTGACCGCGACCAAGCCCGGTTCCGCGCAGACCCCGCTGCCCGGCATCTCCGCGACGGTCGTCGACGACGAGGCCAACGAGGTCCCGAACGGCGGCGGCGGTTACCTGGTCCTGACCGAGCCGTGGCCGTCGATGCTGCGCACGATCTGGGGCGACGACCAGCGGTTCCTCGACACGTACTGGTCGCGTTTCCCGGGCAAGTACTTCGCCGGTGACGGCGCGAAGAAGGACGACGACGGCGACATCTGGCTGCTCGGCCGGGTGGACGACGTGATGCTCGTGTCCGGGCACAACATCTCCACCACCGAGGTCGAGTCGGCGCTCGTCTCCCACCCCGCCGTCGCCGAGGCGGCCGTAGTGGGAGCTGCGGACGAGACGACCGGACAGGCCATCGTCGCGTTCGTCATCCTGCGCGGCACGGCGAACGCCGAGGACGAGAACCTCGTCGCCGACCTGCGCAACCACGTCGGCACCGTCCTCGGCCCGATCGCCAAGCCCAAGCGGATCCTCCCGGTGGCCGAGCTGCCGAAGACCCGCTCCGGCAAGATCATGCGCCGTCTGCTGCGGGACGTGGCGGAGAACCGTCAGCTGGGAGACGTCACCACCCTGACCGACTCCACCGTCATGACCCTGATCCAGGACAAGCTCCCGGCCGCGCCCAGCGAGGACTGACCAGGGCAGCGCACTGACCTGCGCATACGACGACGAGGGGCGCCCGGCGGCGAACATGCCGGGCGCCCCTTTCGCGCATAACGTGAGACCCGTAGAACCCGTAGACGTGAGATCCGCAGGACCCATCCCGCCGCACCTTAGGTAAGCTAAGTAAAGCGTCAAGGACGCGACAAGGTGCGCCGGGAAGTCTGGTCGGCAAGTGCTCTGTGCTGCCCGCCACCCCGGAGGTCTCCCCGTGACCGCGCCCCGCCCCACCACCGCCCGCAAAGTGCTCGGACGGCTGTCCCTGCCCGAGCGGAACTACGTCGCGGACGCGCTGCGCACCGAGACCGTCGGTGGTGTCCTCCTCCTGATCGCCGCGGTCACGGCGCTGATCTGGGCGAACGTCCCCGCCCTGCACGACAGCTACGAGAGCGTCAGCCACTACCACTTCGGCCCCGGCGCCCTCGGCCTGCACCTCTCGGTCGCCCACTGGGCCGCCGACGGCCTCCTCGCCGTCTTCTTCTTCGTCGCCGGCATCGAGCTCAAGCGCGAACTCGTCGCCGGCGACCTGCGCGACCCCAAGGCCGCCGCCCTGCCCGTCGTGGCGGCCCTGTGCGGGATGGCCGTACCGGCACTCGTCTACACGCTCACCAACCTCACCGGCGGCGGCTCCCTCCAGGGCTGGGCGGTGCCGACGGCCACCGACATCGCCTTCGCGCTCGCCGTCCTCGCGGTCATCGGCACCTCCCTGCCGAGCGCGCTGCGCGCCTTCCTGCTCACCCTCGCCGTCGTCGACGACCTCTTCGCGATCCTGATCATCGCGATCTTCTTCACAGCCGGCATCGACTTCGTGGCGCTCGCCGGGGCGGCCGTGGGCCTCGCCGTCTTCTGGCTGCTGCTGCGCAAGGGCGTGCGCGGCTGGTACGTCTACGTCCCGCTGGCGCTCGTCATCTGGGCGCTGATGTACAACAGCGGCGTCCACGCGACGATCGCCGGTGTCGCGATGGGCCTCATGCTGCGCTGCACCACCCGCGAGGACGAGAAGCACTCCCCCGGCGAGCACGTCGAACATCTCGTACGGCCCCTGTCGGCGGGCCTCGCGGTGCCGCTGTTCGCGCTGTTCAGCGCCGGGGTCGCCATCTCGGGCGGCGCGCTGGGTGACGTATTCACGAAGCCCGAGACCTTGGGCGTGGTCCTCGGACTGGTCGTAGGAAAGGCGGTCGGGATCTTCGGCGGGACCTGGCTGACGGCCCGTTTCACCCGGGCCTCACTCAGCGACGACCTCGCCTGGCCGGACGTGTTCGCGGTCGCCTCGCTGGCCGGCATCGGCTTCACCGTGTCGCTGCTCATCGGGGAACTCGCGTTCGACGGCGACCAGATGCTCACCGACGAGGTCAAGGCGGCCGTCCTCGTCGGCTCCGTCATCGCGGCCCTCGGCGCGACCGTGTTGCTCAAGCTGCGCAACGCCAGGTACCGCAGGATGTACGAGGACGAGGAGCGCGACGAGGACCTCGACGGCATCCCCGACATCTACGAGCAGGACGAGCCGTCGTACCACCTGCGCATGGCGGAGATCCACGAGCGCAAGGCCGCCGAGCACCGCAGGCTCGCCGAGGTGAAGGCCGCCGAGCGACGCGGGCTTGCCGAAGTGGCGGGCGGGGCAGGCGAGGACAACGACGGTCCGGCATGATCTGACCAGACGGTACAAACAGATGCAGATGAGGGAGTACGCGATGAGCGCACCCGACGGCAGCCCGGTCGGCGCCGAACGCAGCATCGGCCAGTTGTTCGCCTCGGCGACGACCGAGATGTCCGCGCTGGTGCACGACGAGATCGCGCTGGCGAAGGCGCAGCTCAAGCAGGACGTCAAGCGCGGTGTCGCGGGCGGCGGCGCGTTCACGGTCGCCGCGGTGGTGCTGCTGTTCTCCCTGCCGATGCTCAACTTCGCACTGGCGTACGGGATTCGGACCTGGAGCGGCTGGAACATGGCGCTCTGCTTCCTGCTCTCCTTCGCCGCGAACGTGCTCGTCGCGATCGTCCTCGGGCTGGTGGGCGTGCTCTTCTTTAAGAAGGCGGCGAAGAGCAAGGGCCCGCAGAAGGTGGCCGCTTCGGTCAAGGAGACCGCGGGCGTCCTGGGCAACGCCAAGCCGCATCCCCGCGCGGCGATCGAGGACCGTGTCCCCGAAGCCATCGAGGCTGTGGCACGCTCGACCTCATGACGGACCCCGCCCATCCTTGGACACAACCTGCTTCGGTCGTACGGCTCGACATTCCCGGCGGGCGCGAGGTGACCCACCGGGATGTCGCGGCCAACGGCGCCCGCTTCCACATCGCGGAGGTGGGCGACGGGCCGCTGGTGCTGCTGCTGCACGGCTTCCCCCAGTTCTGGTGGACCTGGCGGCACCAGCTGGGCGCGCTGGCCGACGCCGGGTTCCGGGCCGTCGCCATGGACCTGCGGGGCGTCGGCGGCAGCGACCGCACCCCCCGCGGCTACGACCCGGCCAACCTCGCCCTCGACGTCACCGGCGTGATCCGCTCCCTCGGTGAGCCGGATGCCGCGCTCGTCGGCCATGACCTGGGCGGCTATCTGGCGTGGACGGCGGCGGCGATGCGCCCCAAGCTGGTGCGTCGGCTCGCCGTCTCCTCGATGCCGCATCCCCGGCGCTGGCGCAACGCGATGCTCTCCGACGTCAGGCAGTCCACGGCGAGTTCCTACATCTGGGGGTTCCAGCGCCCATGGCTCCCCGAGCGGCAACTCCTCGCCGAGGACGCCGAGTTGGTGGGCAAGCTGATCCGGGACTGGTCCGGGGCGAGCCTGCCCGACGACGAGGCGGTCGAGGCGTACCGGCGGGCCATGCTGATCCCGTCGACCGCGCACTGCTCGATCGAGCCGTACCGCTGGATGGTGCGGTCGATGGCACGCCCGGACGGCATCCAGTTCAACCGGCGCATGAAGCGGCCGGTGCGGGTGCCGACGCTGCATCTGCACGGCTCGCTCGACCCGGTGCTGCGCACCCGCAGCGCGGCCGGTTCCGGGGAGTACGTCGAAGCGCCGTACCGCTGGCGGCTGTTCGACGGGCTGGGGCACTTCCCGCACGAGGAGGACCCGGCGGCCTTCTCGACCGAACTGGTCAACTGGCTGCAGGATCCCGAACCCGACCGGTGACCCACCACGGACCTACCAATGACCCATCGATGACCCGTCGATGACCGGTCAGTGACCGTCCCGCTGCGCCCGGTATCCGGATCTGAACACCTGTCCTACGAACGGCCACTTGCCTCGCGCATACGCCAATTGGGCCCCCAAGGGGTGGTTATCGACCTTGGGGCAGGGGCAGACGGAGGGGTATGGGCTGGACGCACGACTACAGTGACGCAGCACGCAATCGCCGCTCGGACCACGGTCTGAGCTCCCACCAACGGGGCGCCCCGCAACTCCAGGGCACAGACCTCAGGGTGGGAATCCCGCGCATTCTGCGCCGCCGGGCCCGCTGGGTCTCGGTACGGCTGCGTCATCCTCGAGGCTGACGCAGCCCCCCTTTAAAAAGCCGGGCTCACAGCGCGCAACTGTCGCTGTCCACCTGCTCGTTGGCGGTACGCCCCTTGACGATGTCCGGCTGGATCTCGTCCGCGGTGAGCGCGTACCCGGTGTCGGGGTCGTCGAGGGACTTCGCGAAGACCACGCCGTACACCTTGCCCTCGGGCGTCAGCAGCGGGCCCCCGGAGTTGCCCTGGCGGACGGTCGCGTAGAGGGAGTACACATCGCGGCGGACCGTGCCGCGGTGGTAGATGTCCGGGCCGTTGGCCGTGATGCGGCCACGCACGCGTGCGGCCCGGACGTCGTACGACCCGTTCTCCGGGAAGCCGGCCACGATCGCGCTGTTGCCGCTCACCGCGTCCTTGGTCGCGAACTGCAGGGAGCGCGCCTTCAGGTCCGGTACGTCGAGTACGGCGATGTCGCGGTGCCAGTCGTAGAGGACGACCTTGGCGTCGTACTTGCGGCCCTGGCCGCCTATCTGGACGGTGGGTTCGTCGACGCCGCCGACGACGTGCGCGTTGGTCATCACGCGGCGGTCGCCGAAGACGAAGCCGGAGCCCTCCAGGACCTTGCCGCAGCTCTGGGCGGTGCCCATGACCTTGACGATGGACTGCTGGGCGCGGGTGGCGACCGCGCTGGAGGCGAGGGCCGGGTCGGGCGGCTGGACGTCGTTGATCGGCTCGTTCGCGAACGGGCTGAAGACCTGCGGGAAGCCGTTCTGCGCGAGGACGGAGGAGAAGTCCGCGAACCAGGTGTCGGCCTGCGAGGGCAGCGCCCGGGAGACCCCCAGCAGCACCTTGGAGCTGCGGACCTCCTTGCCGAGCGTCGGCAGGGTGGTGCCGGCCAGCGCGGAGCCGATCAGCCAGGCGACCAGAAGCATCGCGAGGACGTTGACGAGGGCGCCGCCGGTCGCGTCCAGGGCGCGGGCCGGGGACCAGGTGATGTACCGGCGCAGCTTGTTGCCCAGGTGGGTGGTCAGGGCCTGGCCGACGGAGGCGCAGACGATGACGATGATGACCGCGACGACGGCCGCGGTGGTGCTGACCTCGGACTTCTCGGTCAGCGCGTCCCAGATCACGGGCAGCGTGTACACGGCGACGAGACCGCCGCCCAGGAACCCGATCACCGACAGGATGCCGACGACGAACCCCTGGCGATAGCCCACGATCGCGAACCACACGGCGGCGACCAGCAACAGGATGTCCAGCACGTTCACCGGTTCGAGCCTCGCCTCATCACTTCGCGATCACCATAGGTCCGCCGGGGGTCCGGGGGTTGTCCCCCGGGAAGACACAGCACGACGGACACCTTGTCATGACCGCCAGTCGAGGGGGACCTGCTTCTCGGGGTCCCAGGGCCGCTCCCAACCGGAGTAGTGCAGCAGGCGGTCGATGACTCCGGCCGTGAAGCCCCAGACGAGGGTCGATTCGACCAGAAATGCCGGACCCAGGAAGCCGCTGGGGTGCGTGACGGTGACTCTGTTGGCCGGATCCGTGAGATCCGCCACGGGGACCGTGAACACGCGCGCCGTCTCGTTCGGATCGACCACGCCGACCGGAGTCGGCTCCCGCCACCAGCCCAGCACCGGCGTCACCACGAAGCCGCTCACCGGGATGTACAGCTTGGGCAGCACCCCGAAGAGCTGCACTCCGGCCGGGTCGAGCCCGGTCTCCTCCTCGGCCTCGCGGAGAGCGGCCCGCAAGGGCCCGTCGCCCGTCGGATCACCGTCCTCGGGGTCGAGGGCACCACCGGGGAAGGACGGCTGCCCCGCATGCGACCGGAGCGAGCTCGACCGCTCCATGAGCAGCAGTTCGGGCCCCTGATCGCCGTCGCCCTCCCCGAAGAGGATCAGCACCGCCGACTGCCGCCCCGCCCCGTCCTCCGGCGGCAGGAACCGGCTCAGCTGCAGTGGCTCGACCGTCTCCACGGCGTGCACCACCGGATCCAGCCAGTCCGGCAGCCCGTCCTTGCTGAGCACCACACCCTGGGTATTGCTCGCGCGTGTCATCCCCCACCCCCGTTCCCACTGATCAACGCCCGATACCTCCGAGATCGTTCCGTCATCCGGCCCCCGATGTCACGCCGGTCCCCGTCACGCCGACCCGGTCACGCCGATCCCAGCGGCGGCGCCGGTTTGCCGCCCGCGTCCAGATAGGCCTGCGGCGGGTTCAGGCGCTGGCCCGGATAGCCGCCCTTCTCGTACTTGAGCAGCTTCTTCGCCTTCTCCGGGTCGGTCTCGCCCTCGCCGTACGCCGGGCAGAGCGGGGCGATGGGGCAGGCGCCGCAGGCGGGCTTGCGGGCGTGGCAGATCCGGCGGCCGTGGAAGATCACGTGGTGGGACAGCATCGTCCAGTCGCTCTTCGGGAAGAGCGCTCCCACGGCGGCCTCGATCTTGTCGGGCTCGGTCGCCTCGGTCCACTTCCAGCGCCGTACGAGCCGCTGGAAGTGCGTGTCCACGGTGATGCCGGGCCGCCCGAAGGCGTTGCCGAGCACCACGAAGGCGGTCTTGCGGCCCACACCGGGCAGCTTGACGAGATCTTCGAGGCGGCCGGGCACCTCGCCGCCGAAGTCGGCCACCAGGGCCTTGGAGAGCCCTATGACCGACTTGGTCTTGGCCCGGAAGAACCCGGTCGGGCGGAGGATCTCCTCGACCTGCTCCGGGTCGGCGGCGGCCAGGTCCTCGGGGGTCGGGTACTTGGCGAACAGCGCCGGGGTCGTCTGGTTGACCCTCAGGTCGGTCGTCTGGGCGGACAGGACCGTGGCGACGACGAGCTGGAAGGGGTTCTCGAAGTCGAGCTCCGGGTGGGCGTACGGATAGATCTCGGCCAGTTCGCGATTGATGCGGCGGGCGCGGCGGACGAGGGCGGTGTGCGACTCGGTCTTCATGCCCGCCGTGACCGCCGCCTTCCCCGTGACCGCCGTCTTCCGCGCCGATACTTTTGTCACCTTTGCCGCTTTCTTACCGCCGTCAGGGCCCTGTTCGCCCACAGCGGAATCACGAGGTACAACCATCCGCCCAGCCCCCTTGGCCTGTGCTCTCACCGGCGATTTGGACACCCGGCCAGCCTAGAGCCCGGCACTGACATCCGCCCCGGACCCCGAAGATCGGCCCCCAATTGGACCCCTGCCGCTTACCTCGGGACACCAGTGCGGCATCCTTGTGACAGATCACACTGTTTGGACGGTCCAGCAAAATGGGGAGCACGGTCCCCTGGTAACAAGGGGGAGCACCATCCCCTGAGCAGGTCGACAAGGAGAGAACTCGTGGACGACGTTCTGCGGCGCGCCCCGCTCTTCGCGGCGCTCGATGACGATCAGGCCGCGGAGCTGCGCGCCTCCATGAGTGAGGTGACCCTCGCGCGCGGGGACTCCCTCTTTCACGAGGGCGACCCCGGCGACCGGCTCTATGTGGTCACCGAGGGCAAGGTGAAGCTTCACCGCACCTCCCCGGACGGCCGCGAGAACATGCTGGCCGTCCTCGGCCCCGGCGAGCTGATCGGCGAGCTGTCGCTGTTCGACCCGGGCCCGCGTACGGCGACCGCCAGCGCGCTGACCGAGGTCAAGCTGCTGGGCCTGGGCCACGGCGACCTCCAGCCCTGGCTGAGCGCCCGCCCCGAGGTGGCCTCCGCGCTGCTGCGCGCGGTCGCCCGCCGCCTGCGCAAGACCAACGACGCGATGTCCGACCTGGTCTTCTCGGACGTCCCCGGCCGCGTGGCCCGCGCCCTGCTGGACCTCTCCCGCCGCTTCGGCGTGCAGTCCGAGGAGGGCATCCACGTGGTGCACGACCTCACGCAGGAGGAACTGGCCCAGCTGGTCGGCGCGTCCCGCGAGACGGTCAACAAGGCCCTCGCCGACTTCGCGGGCCGCGGCTGGCTGCGCCTGGAGGCCCGCGCGGTGATCCTGCTGGACGTCGAGCGGCTGGCGAAGCGCTCGCGCTAGTTTCATAGTTCGTACTTTTCGTACGTGTGGAAGGGCCTCGCTCGGCGGCGGGGCCCTTCGCGTATCACCAGGGGTGGGGATGTACGAGGACAAGGCGTCGGATTCGGCCTGGAAACACTCCTGGTGGCGAAGATCGGCGCGCCGACTGTGGAGAACGCCCGACGCGACGGGCGACCTCGACGGAAAGCCACTGGGCCTGTGGCTGACGGACGACACCGTCGTCATCGCCCGCACCGACGGCGTACAGGCGTTCCGGACCGCCACGGGCCAACCACTGTGGACCTGGCAGCCGCCCGGTGACCAGGTCGTCGGCCTGGTGTCCGCCGACGCCGTGGACGGCGTGGGGGTGGTGATGCACTACGACGACGGGCGCCGGGACGCGAAACGCGTCGGCCTGACCTGGCTGGCCATCGGCACGGGCGAGGTCGTACGCCGCCGGAAACAGGACGCGGCCCCCCTGGGGCACCTCCCGGCCAAGGTCGCCCTCGGCGGGGGACTCGTCGCGACGACCGGCGAGTCCTGGAAGGACTGGGAGACGCGGCCCGTGATGCGCGCCCTGGACGTGGACACGGGCGAGATCCGGTGGAAGTACGACGTCACGGACGCGCGCGTGGAGAGCGTGTCCGTCCTCAGCGCGGACCCCTTCGTCGCGGTCCTGAAGACACGCGGCGCGCGCGGCGGGCACCGGCTCCTCTTCCTGGACGACGGCGGTACGGAGGGCGTGACGCTGGCGCTGCCGGACGGCTACGAGCGGTTCGGCGAGCGGGTCGCCGTGACCGGTGACGTCCTGGTGGTAGGCCTGGTCCCCCGGGACAGGGCCGAGCTCGACCGGGGCAACCGGCTCGGGGCGTACTCCCTCTCCTCGGGCGAGCTCCTGTGGGAGTGGCACGGCAAGGAGACCTACCAGGACGCCGTCTTCGCCCACCGCGGCCGGCTGCTGGTCGTGCACGAGTACGGCGGTCGCCTCAGCGTCCTCGACCCCGCCGACGGCCGGGTGGTGGCCCACCGCAGGCTGCGCGGCACCGCCTTCGACCCGCTCGTCGCCGCGTCCGGCGACCTGATCGCGGTGGGCTGCGAAGCCGGCGACTACAGCCACGGGTTACGGATGTTCCGCTGGAGATGACCCCGTTGCACGATCGCAAAAGCGCTCCCCGGGGACCCGTTTCCCGGCACAGTGACCCCATGCCCGAAACGGTCCGCCACAGAGGACTCGACGCCCAGGGATACATCGAGCGCGAGGGCTCCCTGGGGCGCATCCCGCACGCCTTCCGACCGGTCGTCGCCGCCGCGCGCGACCGGCTGATCGACCTCTACGGGGGACGCCTCAACAGCGCGTACCTCTACGGGTCGATCCCGCGCGGCACCGCGCGCGTGGGGCGCAGCGATCTGGACCTGCTCGTGGTGACCCGGCAGGAGCCCACCGAGAAGGACCGCGCCGAGGCCCGGAACCTCGGCGAGGCGCTCGACAAGGAGTTCCCGGAGATCGACGGGGTCGGCACGCTGGTGCACGGCCGGGCACGGCTGCTGAGCGAGCCGGAGACGTACGACCTGGGGTGGTTCGTCGCGTGCCTGTGCACCCCGCTGCTCGGCGAGGACCTGGCCGAGGACCTGCCCCGCTACCGCCCCGACTCCCTGCTCGCTCGGGAGACGAACGGCGACCTGGCCCTGCTGCTCCCCCGCTGGCGCGAGCGCATCGCCACGGCCGAGGACACGGACGAGGCCCGGCGCCCCCTGGTGCGCTACATGTCCCGGCGTCTGGTCCGCACCGGCTTCACCCTCGTCATGCCCCGCTGGAACGGCTGGACCAGCGACCTACAGGAGATGGCGAAGGCGTTTGCCGCGTACTACCCGGAGCGGGCGGAGGCCCTGCGCAGGGCGGCGGAGTGCGGATACGACCCGATGGGCGACGCGGGCGTCCTGCGGTCGTACGTCGATGACCTGGGCCCGTGGCTGGCCAAGGAGTACGCGCGCGTGCACGGCGTGAAGGCACCGCGCCCGGACGACATCGCCTAGATCAGGCCGTGTTCCCTCAGGTAGTCCAACTGGGCCCGTACGGACAGTTCCGCCGCCGGCCACAGGGAGCGGTCGACGTCCGCGTACACGTGGGCGACGATCTCGGCCGGGCTCCGGTGGCCGTTCTCGACGGCCGTCTCGATCTGGGCCAGCCGGTGGGCGCGGTGGGCGAGATAGAACTCGACGGCACCCTGCGCGTCCTCCAGGACGGGCCCGTGCCCCGGCAGGACGGTGTGGACGCCGTCGTCGACCGTGAGGGACCGCAGTCGCCGCAGCGAGTCCAGGTAGTCCCCCAGGCGGCCGTCAGGATGCGCCACGACGGTCGTACCGCGCCCCAGGATGGTGTCCCCGGTCAGGACGGCCTGATCGGCCGGGAGATGGAAGCACAGGGAGTCTCCGGTGTGCCCGGGCGTCGACACGACGACCAGCTCCAGGCCGCCGACCCGGATCACGTTCCCGGCGGCGAGCCCCTCGTCCCCGAGCCGCAGAGCCGGATCCAGCGCGCGCACCTTCGTGTCCGTCAGCTCGGCGAACCGAACGGCACCTTCGGCGTGGTCGGGGTGCCCGTGCGTCAACAGGGTCAGCGCGACCCGCTTGCCCGCCTTCTCGGCGGTGTCGACGACGTTGCGCAGATGTCCCTCGTCCAACGGCCCCGGATCGATCACCACCGCCAACTCGGAATCCGGCTCCGCGACGATCCACGTGTTGGTCCCGTCCAGCGTCATCGCGGACGCGTTGGGCGCGAGCACGTTGACGGCACGGGCGGTGGCGGGGCCGGTGAGAACCCCGCCACGTGGCTGGCCGGGGAGGGCGGCTGCGTCGGTCATGCGGGGGCGCCTTCTGTGGGGTCGGGTGGGGGTGGGGTGGTCATGCGGGTGTCCCACCGGTAGGGATGCGCTTCGTGAACTCCTCGTGGCCCGGCCAGGACAGGACGACCTCGCCGCCCTCCAGGCGGGCCTGGGCGAGGACAGGCGTCAGATCACGCTCCGGGGCCGACGACAACGCCTCGGCCGCGCTGCCGTACGGGATCAGGCCGCGCAGGGTCGCGATGGTCGGCGGCATCATCGTCAGGTCGCCCTTGTCGTACGACGACGCCGCCTCGCCCGGGGTGATCCACACCGTGCGGTCGGCCTCCGTGGAGGCGTTGCGGGTGCGCTGGCCCTCCGGGAGGACGGCGACGAAGAACCAGGTGTCGTAGCGGCGGGTCTCGAATTCCGGGGTGATCCAGCGGGCCCACGCGCCCAGCAGGTCGGAGCGCAGGACCAGGCCGCGGCGGTCGAGGAACTCCGCGAAGGACAGGTCACGGGCGACCAGGGCGGCGCGGTCCGTCTCCCAGGCGGCGCCCGTGGTGTCGCCGACGACCGAGTCGGGGGTCGGGCCGGCGAGCAGGACGCCCGCCTCCTCGTACGTCTCCCGGACCGCCGCGCACACGATCGCCTGGGCCGACGTCTCGTCGACGCCCAGCCGGTTCGCCCACCACGCGCGCGTGGGGCCCGCCCAGCGGACATGGTGGTCGTCGTCGCGCGGGTCGACACCGCCGCCCGGGTACGCGTACGCGCCCCCGGCGAAGGCCATGGAGGCGCGTCTGCGCAGCATGTGGACGGCGGGGCCGGTGTCGGTACCGGTGTCCTTGAGGAGCATCACGGTGGCCGCCCGCCTGGGCTCCACCGGCGTGAGCCGGCCCTCCGCGAGCGCCTGGATGCGCTCGGGCCACTCCGCCGGGAACCACTGACCGTTCGCCATGGGCGGAGGCTATCCCGTAGTGCGCGGATGTTCGAGAGGCAACAACACGTACCCCAGGACAGCCATGACGCCCGATCGCGCACCCCGGGACAGCGACTACGCCTCCGTCAGCTCCACCTGGATCTCGACCTCGACCGGTGAGTCCAGCGGCAGTACCGCCACGCCGACCGCGCTCCGCGCGTGCACGCCCTTGTCGCCGAGGACCTCGCCGAGGAGTTCGCTGGCGCCGTTGATCACGCCGGGCTGGCCGGTGAAGTCGGAGGCCGAGGCGACGAAGCCGACGACCTTCACCACGCGCGCGATGCGGTCCAGGTCACCGGCGACGGACTTGACGGCGGCGAGGGCGTTCAGCGCGCAGGTGCGGGCAAGTTCCTTGGCCTCCTCGGCGGTGACCTCACCACCCACCTTGCCGGTGACCGGAAGCTTGCCGTCCACCATGGGCAACTGGCCCGAGGTGTAGACGTAGACACCGCTCTGCACGGCGGGCTGGTACGCGGCGAGCGGCGGGACGACCGCCGGCAGGGTCAGACCGAGCTCGGCCAGCCGGGCCTCGACGGCACTCATGCCTTCTCCCGCTTGAGGTAGGCCACCAGTTGCTCGGGGTTGTTCGGCCCGGGCACGACCTGGACGAGCTCCCAGCCGTCCTCGCCCCAGGTGTCCAGAATCTGCTTCGTGGCGTGGACGAGCAGCGGCACAGTCGAGTATTCCCACTTGGTCATACGGCCGACTTTAGCCGCTGCGAACCGGCGGTCTGTGGTCGCGTTGTCCGTCGCGTTATCCACAGCCTCCCGCTTGGTTCGGGCGCGGACTGGTTAGGCTCGAAGACGTGAGCAGGCTCCAGGTCGTCAGTGGCAAGGGCGGTACCGGCAAGACCACGGTGGCCGCGGCCCTCGCGCTGGCCCTGGCCACCGAGGGGAAGCGGACGCTTCTCGTCGAGGTCGAGGGTCGCCAGGGCATCGCGCAGCTCTTCGAGACGGAGACGCTGCCTTATGAGGAGCGGAAGATCGCCGTCGCTCCCGGGGGCGGGGAGGTGTACGCCCTGGCCATCGACCCCGAACTGGCCCTTCTGGACTACCTCCAGATGTTCTACAAACTCGGCAGCGCGGGCCGCGCCCTGAAGAAGCTCGGCGCGATCGACTTCGCCACCACGGTCGCGCCCGGCCTCCGGGACGTCCTCCTGACCGGCAAGGCCTGCGAGGCCGTACGCCGCAAGGAGAAGAGCGGGCGGTTCGCCTACGACTACGTCGTGATGGACGCGCCGCCCACCGGCCGCATCACCCGCTTCCTGAACGTCAACGACGAGGTCGCCGGGCTCGCGAAGATCGGCCCGATACACAATCAGGCGCAGGCGGTGATGCGGGTGCTGAAGTCACCGGAGACGGCCGTGCACCTGGTGACGCTGCTTGAGGAGATGCCCGTCCAGGAGACCGCGGACGGCATCGCCGAACTGCGGGCGGCGCGGCTGCCGGTGGGCCGGATCATCGTGAACATGGTCCGCCCCGAGGTGCTGGACGAGACCGACCTCGATCTCGTACGGGCCGTCCCGCGCACCGCCGTGGCGCAGGCGCTGTCCGCCGCGGGCCTCGGCGGAGCCCGACGTGGCGGCAACGCCGAGAAGCTGGTGGATCCGCTGCTCGCGCAGGCCGAGGAGTACGCCGAGCGGTACGCGCTGGAGCACGACCAGCGGGCCGTACTCGGCGAGCAGGGCCTTCCGTTGCACGAACTGCCGTTGCTCGCCGAGGGCATGGACCTCGCGGGCCTGTACGAACTCGCCACCGAGCTGCGGAAGCAGGGGATGTCATGAGTCCGGACCCGGCCCGCCCGCAGGACCCCGCCCGCGCCTCACACGGTTCTCCCGCGCAGGACACCGCCCGCGCTTCCTCCGCCCGGGACTCCCGCTCCCACCACATCTCCCACGCGCGCGTGCTCGACGTCGACCCGCTGATCGACGACCCGGAGACCCGCATCGTCGTGTGCTGCGGCTCGGGCGGGGTCGGCAAGACGACCACCGCGGCGGCGCTCGGGCTGCGGGCCGCCGAGCGGGGGCGCCGGGTCGTCGTCCTGACCATCGACCCGGCCCGCAGGCTCGCCCAGTCCATGGGCATCGACTCGCTGGACAACACCCCCAGGCGCGTGAAGGGCGTCGACGGGGACGGCGAACTGCACGCCATGATGCTCGACATGAAGCGCACCTTCGACGAGATCGTCGAGGCGCACGCGGACCGCGAGCGGGCGGCGGCGATCCTGAGCAACCCCTTCTACCAGTCGCTGTCGGCGGGCTTCGCGGGCACGCAGGAGTACATGGCGATGGAGAAGCTGGGCCAGTTGCGCGCCCAGCACGACTGGGACCTGATCGTCGTGGACACCCCGCCGTCCCGCTCGGCGCTCGACTTCCTGGACGCGCCGAAACGTCTCGGCTCGTTCCTGGACGGCAAGTTGATCCGGCTGCTGACCGCGCCGGCGAAGCTGGGCGGACGGGCCGGGATGAAGTTCCTGAACGTCGGCATGTCGATGATGACCGGCACGATCGGCAAGCTGCTCGGCGGTCAACTCCTCAAGGACGTCCAGACGTTCGTGGCCGCGATGGACACCACCTTCGGCGGCTTCCGCACGCGCGCGGACGCGACGTACAAGCTGCTCCAGGCGCCCGGGACGGCGTTCCTGGTCGTCGCGGCCCCGGAGCGGGACGCGCTGCGCGAGGCCGCGTACTTCGTGGAGCGGCTGGCGGCCGAGGAGATGCCGCTGGCCGGTCTGGTCCTCAACCGGGTGCACGGCAGCGGAGCCGCCCGGCTGTCGGCCGAGCGGGCACTCGCCGCCGCGGAAAATCTTGAGGAGTCCCGCATTGTCGATCAGATGGGCGGGAAAGCTGGACTTCGTAACTCTCCCGACACGTACGGCAGTTCAGAATCTCCAGCTTCCGAGACTCAGGCTTCCGAGTCGCCCGCATCCGAGTCTTCCGCTTCCGAGACAACAGCTCGCGCCGCAGCTCCTGACGAAGGCTCCCCCGCCGACACGGACCAGGAGCGGTCCGCCGCCACGGACGACACGGACGGTCAGCCGTCCGACGACGAGCGATCCGTCGAACAACTCACCGCAGGACTGCTCAAGTTGCACGCCGAGCGGATGCGGCTGCTCTCCCGTGAGCAGCGCACACGTGACCGCTTCACCGCACGCCACCCCGAGGTGGCGGTGGCCGAAGTCGCCGCGCTGCCCGGCGATGTACATGACCTCGCGGGGCTGCGGGACATCGGGAGTCGGCTCGCGGCCGGTCGGCCGGAGCTGCCCGAGACGAAGGTCTGACGCGGAACCTCCGGGCGCGTGCCCCGGGGATCGCCCGAGGTCGGCCCCGAAGGGACCGGTGGGTGTCAGCCCACCGCCGCGTAGTTCTCGTAGATCTCGTCGTCGTCGAGGGGGATGATGCCGACCCCTCGTTCGTACTCGATACGCGCGGTCTCCAGTAGCCGGCGCCATGAAGTGACAGTGGGCCGCCTGCGCAGCAGTGCGCGGCGCTCCCGCTCCGTCATTCCTCCCCACACGCCGAATTCGACGCGGTTGTCGAGCGCATCGGCGAGGCACTCCGTGCGTACCGGACATCCGGTGCACACTGCCTTCGCCCTGTTCTGCGCTGCTCCTTGAACGAACAGTTCATCCGGATCGGTAGTGCGGCAGGCCGCCTGCGCACTCCAGTCGGTAACCCAGCCCATACCGGCGCCGTCCTCTCCCGAATCGAGGCTCCCCCACGGCGGCAGCGGCATATTCACCGCCGCCAGTTGAGGACGTTACGGAAGGTGGGCACAGCGCAACACCCCCTTCGGGCCCAATCTTGAATGGCCCGAACGGACTATGGGTAAGCGGCAGATCACCCGGGGGAGTGAGCTGACGACATGCGTGACTTTCCCGGCAAAGCGGGACAGTTGACATGCGCCACAAGGGGCACCAGGTGACACAGGAGGCGGATTCGGACACGCCCCCGACAAAAAAAGGGAAACGACCGGAACGATTCGGGGTCGCCGGACGTATTGATACGTGACCGCTCTGCTGTGACAGTTGAGAGCAGCTTAGGCCAAGGCCTATACACGTGTCCGGCGAATGAGAACGTAGGCTGCCCCTATGCCAAAAAAGCGCTCGGGTGGTGGTCTGTCCCCTCTGCAGCAGGCCACCAAGTTCCTCGGTGTCAGTGTGCTCGCCGGTGCTGTCATGGCCGGAATCGCGATGCCGGCGGCCGGCGCGCTGGGTCTCGCGGCCAAGGGATCGGTCCAGGGGTTCGACGACATCCCGGACAGTCTGAAGAGCCCTCAGCTGAGCCAGCGCACCACGATCCTGGACAGCAAGGGCAACCAGATCGCCTCGGTCTACTCCCGTGACCGCACTGTGGTGGAGCTCAAGGACATCTCGCCGTACATGCAGAAGGCGATCGTCGCGATCGAGGACTCGCGCTTCTACCAGCACGGCGCGATCGACCTGAAGGGCGTCCTGCGCGCCCTCAACAAGAACGCGCAGAGCGGCGGGGTCTCCCAGGGTGCCTCGACCCTCACGCAGCAGCTGGTGAAGAACTACTTCGTCGAGGAGGCCGGTGACGACCCGACGAAGGTCGCGCAGGCCACTCAGCAGACGCTCGGCCGCAAGGTCAAGGAGCTGAAGTACGCGATCCAGATCGAAGAGAAGCTCGGCAAGAAGAAGATCCTTGAGAACTACCTCAACATCACCTTCTTCGGAGAGCAGGCCTACGGCGTCGAGGCCGCGTCCGAGCGCTACTTCTCGAAGCACGCCAAGGACCTGACCCTTCCGCAGTCGGCGCTCCTCGCGGGCATCGTCCAGTCACCCACGCGCTACGACCCGATCAACGACGAGGCCGAGGCCAAGAAGCGGCGCAACACCGTGCTGGCCCGCATGGCCGAGGTCGGCGACATCTCCAAGGCCGATGCCCTCAAGGCCGAACAGAGCGACCTCGGCCTGAAGGTCAGCCAGCCGAAGAACGGCTGCATCACCGCCGTGAAGGGCGCCAGCTTCTTCTGCAAGTACGTCGAGAAGGTCTTCCTGAGCGACCCGGTCTTCGGCAAGACCAAGGAGGCCCGGGCGAAGATCTGGAACCAGGGCGGCCTGACGATCCGTACGACCCTGGACCCGCAGGCGCAGGACTCGGTGCAGGCCTCGCTCAAGGAGCACATCTACAAGTCGGACTCGGTCGCCGCGGCGGCCACCCTCGTCGAGCCTGGCACCGGCAAGATCCTCGGCATGGGCCAGTCGAAGCCGTACGGCTACGGCAAGAACGAGACCGAGTACAACTACTCGGTCAACGCCGACATGGGCGGCTCGAACTTCGGCTTCCCGACCGGTTCGACGTTCAAGCCGTTCGTCGCGGCGGCCGCGCTGGAGCAGGGCCTGCCGGCCACCCAGCAGTACCCGGCGCCGTACTCGATGGACTACCCGAGCCCCGTCTCGACGTGCAGCGGCAAGAACTGGGTCAACACCGGCGGCGCGACCGTGGAGAACGAGAGCGAGTCGGAGAAGGGTCCGTACGCGCTGAAGGAGGCGATGGCCAAGTCGGTCAACACCTACTTCGTGCAGATGATCTCCGACATCGGTCTGTGCCCCGTGGTGAGCATGACCAACAAGCTCGGCGTCGTGCAGGGCAACGGCGACAAGATCCCCGAGGTCCCGGCCATCGCCCTCGGCTCCAAGGGCCTCTCGCCGCTGACGATGGCCTCCGCGTACGCGGCCTTCGCCAACGAGGGCACGTACTGCACCCCGATCGCCATCGAGTCCATCACCCAGAAGGTGGGCAACGAGCAGAAGTCGCTCGCCGTCCCCAAGTCCACCTGCTCGCGGGCGATGAGCAAGAAGACCGCCGACACCATCAACACCGTGCTGCGCGGCGTGGTCGACTCCGGCACCGGCCAGGAGGCCGGCCTCACCGACCGCCAGAGCGCCGGTAAGACGGGTACGACGGACTCCCGCAAGAACGCCTGGTTCGTCGGCTACACCCCGAACCTGGCCGGCGCGGTCTGGGTCGGCAGCGCCAAGCAGAACATCGAGATGACCAGCATCCGCATCGGCGGCGTCTGGCACGACGAGGTCTACGGCGCCGACACCCCCGGCCCGATCTGGAAGGACGCCATGACCGGCGCCCTGGAGGGCAAGCAGGTCGAGAACTTCCAGCTCGTCAACATCCCGGACCCCGTCAAGAAGGACAAGGACAAGGGCAACGACGGCGGCAAGAACAACGACAACGGCGGCGTGACCACCGACGGCGGCACCACCGGCACGACCGACGGCGGCACCACCCCGACCCCGACGTTCTCCCTCCCCGACGGCTTCATCCAGGGCAACGACAACGGCGGCAACAACGGCAACGGCAACGGCGGCAACAGGGGATAACTCCCCGTCGG
>NZ_BARF01000110.1 GCF_000367365.1 Streptomyces prunicolor NBRC 13075 | reverse complement strand
CCGCGCGGGCGCGACCAGCCACAACGGACCCGCAGCCAACGCACCGGCCTCCCCTCCCGGGAGGGATTACGCCCCGCCCTTCCAAACACCCGCCGCCGCAGCCTCCCGCACGAACTCCGAGAACTCCCGCGGCTCCCGCCCCAACACATCCTGAACCCCCTCGGAGAGATACGAGTTCCGCCCATCCAGCAGCGACTCGAACAACTCCACCAGGAACTCCACTTCCGACACCGGCACCCCGAACCCCGCGAGAACCTCCCCGTACTGACGGGCAGACACCGCCCGGTACGTCAGCCGGCGCCCCGTCACCGCAGCGATCTCCGCGACCGCCTCCCCGAACGTCAACAACCGCGCCCCGGACACAGTGACCGCCTGCCCGACATACCGGTCCCCGCTAGTCACCGCCGCGACGACCACATCCGCGATGTCCCGCACATCGACTGGGGGCACCTCCCATGCCCTTAAGGCTATGGGGGAGGCTCCCGCACCGACCCACCGGGAAACACCAGTTCCCCACGATCCCGCAACCCCTCCACCAGCGGCCCCTCACTGAAGTTCTGCGCGAACCACGACGCCCGGACGACCGTCCAGTCCGCCCCCGACCTCCGCAACGCCTCCTCGGTGGGCCGAGCCCGCTCCTCCCCCCGAGCCGACAGCAGCACCAGCCGCCGTACCCCCAACCCGACCGCCTCCTGCGCGAGCAGCCCCACCGCGAGCCCCGCGTCCGGCGCCCCGACGTCCGAGGGATACACCAGGTACGCCGCATCGGCACCCCGCAGCGCATCCGCCCACGTGGACCGGTCCGCCCAGTCGAACCCCCGCGCCCGCGAGGCCTCCCGCACGGTCAGCCCCGCCGCCCGCGCCGCCTCCGCCACCCGGCGCCCGGTACGCCCCGAAGCACCGGTGACCACAATCGTCATGTTCCGCGCGTTCTGTGTCATGCCTTCCAGTCAACGCCCGTCCGCTGGCACGGACCATCGCTGAACGGCTCATTCCCATAACCGCGCGTCTACGCTGGCCACATGGACGCCCTGGCAGGCCTTCTGGAGGGTCCACGCGCGCGGGGCGCGTTCATGATCCGCGCGTGCTTCGACCCGCCGTAGGCGGTACGCATCGAGGACCGTGCCCCGCTCACGGTCATGCTCATGGTCCGCGGCGACGCCTGGATCACCCCGGAGGCGGGGGAGCGGGTACGGCTGCGGGCCGGCGACCTCGCCATCGCCCGCGGCCCGGACCCGTACACCTGCGGAGACGCCCCCGACACCGCCCCACAGGCCGTGATCCTGCCCGGCGCCGAATGCCACCACCCCGACGGCACCCCGCTCAACGGCTCCATGGACCTCGGCGTCCGCACCTGGGGCGACCGCCTCGACGGCTCCACGGTGATGCTCATCGGCACGTACCTCATGCGCGGCGAGATCAACGGCCGCCTGCTGGACGCCCTCCCGCCCCTCCTCACGCTCCCCTCCGAGGTCTGGGAGTGCCCGCTGACCCCGCTCCTCATGGAGGAGATCGTCCGCGACGAACCCGCCCAGGAAGTCGTCCTGGACCGCCTCCTGGACCTGCTGGTCATCGCCGCGCTCAGGGCCTGGTTCTCCCGCCCGGAGGCGAAGGCCCCGGCCTGGTACCGCGCACTGGCGGACCCCGTCGTAGGCAGGGTCCTGCGCCTCCTCCAGGACGACCCGGCCCTCCCCTGGACGGTCGCCTCCCTGGCCGCCAAGGCGGGCGTCTCCCGCGCGGCCCTGGCCCGCCGCTTCACCACCCTGGTCGGCGAACCCCCGATGTCGTACCTCACGGCCTGGCGCCTGGCCCTCGCGGCGGACCGCCTCCGCGACACGGAGGACACCATCGGCGCGATAGCGAGGCAGGTCGGCTACGGCAGCGCGTTCGCCCTGTCCAGCGCCTTCAAACGGGTCTACGGCGTGAGCCCGCAGGAGCACCGGTCGCCGTAGCCTGGTGGGTGTGTACGTGGAGAGGGCATCGCGGCTGCCCGGCGCGGTGGTCTGGAGCCGAACGATCGAGGCATCCACCGCCGGCCCGGTCCACCCCGTCCTGCCCGACGGCTGCATGGACCTCCTCTGGAACGAGGGCCGCCTGCTGGTCGCGGGCCCCGACACGCACGCGTACGTTCCCGGGACCGCACCCGCGCACTGGGTCGGCATCCGCTTCTTCCCCGGCACCGCGCCCACTTTCCTGGGTGTCCCCGCGCACGAACTCCGCGACCGCCGGGTCGACCTCGCCGACCTGTGGCCCGCCGCCGGGGTACGGCAGCTGAGCACCCGCATCGACACGGCCCCCGACCCTGTGACCGCGCTCGAAGAGGCGGCACTGGAACGCGCGGCGGACACACCCCCACCCGATCCGCTGCTACGACACCTCGTCGCGGCCCTCGACACGGGCCGCCCCGTCGCCGCCACCGCCGACGAACTGGGCATCGGCGCCCGCCAGTTGCACCGCCGTTCGCTGACCGCGTTCGGCTACGGCCCCAAGACACTCGCCCGGGTGCTGCGGCTCCAACGGGCCCTCGCGCTGGCCCGCGCCGGAGTCCCGTTCGCGCAGACGGCGGCCCGGTCCGGTTACGCGGACCAGGCCCATCTCGCCCGGGACGTCAAGGAGTTCGCGGGGATGCCGCTGGGCGAGCTGCTCGGCCGGTCCGGCTAGGCAGGCTTCAGCGGGGCGAAGAGGTCGACGCCGTTGCCGTCCGGGTCGTGCACGACGGCGTACCGCTGGCCCCAGAAGGCGTCCCACGGCTTGAGCTCTCCGCGGTGCCCGGCGCCGGTCAACTCCTGGTAGACCCGGTCGACTTCGGCGGGGTCGTCGCAGAGCAGGGCGAGCGCGGCCCGACCGCTGCCGCTGGGTGACCGCCAACCCGGGTGGAACGAGCGGACGGTGTCCTCCGTGTCCAGCAACAGCCGTAGCCCACCCGGCAGTTGGGCCTCGGCGTGCGGCTGTTCCTCGGCACCCTCGGCGAACCCGAAGCTGAGCCGGCGGTAGAAGGCGACAGAGGCGGCCATGTCGGAGACGACCAGGCCGATCGCGTCGAATCGTGGAGTCATGGGGCCACGGTAGGCGGGGGCGGGAGGGCTGGTCTTGAAGGAATCGGACCCGGTGGTCCGGTCGTGTCGGGGCGGCCGCTCAGCGGAAGGTCACCGGTCCACGCGGGGTGTCCACCGTGAAGGAGAGGCCCACCGGCCCCGCCGCCACCACCAGCTCCGCACCCACAGCCGACAACAACGGGCGGATCTCGTCCGGGACCGGGGCCGTCGCGGTCAGCTCCAGCAGAGGTACGACGGGCAGGTCCGAGGCGGTCGTCGGGTGGGGCGAGGAGCTCCAGTCGATGAGGAACGGCACCAGGCCGGAGGGATGCGCCGTGTCCCCGTCGGTGAGCCGCCACTCCAGCAGCGTGCCGTCGGGCCGGCGCCGGCTCATCGCGCGCACGGGCCCGGGGTCGTACCCCCGGGCACGGGCCGCCGCGACCGCCGCGTCCAGGTCGGGCGGGGCGACCGCCCAGGTCACCGTCCGGGCGATGGCCAGCCCGTCGACACCGAAGGGCCGGGGCCATGACGGCTCGGGCTGCTCCAGGTCAGGACCGATGATCTCCAGATACCGCGAACCGCCCAGCGAGACAAGGCAGTTGCGGGTACCGAGCCCGACATGGGCGCCGCCCGCGACCGGTGCGATGCCTGTGCGCTCGGTGAACTCGCCGACCGTCGCCGCCAGATCGGGGGTCGCGAGGACGAGGTGGTCGAGGCGTGCGGGAAGGGCGTTCATCTCGACCGAGGCTACGTGGCGGGGCCGTCCGCCCGCACGGCCACCGCGCCGGTGCGACGCGGCGACCTGCCGACGAACGGGGACGGGGCGCTGAACCAGGCCCCGAGCGTCCTGGTTCGTTCTGTTCGCAGGAGGGAACCGGGCTCGTCCCATGGCCGGATCGGCCGGGCCTCAACTGTCCTGATCCCTCGGTGAACCTCGCCCGGGTGGCAGCCGTAGACGACCACAGCGGGCGGCCCGACGAGCCCACTTCTGGAGACCGGACAGCCGGCCAGGCACGGAACGGGGATGGACTGGATGCAGATATTCGACGGCGCTTCGAGCGCCCGCACACTGAGGCTGCTGCGGCTCTACAGACGTAATCCGCGGCGCATGCTGGTCGTTCCCCTGGACCATCCGCTGACGGACGGGCCCATCGCCGGGGGCGGGTTCGGACTCAACCGGCTGGTCGGCCAGTTGGCGACGAACGGTGCGGGCGCCGTGGTCCTGCACAAAGGCAGTGTCCGCCGGGTGGATCCGGCCTGGTTCACGCAGATGTCGCTCGTCGTGCATTTGAGCGCGAGTACCGCGCACGCCCCCGACCCCGATGCGAAATGCCTCGTCGCGACCGTCGAAGAGGCGCTGCGGCTCGGCGCCGACGCGGTCAGCGTGCACGTCAACGTCGGTTCTCGGCAAGAGGCCCGGCAGATAGCCGATATGGCGGTCGTGGCGGAAGCGTGTGACCGCTGGAACATTCCGCTGATGGCGATGATGTACCCGCGAGGCCCGCGGGTCACCGACCCTCGCGATCCGGAACTGGTCGCCGCCGCCGTGACGGTCGCGGCCGAACTCGGGGCCGATCTGATAAAGACCTACGCCCTCGAATCCGATGTGGACATGCTGCGCCTGACAGCCTCCTGTCCGGTACCGATTCTGGTGGCCGGCGGCCCGCGGGTCGGCGATGAGAAAGCCCTGCTGGAATTCGTCGATTCCGCGCTTCGGTGCGGTGCGGCCGGTATCGCCATGGGCCGGAACATCTTCGAATCCGACAACCCGGTCGCTACGACACGTGAATTGGCCCGTCTTGTACACGGGGATGTGCCTCCGCCCGCTCCCGTGGAGTTCGGCGTGAAGAACCTGAACGACATGAACGGCATGAAAGAGATGGGAAATCGTGAAGCTCACGTGGCTTGATGTTCGCGGTGCCGCCGCCAAGCAGGCACTCCTCGAAGAGGCGTTGCACCAGCGGCTGGACGGCATCGTCTCGGACACCCTGGCGGACCTGGGTGACCTGCCCCCGACGGTGAAGAAGATCTTCTTCCCGCACGGTACGGAGTTCAAGGAGCTTCCCGACGATCTCGGCGCGGCCGACGTGGTGATCGTCGATCCGCGCGTGCACGGGACGCCCGCGGCACTCTCGGCGGTGTATCCGGGAGTCGAGTTCGGACGGTTCGTGGAGATCGTCGACGCGCAGACGCTGGAGGACGCCTGTCAGTCGGCCCGCACGGAGGAGTGGAGTCTGCTGCTGTTCCGCGACTCCACGAAGATCCCGCTGGAGATCGTCATCGCGGCCGCCGCCGGTGCCGAGGGCAGTCTGATCACCGTGGCCGGGGACGTGGCCGAGGCGGAGATCATCTTCGGGGTGCTCGAACACGGCTCCGACGGCGTGATGATGGCGCCGAACGCCGTGGGCGACGCCACCGCTCTCAAGCAGGCGTCCGCCGTCGTGACCCAGCCCCTCGATCTGGTCGAGCTCACGGTCGTCGCCACCGAGCATGTGGGCATGGGGGAGCGGGCCTGCGTCGACACGTGCAGCCACTTCCGTGAGGACGAGGGAATCCTGGTCGGCTCGCACTCCAAGGGGATGATCCTGTGCGTGAGCGAGACGCATCCGCTTCCCTATATGCCCACCCGGCCTTTTAGGGTGAACGCGGGGGCCATTCACTCCTACACGCTTTCCCGTGACGGGCGTACCCACTATCTCAGCGAGCTGAAGTCCGGCAGCAAGGTCATGGCCGTCGACGTAAAGGGCCAGACCCGTATCGTCACCGTTGGACGGGTCAAGATAGAGAGCCGGCCGCTCATCTCCATCGACGCGAAGTCCGATGACGGGCGTGCCGTCAATCTGATTCTCCAGGACGACTGGCACGTACGGGTGCTCGGCCCGGGCGGAGCGGTGCTGAACAGCACCGAACTCAAGCCCGGCGACCGGGTGTTGGGATATCTGCCCGCCGAGGACCGCCATGTCGGCTATCCCATCAACGAGTTCTGCCTGGAGAAGTGAGAGCGTCATGGACGAAGAACTCATCGACGCCTATCTGGAACGCATAGGCGCCAAGCGGCCGGAGCGAGTCGACGCGGACGCCCTGCGCCATCTGCACGAGCGCCATGTGCTGTCCGTTCCCTTCGAGAACCTGTTCTTCCTTCTCGGGGAGCCGATCCCGTACTCGCTGGACGCGGTCAGGAAGATCGTGCACGAACGGCGCGGCGGCGGGTGTTTCGAGCTGAATTCGGCTTTCGCGATGTTGCTGGAAGCTCTCGTCGAGACGGCGGCCCGGCTCACTTGGCCGGGCGCCACCGGAACCAGTGGTCGACCCCGTCGAACCGGTAGCGTTCGTCCCCGTTGTCGAACCGCACCTCACCCACGAGCCGGCGAGCACCCTCCGGCTCCTGACGGTGCGGCGCGAGGAGCAACTGCAGTTCGTCGTAACGGGCATCGATCCCTCCGTGCCCCGGATGCTCCTCCAACCCGGCATCGGAAACCTCGTAGGTGACGTAGATCGCCCACTGCTCGCGCTCCATCGCCACCGCCACCTCGCTCGCGGGCCACACGACGTATTCGTCGGCCTCGTCGGTGCCGTCGTACTCCCATCCCTCGTAGTAGTGCGGGACACCGTCGACGAGCGCGAGTCCCTTGCGCGGCCCGTCGTACCACTCCAAGTCCACGTACGTGGGCTCGAAGCCGTCCGCGATCAACTGCTGCTTGTCCCATGACCTGGCCACACCGGCAGGCTACCGACCGGCGAGCCCCGCATCCATGGTCACGATCTACGGTCGGTGTGCCGGCCGCCCGGCGCCCCCGTACTCGCCCGCTCCACCAACCGCGTCGACAACTCCGTCCGCGTCCCCTCCGGCCGGTCCCCGTCCATCAGCCGGACCAGCAGCCGCAGCGCCGTGGCCGCCATCTCCGACAGCGGCTGCCGGATCGTGGTCAGCGCGGGAGTCACCCAGCGGGACTCGGGAAGGTCGTCGAAGCCGACCACGCTCATGTCGTCCGGGACGCTCAACTCCCGTTCCACCAAGGCCTCGTAGACCCCGAGCGCCATCCGGTCGGAGCAGACGAAGACCGCCGTGGGCGGCTCGGGCAGATCGAGGAGTTCGCGCATACGGCTGCGGGCCATGGCCTGGTCGAAGCCGCCGTGGCGGATGTACTCGGGGCGCACGGGCACCCCGGCCGAGGCGAGCGCGGAGCGGTAGCCGGCGACGCGGGCGCTGCTGCACATCTTGTGGCGGTGACCGGCGATGACGGCAATGCGGTCGTGGCCCAGGGCGAGCAGATGCTCGGTCGCGGCCACCCCGCCCTGCCAGTTGGCCGCGCCGACCGACACGACACCCGGCGGCGGCTCGTGCACGGGGTCGATCATCACGAACGGGATGCGGTGCTGGTCGAGCCAGGCGTACTGGGACGGCGTCAACTCGGCCAGATTGAACAGGACTCCGGCCGAACCCCGGCCAACCAGCTTGTCCAGCCAGCCCCGTTCGGGCCGTTCGGCGCGCGTCCGGGTCAGTCCGGCCGACACCACCACCTCAAGTCCCGCCTCGTACGCGGCTTCCTCCACCCCGTGCAGCACCGCCCCCGACCAGGAACTCTCCAACGAGTGCACGACCAGATCGACCAGCGCGGGCGCCTTGCCCGCGTCGAACCGCGGCCTGCGCACATACCCGAGCCGCTCCAGCGCCTCGGTAACCCGCCGCCGCGTCTCCGGCGCCACGTCCTCCCGGCCGTTGACCACCTTGGACGCGGTCGGCACGGACACCCCCGCCTCCCGGGCCACCACCGCCAGCGTCGGCCCTGCCGTCACGCTCGCGCTCCCCGCACGGACCATCGGGTACCGCCTCTCCAGCCCGCCCGAGGGCCAACGAAAGTTTCGACCAGCGCCGCTTCCCCGGCCCGGCCACCAGCCGTCCAGAAAGCGCTTCCTACGATAGGTGCGCGCCAACACGGCGGGAAGACCAGGGAGTTCACCCGATGGTGCCGACCCGGCCTTTCGAAACCCCGAACAGTTCAGCCGACCGTGCAGTCGAGACAGAACCGGCTGAAATCGGCGGTGAACCCCGCGCCGACCAGATCCCACACATGGATCCCCGCCATCGCACCGGTGAACCGCAGCCGCGACCCGTAGTCGTCGGACAGCCGACTGAAGTCCAACTCCGGCCCCACCGGCGCCCGAACCCCGTCCCGCACATACCAGAACCGAGCATCGGCCCCCTCGACCGTCACCCCCAGCACCAGCGGAGCACGGCCATCCACCGCTAGGACGGCCACCTGCCGGGTGCCGCCCTCGTCCCGCTCGACCAGGCTCAGCACCGTACGGCCACCACCCCGCCACTGCTGCCCGCGTTGCCGCTCACCCTCGGGCTCCGCCCAGGTCAGATGCAGGCTCAGATACGCCTCGGCGCCGTACCAGAGCACCAGCCCCGCCGCCTGCGTGAACGTCAACGGCCGTGCCTCGACCGTGACTTCGGCCTCCGCCCGGTGCTCGGTGATCCGCTGGGCGAGCACACTGTGCGCCCACCGCGACTCCGGCCCGTGCCGTCCGCGCAGCCGGATCCAGTCGGGGCGGGTGGTGGTGTCGGCCCAGGAGGAGTCCGGGTAAGCGCGCGGGCTGCTCCAGGGCCAGCCCAACGGGCCGTCGGAATACGGGACTTGGTCGACCGGAGTGGGACTCGACGCCACGTCCACCTCGACCGCCGGATGCCGGCCGCCCTGCCGTAGCCTCGGCCAGCCGTCCGCGTCCCAGGTCACCGCCTGGATCGCGGTCTCCCGGCCCAGGGTGCAACGCGGCCCGTCCGGGGTCTGGACCGGTCGTGCCGCCAGGTGGCTCAACACCCAGTCCCCGCCCGGAAGTTCGACCAGCTCGCCGTGGCCCGCCTTCTGCAACGGCACCGACGGGTCGTCCCGGGACGTCAGCAAAGGGCGGTCGTCGAGCTCGTAAGGACCGGTGACCGTACGGCTGCGTGCCACCAGCACCCCGTGCTCGAACCCCGTGCCGCCCTCCGCGAGCAGCAGGTAGTACCAGCCGCCCCAGCGCACCAACTTCGGTCCCTCCACGAGCCGTTCGTGCTGGAGCAGCAGATGGGTCGCGCCGGTCGGGGTGAGCGTGTCGTGGTCCAACTCGGTCGCGACGATGCCCGCGAAGCGCCGACCGCCGGGGCGACAGTCGTTCTGGAGGTTCAGCAGCCAGAGTCGGCCCTCGTCGTGGAAGAGCGCCGGGTCGAAGCCGTGGCTCGCGACGCGCTGCGGGGCGGCCCACTTGCCGCCGACATCCGCCGCCGTAGTGATGTAGGTGTCGGCGTCGAAGTACGGCGTGCCCACCGAGCGGACGATCGCGTACGTCATCCAGAAACGCTCGCCGTCCCAGCTCAGCGAAGGTGCCCAGATGCCGCCCGAGTCCGGGACGCCCGCCAGGGAATCGCCGGGGACCGCGCCCCGCACATGGCCCGCGTACTCCCAGTGCGCGAGGTCCCGCGAGCGGTGGATCGGGATCGTCGGGAACCACTCGAAGGAACTGTTCGCCACGTAGTACCAGTCGCCCACCCTGACCATCGAGGGGTCGGGGGCGAAGCCGCGGACAACAGGGTTGTGCAGCAAGGTCACTTGAGGGCTCCCAGGGTGACCCCGGTGCGCCAGTAGCGGCGCATCGCCACCATCATCACGGCCATCGGGACGATGGACAGCAGCGCGCCGGTCAGGACCAGGCTGGTGAGGTCGACGCCCGACTCCAGGCGTTTGCCGGACCAGTTGTAGAGGCCGATGTTGAGCGTCCAGTTCTCCTCGCCGCGCAGTACGGTCAGCGGGAGGAAGAAGGCGTTCCAGGTGTTCACGAAGGCGAGGAGGAAGACAGTTGCCCCGCCCGTCGTCATCATCCGCAGCACGATGCTGAAGAAGATACGGAGTTCGCCCGCGCCGTCGAGGCGTGCGGCTTCCAGGAGTTCGAAGGGGACCGTGGCCTCCGTGTACACCTTGGCGAGGTAGACGCTGAACGGGTTGATCAGGCAGGGGATCAGCATCGCCCAGGGGGTGTCGACCAGGCCGATCTTCGAGAACATCAGGTACAGCGGGAGGGTGAGCAGCGCGATCGGGATCAGGAACGAGCCCACCACGCACGCGAACACCGCGCTGCGGCCCGGGAATTCGAAGCGCGCGAGGCCGTAGCCCGTCGCGAGGGCGATGAGCGTGCCGCCCAGGGACCCGACTCCCGCGTAGAGGAAGGAGTTTGCGGTCCAGCGCAGGAAGATGCCGTTCTCGTAGGTGAAGACCTGACGGACGTTCGCCCACAGGTGCATGCCGGAGAACCAGAGGCCGTTGCTCTGGTAGAGGCCCGTGCGGTTCTTGGTCGCGGCGACGATCAGCCACCACACCGGGAACAGGCTGTAGGCGCTGGCCAGGACCAGGCCGACGAGCAGGAAACGCTGGCCGCCGCGTGAACGGGCCGCCGGGTCGGGCTTGTTGAGGCGGCGGACCTGATGGGCGTTCCGGCGTTCTTCGATGAGGGTCATCAGTCGGCCTCCTTCGCGGTGAGCCGGTAGAAGAGGAAGGAGGCGAGGCCGAGGATGAGGGCGAGGAGGACCGAAAGGGCCGCCGCGTAGTGGTAGTTGCCCGCGTTGAACGCCTGGTTGTAGATGATCATGATGGGTGTGAAGCTGTCGTTCACCGTCTGCGGGGTGACGTTCCGGAACAGCGCCGGCTCGTTGAAGATCTGCAGCATCTGGATGATCGAGAGCATCCCGGTCAGCACCAACGCCCCCCGTACGTAAGGGATTTTGATGCTCGTCGCGACCCGAAACTCGGAGGCGCCGTCGAGGCGGGCCGCCTCGAACAGGTCGCGGGGGACGCCCTGGAGCGCCGCGTAGATGATCACCATGTTGTAGCCGATGCCGTGCCAGGTCAGCAGGTTGCCGATGGACGGCCAGACCATCGAGGGCGCGAAGAAGTTCCAGGACAGCCCGAACACCTTGCCCAGTGGCGTCAACGGGCCGACGTCCGGGCTGTACAGGTTGATCCACACGATCGCCGCGACGACCCCGGGGATCATGTACGGCACGAGGAGGAAGATCCGGAAGCGGCCCGCGGCCTTCGAGGACAGCGCGTCCAGGAACAGCGCCAGCAGCAGGCTGATGAGCAGCATCACCGGGAGCTGCACACAGGCGAACAGCACCACGCGCAGTACCGAGTTCATGAACGCCGAGTCGGTCAGGCCCTGTTGGTAGTTGTCCAGGCCGGAGAACTTCTGCGTGGAGCCGCCGAGGCCGAGCCCCGACTGGTGCTCCACGAACAGCGACTCGTAGACGGCGTACCCGATCGGTATCAAGTACAGGAAGACGAAGCCGAGTTGGAAGGGCACCGTGAACGCGGCACCCTTCCAGCGCTGGGAGCGAATCATCGGTGCTGCCTCAGCCCTTGACGCTGATACCGCGGGACTTCAGGTCCTTGACCGTCCACTCCTGCATGTGCGCCAGCAGATCGGTGACCTTCTCCTGCTTGTTCATCACCTTCGCCCAGCCGGTCTGCAGCTCGGTGAACATCGCGGTCCAGTCCGGGCCGAACACCCAGTCCGAGGTGACGGTGTTCAGGCTGTCGGTGACGATCTGCTTCGCGGGCTCGTAGTTCGTGCCGAGCAGCTTGTCGGAGATCGCCTCGGCGACATAGGCATTGCTGTCGGCCAGCGCCGGCATCACGCCGTTGCCGGTGGTCGGGCTCGCCATCGTCTTCACCGCGCCGGTGTTGGTCGACATCCACAACGCGGCCTCGGCGGCCTGCTGTTGATGCGCGCACTGCTTGGTCACCAGCGTGACGCCACCGCTCTGGTTGGTCCCGGCGGGTGTCTTGGCGGCCTCACCCGCGAACGCCGGCCAGGGCGACAGCGCCCACTTCCCGTCGGACTTGGTGAAGTTCTGCACCATGCCGGCCATCTGCCAGGTGGAGATCTGCCGGGTCGCGGTGCCGCCGTTGTCGTAGTTGCGCTGTACGGCCGCGTAATCCGCGAAGGAGAGCTTGGAGTTGAGGTCGTTGTCGATGATCTCCTGGATCACCCGGGCCGCCTTGAGGCTGCCCGCGTCCTGGAAGTCGACCTTCCAGGAGTTTCCGTCGATGGCGTACCAGTGTGCCCCGGCCTGCATGGAGAGGACTTCCAGGGTGCTCGGGTCCTCACCGGCGAAGTTGGTGATCTTGATGCCGTGCTTCTTCAGGACCTTGCCCGCGGCGATGAACTCGTCCCAGGTCGTCGGCGCCTTGAGGCCGTACTTCGTGAAGACGTCGGTGCGGTAGATCGTGAACGCGGGGGCCGAACTGGTCGGCACGCCATAGGACTTGCCCTGCACCTGCGCACTGGCCCACGCGCCCGCGTTGAACTTGGCCTTGTCGGCGGAGACGTACTTCGAGATGTCGGCGAGCGCGCCCTGCGAGACCCAGGTGGTCACGTACTCCGCCGTGTTCTGCACCAGGCAGGGCGCGTTGCCGGCCTTGACCGCGTTGGTGAGCTGCTTCTGCATCGTCAACTGGTCGGTGACCTTGGTGTACTTGAGCTTGATGTCCTGGTGAGCGGCGTTGAACGCCTTCACGACCGCGTCCTGCCCGTTGGCCCAGCCCCAGAAGGGGAGGGTGACCGGACCCGAGGACGCTTTGTCCCCCGAGCCGGATCCGCCGCAGGCGGAGAGCAGACCCGTCAGTGCGAGGCTCGCGACGGCTGCACGAGCGAACCTTCTCCGGGGGCTGGTGATGTTCATCAGACCGTGTTCCTTCGGAAGAGAAGAGGTAGAAACCGGTTGCTGCGAAGGTAGGCAGGGTGGCCTGTTCGGAGCAAGAGGTGTGCAGCAAGTTGTTTCCATGTCCCTGGACAGACCCCTGCTGGCCAGGGAGTTTGAAGGGAAACCGGTTACGTAACGAAGGATCTTCCGGGGATCTTCCGGTGTGCCTAGTCGCGTCGCGCGGGCGGCCGTACCGAGTTCCGTACGACGACATGCGTGCCCAGGACCAGATGGTCGCCGTCGTTGCCCCTGCGTCGGCCCGTGCCGCCGCCCTCGCGCCGGTCCGCCACCGCGCGCAGCGCGACCCGGCCCATCTCCTCGTACGGGACGTGCACGGTGGTGAGTTGCGGGGTGAGCTGGGAGGCCAGCGGGATGTCGTCGTAGCCGACGATCGACACGTCCTCGGGCACCCGCAGCCCCGCCGCGCGCAGTGCCTGCATGGCGCCCGCGGCGACCACATCGGTCCCCGCGAGCACCGCGGTGAAGTCCACGCCCTCCTTCAGGGTGTCCTCCACCGCCTCGTACCCGTGCTCGTAGTCGTACGGGCCGTGCCGCACCATCCCCGGGTCGAACGGCACGCCGTACGCCTCGAAGGCCCGTTGCGCTCCCCTCAACCGGCCCTGGGCGGTGGTGAGTTCGGAGTGCCCGGGCAGGACCAGGACCCGGCGGTGGCCGGCCGAGAGGAGGTGGCTGGCCATGGCGTAGGCGCCGCCCTCGTTGTCGTAGTCGACCGTCGTCGCCGGGACGTCGCCCTCCAGGGGCGGGCGGCCGACGAGCACGAGGTGCGATCCCGCCGCGTCGAGGGAGCGGGCGAAGCCGGCCATGCGGAGTTGGTACTCGTCGAAGTCGTACGCCCCACCGAGCAACACCACGGCGGCGACGCCCTGTTGGCGCATGAGGTTGACCAGCGCTAGCTCGCGCTCGGGGTCGTCGCCGGTCGTGCCGACCAGGGAGAGCCAGCCGCGCAGGGTGGCCGCGCCCTCAACTCCCTTGGCCACGTGGGCGAATGCCGCGCCGGTGATGTTGTTGATGAGGATCGCCACCGTGGGCGTACCGCCGCCGGCCAGCGAACGGGCGTGCGCGTTGGTGACGTAGTCCAGGTCGCCGACCACCTTCAGCACCCGGCGGCGCAGCTCCTCCGACACCGGGTAGTTGCCGGACAGCACGCGCGAGACGCTCGCCACGGAGACCCCGGCGCGCTCCGCGACGTCCCGGATCGTCGCCCGGCCGACGTCGCCCGACGCCTTGCGCTGACTCACCGTAGGGACTCCTTCACCATGACCGTGTTTCCACCGGGCGCCCTGGGGCCTGCTCCGGCGCCGGTCCGGAAACCGTATCCCACGGTTGTTCCCGGTGCGCCGGCCTGTGGACGGCGCGGATCAGGCGACACGGGCCAGGTCCGCGTGCCGTACCTCGTGGGCCGGTGGCAGGCCCGCGGCCAGCCGCTCCAGCTCGTCGACGACGATGCCGCCGAGCCGCGCCAGCTCGTTGCCGAGGGAGCCCGCGATGTGGGGGGTGAGGAAGACGTTCGGCAGCTTGTACAGGGGAGATGTGGGGGGCAGTGGCTCGGGTTCGGTGACGTCGAGGATCGCGGTCAGGCGGCCGGACAACAGTTCGTCGGTCAGGGCCTCGTGGTCGATCAGGGCGCCCCGGGAGGTGTTGATCAGCACCCCGCCGTCCCGGATGAGGGCGAGCCGTCCGCGGTCCAGCATGTGCTGCGTCTCGGGGATGTCGGGGGCGTGCAGGCTGACGATGTCGCTGCCGCTCAACAGGTGGTCCAGCGGCAGGAGTTCGGCCCCGAGCGCGGCGGCCTCGGTGACGCTGACGTAGGGGTCGTGCAGGAGGACCTCGAAGTCGTACGGCCGCAGCAGTTCGAGGAGTCTGCGGCCCACCCGGGAGGCGCCGATGACGCCGATGCGGCGGCCGAGGTTGCCGATCGGCGCGGTCTCGGCGGGTGTCGGGTACGCGTGCGTGTGCCGGAAGCGTTCCCGCTGGGCGAAGGTGTCCTTCCCGGCGAGCAGGATCATCGCGAGGGTGTACTCGGCGACCGGGAGCGCGTTGCCGGTGACCGCGCTGGAGACGGTCACCCCGCGTTCCCACAGGGCCTCGCCGACCAGCGAACGGACGGAGCCCGCCGCGTGCAGCACGGTGCGCAGCCGGGGTGCCGCCGCCAGCGCGTCGGCGTCGAGGTGCGGGCAGCCCCAGCCGGTGATCAGGACCTCGGCCTCGGCCAGGGCGCGGGCGGCCTGGGGGTCGGCGAAGTCCTGTACGACGAGCCCCGGGTCGATCTCGGCCGTCTGCCGGAGCCGTGCCATCAGGGGGGAGGGGAAGAGCAGGGGCAGGTGCACCGGATCCATGGCGAACATGGCCCTCGGCGGCTGGGCGCTGGGCATGACCCTCCAGTACGGAGTGGGAAACGTTTTCTGAAAACGTCTTCTACCGTAGATCTGCTGTGGAGCGGGGGTCAATCGGTGAGAGGGGACCCCGGGCGCGGAAATATTTCGATCGGTTCCCGACCCGAACGGACGTAGTACGCCCCCGGGTGCACCGTCATGACCCGTCCAGCCGCGCTCGTCCGCCGGAATAGCTGGGCTCGGTGTGATGCTCTGATGAGCAGCATGGTTCACGAGCGTGGTGAGGAGCTGGTGGGCGGATGACGGCGACGACGACGCAGACGGCGGAGCAGATGGACCCCGTGGTGGGCACCCCCCACGGGGCGGTACGCGGCCGGTACGAGAACGGGATCGCGGTCTTCCGGGGCATCCCCTACGCGGCCCCTCCCATCGGCCCCCGGCGGTTCCGCCCGCCCGTCCCGCCCGAGCCCTGGACCGGAGTGCGCGACGCGCTCGCCTTCGGCCCGACCGCGCCGAAACCGCCGTACTCCGAAGCCTTCGCCAAACTGCTCTCCGACCCCGCCCTGCCCGGCGACGACTGCCTCAACCTCAACGTATGGACCCCGGAACCCGGCCCGGGCGCCCGGCTGCCCGTGATGGTCTGGCTGCACGGCGGCGCGCTCACCCGGGGCTCGTCGGCCGTCCCGGTCTACGACGGACACGCCTTCGCCCGCGACGGAGTCGTGTTCGTCTCGCTCAACTACCGCCTGGGCGTAGAAGGTTACGGACTCTTCCCGGACGCCCCCGCCAACCCCGGCCTGCGCGACCAGCTCGCCGCGCTGCGCTGGGTGCACGAGTCGATCGCGGAGTTCGGTGGCGACCCCGACCGGATCACCCTCTTCGGCCAGTCCGCCGGCGCGATCAGCATCGGCGCGCTGCTCGCCGCCCCGCAGGCCCAGGGGCTGGTACACCGGGCCATCCTCCAGAGCGGGCCCCCGGAGGCCTTCGACCGCGACAAGGTACGGCGGATGGTGCGCCGGATGGCGACCCGGCTGAAGATCCCCGCCACCGCCGAGGCCTTCGCCGCCGTCGACCGCGAACTCCTGCTGCGCACCCAGGCCGACGTGGGCAGACTCAGCAGCCCGGTGCTCGGCGGACCCACGTTCGGGATCGTCATCGACGGCGACCTCGTGCCCCGCGATCCGCTGGAGGCCCTCGTCGCCGGTGACGCGGCCCGGGGCGTCGACCTGATGCTCGGCTGGACCCGCGACGAGTACCGGCTGTGGCTGGTCCCCGGCGGGCTGCACGAGCGCGTCGACCGGCTCGGCGCGGTCGCCCTGGCCGGTGCGATGGCCCGCTGCCACTGCGGAGTCGAGGTCCCGCGCGGCTACCGCGCCCTGCACCCCGGCGCCGGCACCGCCGAGACCGTCGGCCAGCTCGTCACCGACCACCTCCTCCGCTACCCCCTGCACCGCCTCGCCGACGCCCGCCCCGGCACCTCCCACGTCTACGAGTTCGCCTGGCCCTCCAACCTCCCCGACCTCGGCTCCTGCCACGCCCTCGAACTCGGCTTCGTCTTCGACACGGGCGACATCCCCGAGGCCGCCAAACTCGCGGGCCAGGGCGCACCCCAGGAACTCGCCGACGCCATGCACGGGGCGTGGGTGCGATTCGCCGTGGACGGCGACCCCGGGTGGCAGGCCTGGGACGACACCCACCCGGTACGCATCTTCGGCGAGGGCGAGCCGTACGTCGCACACGGGCCGCGCGACCCCGAGTTCGCCCTGTGGGCGGCCGACGCCGTGGCGAAGGCGAAGGAAGCGGCGATTCCGGCCGAAGGCGCGCCGCCGGTGCGGAGCGCCACCGAACTGCGGTCGGTCGTAAGGCGGTTGCGGCGCACGGGGACGGGGGATGTGCGGCGGTCGTCGTGAGGGGGCGGATACGGCGTGGAAACCGGTTGCCCAACGCCGGTCGCCGGCAACTGCCTTGCTGACGTAGGCGAATTGGCCGACGCACGCCCCTCCTCCCGGCCTTCACCCACTGCTACTCTCCGCTCAGGGAACCGGTTGCCGGAGTGTTGCCACAGGCCGGGGAGGGGCGAGGCGGGTACATGACCAGGAAGAGCCAGGACGCGAACGGGAGCACCATCCGGGACGTGGCGGCCCGCGCCGGGGTGTCCGCGTCCACGGTGTCGCGGGTGCTCGGCGGCGACTACCCGGTGAGCACGGCGACCCGCACCCGCGTGCTGCGGGCCGTACGCGAACTGGACTACGTCGCCGACGCCCGCGCCAAGGCCGTGGCGGGCGTCGGGACGCCGACCCTCGCGTTCGTCCTGGAGGACATCACGGGACCGTCGTTCGCGCTGATGGCACACGGCGTGGAGCGCGAGGCGACCCGGCTCGGCCACCTCTGCCTGGTATGCAGCACCGAGGGCGACGTCCAGCGCGAACTGGACTTCATCGAGACCATGCGCGCCCAGCGCACCGCCGCCGTGATCCTCGTCGGCGGCACCGCCGACACCCCCGAGTACCGCGAGCGCACCCGCCGTATCGCCGACTCACTGGCCTCAGCGGGCTCGCGGCTCGTGCTCTGCGGTCGGCCGCCGCTCGGCCCGGGCGCACCCGTCACGGTCATCGAGTACGACAACGAGGGTGGCGCCTACGCCCTCGTCGCGCACGTCCTGGCCCAGGGCCACCAGCGCATCCTGTTCCTCGGCGGCAAGCCGCACCATGCGACCGCGCAGGGCCGTGAACGCGGTTACCTCGCCGCGCACCGCGCCCGCGGCCTCGACCCGGACCCGGAACTCCTCCTCCACGGCGACTTCACCCGCGACTCGGGCCACCGCCTGATGCGCCTCGCCCTGAGCCGGAAACTGGAGTTCACGGCGGTGGTCGCCGCCACCGACATGGTCGCCGCGGGCGCGCTCACCGCGCTGCACGAGGCGGGCCTGGACGTCCCCGGCGACGTCTCCCTCGCCGGCTACGACGACATCCCGTTCGCCCGCGACCTCTACCCCGCCCTGACCACGGTCCACGTCCCCTACGAGGAGCTGGGCCGCCTCGCCGTACGCACCGCCCTGGGCCGCACCGCGGAATCCCCGGACGAGCACCTGTTGCTGGGCACGCATGTGGTGGTGCGGGACTCGATCGCGGCGGTCACTTCCTGAGTCGGGAACCCGGCTCGAGTGTCCGCGCGATCGACGTGATCGCCTCCGGCCCCACCCGGCAGCACCCCCCGATCAGCCGTGCGCCGGACGCCTGCCAGCCCTCGACCTGTTCGGCGGTGAAGGTGGAACGGCCCGTCCACGCACGGGCGTTGGCGTCCCAGGTCTCGCCGCTGTTGGGGTAGACGACGACCGGCTTGCCGGTCACGCGGGCCGCGATCCCGACCGCGCCCTCGACGTCCTCGGGCGCACAGCAGTTGACGCCGACCGCGATGATCTCGTCCGCGTCGGCGGCCAGGGCGAACGCCTCCTCCAGCGGCTGCCCGGCACGGGTGCGATCACCGGCGATCGAGTACGACAGCCAGGCGGGCGTCCGCAGTCCGCGCACCGCCCGCAGCAGCGCCTCGGCCTCATCGGCGTCCGGGATCGTCTCGAAGGCCAGCACGTCCGGCCCGACGAAGTCCAGCACCTCCAGGCGGGGCCGGTGGAAGGCCTCCAGCTCGGCCACGCTCAGCCCGTACCGGCCCCGGTACTCGGAGCCGTCCGCGAGCATCGCGCCGTACGGCCCGACCGAGGCCGCCACGTAGAACGGCCGCTCGATGCCCCGCCCTCCCGCGTCCACCGCCGCATCGATGGCCAACTCCACGCTCTCTGCCATGAGTTGGGCTGCCCGGTCGTGCTTGATCCCGCGCTTCGCGAAGCCCTCGAAGGTGGCCTGGTAGCTGGCGGTGATCGCCACGTCGGCGCCCGCCTCGTAGTACGCGAGGTGCGCCTCGGCGATCGCCTCGGGCCGGTCCGCGAGCAGCCGCGCCGACCACAGCTCGTCGCTCAGGTCGTGCCCGGCGGCCCCGAGCTGGTTGGACAGACCGCCGTCGAGGACGAGCGTCCCGGCGGCGAGCGCGTCGGCGAGGAGGGGAGCGGTGTCGCTGGTCATGTCTCGACGCTAGTCGATACGGCCGTACCCGGCGGTCCCCGTCCGGCTGGTGAAAGGATCGCCCACCATGGGGAACATCACGGAAGCCGAAGCGCGGGACGTCCTGGGCCACTCCACCGGACCGGTCTCCGCGACACCGCTCACCCACAACCCCAAGAACGGCGTCACCGCGGGCGTCTGGACCGTCACCGCGGGCGACCGTACGGCCGTCCTCAAGGTCCTCACCCGCAGCAAGCCGGCCACCGGCCGCTGGGCCGCTTCCGACGACCCCCGGCACTGGAACTACTGGCTGCGCGAGGCGCAGGTCTACGACTCCGGGCTCGCGCAGACCTGGCAGCCGTACGGCATCCGCGCGCCCCGGCTGCTCGCCCGGGTCGAACGAGCCGACGGGGACGTGGCGTTGTGGCTGGAGCACGTGCGCGGCGAGCCGGGCACCGCCTGGCCGCTCGCCCGCCACATCGAACACGCCCGCCGCCTCGGCGCCGCGCAAGGAGCCGCACCCGTCCCCGACGAACCCTGGCTCTCGCACCGCTTCCTGCGCCAGTACGTCGGCAGCAACACACTCGGCGAGGAACTCCTCGACGACGACGCGGCCTGGCAACAGCCCCTGGTCCGCGACCACTTCCCCGCCGGACTGCGCCAGGACATGGTCCGGCTGCACCACGACCGCGAGTGGTTCCTGGACGTCATGGAGGCCCTGCCGCGCGCCTTCAGCCACCTCGACCAGTGGCCCGCCAACGTCCGTACGCAGGACCGGGACAGCGTCCTCTTCGACTGGGCCTTCGCCGGCGACGGCGCCCTCGGAGAGGACCTCGGCAACTACCTCCCCGACTCCGTCTTCGACCTGTTCGTCCCGGCCGCCGACCTGCCCGGCTACGCGGCGCGGGCCTACGACGCGTATCTGCACGGCCTCCGGGAGTCGGGCAGCCGGGTCGACGAACGGCTCGTACGGCTCGGGCTGTGCGCGTCCGTCGTGAAGTACGACTGGCTCACCGCCGCGATGCTTTCCCGCGCGGGCGAGGAGCAGCGGGACTACGGCGGTGAGCGCGCCGTCTCCGCGGAACTCCGGTACCGGGAGCGGGGGTTGGCCCTCGCGTTCCTCGCCGGGTGGGCCGCTGAGGCGCGTGTGCTGGCCTCGCAGTTGGGGTTCCCGGAGGCGCCGAGTGGCCGCTAGGCGCTCTGCTGGTTGTGCCGCGATGTGCAGTCGTTTTGCTGCCAGCGCCGTCGTGGCTGGTCGCGCAGTTCCCCGCGCCCCTGAAGGGGCGCTGCCCAGCCGCCCCTGCTCAGTCCTACGCCGCGTGCCTCCCGCCCCCGCGCCTGCCGGCGCCCCGCGTGCGCTTGGTTGCCGGGATCAGCAGGCCGCCGAGCAGGCCGAGTCCGAGGGCGTAGGGCCACCAGCCGAAGCCGTCGCTGCGGGCGGTGTTCGTCGTGCGGGCCTCGGCGAGCGTCGTCCCCGGCGAGGATGTGGGATGGGTGCTGGGGGAGGGGGTGGTCGCGGTGACGGCGGTCAGGACGACGTCGTTGCCGTCGCCGCCCCGGTAGCTGATGCGGTACGTCGTGTCGGCGAGCTTCAGCTTGGTGCCCTCGCGAAGTCCCTTGAACGCGCCCGTCGTTGAGCCCTTACCCGTGTGGTCGAGGATCGTGACGGTCCGCGCGGGGTGCGTCCCGGCGGCCGAGAGGTCCAGGTCGCCCGCCAGCCCGACCTTGCCCGCGACCTTCAACGGCTTGGCGCCCAGGACCAGTTCACCCTTCGCGCTCTGCGTGTAGTTGCCGGTCACGGTGAGCCCGGTGGTCACCAGGCTGTCGTTCGTCACCGAACCCTTCACCGTGCCCAGACCGGTCAGTTCCGTCGACACCCGCAGGCCCGCCGTCCCCACGTCCAGCCGCGCGCCCGCCGAGGTGAGCCGGATCGCCTTGCTGTGGGCGAGAGTTGCCCCGGATCTCAGCGCCAGCGTGCCCTTGGAGACCGTCGTCGTCCCGGTGTACGTCACCGCCGTGCCCGTCAGTGTCGTTGTGGCGGCGCCGGACTGGACCAGGGACCCCTTGCCGCCGAGGCGCGACAGATTCGTGGGAAGTGACACGTTCCGCAGGACAAGGGTCCCGTCGTCGACGATCCGACGCCCCTCCGTGCCGGTCAGCAGTCCACCGTCGCCGCCCGACTTCCCGGACCCCAGTCGCAGCACCGCCCCCTTCTCCACGGTCGTCGACCCGTCGTAGTACTGCGGCGCCGCGAAGGTCACGTCATTCCCGCGCGTCCCGGCGATCACGATGTCCCCGGCACCGGGCGCGGCCAGCGTGTCGTGGTACCTGCCGCCGCCGATCGGCGCACCCAGGGTGACCGGACCGTCGTAGTCGAAGGTCAGCCGGGACCGGACCCCGCTCGCCGCGTGGAGGTTGATGTAGACGGTGTCCTTGGTGCCCGGCATGAAGATCTGGTGGGTGGTGCCGTCGCCCCACTGGACGTTCGCGCCCTCGATGTTGGTGCCGCGCTTGTTCAACTGGTGGGCGATGGCACGCCAGTTGAGGTTCGAGTCGCTGAGGGACGGGTTCGTGTCGCCACCCTGGTCGCTGTAGCTGTACTGGCCCGTGAGGACGACCTTGCTGCCCGGCCGGGAGTGGACGTTGACGTCGCTGCCGTACTCGCGCTGATAGAAGTTCTGGCGCAGGGTGATCGTCTGGTACAGCGGGGTGTCGATGATCCAGGAGCCCTGGTTGAGGATCGCGCGGGCGTTGGGGAGCGCGACCGGGTACTCGGGGCGGCCGACCGCCATGCCGGTGCCGTTGTCGATCACCCCTGAGAACGGGTGAGTTCCGGCGAGGTCGAGCGTGCCCCACATGTTGCGGGGCTGCGTGACCAGGCCCGAACCGCTGATCGTGCCGATGTTGAAGGTGCGGGTCAGGGAGAGGCGCAGGGCGCCGTCGACGCGGACGTTCAGCTCGTTGAGCTGATACCCGGGTGTGCTGTAGGGGAAGTGGCCGATGAGGCCGGTCCCACCACCCGTGCCGTACTGGAGAGTTGTGCCGCTCGCGACCGTGATCGCGGGCGGGTCCGGGTTGCTGACGGTGGTGTACGGGTGGTTGCCGCCCTGGGTGGTCACCTTCTGCCGCTGCCGGGCCGCCGGGAGGGTGAAGTCGCTGTCCTTGGTGAGGATCAGCGTGCCGCCGCCGCGCACGGTGAGCGTGCCCTGGCCGCGGAACACCCCGTTGTACGTCGTCGTCCCGGACGGCACGGTGACCACCGTGTCGCCGGTGAGCGTGACGTCCCGGTTCGCGAGGACGTCGGCGGTCGCGTCACGGGCGCCGGCGGCCGAGGCGGGAGGCGCGCCGACCAGGAGGGCGACGGTCGCGAGGGCGCCTACGGCGGCTGAGGTCTTGCGGGTTTGGCTGCGCACATCACTGGAGACGTGCGTCGGCGGCGGCGATAACAGAAATCTCGCGTCCATCTTTGTCACGCGCGACCCGTTGACCTTCCCGTAACACACCCATACCTTTTCGGCGTTCGTAATGACAGATGCCGTACGAAATCTCGAACTCCCCTCCGAGAGGCGTCAGATGAGACGTGTGTACGCAATCCTCGTCGCCCTGTGCTGTGTGCTCGCCGCCGCTCTGGCGACCGCGGGACCGGCCCAGGCCGCGGCGCAGACCATCACCAACGGCACGCAGTTCACGGACACTTCGGGCAACGCCGTGCACGCGCACGGCGGCGGGGTGATCAAGGTCGGCAGCTACTACTACTGGTTCGGCGAGGACCGCAACGCCGACAACACCTTCAAGTACGTGGACGCGTACCGCTCCACCGACCTGAAGAACTGGGAGTTCCGCAACCACGTCCTGACCCAGTCCAGCGCCTCCGAGTTGGGCACCGCCTACATCGAGCGGCCGAAGGTCGTCTACAACGCGTCCACCGGCAAGTTCGTGATGTGGATGCACAAGGAGAACGGCGTCGACTACAGCGAGGCCAAGGCCGCCGTCGCCGTCTCCTCGACCGTGGACGGCAGTTACACCTACCAGGGCAGCTTCCAGCCGCTCGGCGACAACATGTCGCGGGACATCACGACGTTCGTCGACACCGACGGCACCGCCTACATGGTCTCCGCCGCCAACGAGAACTACGACCTGCACATCTACAAGCTCACCGCCGACTACACCGCCATCGACAGCCTGGTCGCCAACCCGTGGGTGGGCGGACACCGCGAGGCACCGGCCCTCTTCAAGCGCAACGGCGTCTACTTCATGCTGACTTCGGGCGCGACCGGCTGGAGCGCCAACCAGCAGCAGTACGCCACCGCGACCAGCATCACCGGCCCGTGGACGGCGTTCACCAACGTCGGCGACTCGACCGCGTACAACTCGCAGACCGCCTACGTCCTCCCGATCACCGGGACTTCGGGCACCTCGTACCTCTACATGGGCGACCGCTGGGGCAACTCCTTCGGCGGCACCGTCAACGACTCCCGTTACGTGTGGCTGCCGTTGACCTTCCCGACCACCACCTCGATGTCCATGGCGTCCTGGTACCCGGAGGTGTCGATCGACACGGCCGCCGGCACGATCAGCGGCACGAGCGCGACGTACAACACGCTCATCGCCCGCAACAGCGCCAAGTGCGCTGACGTGGCCAACCAGTCGCTGTGGCAGGGCATCGCGATCAGCCAGTACACCTGCAACAGCGGCACCAACCAGAAGTGGTGGTTCAAGGACCTCGGTACCGGCTACTACGAACTCATGGGCCGGGGCAGCTCGTTGTGTCTCCAGGAGAACTCGACCAACGTCACCCAGGAGAACTGCACCGGCGCCACCACCCAGCAGTGGAGCCTGACCACGTCCGGCAGCTACGTCCTCGTCAAGGCCGCAACGAGCGGCGAGTGCCTGGACGTGTCGGGCGCGTCCACCGCCAACTCCGCCGCGATCATCACCTACACGTGCAGCGGGGCTACCAACCAGCAGTGGACGCGCGGTAGTTGAGCACACGGTTACCGGACCGGATTCCAACCGTCCGTGCCCGCCACCGCCAGGTACTTCTGGGCCGTTTGACTTGCTCTCGCTGCTGAGACAGGGAGATTCTGGCCTTCCGGTCCGGTGCTCTGCCGCTACGCGGCACGGGCTCCGGGCCGGATTCCGTGGCTTCCTGCTTCTTCGCGCTGTGCCGGAACCGATGGTTCTGGTCTTACCTGCGCTCGACAGGCTGTCACCGCCAGTCCGGCGGCCTGTTTGACGTTTTTCGCGGCATTGTGGTCGCGGTCGTGGACGGTGCCGCACGCGCTGCACGTCCAGGTGCGTACATGGAGGGGTTTGGGGCCGTCCTTGACGCCGCAGGCCGAACACACCTGGCTGGTCGGCTCGAACCGGCCGATCTTCACGAGGGTGCGCCCGTAGCGCTGTGCCTTGTACTCCAGCATTGCCAGGAAGGAGGCCCATCCCGCGTCGTGGACCGCCTTGCCGAGCTGAGTGCGCGCGAGGCCCTTGACCTCCAGGTCCTCCACACCGATCCCTTGGTTTTCGCGGATCAGCTTGGTGGAGAGCTGGTGGTGGAACTCGCGGCGGGCGTCGGCCACCTGCGCGTGCGCCCGGGCAACCTTGAGGCGGGCCTTCTCCCGGTTTCTGCTGCCTTTCTGTTTGCGGGACAGCTCCCGCTGGGCCTTCTTCAGCTTCTTCTCCGCCCGGCGCAGAAACCGCGGGCTGTCGATCTTCGTACCATCGGACAGGACCGCGAAGTGGGTCAGTCCCAGGTCGATGCCGACGCTGGGCAGGTCGTCGGCCTCCGGCATCCGCGCCAGGTCGGCGTCCGGGTTGGTTTCGATCACGAAGGAGGCGAAGTACCGGCCCGCCGCGTCCCGGATGACGGTCACGCTGGAGGGGACCGACGGCAGGGTACGTGACCAGCGCACCTTCACCTCGCCGACCTTCGGCAGGAGTAGCCGCCCCGCTTCGGTGATCTTCCAGCGGGCGTTCGCGGTGAACCTGATCGCCTGCCGGGCGTCCCGCTTCGACTTGTAACGCGGCGCCCCCACCCGTGCCCCTTGCCGGGCGCCTTTGAGGGAGGCGAAGAAGTTGGTGTAGGCGCGCTCGACGTCCCGCAGCGCCTGCTGCAACACCACCGCCGACACCTCGGACAGCCAGGTCCGCCCCGGCGTGGACTTCGCCTCGGTGATCAGTGTCTTCGACAGCACGGCGGCTCCCGGATACGGGGCGCCCTCCCGCCGGGCCCGCTCCCGGGCCGCGACCGCGTCGTTGTACACCACCCGCGCACACCCGAACGCCCGGGCCAGCGCAGCGCGCTGGCCCGGACCCGGGTCGAGACGGAAGGCATACCGAAGCTGCATGATCCGGACGCTAACACCCACCACCGACACTCCGAGCCCGATCGGTTGAACCCGGATCTGCCGTAACGATTCGGCGTGCCGCCTCTACGCCAGCAGATCGATCGCGTCGACCGACGTACCGGCACTCAGGAACGACGTCGTCCCCGAGCCGCTCGCCACATAGATCTTCAGCGTGTTGTACGCGCTCGCGTCCGTCAGCCAGGCGGACGCGGGCACGCTGTACGTGAACGTGTTGTTGTTGCCCCGGTACGAACCCACGGTCAGCGACCGGGTGCTCGGCTGGGTCGGCGGCGAGGGGACGGCCGAGGTCCAGGCGTCGTTGACGACGATCTGCAGCCGGCCGTTCGCGTACGCCGTCGTCACCCCGATGCGCAGCGTGTGCGCGGCGGCGAGCTGAGCCGCCGTCAGCTTGAAGTACACGATGATGCCGCTGTTGACGTCCTTCCAGAGGTAACAGGGGAACGCCGAGGTCTCCGTGCCGCTGCCGACGACGACGTTGCCGGTCCAGGACGCGGCTCGTACGTCCGACGGGTGCGCGTACGTCATCAGGTCGGCGTTCTTGAACCCGCTCGGCGAACCGTCCCAGTTGCCGATCCGCCAGATCGCGCTCGCGTTGGACGGGTCGTTGGAGGACGGGATCGCGATGCTGTTCAGCGTCGTCGTCCCGCCCGCCGTGACCGCCACCGACCCGGTGTAGACGGCGAGTTCACCCTTGAAGACGGTCAACGTGTAGGTCCCCGGCAGGACTCCGGCGATGGAGAAGTAGCCGTCCGAGGCCCGCGCCGAACCCCAGTACTGGGCAGCCGAGTTGGCGAGCCCGACCGTGTACGCGTACGCCGTGTCGCGCCCGGTGATGCCCACGCCCGCGACCCGGCCCCGCGAACTAGCCGCCGTGTACCCGGAGATGCCGAGCGAATCGGCCCACGCGGTGGTCAGGTTGGCGTGATACAGGGACGAGGAGGGCGCGCCGCCGTCCGTGAGCGCGATGACGTACGGCCCCTGGAGACCGAAGCGCTGCGCCTCCGTCTGGTTCTCGCCGTAGTACAGGATCTCGTACAACCCGCCGCCGTCCGCGCTCTGATGACGCAGCAGCGAGCGGTAGAACGGGCCGCCGGACGCCTTCTCATGGTTGCTGCGGACGACCCACAGGCCGACGCTGCCGGTGGTCCAGCCGACGTAGTCGTAGTCGATGACCCGCTTCTTCGCGTAGTGCTTGGAGCGGGTCTGGCCGTCGGACTTCTCGAAGACGTCGGCGGACTCGATGGTGGTCGGCGCGTAAGTGTAGGAATCCGGCTCGTCGTTGAGGAACAGGCCGGCCTTCACGCGCACGATGTAGCGGGTCGCGCTGACCGAGGTGTCGGCCTTGTTGGTCCACAGGTAGACGTTGTTCTCGCCGCTGCGGGCCGCGTAGTAGTGCTTCAGCGTGCCGTACGCGACGGAGATCAGGATCGTCGTGCCGGACTGCGCGATCGTCACGGTGGAGGTGCCGAGGCCGGACTCGACGTGCGAGTTCTTGCCGCCGTAGCCCTGGTACTCGGTGCCCTTGTAGGCCAGCGAGGTCAGATCGCCGTTCGTCTTGCTGACCTTGAAGACCAGGCTCGCGCCGGTGTCGACGACGTAGTTCGAGCCGTCGTCGGTGTAGCCGAAGCTCGCGGCGGACGCGGTCTCGGCGAGCGGCCCGGCGAGCGCCGCCGAACCGGCCGTGGCCGCTGCGCCGAGGACGAAGGTGCGGCGGCGAACCGGTCTGTTCACAGAGCCGGACATGGGGGTGCCTCCTTCGGGAGGGTGGGGGTGCGGGTGCTTTGGAGGGTGGCAGTTGAATCGATTTCGCGAAAGGGCTTTCGCAGCCTTGGAGTTGGCAATGAAGTGAAATCTGCCGCAGGTCTAGAAAGCGCTTGTCCGGAGCGGTACGGTCCACCGCCAGGCCTTGTCGTCGGACGGAGGAGCCACGCATGAGACGTTTCAACATCGCCCTGCTGGCCGCACTGACCCTGAGCACCGCCCTGTCGACCGCACCCGCCCAGGCCCACGACCGCACGCCCCCGCTCGGCCTCGCCAACTGCATCGCCACCGCTTGCCACTTCGACGTCCCAGCCGGCACCTACGACGTCACGGTCCGCCTCGGCGGCGAGAGCGCGGCGAGTACGGCCATCACGGGCGAGACCCGGCGCTCCCTGCTCCCCGAGACGGCCACCGCGGCGGGCCGCACTGTGACCCGCAGCTTCACGGTCAACGTCCGTACGCCAGAAGGCGAACCGACCGGCCCCGACGGCACCCCCGGCCTCGACCTCGCCATCGGCGGCACCGCCCCCGCACTCGCCGACATCCGCGTCACCCCCGCCCACCATGCCCGCCAGATCATCCTGATCGGCGACTCCACGGTCTGCGACCAACCGGGCGACCCGTACTCCGGCTGGGGCCAACAGCTCCCGCAGTTCCTGCGCAAGGGCGTGTCCGTCGCCAACTACGCGGATTCCGGGGAGAGTACGGTCACCTACCTGGAGAATCCCTTGCTGTGGGGGACAGTTCAGCCGCTGATCCACCCCGGCGACCTGGTTCTCGTCCAACTCGCCCACAACGACAAGACGACCGACGAGGCCACGTATCGCGCGAACTTGGAAACCCTCGTAGCGGGTATCCGTGACAAGGGCGGTCGGCCGGCCCTCGTGACACCGATCGTCCGACGCTGGTTCAATGCCGACGGCACACTGAACAACAACACAGCGCTGCTGGTGAACGGACTCGGCGTCGACCTGCCGGGCGTCATCCGCTCGGTCGCCGCGACCGAGGGGGTAACGCTGATCGATCTCACGGCGCAGACCAAAGCGCTGGTGGAATCGCTGGGAGTGGAAGGCTCCAAGGCCCTCTACCTCTACAACGAGAAGAAGGACAACACGCATACTTCCGCGCACGGGGCCACCGTGTACGCGGGCCTGGTCCGCGACGCACTCGTGGCCCGGCATCTGCTGCCGGAGGACCGGGTACGAGTGGGGTGAGACCCGAAAGACCCCTGGGGCGTTCCGACCGGAACCGGGGCGCCCCAGGTTCCACTCTCCCGCCGTGCGTGTGAAAGCGAGCCGATGCAACTCCCTGCCGACAACCGTGTGTTGAGCCCGCGCACCGGCTACACCCGCGCCCACTGGGAGACGGCCGCCGACACCCTCCTCACGGCGGTGGAGCCGTACGCGACCGAGGACCGCGCGCTCTACCACCTCCCCGGCACCCGTACCAGCTGGTCCGGCAGCCTCTCCGACGGCCTGGAGGGCTACGCCCGCACCCTGCTGCTGGCCGCCTTCCGCCGCGACGAGACGGCCCTGGAGCGCTACGCGGACGGTCTGGCGGCAGGCGTCGCGGGCGTCTGGCCGAGCATCGAGGACCGCAGCCAGCCCCTCGTCGAGGCCGCCTCGATCGCCCTCGCCCTGCGCCTGACCCGCCCCCTCCTCTGGGACCGCCTCGACGAACCCGTACGGCAGCGCGCGGCGGCCTGGCTCGCGGACGCCCTCACCGCCGAACCCTGGCCCTGCAACTGGGAGTTGTTCCCCGTCACGGTCGGCGGCTTCCTCCAGGAGATCGGTTACGAGGTCGACGAGTCCCGCAAGGCCGTCGACCGAGGACTGTCGCGCATCGAGGACTGGTACGTCGGCGACGGCTGGTACACGGATGGCGACGGCCGCAAGTTCGACTACTACAACGGCTGGGCGATGCACCTCTACCCGGTCCTGCACGCCTGGCTCGCCGACGACCCCCGCCTCCTCGACCTCTACGGCGGTCGCCTGGAACGCCATCTCGCCGACTACGCCCGCCTGTTCGGCGGAGACGGCGCCCCGATGCACCAGGGCCGGTCCCTGACGTACCGCTTCGCGACGACGGCTCCGCTGTGGCTGGGGGCGCTGACGGGTCGTACGCCGTTGCCGCCGGGGGAGACGCGACGGCTGGCGTCGGGCGCGCTGAAGTACTTCCTGGAGCGCGGGGCGGTGGACGACCGGGGGCTGCTGAGTCTGGGCTGGCACGGGCCCAACGAGGCTGTCCTGCAAGGCTATTCGGGCCCCGCGTCCCCGTACTGGGCCAGCAAGGGATTCCTCGGCCTGCTCCTCCCGCCGGACCACGAGGTGTGGACGGCGGCCGAGGAGCCTGGTCCGGTGGAGCGGGAGGATGCGATCACGGCGATCGCGCCCGCCAACTGGCTGCTCCAGTCGACCAGTTCGGACGGCCTGGTCCGCCTCCACAACCACGGCAGCGAGGACGTCCGCTACGACCCGTACTACACGCGCCTCGCCTACTCGACGGTGACGGAGCCTTCGTCGTCGTACGACAACAGCGTGATCGTCGGCGGGGATCCGAGCCGTACGGAGATCGTGCCCTTGGGGGCCGGGGAGGGCTGGGTCGCTTCCCGGCACACGGCGGCTTCCGGGGCCCGGGTGGTCAGCCTGGTGGTGGCCGAGGGGGCTGTGGAGGTGCGGGCCCATCTGGTGGTGGGCGCGGCTGCGGGGACGCCGGTCCGGGTCACGGGGTGGTCGGCGGAGGAAGGGCCGCGCGCCGAACTCGTTTCCCTGCACGGCCTGTTGGACGGCGTGGGTGAGGTCGGTGACGGGCCCATCCTGTTCGTCGCGCTGGCCCGCCTCACCGGAGAACTGGACCCCCGTCCCCTCGCGGAACTCGTGTCCGTGGAGGTCGACGGGGATCACGGCGTCTCCGTTCAGTGGACCGGCGGCAAGCGGACGGGGTTCCGGTTCACGGAGTCAGCCGGGCGATCCGCAGACTCGTCGTGGTCGGTGAAGCCCCGTTGAGCGGGCTCGCGTAGGTCGGGGTGACCGGGGCGTACGCCCAGGTCAGCGTGCCGTTCTTCAGGACCGCTATGTCACCGCTGATCCGGGCGGTCACCACCTTGTCCGCACTCTGGGCCTTGCCGTTCCAGTCGATGAGCCGCAGGTGGGTGCCCGTGAAGGTGCCGGTGCAGGTGCCCGCGTTGCACTTGGCACCCTTCAGGGACTCCCACGAGACCAGGAGCCGGTCCTTGCCGTAGGGCGCGATGTGCACGTTGACGTTCTCGGTGCCGGCCGCGCTCGTGAGGTAAACCGCCTTGCCGGGACCGGAGTTGCGGTTCGCCATGAAGGCGACGGCGACCTGGTGGGTGCTCGTCTTCGGGGTGACCGTCCAGCCGCGTCCGCTGGAGTCGGCGGAGTTCTTCTTGGCCGAGGCGGCGCCGCGCGAGGCGAAGGCGGTGGCGTACCGGCCGCTCGCCGACTTCACCAGGTCACCGGTGCGGCTGGGGAAGGTACCACCGCAGTACCCTGCCCAGCACTGCTCGCGCTGCACGACCGGTGCGACGTCCGGGGCGCCGATCCCGGTGGAGACGAACAGGCCCGAGCGCCAGTCGTCGAAGCACAGCGAGGTGAAGGCGCCGGAGGTCTCCGCGTGCAGCGCGGTGCCCTCGTTGTGGCTGCACCCCCAGCTCCAACCACCGCTCAGCTTCGCCCCCTTGGCGCTGATGTACGTCAACTTGTCGCCGAAGTGGCCGTCCGCGAAACCGCCCGCGCCGTGCACGACGAAGTACGCGCCGTACTTGGTGCCGTTCCAGGTGAGTTGGCCGTCGAGACCCGGGGAGGTGTCGTTGGAGGCGGTGCCGGTGAGCTTGGTGCGGAAGGTCTGCTTGCCGCCCGTGTAGCGGACGATCGCGGCGGCCGTCTCCTTCCACTTGTTGGTGTCGGAGACCCGGGTGAGCAGCGCGAAGCCGTCGTTGTGTGCGACGAGCCCGCCAACTTCCTTGGCGCCCTTGACGATTGTGTCGGCGCCCGAGCGCAGTCCGGCGGCGTTCAACGGGGTCACGTGGACGCCGTCGGCGGCGGGCCAGGCCACGCGCAGGGTGCCGTTGGGGGCCACGGCCGTGGTCGTACGGGTCCACTCGCGGGTGTTGTTGTAACCGGCGGTCAGATAAGGGAACTTGGCGGCGAGCGCCACCGTGGTGCTGATCGGGGTGAGCGTGCCGGTCGCGGCCTTGGCGGCCGTCGAGGTCTTCGCGACGGCCTTCGGGGTGGTCTTCGCCGAGGCGGACGCGGTCGCCGTGCCGGAGGCGGACGTAGAGCCGTCGGCTGCGGCCTCGGAGGAAGCCGAGGCACTGGTGGACGCGGAGGTGGACGTCTTGGCCGCGGTCGAGCCACCGCTGTCGCCGCTGTTCGTCGCCGCGGTCGCGTACCACGCACCGCCGAGCAGGGCCGCGACGGCGAGCGAGCCCGCGAGCGGCTTGCGGGCGATGCGGCGGGGGGAGCGGCGACGGTGTGTCGTGGTGCGTCTTGCGTTGGTCATGTTCCCATGTCGCCACTGGTGCGGGGGAGGTTGCCGTGGCGCTGCGCGAAATATTCGGAGGGAGATGAATGCGCAGGCGTCCCGAGGTGAGACCGGCTCCACAGCCGGGGCAGGCCGATCCTGGTACGTTGGATGCTTTCCTGGGTATCAGACCCTTTGGACTCATCTCCGGCGAGGGACCGAGGAACCATGACCATGGACCCCGGCGACAAGCGACTGGCGGCGGCTGTCGTTATGGACGACGACGGGCGCGTACTTCTGGTGCGCCGCAGTGCGACCGAGCGGTTCCTGCCGCGCGTGTGGGGCGTTCCGTGCGGGAAGCTGGAGCCGGACGAGCTTCCCGAGGACGGTGCCTTGCGGGAGCTGAAGGAAGAGACCGGGCTGCTCGGTGAGATCGTCCGCAAGATCGGCGAATCGTCCTTCGTGAGCGAGTACCGGGGCGGCGAGATCAAGAACTGGCAGGACAACTTCCTGGTCAGGCCGCTGACCCTGGAGATCACCCTCCCCGAGCCCGACCAGGCGTATCTCTGGCTCCCGCCGTCCGAGCTCGCCGGTGCGGGGATCGATATCGACGCGTACAACCTGGACGTCGTACGACAGGCCCTCACGAACTTCTGAGCGACTCCGCGAGGCCGTTCAGCGCGGCGAGATAGTCCCGCGCTTCGAGCGGCACCTTCGCCACCGCCCCCGGATGCGGGCCCGCCGCCGTGAACACATCGGTGTGGCGCCGCCGTTCGGCACCCGTCTCCAGGAACAGAGTCACCGTCGGTACGTCCGTGTCGCACCAGGCCCGGTGCAGGGTGTACGCCGGGAGGGCGTAGGCGCTGCCCGCCGCGTACTGACCCGTGTGCGTCAGCCGCAGTCGTGCCGGTCCCGTCGGCCGCAGCCGCCAGTCGGAGCTGCGCTCGGCCAGGGACTCCTCGTACCGGTCCGCCGTGATCCCGCCGTCGTCTCGCGCCTCGTACAACTCCATGGCGAGCCGGCCCCGGACCACGTAAGAGGCAAGCGGGGAACGGTGGTTGTGAATGTCCTCCGTGCCGATCGCCCTCGCGCCGGGATGCCAGAAGTGCGCACGCAGCATGTGGCGCGGTCCGCCGTCGATCAGCAACAGCTTGTCGAAGCCCAGGACATGACGGTACGACAGCTTCGCGCAGGCCTCGGGATCGCCCTCGCCGGAGGCGAGTTCGGCGACCAGCTCCAACAGGCGGTCGGGGGAGCCCAGTTCGGCGACGACGGCACGGGCCGCGGTCACCGTCTCGTGGTCGGACAGTTCGCCGTCCAGCGTCTCGGTCAGCAGCCGTCGCGCCGCCAGGATCTGCCGACCACCCATGCACTCACTCCCCAACTACGGCTCACACCGGGCTCGTTCGAGTATCCGGCTGATACATCCATACGGCATGTGCGCGCAGCGCCGAAAGCCCTTGATAGGTCATCCAGATGGGCTGGCGCATTTCCTCGGTCGTCGTGAACCCGGACCCGTCCCGGCTCCAGGACCAGATGCCGTCGGTCTGGGCCGCCCACACCGCGGCGGCCGCGCCGTTCAGCAGTTCCCGCCAGGTGTCCTCGACGCCGTCCTGGCGCGCGATCTCCTGGGCGCCCGGGGTGAGCAGCGCGCGCACGATCCAACTCGCCGTGAAATGCCGGACGTTGAGCACCTCGTGGTGCGAGGAGTCGTCCGGGTGCCGGCGGCGCACCTCCTCCCGCAGGTTCGCCAGGTCGGCGCAGTTGTCGTGCCCGGTCGCCGGGCAGGCCAGCAGCCAGCGCACCCCGTCCTCGCGCGCCGACCGCTCCACGGGCCCCTCGCCCAGGACAACGGCCGCCCGGTCCAGGGCGACCACGGCCTGCGCGGTGTGCAGGGCGGAGGGCTGGGCGGGGTGCCCGACCCAGGGGAGCGGGGAGAGACGGTGGCTCCAACAGCGGCGGTGCTGGCGCTGCGGGTCGGAGAACGCGCCGTCGACCAGGGCGCCGCGCAGCACGGGAATCGTCGGCGCGTCCGGTGCCGCACGCAGCAGCCCCCGCATCACCGTGGTGACGACATGGGTCAACGCCCGCCCCGTACCGTCGAGTTCACGGGTGAACCCGGCCTCGCAGCGCGCCACCTCGTCCGCCAGCCGCTCCCGCGAGGCACCCGCCCGGGCCAGCGCGCCCAGCACCATCGCGGTGACCTCCGGGCGGGCCACCGACCCCTGCGAACGGGCCGACCAGCCGCCGCCCTGCAGCCGTAGCCGCCACAGCGTGTCGATGAGATCGCCGGTGTGCAGCCGTCCGTCCGCCACCCCCAGGTCCAGCACGATGTGCAGCCCGTACGCGGTGGCCAGCGAGGTCGGCCGGACCGGGCCGTCCAGTTCCTGGAGGGAGTGCGGCCAGCCGACGAGACGGCCGCGCACCGGGTCGTCCACCACGGCGACCTGCGCGGCGAGGGTGTCGTAGGCCGAAGTGAACACCTGTGGCAGCGGGCCGGGGGCGTTCGGCGCGAGCGGCGCGGGCGCGGTGAGGGGTGCGGGTCCTGCCGTGCGGGCGCGGAGCAGGGCCGCCGCCAGCCAGGTCATCCCGACCGTGGCGAATCCGCTCAGCCCGGAGATCAGATACTTGGCCGGTTCCCCGTCGATCGAGTCGGGCAGCACGCCGAACAGGAACTGGAACACCGCGTATCCCGCGGCCACACACCCGAACCGGCCGAGCCAGCTCACGAAGCGGGTCGGCGGGCTCCCGCCGGGAGTCGCCGGACCGGGCGGCCCCGGGGCCCTCAAGGGACCACGTCCCAGTTGCTGTTGAGACAAGGCGCGCTCCCTCCCCCCTGGGTGGCACGTGACGTTCGCGAAGTTTCCAGTCTAAGTGGTCAGCGATACACCTGGGGCGCGGACCGGAACCGGCATCTCCGTCACCCCGGTTGACCCTCCCGCGGCCAGTGCGTCAGCGCCACATGCAGCGCGTCGACCGCACGCTCCCAGGACCGCCGCACGTCACGCGGCGCGCCGAAGCTGCCGGTGGACTCCAGCGCGCAGTAACCGTGGAACGTACTCCTCAACAGCCGTACGGCGTCGGTGAGATCGGGTTCCGTCAGGCCGTAGGCGCGCAGCATGCCGTAGGTGATCTCGGCGGTGCGGCGCAGGGCGGGAGAGTCGGCGATCAGGGACTGGTCGACGCGGATCTGGGTGGCGGCGTACCGGCCCGGGTGCTCCAGGGCGTAGGCCCGGTACGCGTCGGCGAAGGCGCCCAGCGCCTCCCGGCCCGTGCGGTCGGCGACCGCGACGGCGATGCGGTCGATCAGCTCGCCGCCCGCGAGGAACGCGACCCGGGTGCGCAGGTCCTGGAGGTTCCGGACGTGCGAGTACAGGCTCGCGTCCTTCACGCCGAAGCCGCGGGCCAGCGCGGACAGGCTGACGTTCTCGAAACCGACCTCGTCGGCGAGGTCGGCGGCGGCCGCCACGACCCGGTCGGCGGTGAGTCCCGCGCGCGGCACGACCCACCACCTCTCCTCTGACCTGCGAAAACCAGAACCCCTAGGACGATAGCCAATAACAACAGGGGTGTCCGGCGCGTTTCCGCACCGCCCCGCCGGACTCCGGCACCAGACTTGCCCACCATGGACGACGACTCCGGCACCCCCGCCCCCACCGGCCTCCGCGCCACCGCACTCCTCGGCCGCCCCAAACTGTGGCTCATCCCCACCGTGCTCACCGGCCTGCTCGCATTCCTGCTGTCCCTCCTCTACATGGGCGGCATCGTCAACCCCAACCGCGAACTGCGCGACCTCCCCATCGCCCTCGTCAACAGCGACACCGGCAAACCCCTCACCGGCCAGCAGCAGAACCTGGGCACCCAGATCACCCACTCCATCGCGACCAACTCCGGTAGCCGCGCGGCAGGTTGGCGTCAGCTCACGAGAGCCCAGGCCCAGGACGAACTCGACGCGGGCAAGGTCTACGGCGCCCTCGTCATCCCCGCCGACTTCACGAACTCCGTCGCCGCACTGACCACCACGAACGCCACCGCCCGCCCGACCATCACCGTGCTGACCAACCCCGGCAAGGGCAGCCTCGGCTCGTCCCTCGCGAGCAAGATCTCCTCCACGGCGGCCCAGCAGGCCTCGCTCACCATCGGCAAGCAGCTCGGTGCGGCGGCCACGCAGGCCGACGCCACGCAGAAGCTGTTCCTCGCGGACCCGGTGCGGATCATCACCCAGGTCGGCCACCCCATCGGCGACAACAGCGGCATCGGCCTGACCGCCTTCTACTACACCCTGCTGCTGGTCCTGGCCGGTTTCATGGGTGGCAACGTCATCAGCAACGGCGTCGACACCGGCCTCGGCTACGCCGACAACGAGATCGGCCCCTGGCACACCCGCCGCCCCACCGTCCCCATCGACCGCACCCAGACACTGCTCCTGAAGATGGTCATGACGGCCGGCATCACCCTCCTCAGCGTCTCCCTGATCATGCTCGCCGGCGTGAGCATCCTCGGCATGGACGCGACCCACATCCCGCTCCTGTGGATCTACTCCTACTGCGCGGCTCTCGCCGTCGGCCTCGGCGTCCAGGCCATCAACGCCGCGTTCGGCGGAATCGGCCAGCTGGTCTCCATGTTCGTGTTCATCGTCCTGGGCCTCCCCTCCTCCGGCGCGACCGTCCCCCTCCAGGCCGTCCCCGGCTTCTACCGCTTCCTCTCCCACTTCGAGCCCATGCGCCAACTCAGCGACGGCGTAAGGGCGATCCTCTACTTCGACGCCCGCGGCGACGCGGGGCTCACACGCGCGTGGACCATGATCGGGGTCGGTACGGCCATCGGTCTGCTCTTCGGTTTCGCGATGGTCCAGTACTACGACAGGAAGGGCCACAAGCGCCTGACGCCGCAGCCCGCTTGAGGCGCCCCGCTTGAGGCGCCCCGATCGAGGCATCCCGCTCCCAACTCTTCGGCTGGATCTGAGAGTTGACTCTCAGGTTTTCTAAGAGAACACTCTCAGACCATGGATTCCGGCAACCGCGATTCCGGCAACCGCTTCGGCGACCTAGAGATATCCGACCCGAGGACCATGCGCGCGCTGGCGCACCCCGTGCGCCTCGCGATCCTCGAACGCCTCCAGCGCCACGGCCCCGCCACCGCCTCCCGGCTCTCCCCGCACGTGGGCGCCACCCCGTCCGTCACCAGCTGGCATCTGCGCCATCTCGCCGGCTTCGGCCTGGTCCGCGACGCCGAGGGCGGCACCGACCGGCGGGAGCGGCGCTGGGCGGCGGTGGCAAGGGGCTTCCGGTTCGAGACGCCGGAGGACGAGGAGGGCCGGTCGGCGGCGCAGGTGCTGACCGGCGAGATGTTCGCACGCAACGCCGACCTGCCGCTGCGCTGGCTCACGGACACGGCACCCGGACTGGAACCGGAGTGGACCAGGCTGGCAGGCGCGAGCAACACGCGGATCGTGGTGACGGCGGACGAACTGGCCGCGCTGAAGGACGCGTTGGAGGTACTGATCGCGCCGTACGTCGTCCGCGAACCGGACTGGCGGCCCCCGGGCAGCAGAGATGTCCGGCTCCTGACGTACGCGCTGCCGGAGGGCGCCGGGAACGCGGGCGACGACACGGACGCCCCGGAGTGAAGGGCGGTCGGGTCCTGCGGCCGGGCCCGGACTCACTGTGGCGGGACCGCCGCTTCGTACGGTTCTGGTGCGGACAGTCCGTCTCCCAGTTCGGCGACCGGATCTCCGAACTGGCCCTGCCGCTCATGGCGGTTGGCGCACTGCACGCCTCCGCGAACCAGGTCGCCCTGCTGACCGCCCTGGTCTGGACACCGAACCTCCTGGGCCTGTTCCTGGGTGCCTGGGTGGACCGTCGACCCGGCAAACGCCAACTCATGCTGCTCGCCGACCTGTTCAGAGCCGCCGTACTGCTGACGCTCCCGATCGCCTACGCCTTCGACACCGTCACGCTCGGCCAGCTGTACACGGTGGCGCTGCTGACCGGCACGGCCGCGGTGGTGTTCAACACGGCGTACTCGTCCTTCTTCGCCCACCTCGTGCCGCCGGAGTCGTACGTCGAGGCGAACTCCAAGCTCAGCGCGAGCAGGTCGGTGTCCTTCATCGCCGGTCCCGCGGTCGGCGGTGGTCTCGTCCAGGCACTGACGGCACCGGTCGCGGTGATCGCGGACGCGCTGTCGTTCGTGGCGTCGGCAATCCTGGTCGGACGTACGCGAGTTGACGAACCAGTTCCAGTTCCAGTTCCAGTTCCAGGTCAAGTTCCTGTTCCTGTTGCTACGACGTCGGCCGGTCCTTCGTTGCTGCGGCGCGCGAGGGAGGGGCTGACCTTCGTGATCCACGAGCCCGTCATGCGCGCGGGCCTGCTCTGCACCACGACCGTCAACTTCTTCACGTTCCTGTCGGGCACCGGCCTACTCGTGCTGTTCGCCGACCGGGTGCTCCAACTGTCGCCCGGCGCCATCGGGTTGGCGTTCGGGCTGGGTGCGACCGGCGGCCTCCTGGGCGCGGTGGCGTCCCCCGCGATCGCCCGCCGGATCGGCATCGGCCGCAGCATCGTCGTGGGCGCCGTCGTCTTCCCCGCCCCCTACGCCCTCATCGCGGCGGCGACCGGCCCGAGTTGGGCCCGTCTCGGCACCCTGGGCGCGGCCGAGTTCCTCTCCGCCTTCGGCGTGATGCTCCTCGACGTCAACCTCAACTCCCTCCAGACCTCGGTGGTCCCGGACGGCCTCCGCAGCCGCGTGGCCGGCGCCTACAGCACGGTCAACTACGGGATACGTCCGCTGGGGGCGCTGGTCGGCGGTGGACTGGCCACGCTGGCGGGCCTGAGAGTGATGCTGATGGTCGCCGCGGTCGGGGGAGCGTTGTCGGCGGTGTGGTTGCTGGCTTCGCCGATACCGGGGATACGGGTGCTGAAGCCGGCGTCCGACCGGTCCTGAGCGGCTCGCGCGCGCACGCCCAGGACCGGGGCCCTACCCGGTCAACTCGGTCGGCCCGCGCAGAGCTTCACGTTCACGGTGTCGCCCGCTTTCACGATCTTCGGGGCGTGGGGGGTCACCTCGACCACCGAGCCCGGCTTGCAGCCCGGGCTGTTCACGCTGCTCACCGTGCCGAGCTTGATGTCGGCCTTGAGGAATTGCCCCTTGGTCGTGCGCAGGTCCGTGCCCGTGAAGTCGACGGCGACGGGGCCTCCCCCCTTGCCGAAGTCCACCAGCAGGATGGCCTTCTTGTAGTCGGAACCCTTGGTGGTGGCCGTGGTCATGGGCTTCTCCGCCGTCGTCGGCGTGCTGCCGCCGGTCATGGAGGCCAGCGCCGTGCCGCCGCCCGCGACGATCAGGGCGGTGGCGACACCGGCGATGAGGGTGGCGCGCCTGCGGCGGGTGCGGTGGACCATGTCGGCCGTGTCGAAGGCCGGAGTGGCGGTGGAGTGCGCGAAGTCGTTCATGGCGTTGATCAGTTCCTCTTCGAAAGGTGTGCAGCCGGAGGACCGCGGGTCCTGCGAACTCATCGGGTTCCTTCCGTGAGCTGCTGTGGTGAAGGATCGGAGAGTGCGGGAAACTGGCTTCTCAACCGGCCGATTCCACGCGCCAGTTGGGAACGGACGGTGCTCGGCGAGATCTTCAGGTCGGCCGCTATCTCGGCGTCGGACAGATCGTGGAAGTACCGCAGCACCACCACCGTCCGCATCCGCATGGGCAGTTGCTGAAGCGCACGGACCAACTGGTCCCGGCTGTCGATCCGTCCGTACTCGTCGCCCGGCGCGGCCGGCTCGCCGTCCACCGGGTGCTGAGTCGTACGGCGGAATCGGCGCCAGCGGTCGTTGGCGAGGTTGACCATGATCCGCCGTACGTACGCGTCCGGGGCGTCCTTGGCACTGATCGTGCGCCACTTGCGGCAGGCCCGCTCCAGGGTCTCCTGGACCAGATCCTCCGCCGCGTCGCGGCTGCCCGTCAGGACCAGCGCGCCCCGGAACAGCGCGGCCGACCGGGCGGCGACGAATCCATGGAAGTCCCCCTCCAGCGAACCGACTCCGATGCGCCCCGCGCCCGTTGCCCACTTGGCTGCCAGATCCACACGCTCCTCCCTTCCTGTCACCCCTCCTCGACGAGAAAGCCCACGGATCTGCTGCACGGCCCTGACGTGACCTGGGTCACGCCATCGAGATCCTGCTCGTCAGTACGGCCGCCCCCAGCCCCGCCACGGCCAGCGACGCCAACGCCAACCGCAGGCTCGTCGCCCCCGCCAGCAGCCCCACCACCGGCCCGGCCAGCAGAAACCCCGGCCACTGACCGATCGTGATCACCGACACCGCCTCACCGGGCGGCACCTCGGGCTGCCGCCCGGCCGGCGCGAACACCGCCGGAAGCACACACGCCAGACCCAGTCCTACGACCGTGAAGCCGGCCAGCGCGTACGGCAGTCCGGGGTGCACGAGCCCAACTCCCACCCCCAGCACGATCGTCAGGAGCGACACCTGCACGAAGACCCGGCGGCCCCACCTCGCCACGAAGCGATCGCCCACCAGCCGCCCGACGAGGATCGCCACGGTGAAGCACGTGTACGTCGCCGCGCCGAGCGCCGCCCCTTCGTCCAGATAGTCGGCCGTGAACACCGAACTCCACTGCGAGGCCGCGCCCTCGACGAAGGACGCCAGGAACGCGACGCCGGCCAGCAGCACCAACTGCGGTGTGAAACGGTGCCGCAACGACCTGCGGTGTCGCTCCGCGGCCACCTCCTCGTCCGGCAGGCGCCCGCCCAGGATCAGCAGCAGCACCCCAAGTACCGTGCTGCTCGCCGCCAGTTGGACCCCCGGCGGCACCCCGCCCGCCGCGGCCAGGGTGCCGATCGCCCCGCCCGCCAGCACCCCGCAGCTGAAGGAGGCGTGGAACCGGGACATCAGCGGGCTGCCGTGGGCGCGTTCGACGGCTACCGCGAGGGCGTTCACGGGAGTGTTCAGGAACGTCGCCGACAGACCCCACACCGCCAGACCCAGCACCAGCGCCGGGAGTGCCGAAGTGTCCAGCCCCACCTGGTCGCGGGTCGCCGGGATACGCGCCATCCAACTGCCCTGTGTGCAGCCGAGGATGACGAAGACCAGGCTGACCGCGAGACGGGCCCGTAAGTCGGACGGGACCGCCGTCGCGGTCACCCGTTCACCCCCGTGTAGTGGCCCAGACTCCACCGCCACAGCAGCCGCGCCGCGAGATACAGCAGCAGGCCTACGAGGGGTGAGCTCGCCGCCAGCCAGTACGGCACCCCGATGTCGTGGCCGTGCCCGGTCAGTACGGCGGCCGGGAGGAAGGCGACGAACGCGAGCGGAAGGCCGTAGGTGAGGAAGCCGCCCACCGCTCGGGGCAGGACGTTGAGCGGGTAGTTGCCGAAGGTGCCGAGGAGGTCCTCCACCCAGCGGCTCCAGTAGTCCGCGGACGGGAAGCGCAGGGAGGCGGAGGCCACGGTGGTGAAGAGGGCCGCTTCCAGGAGCATGCCGCCCAGCAGCGCGGCGATCAGGTACGCGACGCGGCCCGCGGTCCAGTCCAGGTGGCTGCGGCTGAGCGCGCCGACCATCAGCCCGCCCGCCACCGTGAGGTCGCCGATCGCGTTGGTGGGGAAGTACTCCAGCTGGGCCTGGCGGTGGACCGGCATCGGGCGCACCAAGTAGATGTCGATACGGCCCTCCTGGATGTACCGGCCGATGCCGTGCATCCGGCCCAGGAACAGCACCATCAGGCCGTGCGCCATCATCCGCGTCGCCGGGATCAGCAGCACGTCCGAGCTGTCCCAGCCGCCCATCCCGGAGAACCGGGTGAGTAGCACGGTCGCGAACACGATCACCGACACCTGCCAGATCGCGCCGATCGCGATCATCAGCAGGAATTCGGTGCGATATTCCAGCTGGGCACGGAAGTTGAGACGCGTGATGCGCCAGACGATCCGGACGGCTTCCACTCGCGTCAACCTCCTTGGGCCACGACTCGACGGGCGGCGCGCCGCCACAGGAACCGGGTGAACAGGGCCAGGGACGCCACCCACACCGCCTGCAGGGCGAGTTGGGCCCCCGCGTCGGACAGCGGGACACGGCCCACATAGATCGAGAGCGGCACACTGAGTGTCGCCTGGAACGGCAGGAAGCGGCTCATCGTGATGAACCAGTCCGGGAAGAACCACAGCGGCGCGTACACCCCGGACAACAGGTTCTGCGCGAAGATCAGGATGAGCATCGCGGCCCCGTTGCGGAGCGTCCAGAAGCACAACTGGTCGATGAGGAGCATGACGTAGTACAGGACGAGCTGGCCCAGCAGCATGCTCAGCGCGAACACCCCTGCCACCGCAGGTGACTTGGGCGGTTCGACCACCCCGGTCGCGAGGCAGACGACGTAGCCGGCCAGTGCCCAGGCCAGGCCGTACATCTGCTCGCCGAACGCCCGCAGCGCGTAGTACCGCTGGGGCGGCAGCGGGCGCAGGTACCAGTAGATGATCGTGCCGAAGTGCATGTGCTGAAGGACCGCGTCCCGGCCCGAGCGCTGGTCCAACTCCCGCAGCCGGGAGGCGAGTACGGCCATGACGGCGTACGTCACCGCCTGGTCGCGGGTGAGTCCGGCGGTGGTGCCGGTCTGCGAGTACAGGCCGCGCCACAGGGACGCCACCAGGACCACCTGCACCGTGAGGCGGAGCAGGGCGGCGGTGATGCGGGGCGGGGCGAGCAGTTCGCCGAGCGGGGTGACACGGGCGGCGCGCCAGGCGTACAGGGCGGCCATCTCAGGCCTCCTCGGCCGGCGGCCCGGCCTGGACGTAGGCGGCCCGCATCACGTCCTCCAAGTCGGCCTCGTCCATGGCGACTTCGGTCACCTCGTAGCGCTCGATGACCTGCTTCAGCGCCTGATGGACGGTCGGCCCCTCGGTCCCGTCCGGGCCGAACACCACCTGCGGGCCGTCCCGCCGTACCAGCGCGATGCCGGGCAGCGGTACGACCTCGGCGTGCGCGTCGGCGAGGGTCGCGCGGATCTGCCAGGTCGAGCCGAACGTGCGGCGGATCTCGTCGAGGGTGCCGTCCAGTACCAGCCGGCCGTGGTTGATGAGGACGACCCGCTCGGCGAGCCGGGCGACCTCGGTCATGTCGTGCGTGGTCAGCAGGACCGTACGGCCGCGCTCCTCCACCTGGTGCCGCAGGAACTCCCGCACCTGCTCCTTCACGACCACGTCCATGCCGATGGTCGGCTCGTCGAGGAAGACGACCGGAGGGTCGTGCAGCAGGGCGGCGGCCAGATCGCAGCGCACCCGCTGCCCGAGGGAGAGATGGCGTACCCGGGTGTCCCAGAAGGTGGACAGTTCGAGGAGGTCGTCGAACTCCCGCAACCGCGCCGCGTGTTGGGCCTTCGGCACCTCGTAGATGTCCCGCAGGATCGCGAACGACTCACGCACCGGCAGGTCCCACCACAATTGGGTGCGCTGCCCGAACACCGCCCCGATATTACGGGCGTTGCGCTCCCGCTCCTCGTACGGCACCACGCCCGCCACCCGGGCCTCGCCGGAGGTGGGCCGGAGAATACCGGTGAGGATCTTGATGGTGGTGGACTTGCCGGCGCCGTTCGGGCCGAGCAGGGCGAGGAGTTCACCCGGGGCGACGTCGAACGTGACGTCGGAGACGGCGTACTTGGGCACGCGCTTCGGGTTGACGAGGGAGCGCAGACCGCCGACGAAGCCCGGGCGGCGGACAGTTGTGTGGAAGGTGCGGGACAACCCCCGTACCTCGATGCTGCTCGCGCTCACTGGATCGACCTTCGGGTGAGCCGGAACAGTGCGTTCATGATGCGGACCTCCTCGTCAGTCGGATCAGCCGGACGGTCGCCAGCAGCGACGCGCCCGACAACACGGTCAACAGCCAGGGCACCGCGTGGATCCCGGAGGCCTCGATCCCGACGCCGAGCAGCGGTGGAGCCGCCACCCCGCCGACGTTCGAGGCCGCGATCACCCACGCACCGGCCCGCCTGGCCTGCGGGAGCGCCGAGTTGAGCCACGAAAGGCCCGTCGGGAATACCGGCGCGATGAACAAGCCAACACCGGCGTACGCCACCGGTGCCACTCCTTTAATCAGCGTCAACAGCAGACACACCGTCATCCCGGCCGCGCACACCGCGAGGATGCGCTCGGGGGCGTAGCGCGTCGTGATCGGTACGACGAGGAAACGGCCGGCCGTCATCATCAGCCAGTAGACCGAGGTCGCCGACGCGGCCACGGTGGCGGTGTAGCCGACCGTCTCCAGATGTGTCGGCTCCCAGCCGCCGACGCCCGCCTCCACGGCCACGTTGAGGATGTAGAGCACGAGGAAGCCGACGAGGACTCGGGACAGCCCAAGGGATCTGGCTTTCGTCGTCGCTGGTGGGGTGTCAGATACACGTGTACGTACGCCACTTGAGCCCGCGAACACCAGCACCGCCGCCAGCACGGCGCACGCCCCGAACGCGTACGGGTAGTCGTCCGGGCCGAGCCACGCGATGACCGCCGGGCCGAGCACCGCGCCGATGCCGAAGTGCGCGTTGAGTACGTTCAGCATGGCGGTGGAACGGTCGCCGAAGCCGACGGCGAAGAGCTGGTTGAGGCCGTAGTCGACCCCGCCGAAGCCGAGGCCGCCGAGGAACGCGGCGGTGAGCGCGAGGGGCCAGTTCGGCGCGAGTGCGAATCCGGCCGCGCCCGCCGCCATCAGGCCGTAACTCCACGCCAGCAGTGACCTGTTGCTGATCCGGGAGTGGATCGCGTTGAAGGCGAGGACTCCGGCCACCCCGCCCGCGAAGTGCAGGCTCAGGCCGAGGGCGGCGGAGGAAGGGGACAGGCCGAACTCGTGGCGCAGGCCCGGGATCGCGGGGCCGTAGAGGGACTGGAGCATGCCGATGAGAACGAAGCCGACGCAGGACGCGACCGCGGCCGACCGGGCGAAGAGCCGGTCGGCCGCGGACGATTTCAACGCTGTGCCAGTCAACTGGTCTCCGGGGATTCCGAGAACACGTAGGAGAACTCGGTGGGTCGGGCGTTCAGGAAGTACTGCGGGAGCGGGCCCGGTCCGCAGGACTGCGAGCCGATGCCGTGCTGGGCGTGGTCGAGGTTCACCCAGACAGTGCCGCCGGGGGCGAGGTCGGTGCGGTGGGTGGCCGCGTCCAGCTCTTCCGTGGTCCAGCGGCGGGCGGTGAACCAGAACTCCGGGTCACCGTCTATGCGCAGGCCGCCCAGTTCCGCCCAACGGACGTCCGGGCGGGCGCCGTTCTCCTGCGGGCGGACGTAGGGGGTCTGGAGGTCGTCGACCGTGGACTGCCAACGTCCGAGCAGCGAGGCCGACTTGGTGTCCGGGTAACCCTCACCGGGGCCGCCGCCGAACCACTTCACGCGGTCGGCGCTCGCGTCGAGGCCGAAGCGGACACCGAGCCTCGGCAGCGGGAACGTCCAGTTGCCCTCGGGTGCCACGGACACCGTCAGCCGCAGCCGCGAACCGTCGGAGGTCCAGCGGTACACCGTGGCGAGGCCGATCTCCCAGGCGGCGGGTGCCACCCGGGTGCGGACGGTCAGCGCGTCCTCGCTCAACTCCACGCCGTCCAGGCGGTTCCGCATGCGGTGCAGCCCGAACTTGCGCCAGAGCAGGCCGAAGCGGACGTCGGTCTGCCAGGACGCGCCGTCGTCGTTGTCGGTGGGCGCCCGCCATACGTCGAGGCGGAGACCGGTGACCTCGACCGTGCCGATCGTCTTCAACTCACCTGTGCGCGCGTCGAAGGTGGCCGGGCCGAGGGCGATCCGCCGATCGGCGAGCACCGGCCCGGCGAGAGCGGAGACGGACGGCAACGGGCGTGCCGTGAGCGGGAATTGGCCCCAGCCGATGACATGGCCGGCGGCACCCCATGCGGTGTCGGACGCCAGCGACGCCCGTACGGTCCACTGGGATTCGGCGCCGTCGGACTCCGTGGGCGGTTCGGGCAGTTTGACGTCGGCGGACTCGCCGGGGGCGAGCGACGGCAACGTGAGGGTGCCCGACTCGACCGTCTCGCCGTCGACTTGGTACGACCACGTGAAGGTCAGGGCGGACAGGTCGGCGAAGTCGTACGCGTTGGTGATCCGTACGGTGCCGTCGGCGCCGTCGCCGGTGATGCGGACCGGCTCGATCACCTTCTTGTACTCGAGCAGGCCGGGGGAGGGGGTGCGGTCCGGGAAGAGCAGGCCGTCGCAGACGAAGTTCCCGTCGTGCAGCTCCTCGCCGAAGTCACCGCCGTACGCGAAGCCGTAGCGCTCGTCCTTGATGCCGTGGTCGATCCACTCCCAGACGAAACCGCCCTGGAGCCGGTCGTACGACTCGAAGAGGCGCTGGTAGTCGGCGAGTCCGCCGGGACCGTTGCCCATGGCGTGGGCGTACTCGCAGAGGATGAAGGGGAGTTGGCGGCGTTTGTGGGTGCCGCCGTCGAGGCCTTGGCCGATGCGCTCGACCTCGGCGTGGTCGGCGTACATCCGTGAATAGACGTCCGTGTCACGGCAGTCGATGTCGCCCTCGTAGTGCACGAGGCGCGAGTCGTCGCGGGCGTGGATCCACTCGGACATGGCCGTGAGGCCGCGACCGGTACCGGCCTCGTTGCCGAGCGACCAGATGACGACAGAGGGGTGGTTCTTGTCGCGTTCGACCATGCGGGCGGCGCGGTCCAGGAGGGCCGGGGTCCAGCGGTCGTCGTCAACAGGGTTGTCGCGCCAGGCCTGTTCGGTGAAACCGTGGGTCTCCAGGTCGCACTCGTCGATGACCCAGAGGCCGTACTCGTCGCACAGGTCCAGGAAGTCGGGGTGCGGTGGGTAGTGCGAGGTGCGGACGGCGTTGATGTTGTGCCGCTTCATCAGCAGCACGTCCTCCCGCATGGTCTCCAGGTCGAGGGCGCGGCCCTTCTCCGGGTGCCATTCATGGCGGTTGACGCCCTTGAAGAGGATCGCCTTGCCGTTGACCTTGATCAGGCCGTCGGAGAGTTCGACGGTCCGGAAGCCGATGCGCAGGGGGACGCGTTCGCCCTCCGTCGTCAGCAACCCGTCGTACAGGTAAGGGAGTTCGGCCGTCCACGCACGCACCGGCACGGTGACCGATTCACCCGTCGCGACATCGATGTCCAGGGCGGGCACGGTGATCCGGCCGTCGACGTCGGAGTCGACGCGCAGAGTGCCCTCGCCGCCGGTGTGGTCGTAGGAGGCGTGCACGAAGAAGTCGAGGGCGCTGCCCGGCGGGCGGTGCAGCAGGGTGACGCCACGGAAGATGCCGGGCAGCCACCACTGGTCCTGGTCCTCCAGGTAGGAGCCCGCCGACCACTGGTGGACGCGGACGGCGAGCACGTTGCCGGAGGGCTTCAGGAGATGGCCTACCGCGAACTCGTGCGGCAGCCTCGACCCCTTGAACTCGCCGAGGTCCGTGCCGTTCAGCCAGACCCGGGCGCAGGACTCGACGCCGTCGAAGCGCAGCACCGCCCCGCCGTCCGAGGGCCACTCGGACGGCAGGTCGAAGGTGCGGAGGTGATCGCCGGTCGGGTTCTCGGTCGGGACGCGCGGCGGGTCGACCGGGAAGGGGTAGAGGTGGTTGGTGTAGATCGGGGAGCCGTGACCCTGGAGGACCCAGTGGCCGGGGACCGTGACCTCGGCCCAGTCCCCGGCGTCGTAGTCCTCCTCGGCGAACGAGTCGTCCTCGGCGTCGGCCGTCGCCGACACACGCAGGCGCCAACTGCCGTTCAGCGACAGTGACTTCGTGTCCGGGGACGCGTACCGGGCGCGGGGCGGGAGGGCTCCGCTGCCCGGCGAGACGTCCTCGATGTAGTCGGCGACGGTGCTGGAAGTCATCGGTCTCCAGGTCGTGAGATGCGGGTGTCAGCCCTTGATGCCGGTCTGCGCGATGCCCTGGACCAGCCAGCGCTGGAGGAAGAGGAACACGAACACCAGGGGCAGGATGGAAACTGCGGTGGCCATGAAGATGAGATGGAAGTTGACGGTCTGGTTCGTGATGAACGACGACAGGGCGATCTGCACGGTCCAGGAGCTCGGGTCCTGGCCGATGACCAGCGGCCAGAGGAAGGCGTTCCAGCCGCTGATGAAGGTGATTGTGGCGATCGCCGCGAAGAAGTTCAGCGAGTTGGGCACGACGATCCGCCAGTACGCGCCCCAGTAGCCGAGCCCGTCCACGCGCGCCGCCTCCTCCAACTCCTTGGGGAACCCCAGGAAGTACTGCCGGAAGAGGAAGCAGGTGAAACCACTGAAGAGGCCTGGGATGATGAGGCCCCGGTAGGTGTCGACCCAGCCGAGCGACGAGACGAGGACGAAACTCGGCACGAAGGTGACGGCTGTGGGGACCATCAGGGTCGCCAGGACGACGTAGAAGACCTTGTTGGAGTGCTTGTACGGGATGCGGGCCAGGCCGTAGCCGGCCAGCGAGCAGACCAGGAGGGTGCCTACGGTCATCAGGACGGCGACGACCGTGGAGTTCCACAGGGCGCGGCCGAACTGGACGGTCTGGTCGTCGAAGAGCTCGGAGATGTTGCCCCACTGGAACGAGGGCAGCAGCCGCCAGTTCTCGCCGGTGATCTCCGCGTCCGTGGAGAGGGCGTTGCGGAGGATCAGGTAGAAGGGGATCAGGAAGAGCAGGGCGGCGATGCCGACGGCGAGGTACAGGCCGGTGTTGCCGAGGATGCCGCCGCGCTTCTTCCGCTTCTTGTCCAACTGCGGTGCGGTGGTGGTCACTTGGCCTCCTCCCCTCTTCCGAAGCCCATGATCTTGCCCTGGGCGAGCGTGACGATGCAGATCAGCAGGGACAGGATGACCGCGCCCGCGCTGCCCGCGCCGTAGTCCTGGTTCGTGCCGAGGGCCGCCTTGTAGAGCTCCATGAGCGGGGTCTGGGCCCAAGTCGCCTTGGTGGTGATGAGGTTGTAGAACTCGTCGAACGCCTGGTAGGCGGCGATGAGCAGCAGCAGGATCACCGCCGTGGAGGTGGCCCGGAGTTGGGGCAGGGTGATGTACCAGAACGTCTGCCAGCCCCGTTTGGCGCCGTCGATCTCGGCGGCCTCGTACAGCTCGGCCGGGATGTTCTGCAGCGCCGCGAGGAACAGGATCATGTAGAAACCGGACTGGATCCACAGCCGCAGGCTCACCAGCACCACCCAGTACCAGGGCGGGCTCGGGTTGGACAGATAGGCGATGTTGTCGACGCCGAACCAGCCGAGGACGGTGTTCGCCAGGCCGAAGCGGACACCGGTGAAGAGGGACATCTTCCAGATCAGCGCGGCGGCGACGTACGAGACGGCGGTCGGCAGGAAGAACACCGACCGGAAGAACGCCCGCATGAACCGGAGTTGGTTCACCAGCAGGGCCAGACCCAGCGACAGTGCCCATGTGGTCGGCACGATGAACGCGGCGAAGATCGTGAACGTCAGCAGCGAATCAGGGAAGTTGCTGTTGGTCAGGATCTGCCGGTAGTTGTCGAAGCCGACGAAGTTGCTCGGCGTGACGGTGTAGCGGGCGTCGAAGAAGCTGAGCCAGATGCTCCATCCGATGGGGACGAAGACGAAGATCACCAGGCCGATGAGGAAGGGGCCGGTGAAGAGCCAGAAGTTCAGGGTGGCGTTGGACCGCAGGCCCCGCCGCGGCCGGGCCTGGGAGGCCTTGGCCGGGGCGGGCTGGGCGACCCCGCGCGTGGTGGTGGTCGACATGTCGTGTTCCGTCCGCCGGCCTATCCGAACAGCTTCTTGAGCTCGACATCGACCTTCTTGTCGCAGGCGTCGAGCGCGGCCTCCGGGTCGCCGCCCTTGCGGACACTCGACGCGATCACGTCGTTGAGGGCGGTGATCATCGTCTGGTCCCAGGCGATGTTGTCGAAGTGGCCGTAGTCGGTGAAGAGCTTGACGGCCTCGGCCGGCAGACCCGACTTGAGCTTGGTGGCCTGCGCGGCGATCGAGCTGCGCGGCGGGACGTGGAAGCCGTACGAGAGCGCCCAGTCCTCCTGGTACTTCTTCTGCTCGATCCACAGCCACTTCACGTACGCCTTGGCCGCCTCGACGTTCTTGCCCTTGGCGTTGACGAACATCGACCAACCGCCGTTGGTGACCGACAGCTTGCCGTTGTCGCCGACCTTCGGGAACGGGAAGATGCCGAGGTCGTCACCGAGCGCCTTCTGCATGGCCGGCATGGACCACAGGCCGCCCCACTGGATGGCGCACAGGCCCTGGTTGAGCGAGGACGGGTCCCACCAGTCGGTCGGCGCGTCGAGGAGCACATGGCCGCTGGTGAACAGCTGGCGGAGCTGCTTGAGGCCCTGGACGACCGCGTCCGTGTGGTAGGCGATCTGGTTGTTCGCGTCGAGGGTGTCGGCGCCGGCCGACCAGATCAGGTTGCCCTGGACCGGTGTGAAGTCGTTGCCGAGATCGATGCCCTTGACCTTGTCGGTGGTCAACTTGGCGGCGGCTTCCAGCAGTTCGTCCAGCGTGGTCGGGACCTCGACCTTGGCCTTCTCCAGCATCGACTTGCGGTAGTAGAAGAACTGCGGGTCGTCGATCATCCGGACCCCGTAGATCTTGCCGTCCACGGTGTGCGAGTTGATGTCTGCCGGGTTGAAGTCGGACTTCACCGGATCGATGATGTCGCTCAGGTCGGCCACCTGGCCGCTCTTGACCAACTGCAACTGCGGGTGGAACTCGAAGACGTCGGGCGCCTGCTTGGTGAGCAGGGACGAGAAGAGCTTGGCCTCGAAGTTGGTGCCGGTGATCCAGGTGGTGGACACGTTGGCCTTCGAGTAGGCCTTGGCGTACCGCTTGATGGCCTGTTCGGTGCCCGCCTCGCCGTAGGCGTGGAAGAACTGGACGAGGTTCGTGCCCGAACCGGAGCCCCCGCCCCGCCCGTTGTTGCCGCCACAGGCGGCCAGGGTGCCGGCCGCGGCCATCCCCGCGGCCGCCCGGAATATCGATCGTCGGGACCAGTTGCTGTTGCTCATTGCCGACATGGTGACGTCCTTGTCTCTCGCGCGGCTGCGGCTCCACGGCTCCACGGCTGAGTGGTGGCCAGTGGCTCAAATCGAGGTGCGGAGCGGGACGTTAACCTTCGCCTAAGCCTTCGGCAAGGGGTTGGACGAAGCCTGTTCGAAGCGTTGTGTAGCGTTCGGGATACCGGACGTGACGAAGGTGCGGACCGCCGTCGAGGCGGCCCGCACCATGCGCTCAGCTGGTCATCACACCTTCGACCAGGCCTCGTTGGCCCCGCCGTTGCAGCTGTAGAGGATCACCTTGCTGCCGTCCGCGGTCGCCTGCCCGCTCACGTCGAGGCACTTCCCGGACGCCTCGCTGAGGATCTGTCCGTTGCCGTTCAGCAGCCATCGCTGGCCGGGATCACCCGTGAAGTCGGCGGCGGTCGTGAGCCCCGAACTCCCCACCGTCAGATACCCGTTGGCACTTTTCAGGCCGCCCTTCGCGTCGTACGACCACGTCTGCTCGACCCCGCCGGTACAGGTGCCGATCGCGGCTCCCGAGGCGTCCGCCGTCAGGCACTTGCCGGACTGCTTGCCCTGGAGGGCGCCGGTGACGGCTGTCGAACTCCCGTGACCCGTCCGGCCCTTGAGGGCCTTCTGGTCCTTCCGGTCCTTCTGGTCGAAGACGTACGTCGTGATCGAGCGGGCGGCGAGGGTCGTGGACACCGTGGAGCCGCTCACGTCCGGCTTCGCGACCTTCGCCCAGTTCTCCGTGGCCGAGGTGCGGACCGCCTGCGTCGCCCGCACCGGAACCTTGCTGTTGAAGTGCAGATTCAGCGAAGTGTCCGTCGTGTTCTGGTTGTTGACCACGACGACCCACTTGCCGTCCCGGTCGTACGAGCTCACCTCGACACCGCTCGGCGCACCCGTCACGTTGTGCGCGACGGAGCCGGGCCGCACGAACTTGCTGTACTGGCCCAGCGCGTAGTACCGCTTGGTGAAGTACAGGGTCTGGTTGCCGTTCGTCGCGTAGTCGGGGTCGTAGTAGACCAGCCCGTCGTTCCAGCCGACGTCGTTGCGCGCGGCCGGGTCCGTGCCGTAGCCGCTGGCGAGCGCCACCCACCACTGGAACGCCGAGTCGTGCGAGGTCGCGAAGTCCTTGTAGATGATGCGGGACATGAGCAGGGCGTTGTCGATCGTCGGGTCGTACTCCTGGTTCCAGCCCGTGCCGCCCTTGCCGAAGCAGCAGATCTCGGTGGCCCAGGAGGTCTTGCCGACCGTCTTCGCCGTCTCGTAGACATTGCCCAACCGGCCGTCGTTCGGGTTGTTGTACGTGTGATGCGCGAGCTTCGACACGTACTGCGCGGTGTCCGGCTGCGAGATCCACTGCGGGACCTCCGTGCTGAAGCTGACCGTGCTGCTCGACTCGTCGGCGATGATCGAGGTCTTCTGTTGCCGGGCCCGCTGCTCTGCGCCCAACGCCCGCACGATGTCGTCGCGTTGGTCGACGGTTACCTGCATGCCCTCCTGGCCGCAGTCGCCGAAATTGTTGTTCGGCTCGTTGAAGGGGCTGATGTAGTCGAACTTCGCACCCTGCTTCGCGAAGTGCGCGGTGACGTCGGCGATGTACTTCGCGTAGTCGCTCTCGTTCTCCGGCTTCAACTGGCCGCCGCAGCTCTGCCCGTTGGTCGTCCACTGCGCGGGCGCGCTGTTGACGAAGCCGATCAGGTCCTGCACGCCGTACTGCGCGGCGTACTTGAGGAACGTTCGACCGCCCTTGTCCTTGCTCCAGTCGTAGGTGCCGTCGGCGTTGAGGAAGTCCTGCGCCGCACGGGCCGGGGTGGTGACCGCGGTGCCGCCACCGCCGATGTTGTAGCGGTAGGAGGACAGGTCCAACCCTTGCTCGGAGAACAGGAGTTGGGCCACCCGGGCCTGGACCGCGGGCGTGAAGTTCTGCAGGTCGTTGACCCACCAGGCGCCGGACGCGCCGATGTTGTCGATGGTCTGGGCCGCGTGGGGGGAGACTTCGGCCGGTGCGACGCCGTCGGCGTTCGCGGGCGGCGCGGAGAGCAGGGCCCCGGTGACAGCGAGTGCGGCTGCCGCTGTCGCGAGGATCGTTGTCCTGGGGTGGGGGTGAGTCACGTGCATCCCTTCCGTCGTCATGAAGGTGGTGCGGTACGGCTCCTTGCGGGGGTGGTGCGCTTGCCTGGCTGTGCCTTTTTCTGCGAGGGCGCCTAAGTCGGTGTCGAGGGCACGACCGTGCTCAGCCCTTCGGGCCTCCGCGCGCTCGTGCCCTCGACACCGACGCGCCCCGCTGCCCGACCGACTGAAGTGCTCCTTCCAGCGCGAACGTTGCCGCGCCCAGGCACGCCGGGTCGGTGAGAATGGGGGAGAGGACGATCCGGGTGGCGGCGAACGGCCGCCTGAGCGCGTGCCGTTGGACGGCCTCGCGCACCTCGTGCAGCAGGGGCTCACCGAGCCTGCGGGCGACCCAACTGCTGAGCACGACGACTTCGGGGTTGAGGATGTTCACCAGGTTGGCGATGCCCGCGCCGATGTAACGGGCCGTCTCCCGGACGACCTTGAGGGCCACGGGGTCGTTCTCGTCCACGCCGTGGGCCAGGGCGTCGATGGTGGCCGTCTGGTCCTCGGGGTGCAGCAGCGGGCTGTCCGGGCTCAACTCCCGTAGGTTCAGCATGATTCCGGGCGCACCGACGTACGCCTCCACACAGCCGTGGTTGCCGCAGCGGCACAGCCGCCCGTCCAGGACGAGGGTCGTATGGCCCCACTCCCCGGCGCTGTTGCTCACCCCCCGGTACAGCGCCCCGCCGAGCGCGAGCCCCGCGCCGACGCCGGTTCCGAGGTTGACCACCACCGCGTCCCCGCGTCCGCGCGCCGCCCCGAACCACATCTCGGCGACCGCGCCGGCGCGCAGCGGGTTGTCCAAGTACAGGGGATAGGCGATCACTTCGGAGAGCAGGTCGAGCAACGGCACGTCGTGCCAGTCCCAGTTGGGCGCGTACTCCGAGATGCCGGTGTCGCGGTCCACCTGGCCCGGCACGCTCACCCCGACGCCCAGCACCCGCGCGCCCTCGATGCCGGCCTGCGCGACCACCGAGCCGACGGCGGCGGCCACATGGCTGACCACCTGCTCGGGCAGGCTCTCGCCGGGGCGCATGTCCTCGTCGGCGCGGGCCAGCACGTTCAGTCCCAGGTCGAAGAGTTCGACATGGACGTACGTCTCCGCGATGTCGACGCCGATCAGCGCGCCCCCCGACGCGTTGACCGCCACGAGACCGCGCGGGCGGCCCCCCGCCGAGTCCTCGAAACCGACCTCGGTGATCATGCGGAGGTCGAGCAGCTCACCGACGAGGGTGGCCACCGTGGCCAGGCTGAGCCCGGTGGCGGCGGCCAACTCCTGCCGGGAGGTGGGCGATTCGGCGATGATCTGGCGCAGTACTTCGTAGCGGTTCGCGGTACGGATGTCGCGTGATGTGCGCTTCGGCGGAGTGGCCGCCATCCCTTCCCCCTCGCGTCATGCCGAGGCACGACGGCATCGGCGCGCCGCAAGGCTATGGGCAGCGGCCGACGTTCGACAAGGGGTTAGGAAAGGGGCTGTACAAAGTCAGTCGCCGAAGATGTTCCGGACGAAGGGGTTGGCGAACTTGCCTTCCGGGTCGAGGTCCCGCGCCAGCGCCGCGAAGTCGCCGAGCCGCGGATAACGCCCGCGCAGCACCGCCGCCGGAGTGGTGAACACCTTCCCCCAGTGCGGCCGCGCGTCGAAGGCATCGAGTGCCTCCTCCAACTGTCGCACCACGGGCAGCACGCGCTCCGTGTCCTCGATCCAGGTGAAGTGCAGCGCCACCGTGTCCCGCCCGTACGAGGGGCTCATCCACTGAGTGTCGGCGGCGACCGTCCGCACCTCGCAGATCTGCAGTACACCGGCGACCGTCTCCCGGATGCCGTCGACCGCATACAGCGCGTCGACCGCGGCCGACCGCGGCAGCAGGTACTCCGACTGCAGCTCCGCGCCGCTGCTCGGCGTGAACTCCGCCCGGAAATGCGGCAGTCGCTCGTGCCACGGCCCAGCCGCCCCGAGCTGCTCGGTGGTGTTGACCGCGGGCATTCCCGGCACCGGGTGCAGCGCCACGGTCACGGGCGTCGCCCACGGGAAGTCGACCGGCGGCTGGTCGGTGCGCCGCTTCAGCCACACCTGCCCGAAGCGCGGCTCCCGCCAGTCGGTGAACAGACTCACGCTGTACGCCGATGCCGCCACCGTCTCGAAGTCCAGCCTCGCGAGCGGGAGTTCGGTGAAGACGTACTGCTCGACCTCGAAGGCAGGCTCCAGGTCCAGGGTGAGCGAGGTGACGACCCCGAGGGCGCCGAGGGAGGTCACGGCACCGTCGAAGCGCGCGTCGCCGCGCGCGATCGTCACCGTGGAACCGTCCGCCGTGACGATCTCGACCTCACGGACGGCCGAGGCGAGCGAGCCGTTGCCGACGCCCGAACCATGCGTGCCGGTCGCCACCGAACCGGCCACCGAAATGTGCGGCAGGGACGCCATGTTGGGCAGCGCGAGGCCGTGCGCGGCCACCCGGCGGGCCAGTTCCGCGTACCGGACGCCGCCCGACACCCGTACCGTACGGGCCGTCGTGTCGACGTCGAACTCGGGCGGCAGCGCGGCGATCGACAGCAGGGTGCCGTCGGGGCCCGGCTCGGCGATCTCGTTGAAGGAGTGGCCGCTGCCCAGCACCCGTACCCGCGCGCTCTCGGCCACGAGGGACCTGAGGGCGCCGGGTGTGCGCGGGCGGTGGAGTTCCTTCGCCGCGTAGGTGATGTTGCCGGCCCAGTTGGTGACCGTCTCCGTCATCCCTGTCGTCCCTCCGGTGCGTGCGTTTTCCCTGACCTTCTCATCCGCCGACGGCGAGTACGGATTTCGTCGACTTTCGTCGGCGAAAGCGACGTGATGGTCAATCTGTAGCCTATGTCCTGCGATATCGGTAGCCTCTGCTGCCATGACCGACCCGCGCCCAGCCACCGACCCGCTCCCCGTGAACGACCGCACCCGCCACCGCCGCCTCGCCGACCAGGGCAGCCTCGACCGTGCCGACCTGGACGCGATCCTCGACGCCGGTTTCGTCTGTCACCTGGGGGTCGTGATCGAGGGGCGGCCGGTCGTCGTACCCACGGTGTACGGGAGGGACGGGCGGCGGCTGTACTTCCACGGCTCCGTCGCGAGTCGTAGCCTCACGGGCGGAGCTCCCGTGTGCGTCACCGTCACGCATGTCGACGGCCTTGTGCTGGCCCGGTCGGTCTTCGAGCACGGGGTCAACTACCGCAGCGCGATGATCCACGGGGTACCCCACAAGGTCACCGACCCGGAGGAGAAACTGGCCGGCCTGCGCTGCCTCACCGAACACGCGACCCCCGGCCAGTGGTCGTACGCCCGCCTCCCCAACCGCAAGGAACTCGCCGCGACCACCCTCCTCGCCCTCTCCCTGGAGGAAGCCTCGGTCAAGATCCGCACCGGCCCACCGGACGACGCCGACGGCCCCGACGCGGAACTGGCCGTGTGGGCGGGAACCCTCCCTCTGACCTCAACCTGGGGCACACCGGTATCGGACCCGGTTCTGCCCCTGGGCATCCCGGTACCGGAGCACATCGCCCGCCGCGAGGGAACGGGACAGGGCTGACCTGATCGCCCCCAACCCGGCCCACCCCCATGCCCCAAGGGGCGCGGGGAACTGCGCACCCAGCCACAACGCACCCGCACCCCGCAATCAACCCGAGCCCCCACCCCCGACCCGGCCACCCCGCCAAACCCACCCGAACCGCACCACACCGACCCCCCGCTCCCCCCGCCCAACCGCCGGAGGCATACCGTGAGGAGTCGTACGCCCGAGCAGGGCGTCTGAGGCGGGAGGAGATACGGGATGGGCAGCCGCACCGCGCTGGTCGAGGATCTGATGGAGCGCTTTCCGCATGTGCCGCGGGAGGCCGTCTTCAAGGAGGACCTGCTGCGTGGGGGCGTCGCCTTCGACCCGTCGGCGCTCAGCGACAACGAGGGCGGTGAGGTGAAGCCGAAGTCGTACTTCATCTTCTCCTTCGACCACGGGACCCTGCCCGAGTTGGGCGAGGCCGCGCTACGGCGCCCGCCCGAGGAGATCATCCTCACGGGGGGCCCGTACGACCTGCGACGGACCGTCGTCTCCGTGCGGGTGAACCCGACCTCGCCGTACCGCGTGGCCTCCGACGAGGACGGCGTCCTCGGGCTCTACCTCGACGGGAAGCGCATCGCGGATGTCGGTGTGCCGCCGATGCCGGAGTACTACAAGCACAAGCTCGCCAACGGGAAGTCCGTCATGGAGGTGGCCCCGACCATCCAGTGGGGCTACCTGATCTACCTGACCGTCTTCCGCGTCTGCCAGTACTTCGGCGCCAAGGAGGAGTGCCAGTACTGCGACATCAACCACAACTGGCGCCAGCACAAGGCCGCCGGGCGGCCGTACACCGGGGTCAAGGACGTGGAAGAGGTCCTCGAAGCGCTGGAGATCATCGACCGGTACGACACCGCGAAGGTGTCCACCGCCTACACCCTCACCGGCGGCGCGATCACCAAGACCGTCGCCGGGCGCGACGAGGCCGACTTCTACGGCCACTACGCCAAGGCCATCGAGGAGCGCTTCCCGGGGCGGTGGATCGGCAAGGTCGTGGCCCAGGCGCTGCCCAAGGACGACGTGCAGCGGTTCAAGGACTACGGCGTGCAGATCTACCACCCCAACTACGAGGTGTGGGACGAGTATCTGTTCAAGCTGCACTGCCCGGGCAAGGAGCGCTACGTCGGGCGTGCCGAGTGGCACAAGCGGATTCTCGACTCCGCGGAGATCTTCGGCGCGCGCAATGTCATCCCCAACTTCGTGGCCGGCGTGGAGATGGCGGAGCCGTTCGGATTCAAGACCGTCGACGAGGCGATCGCGTCGACCACCGAAGGGCTGCGCTTCTTCATGTCGCAGGGCATCACGCCCCGCTTCACCACCTGGTGCCCCGAGCCAACCACCCCGCTGGGCAAGGCCAATCCGCAGGGCGCTCCGCTGGAGTACCACATCCGGCTGCTGGAGGCCTACCGCGCGACGATGGAGGACTTCGGCCTCAAGTCCCCGCCCGGATACGGCCAACCGGGCCCCGGCCGCGCCGTCTTCTCCGTCAGCTCCTTCATGGACAGTCTCCCCGCCGAGCCCGCCGAGGAGCCCACGCCTTTGTAAGGTAACGGTGTGGCCAACTCCTGCGACAGGTGAGTCGGGAGAGGCTCGGACACGTACAACTGCACAGAGGCGACTGACAGTCACCGTAATTGAATAGGCGGCTTGTCAGTTGTGTGGGACGCGTGAAAGGCTCTGGCCCTGTCACGAGGCAGCCCCCCTCCAACTCGCTTACTGTCAGAGCTAGTTGGCCGTCATTCGTGGATGCAGGAGACCCATGCCCGACCTGCCGACTCCTCAGGACGCCGCTGAGGCAGCGCTGTTCACCGAGAGCTGGGACGCCGTGCTGTCCTACGCCGACCTGTGCACGTCCGGAGCCGCCTCGGCCACCGAACTGGCCAGTGAGGCCTTCGCACTTGGCATCCAGGAGGCCCGCTCCGCCGGGTCCGGCCCGATGCGCGGACCGGCCCGCCGGGTACTGCCGGTGATACCGCTGCTGCTGACCGCCGTACGGACCACGGCCGCGGCCTGGGAGTTCGCCGGGCGGGGGCACCGGCTCGACCCGGACCTGCGGCTGTGGCTCAACTCGGAGAAGGCGGCCCGCTATCACGGCATGCCGTTGCAGCGCCCGATCGCGCTGCGCGGGCTGCGGGACCTCCAGGAGGCGGACGCGGCGCTGCTGTGGCTGGCCGAGGTGGAGGCGCTGCCGCTGCCCGTCGTGGCCCGCCGGCTCGGCCTCGACCCGGCGGTCGTCTCCAGTGAACTCGCCCAGGTGCGGGCCCTGTTCAGGGACCGCTGCCACCGCAACCACCTCGACACCCCGATGGCCGCGGAGTGCCGCAGCTACGCCCGGCTGCTGGACGCGGTGACCCGGTCACCGGCCGCCGACACACCCGAGGACCTCTCACGGCACCTCGCCACCTGTGTGCAGTGCGCGGAAGCGGCCGCCTGCCTGCGACTGGCCGGCGGCGGACTGCCCGCCGCCCTCGCGGGCGGGGTGATCGGCTGGGGCGGGCTCGCCTATCTGGAGCGCCGCCGCCGGGCCTCCGAGGTACGGCTCGGCGCGGGGCGTCCGGTGGCCGAACTGGAGGCCGGGGAGCCGAAGGAGGGCGCGAACAAGGCACGCCTCGTACGCAACAGTCTGCTCGCCGCGGCCGTCGTGCTGTCGCTGGTGGCGCTCGGGGTGTCGATGATGCCGATGGGCGGCTCCGGGCACGACAACACGGCCAGCGACGACGCCGACCGTCAGCCGGTGTCCGACCCCGCCCCCACCATGTCGTCCGTCGGCACCCGTCCGTCGGGCACGGCCTCGCCGTCCCCCCGGCCCACCGCGAGCGACACGGCGACCGACCCCGGGGACAAGAACCCCGACACGGAGCCCCAGGGCACCGCCTCGGCGACGGCGAGCAACTCACCGGCGCCGACGAAGAGTTCGGGTGCGGGATCAGGTCCGGGTACGACCACTCCGGCGAGCTGCGACGTCACCTACGACCTCGTCAACCAGTGGCCCGACGGCTTCCAGGCCTCCATCACCGTCACCACCACCAAGGCCCTCGACACCTGGCGCCTCGCCTGGTCCTACCGCGACGGCCAGCAGGTCACCCAGATGTGGGACGCGAGCGTCGCCCAGGACGGCTCCCGGGTCACCGCCACCGCCGCCGACTACAACAAGAACGTCGCCGCGGACGGCAGCTTCACCTTCGGTTTCCTCGGGACGTGGGACAACAGCAAGAACTCGGCACCGTACGGATTCACGCTCAACGGGGCGGCCTGCAGCAAGTAGTCCTGCCCGTCCGGCTGTTCACCCGGTTGTTCATGCGGCCGTACCGCTGGCCGTGCGGCGTCCGGCCGTCACCCGCCCCGGCGATCTCTCCGTGCTCCGGGGCAGTGACGACCGTAGAAGACGAACTACGCGCTCACGAATCGGTGTTGGTGCGCTTGCCGATCAAGTCCCGGTACAGGGCGGCGCGTTCCTCATCTGTCTTGGCCTTGTCGAGTTCGGCCTTCCATGCCTTCTCCAGGTCCTTCAGCTGCTGCACCCAGTCGCCGAACTTGTCCAGGTCGACATGGCGTTGGCTCGAACTCAGGGGCGCGTTGCCGCCGGGCTTGTCGTCCTTGTGCCCGCCGAACTGGCTCACGGGGTTGCTGTTCTTCTCGCTGCTCGTGATGCCGTGCTTGTAGCCGTCGGGGGTGGTGCCGCCCGGCCCGGTGGTTTCGAGACCGACCTGAAGTGCCCCGGGTTTCGTGCTGGTCGGGGTCTTGTACCCCACGAACATGTGTCCGTACGACTCGTTCGGGAGGATGGTGTCGCCGTGGTAGTCGAGGTTTCCCATGCCTCCGGCGGCCAGGGGCATGCCGTAGAGATGGGTGCTGGGATCGAACCAGTTCTGCACGGTGGCCCCGAATTCACCCTTCTCCACGAACTTGCCCGGCGTTCCGTCCGGGTTGTCCTTGCCGATCTCCATGTGGTGCGTGGCGAACTTGCGCCGGTACACAGGCTCCTCGGGCTTCGACATGCGCTGCCAGGGCTGCACGTTCTCCTTGGTGATGTGGAGCCACTGGGGCAGCTCGTATCCGTGCTGACCGTCGGCCAGTTGAGGGATACGGATGTTGACGCGTCCGCCGTAGGCCAGGGCGTGGGCGATGTCGTCCTTGAAGTCGTCGTGCATGCCCGTTTCCGGGTTGAAGATCTTCAGCCCCTCCTTCAGGATCAGGAAGATCTTGGTCAGCACGTCGGTGCCACGCTGGACCCGCTCCCGGTGCTTGGCGGCGTCCGGCACGTTGTCGTCGATACCGGGAGGGGCCATGGTCGTCACGAAGGTCTGGAAGATCTGCTCGTTCCGTTCCCCCGTGAGCTGCTCCTTCTCGGCCTCCGGGGTGTCCTTGTCGTGCATGGCCATGTGACGGGCGAGTTGGTAGTCCGAGCGGGTGGGTTTGTCCGTCGACTTTCCCTCGGCGCGGTCCGCGACCTCCTGCCGCCAGCGCAGGGTGGCCACCAGGAGGCGCTTGCCCTCCGGCTGCTGGAGCCAGCTGTGGAAGTCGCCCGCCTTGATGTACGCGTCGGCCTCGGCGCGGGTACAAATACCCACGGTCTTCAGCCACTTGGGGTCCTCGGACTCCACGGCCCCGATCGCGTCGAGCTCCGCGTCGGTGAAGCCCGGGCCGCTGCGCACCCTCGTGTGGATGACCGCCCGCACATCCTTGTTCCTGATCACCTTCTTGCCGCTGACGAGCAGCCCCGCGAGCCGGGCGATGGCCGGGGGCGAGTCCTGGATCGGAGGTGAGGGCGAGGCCGGGGGCGGGGTCTGGGCCGGAGGGGTGGTCGACGGTCCGGGCCGGTCCGCGCGCTGGACGGAGACGTCCCGCTCCACGCTGCGCTGCACCGCTCCACCGGGTAAGTCGGCCCCGGGCAGCGACAGTTCGGGGGCTGCGCCCCGGGCCAGCTTCCGGCCGTTGGCGCCGGCGCTCCGCTCGAACGGGTCGTCCGGGTGGGAGACCTTCTCGCCGCGGCCGTTGTCGGTGCCGGGCACGGGGCCCAGGGCCTGCTGGCGTACGTGGTCGACCTCTTCGAACATCACCTCGTCCTCGACGCGGTCGCCGCCGAGCACGATATGGGCACCCGTGGTGTAGGCCAGGGCGCCGAGATCCTCCGCCGAGCGCTGGGCGACCGGGTCGCTGTGCACGCGTACATGTCCGAAGTCCATGCTGTACGCCCGCTCGGCCCGCTGCAGGATGCGGGGCTCCAGCGGCCGGCCGGGAGAACCGACGGCGTCGACGACGGACGACCGCCGCCGCACCGGCACGGCCCCCTCGGCGGCGCGTGCCTCGGACCCGCCCGGCTGCTCCTCGGCACGCTGCTCGTCCCGCGCCCGCTGGATCACGCGGCTCACCGCGGCGTTCCCGGCGGCCTGTTGGAGCGCGGCGAGCGGCGGCAGGGCGGCGGCGGGCCGGGCCACGGGGCGCGCACCGGCACGGTCACCGCTCGGGCGGTCCTCTCCCTGGATACGCATACGCGGTTCCCCTTCGGTCGGCGGGCGTCCTTCGCTGTTACGGGTGCCCTTTCCTCTTACCGGACGGGGGTGTGGGGGTGGGGAGTCCGTAGGGGCAGAGTCGGGGGCAGACTTGGCGCGAGGTCCGTCGTCCCGGCCGGATGCGCGGGCTGTCACGATCGGATCGAGGAGCCGTCGTGGCGTGTTGATCGCGCTGGAGACGGGATCGTCCTCGGGGCTCGCCGCCCGGAAGCCGGGCCCGGGTTCGACCCGGATCTCCGGGACCGGGACGGCCGTACCGCCGTCTTCGCCGTGTCCGTCGCGGTCGAGGAGACCGCCGTCCAGGTCGTGGCGGGGAATCAATCGTGGCCGCAAAACGCTCTGGCGTGCGTGAAGAAAATCGGTTTCCTCTCGTTCGGTCACTGGTCGCCGAGTCCGCATTCCAAGACCCGGTCCGCCGCGGACTTCCTGCACCAGTCCATCGACCTGGCGGTCGCCGCCGGGGAACTGGGCGTGGACGGCGCGTACTTCCGCGTGCACCACTTCGCGCAGCAGGCGGGCAGCCCCTTCCCGCTGCTCTCGGCCATCGGCGCGCGGACCTCGAAGATCGAGATCGGCACCGGCGTGATCGACATGCGCTACGAGAACCCGCTGTACATGGCCGAGAACGCGGGCGCCGCCGACCTCATCTCCGGCGGCCGACTGCAGCTCGGCATCAGCCGTGGCTCACCGGAGCAGGTGATCGACGGCTGGCGCTACTTCGGCTACGCGCCCGCGGAGGGCGAGACCGGCGCGGACATGGCCCGCCAGCACGCCGAGGCCTTCCTGAAGGTGATCGAGGGCGACGGTTTCGCGCGGCCCAACCCGCGGCCGATGTTCCCCAACCCGCCGGGACTGCTGCGCGTCGAGCCGTACTCCGAGGGGCTGCGCGACCGGATCTGGTGGGGCTCCAGCTCGAACGCGACCGCCGTCTGGGCCGCGGAGCTGGGCATGAACCTGCAGAGCTCCACCCTGAAGGACGACGAGACGGGCGAACCGCTGCACGTCCAGCAGCGCAAGCAGATCGAGGCGTACCGCGAGGCGTACAAGAAGGCGGGCCACACGCGCGAGCCGCGGGTGTCCGTCAGCCGCAGCATCTTCGCCCTGACCGACGACATGGACCGGGCCTACTTCGGCCACGACCGCGACTCGCGCGACCAGGTCGGCATGATCGACGACACGACCCGGGCGATCTTCGGACGCTCGTACGCCGCCGAGCCGGACGTGCTGGTGAAGCAACTCCAGGAGGACGAGGCCATCCAGGCCGCGGACACCCTGCTGCTGACCGTTCCGAACCAGCTCGGGGTCGACTACAACGCCCATGTGCTGGAGAGCATCCTGACCCAGGTGGCACCGGAGCTCGGCTGGCGCTGAGTGTTCGTTCGCCCGGGTCCATGGGAGGACGGGAACGTGCTCACCGCCGGTGCGCCGTAATTCGGTGGCACGGCGGCCGGGCGCCTTCTAAGGTTCGTGGTGTTGGAGCGGCCACCCTCGTGGTGTCGCCGGTGACGTGGCTTGTGTTGTGGGAGGTGTGACCGATGGCTGTCTCTGTGATGGGCGCTGCCCGCATTCAGAAGTGCATCAAGTCCACCTCCGTGGCCACCGGCTGACCTTCCTCTTCCACCGCGCCGAAGTGCGCGCGCCGGGGCCACCCTTGTGAAGGGTCTCCCTTGACTTCCACCTCTGCTTTTCTCGCGCTCGCCCGCTACGGCTGGGACGACGCATGGGCGGACGAATTCGCCCGCTACGACGCCGAAGGACTGCTGGCCGGCCGGGTGATCCGGGTCGACCGGGGGCAGTGCGACGTCGTCACCGCCGACGGGACGCTGCGCGCCGACACCGCGTTCGTCACCCCGAACGACCCGATGCGCGTCGTGTGCACCGGCGACTGGGTGGCCGTCGAACCCGCGGGCAACCCGCGTTACGTACGGACGTATCTGCCGCGCCGTACCGCCTTCGTGCGCTCCACCTCCTCCAAGCGGGCCGAGGGGCAGATCCTCGCGGCCAATGTCGACCACGCGATCGTCGCCGTACCGCTGACCGGGGATCTCGACCTCGGCCGTATCGAACGGTTCCTGGCGCTCGCCTGGGAGTCCGGTGCCCAGCCCGTGGTCGTGCTGACCAAGGCCGACCTCGTGCCGGACGCGGTGACGTTGTCGTATCTCGTCAAGGACGTGGAGACGACGGCGCCGGGCGTGCCGGTGCTGACCGTCAGCGCCGCCACCGGGGAGGGGATCGACGTCCTCGCCGCGGTCGCCGCCGGCGGTACGTCCGTGCTGCTCGGGCAGTCCGGCGCGGGCAAGTCGACGCTCGCGAACGCGCTCATCGGCGAGGACGCGATGGAGGTGCAGGCCACGCGTGACGTCGACGGCAAGGGTCGTCACACGACCACCACGCGCAATCTGCTCGCCCTGCCGGGTGGCGGGGTGCTGATCGACACACCCGGGCTGCGTGGCGTCGGGCTGTGGGACGCGCAGACCGGGGTCGGGCAGGTCTTCGCCGAGATCGAGGAACTGGCGGGGCAGTGCCGCTTCCAGGACTGCGCCCACGTCGCCGAACCGGGCTGCGCGGTGCTCGCCGCCGTCGACTCCGGCGATCTCTCCGAACGCCGGCTCGACAGCTACCGCAAGCTCATGCGCGAGAACCAGTGGATCGTCGCCAAGACCGACGCCCGGGCCCGCGCCGAACTCCGCCGCGACTGGAAGCGGAAGGGGGCGGAGGGGAAGGCGGCGATGGAGGCGAAGCGGGGGCGGTGGGCTTAGGGCCTGTCCGGCATGGCGTCAACGTCCCGTCCGATTTCCGCCAGCCCCACCCCCGGGGATGGCGGAGACTGGGCAGCGTGATGGACGAAGACACCAGGTACGAAGCCGTGCGGAGCCGGGATGCCCGGTTCGACGGGGAGTTCTTCTTCGGGGTGGCCACGACCGGGATCTACTGCCGGCCCAGTTGTCCGGCGGTGACGCCGAAGCGGCGCAATGTGCGGTTCTTCGCGACGGCCGCCGCCGCGCAGGGCTCGGGGTTCCGGGCCTGCCGGCGGTGCCGTCCGGACGCCGTGCCGGGCTCGGCCGAGTGGAACGTGCGGGCCGATGTCGTCGGCCGGGCCATGCGGCTGATCGGCGACGGCGTGGTGGACCGTGAGGGCGTCGCCGGGCTCGCCGTGCGGCTGGGATACAGCGCGCGGCAGGTCCAGCGGCAGCTCACCGCCGAACTCGGCGCCGGTCCTGTCGCCCTCGCCCGGGCCCAACGGGCGCACACCGCACGGGTGTTGGTGCAGACCACCGACCTGCCGATCACGGAGGTGGCATTCGCCGCCGGGTTCGCCAGTGTCCGCCAGTTCAACGACACGATCCGCGCCGTGTACGCGTCGACCCCGAGCGAGCTGCGGACGGCCAGGACGCCCCACGCGCCCAAGGCACCGGCGAAGGGGGCCGGCCCGTCCGCCGGAATCCCCTTGCGGCTCGCGTACCGGGGCCCGTACCAGTCCGGCGCCGTCTTCGACCTGCTCGCACGCGAGGCCGTCCCCGGCATCGAGGAGATCACCGGCACCCCCGGCCGCCGTACCTACCGCCGCACCCTCCGCCTCCCCTACGGCACCGGAATCGTCGCCGTCGACGAACGACCCGGCGCCCTCAAGGCCGCGTCCCCCGCCCACCCCGGCGGCTGGCTCGACGCCCGGCTGCACCTCACCGACCACCGCGACCTGACCACCGCCGTCCAGCGCCTACGACGGCTCTTCGATCTCGACGCCGATCCGTACGCCGTCGACGAGCGGCTCGGCGCCGATCCCCGGCTCGCCCCGCTCGTCGCCGCCCGCCCCGGCCTGCGTTCACCGGGCACCGCCGACCCGGAGGAACTCGCCGTACGGGCCCTTGTCGGGCGGGCGGAGGCCGAACGGCTGGTGCGGCGCTACGGCAAGACGCTGGACGCCCCGTCCGGGGGCCTCACCCACCTCTTCCCCGAACCGTCCGCGCTGGTGGACGCCGTGCCCGGCGAACCCCTGGCCGCCCTCGCCGCCGCCCTGGCCGACGGCACCGTACGGCTCGACGGCGGTGTCGACCGGGACGACGTGGAGGAGGCCTTGCTGGCGCTGCCCGGCATGGACGCCGCGACCGTCGCCGTCATCCGTACCCGCGCCCTCGGAGACCCCGATGTCGCACCGCCCGGCGTCGACGTTCCGGACGCGTGGCGCCCCTGGCGTTCCTATGCCGTACAGCACATGGAACATCTCGAACACGTACAACACCTGCGAACGGCAGGGGAGTTGGAGTCACGATGACCGACCCGACGGCCGATCCCGCGGTCACCCGCTGGACGAGCTTCAACAGTCCCCTGGGGCAACTCCTCCTCACCGCAGACGAGTTCGGCGCGCTGACCTCCCTCTCCGTGCCCGGTCAGAAGGGCGGCCGTACCGTCCAGCCCCAGTGGCGGCAGGACCCCGGCCCCTTCCGTGCCGTCGGCGAACAGCTCGCCGCCTACTTCGCCGGTGAACTCAAGGAATTCCAGCTGGAGTTCCGCACCTCCGGCACCGACTTCCGTGAGCGCGTGTGGAGTGCCCTCGACTCCGTCCCGTACGGCGCGACGACGACGTACGGCGAGATCGCTGCGCGGATCGGCGCGTCCCGGGCCGCCGTCCGGGCCGTGGGCGGGGCGATCGGCGCCAACCCGCTGCTGGTCGTCCGGCCCTGCCACCGTGTGATCGGTGCCGACGGATCGCTGACGGGGTACGCGGGCGGCCTCGACCGCAAGGTGCAACTCCTCACCCTGGAGGACGCGTTGGGCTGAGTCGGCTTCGATCAGTTCTATTCGATCAGTTCTAGTCGGTCTCCAGGCCCCAGCTGTGGATCCGCCGCGGGTGGATGCGAATCACCTCCTCGCTCATGTGCGGCCCCAACTCGTGCGGGCCGACGAGGAGTTCGGCCTCGCCGCGGATGTCGATACCGCGTACCTGCCAGGGGCTGAGGCTGACGATGTCGTCCACGACCAGCGCGACCTTCGGGTTCTTCCGCAGGTTGCGCCACTTCTTCGTCGTACCCATCGCATAGCCGCCGACCAGGATCGTCCCGTCGGCCTGCGGGAAGAAGCCGACGGGGTTCGCCTGTGGCTGGCCCTGGGGGTCGACGGTGGCGAGGCGGCCCAGTCGCTGCGAGGCGAGGTACGCGCGTTCGGCCTCGGTGAATTCGGTCATGACCGCAGCCAAACACGCCTGCCCGCCCCGCGCATCGGCCTTCGGTCCCAGGTCTCCCTCCGCTCCACGTCCTACGCCGGACAGGGGACGCGGAGCCCGGCACCGGTGGTGCTCCGCCGTCGGCCCGTTGCCGCGTGTCACGGTCGCCTCCTCGTGGTCGGTGGGGAGAGGTGGAGCGTTCATGGTCGGGGCCGGACGGATCGTCGTCGCAATGCTGGTGGTCGTACTGGGAGCGGGAGTTGGGCAGGGTACGGCGATCGCCGAAGCCCCGGCCCGGGACCCCTTCGGCACCTGGACCGGCACCTGGGAGGCCGCCCCCTCCGGCACCGCCACCGCCCACCCCGGCGCCTCCTTCCGCAACGTCGTCCACCTCAGCGTCGGCGGCAGCGCGGCCCGGGTCCGGCTCAGCAACCGGCTCGGCAGCGCGCCGCTCCGGCTCGACGCGGTGACCGTCGCGCTGCGGGAGACCGGTCCGGACGCCGTGGCCGGCTCGATGCGCGTCGCGACTTTCGGCGGCGTGCGGACGGTGACGATCCCGGCGGGCGAGGACCTGGTCAGTGATCCCGTCCTGCTGGCCGTGCCCGACGCGGCGGATCTGCTCGTCACGGTCCACACGCCCGACGACTCCGGCCCGGCGACCTACCACCGCGCGGCCGGACAGACCAACTACCGTGCGTCGAACGGCGATCGGGCCGCCGAAGTGGACGGTTCCGCGTACACGACGACCACCACCTCCTGGTACTACGTCACCGGCGTCGACGTCCTCGACGCCCCGGCGGCCGGCAGCGTCGTCGCCCTCGGCGACTCCCTCACCGACGGCAACGGCTCCACCCGCGACGCCAACCACCGCTGGCCCGACCGCCTCGCCGACCGCCTGGCCGCCCTGCCCGCGTACCTCCGCCTCGGTGTCCTCAACGCCGGTGTCTCCGGGAACCGCCTGCTGCGCGACGACGTAGGCCCGAGCGCGTTGTCCCGCCTCGACGCGGATGCCCTGTCGCGGTCGGGGGTGCGTGTGCTGATCGTTCTCGAAGGCATCAACGACATCAAGGGCACCCCGAACGCCACCGACCCCGACGCCTTCGAAAGCGCCTACCGCACCCTCGTGAGCCGCGCCCACGCGCACGGCATCCGCGTCATCGGCGCGACCCTCACCCCGTACGGCGGCAGCAGCGGGTACACGGCGGCCCGCGAGGCCGTACGGCAGGAGATCAACGCCTTCATCCGCGGCGGCGGGGGCTTCGACGGGGTCGTCGACTTCGACACCGCCGTCCGCGACCCGGAGCAGCCGCAGCGGATCCGGCCCGGTTACGACTGCGGCGACCATCTGCACTTCAACGACGCGGGCATGCGGGCACTGGCCGACACGGTCGACCTGACCATGCTCGGCTGATCCCTTTGACGTCAGCCCCAGATCACCGCGCCCACCCACGCGCCCATGATCAGCAGGCAGGTGAACAGCTCGGTCAGCACGCTGGAGCCGCCCGAGCGCATCGCCGTACGGAGGGAGGCCATGGCCTCGCCGTGGCGGCCCAGGCGCAGGCGTTCGTGGAGGTAGATCCCGGCCATGAAGCCGGGGATCGCGCCGAGCACGGGGACCAGGACGAAGCCGAGGAACGCGCCGGCTCCGGCGTACACGCCCATTCGGGGGGTCGCGCCGCTCGCGCGCAGCCGGCGGGGCGGCAGGGCCCAGCGGACCACCTGGGAGAGGAAGAGGACGACCGTGGCGCCCACGAGGACGCCCCAGGACACCGGCTGCGGATCCTTCAGCGCCCACCACAGGACCGCGGCCCACACCAGCCACGACCCCGGCACTCCGGGCACCAGGACTCCGCACAGGCCGAGCAGGATGACGACGCCGACCAGGAGGAGTTCAGCCACTCCCATCTGCCCAGCCTGCGGGATCCCGGGTGAAACCGCAGGTCAGCTACGGGCCACCCAGCCCCGTTCGTAGGCGTGCCAGCCCAGTTGCAGCCGGGTCGTGACGCCGGTCAGCTCCATCAGCCGCTTCACCCGGCGCTGTACGGTCCTGAGGCCCAGGTCGAGCTGTTTGGCGACGCTGGCGTCGGTCTGCCCGGCCAGCAGCAGGGACAGCACCTCCAGGTCGGTGGCGTCGGGGCCGTCGGAGCCGTCGGGGGCCCGCTCGGTGGCGCCGGACGCGCCGAGGCGCAGCGGGAGCGCGTCCCGCCAGACCGACTCGAAGAGCCCGCGGAGCAGCTCCAGCAGGCCGCTCGCGTGCACGACGAGCGCGGCGGGCTCCGCGGTGTGCGAGGTCAGCGGCACCAGCGCGAGGGTCCGGTCGGCGACCACCAGCTTCGTCGGCACCTTGTCGACCACCCGTACCTGTTCGTCGCGGCCCAGCGCGGCGGTGAGTTCGGTGATGCCGTCCGGCTGGTCGAGCACGGCGCGTTCGAGGACGACCCGGTAGCGGACCCCGCGGCGGGCGGCCTGCTCCTCCGCGTCGTTCTCCCCGCCGGTGACGGCGACCGGGGTCCCGGTGACCAGCGCGCACACCTCCTCGGTCGCGCCGAGCTGGAGCTGGAGGAAACGCTGGCTGACGGCCGCGGCGCCGATCACCACCTCCACCAGATCGTGTACGGCGGGTTCGGCGGCGGTGGCCCGGTACTCCTCGGCGAGCTGCGCGGCGGCCAGTTCGGCCTTGTCCAGTTCGTGCCGCTGCTGGGTGAGCAGGGCGCCCAGGGCGACCCCGGGCGGGGCGGCGACCCAGCGGCCGGGGCGGGCCGAGGACTGGGCGGCGAGTCCGTGCCGTTCCAGGCCGCGCAGGGCACGCTCGGTGTCGTACTCCCCGAGGGCCAGCCGTCGGGCGAGATCGGGTACCTCCGCGGCGCCGACCGCCACCAGTGCCCGGTACGCCGACTCGTGCGCCTCGTCCAGGCCTATCGCCGCCAGCATCAGGTGCCGCCCCTCCCCGAAAACCCCGTTGTCCGCACGCGCCCTGGCGGAAACCGGCCACGGCGCGAAACCGCCTCGGCACATCATCGCCGTACCACCCGCCCCTCTGCCAAGGTTGCGCCACTGGGGCCTCAACTTCCGCCCGGAATGCCCGTATTGGGGATGGTCGGCCTGCAGGTTCGCGCACGGCGGGTGACAGGCGGGACGGGCGCGAATCACAGCGGAGCTTCAGGAAAGCCGGTCACACTCGGGACCGGGTGGGCCGAACCCGCAACGGGATTCGGTCACTTGGAACGTGACCCGGGCCCATGACGTGCGCCGGCACGCAGGGGAGCTGGGGCCGGGTCACTCAGTCGTCGCCGGGCGGTTCTCCCGTGGGGGGTGGGACCGTCCGGCGGCCCTGTGTGGCGTGCGTCGCCCGGTGGCGGACGGGTGTTCGGCACGTCGTCCGACACGCCGTTCGAGGAGGGGCGCGCACCCGATTTTCCGGACGCCCCGTTTCCAACTGGCCTGTGCGGTGGACAATTAGGGGCATGAGCCAGCAGGGGGGAACGCCGACCGGTCACGAGGACGACTGGTGGAGCCAGCTGTACGACGACACCGCGGAGGACACGGGGCCGTCGGCCGCGGGCGACTCCGTCGACGACCGGTTCGCTTCGGCGGCGGGGACAGTGGGGGTGCCTCCGGCGGATGAGCGGGGGAGTTCGGTGGGGCCGGGTGTTCCGGGGCCACGTGCGGGCGGCGAGCCCTCCTCCGAGGCGCCTGCTGTTACGGGTTCCGGCTCCCCGGGTGCTTCCTGGGAGCCGCCGTCCAGTGCGCCTCCGGGGCCGGGAGGTGCCGGGGCGGATGTGTATGGCGAGCCTCCGTTGTTCCGGCCTGCCGCTCCTGCCGCTCCTGCCGCTCCTGGCGATGGCGCGTCGCCGTCTGCGGTTCCGGGGGATGCGGGCGCGGATTCCTATCCCGAGCCTCCGTTGGTCAAGCCCATGGCCTCCGTCGCCCCAGGGGAGCAGGCCCCGCCCGCCCCACCTCGGCAGGCGCCCCACGCGGACACGCAGCCCGACCTCCCACCGGCACCCCCTCAGCGGGCGGCCGACGCGGAGCTCCCGCCCGCGTACCCGCAGCCGGCCGTTCCCGCACCGCCTGCCGACAGTCCCGCCGTCGCTCCGGCGGATCTCCGCCCGGACGGTCTGTCCGCCCCGCATCCCATGGCCGTTCCCGTACGCCCTGAGGAGAGTCCCGCCGTTGCTCCGAAGGCCCGGCGTCCGGAGGGCCCGGGACCTTACCCGCCGCCCCCA
>NZ_BARF01000111.1 GCF_000367365.1 Streptomyces prunicolor NBRC 13075 | reverse complement strand
CGTACGGCGTGTCCGTACCCTCGTCGGTCTTGGCGACGGTCGCCGTCATGCCAGTCCCCTCTCGGTGAGCAGCGCGTGGACTGCCGCCGCCGACTCCTGCACGGTCTGGTGCTGCGACTCGATCCGCAGGTCCGGCGACTCGGGCTCCTCGTACGGGTCGTCGACCCCGGTGAGCCCGGTCAGTTCACCGGCGGCCTGCTTGGCGTAGAGACCCTTCACATCGCGTACGGAGCACACGTCGACCGGGGTCGCCACATGCACCTCGACGTAGGCGGCGCCGCTCTCCTGGTGCCGCTTGCGGACGGCCTCGCGGCTGTCGGCGTACGGCGCGATGACCGGGACGAGCGCCAACACGCCGTTGCGGGCGAGCAGTTCGGCGAGGAAGCCGATGCGCTGCACGTTGGTGTGCCGGTCCTCGCGGCTGAAGCCGAGGCCCGCCGAGATGAACTCGCGGATCTCGTCGCCGTCGAGCACCTCGACGAGGTGGCCCTTCTCGCGCAGCCGGTCGGCCAGCTCGTACGCGATGGTGGTCTTGCCGGCACTGGGCAGTCCGGTGAGCCAGACGGTGGCTCCGGTCGTCACGTGGTTCTCCTGATTCGTAGAAAGCACAGCCGCGGTCACTCGTGCAGCCCGCACTCGGTCTTCCCGCGCCCCGCCCAGCGGCCGGCGCGGGCGTCCTCGCCCTCCAGGACCCGGCGGGTGCAGGGCGCGCAGCCGACGGACGCGTAGCCGTCCATCAGCAACGGGTTGGTCAGCACGCCGTGTTCGGCGACATACGCGTCCACGTCGTCCTGGGTCCAGCGGGCGATGGGGGAGACCTTGACCTTCCGGCGCTTCTCGTCCCAGCCGACGACCGGGGTGTTCGCCCGGGTCGGGGACTCGTCGCGGCGCAGCCCGGTCGCCCAGGCCGCGTACTTGGTCAGGCCCTGCTCCAGCGGCTGCACCTTGCGCAGCTTGCAGCACAAGTCCGGGTTACGGTCGTGCAGTTGAGGACCGTACTCGGCATCCTGCTCGGCGACGGTCTGGCGCGGGGTGAGCGTGATGACGTTGACGTCCATCACGGCCTCGACCGCGTCGCGGGTGCCGATGGTCTCGGGGAAGTGGTAGCCGGTGTCGAGGAACACCACGTCGACGCCGGGCTGCGCGCGGGAGGCGAGGTGGGCGACCACCGCGTCCTCCATCGAGGAGGTCACGCAGAACTGTTTGCCGAAGGTCTGCACCGCCCACTGGAGGATCTCCAGCGCGGAGGCGTCCTCCAGGTCGCGGCCCGCCTGCTCGGCCAGGGCTTTCAAGTCGTCGGTGGGGCGCGCTTTCTGAGTCGTCGTCATATCTCGTCTCCCCCTGCGTCGGTCTGCCGGAGCCCTCGGGCGAGGAGCCCGAGGAACTTCAGCTGAAAGGCCCGATTGCATGCCGCGCATTCCCATGCGCCATGACCCTGCTCGCTGGGACGCAGGTCCTCGTCGCCGCAGTAGGGGCAGTAGAAGGGAGCCGCTCGCTCGCTCACGGCCTCTCCTTTCGCTGTCGTTCGCTGCCGCTCACGACAGTGACTCCTCGCTGGCACGCGTGGCCCAGGCGGCGAACCGCTCACCGTCCTCGCGCTCCTGCTGGAACCGGGTGAGGACCCGCTCGACGTAGTCGGGCAGTTCCTCCGAAGTGACCTTCAGGCCACGGACCTTGCGGCCGAAACCGGCCTCCAGGCCCAGCGCGCCGCCGAGGTGCACCTGGAAGCCCTCGACCTGCTCGCCCTGGTCGTTGAGGACCAACTGGCCCTTGAGACCGATGTCCGCGACCTGGATACGGGCGCAGGCGTTCGGGCAGCCGTTGATGTTGATGGTGATCGGCTCGTCGAACTCCGGGATGCGGCGCTCGAGTTCGTCGATGAGCGTGATGCCGCGCTGCTTGGTCTCGACGATCGCGAGCTTGCAGTACTCGATGCCAGTGCAGGCCATCGTGCCGCGCCGGAAGGGGGACGGCTTGGCGGTGAGGCCGAGCGCTTCGAGGCCCTCGACCAGCGAGTCGATCTGGTCCTCCGCCACATCGAGCACGATCATCTTCTGCTCGACCGTCGTGCGCAGCCGGCCCGAGCCGTGCGCCTGCGCCAGCTCGGCGATCTTCGTGAGCGTGGTGCCGTCGACGCGGCCGACGCGCGGGGCGAAACCGACGTAGAACAGGCCGTCCTGCTGGCGGTGGACGCCGACGTGGTCGCGCCAGCGGGCGACCGGCTGCGCGGGGGCCGGGCCGTCGACGAGCTTGCGCTTGAGGTACTCGTCCTCCAGGACCTGGCGGAACTTCTCCTGGCCCCAGTCGGCGACGAGGAACTTCAGGCGGGCGCGGGTGCGCAGCCGCCGGTAGCCGTAGTCGCGGAAGATGCCGATCACGCCGGCCCAGACGTCCGGGACCTCGTCCAGCGGGACCCAGGCGCCGAGCCGGACGCCGATCTTCGGGTTGGTGGACAGACCGCCGCCGACCCACAGGTCGAAGCCGGGGCCGTGCTCGGGGTGGTCGACGCCGACGAACGCGATGTCGTTGATCTCGTGGGCGACGTCCAGGAGCGGGGAGCCGGAGATCGCCGTCTTGAACTTGCGCGGCAGGTTGGAGAATTCCTTGGTGCCGATGTAGCGGGCGTGGATCTTGTCGATCGCCGGGGTGCCGTCGATGATCTCGTCCTCGGCGATGCCCGCGACGGGCGAGCCGAGGATCACGCGGGGCGTGTCACCGCAGGCCTCGGTGGTGGAGAGACCGACCGCTTCGAGGCGGTTCCAGATCTCCGGGACGTCCTCGATGCGGATCCAGTGGTACTGCACGTTCTGCCGGTCGGTGAGGTCGGCCGTGCCGCGCGCGAACTCCTGCGAGATCTCGCCGATCACGCGGAGCTGGTCCGTGGTCAGCCGGCCGCCGTCGATCCGGACGCGCAGCATGAAGTACTTGTCGTCCAGCTCCTCCGGCTCCAGGATCGCGGTCTTGCCGCCGTCGATCCCGGGCTTGCGCTGGGTGTACAGCCCCCACCAGCGCATTCGGCCGCGGAGGTCGTTCGGGTCGATCGAGTCGAAGCCGCGCTTGGAGTAGATCGTCTCAATGCGTGTCCGCACATTGAGACCGTCGTCGTCCTTCTTGAACTGCTCGTTGCCGTTGAGGGGGGTGAAGTGTCCGGCGGCCCACTGACCCTCACCGCGGTGACGGCTCACCTTGCGGCGGGGCGCTGCGGCTGCAGGGTTCTCAGGGGTGGCGGCCATGGTTCTACGTCCTCCGGGACAGGCGGGTGATCGGCTCTGACCTGCGTGTACGGGCGCATGCGGGCATACGCGCGCGTCTTTGCGCAGTATGAGGCAGATACGGGGAAATCCGGCGGTGCTGCGGCTCGGCTAGACGGCCGGACAGATGGCGCTGGACATGCGGCCGAGGTCGACGTGCCGCCGACTCACCAAGGCAATTCCAGTTCCGGACATGACGGAAGCGTGTCACGGCGTTCTGGACACAGTCCAGCTTCGTCCGCCATGCGGACACCCTGGTCTCGATATGCGAGACGAGGGTGTCATCGGTCACAAGGCGCGCACGGCGTCTTGTCGGCGCAGGTCAGGCGCGGTAAGCGCCCGGCCAGGGGCCCGGGGTGGGCGCCTGGGTCACCTCCTCGACCTGGGTGTCGAAGAGCTTGAAGCCCCGGCGCTGGTAGTTGTCCATGGCATGCACGCCGTCCAGGCTGCAGGTATGCAGCCAGACCCGCTTGGTGGGCGCCCGCCCGGGCCAGCGGTCGGCGAGGTCCCAGGCGCGGGCGGCGCCGTAGGAGAGGAGGTGGCCGCCGAGGCGGCGGCCGCGGAAGGCGGGGATCAGGCCGAAGTAGACGATCTCGACGACTCCGTCGTCCTGCGGCTCCAGTTCCGCGTACCCGGCGGGCGTGCCCCGGTCGTACACGACCCAGGTCTCCACGCCCGGCCGGTCCAGGTGCTCCTGCCACTGCGCGAACGTCCAGTGCAGCCGGTCGATCCAGAGGATGTCCCCGCCCACGGACGCGTACAGATAGCGGCTGAACTCGGGGGAGGGCACCTCGGAGCGGGCGATCCGCACGTCCCCGTCCGGCTCCATGGCCGGGAGGAGGTCGCTCGGGTCGGTCTGCTCCAGGGACCAGGTGGTCACCGGGATGTTCGTCATGCAGGTCAGGGAATCATCCGGCTGTGGGATCTGTCGATCAGTGGATCAACCCAGCGAACTGTCGATCGAGTTCAGCGGCAGCGCGAACAGCATCCGTCCAGAAACCGACCAGACCTCGCCGGTCTCCTGCCAGTAGGAGAGGGAGTCGGTCTGCGCGCTCCAGCACCGGTGCGTCTCGTCGGATCCGCACTCGGTGGCCTTGGCGCCCTGCGTGTCCTGGCGCCACATCGAGCCCCGGCCGCCGTCCGTCCCGGCCGCGCCGCCCACGTACCAGGCGGACCCGACCGCGAGCACGCCCCCGGAGCCGTCGACCTTCGTCGCGTACGCCTCCTCGGGCACCGCGCGCTCCGCCGAGTCGGTGGCGAGCAGCCCCGGACGCGCCGGGTCCAGGCTGAAGGGGTAGCGCCACAGGTGCTTCGCCCCGCTCGCGACCAGACTGTCCGGAACCGTGCTCCGGTCCAGGGACAGACCCGCGGGCCGTACGGCCGCCTTGCCGCCGGCCAGTCGGTACGACCCGATCGCGGGCAGCACATACCGGTACCCGGCCGCCGACCAGCCCTCGCGCACCCGGCCGACCGCGGAGGTCGTCACCGTGGTGCGCTGGATGCGGTTCATGTCGTACACGTACAGGGCGTCGCGGGTCCCGCCGCTGGTGGTGACCAGGAGTTTGTCCTGGTACCAGACCATGCCGGAGATCTTGGAGACGAGCCCCCGATAGTCACGTCCGCCGTCGGTCGGTACGGCCAACAGGGCCCAGGTGTACGTGAGATGAGCGGGGTCGGCGGCGTTCACGAAGCCGACCCGGGCCAGGCCGCGGGAGGTGGCGCTCCAGCCGGAGAGGATCACCCGGTTCGAGCCCCACCAGCCGTCCTCGTCGGCGTCGCCCGAGGTGGTCACCGAGCGGGGCGTCCACGCCGGGTCGGCCGCGTCGCCGCTGTCCCAGCAGTACGCGCGCGTGGCCGCCGGCTCGACGGGCAGCGCCGACTTCTCGTCGGTCGTGCAGTCCGCGGCGTCGCGCAGGGTGTGGTCGGCGCTCTTCAGAACGGCGTCGACGCCGACCGGGCGGCCCATCGCCGAGGAGAGCCGGTCCAGGGACTGCTGTGGCTCCAGGTGCTCCCGCAGCTGCAACGCGCCGAGGTCGGAGGCCGAGGTGAGGGGCTTCAGTGCCCCGGGATCGGAACCGACCGTCGCCTGCGAGGCGCTGATCATCGTCGCGGCCGCGGTGAGGCCGAGCGCGGCCCCGGTCAGCACGGCGCGCAGCGCCCTGCCCCGCCTGCGCCGGCGATGTCGCCCACGTGCACTCATAGTGTCCTCCCGAGGCGAGCCAACTGCGCCTGGTGATCCGTGCGTTGACCAGGGAGCAGGTGGGGTGGCCCGTAGGGGGATGCTACGGCAGTCCTGGCCGCCCCATGGGTAAGACCCTGCAAATATGCGGAAGATGCTGCCGGACGTGTCATTTGCGCCACCTGTCCGCTACGCCCCGCCACGGAACCGGGTCCGCTCCGCCACCTCCGCTACGGCACCTCGACCGACGTCCGCCCCCTCGCCACCCCCGGCGCCGTCGAGTGCGGCAGCAACTCCCGCGGGTCCTCCGGCCACAGCACCTCGACCTCCGCGTCCTCGCGGAAGCGGTACGGCCGGTGCTCCAGGAACGCCCCGAGATAGCGCCGTACCCGCGACATCTCCGCGCGCACCGTCACCGTGCGGCCCGGGTCGCCGAACATGTCCTCGGCCAGGGCCGCGGCGCTGCGGCCGGTGCGGTGCAGGGCCAGGAGGTAGAGCAACTCGGCGTGCCGGGGGCTCAGTTCATGGGTCCAGGAGCCCGCGCTGCCGAAGGCCGTCACCGACCAGCGGCGCGGCAGCGTCAGATCGAGCACGATCCGCGTGGCGGCACCGGGCACCGGTTCGTCGGCGGCACGGATCAACCACCCACCGGCCAGCGGCTCCAGAGAGCACAGCCCGAGCGAGGGCAGCCAACGGCGTCCCCCGGAAGGCGACTTGGGCAGCGCGATCCGCCTCACGTACGGCATTCCGGTGACCGCCGCCGTCCAGCCGTCCCGGTCCACCACCAGGGCCCGGCCGCCGATGCGGGGCAGGATCGGCGCCGCCACCGCGCGCAGCCGCTCCAGCGAGGTCAGATGCTGCTCGCGCAGCCGGGCCTCGGCGAGTTTGGCCACCGAGTCGACCCAGGCGAGGGTGGCCGGGTGCATGGTCTCCAGCGGGCCGCTGACATCGACGACACCGATCAGCCGGCCGTCCCTGGGGTCGGTGATCGGGGCGCCCGCGCAGGTGAACGAGGCCAGCGCGCGCGAGAGATGCTCCCCGGCGAAGACCTGCACGGGCCGCCGTACGACCGCCGGGGTGCCCACGCCGTTGGTGCCGACGACGTCCTCGCGCCAGTCGGTGCCGACCTCGATGCCGACCTCGTCGGCCTTGCGCAGCACCGCGGCGCTGCCCTCCCGCCACAGCGCGCGGCCCTCGTCGTCGGCGACCAGCACGATGTGGTGCGCGGCGTCCGCGACCGACACCAAGCCCTCCCGCAGCACCGGCAGGACGTGTCTCAACGGGCTTGTGCCGCGCCGCCGTTCGACCTCCTCACGCGACAGCAGCCCGGTCCGCAGATCGTGGTCGGGGTGGGTCCCGCCGCGTAACGCGCGCTCCCAGGACTCCTCGATCACCGGGCGCGGCGCGGTGCGGGCGCGCGGTGGCGAGGGTGGGGTGTGCCGGGCGTCGCTCAGCATCCGGGCCGTCCGCGCCGCGTCGACGGTGGCGCGCCGTGACGGGCCGACGGGCGGGTTCGCCATGGGTCCTTCTCTCCGGTCCCGTATTCGACTGCTGTTCTCATGTCGGCTGTGGTTCTCGTATCGACTGTTGGTCTCATAGTGCCGCTCCGCGGTGACGGAGGGAGACAGTCCGGACACAGTGGCCACCAAGTTGCAACCCTCTGCAACCCTGGTGAACAGCCGTACGGTGGCTGAGACTTGTTGCAGCTGCGAGGGTGGTGCCGTGTCGGCGCAGCACCACCCTCGCGTCGTGCCGGTGCGGTTCAGGCCGTCGGCCGGGCCCGTTCCGCGATCGACGTCAGGTCCAGACTCGGCGGCAGGGTCCCGAAGGTGGTGCCCCAGTCGCCGCCCAGCCGCGAGGCGCAGAACGCGTCGGCGAGCTCCGGCGGTGCGTGCTGCACGAGCAGCGCCCCTTGGAGTACGAGCGCCATCCGCTCGACCACGCGCCGGGCGCGGCCCTCGATGCCCTCCAGATCGGCGAACTCGGCGAGCAGGTTCTTCATCGCCCCGTCCAGCCGGTGATCGGCGCCGCGCACCCGGCCGACCTCGACGAGGAAGGCGTTCAGTGCCTGCGGTTCGCGCTGCAACGCCCTTAGTACGTCGAGGGCTTGGATGTTCCCGGCGCCCTCCCAGACCGAGTTGAGCGGCGACTCCCTTACCAGGCGCGGCAGTCCGGACTCCTCGACGTATCCGTTGCCGCCCAGGCACTCGGCCGCCTCGACCGCGACCGGCGAACAGCGCTTGGTCACCCAGTACTTGGCGGCCGGCACCGCCAACCGCAGGAACGCCAGCTCCTGTTCGCCACCGTCGTCGTAGGCCGCCGCGAGCCGCAGCGCGAGCGTGGTGGCCGCCTCCGACTCCAGGGCGAGGTCGGCCAGCACATTGCGCATCAGCGGCTTGTCGAAGAGCCTGCCGCCGAACGCCTCGCGGTGGACGGTGTGATGGACGGCCTGCGCGACGGCCTGCCGCATCAGACCGGCCGAGCCGAGCACACAGTCGAGCCGGGTCGCCGCGACCATCCCGATGATGGTCCGCACCCCGGCGCCCTCGTCGCCGACCCGGCGCGCCCAGGTGCCGTCGAACTCGACCTCGGCGGAGGCGTTCGACCGGTTGCCCAGCTTGTCCTTGAGCCGCTGGAGCAGGAACACGTTGCGGGTGCCGTCCGCCAGCACCCGGGGCACCAGGAAGCAGGTCAGTCCGCCGGGTGCCTGTGCCAGCACGAGGAAACCGTCGGACATGGGCGCCGAGCAGAACCACTTGTGGCCGGTCAGCTCGTACGTCCCGTCCTCGGCGAGCGGGCGCGCCTCCGTCGTGTTGGCGCGGACATCGCTGCCGCCCTGCTTCTCCGTCATGCCCATTCCGAAGACCGCCCCGGCCTTGAGGTGGGCGGGCCGCAGCTCACGGTCGTAGACCAGGGACGTCAGCCGGGGCTCCCACTCGGCGGCCAGCGCGGGGTCGGCGCGCAGGGCGGGCACCGCCGCGTGGGTCATCGACAGCGGGCAGACGTTGCCCGCGTCGACCTGGGTCCACACCAGCAGTCCGGCGGCCCGGCGGACATGCCCGGACGGGCGGTTCCAGGCGGCGGTCAGCCCGGCCGACACACCCTTGCCGAGCAGCCGGTGCCAGGCCGGATGGAACTCGACCTCGTCGATCCGATGGCCGTAACGGTCGTGGGTGCGCAGGCCCGGGGGGTTGTCGTCGGCCTGCGCACCCCACTCCTGGACCTGGGCCGAGCCGGCGGCGCGGCCCAGTGCGGACAGGTCGCCGCGGACCTCGTCCAGCAGTCCGGGTGCGGTGTGCCGTTCGACCGCCTCCGTCAGGACGCGGTCGGCGGTGAAGACGTCGTATCCGACCAGTGGGGGAGTCTGGTTCGTCACGGTATGGGTGGTGCGTGCCATGGCTGGAACCTACCCGTGGGGACGGTGGTGGTCTGGATCTCCACTGCGCGGTGCTGTGGAGATCCACCCTGGCACAGCCGTCCCCGCCGACGTCAGGCCGAGCGGGACATGGTCGCCAGCATCGCGGTCTCGGGCGCCTCCTCTTCCAGCCAGCCAGTGCGGTACACCGTGTCCAGATAGCGTTCGCCCAGGTCAGGAGCGATCGCCACCGCCGTGGTGCCGTGCCGGCCGTTGCGGGCGAGCCACTGTTCGGCCCCGCTGACGACCGTGCCGGTGGACCCGCCGAACAGGAAGCCCCGCGCGGCCAGCCGACGGCAGGTCGCCACGGTGTCCGGCTCCTCGACATGGATCACGTCGTCGATGTACGACGTGTCGAGGAAGGGCGGCGCCACGCTGGTGCCGAGCCCGGGGATCATCCGGGGCCTCGCCTCACCGCCGAAGGTGACCGAGCCGACGGCGTCCACGGCGACGATCCGCACCCGGCGCCGCCACTGCCAGAACCAGCGTGCGCAGCCCATCAGCGTCCCGGTGGTGCCGGCGCCGACGAAGAGCACGTCCAGCTGCGGGAACCGGCGGGCGATGGCGGGTGCCGTGGTGCGGTAGTGCGCCCGCCAATTCCCCTGGTTGCTGTACTGGTTGAGCCATACGTACCGCTCGTCGGAGGCGCACAGCGCCCGCACGTACGCGATCCTGGCGCCCAGGAAACCGCCGTGCACGTCGGGTTGGTCGATGACGTGGACCCGGGTGCCGAGCGCCTCCATCAGCTGCACCGTGGGTACGTTGCAGCGTCTGTCGGTGATGCAGAGGAAGCCGTAACCGCGGCTCGCCGCGATCACGCTCAGTGCCACCCCCAGGTTGCCGGACGACGACTCGACCAGCACCGAGCCGGGCCGCAGGATGCCGGCCCGCTCGGCGGCGTTCACCATCTCCGTGGCGGCCTTGAGCTTGACCGAGCCGGCGAAGTTGAACCCCTCGCACTTCAGATAGAGCGGCAGTTCCAGCGCTGCCCGCAGGTCGACGTAGAGGTCGTCCTCGTTGAACTCCGCGGGATCGGAAATAACAGCCATGTTTGTTCTCCCCCTAGTGGTGCGCCACGATCTGCGTCAGCCGTACCGGCGCAGCTCGTGGAAGAAGCCGTCGACGACGTGGAGTTCGCCCCTTCGAACCACTTCGTCGTGGACGAACCTGCCGACCGCGAGATCGAGCACCCCCAGGCCGAACGGCGAGAACACCACCGTCCGGTCGGTCGGTACGCTCACGCGGCCTGTCATGACGTCGTCCAGCGTGCCGTCGATGAACTCCCGCCCCCCGGTGGCCTGTTCGGCCAGGTGCGGTGAGGTGTCGGCCTTCAGGCAGTGCTCGACGTCGTCCACGAAGTTCGCGGACGCGAGCAGGATCGCCGGGTCGAGATCCCGCAACGACACGTGCAGGACCAGCGGATGGTGGTCGAACCAGGCCGGATCGTGCACATGCGGCGAGCCGGCGACGGTCGCGAAGACCACCAAGTCGCTGGAGCGGATGAGCCCTTCGGCCTTGTCGTGCACCGTGAGCCGCCCCGGAGCCCCCGACCGCTCCAGATACTCCCGGAACCCCTCCGCGCTCTCCGCGGACAGGTCGTACACGCCCGTCTCCTCGAACTCCCAGCCGGTGGCGCGGAGATGGGTGTGGATGTAGCGGGCGATCAGTCCCGTCCCGATGAAGCCGACCCGCAGCGGCCGTTCACGCCCCTGGCTGAGCTTGTCGGCCGCGAGCGCCGCCGAACTCGCCGTACGGGTCGCGCTGATCACCGAACTCTCCAGACAGGCATACGGATAGCCGGTGTCAGGGTCGTTGAGGATCAGCACCGCCGAGGCCCTGGGCAGCCCCGACCCGGTGTTCCCCGGGAAACTGGAGATCCACTTCAGGCCGTCCACCCGCTGCGGTCCGCCGAGTGACGCGGGCAGTCCGATGATCCGGGACGACGGGCGGTCCGGGAAGCGCAGGAAGAACGACGGCGGGTTCACCGAGTCGCCCGCGCCGTGCAGCCGGTAGGTGGCCTCCACCAGGGCGCCGATCTCCGACTCCCGCCCGGTCAGGGCCTGTTGGACCTGTTCGCCGCTGATCACCGCGAAGGAAGGTGTGTCGATGCTCATGCGGCCCTCCCGCCGGCCGTCGGGGCGAGGTCGCTCAGGCGCACCGGATCGCCGAGCCCGGCGAGCACCTCGCGCGGCCCCTCGAACGGCTCCCTGCCGTGCGCGGTACGGATGTTGTCCACCAGCAGCAGATCCCCCGACCGCCACGGCTCGCGCCGCACGTGCCGGTCGTAGGCCTCGTTGATGGTCGTCACGATGCCCGCGTCGACCGGATCGCCGTTCCCGAAGCGGGTGTTGAAGGGGAGCGCGTCGGCGCCGTAGACGTCGACGAGGTACTCGCGCACTTCGGGCTCCATCGTCCACTCGTTCAGGAACGCGATCTGGTTGAACCAGCAGCGGCGTCCGGTGACCGGGTGGCGGAGCACGGCGGCGCGGCGCTGGCGGGTGCGCAGGGAACCGTCGTGCTGCCAGGCGAACTCGATGCCCTGGGTGCGGCAGTAGCGCTCCACGACGGAGCGGTCGTCGGTGCCGAAGGCCTCGGCGACCGACGCCCCGATCTCCTCGTGGTACGTCCGCGTGAGCATCCAGCCCTCCCGCTCGAACCGCTCCACGAGCGGCGCGGGCAGCGACTGGAGGACGGCCTCGGCGTCGGCGACCGGGGTCGCACCGCCCTGTGTCGGCGCTTCCAGGCAGGCGAAGAGCAGCAGGCCGGGGAAGTCCAGGGCGTAGCTCAACTCGTGGTGCTGGCACATCGGTTGGTCGGTCGGCCACTTCGTGGCGGAGTACACGCCCTCCGCGTAGGTACGGCGGGGCGCGAACGGCTCGCGGTCGGCCATCAGGGAGTCGGTGAGCCGCCGGAAGACGGTCTCGGCCCCGGCCGGGTCGGCGAGGCCGAGCCCGCGGACCAGGACGCAGCCGTGCTCGGCGACGACGGAACGCAGCGCCGCACGGTGCCCGGCGGCCCAGCCGACCGGGTCAGAACCGACGTCGGCGTGCAGCAGCGGTGGACTGTCCGGGCTGAGGGCGACGGAGTTGAGCAGAGTCGCGGAAGAGAGCGACATCTCGGTGTTCCTTTCGGTGGTGCTGTCGATCATTCGGCCGGGGGTGCGGCTGGTCTCAGGAGGAGACCGGCGGGTCCAGCAGTCCGGCCAGGTCCGCGAGGACCGGGTGACGGGTGACGTCCTTGAGGCTGATCGCCCGGTCGAGGGCCACCGCCAGCTTCACCGCGGCCAGCGAGGTGCCGCCGCGGTCGAAGAAGTGGTCCTGGCGGCCGATCCGTTCGGCCGGGATGCCGAGCACCGCCGCCCAGGCCGCAGCCAGCCGGCGCTCGGCGGGCGTGCCGGGGCCGTCCCCTACGGCGTCCAGGTCACCGGCGAGCGCGGTGAGCGTCCTGCGGTCGGTCTTGCCGTTGGCGGTCAACGGCAGGCTCGCCCGCCAGTGCACGACCGACGGCACCATGTACGCGGGCAGCGACTCGGCGAGCGTGGACCGCACCGCGCCGGCCTCGACGGGCAGCGGGCCGGTGCAGAACGCCACCAACTGCGTCCCGCGGACGACGACCACCGCGCCGTCCCGCACCCCGTCCACCCGCAGCAGCGCGTTCTCGATCTCGCCGATCTCGATACGGAAGCCGCGGATCTTCACCTGGCTGTCCCGGCGCCCCAGGAACTCCAGCTTGCCGTCCGGCCGCCAGCGCCCGTGATCACCGCTGCGGTACAGCCGCTCACCGGGCCGGTACGGGTCCTCGGTGAACGCCGCCCTGGTCCGCTCGGGATCGTTGACGTACCCCCGGCCCACGCACACACCGGAGAACACGATCTCGCCGGGCGCCCCCAGCGGCACGGGCACCAGATCCTCGTCGACGACGTACACCCGCACATTGGCGACGGGCCGGCCGAGCGGGACGCGGTCGCCGTCCGGTGCCCGGTCCATGACCTCGTGGTTGGTGTCGTCCGAAGTCTCCGTCAGACCATAGGCGTTGACGAGCCGCACCCCGGGCCGCGCCGCGAACCAGCGGTCCACGAGCTCCTTCTTCACGGCCTCCCCGGTGACCGACACACAGCGCAGGTCGGGGAGTTCACGCGGCTGCCGCTCCAACTCGGCCAGCACGGCCTCCAGATACGACGGCACGACCTGGAGCACGTTCACGCGCCCCGCCTCGATCGTGTCGACGAACCGGGCCACGTCCAGGATCACGTCCTGCCCCACCAGCAGCGTCCGCCCGCCCACGAGCGGCGCGCAGACCAACTGCCACAGCGAGATGTCGAAGCACTGCGGCGCGGTCTGCGCGACCACCTGCCCGGCCCCGATCCCCAGGTCGTCGAGCTTGGCGAACGCGTGGTTGAGGAACCCCGCGTGCTCGCACATCGCGCCCTTGGGCTCACCCGTCGAGCCCGACGTGAAGTAGATGTAGGCGAGTTGACCGGGTGAGACCGCGATCCCGAGGTCGCCGTCCGAATGCCCCTCGGCGTACGCCTCGTCGACATAGAGCGTGCGGTCGGACGGGTCGCCCAGCGCGCCGTCGCTGCCGCGCTCGGTCAACACCAGCTCGCACCCGGCACGTTCGAGTACTCGCGCCACCCGGTCGGCCGGGAAGTGCGGCTCGACGGGCAGATACACCCCGCCCGCCTTGAACACGGCGAGCACGGCGGCCATCCAGTCCAGGTTCCGCTCCAGCACCACGGCCACGACACCCTCGCGGGTCAGTCCCCGGGAGAGCAGCGCCCGACTCAGCTGGTTCGCCCGGGAGTTGAGCTCCCGGTACGTCCACTGCCGCTCGCCCTGCACGGCGGCGACCGCGTCCGGGCACACCGCCACCATGTCCTCGAACAGCTCGTGCACCCGCCGGTCCGGCAGCTCGCGGTGCGGGCCCGCCAACTCGTCGAGCTGGAAGCGGAGTTCGGCGTCCGACAGCAGCATCGGCCGGTCCGGCTCGGTCAGCGCGGTGAGGTGGTAGCCCGCGATGCGGGCGGCGGCCCCGGCGTCCAGGACCTCGGTTCGGTACCGCAGCCGCAGCGTGCGGCCGGTGACGCTCACCTGCAACGCCGGGTCCTCCTCGGCGGGTTCACCGGACAGCGTGCCGAGCACCTTCGCGTGGGCCGCTTTCAATGCGGCGGGCTCGATGAACAGCCCGTCGGGCAGGGACACTTCGTACTCCGCCACACCGGGCATCGGAGTGAGCGTCCACCGCGGAATGATCTCCATCGTTCTCTTTCCCCCCTGTTTCCTTCCCCCTACGGCACGAGCCGTCAGGGAGTCATGTGCTGTCCGGCGCGCCGTGGCGCCACCGCCGGATTCCCGCCCCACCGGGACCGCGCCGGCATCTCCTCGCCCTTCATCAGGAAGGAGTCGGCGGCGAGTTCGGCCCCGTCACCCATCGAGACGCCGTAGTGAACGAGCGCACCCACCCCGAGGGTGCAGCCGGCGCCGATGGTGATCATTTCGGACTTGAAGGTGCCGTCCTCCTGCGAGTGCGACTGCACCTTGGTGTGCGCCGCCAGCGTGCAGTCGTCGCCGATCGCGGTCAGCGTGCGCTCGGTGATGTACGCGCCGTCGTCGAAGATCCGGCGCCCCATGCGCACGCCCAGCAGCCGCCAGATCAGGTTCTTGAACGGCGTCCCGTTGAACACCTGGATGTAGTTGTCCGGGACCTTCCACAGCCGCTCGTGCCACCAGAAGTACGGGTCGTAGATCGAGCACAACTTCGGCTCCAGCGGCCGGAATCCGCCCACCAGACGCTCCACCAGCACCCAGTACCCGGCGGTGAAACCGAGCCCGAGCATCAGGGACGCGCCGATCAGCAGCCCCCCGCCGATGCCGTCACCCCCGTACAGGTCGACGGCGGCGAAGCCGAGCACGGTGAGCAGGAACCAGTGCAGCCAGCGCACGAACAGGTACAGGCCCATCGCGCGCAGGTTGGCGCCGTTCTTCGCGCGCAGCCGGCGCTTCAGTTCGTCGCCCTCGCGCAGATGGTCGAAGCGGCTGTCGCGCTCCACCGAGCGCGGGATCTCGAAGCACGGCGAGCCCAACAGGCCCACGCCCTCACGGAGTTCGCCGTCGATCGGCACCATCACCTTGGTGGCGAGCAGACAGTTGTCGCCGGTGCGGCCTCCCGAGGGATAGGCGATGTTGTTGCCCAGGAAGTTGCGCGGCCCGATCACCGCGCGCGACAGCCGGAACGACGTACTGGAGAAGTCCGCGTTGACGATCGACAACCCGTCCGCGACCATCGTGCCGCTGCCCACCGTGGCCAGATACGGCGTCTCGTGCTGCACCTCCGTACCGAAGTTGGAGCCGGTCTGCTCCACTTCGCCGAGGTCGTAGCCGATGGCCTTCAGGTAGCCGGTGATGTACGAGCTGTCGCCGCACAGCCACTTGAAGAACTTCAGGTTGGTCATCCGCGCCACCGCACGCTGCACCGAGTAGTGGAAGCCGTACAGCGGATACACCCGGTCGGGGCGCAGCAGCGGACGGAGCAGCCTCGGAAGCAGGGACACCGAGGCGAAGCCGAGGACGACGAACCCCACGAAGGCCCCGAGCGACAGGGCCAGCGCCTCGCCGTAGAACCGGGCGGAGTTGAGGTCCTTGGTGTTCGGGTCCAGCAGGTGGTCGAGGGCCGGGACCACGGTCAGCAGCATGTAGGTGCCGCCGATCGCGAGCGGGACGTAGACCAGCAGCATCTGCAGGAACGCGCCCAGGCCGTAGCCGAAACGGCGCAGCGTCGAGCAGTCCGCGTGCGGGATCCGGACGTAGTCGACGTCCGTGGGCTGGGCCGGCGAACCGTGCACGCGCTGCCCCGCCGGGACCTGGGCGTCGTCGTACAGGGCGGAGGAGTGGCCGAGTTGGGACCCGTCGCCCATGACCGTGCCGATGTCGAGGACGGTCTTCTCACCGACGTACACCTCGCTGCCGAGGGTGACCCGGCCGGTGCGGATACGGCCGGCTCGCGCCTGGTAGCAGAGGAAGAAGGTGTCCTTGCGGATGACCGTTCCGTCTCCGATGGTCAGCAGGTCGGTGCAGACCGGTACGGAGTGGGACAGGATCGTGACGCCCTTGCCGATCCGGGCGCCGAGGGCGCGCAGATACAGGACGTAGAGCGGGTTGCCGGCGAACAGGATCATCGGGTTGGCGTGCAGGAGTGCCTTGACCGTCCAGAACCGGACGTAGGCGAGGCCCCAGACCGGGAAATCGGTTTCCTTCCAGCGGCCCACGAGAACCCACTTGGCCACCACCGGCACCGTGCACACACCGATGAACACCGCGCCGCCGAATATCGCGGAGCGCAGATATACCTGGACCACTCCGTCACCGGAGGAAACCCATTCGTAGCCGCGTCCGGTGACCATCCCGGTGAGCGCGCAATACAGCGCGAAAACGAGGAACTGAAGCGCCCCGCACAGCAGATAGCGGGCCGTGCTCCCGGCCGGCGTCTCCGCCGCCTCGACCGCTGCGGCGGGCTCGGGCGTGTCGGCGATTGCCGCCGCCAGACTGCGGATCGTCGGATATCCGTAGACGTCCCGCATGGACACCGACGGCAGATCCTCGCGTTTTCTGACCCGGGCGCAGAAGTGCGCCATCACCAGCGAGTTGGCGCCCAGGTCGTCGAAGAAGTGACTGTCGAGCGGTATGACTTCCTTGCGTACGACACCGGCCAGGACCTCCGCGAGGACGGTCTCGGTGACGGTGCCGGGTTTTCCCACCACGTGGCTCCTTGGTAATGATCGCGGTCTTTGTATTGTCAAAGACGAATACGGCGGAGTCGCGCCCGTTGTTCACGGCAGGGGCAAATTAAAAAGCACGCGAAACGGGTGGGGTGAATGGGAATTCGTGAGAATGGAGTTCCGCATTGTGTACAGAGTTTCCAAATGGACGAGGCCCTGGTCTTGGGCCGAGTGATTCCCCCGAGTCGTGTGCGCTGACGTCGTCCCAACGCGCGCAACGAATGCAGTCCGGATTATTTCTGGACATTCTGGAACGGGTCAAGGCCATACCGGGCAATGGCGCTTTTTCGTCTTCGCCGGACAGGGGGTTGGTCAACAATGATTGACGGCCGAAGTCCTCACCGGGACACTATCCGAAACAAGCATGAAAAGATCGAATGGGAATTCGATTCGCGGGACGAAGGTTTTCGGCCAGCGCGAGCATGACACGACCGTCCCCGGGGGCGCCCGGCCCGGCCGACGGCCCCGGGGGACGAGTGCATCCCGGTGCGCCGGATACCTTTAGGGCGTGCAGTCAGCAAGTGAATCCCCCGAGCGGCCCGCCGGCCGGTTCCACCGGGCGCGTGCCCTCTACCGGAACGTCTCCAAGCGCAGGACCGCCTGGCTGCTGGTCAAGGACACCGTCAACTCCTGCATGGAGTACCGCATCCTGGGCCTCGCGGCCGAGGCCGCGTTCTTCACGCTGCTGTCCGTGCCGCCGCTCCTGCTGAGCCTCATCGGTCTGCTCGGCTACGTCGACAGCTGGACCGGCGCCGACAGCATCGCCGGCCTGGAGAACAACATCCTGGAGGCGTCGCGCACGGTCCTGTCCGACAAGGGCGTGCACGAGATCGCCCAGCCGATCCTGCACGACGTGATGAAGGGCGGCCGGCCCGACGTCATCTCCATCGGCTTCCTGTTCGCCCTGTGGTCGGGCTCCCGCGCGGTCAACGTCTTCATCGACACCATCACCGTCATGTACGGCCTCGACGGCGTCCGCGGCATCGTGAAGACCCGGATCGTGTCGTTCGCGCTGTTCGTCGCCGCCCTGCTGATCGGTTCGATCGCGCTGCCGCTGATGGTGGCCGGGCCGGACGCCGTGGTGAACGTGGTGCCGTGGTCGGAGACGGTCGTCCAGGTCCTGTACTGGCCGGTTGTCATCGTCCTGTCCATCGTCTTCCTGACGACGCTGTACCACGTCTCCGTCCCCGTCCGTTCCCCGTGGATCGAGGACGTCCCCGGCGCGCTGGTCGCCCTCGCCATGTGGGTCCTCGGCAGCTACCTCCTGCGCATCTACCTCACCAGCACGGTCGAGGGCCCCACCATCTACGGCTCCCTGGCCGCACCGGTCGCAGTCCTCCTGTGGATCGGCGTCTCCGCGTTCGCCGTGCTCGTCGGCGCCGCCGTCAACGCGGCCATCGACCGCGTCTGGCCGGCCGCCGCGACGGCCGCGGCCCGCGCCGCGAACGAACGCCGCCAGGACGAGCAGGTCGCCGAGTACGTCGCCCGCATGGCCGCCGTCCGCACCCGGGACGGTGAGGACGACGACGACCCCGACGACTCCTACATGCCCTCAGAGTTCCCGGAACGCTGGTCCCGCTTCCTCCCTCCGGAGGACGTGACGTCACGACTCCGCACGCACGCGAAGAGCACCCACAACCACAAGGGAGCCGGGGACAACTCCCAATCACCGGACAAGTAAGGCGCCCCAAGGGGACGGGATCCTCTCGATCGCCGGCCAACTGAAGCGCGTCCCAAAGAGGCGCGGGGCT
>NZ_BARF01000112.1 GCF_000367365.1 Streptomyces prunicolor NBRC 13075 | reverse complement strand
TTTAGGTACGACAGCGCCACGCATGTTGCCAGCATGCTCAGTGTTGGTGGGAGCAGTACTGGGCCGGTGTAGTGGCCCACTGACATTGCCATTGGCCACAGCAACGCCGAAGCCAGCAAGGCTAGTTGGACAGTTCTCGGTGCTCTGCCCAGCCACAGCAGGGCTACCGCCTGGGCTGCTGCCAGCAAGGTGAAGAGGACTCCCGCCGACACGTGTGTGCTGGTCGATGTTGCATCCGTGCGGATGATCAGGACCGGGAGCAGGGGCTGGAAGCACAGGCCGATCGCGGCTACCACCTGGGCTGCGCGGTAGCTGCGGGGGACGGCGTGTTCCACCGGGGCCGCCGTACGGCCGGGGAGGATCGCGCGTACCTCCCAACCGCCCTCCGGTGTGGGGCCGGTGGTCAGGGTGCCGCCCGTTTCGCGGGCCCGGGAGCGGAGGAAGCCCTGGCCTCGGCCGCCGCCCAGGCCCGCGCCGTGGGCCGGGGTGCCGGACGGGGGTGCCGCGCTGGTGATCACGACGTCGGTGCGGGTGTCGCCGTAGCGGACGGTGACCGTTGTGTGGGCGCCGGGGGCGTGGCGGGCCACGTTGGTGAGGGCCTCGCGGACGATGCCGTAGGCCGCGTCCGCCACGGCGCCGTCGGGGAGGGGGTCGATCTCGAAGTCGACGGGCTGGTTCAGGCGGCGGAAGCCTGCGATCAGGGAGTGCAACCGCTCCTCGGGGGACGGGAGTTCCTCGCGGGACGGGGCCGGGGCGCGTACCGCGCTCAGTGCCCGGGTGACCTCGCGGCCGGTCTCCGTCGCGAACTCCAGTGCCTCGGCGGCGAGTTCGGGACGGCGTTCGCGCAGGCCGAGCGCGGCGCCGGCGGTGACGACCACGGCGGTCAGATGGTGGGCGCTGACGTCGTGCAACTCCCGTTCCATACGGCGCCGTTCGGCCGCCGGGAGGCGGTGGCGCTCGGTCTCGGCGCGGTTCAGGAGGAGTTCGGCCGCCTGGCGGGCGCGGCGGGTGCGGCGTACGGAGAAGCCCGCGCCGCACGCGGTGGCGTAGAGCAGGGCGATCAGGACCAGGTCGAGGCCGTTGTTGTCGCTCAGCCCGTGCAGGGTGATGTTCTGCAGGAACTGCCAGAGCGCGAGCGTGACCACGCACAGGACCGTGGTGAAGGTGTCGCGCTCGGTCGCCACCGTGAACAGGGCGAGCGCGACGCCCGCGGTGCCGAAGACGGCCATCGCCCCTAGGGGCAGCGGGCCGGCGCCCACCGCGCAGGCGGCGGCGACCACGATGAGCGTGATCACCGGACGCGTCCGGCGCAGGGCGAGCGCGGCCGTCACGGATCCCGCGACCAGCGCGGCCACGAGCAGGTCGGCCGCGGTCGGCACGGTGCCGCGCAGCAGCGGAGCCACGGGCCACACCAGGGCCTGGGCACAGATCAGCAGGACCGGGAGCAGCCGGTCGTCGGTTCGTTTCATGACACTCAAAGGCTATGGGTGCAGGTGAGGAGCCCGGGTCAGGCGGAAGGGGGACTACGGTGCCGGGCTTCTCTATCTCTGGTTCGACGCGGCAACCGTTCTTGGGCCGGAGGACCGGACCGCGTCCCGCTCCTAGGCTCGATCACATCGAGGGAAGCGGTCGACCACCGCCTCCCACACCATCCACACCTCACAGGGGGACCTCCCATGTCCATGACCAAGCGCACTCTCCTCTTCTCCCTCGTCGGCGTCGCCGCGGTCGGCGGAGTCGTCGCCGGTGGGCTCGCCGCGTCGGCCGCCTCGGCGGCCCCCGAGAAGCCGGCCCTGGAGAACGGCTCGGCCCACTACACCGCCCCCTCCGCGAGCGGCGCCGGCTCCTTCACCTACACCGTGGACGTCAGCGACAACTCGGGCATCAAGGGCCTCAAGGTCGTTGCCTGGCCCGCGAGTTCGAAGCTGAAGCCGACGGAGGCCGACCTGCGGTTCGTCGAGTCCGCCACGTGCAAGAGCACCTCGGACGACACCTCCCGCTGCACCTATACGTTCAAGGTCACCAAGAAGGAGGCGGCCGAGGCGGCCAAGGGCACCTGGTACGTCTCGGCGCTCGCCACCGCCAAGGACGGCGACACGACGTTCGTGTCCAAGGCGGCGACCTTCGACATCGCGGGCTGACACCGGCACGCGGTCACTTGAGTTACGGCGCCCCGTCTCGACCGAGACGGGGCGCCGAGCTGTTGTTGGAGAAAGGCGTGGAAGGTCGTCGTAGAAGTACTACGGGTACCGGTGGTGTCGGAGTGGGCCTTTGCACGTCCACCACTCCGTCGCGACCTTCGTGCGCGGCCCGAACGAACCGTTCCCGCTATTGGAGTTGCGCCCGAGTGTGCCCTCGTGTCGCGGGAGACGATGTCTGGTTTGCCGTCACCGGTGCCGAACAAGGTGTGTGGGGTGTCGGTGGTGAACCTGTAGCCGGTAGGCGCGGAGCTGCCGCGTCCGAGCCACGGTTTCCTGGTTCCCCGGTACGGCGAGCGACCGGGTGGCTACAGTCTTGCTCCCGGGACGGTGACACACAGCGGTGGGGCGGTTGGGTGGAGCGACGATTCTTTATTGCGCTGGGTAGTGGCCGGTATTGCCACCTTCCCGAGGGGGAGCAACTCGCCTTCGTACCGGACGACATCAAGGCGGCACGGGAGCTGTTCACCGGGCTCGGCTACACCGCAGTGCTGCCCGGGCTCGGTGAGTACGAAGGTGCCGAGCAGATCCGCCAGAAGCTGCGCCACTGGTTCGCGGACACCGCCCCGACCGGCGACGACGCGGTCGTCCTCTACTTCGCGGGGCACGGTGCGGTCGAACCCCGCGACCGGCACTATCTGTTCACGTGGGACTCCGACCCCGAGGATCTCGCTGCCACCGCCCTCGCCACCGAGGACCTGGTGCGCATCCTCGGCAAGGGGGACCTACGGCATCTGCTGCTGATCCTCGACACCTGCGCGGGCGGCGCGGGCAGCGCGGACGCGGCCACCGTCGCTCTGAACCGGCTCGCCCGCAACCCCGCCGACACGGGTTCCACCGGCCTGTGGTTCCTGGCCTCCGCCCGCCGCAAGGACACCGCCCTGGACGGCACGTTCGTGCCGGTGTTCGCGGAGGCGATCGCCACCACCGTGGAGCGCACCGGGCAGCGGCAGCGGTACCTCGACCTGACCGTCCTCGTGCAGGCGGTCAACGAGCGGTTCGAGACCGAAGGCCGCGGCCAGCGCGCCGAGTTGGCCAGCGGCCATGTCAGCGGTCTCGCCCCCTTCCTGCCCAACGCCGGCTACCAATCCGAACTGCCGCCTCTGGGAACCGACTTGGAGAGACAGCGGCAGGTCGCGGGCCGTGATCTGGACGAGCATTTCGGACCGCGTTCGCGCGGCGTGGAGTTCGAGTCCGAGCAGGGCCTGTACTTCAGCGGGCGGGGCAAGGTGCTCACCGGGCTCGTCGAGTGGCTGACCGCCGAGGAGAGCGACGGCCGCGGCCGGATCGTCACCGGCAGCCCCGGCTGCGGGAAGTCGGCCGTGCTCGGCCGGATCGTCGCCCTCTCCGATGCTCGATATCGGGCGAAACTGAACCTCTCGGACGTGGACCCGGCGACCGTCGTACCGGAGGAGTGCGTGGCCGTTGCCGTGCACGCCCGGCACAAGCGGCTCGAAGAGGTGGTGGAGCGGATCGGGGAGACCCTCGGCGCGCCCACCGACGGCGCGGCGGCCCTGCTCCAGGAGCTCACCCGGCGCGGCCGTACGGGCCCTCCGATGGTGATCGTCGTGGACGCCGTCGACGAGGCCGGCTCGGACACCGCGGCCGACGCCGGCGGACACGGCGAGCCCCGCCGGATCAGCCGCGAACTGCTGCGCCCCATGTCGGAGATCCGGGGTGTACGCCTCCTGGTCGGTACCCGCCACGAACTGGTCCGCGCCCTCGGGCCCACCTTCACCTGCTTGGACCTCGACCAGGCCGAGTACCGCGCGGACGTCACGGACGTGACCGGCTACGTCACGCGCGTGCTGCTCGCCGCAGAGGAACCCGACGTCCGCACGCCCTACCGCGACCGGCCCGAGTTGGCCGGTACGGTCGCCGCCGCCGTCGCCGCCAAGGCGGACGGCGTCTACCTATACGCCAGGACCACTGCCCGCACCCTGCGTTCGGACGACGAGCCCATCGACGTCGGAGTGCCCGGCTGGCGGGACAGCCTGCCCACCGAGATCGGCGGCGCCTTCGACGACTACCTCGCCCGGTTCGGCGAGGCCGAGGAGCGGGTACGGCGCATGCTGCTCGCTCTCGCGTTCTCCGAGGGCAAGGGACTGCCCCGCGGGCTGGTGTGGACCGAGTTGAGCTCGGTGATCTCCGGTGTGTCCTGCACGGAGGCCGACATCGCCTGGGTGCTGGACGTCGCCGGGGCGTACGTCGCGGAAGTGGTCGACGACGACCGGCGGTCGGTCTACCGGCTATACCACAAGGCGCTCGCCGAGCATCTGCGCGACACCGCACCCCGGCAGGCGGTGGACATCCAGCGCTCGGTCGTCGAGGCCCTCGTATCACTCGTCTCCGCCGGTCCGGACATCCTGCCGGACTGGTTCGGAGCGCCGCCGTACGTCGGCCAGCACCTCGCGACGCACGCGGCGGCGGCCGGGCGGCTCTCCTCTCTGATGGAGGACCCCGGCTTCCTGCTCGCCGCCGAACCCCTTGCCCTGCTCGGGGCGTTCGCCGCCGCCGAGGACCCGGCGGCCCGGCGCATCCGGGGTGCCTACGAACAGGTCGCGCACCGCCTTGCCGCCGACCGTCCCGTCGGTGAGCGAGCCGCCGACCTGCAACTGTCCGCGCGCCGTTGCGAGGCCAACGAACTCGCCGACCGCATCGGTCAGTTGGGCATCCCGATGCCCTGGTCGGCGAGCTGGGCCTGGTGGTCGACCAGCGGGGTGCACCGCCTACTGAGCGGTCACACCAAGGCGATCGGGTGTACGGCCGTGGGGGTCTTGGACGGCCGTCCCATCGCCGTGACGGGAAGTCTCGACGGCACCGCCCGCGTCTGGGACCTGGTCTCCCAACGTCAGATCGGCGAACCCCTCCGCGTCGGCATCGCGGTGAGCGCCATCGCCATCGGTGAACTGGGCGACTTCACCGTCGCGTTGACCGGTGCGGAGGACGGCAGCGTGCGGGTCTGGGATCTGTCGGCGGGGCAGGAGTACGACCGTCCACTCATCGGCCACACCAACCGGATCGAGAGCGTCACCCTCGGCATCCTCGACGACAGCCCGGTCGTCCTGACGACCAGCGCCGACGGAACGGCCCGCATCTGGGACCTCGTCACCCGGAAGCAGTTGGGACGCGACCTCAGCGCCCATCGCCGTACGGTCAACGACGGGGCGTTCGGCGAGCTGGACGGCCGTCCTGTCGCGGTCACCGGAGGCGACGATCAGGCGCTGTACGTATGGGACTTGAGCGAGCTGATGACGAGCGGAGAAGTGCGCCAGGACGGCAATCCGCTGCTGGGCACGGCGGGGCCGGTCGAGTCACTCGGTGTGACGCGCCTGAACGGCCGTACGGTCGCGGTCGTCGGTGACGGGTACGGCATGCTCGGCGTCTGGGACCTGCACGACCGACGGCAGTTGGGCGAACCGGTGCTGGCCCACGACTCCTACACGGCCCGTGGGGTCTACTCCGTGGACATCGGGGAGTTCCGCAGCCGACCTGTGGCGCTGACCAGCGGCGCCGACGACGTACGCCTGTGGGACCTGGCCCGGCTCCAGCAGATCGGGCAGCCGCTGCGTGGGCATGTGGGGACCATCAGGGCGGCCGCACTCGTCGACCGCGCGGAGGAGTCCCTGGCCGTGACCGTCAGCAACGATCGCACCGCCCGGCTCTGGGACCTCACCACCGAGCAGCCGGAGGAGGGGCACAACCGTGACGTGGCCGCGATGGCCTTCGCCGAGGTCGAGGGCCGGCCCCTGCTGCTCACGGGGTCGTACGACCGCACTGCCCGTATCTGGGACCTGCGCACCCGCGAACAGGCCGCGCCTCCGATGGAGGGCCACTCCGGTTCGGTCGACGCCGTCGCGATTCACGCGGTGGACGGCCGGGTGACCGTCGCTACGGGCGGTGACGACACCACCGTACGGCTGTGGCACCCGCTGTCGGACGAGTCGGTCGGGCCGGTGCTCGCAGGCCATACGAACGAGGTGACCTGTGTCGCGATCGCTGAACTGGGCGGCGTGCCGGTCGTGGTCAGCGGCAGCACGGACGGCACCGTCCGGGTGTGGGACGTTCGCTCGGGCGAGCAGATCGGACCCTCGATCGCCGGACTCGTCGGTGGCGTACGCCATTTGGCACTGCGGCAGTCGGGCGGGGACCTGGAGATCGTCCTGGCCACGTCCTCGCACCACTGCTACGTCCTAAAAGCGTCCGCTCCGCAGGAGAAGACGCATTTCTTCCTGGAGGACCACACCCAGTCGGCCAGGGCCGTGGGCGTGGCCTTCCACCGGGGCCGTCCCGCCGTCCTGTGCTCAGTCGAGGGCAACGAGGTGCAGCTGCTGGACCTGTACGACAGATCGATGACGGCCGGACCGTTCCGCGGACACACCAGTATGGTCCTCAACGCCCTCCTGAGCCGGGTGGGCGACAGGGGGGTCGTGGCGACCTCGGCTCAGGACGACACCGTCCGGCTCTGGGACCTCGACACGGGCGAGGCCCTTGGCGAACCCCTGGAAGTACGGGGTTCCTCTGCCGAGTCGCCCCTGTTCGGCCGGATCGACACCACTCCCGTGCTGCTGACCCCGCACTCCCGGGTCCGGGTCTGGGACCTCACGTCCATGCATCCGCTGGGCGAGCCGTTGTGCGGCCGGGAATGGGGCATCCAGTCGGTCACCACCTTCGAGACCGCCGCCGACGGGAGGGTACTGGCCACCGCGGACGTTGAAGGACTGATCCGGGTGCACTCGTTGGCCGACGGTTACCAGGTGGCGGACCAGATCCCCGTCGTCCTGGGCGTCGACGATGGCATGACGGCCATGCCCGGGCTGGACGGCGAGGGCCCGCTGCTGCTTCGCGGCGGCTGGTCGAAGACCGAGGTGTGGACCATGACGGACCGGGAGCGCAGAGCGGTCCGGCCCCGACCCTCCGGCGCCCTTTGCGGGCATGTCCTGGACGGCAGGAACATCGTGGTCTCGGTGGGGGGTGACTACGAACTCGACGCCTGGGACCTGGAGACCCAGGACGCCGTCTGCCCGCCCATGAAGGGGCACACCTCCAGGGTCTACGCGATCCGGACCTGGACCCACGACGGAGCCGAACTCGCCGCCAGCGCCTCAGCGGACGGCACCCTCCGCCTCTGGGACCTTCGCACCGGCCTTCCTTGGGCCGACCCGCTCCCCCGCCACGAGATGGGCGCCCGTTCTCTCGACATAGCCCGCCTCGACCAGGGTGATCTCGTCGTCTCCGGTTCCGGCAAGGGCCGTCTCCACTTCTGGGACCTCGCCCAACGCCGAAGCACCGAGCTGGAGTTGGCTCCTTTCCCGGCGGCCGTCACCGCGATCCGAGTGGCCCCGGTCAACGGCAACCCCACCCTGGTCGCCGGTGACAGCTACGGCCAACTCCGACTCTGGGACACCCGCTCGCCCCGCTGGAACTTCGCCCTCGACATCGGCAGCGGCATCAGCGACATCGCCCTCGACGAGGACGGCCGGGTCTGCGTGGGTACCGACATGGGCGTGGTGGCCCTGCGACTCAACGAGGAGATGACCGCCCGATGACCCGTGTCGTACTCGTCCACGGCATCGCCCAGCAAGTGGAGGGCCCGCAGTCTCTCCTCGACCACTGGTACCCCAAGCTCTGCGACGGCCTGATCCTGGCGGACCGTCCCGTCGTACCCGCCGACGAGGTCTCCATGGCCTTCTACGGCGACCTGTTCCGCCCGGCGGGCCGCCGTGCCGTGGGCGTCCCCGATCTCGACGCGTCCGATGTCGAAGTGGGCCTGGAAGAAGACCTGTTGGTCCAGTGGTGGGAGGCCGCGGCGGCCGTCGAGACCCAGGTGACCGGGCCCGACGCACAGGTCAGGCTGCGGACCTCGCGGCGAGTCCAGCGGGCCCTGGACGCGCTCAGTCACTCCGCGTTCTTCGCGGCGCTGGCCGAGCGCATGATGATCCTCAGCGCCCGCCAGGTCCGCCGCTACTTCACGGAACCCGACATCCGCGAGGCCGTCCGGGACCGCCTCGTCAAGGCGGTGACGGATGACACCGAGGTGATCATCGCCCACTCGCTGGGCTCGGTGGTCGCCTACGAGACACTGTGCGCCCATCCCGAGTGGTCCGACCTCGCGTTGGTGACGCTCGGCTCGCCCCTGGCCGTGCGTGGGACGGTGTTCGACCGGCTGGTACCGCCGCCCCGGGACGGACTGGCCCGCTGGCCTGCCCCGGTGAAGGCGTGGACCAACATCGCCGACCAGGGTGATGTGGTGGCGCTGGTGAAGGAACTCGCGTCGGCGTTCGGCAAGCGGGTCGATGACGTCCCCGTACACAATGGGGCGAAAGCCCACGACGTACGCCCTTATCTCACGGCCCTCGAAACGGGTGAGGCCATCGGCAACGCCCTCGCCGGGCGGGGCGGCGACTGAGGAACCGGAGGTCGGGACATGGTCAACTCCTCTACGGCGGCCGGAGGTTACTCCGCCACCCCCCTCGCCAAGAAGATCGGCGTCAAGCCCGGTCACCGACTCCACCTGCGCCACGCCCCCGACCACTGGACCATCCCCGGACTCCCCGACGACTGCGAAGTCGCCGCCGGTGGCCCCCGGGGCGCGGACGTCACCGTCGCCTTCTACCGGGAACGCCACCAACTGGACGCGGAAGCAACGGAGTTGGTGCTCGGCCTAGCCGACACCGCCATGTTCTGGATCGCCTGGCCCCGCAAGGCCGCGGGTCACGTCAGTGACATCACCGAGAACGGCCTGCGCGACCTCTTCCTCCCGCTCGGTGTCGTCGATGTGAAGGTCGCCGCGCTGGGGGAGGACTGGTCGGAGCTGAAGTTCGTTCGGCGGCGGCAAAACCGGCAAAGCCACAACAAAGGTCCCGCAAAATGAACTTGAGTCGTAGGCATCGGCCGACGTGAGGCAACATCTTGGTGAACGGTGAGTGCCGCGCGGTCAGGGCGCGGGCATCGCCGGATGGCCGGATGGAGCGAGCGACGTGCCGGATGGAGTGAGCGACGTGGTCGGACCGAGGATCGCCGTCGCCGTGGTGACCATGGGAAACCGGCCCGCCGAGGTCGACGCGCTGCTTGAGTCCGTGGCCAAGCAGGACCTCCCGCCCACCCGCATCGTGATCGTCGGAAACGGCTGCCGGCTCCCCGAGTTCGCCGACCGCCTCTCCCTCCCGGGCGAGGTCACCACCATCGACCTCGACGAGAACCTCGGCTGCCCCGGCGGCCGCAACGTGGGCCTGGCCCGGCTCCGCGCGTTCGGTGACGTGGACGTCGTAGTCGAACTCGACGACGACGGACTCCTCGTCGACGCCGACGTGCTGCGCCGCGTACGGGACCTGTACGCCGCCGACGACCGCCTCGGCATCGTCGGTTTCCGGATCGCCGACGAGCACGGGGAGACCCAGCGGCGCCATGTGCCGCGGGTCGGCGCGGGGGACCCGATGGAGGGTGGGTACGTCACCGGGTTCCTCGGCGGCGGGCACGCGCTGAGCATGGCGATGCTGGCCGAGACGGGGGACTGGCCGGCCGAGTTCTTCTTCGCGCACGAGGAGACCGACCTCGCCTGGCGGGCCGCCGATGCCGGCTGGCGCATCCTCTACGCCCCCGAGCTGCTCCTCCAGCACCCCAAGACCTCGCCCGCCCGGCATGCCATCTACTACCGGGTCACTGCCCGCAACCGGGTCTGGCTGGTCCGCCGCCGGCTCCCGCTCGCGCTGATCCCGGTCCACCTGGGCATCTGGACGCTGCTCACCCTCGTACGGACACGGTCGGTCGCCGGGCTGCGGGCCTGGTTCGGCGGGTTCGTGGAGGGCGTGCGCGAATCGGCGGGGGAGCGGCGGCCGATGCGCTGGCGGACGGTGTGGCGGCTGACGCGGCTGGGGCGCCCGCCCGTCATCTGACCGCCCCGTAGTACCTCAGGCGTATCGGGTGAATCGGGTGTATCAGGGGTAGCTGACCGACCCGTAGTACCTCAGCTGTGCCCGTAGTGCCTCGGGGGTAAGGGACGAGGGCCCCGGTCGATCACCTCCGCCGACCGGGACCCCTCGCGTCCCCGGACCCGGCCACGACGGCGACACTCCCCCGAGTTGCGCGTCGTACGCGCGCACCCTCGGGCCAGATCCGATGATGTGATCACATCAGGTCGCACCAACGAATCGCTAACATGTGGCCAAGGGTGCGCACGATGCTCCCGCGCCGCGTGGCCTGAAGTCGCCGGGCGGTCGCGGGGAACGGCCGGTACGGCAACGGATTCCGGCCCTCGGCAGCCCGGGCAAGGTGGCGGGAAACCGCCGTGAACAGGGCGGAAATCCGCCAGGACGGCGGAGACCTCCGCCGCTGAGCACGGCCGCGAGAGCGCGGGAGGCCGCGCGGAAAGGTGACGGGTCGGTGTGATGCGGTGCGAGCTGCGGTTCGGACTGCTGGGCACGCCCGTCCTCTTCAAGACCCTTGGCTACGGCAATTCCCCTGGCCGCGACGGCTCGTCCGGCCGCGATGATTCGCCCGGCGACGACAATTCCCTCGGCCGCGACGATCCCGTGCACCCCATCGGCAGCCCCAAGGTGCGGGTCCTGCTCGCCGCGCTGCTTCTGGAACCCGGCCGGGTGGTCTCCGTCGACGCCCTCAAGGACGCGCTGTGGGGCGGCTCACCGCCGGCGTCCGCGCATGCCTCCCTGCACAACCACGTGACCCGGCTGCGCCGACTCCTCGACGATCCCGAACGGCTGCGGGCCGTACCGCCCGGCTATGTGCTCCGCGTCGACGAGGGCGAACTGGACGTCCATGTCTTCGAGGCCCACGTCGCCGCCGCCCGCACCGCGCACGCGGCCGGCGACTGGCCCGGCACCGCCCACGCCTGCACGGCGGCCCTCGCCCTCTGGCGCGGCACCCCGCTCAGCGGCCTCCCCGCCGAACTCGGTGGCTACGCCTTCGCCCAACGCCTCACCGAGGCCCGCCTCCTCGCCCTCGAATGGCGCTACGACGCCGAGTTGGCCCTGGGCGGCGCCCGACTCGGCGCTCTCGTACCGGAGTTGGCCGCCCTGGTCGCCGACCACCCGCTCCGCGAGGCCTACCACCGCCAGTTGATGCTCGCCCTCCACCACACCGGCCGCCAGGCCGAGGCCCTCGCAGTCCACCGCGACCTGCGCAACCGCCTGATCGAGGAACTCGGCATCGAGCCGGGGGCGGGGGTGCGGGGGGCGCATGTGGAGGTGTTGCGGGGAGCGGGGGTTCAGGGGGAGGCGCGTTGGGTTCGGGAGGGGGCACGTACGGAGTTGCCTCAGGGGGAGGCGGTCGGCGGGGCTGGCCGGAGCGGCGAGGTCGGCACGGCTGGCCGGGTCGGCGGGGCCGGCGGTGCCAGCAGGGCCAGCGAGATTGGCGGGGCTGGAGGGGCTGGCCGGTCTGGCGAGGTCGGCGAGGGTGGCCGGGTCAGCAAGGTCGGCGCGGCTGACGCGGCCGGTGGAGTCGGCGGGGCTGGCCGGGTCGGCACGGCCGGTGGGGTCGCCGACACGGACGAGCCGGCGAACGCGCCCACGGCACATGGTGTCTCCGACTTCACGGCACCCAGTACCTCCGACCCCACCGCACCCGGTGTCCCTCACTCCACGGCACC
>NZ_BARF01000113.1 GCF_000367365.1 Streptomyces prunicolor NBRC 13075 | reverse complement strand
TGGGGCGGGGTGAAGGGGTGCGGGTGGGTGAGGTTGGGCGCGGCCTCGCGGTGGAGCCGCATATCGACACAGCCCGCGCCCCTAAGGGCATCAGCGTTCGCGGGGTACGGGGATCGCTTGGTCGTCGCGGGGCTTGAGGGGATTCGGCGCTCGGTGAGAGCCCGGAGTGGTGTGGGCGTGGAACTGGAAGCGGAAGTCGGTCGGAGTCGGAGAGAGGAGGCGGCGTGAGTGTGGAAGTTGTCCACAGGCTGGGGGTGGTCTTTGGGGCGGTGTTGGTCTTGGGGTGGGTGGTGCGGTGGCTGGACGGGGTGCGATGTGAGCGGAGGGCACGGCGGCGGCTGGCCGGGCTGTTGCTTCGGGAGGCTCGGAAGAGTGGGGAAGTGCCGTTTGCCGTACGGCGGTTGGAGGCTCGGGGCGTTGCGCGGCGGTGGTTGCCCGCGGTGGGCGTGGTGGGTGCCGGGTGGGTGTTGGTCGGCGGGGTCGTCGGGATGGTGGTGGGCGCGGTTGTCGCCGTCGGGCTGTGGCAGTGGCGGCGCCGGCAGGTGGCCGACGACACCGCCGCCGCGCGCGATGCCGCGATCGCCGCGCGCCAACTCCCGCTCGCTGCCGATCTGCTGGCCGCCTGTATCGCCGCCGGGGCCTCGCCGGTGATCGCCTCCCAGGCCGTAGGAGAGGCCCTTGCGGGGCCCGTGGGGGAACGGCTGGCGCGTGCGGCGGCGGAGGTGCGGCTCGGGGGTGAACCGACTGACGCCTGGCGGAGGTTGGGGGCGCTTCCGGGCGCCGGCCCGCTGGCTCGGCTGCTCGAACGGGCGGACGAGTCGGGGCTCCCCGCCGCCGGACCGGTCGCACGGCTCGCGGCGGAGGCCCGCGCCGACTGGACCCGCACCGCGACGGCACGGGCTCGGCGGGCGGCCGTTCTGATCACCGCACCGGTGGGGCTGTGCTTCCTGCCCGCGTTCATCGCGATCGGCGTGCTGCCCGTGGTGATCGGGCTCGCGGGCGGGGCGGTGGGAGGGGGTGGTGGCTGACGGGAGGAGCGAGGGCGAGTGGTGACGGACGTATGACGAAGAACGGCTCATCGGGCAAGTGAACCGACAGGAACCTCACGGGGGTTGAGATGTACAAGGCAGTGCAGGCAACGCAGGCAGTAGCGGTTCGGGCCGTGCGAGCGGTGTGGGTACGGGCGCGGTTGGGTGCCTCGGCGCGCGGGGATGCCGGGATGGCCACCGCCGAGTACGCGATGGGGCTGGTCGCGGCGGTGGCGTTCGCGGTGGTGCTCTACAAGGTGGTGACCAGCGGGGCGGTCAGCGCGGAGTTGCAGAGCATCGTGAAGCGGGCCCTCGATGCGAAGGTGTGAACGCCGGGGCGGGGACGGCGGGTTCGTGACTGCGGAGGCGGCCGTGGTGCTGCCCGTGCTGGTGATGTTCGCGATGGCGCTGGTGTGGGGGCTGCTCGTGGTGGCCGCGCAGATCCAGTGCGTGGACGCGGCCCGCTCGGGCGCCCGCGCCGCGGCCCGGCAGGACCCCGCCGGCGCGGTCGTCCGGGTGACCCGGGACACGGCACCGCGTGGCGCGAAGGTCACCGTTGCCCGGGAGGGCGACCAGGTCCATGTGGTCGTGGTCGCGAAACCGCCGGTGCTGAGCGGGCTCCCCTTCGAAGTACGGGAGGAGGCCGTGGCGTTGGCGGAGGAGACGGTCGGCGAGGGGAGGGCGGGGCCGTGAGGTGTCGTGTCCGGGCCGCCGTGAGGTGCCGTATCGCGGCTCTGGGGCACGTGATTCCGGCTCTGGGGCGGCATATGAGATCTCGTCACTCGGACGGTGACTCCGACCGTGGGTCCGCGACCGTTTGGAGTCTCGTTGCGATGGCCGTGCTGTGTGTCGTGTTCGGGGTCGTGCTGGCCCTGGGGCAGGCCGTCGTGGCCCGGCACCGGGCGGCCGGCGGTGCGGATCTCGCGGCGCTCGCGGCGGCCGACCACTGGGCGGAGGGCGGTACCGGGGCCTGCGCCCGGGCGGAGCGGGTGGCGCGGGCGCAGGGGACGCGGCTGGTGCGGTGCGCGATCACGGGTGAGACGTCGGACGTGACGGCGGCTGCGGGCGGGGGACCGTTCGCGGCGGAGGTCAGGGCACGGGCGGGACCTGCGGGGCCGGTACCGCCACCGCCCCCGGCAGCACCGGCGTCTGCGCCTCCACCGATCCCTGCTCCACCGGCTCCTGCGCCTCCACCGGTCCCCGCCCCACCGGTGCGCTGAGCCGGCTGCCGCCGCCCGTTACACCTCGCCCACCCTCTCCACCGGCGCCTCTCGCACATCCTCCGGTGCCTCCCGCAAAAGCTCCGTGAGCAATCGCACCGCCCCCCGCTTGTGCAACGGCTCGTTGCCGTTGCCGCACTTGGGGGACTGGATGCAGGACGGGCAGCCGGCGTCGCACTCGCAGGAGGCGATGGCCTGGAGGGTGGCGGTGAGCCAGGAGCGGGCGGTGTGGAAGGCGCGCTCCGCGAAGCCCGCGCCGCCCGGGTGGCCGTCGTAGACGAAGACCGTGGGGAGCAGGGTGTCCGGGTGGAGCGGGATCGAGACTCCGCCGATGTCCCAGCGGTCGCAGGTGGCGAAGAGGGGGAGCATGCCGATCGAGGCGTGTTCGGCGGCGTGGAGGGCGCCGCCGAGGATCTCGGGGTTGATGCGGGCGGCGTCCAGTTGGTCCTCCGTGACCGTCCACCAGACGGCGCGGGTGCGGAGGGTGCGAGGGGGGAGGTCGAGTTTTGACTCGCCCAGGACTTCGCCGGTGATGACACGTCTGCGGAGGAAGGAGACGACCTGGTTGGTGACTTCTACGGAGCCGTAGCACAACCGGCCCTGGCCCCACGGGAGTTCGATGTCCGTCTCCAGGACGGAGATCGCCGTGGTGTCGCGGGCGACCGTCGAGTAGGGCGGGCTGGCCTCCTCGACGAGGGCTACCGAGTCCTCCAGGTCCAGGGTGCGCACCAGGTACGTGCGGCCCTGGTGGAGGTGGACCGCGCCCTCGTGGACGGTCGCGTGGGAGGCGGCCTCGTCGACCGTGCCCAGGAGGCGGCCCGTGCCGTTCTCGACGATCTGGACCGGCTTGCCGCCTCCGCCGCGGATGTCGGTGAGGTCGGCGGCCCGTTCGCGGCGGGTCCAGTGCCAGGCCTTCGCGCGGCGGCGGAGCAGTTTCGCGGACTCCAGCTGTGGGAGCAGGTCCGCCGTCGCCGGGCCGAAGAGGTCCAAGTCCTCTTCGGTGAGCGGGAGTTCGGCTGCCGCCGCGCACAGGTGGGGGGCCAGGACGTACGGGTTGTCCGGGTCCAGGACCGTGGACTCCACCGGCTGGTCGAACAGGGCCTCCGGGTGGTGGACGAGGTACGTGTCCAGGGGGTCGTCGCGGGCCACCAGGATGGCCAGCGCTCCCTGGCCGGTCCGTCCGGCGCGGCCCGCCTGTTGCCACAGGGAGGCGCGGGTGCCCGGGTAGCCGGCGATCAGTACGGCGTCCAGGCCCGAGACGTCGATGCCGAGTTCGAGGGCGGTCGTGGCGGCCAGGCCGAGCAACTCGCCGGAGTGGAGGGCGCGTTCGAGGGCGCGGCGTTCCTCGGGGAGGTAGCCGCCGCGGTAGGCGGCGACCCGGCGGGCCAGCGAGCGGTCGACCTCGGCGAGGCGTTCCTGGGCGATCAGCGCGATCAGCTCGGCGCCGCGCCGGGACCGTACGAAGGCCACCGAGCGGACGCCCTGGACGGCGAGGTCGGTGAGGAGGTCTGCCGTCTCGGCGGTGGCCGTACGGCGGACGGGTGCGCCCTTCTCGCCGTGGAGTTCGGTGAGCGGGGGCTCCCAGAGGGCGAACACCAGTTCACCGCGAGGTGATGCGTCGTCGGCGACCTCGACCACCGGGAGGCCGGTGAGGCGGCGGGCGGCGACCGAGGGCTCGGCGGCGGTGGCGGAGGCGAGGAGGAAGACGGGGGAGGAGCCGTAGCGGGCGCAGAGGCGGCGCAGGCGGCGGAGCACCTGGGCGACGTGGGAGCCGAAGACGCCCCGGTAGGTGTGGCACTCGTCGATGACGACGTACTTCAGGGACTTCAGGAAGGAGGACCAGCGCGGGTGCGAGGGCAATATGCCGCGGTGGAGCATGTCGGGGTTGGTCAGGACGTAGTTGGCGTACTGGCGTACCCATTCGCGCTCTTCGAACGGAGTGTCGCCGTCGTACACGGCCGGGCGAACGGCATTGCCGAGCGGTTGTGAAAGTTCCTTCACGGAGCGGAGTTGGTCCGCTGCCAGGGCTTTTGTGGGCGCCAGGTAGAGCGCGGTGGTGCCGCGGCCGTTCGGCGCCTCGGAGCCGTCGAGGAGCGCGGAGAGGACCGGTACCAGATAAGCCAGCGACTTGCCCGAGGCGGTGCCTGTGGCAACGATCACTGACTCGCCGTCGAGGGCGTGCTCGGCGGCCTGTGCCTGGTGGGCCCAGGGGTGTTCGATACCGGCTTCCTGGACGGTGGCGATCACCTCGGAGCGAATCCGGTCAGGCCAGACGGCATGGCGGCCCGCACGTGGGGGCAAGTGCTCCGTATGAGTGATGCGCGAAGCCCGGCTCGGTCCGGACGCGAGCCGGTCCAGAACCGTGCCCGGCGAGAGCCCGGACACCGGGTTCGCCGAGGGTCGATCGGATCGCTGATTCTTGGCCATCGGCACCGAGTGTGTCACTGGCGTGACGGACAATGGAGCCAAGGCGTCGTGCACGCCCTGCGGTAAGTGATTGAATGCCATCGCGGCTGGCGAACCGTCCTGGGGGCTCTGCCGAGGTGTCCCATGGGATGACCGCTCGATAGCAAGGTGCTGGAGGATCCGTGGACCTGTCCCTGTCGACCCGTACCGTCGGCGATCGTACGGTCGTCGAGGTCGGTGGAGAAATCGACGTATATACCGCGCCCAAGTTGCGCGAACAGCTGGTCGAGCTGGTGAACGACGGGAGTTTCCACCTCGTCGTGGACATGGAGGGAGTCGACTTCCTCGACTCCACCGGGCTCGGTGTGCTGGTCGGCGGCCTGAAGCGGGTGCGTGCCCACGAGGGCTCGCTGCGCCTGGTCTGCAACCAGGAGCGCATTCTGAAGATCTTCCGTATCACCGGCCTCACCAAGGTGTTCCCGATTCACACCTCGGTCGAGGAAGCGGTGGCGGCCACCGACTGACCGACCTTTCCGGGAGCGGCGTGTGACCGCTCCCCGATCGGCCGTATAGACGACCGGTGGACCGGGCTTTCGGCGGCCCGGCCCTCCGACAGCACGCCCGTAGTCCCGAGGGGGATGCATGGCCACCGTTGAACTCCGCTTCAGCGCGCTGCCCGAGCACGTCAGGACCGCCCGACTGGTGGCGGCAGCGGTGGCGCGCAGGGCCGGAGTGGACGAGGCCGTACTCGACGAGGTCAGACTCGCCGTAGGTGAGGCCTGTACCCGTGCCGTCGGGCTGCACCAGAGCAGCGGGATCACCGCCCCGGTGAAGGTGCTGCTGATCGAGGAGGAGAAGCAGTTCTCCATCGAGGTCGGCGACGAGGCACCGCGCTCGGCTCCCGGCGACAAGGCGCCCGGGTCCCTGGGCGACGATCCGGACACGGAGACCGAGGAGGACGAGATGGGCCTCGCTGTCATCAGCGGGCTCGTCGACGACGTCGAGGTCACCGCGGGGGAGCATGGCGGATCGATCCGTATGACCTGGCCGACCACCCCGCCGGCCGCGATGCTTTCCTGAGAAATCGCCGCACACCACAGCCGAAGGGCCCTGCTGAGCAGGGCCCTTCGGCATTTCCGGGAGCGTGCGCCGCGGGTGTTTCCCTGGTACGGCAGAATTCGTGAATCAATTCACGATCAATGCGGATCGACGTCCCGATCAAGCCCCGATCATTGCTCAGATCGCCGCCCCGATAATTTGATCAAGCACCAATGCTTTTAAGGCATTACTATGCGAAGGCCAATTCCGTTTGCCGCGCACTGTTTTGATCAGGTTCCGGTACCTACAATCCGTCCACATCTTGAGCTCAGCACAGGCGTCAAGGAGGACGAATGGCGGGGCTTTCTACCCCTCAGCAGTTTGACCACCCCACAACCCTCGCAGCCGCAGTTCTGACCGACGACAACCGCATCCTCGTGATGGTGATCGGCCTCGTGGCGCTGGCAGCGCTCGCGGTCGCGGTCATCCTGGTCCGCGAGGTACTCGCGGCCGACGAGGGCACCGACAGCATGAAGAAGATCGCGACAGCGATCCAGGAAGGCGCGAACGCCTATCTGGGGCGGCAGTTGCGCACGGTCGGCGTATTCGCCGTGATCGTTTTCTTCCTGCTTCTGCTGCTGCCCGCGGACGACTGGAATCAGCGCGCCGGACGATCGATCTTCTTCCTGATCGGCGCGGTGTTCTCGGCGACCACCGGCTATATCGGCATGTGGCTCGCCGTACGCAGTAATGTCCGTGTCGCCGCGGCGGCCCGGGAAGCGACCCCGGCGGAGGGTGAGCCCGAAAAGGATCTCACCGCCGTCTCGCACAAAGCCATGAAGATCGCTTTCCGCACGGGCGGCGTCGTCGGCATGTTCACGGTGGGGCTCGGTCTGCTGGGCGCCTCGTGCGTGGTGCTGGTGTACGCGGCCGACGCGCCCAAGGTGCTGGAGGGATTCGGCCTCGGTGCCGCCCTCATCGCCATGTTCATGCGTGTCGGCGGCGGCATCTTCACCAAGGCCGCCGACGTCGGCGCCGACCTGGTCGGCAAGGTCGAGAAGGGCATCCCGGAGGACGACCCGCGCAACGCCGCGACCATCGCCGACAACGTGGGCGACAACGTCGGCGACTGCGCGGGCATGGCGGCCGACCTCTTCGAGTCGTACGCCGTGACGCTGGTCGCCGCGCTGATCCTCGGCAAGGCGGCCTTCGGCGACTCCGGGCTCGCCTTCCCGCTGCTCGTGCCGGCGATCGGTGTGATCACCGCCATGATCGGCATCTTCGCGGTGGCGCCACGCCGTACCGACCGCAGCGGCATGTCCGCGATCAACCGGGGGTTCTTCATCTCCGCGGCGATCTCGCTCGTGCTGGTGGCGGTCGCGGTCTTCGTCTATCTGCCGTCGTCCTACGGCGCCCTCGACGGCGTCACCGACGCGGCGATCAAGGGCAAGGACGGCGATCCGCGGATCCTCGCGCTCGTCGCCGTGGCCATCGGCATCGTGCTCGCCGCGCTGATCCAGCAGCTGACCGGCTACTTCACGGAGACCAACCGGCGTCCCGTGATGGACATCGGCAAGACCTCGCTCACCGGCCCGGCCACCGTCATCCTCGCCGGGATCTCGCTGGGCCTCGAATCGGCCGTGTACACCGCCCTGTTGATCGGTCTCGCCGTCTACGGGGCGTTCCTGCTCGGCGGCGCCTCGATCATGCTGGCGCTGTTCGCGGTGGCGCTGGCCGGTACCGGTCTGCTCACCACGGTCGGTGTGATCGTCGCCATGGACACCTTCGGGCCGGTCTCCGACAACGCGCAGGGCATCGCGGAGATGTCCGGCGACGTCGAGGGCGCGGGCGCGCAGGTGCTCACCAACCTGGACGCGGTGGGCAACACCACCAAGGCCATCACGAAGGGCATCGCCATCGCCACCGCCGTCCTGGCGGCGTCGGCGCTCTTCGGGTCGTACCGGGACGCGATCCTGACCGCCGCCAACGACGTCGGCGAGAAGGTCTCGGGACCCGGCGCGCCACTCAACCTGATGATGGACATCTCCCAGCCCAACAACCTGGTCGGGCTCATCGTCGGCGCCGCGGTCGTCTTCCTCTTCTCGGGGCTGGCGATCAACGCGGTCTCGCGGTCGGCGGGGGCCGTGGTCTACGAGGTGCGGCGGCAGTTCCGCGAGCACCCCGGGATCATGGACTACACCGAGACACCGGAGTACGGCCGCGTCGTCGACATCTGTACCAAGGACGCGCTGCGCGAGCTGGCCACGCCGGGTCTGCTCGCCGTGCTGACCCCGATCGCGGTCGGGTTCACGCTCGGCGTCGGCGCGCTGGGCTCGTTCCTGGCGGGCGCCATCGGCACCGGCACGCTGATGGCGGTCTTCCTCGCGAACTCGGGTGGCGCCTGGGACAACGCGAAGAAACTCGTCGAGGACGGCAACCACGGCGGCAAGGGCAGCGAGGCCCATGCCGCCACGGTGATCGGCGACACGGTCGGCGACCCGTTCAAGGACACCGCGGGCCCGGCCATCAACCCGCTGCTGAAGGTGATGAACCTCGTCGCGCTGCTCATCGCGCCCGCGGTCATCAAGTTCAGCTACGGCGACGACAAGAACACCGGGGTGCGGATCGCGATCGCGGTCCTCGCGTTCCTCGTGATCGCCGTCTCGGTGTACATCTCCAAGCGGCGCGGGATCGCCGTGGGGGACGACGGTGACGACGCCGACCGGACGGCCAAGTCGGCGAACGTCACGGTGGTTTCGTAGCCAGTTCCACGAAGTCCTGCTCAACGGGCGGGCGGGTGGCGCGAGTTGTGGGCGCCGCCCGCCCGTTCTGTGTGTGTTCAGGCGCTCGTCGTGAGCCTTCTCTCGCTTGGTGCAAATGGCTTCAAAAGGTCTCCTATCCGACCTTAGGCCCGGGGGTGTGGTCCGTCCGCCGTGTATGTTCCGGGGCCGAGAGCCATGGAAGGGACCAAACCGGTGAACAAGAAGCTCGCGGTCGCACTGTCCGGCGGTGCGGTACTGGTACTGGCGCTGTCGGGATGCGGTGGCAGCGGCGACGACAGCGACGCCAAGCTGGATGCCTGGGCCAAGCAGGTCTGCGTCGCGGTGCAGCCGCAGGCGAAGAAGATCCAGGCCGCCAACACGGCGATCCAGAAGGAGACCTCGGACAACAGCACCCCGGAAGAGGTCCAGAAGACCGACTCGCAGGCCTTCCAGGACATGTCCGACGCCTACAAGGCGATCGGGGCCGCCGTGAACACCGCCGGGGCGCCGGACGTCGACAAGGGCGCGAAGAAGCAGCAGGACGCTGTCAACGAGCTCAACGGCATCTCCACGTCGTACGCCACCCTGAAGAAGCAGGTGGACGCGCTCGACACCAAGGACCAGGCGAAGTTCGCGGACGGCCTCAAGGGCATCGCGACCTCGCTGGACAAGCTCAGCACGAGCGGGAACGACGCCCTGAAGACCCTCGAAGAGGGCGATGTCGGCAAGGCGATGACCAAGCAGGAGGCCTGCAAGACGGCGACTCCGGCGGCTTCGGCGTCGGCGGCCTGATTGTTTCAGTTGCTGAAAGATGCCCCGGTACGCGTGCGTGCCGGGGCCTTTGCCTGTGCGGGCGTGTTGTCGGTGGGAGCGGCCACAATGGAGGGGTGAGTAACTCCAGCCTGCCCACCCTGCCCGCATCCGACCGCCCGGAGGTCGCCGCCCGGCTCCGGGACGCCCTGCTCGGCGCCGCCTTCACCGCCGACGGACTGCTCGAACTGCTCGGCGCCCCCGCGTACGCGGCGCTGGCCCGCAGCGAGACCGTGCCGGCCCTCCGGGCGACCAGAGGCGACACCCCGCTGGAGACGCTGGTCCGGCTGTTCCTGCTCCAGCAGCCCGTGCCGCACGCACGCGTGGAGGACGTGCTGCCCGTCGCCGAGTGCGTCGAGGGCGGGTGGCTGGTGTCCGTGGGCGCCGACGAGGTCGCCGCGACCGTGGACGTACGGCCGTACGGCGGGCCCGACGGCGAGGACTGGTTCATCGTGTCCGACCTGGGGTGCGCGGTCGGCGGGGCGGGCGGGATCGGCAGCCGGGAGGAAGGCGTCGTCCTCGGGGTGGGCGGCGCGTCCACCACGCTCGCGGGCATCACCGTACGGACACCGGTCTCCGCCGCGCTCGACCTCGGCACCGGGTCCGGGATCCAGGCGCTGCACGCGGCCCGGCACGCCACGCGCGTGACGGCCACCGACGTCAACCCGCGCGCCCTGCACATCACCGCGCTCACCCTCGCGCTGTCCGGAGCGCCGGCCGCGGACCTCCGCGAGGGCTCGCTCTTCGAGCCGGTCCGGGACGACGAGACGTACGAACTCATCGTGTCCAACCCGCCGTTCGTGATCTCGCCGGGCGCCCGGCTGACCTACCGCGACGGCGGGATGGGCGGGGACGATCTGTGCCGGTCGCTCGTTCAGGAGGCGGGGGAGCGGCTGCGGGAAGGCGGATTCGCGCAGTTCCTCGCCAACTGGCAGCACGTGGAGGGGGAGGACTGGCAGGACAGGCTGCGCTCCTGGGTGCCGCGCGGATGCGACGCCTGGATCGTGCAGCGCGAGGTCCAGGACGTCACGCAGTACGCCGAGTTGTGGCTCAGGGACGCGGGCGACCACCAGGGCGACACGGCCGCGTACGAGGCGCTCTACGACGCGTGGCTCGACGAGTTCGAGGCGCGCAAGGTCAGGGCGGTGGGCTTCGGCTGGATCACCCTGCGCAGGACGGACTCCGACGCCCCCTCGATCACCGTCGAGGAGTGGCCGCACCCGGTCGAGCAGCCGCTCGGCGACACCGTGCGCGTGCACTTCGACCGCGTCGACTATCTGCGCGCCCATGACGACGCGGCCCTGCTCGCCGCCCACTTCAGGCTGGCCGACGAGGTCATCCAGGAACAGGTCGGCCTGCCCGGCGCCGAGGACCCCGAACACGTCGTGCTCCGCCAGCACCGGGGCATGCGCCGCGCGACCAAGGTCGACACGGTCGGCGCGGGCTTCGCGGGCGTGTGTGACGGCACGTTGAGCGCGGGCCGCATCCTGGACGCCATCGCCCAACTCGTCGGCGAGGACCCGGTTCTGCTCCGCGACCGGACGCCGGCGCAGATCCGGCTGCTGGTGGAGCAGGGATTTCTGGAGCCGGTGGGGTGAGTGGAACAGGGGTTCCTGGAGTCGGTGGGGGAGTGGAACAGGGGTTCCTGGAGTCGATGGGTGAGTGGAACAGGGGTTCCTGGAGTCGGTGGGGGACTGCTGTCCGGCGGTTGATTGGCGAGGGGCGGTTGGGGGCGGCTGACCGTTTCCCGGGGCGGGAGAGGGCCCGTCGCTCTCGGCGGACTGGCCGCTCCCGTACGGGAGTTGGTCCCGGTCGGGTTCACGCTCGCGGTCGGCGCCCGCTTCTGGCGACCGGCTACTCGCGGTGGCTGAAGGCGGCTGACGGTGACTCAGCCGCCGGTCTCTCGCGCCGTCGGCCGGTTCCTACGGCCGGCCCGTCCCCCGCGCCGCAGACCGCCCGCCCGCCAGCCGTATCCGCCGACCGCCCTGCCGCGTACGGCGTCCCAGCCCCTCCCCGCCCTTGTGTTACGCCTGAGACCCGCCCGCAGCACTGAGCCGCATGTGTCCGCATCCGACAAGATTGTTCTGATCGGTGCCGGAAAACCCCTCTTGTCAGTGGCGGGTGCGAGGCTAGTTTCGGAGACAGGTTCCACGCGTCCTCGGGGGAGGCGCGCCGTCTCGGGGGAGGCGTGATGGCCGGGGATACGCCGGATCAGGGCGAGGGCAGGGTCGTCAACGGGCGCTACCGGCTGCTGCGCATGCTCGGCGCGGGCGGTATGGGGCGCGTATGGCTCGCGTACGACGAGGAGTTGGCCTGCGAGGTCGCCGTCAAGGAGATCTCGCTGCCCGACGTCCCGACGGAGGTGGGCGAGCCCGCACAGCGCATCGCGCGGGCCCGTAGCGAGGCACGGCACGCGGCCCGGCTGCGCGGCCATCCGCATGTGGCGACCGTGCACGACGTGGTGATCCACGAGGGGCTGCCCTGGATCGTCATGGAGTACGTCCCGGACGGAGTCGACCTCCAGGCGGTGCTGCGGCGTTCGGGCCCGCTGTCGCCCGCCCGGGTGGCCCGCATCGGGCTCGCCGTCCTCGACGCGCTCACCGCCGGGCACCGCATCGGCGTCCTGCACCGGGATGTGAAACCGGCCAACATCCTTCTGGCACCGAACGCTTCGGGCGATCCGTACGCGCGCGTGCTGCTCACCGACTACGGCATCGCCCTCCAGCCCGAGTCGCGCGAACCCCGCCTCACCGCCACCGCCGGAATCCTCGGCACACCCGGCTACCTCGCCCCGGAGCGCGCCCGCGGCGAGCCGCCCACCCCGGCCGCCGACCTGTTCTCCCTCGGCGCCACGCTGTACGCCGCCGTCGAGGGCCGCGGCCCCTTCGACCGCCACGGCGACTTCGCGACGCTCACGGCTCTGCTGGGCGAGGAACCGACACCGGCCGTCCGCGCGGGCGAACTGGCGCCGGTCCTCCAGGGGTTGCTGGTCAAGGACCCGGTGCTGAGGTCGACACCGGAGACTGCGGCGCGTGGGCTGGAGCGGGTGGGGCGCGCGGTGGGGGCGGCACCGGGGAGTCTGTCGGAGCCGGGCGGGTTCGGCCGGGGAGCGGACGGGGACGGGTTCCGCCGGGACCTGGACGGGGACGGGCTTGGCCGGGGGCCGGACGGCTTCGGCCGGGTGCCGAGCGGGTTCGGCCCGCCGCCGGACGGCTTCGGATCGGCACCGGCACCGGGTGGCGGGCCTACGGCTGATCGGGCGCCGGACCCTGCCGCCGACGGCGCACCCGGCCATGCCGCGCGCGGACCTCGGGGCCAACTCCCGGGCGGGCCGCCCGGATACGCCATGGGCGGCCCCTATGTAGGCGGCCCGTACGCCCCGCAAACCCCAGGAGGGCCCGGGGCCACCTACCAGAGCCCGGCGCCGTTCGGTGACCCGCCCGCGGTCGCCCTCGGGGGCTCCACGCCGGCAGGACGGCCCACTCCGGGAGCCCCGCTGACTCCGGAGACCCCGCACACTCCCGGCGCCCCACAGATTCCTGGCGCCCCGCCGACCCCCAACACACCGAACACCCCGGCAGGCGCCGCGTCGCCGTACGGCCCGCAGGAGCAGGCCGGTTCGGGCGCGAGTGGGGGCGGGGGTGGGTCGTACGGTCAATGGAATCCGTACGCGAACAGCCCCACGATGCCTTACCAGGGCGGCTATCAGGGTGCTCGGCCGGAGTTCTACCAGGGCAGCGCGCCCACGCCGCCGTACGCCGGTGGTCAGGGGCCGATGTATCCCGGCGGCCAGGGGCCTGTCGGTGGCGGATCGCCCGGCGGGCGTCGGCGTCGGATGCCGGTCGGGGCGGTCCTCGCCCTTGTCGTGGCCGTCGCGATGGTCGTCGTGGGTGGGGTGTGGGCCGTGGCCTCGCTGAGCGGCGGCAAGGACACGGCGGCGACGAAGGAGGCGTCCCCGTCCGCGTCGGTGTCGGCGGCCGGATCCGCGTATCCGTACGGCGAGGACGTCGGGCTCAAGAAGGCGCTGCAGACCGGCTATTGCGTGCACGCGGTGTGGACCGGGACGGCGTTCGCCTCGCGGCCGAACCTGGGGGTCGTGAGCTGTGCGCACGATGTTCCGGACGGGCAGGTGATGGCGGTCGACACGGCGAGCGACTTCGCCGACGCGCGTGACCACGGGGCGGAGCGGTGCGCGGGGAAGGTGAGGGAGGCGGCCGGATCCCTGGCCGACGCGGGTGTCTACGCGCTCACGCCGACGGAGGCGGGCTTCGGGGCGGCCGGGCGCGGTACGGCGTGCCTCGTTCTCGGTCGGCATGTGCCGATCGGCGGCGAGATAGGGCGCTTCCGTAGCACCGGGTCGAACGTGTGGACCACCGAGATGAGCCTCGGTGACTGCTGGTCGTACGTCGACCACAAGACCTACTTCACCGCGACCCTGACCGACTGTGCCGATCAGCACACCGACCAGGTGATCGGTTTCGTGACGGCCCCGAGCACGATGACGTTCCAGGAGGCGCTGCAGCAGGGGAACAAGCTGTGCGGCAACAAGTTCGAGTCGACTTGGGCGCCCGGATCCGACCGTTCCGTCTTCGGGTATCTGTCCGACGAGAGCAACTGGAAGGCCGGATTCAACTCTGTCGTGTGCACCGTGGGGCAGGCCGACCGCTCCCGGACGACCGGGGCGATATCGTCCTCCGGCACGACCGCCTGAGGGCTGTCCGCCGCGAATTCACCGGGAGTTGGCCTGCCCGTCGCCCACGGGTGCCAACCTCCCGGACCGGGGTAACGGGTCGGGAGGGGACACGCATGGAGAGTGGGCCGGCGATCTTCGCGGGGTCGGTGTTCGCCCTGTTCGGAGGCGCGCTGCTGCTGTGGACCGTGGTCAGGGTCCGGCACCGCGAACCCGTCGCCCAAGGTGTGAACCCGGTCGCATCGGCGGCCCTCGCGAGCCTCGCCGCGATCGCCGCCCTGCTCCTCGGAACCTGGTGCTTCCTGCACGTCTGAGCGCCGTGCCGGAGCTGCGGCGCGGGCAAGTAAGAGATCACCGTCCGGATGGCTCCGAAAAGGCCGGTGGGGACTCCGGGCGGCAGGAATGGCGGTAGTCGGGTTACCGTTCGAGTGGCCGTTGCGGGCTTTTCCCGTTTGACACGGGGGCGGGATGTACCGTCACACTCCGCAGCGTCACCATGACCCGACCCCGGGACTCAGCAATCCCGGGGGAGGCCCCAGCGTCGACCGGAGAGAAGAGCGAAGTTGTCCCCGACCAGCGAGACCGCACACGGCGGCCGCCGACTCGTCATCGTCGAGTCCCCTGCCAAGGCGAAGACGATCAAGGGCTACCTCGGCCCCGGATATGTCGTCGAGGCGAGCGTCGGGCACATCCGCGACCTTCCCAACGGCGCCGCGGAGGTGCCCGAGAAGTACACCGGCGAGGTCCGTCGCCTCGGTGTGGACGTCGACCACGACTTCGCGCCGATCTATGTGGTCAACGCCGATAAGCGGGCCCAGGTCAAGAAGCTCAAGGACCTGCTCAAGGACTCCGACGAACTCTTCCTCGCCACCGATGAGGACCGCGAGGGCGAGGCCATCGCGTGGCACCTCCTCGAGGTCCTGAAGCCCAAGGTCCCGGTCAAGCGCATGGTGTTCCACGAGATCACCAAGGACGCGATCCGCGCGGCCGTCGCCAACCCGCGCGACCTCAACCAGCCCCTGGTCGACGCCCAGGAGACCCGCCGTATCCTCGACCGCCTCTACGGCTACGAGGTCTCGCCGGTCCTGTGGAAGAAGGTCATGCCGCGCCTGTCGGCCGGCCGTGTCCAGTCCGTCGCCACCCGGCTCGTCGTCGAGCGGGAGCGCGAGCGCATCGCGTTCCGTTCCGCCGAGTACTGGGACCTGACCGGCACTTTCGGCACCGGCCGGGCGGGCGACGCGAGCGACCCGTCGACCCTTGTCGCACGCCTCCAGGCCGTCGACGGCAAGCGCGTCGCCCAGGGTCGCGATTTCGACTCCCTGGGCCAGATCAAGGGCGCGAACACCCTCCACCTCGACGAGGCCAACGCCCGCGCGCTGGCCGCCGCCCTGGAGGACACGCGGTTCGCCGTCCGGTCCGTCGAGTCGAAGCCGTATCGACGTTCGCCGTACGCCCCGTTCCGTACGACGACGCTCCAGCAGGAGGCCAGCCGCAAGCTCGGCTTCGGCGCCAAGGCCACCATGCAGGTCGCGCAGAAGCTGTACGAGAACGGCTACATCACCTACATGCGTACGGACTCCACGACCCTGAGCGAGACGGCGATCACCGCCGCCCGCGCCCAGGTGACGCAGCTGTACGGCGCCGACTACCTGCCGGCCCAGCCGCGCGTGTACGCCGGCAAGGTCAAGAACGCCCAGGAGGCGCACGAGGCGATCCGCCCGTCGGGTGATCGTTTCCGCACGCCCGCCGAAACCGGCCTGACCGGCGACCAGTTCAGGCTCTACGAGCTCATCTGGAAGCGGACCGTCGCCTCCCAGATGAAGGACGCGGTCGGCAACTCCGTCACCGTGAAGATCGCGGGCACCTCGTCCGACGGCCGGGACGTCGAGTTCAGCGCCTCCGGCAAGACGATCACCTTCCACGGCTTTTTGAAGGCCTACGTAGAGGGCGCCGACGACCCGAACGCCGAGCTGGACGACCGCGAGCGCCGGCTGCCGCAGGTCGCCGAGGGCGACGCGCTCAGCGCCGAGGAGATCACGGTCGACGGGCACGCCACCAAGCCCCCGGCCCGCTACACCGAGGCCAGCCTCGTCAAGGAGCTCGAAGAGCGCGAGATCGGCCGCCCGTCGACGTACGCGTCGATCATCGGCACGATCCTCGACCGCGGCTACGTCTTCAAGAAGGGCACGGCCCTGGTGCCGTCCTTCTTGTCCTTCGCCGTGGTCAACCTCCTGGAGAAGCACTTCGGGCGGCTCGTCGACTACAGCTTCACCGCCAAGATGGAGGACGACCTCGACCGCATCGCCAGCGGCGAGGCACAGGCCGTGCCGTGGCTGCGGCGCTTCTACTTCGGCGAGGGCGAGGCGACGGGCGCGGCCGAGGCCGGCAACGGCGACGGCGACCACCTGGGCGGCCTCAAGGAACTCGTCACCGACCTGGGCGCGATCGACGCCCGCGAGGTGTCGTCCTTCCCGGTCGGCAACGACATCATGCTGCGCGTCGGCCGCTACGGCCCCTACGTGGAGCGCGGCGAGAAGGACTCCGAGAACCACCAGCGCGCCGATGTGCAGGAGGACCTGGCCCCCGACGAGCTGACGGTCGAGCTCGCGGAGGAGCTGCTCGCCAAGCCGAGCGGTGACTTCGAGCTCGGTGCCGACCCGGAGTCGGGCAACCAGATCATCGCCAGGGACGGCCGCTACGGCCCGTACGTCACCGAGGTGCTCCCCGAGGGCACCCCGAAGACCGGCAAGAACGCCGTCAAGCCGCGTACGGCCTCGCTGTTCAAGTCGATGACCCTCGACACGGTGACGCTCGCCGACGCCCTCAAGCTGATGTCGCTGCCGCGCGTCGTCGGCAAGGACGCCGAGGGCGTGGAGATCACCGCGCAGAACGGGCGCTACGGGCCGTACCTGAAGAAGGGCACGGACTCCCGTTCGCTGACGGCCGAGGACCAGCTCTTCACGATCACCCTCGAAGAGGCGCTTGAGATCTACTCCCAGCCCAAGCAGCGCGGCCGGGCCGCGGCCAAGCCGCCGCTGAAGGAACTGGGCACCGACCCGGTCAGCGAGAAGCCCGTCGTCGTCAAGGACGGCCGCTTCGGGCCGTACGTCACCGACGGCGAGACCAACGCGACCCTGCGCTCCGACGACAGCGTCGAGGAGATCACCCCGGAGCGCGGCTACGAGCTGCTCGCCGAGAAGCGGGCCAAGTCGCCCGCCAAGAAGACGGCGAAGAAGGCCCCGGCGAAGAAGACGGCGGCCAAGAAGGCGCCCGCCAAGAAGACGACGACGGCGAAGAAGACCGTCGCTAAGAAGACGACGACGGCCGCCAAGAAGACGACCACCGCCGCCAAGACCGCGACGGCCAAGAAGACGGCCACCTCCAAGGTGACGTCCGAGGACTGACCCGCGCACCGGTCGTCGGCTTCGGGTCGGCGACTTCGGTTTCGCGTCCTCCACATCGGTCACTTCGGCTTCGCGAAACGAACGTCCCGGCATCACTTTGGTGTCGGGGCGTGTGCAGGTCCGGGCGGGCGCGGCTTGTTGTCGGTGGCTGCCGATAGGCTGAAAGCATGACGCCAGCCGAGCAGCCAACGGCCCACCAGCCGGCCCCCGACGACGCCCTTGTCGCGGACTCCCGCGAGCGTGCCGTCCGCGCCCTGCTGCGCCAACCGCAGCTCAAGCGGCTGTGGAGCGCACAGCTCGTGACGGGTGTCGGTGACACCCTCGCCCTGCTGGTCCTGGTCGTGCTCGCCTTCCAGGCGGCGATCTTCCAGGGCTCGTTCGGCGGTGGTTATCGGGGCGTTGCGTTCGCGGTGGCGACCGTCTTCGGGGCGCGCATCCTGGCGACGCTGCTCTTCGGGGCGGTGCTGCTCGGCCCGCTCACTTCGCTCACCTCCCAGGACGGGCCGCTCGACCGGCGCTGGACCATGGTCGGCGCGGACGGTCTGCGGGCCGCGCTGCTGATCGTCGCCCCGCTGTGGATCGACTGGACTCCGGACAACGCACTGGCCGTGCTCCTGGTGACCGCCTTCGTGACCGGAGTCGCCGAGCGCTTCTGGACGGTGTGCCGCGAGAGCGCCGGGCCCGCCCTGCTGCCGGCCCCGCCGCTGGAGGGCGCCACGGTCCGGCCGCTGCCCGATCACATGGACGCGCTGCGCCGGCTCTCGCTGCGCACGAGCTTCGTGGCGATCCCCCTCGCCGCCGCGACTCTCGTCGCGGCGGCCCTGCTCAACAACCTGCTGGGCACGGGCGTCGCCTGGTTCGACCAGCACCAGGCCGCGCTCGGTTCGTACGTCGCTGCCGGACTGTTCGCCGCGTCGCTCTCGGTGCTGACCGCCCTGGAACTGCCCGGAATCCGCACCCCCCGCGCGCGGTCGCCGCTCGAAGGGCTGCGCCGCCCCAGGACCGGTACCGGCGTCGACAAGGGCCGTACGGGGGCGATCGCGCTGCTCGTGGTCGCCTGCGCGGCCGTCGCCGCGGCGATCTCCGCCGCCGTCGCCGTATCCGTTCTCCAGGCCAAGGATCTGCACGGCGGCCCGGTGACCTTCGGGCTGCTGGTCCTCGGGCTGACCGGCGGGGTCGTGGTCGGCATCCGTACGGCGCCCGCCCTGCTGCCCACGCTGTCACGGCGCCGCCTGCTGACCCTCGCCATCGCCTTCACCGGCATCGCGCTGCTCGCCGCGGGCCTGGTCCCGGACGTCACCACCGTGCTGCTGATCGTCGCGCTGGCCGGTATCGGCGCGGGCGTGGCCGCCAACACCGGGCACACCCTGCTCGACCAGGAGGCCGAGGACTACCGGCGGCCCCGCACGACCGAGCACCTGCACGCGGTCGTCCGGGTCGCGGTGGCGCTCGGTGCGCTGATCGCCCCCCTGGTGGCGGCGCTGATCGGCCCGCACCGCCTGGAGAACGGCAAGTTCGTGTTCGCGCACGGCGGTGCCGCGTTCACGCTGATGCTGGTCGGTGCCCTGCTGCTGCCGGTCGCCGCGCTGGTGCTGGCCAAGGTCGACGACCGCGCGGGAGTGCCGCTGCGGCACGATCTGCGGGACGCGCTGCTCGGTGGCGACGACCCGGACACGGTGCCCGCGAGCACCGGCTTCTTCATCGCCCTGGAGGGCGGCGACGGCGCCGGGAAGTCCACCCAGGCCGAGGCCCTCGCCGAGTGGATAAGGGGTAAGGGACACGAGGTCGTGCTCACCCGCGAGCCCGGCGCGACACCGGTCGGCAAGCGGCTGCGGTCGATCCTCCTCGACGTGTCGTCGGCGGGACTGTCCCACCGCGCGGAGGCGCTGCTGTACGCCGCCGACCGCGCGGAGCACGTCGACACCGTCGTACGGCCCGCCCTGGAGCGCGGCGCGGTCGTCGTCTCCGACCGCTACATCGACTCGTCCGTCGCCTACCAGGGCGCGGGCCGTGACCTGTCCCCGACGGAGATCGCCCGCATCAACCGCTGGGCGACCGACGGACTGGTCCCGCACATGACCGTTCTGCTGGACGTGGACCCGGAGACCGCCCGCGAGCGGTTCACCGAGGCGCCGGACCGACTGGAGTCGGAGCCCGCCGAGTTCCACGCGCGCGTACGGTCCGGTTTCCTGACCCTGGCCGCCGCCGACCCGAGCCGCTACCTGGTGGTGGACGCGGGCCAGGAGCCGGAGGCCGTCACCACGGTGATCCGGCACCGACTCGACACCGTCCTGCCGCTCTCCGAGGCCGAGATCAAGGCCCAGGAGGAAGCGCGCAAGGCCGCCGAGGAGGAGGCCCGTCGCAAGGCGGAGGAAGAGGCCGCCCGCAAGGCCGAGGAGGAGCGCCTGGAGCGTGAGCGCCAGGAGCAGCTCGCCCAGCTGCGCGCCGAGGAGGAGGAGCGCAAGCGGCGCGAGCTGGAGGAGGCCCAGCGCCGCGAGGCCGAACGCCAGGCGGAGGAGGCCCGGCAGCGCGCCGAGGACGCACGCAGGCGTGCCGAGGAGGAGAAGGCCCGCCTTCTCGCCGAGGAAGAGGCCCGCGCCGCCGAGGAGGCCCGCCGCAGGGCCGAGGCCGACCGGCTCCGCAAGCAGGCCGAGGACGAAGCCCGGCTGCGCGCCGAGGCGGAGGCACGGCGGCTGGAGAAGCAGCGCAAGGCCGAGGCGGCCCTGCTCGCGGCCGAGGAGGCCCGCCGGTTGGCGGCGGAGGCGGCGGCCGCGGCGGAGCTGGCGGCTCGCCAGCCGACGGCTCCGGTGATCCCGGCCGCCCCGGAGGGCAGGCCCGAGGCGTCGACCGTGCCTACGCCGGTGGTCAAGCCGGCGGGTGCGGGTACTGGCACGGGCGCGCGTGGGCGGTCGGCGGAGGATACGGCTGTGCTGCGGCCGGTGAGCTCCGGTTCCGGTTCCGGTTCCGGGGACGAGACGGCTGTGTTGCGGTCGGTGTCCGGGGATTCCGGGGCACCCGATTCCGAAGTGCGCGACTCCGGCGTACGTGACTCCGAGACGACGGCCGAGTTGCCGCAACCGCCCGCTCCTGCGGGGGCCGCGGACGAGACGGCCGTACTGCCCCCGGTGTCGGCTGCCGAAGAGACGGCCGTGCTGCCGCCCGTACGGTCCGATGCCGCCGACGAGACTGCTGTGTTGCCGCCGGTCGGTGCCGCGGATGAGACGGCGGTGCTGCCGCCGGTGCGTGGGCAGGGTCCTTCGGACCGGGTGCCCGCGGGATTCTTCCGGGACGAGCGTCCGGCCGGCCGGACCGAAGGCGGCGAGGACAGCACACGCGAGCTGCCCCAGGTCGACGAGCAGGGTGCACCCCGGCGCCGGCCGCGCCCCGACTGGGCCGAGGAGACTCCCCTGGACGACCTGCCCTCGCTGGCCGACGAACTGCTCGGTCCGCGCGAGGACGGCGACTTCGACCCGGACGACGACGGCACCGGGCGGGGTCGTGGGCGGGGACGCGGTCGGGGGCGCAGGGGCTGACGGCGGCGCGGGTGCTGACCCGCGTTCCGCACCCCCGGACCCATGCTCCGCCCCCCCCGGACCCGCGTTCCGCACCCCTGATGCAGTGCACTGAAGCCGCTCCCGGCCCCCGTTGTCAGTGGTGGCCCGCACAATGGATCGCGTAACTCGAAACGTGACGAAAGGGCCGGTGACCCATGACCGTGTGGGATGACCTGGTGGGCCAGGAGAAGGTGAGCGAGCAGCTCGATGCCGCTGCTCGGGACGCCGATGCCTTCGTCACCGCGGCGACCACCGGTACGGCCCCGCCGGAGGCATCGAAGATGACGCACGCCTGGCTGTTCACGGGACCGCCCGGCGCGGGACGCAATCAGGCGGCGCGGGCCTTCGCCGCCGCACTTCAGTGCGTGAGCCCCGACCGCGCGCTCGGCGGCACCCCCGGCTGCGGCTTCTGCGACGGCTGTCATACGGCGCTGATCGGCACCCACGCCGACGTCACCACGGTCGCCGCGGTGGGTACGCAGATCCTCGCCGACGACATGCGGGACACGGTCCGCAAGTCGTTCACGTCACCGGCGACCGGCCGCTGGCAGATCATCCTCGTCGAGGACGCCGAGCGGCTGAACGAGAAGTCGGCCAACGCCGTCCTCAAGGCCGTGGAGGAACCCGCTCCCCGCACGGTCTGGCTCCTCTGCGCCCCCTCGATCGAAGACGTCCTGCCCACGATCCGCTCCCGCTGCCGGCACCTGAACCTGAGCACGCCCTCGGTCGAGGCCATCGCCGACCTGCTCGTACGGCGGGAGGGCGTCGAGCCGGCCGTGGCGGCGGCCGCCGCGCGCGCCACGCAGGGCCATGTCGACCGGGCCCGTCGGCTGGCCACGGACCCGGCGGCGCGCGAGCGCCGGGCGACCGTACTGAAGCTGCCGTTGCGTGTCGAGGACGTCGGCGGTTGCCTCAAGGCGGCCCAGGAGTTGGTGGACGCCGCTTCCGAGGACGCGAAGCAGTTGGCCGAGGAGATGGACGACAAGGAGACCGAGGAGATGAGGGCCGCGATGGGCGGCGGCCAGGGCAGCCGGATGCCGCGGGGCACGGCCGGAGTGATGAAGGACCTGGAGGACAAGCAGAAGCGCCGGAGAACGCGTACGCAGCGCGACAGCCTCGACCTCGCGCTGACCGACCTCACCGCGTTCTACCGGGATGTCCTCGCCCTCCAGTTCGGTTCCCGGGTGGCGATCGCCAACGCGGACGCCGAGGACGCGCTGGAGCGGCTCGCGCGCGCCGGTTCCCCGGAGTCCACGCTGCGCCGTATCGAGGCGATCGGCGCGTGCAGAGTGGCGCTCGACCGGAATGTGGCGCCGTTGCTCGCGGTGGAGGCGATGACGTTGGCGCTCAGAGCGGGGTGAACCGGCTGCGCGGGCCGAGTGGGGGCTGATCTTTCGGGCGTGGGATTGACGGCGTAACTCGTCCGGGGTGGATCGCGCACGCAGGGCATTCAAGTGATCGCTCAGCGTTACGCTCGTTCGATGCAGATCAGGCGTCCCCATCGCCGGCCCAGCCGGAGCAGCCAGCCGAGTCAGCCCAGTGAGGCCGAGGTCGGTGAGGCCGAGGTCAGTCGAGGTCGCCGGAGCCGAGGCGGTCGTCGGACCGGCGGCACGCTGCTCGCCGTAGCCGCGCTGCTCGTGTCCGCGTGTTCCTCGGGGAGTTCGACGACGGCGACGAGTCCGGCCGCCGACGTGGCGCTGGCCCCGCTGCCGCAGTCGACGCCGTCCACCCTGACGTCGTACTACGGGCAGAAGCTCGGTTGGCACACCTGCGGTGTCCCCGGATTCGAGTGCGCCACGATGAAGGCGCCGCTGGACTACGCCAAGCCCGCCGCGGGGGACATCCGGCTCGCGGTCGCCCGCAAGAAGGCCACCGGCAAGGGCAAGCCGCTCGGTTCGCTGATGGTGAACCCGGGCGGGCCGGGCGGTTCGGCGGTCGGCTATCTCCAGCAGTACGCCGGGATCGGCTACCCGGCGGAGGTCCGCGCCCGCTACGACATGGTCGCGATGGACCCCCGCGGCGTCGCCCGCAGCGAGCCCGTCGAGTGCCTCGGCGGGCGGGCCATGGACACGTTCACGCAGACCGACACGACCCCCGACGACCAGCGCGAGACCACTCAACTCGTGGGCGAGTACAAGAAGTTCGCGGAGGGCTGCGGTGCGCACTCGCCCGATGTCCTGCGCCATGTCTCGACCATCGAGGCGGCGCGGGACATGGACATGCTGCGGGCGGTGCTGGGGGACAAGAAGCTGACGTACGTCGGGGCGTCGTACGGGACGTTCCTCGGGGCGACGTACGCGGGACTGTTCCCGGACCGGGTCGGCCGTGTCGTCCTGGACGGCGCGATGGATCCGTCGCTGCCCGCGCGCCGGATGAACCTCGACCAGACGGCGGGCTTCGAGACGGCGTTCCAGTCCTTCGCGAAGGACTGCGTGCGGCAGACCGACTGCCCGCTCGGCGGCAAGGGCACGAGGCCCGCGAAGGTCGGGACGAACCTGAAGGCCTTCTTCCGCAAGCTCGACGCGCACCCGATCCCCACCGGCGACGCGGACGGCCGCAAGCTCGGCGAGGCGCTCGCCACCACCGGCGTGATCGCGGCGATGTACGACGAGGCGGCCTGGCCGCAGTTGCGCGAGGCGCTCACGTCGGCGATGAAGGAGAAGGACGGCGCGGGCCTGCTCGTCCTCTCCGACAGCTACTACGAGCGTGACGCCGACGGCCGCTACTCGAACCTGATGTTCGCCAACGCCGCCGTGAACTGCCTCGATCTGCCAGCCGCTTTCTCGACCCCCGACCAGGTCGAGAAAGCCCTCCCCGCCTTCGAGAAGGCGTCCCCGGTCTTCGGCGAGGGCCTCGCCTGGGCCTCCCTGAACTGCGCGTACTGGCCGGTCAAGGCGACGGGCGAATCCCACCGCATCGAGGCGAAGGGCGCCGCCCCGATCGTGGTCGTCGGCACGACCCGCGACCCGGCGACCCCGTACCGCTGGGCCCAGTCCCTGGCCCACCAGCTCTCCTCGGCCCGTCTGCTGACGTATGTGGGGGACGGCCACACTGCGTACGGGCGAGGTAGTGCGTGCATCGACTCCGCGATCGACCGGTATCTGCTCCGGGGGACGGCGCCGGGGGAGGGGAAGCGCTGCTCGTAGCCTCGGCGCGGCTGTGTTCGGGGGTGCCTCCGGGGGGTGTACGGAGCACCCCCGGAAACTGTGTAGACTTTCCGACGTTGCTGATCGCACCATGGTGTGGACAGCGCGCCGCCTTAGCTCAGATGGCCAGAGCAACGCACTCGTAATGCGTAGGTCTCGGGTTCGAATCCCGAAGGCGGCTCTGCCGAAGCCTCAGGACTCACTCGCCGTGACCTGGGGCTTTTGCTTTTCCGTGTGACCTTGACCTTGCGATTCGCGCTCAACGGACATGCGTGGTCTACGCGCCGTAATGCGTAGGTTCGGGATGACGCGGTGGCCATTTGGTGGCCAAGCGTGCAGCCGTCGTGCAAACGGGCTCCTGCCCGGCCGCGCGACTGGGGGCACGCAGGGGAACGGCTGTTGTGTCGACCCGACAATCGCGCGTTCCAACTGCCCCTTGCCGACACTGGCGCGATGTCCGAGATCCTGCTGGATGCTCAGTGGGCGGTTCGTGAGTCCATGAGTGGTTCTGGTGTCGCCTGATGGTGTGGGCGAAGCCGAACTCGGTGCGGCACAGGCGGGCGGCGACTGGCGTGCGCGGCTCGCGGCCGTGCTCCGCGTCTGTGCAGCCGAGCGAGCCGGCTCGCGTTGGCGCTCCGTGGAGCTCCGGCGGCACCGAAGGTGCCGTGAACCGCGTCAAAAATTCAAGGGGCGGCTCTACGGACGCGCCGAACTCGAACTCCTCCGTAGGATGATCCCGCGCTCGTAACCCTCCGCGACCGCTCCCCAAGATCTGTGCCAGAACCCAGAACCCAGAGCCCAGAACCCGCGGACAAAGGCACCTTATCGACGCGGTCGACCGAACGTCAGTCGTCGGCCGGAGGCCTTGCCTCCGGCAGGGGCAGCTCCCTCCCCGACAGTCTCACCGGCGGGGCCCGCATGCGTGTTCATCGGCTCGATCCGGCGTAGCACTCCCAGCAGCGGACCGGTCATGACCGTGGTCAGCACCGCCATCACGACAAGCACCGAGTAGAACTGTGAGTCGATGAGCCCCAGTTGGAGTCCTACGGTGAGGATCACCACCTCAGTCAGACCCCGGGTGTTCATCAACACGGCGATCGGCAGCGCATCGCTGCGCGGCATGCCCGACAGCCAGGCGCCCAGATAGGCTCCGAGCATCTTCGTCGCGACCGCCACGAACAGCATCACCAGCAGGCTACCGATGTGCGAGGCGCGAAACGCGGCGAGATCGACCCGTGTACCAGCCACGACGAAGTAGATCGGCAGCAGGATCTGCATAGCCGACTTCTCCAATCCGTCCATGACCGCGACGCGCAGCCTGTTCTCGTCGCTCTCCCTGGGCGTGATCGCACCGAAGATGAACGCGCCGAAGATGAAGTGGATGCCCAGCCACTCCGCGGCCGCGCATGTGCCCATCAGACCAGTGACCAACACGAGCATGGTGCCTGCCGAGTCCTTCACACCGTCCTTGCGACCGCGCAGCAGCCTGGCCACCAGCGGGCGCACAACCAGGACGACGGCGGCCAGATATACGGGCACGAGAGTCATGCGCCACGACTGAGCCGAACTGTAGAACGCGGCGACCACGGCGAGGCAGGCCCACGCGATCAGGTCGTTCATGGCTGCCGCCCCCATCGCGATGCGGCCGATGTACGAACGGTTCAACCCCTGATCGGCGAGGATACGCGCCAGCACGGGAAACGCGGTCACGGACATAGCCACCCCGATGAACAGGACGAAGCCCGTACCGCCCGACGGACCGTGCTCCTGGGCATAGAGCATCGCCGCCAGGCAGCCGCCGACCAAGGGCAGCAGTACCGAGCCGACGGCGACGCCGAGCGCCCGCCGGCCGTTGCTTCGCAGAAAGGTACGGTCCATCTCGTAGCCGATGACGAACATGAACAGGGCAAGGCCGACATTGGCCAACGCCCCGAGAAGGGGCCGCACTTCGTCGTACGGGATGGTCTCCCGCCAGGGTCCCCACGAATCAGACAGCAGCGTGGAGCCCAACGCGATACCCGCGACGATCTCGCCGACGACAGCCGGCTGGCCCAGTCTGCGTGCCCCGACCGCGCAGAACCGGGCCATTCCGATGACCACGGCGAGGGAGAGGAAGAACACCGCGGTCTGATCGTTCATCGCTGTGCGCCTGCGCCCCTGCCGGCCGGCCCTCTCATCGCGGCCCGTCCGATGAGATCCCGCATCACCTCACTGGGCCCGGCGGCAATCGTGGCCGCTCGGGCGTCGCGGTATGCCCGGGCCGCGTCGGACTGCTCAAGGTAGCCGTGCGCCCCTTGCAGTTGCAGACTGGTGTCGGCCAGCCGGCACGCCAGCTCGGTGGTGTAGAGCTTGGCCATCGAGCACTCCTCGGTGGGCAGCTCTCCCTGGTCGTAGAGCCAGGCGGTGTGGTGAACAAGCTGCCGGGCAGCCGCCAGCTCGGTGACGAGATCCGCGACGCGGTGCACGGGCGCCTGCTTCTCCGCGAGAACACTGCCCGCAACTCGACGTCCCCGGAGGAAACCGCGCAGGTCGTCGAGGCTCTGCTCGATGCCACCCAGTGCCAGCGTGGCCGCCACCAACCGCTCCAGCTGCAGTCCTCGCACGAGGTAGTAGAAGCCGCTGTTGAGCCGTCCGATCAGACGGTCCGCCGGAACACGCACGTCGTCGTAGACGACGGTGGCCGTCCCGGCCGAACGCCAGCCGAGTGTCCGCACGGGCGCACGGCTGATACCGGGAAGGTCGGAGTCGACCACCAGTAGAGACAGCCCCGTCATACCCGACTTGTCGGAGTCGGCGGACGCGCCGGTGCGGACGGCGACGACGGCGAAGTCCGCCACCATGCCGTTGCTGACCATCGTCTTGGTGCCGTTGACCACATAGTGATCGCCGTCCGGAGTTGCCGTGGTGGTCAGCCCCGCGAGATCGGACCCGGCTGCCGGCTCGGTGATCGCCAGGGCCGCCACGGAGTCGCCCCGCACCGCCGGCTCCAGATACGTGCGGCGCAGCTCACGACTGCCGACCCAGGCGAGGTAGTGGGTGGCCATGTACGCATGGACGGAGACGGCGGCCCGCAGACCTCCGAATCCCGTGCGTCCGAGCTCCTCCAGGAAGACGACCGAAGTGAACATGTCCCGGCCGCCGCCCACGCTGCTCGCGTGGAGCAGCCCGAGGTAGCCCTGCTCCCCGAACAGCTTCCACAGCTCACGGGGGAGTCCGTCCTCCTGCTCCCAGCGCGCGGCGTCGGGCAGCACCTCGGCGGCCAGGAAAGTACGGACCTTGGCCCGGAACACCTCGTGATCCGCGGTGAAATAGGGGGATCTCACGATCCGCTCCTCCTCCGTTGTGTCAGCAAAGCGAGAGTTCACGGTTCAGCAAGCGGAAGAACTCCGAGGCACGGTCCTGGAGGTAGAAATGACCGCCGGGCACGCCGTGGCTCCTGATCCCATGGGGTGCCAGCGTCCGCCAGGCCGCCACGGCCTCTGGCGGTGCCACCTCGTCATCCGTCCCCCAGAAGGTCGTGACGGGCACGGGAACAGGCGGCGGTGTCCGGTGCGACCAGGTCTCGGCAAGCTGGATGTCCGCACGGAGCATGGGTTCGAGTACGGCCATGAGGTGCGGATTGGCCAGTACCTCCCGGGGCGTTCCGGCCAGCCGGCCGAGTTCGCCTCTGAACTGCTCGTCCGGCAGGTCATGGATCGCGGGGAGGGCACGCTGTACACCGGGTGCCCTGCAGCCGGAGAGGATGACGTGTTCGGGCCGACGACTCTTGCCGCGTACCACCGTCTCGTACGTCAGCATGGCGCCCATGCTGTGGCCGAAGAGCACGTACGGAGACCGTACCTGCTCGTCCAATGCGTCGCCGAAGGCCTCGGCCAGTGCCCGCCAGTCACGGAACGGGGGTTCACGCAGCCGGCTCTCCCGACCGGGCAGCCGTACCCCGACGAATTCGACGTCCGCGGGAAGCCGGTCACTCCACGTACCGAACGCCGCGGCCCCTGCTCCGGCGTACGGCACACAGACCAGCCGGAGCCTGGCCGTCGGCCGTGTGGCAGGACGGTGGAACCACCGCCCTGACTCTTTGCTCCGCGTACTCGTCGCGATGCTCATATTGGCTCTCCGGGCAAGGTTTTCTCTGGCACTTTCGGCGATTCGGCCCGCACCGTGGGCCGCTGCGGCGTGCTGTCCAGGACACGGCGACCGCCGCGTGTGACCAGGGCGGTGAGCAGACCGGCGAGCAGACCCCAAAAGGCGGAGCCGATTCCCAGCAGTGTCATGCCGGAGGCGGTGGCCAGGAACGTGACCACCGCGGACTCCCGCCACTTCTCGTCCGAGAGCGCCGAAGAGAGGGAGCCCGCGATGGTCCCGAGCAGACCCAGTCCGGCGATCCCCAGCACGAGGGCGGCGGGCAGCGCGGTGAGCAGGGAGCCCACGGCACCGCCGAAGATGCCGACGCAGAGGTAGAACACGCCGGCCCAGACGGCCGCCAGATAGCGTCTGTCCCGGTCCTCGTGGGCCTCTCGGCCGGTACAGATGGCGGCGGTGATGGCGGCGAGGTTGAGCCCGAAGCAGCCGAACGGAGCCAGCAGCAGATTCACTCCGCCGGTCCAGCCGATCAGTGGTGAGATGGGGACGCCGTATCCCTCGTTGCGCAGTACTGCTACCCCTGGCAGGTTCTGCGAGGCCATGGTCACGATGAAGAGCGGCAGCCCCACACTGACGATCACCTGCCAGGAGAATTCGGGAGCCGTGAAGATCGGTGCGGCAACGGCGAGTTCCACCTTGCCCAGTTGCAGCGAGCCTTCCGTGGCGGCGGCCGTGGCGCCCACGGCCAGAGCTGCGAGGACGGCGTACCGGGGTAGCCAGCGTCGGCACAGCAGGTACGTCGCGAACATGGGAAACACCACGGCGAAGCCGCCGTGCATGGTGCTGAACAGCTGGGTGCCGAACTGAACGAGCACCCCGGCGAGGAGTCCCGCGGTCAGGGGCACCGGGATCCGGTCCATGATCCGCTCGAACCGGCCTGTCGCTCCGCTGAGTGTGATGAAGGCCGCCGAGACCACGAAGGCACCGACAGCCTGCGCCATGGTCACTCCCTTGAGGCCACTGGCCATCAGGGCGGCACCGGGTGTGGACCATGCCGTGACCACGGGGGTGCGGTAGCGAAGGGACAGCCCGATGCAGGTGACTCCCATGCCGATGCCCAGGACCAGCATCCATGAGGCGAGTTCATCGGATGTGGCGCCCGCGGCCTTGGCCGCTGTGAAGACGATCGCCGCTGAGCTGGTGATGCCTATCAGCACCGCGATCAGACCGGCGACTACCGCCGAGGCCGGCGCCGCCCGCTGCAGCTGCCAGGCAAGGGACTGCTTCAGCTGACTGCCCTCCCCGGAAGCGGGTCGGTCTCCATCGCGGCTGCCAGAGCCCCGAACGTGCTGTCGGTGAAGATCAGGTCCGGGGCCAGCGCTCCTTCACCGAGTTCCGCCTCGATCTCGGCCAGTAGCCGCACAGCGGTGAGGGAGTCCCCGCCCAGATCGAAGAAGTCGGCGTCTGGTTGCACTGCCTCCGCGCCGAACAGACCCGCCCATATCCGGGCGAGTATGGCGGTACGCGATCCATCGGCGAGGTCCGGCACCGCTCCCGGTGCGGCAGGCTGTCCGTCCACCACGGCGAGATCCGCGACCACGGCGAACCGATCCGGCGGCACCGCCGAGGGCAGGCTCCGGGCGATGAGTTCGCGCAGCTCCTGTTCGAGCTCGCGCTGCGTCGGGCCGCCGTCGAACGGGGACGCCGATGCTGCCTCCAGCGCCCTCCCGGCCGCTGCCTCGGGCCGTCGCGCGTACACGTTGTGACAAGGCGTCAGGAGCAGTCGCGGATCCTGTTCGTGCGCGACCTCGAATCCCCGGGAGCGGAGCTCCTTGAGGACGGTATCCAGCCGACCGTCGGTGTCGTGGACCTCCATGACGATCTGCTCGATCCGGGGCCACAGTGCCTCCCCGACCCCCTCGAGGACCTCGGCCTCCGCCTTCTCCACATCGATCTTCAGCAGATCGATGTGCCGAAGCCCGAGTTCGTCCGCCAGACACGCGAGCGTGGTGACCCGCACGCGCCTGTGCTCGGCGCGCATCCGGTCCGCGACGAGCCGGTCCAGCTGCGCTCCCTTCTCGGCGTTCTGCCCAGTGAGCAGGTAGCCCTTCAGCACGGCGAGATCCTCGGAGGCGTCGGCGAACCGGCCCGACATCACGCTGTTGTTGGGATAGAAGGTGAACTCGGTCTCGCCTTCGGCACGGCCCAGCGCACCGCACAGCAAGGTGGCGTCCACCCCATGGAGTTCGGCGTTCAGCGCGACCGCCTCTGCCAGTTCCGCGACCGGTTCCACGGCGATGACCCGGGCACCGGGACTGTGCAGCGCGGCGCACAGCGTGAACATGCCTATGTTCGCTCCGACGTCCACCACCACCGCGCCGGGCGGCAAAGTGATGCCGTGTCTGAAATAGGCGTTCTCGGCGAAGATCTCCCGGTGGAGGAAGTCCGTCTCGCTGCGATTGAATCCAGCGACGCGCACCCCACTCGCCGGCTCGTGCCAGCTGAGGTCACCGAGTCGCCCGGCTGCTTCGAGGGCGGCGGACCGGTGAAGCATCGGCGCCGCACCCGGGTCGGGCACGATCCGGGCAGAGAGCCTCCGCCCGTCCGTACTCTCGATGACGGCCGCATCGGCCACGGCGGGGTGCGTCCGCAGCACCTCGGCCAGTGCTCGTTCCCGAGAGCTGTCGGTGAAGTCGTTCATGTGCCCTTCCGGTCCTCGGTGGTCACGTCACGCAGGAACTCGCGGGCCAGGTCGACCAGTTCACTCCCTGCGTCGAAGGCCGTGAGGTGATCGCCTTCCGGCATGCTGCGCAGTTCTGCCCGCGGCAGGTGCGCCGCGATGAACTCGGAGCCCGCGGGGTGCGCCGTGGTGTCCTTCGCGCTGGTGACCACAAGGGTCGGCTGCCCGGCCGTGAGCAGCGGTCGACAGTCGGTGGACATGATCGCCCCGTTCAGCAGGCCGTAGCGGTACAGCAGTTCGGACGTCGCGTACGGATGGATCAGGTAATGGGCGATGTCCTGGCGCAGCGCCTCCAGCGTTGCGGGGCGGCTCATCAGCCGGTGCATCCCGGCGGCCTGCTGCCGACCGCGCGCGACCATGGCCAGCAGCGACTCGACGTCCCGCTGGTGCGCCGTCTTGGGTGCCTCGTCCCCGAGTTCGTAGTCCCCGTGCCAGAGACTCATGGAGGTGATGCGGTCCGAGCGGGCAGTCGCCGCCAGGGCGATCGCCGCACCTCCGCACAGCCCCATGGCGTGTGCCCGGGGAATGCCGAAGCCGTCGAGCACCGCGAGCAGGTCGTCGCCCTGGACGTCCAGGCTGTGGCCCACCAGCTCGCTGAGCCCGGATCCGTCGTCCCCCGCGAACAGCCCGCGGCTCTCCCAGGTCACGACGCGGTATGAGGAGGACAGCGCCGCCAACCAGTTCGACGCCAGCCCGACCGGCATACCGCAGGCGCTGACGACCGCGACCGCCGGGGCGTCCTCGGGCCCGGCCGCCCAGCAGCGCAACGGGCTGCCGTCGTAGGCGGGCACGACGATGGGCCGGCCGGGGAAGGCCGTCAGGACCTGGCGCGCCACATCTTCGAGCTGATCCTCGTCCTCAGCGCTGTCGGGCGGACGCAACGCCAAGCGTCGGCTGACGGCAAGTTCCGCGGCCGATAGCGGTCCGGGCTCCGGAACCATCTCGACCTCCGGGAGCCCGAGGGCACCGGTGAGCCGGTCGAGGAGGGCCTGAGCGGACGACGTTCCGTCTCCGGGGAACGGTTCGACAGGGGCGACTCTCACCCGCTCCGGCATGACCCGGGTGAGGGATGCCGTGTCGAGAAGGGCCTGCGCCAGCGCACTCAGCGACCCGGTGTCCGGCACGGCACCTACCGCGGTACTCGTCGGCATCAAGCCCCGGCCCTGGACGCGGGCCGGAAGGGCTGGTCTTGGGTCGTGCATTCGGCGAGCCGGTTGTGGCCGTACTCGTCAGCACCGCTGACCAGCACCGCTCCGTAGCGTTCGAGGCTGACCCGACCGCCGTACTCCTCGATGTCCGTGGTGCCGGGGTAGATCTCCACGGAGGTGGGCACGTAACGGGACGCGAAGCCCATGCGCATGTCCTTGGTCCTGCCTTCATGCGGATGCGAGGCGTGCATCAGCGTGGACCAGAACACGATGAACTGCCCCGCCCTCATCTCCATGGACACGGCTTTCGACTCGTCGGGCTTCCAATCCGGGTCGATCTGCAGTTCGCGGTAGTCGTAGCCGAAGAATCCCCGTCGTACGCCGTCCTTCTCGACGGAGGTGTTGTCACTCGGGTCGTAGTGCATCCGTTTGGTCTCGTCGTAGAACATGGTGCGGTGCGTGCCGGGAATGAACTGCAGACAGCCCATGTCGACGGAGGCCTCGGTGAACGCGCACCACACGGTGATGGTGCCGCCGAAGTCCGAGCCGCCGGGCCACTGGATCTGCGGGGTACCCGAGGCGTTGGCGAAGGTGTCCGCCTGGTGCCAGTCGGTGCCCTCGTCGCCCGCGTACTTCGGGAAGAACTCGGTGCGCCAGCACAGCGCGTCCGGCCCGAGGATGCTGGAGACCCGGTGGACGATCTCCGGTCGGGTGATGTGCTCCGCCAGGAAACCGTGATCGAGGTGGCGGTCGTAGTTGGATATGTTCGTCGCGCCGGACACCGCCGCCTCGTCCTGGTAGACGGCGGCACTGCGGTCCAGTAATTCCAGGCGGGTGCGTCCCCACGTCTTCTTGATCTCGTCGGGTTCGTACAGCGTGAAGGGGCCGGCGTAGCCGTTGCGGTGAAAGGCCGCCAGTTCCTCGTCGCTGAGGGAGAAGTTGGAGTGCTGTGCGGTGGTCACGTGTCTCTCCGAGGTGGATGCACGGCCGATTCGGCCGGATGTGTTCAGACGGTGGGCGTCGACGTTGACAGGGCGCTGTCGACGTGGCGGGCAAGCGACCCTACTGTTGCGCCATCGATCAGTACGGTGATCTCGAGTTCGGTGCGGAAGGCCTCGTTGACCTGGCCGAACATGCGCAGCAACGACAGCGATGTGCCGCCGAGATCGAAGAAGTCTGTGTCGCTGCCTACCGCGGGAACGTCCAGGACGGACTGCCAGATCCCGGCGATGCGCCGCTCCGTACCGGTTAGTTCCGGGCCGTCGACGGCAACGACGTGGACAGGCGTGGTCGCGGCCACCGGTGCCGGCAGCCTCTCCTTGTCCACCTTGCCGTTGAGGGTCAGCGGCAGTTGCGGCAGAACCATGTACGCGGACGGACGCATGTGGGACGGCAGGGTGGCGGCAGCCGCCGCACCCAGTTCGGGAGCGAGTGTTTCCGCCTGCGCCCCGGATCCGACGTAGGCCACGACGCGCACGTCTCCCCCGCCGTAGTCGTGGGGGAGTACGACGGCCGTCGACACGTCCGCGTGACGGACGAGAACCGCCTCGATCTCGCCGGGCTCCACTCGGTAACCCCGGATCTTCATCTGGTCGTCCGTGCGGCCGACATAGCCATATCCGCCCTGGGACAGCGCGACAACTCGGTCCCCGGTGCGGTAGCAGCGACGCACTGTGCCGTCGGAAGCGATGTGGTCGACGAAGCGCTCTTTGTTGAGGTCCGGTCGTCCGAGATAGCCACGCGCGAGGCCGGCCCCTTCGAGGTACAGCTCGCCGGGGACGCCCTCCGCCATGGGCTGCGTGTCGTCGCCGAGCACGTGGAAGATCAGGTCGGGCAGCGGATCACCAATGGGGCTCACCCCGTGCGTGTCCAAGTCGCTTGCGGTGAGCGGCCGGTAGGAGGCGTGGACGGTGGCCTCCGTGATGCCGTACATGTTGACCAGGCGGGGGTGTTCGTCGCCGTGGCGTTCGATCCAATCGCGCAGCGCCGTCGGCTCGAGACGCTCACCGCCGAACACGACGATCCTCAGGCTGGACAGGCACTCGGCGGACCGTGCGTCGGCCGCCGCAAGCCGGCCGAAGGCGGACGGCGTCTGGTTGAGGACAGTCACCCGCTCGCTGCGCAGGAGTTCATGCAATGCCTCGGGTGAGCGCGCGGTCTCCAGCGGAACGACTACGAGCCGCCCGCCGAACAGCAGAGCACCCCAGATCTCCCAGACGGAGAAGTCGAAGGCCGCCGAGTGGAACAGCGTCCAGACGTCGTGCTCGTCGAAGCTGAACTGCTCCCGGGTGACGTCAAAGAGGCGGACAACATTGCGGTGCTCCACTTGCACGCCTTTGGGGACGCCCGTGGAACCGGAGGTGTAGATGACGTACGCCAGACTGTCAGCGGTCGTCGTGCCCTCCACCGAGGGCTTTGTCCCGTCCGCGGATTCCGCTGCCGGATGGTCCAGCAGCACAACGTCGGTCCCTTGGCCTGAGACCGCCTCAGCCAGCTCCGACGTCGACACGATCACGGAGGCCCCGCTGTCCTTGACCGTCCAGGCAATCCGCTCCTGCGGATAGCTGGGGTCGACGGGGACATAGGCGGCACCCGCCTTCAGGATTCCCAGCACGCCGATCAGCAGCCGGGCACTGCGCGGGGCCAGCAGGGCCACCAGAGTTCCGGGTCCCGCGCCCGCGGCCCGCAGTCTGCCGGCGAGCAGATCGGATCGCCGGTTCAGTTCGTGATAGGTGAGTTCGTCGTCGTCTGCCGTCACCGCCACCCTGTTCGAGAACCGTGCGGCCGCACTTTTGAACAACGCGACAAGCGTGCGCTCCCCTAACTCCATGTATCTTCCATCCATCCTGGTCGATTCGGCAGCACTCAGCACGTGGAACGGCGCACGAGCGGTCACGTTCCAATGATCGATAGCTTTTCCCAATGGATGCACCAGGCCATCAGGGACGACTCACGCATCCCAAAACATGAGACCCGGCGGGAATTCATCCTCTCGTGATACTCGCATCACAGGCAACCCCCCAATCCCGTAATGCATGATGCACGTCAAGTTACAGCAAGGCGCCGCGATGTCAGGAAGGTTGGGCTGACCAGGGAATACGAGGGCGCTGCCCGCCGGACCGCACGATCCGAGACGCCGGACAATCATTTCGAGCCATGATCGATTTGCTTTCCTCATATCACCGCGTCCGGAATATTGGATTCCTCGTCACGGCCGCCACCGACTCCGGGTGGTCGGGTCACTGCAACGAAATCACAGGAATCTCATATTCCGTCGCGGCGGGCGACGGCGACTCTGCGGCAACCGCGCCGGGCATCCGCCTGACATTTCCCTTCATCCTGACAGAAAATTAGGCCAAACAGGCCTTCCGTGTGGCGGGCAGAATGAGCGTGAAGTCAATTCGCCTCTGTCGGCCGTGCGGGGAACTTCACCATCCCGGCTCCCCTTGCGGATCACGCCGAAGACGTTGCGGACGAAGTGGAACCGGCAGCGCTGGTAGAACGCGCCGATCATGACCTTGCGGATCGCCTTGACCAGGCCGCTTTGGTGGTCGGAGATCACCAGGCGCAGTCCGGGCAGGCCGTGTTCACGCAGGGAGCGCAGGAAGTGGCTCCAGAAGGCCTCGGTCTCGCTGCCGCCGACCATCACGCCCAGGACTTCACGGCCGCCGTCTTCTGCGGCGATGGCGATGGCGACGGTCTGGGAGGCGATCTGAAGGTTGACCGCGGGCCTTGATGTAGGTGGCGTCGAGGTAGCTGCAGGGAAAGCGGGTGTGGTCCGGGGGACGGTTGCGGAAGACCTCCGCGTTGAGGTCGGCACAGATGCGGGAAATCTCGCTCCTGGAGATCCCGGTGTCCGACCCGGGGTGCCTTGACCAGGTCGTCGACCGAGCAGGTGGACACCCCCAGCGCGTACGCCTCCATGATGACCGAGCGAGGTGGCTTCGGCCTCGAGCAGTTCCGGCAGCAGCCGCTCGGCCGCACTCCGCACGAGTTCGAGTCCGTCGGACGTACGCAGTGAGCAGAGCATCCTGACAGTGCCTTCTGCAGCGGCATCGTCTGGCAACTCCCGCGGCTGGAGCTGGGGTTGGGGTTCGGTCAGATCTACCGGCGACGACGGGACCGGTGGCAACGAGCCGGAGTCTTCGATCAGTTGCACCGGGTACTGCCCGCGGACCTGAATGCGGCCGGCCGCTCGACTGGTCCCGGGCGTGTGTGGATGGGTCTCACGTCCGCGCGAAAAAAAGAGGGCGCCGACACCGGGCCGTCGCCGGTCGACCGGCGGAAGTCGGGCAGCAAGCACCACCTGATGGTGAGTCACGGGGTCGGTGAAGCCAGAAACACCATGGGGCTCCGAGCCCTCAGGTCAGACGGGCTCGCCGTCCCCGCCTCTGGGGTGGAACAGCGCGGACTGGGGGGGGCCATTCGTTGGTGTTCGTGGTCCGAACTCCTGGCGGGGAACACCTCTCAGCTCACCGGTAGCAGTCGTTGGGGTCACGAACGGCTGATCGGATGACGGGCATGGCACCCGGCTGAAGGTGATCACTGCTGTGGCCTCGGAGACGGTCGCCGTCGGCAAGTAACGTCGCGGCAGATGACGCCGGGGCGACCTGTGCTGGAAGCAGTTACGGGGCCTCGCTGGACGACGAGGACTCGACCGCCCTGAGATGCCATTGCGACGGTCGGTCCTCACTTGTTCGGGATGGGACTTCCCTATGGGCCTGCAGGGTGTTGAAGACAGTGAGTGCGTCGCGGATGGCGGCGATATTGTGGGTACGGATGAAGTCCACGCCCTGGCAGGCGGCGTACAGTTCAGCGGCCAGGCTGGCCGGGCCGATGTGCTCGAGCTCGCGCCCGGTCAGCGTACGGAGAAACGACTTCCGGGAGGGCGAGACCAGGACCGGTAGATCGAACTGGGCCTTCGTTCGCCGAAGCCTGGCCAGGGCCATCACCGACGGCTCCGGGGTACTGCCCAGGAAATACCCGAGGCCCGGGTCGATGATCAGCCGTTCCCTGCTGATTCCCGCTGCTTGGAGCGCGGACAGGCGCTCACCGAAGAACCGTTCGATACCTCCCTGTACCGCCGAGGGGTCGGTGAGCACCTTGGTGGCGGGCCCGGTGCGCTGCACGGAGTGCATGACGATGAGCCGGCAACGGTTGGCGGCCAGTTCCTCGTACAAGCCGGGGTCGGGGAATCCCTGGATGTCGTTCAAATACGAGGCCCCGTGAGCGATGGCGAATCGCTGAGTCTCCGGCAGGAACGAGTCCACCGACACCGGGATGCCGGCCGCAACCAAGGGATCGATGACATCGGCCAGCCGCCTCGTCTCCTCACTGGCGGTCACCTTCTCGGCTCCGGGGTGGCTGGCCGCGGGCCCGAGTTCGATGATGTCGGCACCCTCTGCGCTTAGCCGTCGGGCATACCTGACCGCGTCCTCGGCGGCCAGGAACCGGCCGCCGTCCGAAAACGAGTCCGCAGTGATATTTACAATCCCGACCAGTAGCGGACGGTTTGGGGCCACAAGCAAGGAAGCGGGGTGCTGCAACACAGTCGTGTCTCCCAGGTCGATTCCACAAGCCCAGGCGCACGACGCTACGTCTTTACGACGGGGCTGCTCCCCGATGGTTTCGTCCATCTCTACACGCCAGTCACAGCCCGGGCGCACGGTACCAACAGGCGGGCATCAGATACAACACTCGCACGGGCCGGTTGGGGCGCGAATGGTTTCGGACACCGTAGTGGCGGAGGGGACGGAAATCTCGTTGACGATGTTCAGTAGCTAGGCATACTGGGTAGGCCGTTCGTTGGATCCCACAAGATCACGTTTGCTTCTCCGGGGGAGGAAATTCGTCGATGGCGTTACCGCGAGAGACGTTCGAGCCGGTCAAGGGTGTTTTGCGAGAACGGATTTTGGACGGCCACTCCCGAACACTGAACAGCGTCACCAGCGCGCGCCCCCCTCGGGCGGAAGGTGGGCAGCCACCTGACCACAACGAAGAGCTTCCCGTACAGAGTTTGCCGCTCGGAGTGCTGATCTGTTCAGACAGTCCGCGTGTTGCCGGCCAGGACGTTGAATATGTCAAAAGCCTCGCTGAGGTCAGACATGAACTGCCCCCGATCGTGGTGCACTGTCCGACGATGCGGGTCATCGACGGGGTGCACCGGCTCGAAGCTGCGAAGCTCCGAGGTGATGACGAGATAGCGGCGCGCCTGTTCGACGGGGACGAAGCGGCCGCGTTTGTTCTCGCGGTTCGATCGAACATCGAACATGGCCTACCGCTGACCGCGGCGGACCGCAGCGCGGCGGCGGTCCGGATCCTCGAGTTCTATCCCCACTGGTCGGATCGGGCTATAGGGCGCCTGGCAGGACTGGCGGCCGGTACGGTCGGACGGATCCGCAGGCGTATGACTGTCCCAATGGGACAGTCGAACGCACGGCTCGGCCGGGATGGCCGATTACGTCCCCTCAGCACCGCTGAGGGACGCAGGCAGGCAGCCGGGCTGATCCGCGAGCAACCTGAGGCGTCGCTGCGGGAGGTGGCGAGGGCGGCGGGTATCTCGCTGGCGACCGTGCAGGATGTTCGTCGCAGACTTGCTTGTGGCCAGGATCCGGTCCCGGCGGGACAACGCGAGGTTCAACCCGGCACCGAGCTACCTCCGAGAAGCCCGCTGCGGCGTTCTACCGGGACGAGGTCTCGTTCTCCGAGACCGCCGACGAAGCTCATGGGCCACCTCCGGCAGGACCCTTCGCTCCGATTCTCCGAATCGGGCCGGACAATCCTGAAGTTACTCTCCACATTGGTCGCGGGGACGGAGGGACTGTCCAAGACATTCTCGAACGCTCCGCCGCACAGCACCGTCGTCGTGGCCGAACTGCTTCGTTCGTTGGCCCGGGAGTGGGACGGATTCGCGGACCGGTTGGTGGAGCTGACCAGCGTGGATGGCGGAAGCGGCACCTCTTAGTGTGCCGTCTGGATCACCGTCGGCCAGGTCAGGGTGGGGTACAGAACGGACGCGCCGTCATGTCGTCGGTTGGCTCCGGGACAACGATGTCGGTCAGATGGGCGAAGAGTTCCGCGCAGTCGCCGGCGAGCCGTTCTCGTTCCGGCCCCAGCCACTCGGCGAGTTCAGCGAGGATTTCCTCGAATCGGGCGGCCGAGGTGCTCGTGGCGGCGTCATCCAGTTGCGTGATGGCGTCCGATACCGCCCGGCGGGCCTCGTGCGCGTACGGGTGGGCCGCCTGGATATCGCGGTACACCTCGGGGGTGCCTGTGATGATGCGGGCGAGCAGTGCCAGCAAGGTCCGATGCGGCGGAGGAGCCGCCGCTACCAGGGTGGCGACATCGGCGCCGAGCGCCTTCGATGCCAGCCCGAAAGCCAGGAGGCTCGCATGTGTGGCGACCTGGAGGGATGCCGTGAGCCGGTCGTGCTCGGGGATCGAGATGCGCACGAGTCGGCCGCCACGCTCCTCAATCAGCATCCCCAGGCGTCGGCAGCGTGATCCGCCACGCACCTCGGAGACGAGGACGGGTCGTCCTGGAAAACCCAGGTCAGGGGCGAACATCGGGTTCACCCCGAGTGCCTCGAGTCCATGCCTCTCGGCGGCGGTTGCCAGCGGTCCCGCGATGGTGCTCTTCACTGACAGGGTCTCCGCGATGAGCGCTCCCCGCGGCAGATGCGCTGCGGCCGCCTCTATCGCCGCAGCACCGACCTCCTCGGGCAACGCGACGATGACAACGTCCGCATCGGCCAGTTCGGCAATCAGCTGCGGGCTCGGCCGACAGGCGTCAGCCACCATCGCGAAGGTGCCGGACGGCGGTGTGCTGGCGCGGAGGTCGACAAGCGTTACCTTGCCTTCATCGCCCAGCAGTTCAGCAAATAACTGCCCGACTCCGCCCTGACCACCCAGGATCACTGATCGCCTGAAATGCTCCGGGAGTGGGTGCCTGACGGGTATTGGTGAGTCTCCGGTCACATGCAAGACTATAGCCCGTATCAGATGGTGAGTCGATGGGCCTATTCCACGGGCGATGTTTACGACCGCCGTATTTTGGATGCGGGCTCAGCCGCAGCGGATTAACGCAGTGGCCACGTGTACGGGTACAGGGGGCCGGAATTTGGGCCGCCGAATGACTGCCAGCAGCACCTGCCTTCGAAGGGAAGACGATGGCTGACACCGAAACTCCGGAACTGACGCAATTACGTGATGAGATCGATCGCGTAAACGACTCTCTGCTCGCTCTCCTGCTGGAGCGGGCCGACCTGTGCCGACGGGTGGCCGAGCACAAGCGCGATCGCGGCATTCCGATGATGCAGCAGGGACGGCTCGACGCGCTGCGCACAAAAATTCGGGAGTTCGCGGACGGACATGGGACCGATCCGACGTATTTCGAAGACGTCTTCGACGTAATCATCGCGGAGGCATGCCGGCTGGAGAACGAGATCATCGGCTCCGTCGACGGACAGGCGCCAGCCGCGCTGGGAAGCCGCGCCCGCCGAATCGATCACGTTGCCATCGCTGTTCGGGACATGGACGAGGCAGTAGCCATGTTTGCGGAGCGCTACGGCTTCCAGGTGGTCGAACGCCAGAAGGTCGAGGGCGAGTTCAGTGGCATGACGATGGTGACGATGCAGGCTGGCGGGGTCACCTTCGTACTCTGCGAGGGGGACTCGCCGAAGTCGAACGTCTGCCAGTACATCGATCAATACGGCCCTGGAGTCCAGCACGTCGCCATTGAGGTGCGCGACCAGCCGGGCGTGGTGGAAGATCTGCGGGAGCGGCAAGCCGACCTGTTGACCGGAATCATCAGCTCTCCAGGGCTTGACCAAGCCTTCACTCGACGCAACGCGAACACCGGTATGCAGCTCGAGTTCGTGACCCGCACAGACAACGTCGGTTTCAACAACGTCAAGGAACTGTTCACCGCGATGGAGCGGGAGAACGTCTACTGAGACCGAGGCGGCGCGTCGGGGCCGCATCGTCCGGCTCCGGGCGGCCGGTGCGGTGAACGACAGCCGGGGGCTGCCAGCCGGCCTTGCCGAGTCGCTCAACTATCCGTGCAGGGTTGAGACTTCCGGTGAGGCAACGTCGAAGCCGATCTCCAGGGCCGCAGCGTCGGCGCGCCGGGCGGCCTCGCCCGCGGTCTCGCCGAGGGCTATCACATAGCCGAGGACGTCCCTGATGTTCTCCGCGGCCTGTATCCGGTCACCCGGTGCCAGATAGAGTGCCACTTCGGCGACGCCTGGTAGCTCCTCGGCGAGCGGGAGACCTCGCACCCCGGTCAGCACCCCAGCCGCGGGACTCGTCAGGTAGCGGGCCGCGGCGGCCTGGTCGCGATGGGTGTTGAGGTCCGGCGTCAGCCCGGCATGGATCCTGATCACCTCCCGCGGGAGGTGGATGCCGTGCGCCTCGTGGATCAACCGCGTGATCTGCGCTCCGGGCAGTCGGGCGTTCACCTCAATGAGCAGCGGACCCTTGGCGGTGACTTTGACTTCCACATGTGCCACGCCGAAGTTGTGGCCGATCGCACGAAGGGCTTTGACAGCGACGTCCGCGCACTCCCGCTGCGTCTTCTCCGGGAGCAGGGAGGGATAGGTTTCTCCCACAGCGACGAAGTGCGGGTGCGGCCCGTACAGCTCGTCGGTGACTCCGATGACGTGGTGCGCGCCGCGGAAATGGACCACTTCGACGCTCACTTGGTAGCCGACCACGTACTCCTCGACCAGGGCACCCATAGGGCGCGGGTTCCCCCGGCGGTCGGTAGGGGCGGCAGCGATGATGTCGTAGTGCAGCCCTGCCTCGTCGGGACTGGAACATAGCTTCACCCCGATGCCACCCGCCTCGCTGGGCGGCTTCACCACACACGGGGAGCCCAGTTCTTCGGCCGCCTTCCTGGCCTGGTCTGCCGACTGCACCCAGGCGAAGTTGGGGACGGGCACGTCGGCAGTACTGCAGATCTGCCGCGTTCGCTGCTTCTGCCGGGCATCGCGGCCTGCGGCGGGCGAGAGCCCGGGCAGGCCGAGCGCGTGAGCCACCTCGGCTACCACCACCACACAGTACTCAGTAATGGAGAACACCCCGAGCAGCCTCCCTGCGGCATGCTCGTCCCGGAGCGACGCGACGACGCTCGCGGCATCGGAGATATCCGCCTCGATCACCCTGTCCACGTTCTTTTCAACGCTCTCTCTGGAGACCGCGGACTTGAGGTATTCGGTCGTATCCCCGGTGACCAGGATGGTGCGCAGTCCCAGGTCCTTGCTGATCTGAAAGGGGTCAAAACCAAAGGGCTGCAGGCGGCCGCCCTCGATCAGCACCAAGGTGTCCGGCGCTGTCATCGGCAACTCGGAAGAGTGTAATTCAGCGAAAGGGCGTAATGTTCTGTGGTGCACATCGATCTTTCTCCTCCATGAACTTCACTTTGTGCAGGACGTTTGATTATGAGTCAGAGCGGAATATCGCGGCTCCTCGAACTCACATGATTGCAGGCGAGCTCCACAGCCGTCCAACCTCCGAACTGTTCCCTCGGCCTTCGTCGGCCGGTACGGTCGGAGGAAGAGTCAGGGCTACCAGTCCGCCGGGCGGTCACGTTCGGCACGTGCTCCGTTCGCGACAGTGCGTAGTGGGCCGGCCCGACGCCGACCGGCTGCCGTCGCTCTGCCGACGGGTACGGTTCCGGGATTCTTGAGTGTATTTGCGGAGTGACCTGTGAGAATCGCGCCGAGTAATTTTCGGAGGTACCCGCCCGGTATCGCCAGTCAGCGAGGTAAATTTCCGAGTTACGGGAACGACGCTCAATTTTTGGTCGGTTGCGTGGTTTTGCCGGTACCGCCCGATGGCCAGGCGGATCTTCTGGGAATCGAGGGACCGTGATCCGCTCTCTGCTCATAGACAACTACGACTCTTATACCTACAACTTGTACCAGCTCATGGCGCAGGTCTACGGCGTGGATCCGGTGGTTGTTGCCAACGACGACCCCCGCTGCGTTGAGCTCGCCGAGGACCTGGGATGCGTTGTCATCTCGCCCGGGCCGGGGAATCCGCGTGTTCCGCTCGACTTCGGCATGTGCGCGCAGGTGCTCCGGAATGCGCGGGTGCCGATACTGGGGGTGTGTCTGGGCCACCAGGGGATGGGCGCGGCGGCAGGAGCTGACGTGGTGCGCGCGCCGCGGGCGCGGCACGGTTTCGTCAGTAAGATACGGCACACCGGCGATGAGCTTTTCCACGGAATACCTCAAGATTTCTCGGCGGTGCGCTACCACTCGTTGTGCGTGGGGGAACCGCTGCCGCCTGATTTGGAGGCGATCGCCCGCTCGGAGGATGGCGTCCTCATGGCGCTCCGTCACCGGCGACTCCCTTTCTGGGGCGTACAGTTCCACCCGGAGTCCGTCCTCACCGAATACGGATCCCGGATTTTGTCGAACTTCGGCGAAATCGTTTCCTCGCGGCACGGGCGTTCAGTCACTGCCCCCACAGGTGGACGCCGATACACGGCGCATACTCGAAAAGTCCAATTCCGGGCTGATGGCGTGACGCTCTATTCAGCGTTATTCGGCCAATCTCCGCACACAGCGTGGCTCGACAGCGCCTCTGCCGACACCGGATCGGCCCGATTCTCCTACCTTGCCGAGGCATCCCCCCAATTGGGGGAGGTGCTGACGTATCGACTGGCCGACGGACAGGTGTCGCTCGAAGAGGTCGGTGGTGCCGTGCGCCGTGTGCCGGGATCCATCTTCCAGGTGCTGGACAAGGAGATCGGCCGTCGCGTCGTGAATGCCCCTGAGCTGCCGTTCGATTTCTCCGGCGGATTCATCGGATACTTCGGGTACGAACTCAAGGCGGAGTGCGGAGGTTCGGCCCAGCACATCTCCGATTTACCGGACGCGGTCTGGATCTTCGCCGACCGCCTCGCGGTTGTCGATCACGCCGCCGACACCGTGTATCTCGTAGCCCTCAGCGACGCCTCGTCGGCGTCGCAGAGGGCTGCCCTGCGGTGGCTCGACTCCGCCGAGGCCATCGTCGAGAAGACCGCCGACAGCGCTGACGCAGCGTCGGAGCCCGATCGTCCCGAGAGGCCGGACCCGGGCAGGATGCGGCCTTTGGTAGAGGCTGCCCTCGCCCGCGACCGTGATCAGTATGTCGCCGACATCCTGCATTGCCAGGAGAAACTGCTCGCGGGTGAGACCTATGAGGTCTGCGTGACCAACACGGTGCTTCTGCCCCGCGTGGTCGACCCGCTCCGATTCTATGAGCGGTTGCGCCGGCGGAACCCGGCACCTTACTCCGCCTACATTTCGGCAGGCGGAGTGCAGATCGCCTGCTCCTCGCCGGAGCGGTTCCTCAAGATCGATCGATGTCGGGTGGTCGAGAGCAAGCCGATCAAGGGGACGTCGCCCCGAGGCGAGACCCCCGACGAGGACGAGCGGCTGCGAGGGGAGCTCGCGTCGGATCCGAAGACGCGCGCCGAGAACCTGATGATCGTGGACCTTCTCCGCAACGACCTCGGCCGGGTGTGCGAGCCCGGAAGTGTCCATGTGCCCAACCTCATGCAGGTGGAGTCCTACGCGACCGTGCACCAGCTTGTGTCGACGGTGCGCGGCCGACTGCGCCAAGGTGTCTCCGCGGTGGACTGCGTGCGCGCCTGCTTCCCGGGCGGCTCAATGACCGGGGCGCCCAAACTGCGCACGATGGAGATCATCGACGAGTTGGAGACCCGGGCACGGGGCCCCTACTCCGGGGCGATCGGGTTCTTGAGCTGCGATGGCGCGGCAGATTTGAACATCACGATCAGGACGGCGGTGTTCACCGAAGAGGACATGATCATCGGCGCGGGCGGTGCGATCGTGCTCGATTCCGACCCGGCGGCCGAGTACGAGGAGATGCTCCTCAAGGCGATGGCGCCCATGCTCGGGTTGCCCGCAGTGAGTCTTGTCAAACCGGCGAGTCCCGGCCCACGGCTGGCATCCCGTCGCTAAGGGCACCGGCGACGACGCGAAGGAAGGCACGTCTATGAATGTCGCGACCCAGTTGGAAAACTTGGCGAGGCACGAGGGCTGGCTGGACCGGGTCGCGTTCGTGGAAGGCGATCGGCGCTTCACACACGGCGAGATCCATCAGCTCGCGGCCCGGGCCGCAGCGGGGATGGCTGCCCGCGGTGTTCGCCAGGGCGACCGAGTGCTGCTCGCCCTGCCCGACGGCGGGGGTCTTGTCGCCTCCTTCCTCGGTGCGGCCTTTATCGGCGCGGTGGCCGTCATTGTCAATCCCGCTCTGACGGCGGGAGATCACGCGCGGATCGTTGCCGACTGCCGCCCACGCCTGGTGATCGCAGGTGATGAACTCACTGACCGGTTCGAGGACTTGGTCAGCTCCACCCCCGAGAGGCTGCTGGTCGCTGACCCGGATGCCGCCTTGCCGGCCCCGGCCGATCTTGACGTCGATGCGCCGCTGTACGTGCAGTACACCTCGGGAACCACCGGGCGGCCGAAGGGCGCCGTGCACACACATGGCCATGTGGCCTTCTACCGGCGGTGCATCGCCCGCGGTGTCCTCGACATCGGACCGGACGACGTGATCCTGTCGGTGTCGAAGATCTATTTCGCGTATGGCTTCGGAAACGCCCTCGTTTTCCCGCTCGCATGCGGTGCGAGCGCCGTTCTGTTTGCCGCGCGGCCCAGTCCCGGTGAGGTGGGTGCCGCGGTCAGGGACCATGGTGTCACCGTGCTGTTCGGAGTTCCGAGCTTCTACGCCAAGGTGGTCAACGCGTGCGCACCGGAGGAATTCTCCACGGTCCGCGCGGCGGTCTCGGCAGGAGAGGGCCTTCCTCGATCTGCGGGAGAACGCCTGACCCGTTTTCTGGGAGCACCGGTACTTGAGCAGATCGGTTCGACGGAAGCCGGACACGCATTCTGCGCCAACACCGTCCACAGCAATGTGTTGGGGACACTGGGACGGCCGGTACCGGAGTTTGAGTTGGAAATACGGAACTCCGCAGGCGGGGTTGTGCCGGACGGCACGGTCGGCGAATTATGGGTGCGCGGCCCGAGCGTTATGACGGGTTACCTCTCGGAGTCCGGTACTGCTGCTCCGCTTCTCGCTGATGGCTGGCTCAATACGCGTGACCGCGCCATCAGGAATTCTGACGGCACCTACACGCACTGCGGGCGGACCGATGACATCGAGATCGTCGGTGGGATCAACGTCGCACCCACGGAGATAGAAGCGGTCATCTCGCGGCATCCGGACGTGCGGGAGGTGGCGGTGGCCGCTGTGCTCAGCGATGACGGGACGACGACCCTGTCGGCGTTCGTCGTCCTGGAGACCGCGGGAATCGACGCCGCGGCCCTGAGAGCGGACCTTGCCGCCCTCGCCCGGTCTCAGCTGGCGCCGTTCAAGGTCCCCAAGTCGGTGCGGCTCGTCAACGAACTGCCGAGGACCGACACGGGCAAGCTGCGCAGGTTCATGCTGCGCCGCGATCCGTCCGATTCGGGCGCAGGGGCGGGTTGATCACGGTGGCGGCCCCGACGGTCCTCGTCATCGGCGCCGGCCCGGCCGGTCTCGCCGCGGCGCTGAGCCTTCGCGCCCGCGGCGTTGCCGTGACGCTGCTGGAAGCCGAGGAACAGGGAAGAGTGCGGCCCGGTAGCCGGGCCCTCTTCGTGCACCGTGACTCGCTGCGCCTGCTTGAGGCAGCGAGCCCGGGGCTGGGCACGGCCATAGCCAGGTACGGCCTGGTCTGGCGCGTGCGCCGGACGCTGTATCGCGGGCGACAGCTTTTCGAACGAACCTACCCAGAGCCCTTACTCGGCCGAATGCCGGCCTTCACCAGCCTGCGCCAAGTGGACACCGAACGGTTCCTGCTCCAGGCGTGCACAGCGGCGGAAGTGCAGATCGTATGGGGGAGCCGCGTGGAGAGTGTGTCGGCCTCGTCGGAGGGTGTCACGGTCCGTGCGGCGGACGGGAGTCGTTGGTCGGCGGCGTATGTCATCGGCGCCGACGGCGCGCGGTCCACTGCGCGGCGAGCGACGGGCATCGCAGTTTCCGGGCCCCCTGTCGACGCGTTCCACGTTGTCATTGATGTGGAAGCCGACGAGGGCAGCCCTCTCTTGCGGGAGCGGACCTTTCACTACCGTCATCCAGGCCTCGGTGGGCGAAACGTGCTCCTGGTCCCGTTCACCGGAGGCTTCCAGGTGGATGTGCAGTGCCGACCCGACGATTCCCCGGCGGACTGGGGGAGCGAGGAGGGAGCCCGCCGTTGGCTTCGACTGGTTGTGGACGACTCGGATGCCGGGCCAATCCGCTGGGCGTCGACGTATCGGTTCCTGAGGGTCGTGGCCGATCAGTTCACCGACGTACATCGGCGCGTGCTGCTGATCGGGGAAGCCGCTCACCTGTTCCCGCCGTTCGGCGCCCGCGGCATGAACAGCGGCTTCGCCGACGCCGCCGTGGCCGCTTCAGCGGTGGCAGAGGCTTTCCGTGCCGGCACCGAGCGGGAGCGGGCGGCGTTGATTGGCCGGTTCGCGGAGGTACGGCATGGGGCAGCGCTGCGTAACGCGGCCGCTACCGAGCGGGTGTTGGCCCACCTGATGCCCGGCCCTGGCGGACGTATCCGCCAGGCGGCCGCCGCCGTGCTGAACCCCGTGCTACCCGCCTGCGGCCGATGGATGGAATCGGCGCCCTACGGCGCCGCCGCAGGCCCAGCCGACCCATCCGGGATGACTCGTGGAAGATATTGACGGGGCGTCACAGTCGCGCCGTTCTCGTGCGCCAACAGAGCCGGACGAACCGACCGTGAAGGGAAGAAAATGTTGATACCTGCAGTCGATCGTGCGAGTCGTGAAGAGTCGCTTGAGTTCCTTCGGACCCATGAATTCGGGCAACTTGTCGCCGGGGGCAGGGATCGAGAGGTTCCAGTGGTGGTGCCGACCCAGTTCGTCGTGGTCGATGACGAGACGGTCTTCCTCCACCTGGCGCAGAAGAACCCGATCTGGTCGGCGATGGAAGAGAGCGCCACCGTGATGCTGAGTGTCACCTCGGCGTATTCCTACATACCGGGGTATTGGCGAGCCATCGGTGACGAAGATCCGGATATGGGTATCCCGACGATCTACTTTGCCGCAGTACAGGCGCGTTGCCGGGCTGAACTGTTGAGCAGGCCCGAAGCGAAACTCGAGGTGCTACGGAGTCAACTCCAGCAGAAGGAACCGGACCGCAAGACGGACCCGAGCGCACACGGGCACCTGCTCCCGGGAATTCGTGGTGCTCGCCTCACGATCCTTGAATTGAATGGCAAGTTCAAATTCGGTGGCAATATGGATATACCGCACAGGCGGGCCGTGGCCGACCGGTTGGTGGAACGCGCCAAGCCGGCCGACCTCGAAGGCCATGGCTACGCGATGCGGAATATCGAACGGGACGAGAACGCCCAGGCCGCCGTGAGCCGTTCCGATCAGGCCGGCGGGATGTTCTGATTCAGGCGGAAGGTGTTGGTCGGATCGTACTTCTTCTTCAAGGCGGTGAGCCGGGCGAACGTGTCGGCGCCGTAGGCGGCGCGAGCGAGCGCACTCCCTTCGTCACCCAGGAAGTTGAGGTACGGACTCCCGGTGGCATACGGGCGTAGCGCCTCCCAGCTGTCCCGAACCCAACTGATATGACTGTCCGCTGTGACGTCTTGCATCCATTGGCCAAGGAGATTCAGGACAAAACGAGAGTCCCGATGGGAGAATGCGCCCTGGTCGGAGCTTCCGCGCGCGACGGCGCCCTCCACGTGGTGCAGGTGGACGGCGCTGAGCGGGAAGAGCTCGGTCATGGCCGCGGCCTGGGCAACGATCGTGTCGATGGCGGATTCCGGCAGATCGGGAAGATGGTGCGTCTTCCAGTAGGCGTGGATACCACGGGGCGCGGAGGCGTCGAACATGCCCTGCAGAGCACTGTAGGAGATGGGGCCGACGACATCGGCGACCGGATCCCCGAAGTCCCGGAGCGCCTTGAGCGACTCTTCCCCTTCGGCTGCTGTGCCGGTGTGGCAGCAGGCGACGGCGATCATCTGTCGGCCGTGCATCTCGGCGGGGATGAACTGCTCGGGCGGTGCGGAGAGGAACACCACCATCGTCGTCAGCTCGTCGGGCAGGCTGCGTGTCCATTCCGAATAGAAGCGCAGCAGCTCCCCCGCTCGCTCGACCGGATGGAAGATGACCCCGCCGTACACTGTCGGGCCCACTGGGTGCAGGCGGTATTCCAGCGCGGTGACGACGCCGAAGTTCCCGCCGCCTCCGCGCAATCCCCACAGTAGTTCGGGGTTGCCCTCTTCATCCGCGATGACCAACTCGCCGTCCGCAGTGACCACATCGGCCGAGATGAGGTTGTCGGCAGCGACACCGTGTTTGCGCATCAGCCAGCCGATTCCCCCGCCGAGGGTGAAACCACCGATCCCGGTGCTGCTGACCAGCCCGCCAGTGGTCGCGAGGCCGAACGCCTGGGTCTCTTGGTCGAGCTCGCTCCACAAGGCCCCGCCTTGGGCTCGAACGGTCCGGGCGACCGGGTCCACTCGGATACCTTTCATCGCCGACAGGTCGATGACGATACCGTCATCGACTGTGGCGAAGCCGGCCACGTTGTGACCGCCGCCGCGTACTGCCACCGGGAGACGATGCTCACGGGCGAACGCGAGAGTCGTGATGACGTCGGCCGTGCCGGCCGGTCGGGCGATTACGAAGGGACGGCGGTCGATGGCGCCGTTCCAGACTGACCGTGCGCTGTCGTAATCGGCATGGTCGGGGGTGATCACCACCCCACGCAGGTGACTGCGGAGGTGCTCGACCGACGCTTCGTCGGGACGCGAGGTACTTGCCATCGGGGACTCCTCTGGTTCGCCTTGACCCATGATTGGGCTCCCGGGGTAATGCCGCATGCTCATTGTTTCGAACTCGCTCGGCACCGATCGCTTTTTATTCGCCGTATCCGAGGTTCGTACGGCCTTGCTGAAGATGGATGGTCAGGACGGCCCTGTCTCGGGTGGCGACAGTAGTGGATTTCCTGCAGTACGCGTCAGGTTTTCAGTTGGGCTTTCGCGCGTTCTCCTGATCCGTGCGGACGGGGGGGACGGGGGGACGGTCGACTCGCTCCCGAGGGGCGGGTTGCCGTGGTCCGGCAGCATGTGGGCGCGGGGTGAGCGGCGGCAACAGTGAACGGACCGTCATGCGGTGCCGGCGGGTGAGCCGGACACGTAGTTCAGGGTTGACGCGACCATGGCAGTGCGGCACCGTAGCCTGATATCCGGTGAACCACGCACGATTACGTTGGTGACCTGGAGTGCCCCATACCGGTCCTGAAATGGGTTCACTGATTTTCCGAGGCCACACCGTGCGAGAAGTCTCGCTCCGGCCGGCACGGCTTATCGGTCGTATCACTTGTTTCTGAAATTTCGACATCTAGGTTTGCGGGAGTATCGAGGTGTCCCAGCTCAGCCGCCGCCAAGCGGTCGCGTTACTTACGTCGTTCCCGCTCCTCCTGGCCGCCGGATGCGGGAATTCCGAAGACTCTTCGGACGAATCATTGCCGCACGGCGTCATCAAGATGACGGGCTTCCCGACATCCACATATCTTCCCTTCTGGGTGATCCGGGAGAAACACTTCGACACCCGGCACGGCTTTGCGTTGAAATACGTGAACACCACCGGCGGTGGATCGCTCTACCCGCCGGTCGTCACCGGCCGCGCGGATGTGACTACGATCCTGCCTCCGCTCGCAATCCAATACGCTACGCAAAAGATCATAACGGCGAAATCGGGTCCGCTTGTGCCCGTGCCGGCTTTCTGGGTCAAAGCAACGCCGGATCACCCCGGTACAGCCATCGTCGCGCGGTCCGGGATCAATAAGATCAGCGATCTCCGGGGCAAGACCCTGGCAACCCACGACGTTGTCAGCGGATTCTTTATGCAGGCCAGAACTTTGCTGGCGCAAAACGGGCTGCACGTCGGCACCGGCGCTGCCGACATCCGATCCAGTCGGATGCCTTTCTCGGCGATGGGCGCAGCGCTGAAGAATCACACCGTCGATGCCGCCCTGATGGACTATGTCACTGCCCTGGGAATCGTTTCACAGGGCTACGGGCATATCCTCACGAATGTGCTCGGCGCCCCGCCGTACGACAACTACAATATGGCCAGCTTCGCTTTTCACCGCAATTTCCTGAAGACGCGGCCGAAGGCGGTCGTTGCCCTCCTCATGGCTACGCTCGATGCGAACAACTGGATAGTCAACCATGAGCAGGAGGCAAAGAACGTCCTTCTGAAGAACCTCGGTATCACCGCGGCGTCCGCGGCTGACTGGGTCGACGGCTACCGGCTCGATGGTTTTCAGACCCAGTTCTATGTTCCGATAGCGCGTTCGACGGTGCCGCAGGATGAAATCGCCCTCCGTCGTTGGGACATGATCGATCATTCAGTGGATGTCGACGCCATCTACGAATACGGCAGTCTCGTCCAGCAGGCACAGCAAGCCTGGCACGCGGACAGCTAAATACTTGAGGAACGCATGATCGGGGGCGCCGTCGCGTGCGTGCGCGGAGAGCATGCGTTGATTGAGAGAGGTGGGGCAGCCGTGACAGAGAACGGGCGGGTCGGTCCGCGCGCCAAGCGACCGGCTGATGCCGATCAGGAAGGCACCGGGTTCGGAGGACAGAGTGACCGCACGCCAATCGCCGAGCCGGCGCTTCGGCGGGGCGTGATTCGGTCATCGCTCCGTTGGCCGTCCGGTCGCCTGCTCCGCCGTATGGTGGCGTTGGCCTGTCTGATAACGACGTGGCAGCTGCTGGTCGTGACCGGAGTACTCAATCCGCTCTTCGTGGCCTCGCCAGGCGCTGTGATCACAGAATTCCGTACCTTGTGGTCGAGCGGCGTCTATCAGGAGGACCTCGGCACCAGTCTGCGCCGCGTGGTGGTCGGATTCATCGTCGGCGGCGGTGCGGCTATCATCTGCGGCTATGTGTTGGCCAGCAGTCCCCTTGCGGAGGACATCTTCGACTGGCCCGTCCAGGCCGCGCGCTCCATATCCCCCCTGGCTCTGGTGCCATTGACAGTGCTGTGGCTGGGCACCGGTGAGCTGCAGAAATATGTGCTTATTGGGATCACGGTATTCTTCCCGGTGCTCATCGCCGTCCACGGAGCGGTGCGTTCCGTTCCTGAGGAGATCCTTCGCGGGGCGCGGACCTTGAACTGCCAAGGCCGGTGGCGAACCTTCCGGTATGTCGTCATCCCCATCAGCGCCCCCGCGATATTCAATGCTCTGCGCATCGGGATCGCCATGGCACTCCTGGTCATCGTCGCCGCCGAGATGATCGGTGCGGACAACGGCATCGGCTATCTGATCCTGAACTCTGGCCAGGTCTTCGACACGCCTGCGGTATTTGTCGGGATCGTATCCGTCGCAGTTCTCGGGACCCTGTTCGACCGGATACTTCTCCTGGCGAAACGTAGATTCTGCAGGTGGCATGTCGAGACCGTAGTCGGCTGACGTCCGGGACTTTGCCTGACCGACTTTACTTGTGGCGGAGGAACATGCTGGAAGTCAGGGATCTGACGAAGCGTTTCGGTGATAATGTTGTTCTGGATCGATTGAATTTTGATATCGGAAACAATGAGTTTGTGTCGATTGTCGGCCACAGTGGGTGCGGGAAAAGTACCCTGTTGAACTGTCTGGCCGGTTTGGAGAGCTTTGAGGGTTCGGCATCGGTCGCAGGGCAGCAAGTGGTACCGGGCCGCGTCTCCTGTGGTGTGGTATTTCAGGACTATGCCCTCTTCCCGTGGCTGACCGTGGAGCAGAATGTCAGGTTTGGGCTGCGTTTCACCGTAACCAGGAATTCGCGACGCGAGATGAGCGAACGTGTGGAAGCCCTGCTTGCGATGATGGATCTGTCGGATTTTCGTGGTCTCTACCCGCGTCAGTTGTCCGGCGGGATGCGTCAGCGAGTCGCCATCGCGAGGTCCTTAATAATCGATCCGCCAGTGCTCCTCATGGACGAGCCATTTGCGTCCTTGGACGCGTTGACCCGGCGACGACTCGGATCGGAGCTGCTGAATATCTGGAAGACCACGAAAAAGGTGATAATCCTTGTCACGCACAGCGCCAGCGAGGCGGTGTTGCTGTCCGATCGGGTGATGATTCTTCACGGTGGCCGGGTCCGCCATGTCGAACATATTGATGTCCCCAGGCCGAGAACGCTGTCTCAAAAAATCATCGGCGAGAAGATCGATTTCGTGGAGCGCACATTGGCCGACCTTCAGACGGAAAAGAAGAGCGGTCTTGAGTGAATTCAAAGTTACCCGGTGTCGATAAGGTTGAAGGCGTGAGATTTTCTATCCCGGTACACCGTCGTCTAGAATTGCTGGACCTCATCCAGTGGGATTCATTACAACCCGACGGAGGTTTCTATTCGTCGAGTCCTTGGCTGCGACACGCTGAGCGGACCGCCGATCGCCCGCCGCTCTACTTCACTGCAGTCGACGGTGATCGCTTGTGTGCGGTGATGCCCGCCTACCCCCTGAGTCTGGAGGCCCCGTTCACCTTCTGCCGTCCAGACCACGTAATCGACCGGATCAGTGTCGAGGCAACGGGCCTGCCGACGGGGTGGAGTAAACAATTGATGCCCGGCCTGGCCTGTGGCGCGCGCAATCCGTCGCATTCCGGGATCGCCGCAGCTGACGACCTTGATATGAGAACACAGCGCGCAATGTACGAAGCCGTCGTCGAGAAGGCTGAGCGCGTAGCCCGGGACGACGCGCTCAAGTCGGTTGCCTTCCTCTACGTCGACGCGACGGACGACGGGCTCAGAGCGGTTCTGGAACAGGCCGGGTACGCAGCGCTCCACTGCGAGACGACGTACTCGCTGACGTTACCGCCGTCGGAAGATTTTGCCGGTTACTTGGCTCGCCTCCGGACGCACCGGCGCGGCGGCGTCAGACGTGATATGCGCGCACTCGAGGCTGCGGGCGTCACCTATCGTGTCCGTTCGCTGTCCGACGATTTGGTCGGACAACTGGCCCCCCTTGAAGCCCAGCTCTATGACCGGCATGGCACCGTCGGGGACGAGGCATCCCTCCGCGCCGTCCTCCATAGCATCTCCAACAGCGTCGCGGGGCATTCCGAGGTAGTCACGGCGGAAGTCGACGGTCAACTCGGTGGATTCGTACTGATTTTCACGCACGGACATGGTCTCTATGCACGGCAGGCGGGCTTCGACTACTCGGTCAAAGGGTCCTTGCCGCTCTATTTCGGCCTTATTTTCTATGAACTCGTCAGGCTGGCACAGAGCCGTGGGCTTTCCGCGATCCATTACTCCATAGGGGCTGGAGAGGTTAAAGAATCCCGAGGGTGTGCAGGTGTCGAGCAGATCGCTTATGTCAAGAGCTTTGCCCCGCAGATCCAGCGAAGGGTCCTCGATCTCGCCCAACTGTCGCCGCCGCGTTCGTAGCCAATGATGCGAAGGATGCAGATGTTGAGCGAGACCGTCGTTCACCGACTCGCCTCGGCGTGTAGGAGCACGTTGACCCTTGTGCTCGGCGGTCGCTTCGAGCGTGTCCTGCTGCCGGTGCTGGCCATCGTCGGGGCGAACATGACGGCCTTCGGGGCATTGATGGGCTATTTCGGGCTCTGGCTGATAGAGGCGCGCCATGCCGACATAGGCGCCGTATCGACAGCGTTGTTGTTGGCCGGACTGGCGGGGGCGGCTGGGGCGTTCGCCGCTGGGTCTGCCGTGGATCGGTATGGTGCTCGCGGAATGATCGTTGGTATCTCAGCGCTACATGTCCTCGCCACCGCGGTCCTCGCACTCCCCGTCGACACGTGGGTCGGTGTCGGCGCGCTGGTGGCGATCGCCGGCACACAACCGCTGCGCGGGGTGGCGCAGCGCACCCTCATTGGTTTGCTCAGCGATGCGGGAACGGGTGAGAAGTCGTTCGCCGATTTCCGGCTCGTACTCAACGTGGGGCTGTTGTGCGGCCCGGTGCTGGGAGCAGGCCTGCTGCTTTGGGGCTGGGAGGCGCTCCGCATCGGTGTTTGCGCTCTCTACGCCCTGTCACTGCTGCCAGCCGTTGCGCTGTACCGGGACCGGCGGATCGGCGCCCATTCCGGGACGTCCACGAGCTCCGCTGCCGCCCCGGTGCCTGCGGCGTCGATGCTGACGGATCGTCGACTCCTGCTGCTGCTTGCCGGGTCGGGTAGCGCGTGGACCATTGTCTACGTCTATGAGTCGTTGATTCCGATCCTGGTCGTGAGCAGCCACGCGGTGTCGGCGAGCGAATGGGGGCTGATCTACTCGCTCGGGCCACTGCTCTGCCTGGTGGGTCAGTTTCGTGTTCAACGCTGGTTCCGCGGGTTCTCCACCGCCAGTCGACTCACTGGAGGCGTCCTGTTGATGGGGTTCGCCTTTTCGCTCTTTTGGGAGGGCTTCGCGCTTGGAAGCCTGCTGTTGTTCATCGTCGCTTTCGTTCTCGGCGACATGGTTTGGGGCCCTGCGAGCGAGGCCCTAGTGGTGCGGGTTGCGCCGGAAGGCCGTACGGGTGCCTACGTGGGCGCGGTCACCTCGACGATGTGGGTCGGCAGCGCGGTCGCGCCCGCCGTCGGCCTGCCCGCCCGCGAGCACTACGGCGACGGCGTCATCTGGATCGCCACCGCCGGACTCGCGCTGGTCGCCGCCGCATGCTACGCGAAGGCCAACCAGTTGGTCTGCGCGAACAATCCCTGACACATCCCTTTGCCAGACATCGGATGAGGAGGTCTTCATGGCCACCATGCGAACAGGAGAGCGGTATCTCTGCGCGCTCCGCGACCACCGTGACGTGATCATCAATGGTGACGCGGTCACCGACGTCACATCTCACAGCGCGTTGCGCGGCAGCGCGAAGTCCATAGCCGCGTTGTTGGATCTGCACCACGACTCCGGCACCCGTGACGAACTGATGACGACCTGTCCTCGGACCGGTGAGGACATTCCTTGGTCCTACGCTCTGGCCACGGATGCCGCGGGTGTTGGCGCACGCGGACGATCATTTGATGTCATCGCGCGGGCCACGGCAGGCCTCATGGGCCGCAGCCCTGACTTCCTGGCGACCTTGCTGGCGAGCTGGTATGCCTCCAGCGAGGTCTTTGGCCGACGCGATGCGCGGTTCGCGGACCACGTCGTCGCCTACTACCACCACGCTCGGCAGCACAATCTGTGCCACACCCACGCGATCAGCGATCCGCCCCGCGATCGGTACCAGGGAGATGAGGGCGAGCCGCTGACCCTGCGCAAGACGGGGGAGTCGGAGGCGGGCATCGTGGTCCGGGGGATGAAAATGCTCGCTACGCTCGCGCCGGTCGCGGACGCGCTGCTCGTCTACCCTTTTCGGCCCCTGGCCCCGGCGGAGGCCGACCAGGCGCTGGCGTTCGCGCTACCGATCGACACCCCGGGGCTGCGTCTCCTCTGCCGAGACCCCCTGGCGCGTGACGCACGGCTCTTCGATGCGCCGTTGAGTGAACGCTTTGACGAGATGGACGCGCTGTGTGTCTTCGACGACGTCGTCGTGCCCTGGGACCACGTGTTCATCAACGGCGATGTGGAGCTGGCCAATGCGCTGCGCCGGGAGACCGGCATGACCACCTATCAGTGGCACCAGAGCTCGGTTCGCGCGGCGGTGAAGGCCGAACTCCTGCTGGGCGTCGCGAGCTTGCTGGCCCGGGTGAGCGGGCGCGACCGGCAGGCTCCCACCCGGGTAATGCTGGGGGAGATGGCGGCGATGGCCGAGACCCTTCGTTCACTGGTCACGGCCGCCGAAGCGCTGGCGAGCCCTGGGCCCGGGGGGTATCACGTGCCGGCCACGGCCCCGCTCGGCTCGTCCTCCGTCCTGAGCAGCACGTTCTTCCCACGGATGAATGAGTTCCTTCAGCTGATCGGCTCCAGCGGATTGATCATGCGCCCGTCCGAAGCCGACCTGTCAGGACCCGCCGCATCGCTCTTGTGTGACTATTTCTCCGGTCAGGTGCTGAATGCCTACGAGCACGCGGCTCTCCTGCGGCTGGCATCCGAGCTGACGGTGGGAGAGTTCGGCGGTCGTCATCTGCTCTACGAGCGCTTCTACCTTGGTCCCCCGGATGTCCTGAAAGAGCGTTTCCTGCAACTGGCCGACACGGAGAAGGCGGAGGAGTTCGCACGGGGCTGGCTCGTACTGCCCGGGGCGAAGAAGGACGACGGGAACTGAGCTTACTTCTGCTCTTCTCCGGTCCGTCATCTGTGCTGGCCCTTGTGGCGCAGTATCGCGACAGCCCGGACGAGACGGTCGATGTCCTCCTCATTGTTGTAGCCGTGCGGTGAGACGCGCAGTCCGCCGCCACGGGCCGAACATGCCACGCCTGCCTCCTTCAGAGCGGTGACGGCCGCCTCAGGGGCGACTCCCCCCACCCTGAACGTCAGGATTCCCGAACGCCCCTCGTGTGAGCGACTGGACAGCACGGTCGCTCCGGCCTCCCTCAGGCGGGCGACCGCGTGTTCGCAGAGTCGATGGACGTGCTCCCAGACCGCTGCCACCGAAGCGTTTTCGAACATGGTCAAGGAGGCCCCCATCCCCAAGATGCCGACGGCGTTGAGCATGCCGCCTTCCAGTCGACGCGCAGTGTCGTCGGGATCGAAGGTCAGTTCGTCCCACGCCTGAGGATTGCGGACCGAGTGCCAGCCCGGTTCCAGCGGGCGGAGCAGCCCGAGGTGGGATCGGCGCACGTATAGCACTCCGCTGCCCGCCGGGCCCAGCAGCCATTTGTGCCCATCGGCTGCGGCGAAGTCAACGCCCCATTCCTCGAACCGGGCCGGAACGACGCCGAGCCCTTGGATGGCATCGACGCACAGTAGGGAACCCCGCTCTCGGCACACTTCGGCCAGCTCAGCTAGATCCGTACGCCATCCGCGACCGAACTGCACCCAGCTCGTGGCCACCAGCTTCGGTGCCGGGCCGGCATCCATGACCTCGGCGAAGGCCGAGACCGGGAGGGTACGGCCAGGTCCACGGGGGTGGACGAAGCTCACCGACACGCCGCGGTCCTGGAGCGTGGACCAGGGAAAGGTGGCTGAAGGGAACTCCAGAGCGGGGACCACAACCCGGTCGCCCGGCGCCCACTGCAACCCGTTTGCGATGAAGCCAAGTCCCTCGGTGGTGTTCTTTACGAACGCGACATCCGTGGCGGGCACCCCCATCATCCGCGCCGCCGCCGCGCGTATCCGCTCAATGCTGACCTGGTGGTCGTCGAAGGTGAGTCCGCCGCACGTCGCCAACTCCATGGTGTGATGGCCCATCGCTTCAACAGCGGATAAAGGTATCGGGCCGATCGCCGCGTTGTCGAGATACGCCCATTGCCGACAAACGGGAAACTGATCACGGTCCAGTGGTGTATCCATGCCACCTCGCAAATGCATAGAGATGAATAGCGGCGGGGTTACGAGGACGTGAGGTTCAGCCCGGTATTGGTGAGGTAGCCGTCGAGGAAGCCGGGCCTGTATTGCATCCATTTGGGCCGAGTTTTGACCAGTGCGGTCAGTTGGTCGCTGGCGTGCTCGGCGAGGTTCGCCAGTGGTCTGCCCTGGGTCCGTCCAGGGCGGCCATCGCCCGCGGCGCGCTGCCGGTGCGGACGGTGGAGGCGTCCTCGGCGAACACCACATCTCTGATGTGGTGGCTGGAATTTTCGATGCGTCAAGCAGGCTGCGCCCATGAGTTGCCTTCGTCGAGGAGTTCGGCGAAGCGGGGTGGGTGCGTCGCCCGCGCGGCTTGGCGAGGCGTTCTTCGAGTTCGGTGAACTTGCCTGGTGGGGCGCTCATGATCAACCGGCAGGGGTGCTGTGTCTCCTGTCGTCCGGTGAGGTGCCCGTCTGTGATCCATTTGTGGACGGTGCGGAGGGTGCAGCCGAGGTGGGCGGCGAGGTCGCCCAGCCACCACTCGTGTTCCCGGGCGCTTCGGCAGGATCGACCGGCCGTGGCCCCGTCTGGGGCGGCAGTGGTCTGCCGTTGCGTTGGGGGACCTGTGCGACGACGCGTCGGCGGACGGGGTCGTCACCGCGTGCCGAGCGGAAGCCGTCGCGGTTGAGCTGATCGGCGATGCCGAAGCCGCCCGCCGCGACATCCGCCTCATCGTTCTGCTCGACTTCGTGCACGTCGCCGAGTACCGCTGGACGGCCGCGCATGTTTTCCATTCGCCCGGCAGCCGTGCGGCCGAGACCTGGGCCGCGGACGAACTCACCGCGATCCTCGCCGGACACGCCGAGTGCGCCGCCACCGAGATGACCGCTCAGGTTGCAGCTGAACGGCTTCCTGCCGCCCGCCGCGGGGCAGTCACCACCTGCCCCGCTACCTCGCCGGCCACCTCGATCAGCTTCACTACGACACCGCCCTCGCGGCCGGCCGGCCGATCGCCAACGGCCCTGTCGAAGGCGCCTGTCGTCACCTGATCGCCGACCGTCTCGATATCACCGGCGCCCGCTGGGGCCTTGACGGTCCCGAAGCCGTCCTCCGACTCCGCGCGCTGATCACGAACGGAGACTTCGACAACTACCGGGTCTTCCACGCGGCCCGCAACCCGTGAACATCAACGCCTCTACCTCGACCCCGACCAGCAGAAGTACAGCCTCACGGCTTGATCCCGACCGTCACTTGAGAGGATCCGCACCCCGTCCTCGATCCACGTCGGACAGCCATCCCGGCGGGCGGTCCGTCGCCGGGCGCCGCCCCGCGCACCACGCGGGACGGTGTGGTCCAGCGGACGGCGGCCATACACGTAGACCCCGGCGTAGACCGGACTGTTGAGCATGCAGGTCACCGTCGTCCGGGCTGGACGCTTCCACACGATCTCGCCCCGGTCCGGACCACTTCGCTGCCGCACCCCGATCTCGAGGCCGTTCTCCACCAGGAACCGCACCACCCCCTGCATCGAGCCGATCTCCGCGAACTCGGTGAAAACCAGCCGCACCAAAGATCATCGCCACGAACGTCCCTGTCCACCAGGGACTGTCCGGGGTGCCCGGCTCCGGGCCGTATGGTTCGTCGACCCTTTCTGGCGTGATCATGCCGAGGCCGAGGACCGCGTCAAAGCGGTCAAGCGGGTCGGCCTCGGACTGCTGCCCTCGAAGTCCCGGCAGCTGAACGCCGCCCGGGTGCCGGCCGCCACGATCGCCGCTGACCTCGACGCCTGGAACCGGCTCCTCCTCCTGCACGACGAGCCCGAACTCGCCGCCGCGGAGCCGGAGACGATCAGCATGAAGCTGTACCACCTGCCCGCCCGGCTCTTTCCCCCACGCCCGCCGGCGCACCCTCGACCTCGACCGCGTCTGGCCCTGGACAGCAGCGTTCACCACCGCCTGGCAGCGGGCCACTCAGCTCCCGGCCCACACCTGACGGTCGGCCACCAGCCCACGACACCGGTGAGATCAGGAAAACAGCCACTCGCCACGTCGCCGCCGGCCCTCGGAAGAACCGAGGTCAAGGGCCCAGGTGCGTGGGACAAAGGCCGACACGGCTTCTGCCGAACCAGATCCTCGAACTTCACGGCATCCCGTGATCAGACCGGACATCCAGGGAACACTTCGGGACCTGGGGCTTTTGCTTTTGGTGGGTGTGGTGGTGGGCGCGGAACTCCTGGATCGCAGATGTGTCTCCGCTGAGGCTGGTGTGGCGGGCTGTCGGCACTGAATAATTACCGGACTTGGGGGGGTCCGGGTGGGTTGCCTCCTGCGTGTCTTCTGCACCGGAGGTATGTCTGTATGCCCAGTTCGCGCACGACCGGAGCCGCGCAGCGTGGCAGTGGTGGCTCTGCGGGCGGCAGTGACCCCGCCCTCGACCGGTTGAAGGTCGTGCTGGGCGGTTGGCGCAGCTCGTTGCTGGACCTCGGCGGGCGCAACCGGCTGCTGAACTTCCGCCATACGCGGACCGGCACCCTGGAGATCACGGCTCCTGATGTCTCCGCGGTGCTCGCGGGGCTCGGCCGAGGCTGGTCCTTCGCCCCTGTGGAGGACGCCGAACCTGCCGAACCCGCCGAAGGCGACGAGGGCGCGGCTCCGGACAGCGAGGTGTTCTACGAGTACGACACCGAGCACGGCGCCGAGAACAGTACCGAGTACGGCGCCGAGTACCGCACCGGCTCCGCGGGCCGTCGTCCCGATCGTGCCTCCGGCCTCGTGACACAGAAGACCACGCAGACCGGTCTGGACGCGTCGCTCTACCAACTGCGCCAGAAATCCGGCCAGATGTACAACGACTACGGTCTGTGGGTGCTCTGGCTGGGCATCGGCATGCTGGACTGGCGGGAGGCGGGCGCCGAGGAGACGAGTTCGGCTCCGCTGCTGCTGGTACCCGTGGAGATTCGCCGGGACGGCCGCGGGCAGTCGCGCCTGCACCTGGCGGAGGAGCAGGACCGGATCCACAACCCCGCGCTCGCGGTCAAACTGGAGCGGCTGGGCGTCGACTGGACCCCGGTGGCCGACTGCGACGTGACCGACCCCGGTGCCGTTCTCGCCGCGGCCCGGGAGGTCGCGGGGACGCAGGACCGCTGGTCGGTCGACCAGCGTGTGGTGCTCGGTCTGTTCGCCTCGCACAAGGAGGCCATGTACCAGGACCTCCAGCAGAACGAGGAGCGTATCCTCGCCCATCCACTGGTCAGGGCCGTCGGCCTCGGACCCGACGCGGGGCTGCCCGACGACCTGATCGGCTTCGAGCCCCCGGAGCTCGAGCGCATCGACGAGATCCAGCTGCCCGAGCGGACCCCGCTCGTGCTGGACGCGGACTCCTCGCAGCGGCAGTGCATCGCGGCCGCGGTGGACGGCCGTTCCTTCGTGATGAGTGGTCCGCCCGGTACCGGCAAGAGCCAGACGATCACCAACATGATCGCCGCGCTCATGCACGCCGGCCGTTCCGTTCTCTTCGTCAGCGAGAAGGCCGCGGCGCTCGACGTGGTCCGCAACAGGCTTCGCGGGGTCGGCCTCGGCGATTTCGTGATGGCCCTGCACAGCGGCGACACCAGCAAGAAGTCGGTGGCGACGGAGCTCGAACGGGTGCTGACCACCGAGGTGCGGATCACCGGCGCGGCCGAGCACGAACTTGACCGGGCCCGGCGCCTGCGCGAGGAGCTGTCCGCCTACGCGGCGGCGATGAACCTGACCCGTGAACCACTCGGCCGCACGCTCCACGATGTCCTGGGCCGCCTGGTTCTCCTGGAGCGGGCGGGCACCCCGCCGCTGACTCTCGGTGCCAGGAGCACGGGCACGGTGCGGCGGCTCGCGGCCGGGCAGTTCCAGGCGATCCTGGCCGCGGCCGGCGCCATCAGCCGGGCCTGGCGGCCGGCGGCGGAGGGCGAGGCGTTCGTCTGGCGCGGGCTGAAGGGGGACTCCGCCGCCGCCTCGGTGCTCGCCGAGGCCGCGGACGCGCTCGCGGATCTGCGGACGGCCGCGGAACGCCGCCCGTTCGGGGCGACGACTCCCGAACCGCGTACGGTGCACGACGTACGGCAGATCGTACGGATCCTGGAAGCGGGCCTGCCCGGTCGTGATCCCGCTGCGGCACAGGCAGTTGGCACCGGACTGCCGGACGACCCCGCCGGAAGCCTCGCGCAACTGGCCGAGCTGTTCGGACTGCCCAAGCCGGAAACCGCCGAGGCCGCGTTCGGCCTGCTGGAACTCGCCGATCTGGCCGCCGCGCCGGTGCGCCCGCCCGCGCGATGGTTCGACGGCGAAGGGCTGGGCGAGGCGCATCGAGCCGCCGAGGAGTTGCGGGACGCGCTCGCCGCTCGCGAGGCCGCTCGTACGGCGGCCGAGGATGTCTTCGGCGAACAGGTGCTGACGGCCGAAGGGCTGTCCGCGCTGGTCGAGAGGTTCGCCGAGCAGTACCGGGGCGTGTTCTCGCGGATGTCCGGCCCGTACCGGAAGGACCGCGAGGCAGCCGTCGGGCTTACGCGAGCCGGCGTTTGGGACAAGACCCTGCCGCAGCGCTTGAACGATGCCCTGGTGTGGCAGAACACCGCGGCCGAGTTCGCGCGGCTGGTGGCTCGCCACGAGACGGTTCTGGGTGGCTACGTCCCCCGCGACGAGGGCGAACTGGCCTCCCTGGACGCGGTGTTGGCCGTAGCGGACCGTATCGCGGCGCTCGCCGGCGGAGTTGCCGAGCGGGATCTGCTCACCGCCCGTCTCGCGGACGGCACCGAGGCCGATCCGATGCCGGGGCTGCTGGCTCGTGGAATCCGGGGCGCGTTGGCGAGTTGGTGCGATGCGGCGACGCGTCGTGCCGCTCGCTGGTCGGAGTCCTCGACCGCGCTGAACGAGCTCTTCGAGGAGCCTCGCCAAGTCCAGTTGTCCTTCGCTCTGTTCGGTACGTTCGAGCAGGCCCAGCAGGCTGTCGACGAGCTCTCGGCCGATCCGCGCGGCCCGGAGGAATGGCGGGCGTACCGCACCGGGCTGGACGTTCTGGCGGGTCACGGTGTCGATGAACTGGTCGCCCGCGCTGTCGAACGAGGCGTCCTGCCCGGGCAGTTGGGGGCGGTCGTCGAGCAGGCGGTGCTGAAGTGCTGGGCGGACGACCTCCTGGCCACGGACGCCCGGCTGACCACGACCCGCTCCGCGGACCTGGACGCCCGGGTGGCGGACTTCAAGGAGGCCGACCGTCGGCTGGTCGCCGCTGCGAGCGGGGCCGTGATCGAGGCGTGCAACAAACGCCGGCCACGCCGGTTCAGCGGCGGAGCGGCTCTGGTGATCAAGAAGCAGGCGGAGCTGAAACGCCGTCATATGCCGGTGCGGGAACTGCTCGGCCGGACCCGTGACGTCGTCCGGCTGATCAAGCCGTGCTTCATGATGAGTCCTCTGACGGTCAGTCAACTCCTGCCCGCGGACTACCACTTCGACGTGGTCATCTTCGACGAGGCGTCACAGGTCCGCCCGGCCGACGCCATCAACTGCGTGTACCGGGCGGATTCCCTCGTCGTGGCCGGTGACGAGAAGCAGCTGCCGCCGACCTCCTTCTTCGACTCGTCGGTCGAGGACGACTCCGATCAGTACGACGAGGACGTCCCCGACACCTTCGAGTCCCTGCTGCACGCCTGCAAGGCGGGAGCGCTGCGCGAGCTGTCCCTGCGCTGGCACTACCGCAGCCGCCACGAGGACCTGATCACCTTCAGCAACAGGTCCTTCTACGGCAACTCGATGGTGACCTTCCCGGGAGCACTGGACCTCGGCAACGACATCGGCGTCGAGTTCTTCCCCGCACAGGGTGTGTACGACCGCGGCGGCCGGCGGGACAACCGCAAGGAGGCGGAGTTCGTCGCCGGGCGGGTCATCCACCACTTCGACACCCGCCCCGATCGCACCCTCGGCGTCGTCGCTCTCTCCCAGGCCCAGGCGGCGGCCATCGACCAGGCCGTCCAGCAGGCCCGGCTGCTCCGACCCGACCTGGACCACTGCTTCACCGAGGACCGGCTCGACGGGTTCTTCGTCAAGAACCTCGAATCCGTCCAGGGCGACGAGCGTGACGTCATGATCATGTCCATCGGCTACGGCCCCGACGAGCTCGGCAAGTTCGGCACGAACTTCGGGCCCATCAACAAGGAGGGCGGCTGGCGGCGCCTCAACGTCGCCGTCACCCGGGCGCGATTCCGTATGGAGGTCGTCGCGTCCTTCCGCGGCAGTGGCCTGGCCGACAGCCCGAACGAGAGCGTCCAGCATCTCAAGCGGTATCTGGAGTACGCCGAGAACGGTCCGGCCGTCCTCGCGCAGGACGTGGTGCAGGCCGACGCCGAGCCGGACAGCCCCTTCGAGGAGTCGGTGCTGGAGGTGCTGCGCGACTGGGGCTACCGCGTCCAGCCGCAGGTCGGTGTCGCCGGATACCGCATCGACATCGGCGTGCGTCATCCGGAGTTCCCCGGCGCCTACGCGCTCGGCATCGAGTGCGACGGCGCGATGTACCACTCGTCGAGGACGGCCCGCGACCGCGACCGGCTGCGCGAAGAGGTACTCGCCGGGCTCGGCTGGCGGCTGCACCGGATCTGGGGCACCGACTGGTACCGCGGGCGGGCCGCCGCCGAGCTGAGACTGCGTGAGGCGGTCGAGCTGGCGGTCGAGCGTGGGCCGATGTCCGACTCCGCACCGGCGGCGGTGCGGACGCCCGTGCCGGTGACCGCCGAGGGCGATGAAGCGAAGATCGCCTCGGACCCCAGGCTGCTTCCGCTGCTCACCGACGTGCCGGTGCCGCCCGGCGCCTCGGAGCCGCGGCACGGCATGCCGCCAACTGCCCCCGCGCCTACGGACCATGAGCGCGTTCCTGTCGACACCGAGCCCGATCGGCCGTGGAGCTCCCTGTACGAGACGGGCGAGATGGCGGTGTCCTCGCCGTACGAACTGCACACCCCGGAGGCTCGGCCGGCCCTGCGCACGCTGCTGACCAGGGTCATCGGGATCGAGGGCCCCATCCACGAGGAACTGCTGGTGCAGCGTGCCCGGGAAGCGTGGGGCGTCGGCCGGGCGGGCAGCAGGATCCGCGACAACGTACGGGATGTGGTGCGCGGTCTCGTCCGCTCGGGGAAGGTCAGTGTCGACGGCCTGTTCCTCGACGTGGCAGGCCGGGACGAGTTGGGCGCCCGCGTTCCAGGAGCGGGCGACGCCGTCCGCAAGGCCGCGCATATCGCCCCGGCCGAGCGGCAGTTGGCGCTGTACGAGCTCGCGGCGGAGTGCCCGGGCATGTCGCAGGACGAACTGGTCCGGCACACCGGCGAGTTCTTCGGCTGGCGTCGCATGGGCCGGGACATCCGTGCCTTCCTCGACTCCGACATCGACGAACTGCTCGGCCAGGGCAGGCTGAAGGAGGCGGACGGGCAGATCACGGCGGTCGGGTGACGGAACGGGGCCGTGCCTCGGCCGGAAGCCGGAAGTACGAGGGTCGTACGCGATGATGACGTGGTCGAAAGCGGGGGCCTTGTATGGCAGTTGAGGGCGCTCATCCGGCTCGGCTGATCCGTGACGAGGGCGCGTGGTCGCCCCGCCAGGGGGTCGGCCCGGCGCATGTACGGGTGTGGCGGACGGAGTTGGGGCGGGTTGCCGTGGTGATCAGCGGGTACGGCGCGGAGAACGACCTGGAGACCGTGCTTCCGCTGCTTCGTGAGGAGTATCCGGACGACACGGTCGACTTCTTCTTCCACCGTCCGATGGACTGGGCGGCCCCGGCGTACTACGCCGAGCTGACGTCGGACGACGACGGCGGGACGGTGACCCTGACACACATCGCGGGCGACACCCTGGCCGCGCGCCTCGGGCCCGCCCTGTACGCGACCGAGGACCCGGACGACCACTCGACCGGCTGGGGCGGTGCCTGAGCAGGCGGAGTACCGGGAACGGCGGGCGGCCGGTTAGTACCTGAGGAGTACGCTCGAAATCACCGAGGGTATTCCGCGCACCGGCCTCCATGCCCGTGTCGTTTTCGGCGATTGATTACGCCGGGCCGGTCGCGTCGGCCCAGAGCAGGGTTCGCGTCATGACTGCGCCCGTTTCCATCACGCCGACACCCGAGGGCGGGATACCCGCCCCCGCACCCGACCTCGCGCTTCGTATGTCGCTGGCCCCGCTCGGTTCGGCGCCCGCTCTGCTGGACGGTGCCTGGTGGCCCCGGTCCCGGGATCTGGGGGCGGAGCTTCCCTCGCTGGTCGCCGTGCTCGATCCGTTGTGGGGGCGGATCACGCGGGTCACGGTGAATCCCACGCACTGGCCGGCCGACTTCCCGCGCAAGGTGCCGGTCGACGGGCATGTCGTGAAGGTGGGCTGGTTCCTGGCCGAGCAGGACCCGCACCAGCTGCTGCTCCTGTCGTACCGGACGAGCCGCTGGGACCTGCTCGTCGTACCCCCTGAGACGGACCCCGTCACGGCGGCCTGGCTGATGACCGCCGCGAGCGACCCGTTGCGTACGTCGACCGGGCGTGAGCTGGTCGCCGAAGCGGCGAGCATGCGCGACGGCGTTACGACGCCTTCCTGAACGCGCGTGGTTCGGCCATCACCTGGGCGTGCAGGCGGGCGCAGGTGCGGGTGATCAGGCGGGAGACGTGCATCTGGGAGACGCCGAGCCGTGCGCCGATGCCGGCCTGGGTCATCTCGCAGAAGAAGCGCATGTAGAGGATCTCGCGCTCGCGCTCCGGCAGCGCCCGCAGCAGGGGGCGCAGGGCCTCGCGGTCGACGATCAGGTCGAAGTCGGGCTCGATGTCGCCGAGGGTGTCGGTCAGCGGGTGGCCGTCCGTGGGATGCCCGGGTACGGCGTCCAGGGACCAGGCGGTGTAGGCCTCCAACGCCCCCTGGCCCAGCCGCACTTCGGCCTCCGTCAGGCCGGTGTGCGTGGCGATCTCGTGGACGGCGGAGATCGTCCCGCCCCGCGTCGCGCTCAACTCGTGGTCGGCGGACCGGACTTGGCCACGCAGCTCCTGCACCCGGCGCGGGACGTGGACGACCCAGAGCTCGTCACGGAAGTGCCGCTTCACCTCGCCGAGGATCGTCGGAATCGCGAAGCTGGGGAAGGCGTTGCCGAGACTCGGGTCGAAGCGCGACACCGCCTTGACCAGGCCGAGTTGGGCGACCTGGGCGAGATCCTCGGCGGACTCGCCGCGGTGCCGGAAGCGCCGGGCCAGCCGTACGGCCATCGGCATCCAGGCGCGCACCACCTCCTGGCACAGCGCTGCCCGCTCCGGACCGTCCGGCAGTGCGGCGATACGGCGGAACGCCTCGGCGGTGTCGGGGGAGTCGTCGTAAGTCCGTTTGGTGGTACGGGACTTGGGGGTGCGGTCGGGCTGCATGGGGGCGTGCTCCCTCTTCGGTGGTGTCACTCACCGTGGGGTCGGCGGACCGCAGCACTCTGGGGAGCAGAGGGCACCGCTCCCACGGGGGTGCCTCCGGTCCGAAGCACACCGGACAGGTGCCCGGGCGGAGCGGCTTCAAACAGGTTTCTCCGTGCCGCGCGACGGGTCGTGGTGGCAGGGGTTCGACGGACCGTTGCCGCAGAACCTGGAGCAACTCACCGCGTCCGGGTATGTGTTCGCGATCCTGGAGACCCTCGTCTATCCCCACCAGTACGCGCGCGGGCTCGCCCGTCGGATGCAGGAGAGTCTGCTCACCGACCACCAGGCCTCGCTGGGCGTCACGTTGGTGGACGAGTCCGCCCGGCGGACCCTGGCCGCGCTCCAGGGCCGGGGCTGGCGGGAGGTGGGGCGAATCCAGCGCGAGGACGACGCAACTCCCGTACGGGTACTGGTACTTCCGCTCGGTGAGCGTACGGAGGACCATCCGGACGGGCTGGTGCACAACGACCGGACCCAACGACCCGGGTAGTTTAGGTCGCGCGGGCCGGGCTACTCAGCAGGGGCGTCCGTCGGCCGTTCTGGACGAAGACACCGGAGAGTTGGAACCACAGCTCCCGGCGCCGTCCCCATCCGTACGTACTCCGGCATCCGTACGTCCTACGGCCGGTCCGCCGCGTGCAGGCGGCGCAGTGCTCGGCGCAACTCCCGCTGGATATCGGCCGGGAGCGCCTTGTCCGCCGTCGTGGCGACCAGTGCCGCCGCCACGACCCGGAGCTTGACGTTGCAGTGCTGGGAGACGCCCACCAGCAGGTCCCAGGCCCGGTCGCCGGTGCACGGTGCGAGGGCCATCACCATGCCGCGCGCCTGGTCGATCACCGCCCGGGTCTCCAGAGCGAGCGCCAACTGACTGTTCTGGGCGCGTAGTTGGACCAGTTCGGTCAACAGGTCCGGGTCGGGGGGAGAGGGAACGGCCGTCAACGGGGGTCGTAGGGGTCGTAGCGGCCGTTCTTCGGAGGTGGTGGTCGGGTGGTGCGTGGTGCTGGGTGCGTGCCTCATGCCGCAGTCCTTCGACGCGGTGGTTGGGCCCGATGCGAAGCAGGGCGAACACCGCGGCCCCAGCCTAGTCCCGCCCGGGGTTCAGCGGGTCGGGTCAGCGCGTCGGGTCCGCCTGGTTGCCGCGGCGCAGCGCGCGGACGCACCAGCCGATGACCGAGGCGTTCACCAGTGCGCCGATGGCGACGGCGACGAAGAACATCGCCTTGCCGTCCGGCAGTACGAGGAACACGAGACTGCCCGGGGCGGTCGCCAGGACCGGGACGACGCCCGCCATGGACTCGCCCGAGTCGTCCATGACGCTCACGACGACGGTCCAGACGAGCAGGGCCACGCAGAGCGCGAGGTAGCCGAGGGCGAAGGGGTTGCGGAGGTTCCGGCCGAGCCGGTGGAGCGGGGAGCTGGCGGCGTTGGCGTCGGTACTGGGCATGGCTGTACTCCTGAGTGGCGTTGAGTGAAGGGTTGTTGGTCGATCGCGGTTTATGACAGATCGTCAGAGATGGTCGGCGCCGGGCGGGTTCGGCCGGGTGATGCCGAGGTCGTAGGCGAGGATCGTTGCCTGGACGCGGTCGCGCAGGCCGAGTTTGCGGAGCAGGGCGTTGACGTGGGACTTGACGGTGCCGACGGTGATGTCCAACTCCGCCGCGATCTCCGCGTTGTTGAGGCCGGAGGCGAGCAGGGCGAGGACGTTGCGCTGGCTGCCGGTGAGGCTCTCCAGCTCGCGCGGGCCGTTCTCGGCGGCGGAACGGAAACCGGTGCCCGCGCCGGACGCGTAGTGGCCGATCAGCCGCCGGGTCGCGGACGGGGCGAGCACGCTCTCGCCGCTCGCCACCACCCGGATGCCGTCCAGGAGTTCGGAGGCGTGCACATCCTTGAGAAGGAAGCCGGAGGCTCCCGCGCGCAGGGCGTCGAAGACGTACGCGTCCAGGTCGAAGGTGGTCAGCACGAGGACGCGCGGCGCGTTCTCCTTGCCGGTGATGATCCGGGTGGCGGCGATACCGTCCAGTTCGGGCATCCGTACGTCCATCACGACCACGTCCGGGGCGAGTTCGGCGGCCAGCACCACCGCGGTGGCGCCGTCGGCCGCCTCGCCCACGACCGTCATGTCGTCCTCGGCGTCGATCACGGCGGCGAAGCCCGCCCGGACGATGCCCTGGTCGTCGACGACCAGCACCCTGAGGCTCATCGTTGTCTCTCCTCGTCGTCCGGCGCCGCGAGCGGCAGCCGGAGATGGACCGTGCCCGGTGGGTGCCCGGCCGTCAGGGTGCCGCCGAGCGGCGCGATCCGTGCGGTCAGGCGGGCCCGTACGGCGGGGTCGGCGGCGCGCGGGACGCCGGTGGCTGTGATCGTCAACGTACCGTCGTCCGCGTCGAGTTCGAGTACGGCGGGGTCGTTGTCGCCGGTCGCCAGCAGGGTTTCGGCGACGTGGTAGGCGGCGAGGTCCACCTCGGTGGGGAGGCGGTCGGGTACGCGGTCGGTGAGGCGTATCTGTACGTCACGGCCGGTGGCCCTGCACTGGTGGGCGAGCAAGTCGAGCGCCTGGACGGTGGGTTGGGGCCGTAGGTCGGGGGTCGTTGTTTCGTCGGCGTCTCGGACCGCGTCCAGGAGGGCGCGCATCGCTGCGAGGGCCTCTCGGGCGCGGGTCGCTGTTTCGTCCAGGTGGCCTGCCTCTGCCTCCGTGATCATGTCTGCGGTGCGGGCCAGGACTGTGGTTTCCAGTCCCGCTGCGATACGGCGGCGTTCGGCCCAGGCGTCTCTTACGGCTTCCTCTGTCCAGGTGGCTAGTTGTGTTGTTTGGGCGCCCTGGGTTGTCCGGGTGCGGTGGGCGAGGAGGGCGCCGATCCAGTGTGCGGTGGCCATCACCAGTGACACCCCTGCCGTTGCGAACAGGATTACCGCCCAGGTGGGGAGAGCCGTGTCGCGGTGTAGGACGGCGATCGTCAGGGCGGTGATGTGTGCGGCTGTGGCTGCAAGTAGGAACAGAGAGAAGGGGACTTGCGGTAGTTGGTGTGTGTGGGCCGGTGGGGGCT
>NZ_BARF01000114.1 GCF_000367365.1 Streptomyces prunicolor NBRC 13075 | reverse complement strand
CCCGCAGACCGCCCGTCATCACGCACCGCACCACCAGGAGGCCCCCGGTGAGAGAAGCCCGGATAGACCGCAGAGTGTTCCTGCGCGGAGTAGGCGGCGTCGCCGCAGGCATCGCAGCCACTTCCCTCACCGCCTGCGGCACCGGCACCAGCCGGTCCGTCGACAGCGGCGGCAAGAACTCCAAGACACTCGTCGTCCGCGACAGCGGCGGCACCTACGGCGACGCCAACCAGAAGGCGGTCTACGAGCCGTTCACCAAGGAGACCGGCATCCAGGTCAAGGTGGTGAACATCGAGTACGCCCAGATGCTCGCCCAGATCAAGCAGGGCCGCCCCCAGTTCGACGTCATCGACGACTCCATGGCCGACTTCGTGCTCTTCAAGCAACAGGGCGCCACCCAGGCCCTGGACTACGACCGCCTGAAGAACTCCAAGGACGCCGGCATCGCCAAGTCTCTGCTCACCACCCACGCGATCGGCAAGAACTACTGGGCCAGCGTCATGGCGTACCGCACGGACGCCTTCGGCGGGAAGAAGCCGACCTCGTGGGCCGACTTCTGGGACACCAGGACATTCCCCGGCAGCCGCGCACTCCAGGCCCTGGACGCCGACCTGCCCGAGCTGGAGTTCGCCCTCCTAGCCGACGGCGTGGACCCGGACAAGCTGTACCCCCTCGACGTGGACCGCGCCTTCAAGTCCCTCGACGCGATCAAGTCACACGTCAAGAAGTTCTGGGACACCGGCGCCCTGCCCGGCGTACTCCTCGGCCGGGAAGAGGTCGTCGCCTCCAGTGTCTGGCACGGCCGCCTCGACGCCCTCATCAAACAGGGCTCCCCGCTCGCCTACCAGTGGAACGGCGCCCGCCGCCAGAGCAACGGCCTCGCCATCCCCAAGGGCACCGACAACCTCGACGCGGCCTACCAGCTCATCGACTTCTCGCTGCGCCCCGAAGTACAGGCCGCCTACGCCGAGTTGTACCCGATGGCCCCGACCGTGCCCGCCGCCTACAAGAAGCTCTCCACGGCCACCGCCGCCAACTTGGCAGGCTCCGCAGCCCACTTGGAGTCCGGCTTCGACCTGGACGTCGAATGGTGGATCAAGAACCAGGACGCCGTCTCCAAGCGCTGGCAGGAGTGGTCGCATGCCTGAACTGGACGTGAAAGCCCCGAAGATCACCCGTCCACCGGACGCCGGCACCGGCACCGGCACCGGAAAACCCTTGTCCGTCACGGGACTTCGCAAGACGTACGGCGGTGTCACCGCCGTCGACGAGGTCTCCATGGAGATCGCGGCGGGCGAGTTCGTCACCTTCCTGGGATCCTCCGGATCCGGCAAGACCACCACCCTGATGATGATCGCCGGGTTCTGCGAACCCGACTCCGGCAGCATCGTCGTCGGCGGCCGCGACGTGACCCGGCTGGCCCCGCAGAAACGCGGCCTGGGCTTCGTCTTCCAGCAGTACCTGCTCTTCCCGCACATGACGGTCTGGGACAACGTCGCCTTCCCGCTCCAACTGCGCGGTACACCCAAGGCGGAGCTGCGCCGCCGGGTCGGCGAGACCCTGGAGATGGCCGGGCTCAGCGGCATGACCCGCCGCCGCCCCCGCGAACTGTCCGGCGGCCAGCAGCAGCGTGTCGCCCTGTGCCGGGCCCTGGTCTACCGCCCGCCGGTGATCCTCATGGACGAGCCGCTCGGCGCCCTCGACAAGAAACTCCGCGACCAGCTCCAGACCGAGATCAAGCGCATTCAGCGCGAACTCGGCCTCACCGTCATCTATGTGACGCACGATCAGGAAGAGGCCCTCGTCCTCTCCGACCGGATCGCGGTCATGCGCGACGGCCGCATCGACCAGTTCGACAGCCCGAGGGAACTCTTCGAGGTCCCGCGCACCCCGTTCGTCGCGGACTTCCTCGGCGCCGCCAACTTCCTCGCGGGCAGCGTCGAGGAGCGCACCTCGGAGCACACCCGCGTACGGCTCGACACCGGCGGTCTGCTGACGGCCCGCCCCCTCGCGAACGCGGACGCGGACGGCGGCCGGGTCCGGGCCGCCGTCCAGCCCGGCCGTATCGGCCTCTGTCCCGCCGACACCGGCTTCTGCACCGGGACCGTGGAGACGGTCACCTACGTCGGAACACTGGTGCGCGTCACGGTCCGCCCGGTCGGCGGCGCCGACACCGACGTCGTACGCCTGGAGCTGCCGGCCGGACGGGCACCGGCTCCCGGTGAACACGTGGGCCTGACCGCCGAGTTCACCGACGTCAGCGTGTTCCCCGACACGGAAGACGCCGGCGTGCACCCCGACGCGGAACACAGGGGATGAGCATGGCCGGATCCGCCCTCGCCACGCAGCCGCAGCCCCAGTCTCAGCCCGCGCCCACCGCGACACCCGGCCGCATGAGCCGTCTGCGCCGCGCGCTGGCCGAACGCCGCACCCGCTACGGCCTGTTGAACGCCGCACCGGTCGTCGTCTACCTCCTGATCCTCTTCGTCTACCCGATCTTCAGCACGCTCCTCCTCAGCCTCAAGGGCGAGGAAGGCGGCTGGACCCTGCACTGGTACGCCGACGCGTTCCAGGGCGCGAACCTGGAGATCCTGCTCACCACCCTGCGGATCTCCGCCGAGACCTCTCTGCTCAGCCTCGTCATCGGCTTCCTGCTCGCCAACGCGGTGACCCGGCTGAAGCCCCTGTGGGCCGGCCTGGTGATGCTGGTCGTGATCGTCCCGCACTTCATCAGCGCGCTGGTGCGCACCTACGGCTGGATCATCCTGCTCGGCGAACACGGCGTCGTGAACAACGTCCTGACGGACCTTCACATCCCGGGCGCACCCTTCCAGTTGCTCTACAACGAGATCGGCGTCGTCATCGGCACCACCTCCGTGATGCTCCCGTACACCGTCCTCCTCCTGTACGCCGTGATGCGCGCCGTCGACCGCAGGCTGCTCGCCGCGGCGGCCAGCATGGGCGCCGGACGGATCACCATCTTCCGCCGTGTGTACCTGCCGCTGGTCGCTTCCGGACTGGTCAACGCAGGGGTGCTGTGCTTCATCCTCTGCCTCGGCTACTACCTCACCCCGGCCCTGATGGGCGGCCCGAAGCAGACCATGGTGGCCTCGCTCATCGACGACCAGGTCATGAAGCAGAACCAGTGGAACGGCGCCTCCGCACTCGGCATCATCCTGCTGCTGCTCACCTTCGCGGGCCTGCTCCTCCTCCGCCTGCTCAAGTCGGCGGGCGAGGCGTACCGGAAGCGGGGTACGGCATCATGATCGGCCTGCGCCCCACCCTCGCCGGACGCGTCTGCCTGGCCGCCTTCGCCACGCTGATCCTCCTCTTCCTGGCCCTGCCCATCATCGTCATCGTCGTCACCTCCTTCGGCAACGACGCCTTCGGCTCCTTCCCGCCCCACTCCTGGACCCTCGGCTGGTACAAGCAACTGTTCGCCGACGGCAGCAAATGGCCGGCCGCCCTCTCCCTGAGCGCCCTGGTCGCCGCCCTGACGACGGTGTTCTCCCTCATCCTCGGCGTGACCGCGGCGACCGCACTGGTCCGCAGCGAACTGCCCCTGCGCACAGCGGTCTACGGCCTGGTCCTCGCGCCCCTGGTGATCCCCCAAGTCGTCATCGCCCTGGGCCTGTTCCTGCTCTTCGAGCCCGCCTCGATGCTCGGCAGCCCGATCGCCATCGCGCTGGGTCACACCGTGCTGGCCTCACCCATCGCCGTGATGATCCTCATGGCCACCCTGAAGGGCATCGACGAACGGCTGGAGGACGCGGCGGCCAGCATGGGCGCAGGACGTCTCACCGTCGCCCGGCGCATCACCTTCCCGCTGGCCATGCCCGGACTGGTCGCCGCCGCCGTCTTCTCCTTCATCACCAGCTTCGACGAGTTCTTCGTCTCCCAGTTCCTGTCCTCCGTGGACACCGTGACCCTGCCGGTCCAGGTGTTCAACGTCCTTCAGTACGACGTCGATCCGTCCGTGACGGCCGTCAGCGCGCTGCTCATCGCGGTCGCCGTCGTCGCCCTCGCGCTGGTCGGCGTGGTCCGCCGGCTCGGCGGCTCCGGCCGGCAGGACGGTCTGCTGCCGACGGAGACCACCGTGGGCCTACCCGCCGGAAACGAGACCTGATGACCACCAGCACCACCCGCACCTCGTCAGGCGAACTGTCCGCCTCCGCGTCCCGGCACCTGCTCCTGAACATGACGCCCAACGGCTCGGTCGGCACCGACGGCGACAACCTCTTCGTCGTACAGCGCGGCGAGGGCCCCTACGTCGACGACGCGGACGGCAGACGCTACATCGACGGCCTCTCCGGCCTGTACTGCTGCCAGCTCGGCTACTCCTACGCGGCCGAGTTCGCCGAGGCCGCCGACCGGCAGCTCCGCGAACTCTGCTTCAGCCCGCTCTGGTCCGCCTCCGCACACCCGACGGCCATCGAACTCGCCGAACGCCTCTCCCGGATCGCGCCCGTCGACATCGAGCACACCTTCTTCTCCGGCGGCGGCGCCGAAGCCGTCGAGACCGCCTGGAAGATCGCCCGCAAGTACCACGCCCTGCGCGGCGACCCGGGCCGCACCAAGGCGATCGCCCGCCGCGGCGCCTACCACGGCCTGACCGTCGGCACCCTGTCCTTCACCGACGACCCCGGCCTGAAGGAGCCCTACGGCCCGCCCGCGATCGAGACCCGGTTCGTCTCCCACACCAACCGCTTCGGTCTGTCAGGGGAGTTGGCGGACGACGCGGCCTTCACCGCCCGTCTGCTGCGGGAGTTGGAGGACGTGATCCTCGCCGAGGGCCCGGAGACGATCGCCATGCTGATCGCCGAACCGGTGCAGAACCGCGGCGGCTGCATCACCCCGCCCGAGGGCTACTGGCCCGGCCTCAGAACACTCGCCGACCGCTACGGCTTCCTGCTCGTCGCCGACGAGGTGATCACCGCGTTCGGCCGGCTCGGCGAGTGGTTCGGCGGCGACCGCTACGGCGCCCGCCCCGACATCGTCACCGTCGCCAAGGGCATCACCGCCGGCTACGCCCCCATGGGCGCCACCCTCGTCGGCACCAAGGTCACCGAGGTCCTCAACCGCCCCGGCGCGATCCTCAACCACGGCTACACCTTCGGCGGACACCCGCTGAGCGCGGCCATCGCCCTGCGCAGCCTCGACATCATGGAACGCGACCGGATCCTGGACAACGTCCGCGCCCTCCAGGACCACCTCGCCACCCGCATGACCTCCCTCAAGACCCTGCCCATCGTCGGCGACGTCCGAGGCGCCGGCTTCTTCTACGCCTGCGAACTCGTCGGGGACCTGGACGACGGCGGCTTCAGCGACACCGCCCGCGCCGCACTCGTCGCCGACCTCATCCCGCGCCGGCTGCGCGAGGCCGGCCTGCTGGCCCGCGTCTACAACCGGGCCGCCCCGCTGGTCCAGATCGCGCCCCCGCTGATCAGCGACCGCCAGCTCCTGGACCGTATCGCCGACATCATCGCGGACACCCTCGACGAAGCGTCCGCCCGCCTGTGACCCCCGCATCAGAAAGGCAGCAACTCATGTACTCCATCGGTCCGTTGACCGTCGCCCCCGGCGAGCGCGCCCAGGGTCTGATCCCGGTCGGCACCAGCACCTACGGCGTGGAACTCGGCATCCCGCTGATCGTCGTCAACGGCACCGAGCCCGGCCCGGTGCTCTGCGTCGACGCGGGCGTCCACGGCGACGAGTACGACGGCCAGGAGGCCATCCGCCGCGTCCTCGCCGAGACCGACCCGGCGACCCTGCGCGGCACGCTCGTCGGCATCCCCTGCATGAACACCCCGGCCTTCGAGGCCGCCGCCCGCAGCAGCGGCCTCGACCACCTCAACCTCAACCGCATCTTCCCCGGCGACGCCGAGGGCTCGTACTCCCTGCGCCTGGCCGCGACCTTCGTCGAGCAGGTCGTCCCGGCCATCGACGCCCTCGTGGACCTGCACACCGGCGGCACCTTCGGGGAGATCGCCCCGCTGGTCATCGTCCAGGGCGGCTACGAGGACCTGGCCACCGGTATCGGTCTGGCCGCCGGACACCAACTCGTCTGGAAGGGCGGCAAGTGGGGCGGCACGGTCCGCCACCCCACTCTCGCGGCGGGCAAGCCGGCCATCACCATCGAGGCGGGTGGCGGGACGTATCGCGAGTCGACCGTAGAGCTGCACATGAACTCGGTGCGCAACATCATGCGCCGGCTCGGCATGACCGACGGTGAGCCCGAACTGCGCGACACCTACACGGCGGTCAGCGGAACCTTCGCCCGCTCCGCGTCCGGCGGCTTCTTCGTCGGGCACGCCGACCCGGGGGAGAGCTGCAAGGAAGGGGACCTGATCGCCCACGTCGTGGACCACTACGGCAACACGCTGGAGGAGGTCCGCGCCCCGCAGGACGGCATCGTGCTCTGGGTGCGACGGATCCGCACCGTCCACCCCGGCGACGAGGTCGTCATCTTCGGCACGGTGGAGGGGGAGATCCGGCTATGACCTCGGAAGCGAGTGGCGAACTGTCCCCGCGCGAGCTGCTGTTGGACGGCAAACAGGTCCCCGCCGCCGACGGCCGCACCTTCACCGTCCTCGACCCGTCGAACGGAACGGCCCTCGCCCAGGTCGCGTTGGCCGGTGCGGCCGACGTGGACCACGCGGTGGCCGCGGCCCGCGCCGCCTTCACAGCACCCGAGTGGGCCCGGATGCGCGCCGCCGACCGGGGACGCCTGCTGAACCGCATCGCCCAGGCGATCCGAGCCGAGGCCGGGCAACTGGCCCACCTGGAGAGCCGTGACGTCGGCAAACCGCTCGGCCAGGCGAAGGCCGATGTCGAGGCCGCCGCACGCTACTTCGAGTTCTACGCGGGCGTGGCCGACAAGCTCGGCGGCTCCACCATCCCGCTCGGCCCCGGTCTCCTGGACTACACCGTCCGCGAACCGATCGGCGTCTCCGGACAGATCATCCCCTTCAACTACCCGCTCCAGAACACCGCGAGGGGCTCGGCCCCCGCGCTGGCCGCAGGCTGCACAGTCGTCCTCAAGCCCTCACCCGAAGCACCCCTCACCCCACTGGAGATCGGCCGTATCGCCCTCGAATGCGGCCTCCCGCCAGGGGTGTTGAACGTCCTCCCCGGCGACGGCGAGACCGGCGCCGCCCTCGCCGGACACCCGGACATCGACCAGGTCACGTTCACCGGCTCGGTGCCGACCGGCATCAAGGTCGCGCAGGCGGCGGCCGCCAACGTGGTGCCCTCCGTAGTGGAGTTGGGCGGCAAGTCACCCGTCGTCGTCTTCGCCGACGCGGACTTCGACCTGGCCCTGGGCGCCGTCGCGGGCTCAGCCTTCGGCAACGCCGGACAGACCTGCTCGGCCGGCACCCGCATCCTGCTCCAACGCGGCGCCGAGGAATTCCTCGACAAGCTGGTCGCCCATGCCGCGTCGCTGAAACTGGGCCCCGGCCTGACCGACCCCGACATCGGACCGCTGGTCGCCGCCCGCCAACGCGACCGCGTCCAGGGCTACTTGGACCTCGCCCGGCAGGAGGGCGCCGACGTGCGCACCGGCGGCGGCGCCCCCACCGACCCCGCACTCGCCGACGGCTATTACATCGAGCCCACCGTCCTCACCGGCCTCACCAACCAGGCCCGCTGCGCCCGCGAGGAGATCTTCGGACCCGTCGTCACCGTCATCGACTTCGACGACCCCGAGGAGGCCCTCGCGATCGCCAACGACACCCCGTACGGCCTCGCCTCGTACGTCTGGACCCGCGACCTCGACAAGGCGCTGCGCATGGCCGAAGGCATCAGGGCGGGCCAGGTCTACGTCAACGCCACCGGCGTCGGCACCGGCATCGAGCTGCCCTTCGGCGGCTACAAGCACAGCGGTTGGGGCCGGGAGAAGGGCCTGGAGGCACTGGCGAGTTACACACAGACCAAGAACGTCTGCATCGGGTTCGGGAACTCCGCATGAGGTACCGCACGCTGGGCGAACGCGGGCCGACCGTCTCGGTGGTCGGTCTCGGCGGCAACAACTTCGGCTCCCGGCTCGACGAGGAGGCCACAACAGCCGTCGTCCACGCGGCACTTGACGCCGGGATCACCCTGTTCGACACGGCCGACATGTACGGCGGCTCCGGCGAGCGCGGGGGAGTGCGCGGCGACGGCGAACGGCTCCTCGGCGCCGCCCTCAAGGGCCACCGGGACGACATCGTGCTCGCGACCAAGTTCGGCATGGAGATGACCCCCGACGCGGAAGCCGCCCGGCTCGGCCCGCGCGGTTCCCGCCCCTACATCCGCTACGCCGTCGAAGCCTCCCTGCGCCGCCTGGGCACCGACCGGATCGACCTGTGCCAGTACCACGAGCCCGACGGCGTCACCCCGCTCGACGACACGATCGCAGCCCTGCGCGAACTCGTCGCCGAAGGGAAGATCCGCCACCTCGGCTGCTCCAACCTCCCCGCCGCCCGGCTCACCGCCCCCTTCGTCAGCACCCAGGCCCGCTACCACCTCCTCGACCGCAGCGCGGAGACCGACCTGATCCCCGCCTGCCTGCGCACCGGCGTAGGCCTGCTGCCGTACTACCCGCTCGCCAACGGCCTGCTCAGCGGCAAGTACCGGCGCGGCGAACAGCCCCCGCCCGGCAGCCGATTGTCCTGGCGCCAGGGCTGGCTCACCGACGCGGCCCTCGACCGCGTCGAGGCACTCACCGCGTACGGCACCGCGCGCGGACTGACCCTGCTGGAGGTGGCCGTCGGCGGACTCGCCGCGCTGCCGGCCGTCGGCTCGGTCATCTGCGGCGCGATGACCCCCGCCCAGGTCACCGCCAACGCGGCGGCGGCCGACTGGATCCCCGACGCGACCGACCTCACGGCACTCGACGAGATCGTGCGCCCCGGCGAACAGGTCGTCTGACGCCGGGAGTTCGACCCCCGATGCCCACCCTCTGAAGCCCGCCCCCCGAAGTACGTCCCCCAACTCCCCAGAAACGAGGCTGAACGTCATGCGAGAGATCGTCACCTTCGACGCCTACGGCACCCTGGTCGACTTCCAGCTCGGCCCGACCACCCTCAAGGTCCTGGCCGGCCGGCTCGACCTCGACGGCCTGGACGTCGACGAGTTCCTCGACGACTTCCGCGTCATCCGCTTCCAGGCCGTCCTGGAGCACTACCGCCCTTACCACGAAGTCCTGCACTCCAGCCTGGAGATGGCGATGCGCCTGCACGGCCTGGAGTACCGCGCGTCCGACGGCGACGCCCTCGTCGAGGCCGTACCGACCTTCGGCCCGTTCCCCGAAGTCCCGGACGCGCTGCGGGCGTTGAAGTCCCGCTACGAGATCGCCATCATCTCCAACACCGACGACGAACTCATCGCGCGGAACATCGCGAACATCGGCGTCGAGTTCGACCACGTCATCACCGCCCAGCAGGCGAAGGCGTACAAGCCGGACCGCCAGACCTTCGAGCACGCCTACCGGACCATCGGCGTCGACCCGTCCCAGGTCATCCACACCGCGCAGGGCTGGGAGTACGACCTGATCCCCACCCGCGACCTCGGCCTGAGGCGCCGCGTATGGATCAACCGCTACGGCCGCCCGGGCAGCACCGCCTACCAGCCGTACGACGAACTCCCCGATCTGTCCGGGCTCCCCGCCCTCCTCGGCTGCTGAACAGGAGCTCCGCCATGAAGCAGATCCCGTACTGGCTGGACACCGCCCCGCCCCTGCCCGACCGCTCGGGCAAGGACCTGCCCGAGTCGGCCGACGTGGTCGTCATCGGCGGCGGCCTGACCGGCCTGTCCACCGCCTACCACGCCGCGGGCAAGGGCGCCGACGTCGTCCTCGTCGAGAAGGACAAGATCGGCTCCGGCGCCTCCGGGCGCAACGGCAGCATGTGCACCCAGGGCATCACCATCGGCGTGGGAGAAGCCCGCAAGCGCTACGGGCAGGAACGCGCCCGCGAGTTGTACGACGCGTTCCGTGAAGCCGTCGACGTGGTCGAGGAGTTGACGCAGAAGGAGCAGATCGACTGCGGCTTCAACCGCTCCGGCCGACTCGGAGTGGCGTACAAACCACAGCACTTCGAGTCGATGAAGGCCACCCAGCGCGACCTGGCCGAGAACTTCGACCACGAGACCACCTTGCTGAGCCGCGCCGACCTGCGGGCCGAACTCGGCTCGGACTTCTACCACGGCGCCCTGCTCGACCCGCTCAGCGCGGGACTGCACGTCGGCAAGTACGTCCACGGCCTCGCCGAGGCCGCCGAACGCGCCGGTGCGCGGATCCACGAACGCAACGCGGCCACCGGCCTCACCCGGCTGCCGGGCGGCGGCTTCCTGGTGGAGACCCTGCACGGCACCATCCGCGCGAAGCAGGTCATGGCCGCCACCGACGCCTACACCGACAGGGCGATGCCCTGGTTCCGCAAGCGGCTGATCAACGTCGGCAGCTTCGTCGTCGTCACCGAGCCGCTCGGCGAGGAGCGCGCCCGCGAACTCATCCCGAACGCCCGCCTGGTGGTCGACTCCAAGAACATCGGCCACTACGTCCGCCTCACCCCTGACCACCGCCTCGCCTTCGGCGGCCGGGCCCGCTTCGCGCCGTCCAACCCCGCCTCCGACGTCAGGAGCGGAGACGTCCTGAAGCGTGAACTGACGGAGATCTTCCCGCAGTTGGCCGACGTCCGGATCGACTACGTGTGGGGCGGCAACGTCGGCTTCTCCTGGGACCGTATGCCGCACGCGGGCGAGGAGAACGGCCTGTACTACTCCATGGGTTACTGCGGCCACGGCGTCCAGATGGCCAGTTACATGGGCCGGGCGATCGCCGAGGTCATGGACGGCCACCCGGAGGCCAACCCCCTGCGCGGCCTCGGCTTCCCGAAGGTCCCCGTGCCCTTCTACAACGGCACCGCCTGGTTCCTGCCCTTCGGCGGCGCCTACTACAAGGCCAAGGACCGGCTGCGCTGAGCGCTCGCAGCGGGTCCGTCAGTCCTCGTCCCCGAACGGCAGCGAGTCCAGGTCCCCGGTGAAGTCCACCGCCGTCGGGAACATCAACTCCAAGGCGTCGTCGGGGAGTTCCTCCCGGACCCCGGGAGCGCCCAGGGTCTGTTCCGTCCAGATGCATTTGCCCGTCGGCGTGTAGCGGGTGCCCCAGCGCTGGGAGAGCGCGGTGATCAGTTGCAGACCGCGTCCGCCCTCGTCCGTGTCCGTGGCGCGGCGGATGCGGGGCATCGTCAGGCTGCCGTCGAAGACCTCGCAGATCAGCTCGGCGCCGTGCAGCAGACGCAGGCTGAGCGGGCCCTTGGCATGGCGGACGACGTTGCCGACCAGCTCGCTGGCCAGGAGTTCCGTGGTCGGGGTCAGGTCGTCCAGGCCCCAGGTGCGCAGCTGCTCCCGGACGTGGCGGCGGGCCTGGCCGGCCGCCCGCGGATCCTCCGGGAGCGGCCAGGACGCGATGTTGTCACTGGTCAGGGCGTGCAGTCGGGCGACGAGGAGGGCGGCGTCGTCGGCCGTCGAGTGCTCGGCGGGGAGCAGGCCCGCCGTGAGGGTGTCGCAGAGGTCCTCCAGGTCCGCCTCCGCGCCGGACTCGGTCCGGTACGCCGAACTCAGGAGGCGGGCCAGATCCGCCATGCCCTCGTCCATCTCGCGCTTCGACGACTCCACCAGACCGTCGGTGTAGAGGACGAGCAGGCTGCCCTCCGGCACCTTCAACTCGACCGTCTCGAACGGCGGTTCCGCCGCGCCGAGGGGCGGGTCGGCCGACAGTTCCGGGAAGTGCACGGTGCCGTCCGGGTGGACCACCGCCGGCGGCGGATGACCGGCCCCGGCGATGGAACAGATCTGCGTCGTCGAGTCGTAGAGCGCGTACAGACAGGTCACGTACGACTCCTCGCCCATACCGGCGACGAGTTCGTTGAGGTGGCTCATGATCTCGTCGGGCGGCAGCTCCAGGTCGGCGAGGGTGTGCAGCGCGGTGCGCAGCCGGCCCATCGTCGCCGCCTCCGGGAGGCCGTGGCCCATGACGTCGCCCACCACGAGGGCCACCTGGCCGCCGGAGAGCGGGATGATGTCGTACCAGTCGCCGCCCACGTCCATGCCCTGGCCCGCGGGAAGGTAACGGGCGGCCGCGGTGCACGCCGGCAGGTCGGGCAGCGCGCGGGGGAGCAGACTGCGCTGGAGTTCGCGGGAACGGGTGTGCTCGGCGTCGTAGAGCCGGGCTCGTTCCAGGGCCTGGGCGACGAGGGCGCTGAGCGTGGTCAGCAGGGTGCGTTCCTCGTCGGTGAGCCGGCGGGCGCGGTCGAAGGCGACGACGCAGACGCCGAAGGTCTTGCCGGACGCGGTCAGCGGGAGGAACGCCCACGCCTCCTTCGCCGCCCGCTCCGGTCTGGCGGCCAGCTCGGGGTAGTGGGTCGCGTACTCCTCGGTCGAGGAGAGGAACATCGGCAGACCGGACGCGATCACGTCCCAGCCCGGCTCACCGGGCGTACGGACGCGGCCGTCGACGGTGGACAGGAAGTCCTCCGGGTAACCGTCCGCGCCCACGGTGTGCAGCCGGTCGCCCTCGATGGCCTGCACCAGAAGTCCGGTGGCGGCGAACGGCGGCAGCACCCGGCGGGCGACCGCGGCCACCACGTCCTGCGAGGTGGTCGCCTTGGCGAGCGCGGCCGTCAACTCGCCCATCCGGACCGCGCGCCGGGCCACCGCCAGCTCGGACGCCCGGCGCTCCTCCTCGTGCTGCCGCTTCTCGGTCACGTCGGTGAGATAGAGGGTGACTCCGTCGGGACCCGGGACCAGCCGCAGGTGGTGACGGCGGCCGGTGCCCTCCAGCTGGGCGTCGAAGCCGACGGGCGTCTCCTCGGCCGCGGCCTTCCGGCAGCGGTCCTCCAGGCCGGGGACGTTCCGTACCGTGGGCAGCTCCCACAGCAGGCGCCCGAACAGCTCCTCCTCGGAGAGGCCCAGCGTGCGCTCCGCCTCCAGGTTGGCGAAGGTGATCCGCCACTCCTCGTCCACCGCGAGGAACCCGTCGCTCATGTGGCGCAGGGCCCGGCTCAGCGCGTCCCGGGCGGTCCGGGACTCGTTGCTCTCCCAACCCACGCCGATCATCCGGAGGGGCTCGCCGTGCTCGTCGTAGGTCGCCCTGGCGCGGGCCCGCGTCCAGCCGTACGTGCCGTCCAGGCGCCGTACCCGGTACTCGGCCTCGAACACGCCGTGCTCGCGGATCGCCCGGTCCACCGCGTCCAGCGTCGGCGCCAGGTCGTCGGGGTGGACGCACGCCATCCAGTTCTCGACCCTGGCGGTGTAGTCCTCGGGTCTGGTGCCGTAGAGCTCCAGGGCCGCCTCGTCCCAGATCAGCTCGCCGCCCTGGATGTCCCAGTCCCACGAGCCGACGCTGACCTCCTTCAGCGCCTGCCGAAGCCGGTCACGGTGGCCGCTCGGCTCGCTCTGGGAAGGCCCGGAGGGCGGGGGCGCCTGCCTCATCCGCTCCTCGGTCCAGGCGACCAGATCCCGCAGGAAGTCCCACTGCCTGGGGGTGGGCTCACCCTGCTCGCCCATCAGGACCGTGAGCGCGCCGATGCTGCGGTCTCCGCCGGACACCGGTACGGCGGCCAGCCCGGTGCCGGGCCAGGCGAGTTCCTGGCCCGCGGGCGTCGGCCGTACCGGTACCCACACACCGCTGCCCTGGTGCAGAGCCCGGGCCGGGGCCGTCGGGCCCTCCTGGTCGATGAACTCCCACGGGCGGGTGAGGGCGGGCGGCAGACCGGTCGACGACACCAGCCGCAGCACGGACATCGGCCCGCGCAGATGAATCGCCCCACCGAGCGCGCCCAGCTCGCCCACCGCGTGCTGCAGTGCCAGCCGGAAGACCTCGCTCTCGGTGACGCCGGGGTCCACGGTGCCGAGCAGAGCCAGACGTGCGTTCATACCGTAAATTTTACCGTTCCCGCCTCACATAACGCGGTCCTGCGCAGGACTCTCACCTTGGACTCCGGCTCTCGCACATGTCTCTCAACAGGCAGCGCTCCAGACCGAGTTGCGTCGGTGTTCCACCTGTGTGCGCTCGGGTGACAATACTCGGCATCCGGGGGAACGGGGCGTCGTGAACGGGTATGGAACCCCTTGATCATGCCCGCACGTTGTCACCCCGTCAGGCTCACCCCCGCCCACCCGTCACACAGGAGCGGCATGGACATCGGCGTATTCATCCCCATCGGCAACAACGGTTGGCTCATATCGAAGAGCTCACCCCAGTACCTGCCGAGCTTCGAGCTCAACAAGGCCATCGTGCAGAAGGCCGAGGAGCACGGACTCGACTTCGCGCTGTCGATGATCAAACTCAAGGGCTTCGGCGGCGAGACCGAGTTCTGGGACCACAACCTGGAGTCGTTCACCCTGATGGCGGGCCTGGCCGCCGTGACGGAGCGCATCAAGCTGTACGCCTCCACCCCGATCCTCGTCCTGCCCCCGGCGATCGTCGCCCGCATGGCCACCACGATCGACTCCATCGCCCCCGGCCGCTTCGGCATCAACATCGTCACCGGCTGGGCCCCCGGCGAGTACTCCCAGATGGACCTGTGGCCCGGCGACGAACACTTCGGCAACCGCTACGCCCGCGCCGCCGAGTACGTCAATGTGATGAAGGAGCTGTGGAGCGAGGGCGTCAGCAACTTCAAGGGCGAGTTCTACGAGATGGACGACTGCGTGCTCTCCCCGCGCCCGACGGACGGGCACATCGACATCGTCGCGGCCGGGCAGAGCCCCACGGGCATCCGGTTCGCCGCCGAGCACGCCGAGTACAACTTCATCCTGGGCAGCGGCGTCAACACCCCCCTCGCCCTGTCGGACACCACGGCCTCGCTCGTGGACGCGGCGGCGGAGACCGGCCGGGACGTCGGCGCGCTCTCCCTCTTCATGATCATCGCCGATGAGACCGACGAGGCCGCCCAGGCGAAGTGGCAGGACTACCACGACAACGCCGATCACGCCGCGCTCGCGTACATGGCCGGCGAATCGGCCACGGACACCACCGCCGACGACACCTCCACCGCCCGCACCATCGTGCTGCCCGAAGGTGCGGTCAACTTCAACATGGGCACGCTGGTCGGCTCGTACGAGACCATCGCGAAGCTGCTCGACGAGGTCGCCGAGGTCGAGGGCACCAAGGGGATCATGCTCGTCTTCGACGACTTCCTCGCGGGCCTGGAGAACTTCGGCACCCGCATCCAGCCGCTGATGAAGTCACGGTCGCTGGCCGGGTGACCGGCGCTCCGGACGGTCCGGGCGTGCGGTCGTGACCGTCGGCCGAAGTCCGTGGCGGGTGTTCGCGGCCACCGCCGTGGGGGTGGTGGCCGTGTTCCTCAACATGAGCGGACTCGCCGTCGCGCTGCCCACGATCACCCGGGAACTGGGGGCGGACCCCGGACAGGCCGACTGGATCCTGCTCGGCTACATGCTGGTCACCACCGCCCTGATCCTCGTCTTCGGCCGGATCGCCGACATCGTCGGCCGGCGCGGCCTGTATCTCGCCGGGCTCGTCGTCCTCACCACCGGGACCGGGCTCGCGGCGCTCTCCCCGTCGGCGGGATTCCTGATCGCGGCCAGGCTCGTACAGGCCGTCGGTGCCGCCGCCGTGATCACCAACAACACCGCGCTGCTGACCGACGTGTTCCCCGCGCGGACGCTGGGCCGGGCCCTCGGCTGGAACGTCACCGTGGCCGCCACGGCCCAGGTCGCCGGACCGGTCGTCGGCGGCGCGGCGACCGAACTCCTCGGCTGGCGTGGGCTGTTCGTGGTCTGCGTACCGATCGGGCTGGTCGCGATCGGCGCGTCGGTACTGGCCGTTCCGGCGAGCGGAGCGCGGGTCGGCGGAGCCCGTGAACCGTTCGACCTGCCGGGCGCGCTGCTCTCCACGGCGATGCTGACCGCGCTCGTCCTCACCCTGACACCCGGCGTCACGGCCACCGTCGCCGCCTGGCTGCCATGGGCCTGCGGCGCTGCGACCCTCGCGCTGTTCGCGGCCTTCGTCGCCGTCCAGACGCGGCGCGAGCACCCCCTGGTCGACGTGTCGCTGCTGCGCACCCGCGCGATCGCCCTGGTGCTCGCGGCCGTGCTCGCCAACGCGGTCGGCAGCTACGCCGTCGTACTCCTGGCCTCCCTGCACGAACAGGCGGTCGGCGGTGCCACTTCCCTGGAGGCGGGGGTGCTGGTGACACCGGTCGCGGCCGGCACGCTGATCACCTCGGCCGCCGCCGGTTCCCTGTTCGACCGCTTCACCCCGCGCGCGCTGACGACAACAGGGATGGCGGTCACGGCCTGCGGGCTGCTGGGCTTCTCGCTGACCCTCTCGACGACGACCGTGCCGTTCCTGGCCGTGGCCCCGTTCCTCTTCCTCGTCGGGGCCGGCACCGGGCTCTTCATGACACCGAGCACGAGCGCGCTGATGCTGTCCGTGCCGGCCGACCGGCGCGGAACGGCCAACGGCCTGCGGTCCACCACCCAGAACGTGGGCTACCTGCTCAGCACGGCGCTCGCGCTCGCGTTCACGACGACCGGGCTGAGCGAACCGGCCCGGCAGGCCGCCTACGACGGGACACTGAACACGCTGAATGTGCTCGCGACAGGCGAGCTGCACCGCTTCGTCGCCAACCTCCGCGCCACCGGGTTCCTCCTCACGGGCATCGCGGTGCTCGGGGGAGTCGTCTGCCTGGCGTTCCCCACATCGCTGCGGGCACCCCGTACCGCCGAGGTAGTCGCCATCAACACCCCACCGGAGTCCGCCACTTCACGAAGGACGTCGCCATGACCGCTTCCCCGCAGGAGGACTACGAGCGCGCCGGGTTCGACGGACGGCTCACCCCCGGCACCTCCCCGGCACTGATCCTGGTGGACCCCGCCCGCGCCTACGTCGACCCGGACTGCCCGCTCTACGCCGGGGTCGAACCGGCGGTGGACGCGATGAGGCTTCTCCTGGCCGCCGCACGCAGGGCCGGGATCCCGGTGATCGTCACGCGGGTGCTGCTGCGGGCGGACGGCAGCGACGGCGGCCTCTTCCTCCGCAAGGTGCCCGTCCTGCGGGTGTTCGCCGAAGGCAGCCCCTTCGGCGCGTTCATCGACGGCCTGGCCCCGGCACCGCACGACCTGACCGTGACGAAGCAGTGCCCAAGTGCCTTCTTCGGCACCTCACTTGCCGCCCGCCTCACGGCCGACGGCATCGACACCCTGTTCATCGGCGGACTCTCGACGAGCGGCTGCGTCCGGGCCACCGCGCTGGACGCTCTGCAGCACGGATTCGTACCGATCGTGGTCGAGGAGGCCGTGGGCGACCGGGACCCGGACATCCACGCGGCGAACCTCTTCGACATCAAGCACAAGATCGGCGAGGTCTGGCCGCTCGGGCGCGTGCGGGAGCACCTCGCGTCGCTCGGCTGAGCCCGGCCGGTCCTGACGACCTTTCCGTGCTGTCGGCTCAGGGTCTGTGCTGTCGGGTCAGGAGGGGAGCGGGCCGTGCATCACGGAGGCCAGGCCCTGTTCGGCGTCGTCGTTCAGCGCGGTGCGGAAGGCCCTGTCGTAGGCGTCGTCACCGACCGCCTTGCGGGCCTGCAGTTCCCATTGGTCGCGGACCTCGGAGAGTTCGGGTGTGCCGTGGTTCGGATGGCCGAGCATGCGCCAGAAGGTGTTCCCCGTACCGGATGTGCGCGCGGCCGCGATGCCATTGCCCTGGACCGCGTTGGCACCGGTGAGAAGGTCGAGCGCGAGGGCGATCCCGAGATTGTCGTTGAGGTTGTGCTTGCTGGCGAGCATGTCCCGCGCATGGCGCTCGGCGTCGTGCGCGCGACCCTGGAGAAGGTCTATGAAGGCGAGTTGGTGGAACGCGTACGACCGCGCCCAGTGCTCGCCGTAGCGGACGCTGAGCCGGCGCAGGGCGATGGCCGCCTCGTACGCCTCGGACAGTCGGCCCAGCGCGGAGTGGGCGAAAGTCCGGATCACCATGCAACAGAGCTGCGGCGCGCCCGACGGCGGTGACGTGCCGTGGGTGATCAGCGCGTGGTCGCACACGTCGTACGCGAGCTCGGGCCGGCCGGCCATGAGATGGGTGAGGCCGAGGGTGTGGGCGGCGAAGAGCACGGACTGCGGGGTACCGTCCTGCCCCGCCGCCTCGGTGCACTCCTCCCCGATACGCAGGGCGGTCCCGTGGTCGCCCTGGAGGGTGAGCGTGATGCCCAGGGCCCAGAGCGCGCGAGTGCGGGAGGGGCCCGGGGAGGTGTCGAGGGCGAGGACGCGTTCGAGATAGTCGCGGGACTCGTGGAGGTGACCGCAGCAGGGCCAGAACAGACCTGTCCGGCCGGCCATCTCGACGGCAGCCTCGGGATCCGCCTCGATCAGGTGGTCGAGCGCGGCGCGTACGTCGGCGTGGGTCGCCGCGATCCGCGCGTACCAGGCAACCTGCCGGTCACTGAGCCAGCCGGCCTCGGCCTCGCCCAACATGGCGGCGAAGTGCTCGGCGTGGCGCCGGGCGAGGGCGTTCTCCTCACCGAGCTCCGCGAGCCACATGGCTCCGTACTCGCACAGGGTGTCGAGCATCCGGTAGCGGGTGCCGACCTGTTGCAGGACCGACTGGTCGACCAGCCGCTCCAGCAGCCACGGGATGTCGTCCTCGTCGAGCGGGCCGCCCGCGCAGACGGACTGCGCGTCGTCCGCTTCGAGCGGGCCGCGGAAGACGGAGAGCCTGGCCCACAGCAACCGCTCCGGCGGGGAGCACAGTTCATGGCTCCAGCCGATCGCCGTCCGCAGGGCGCGGTGCCGCCTCGGCCACACCGTCTCGTCCACGAGCGTGTCGAGCCGTGAACCGAGACGCTCGGCGATCTCCGCGAGGCTGCTCTCCCGCAGGCGCGCGCAGGCGAGTTCGACCGCGAGGGGGATTCCCTCCAGGCGGCGGCAGATGGCGGAGACGGCCTCGGCCGAACCGGGGGCGTCGAGGGACAGCGCGGGCGCGGCCGTGGCACAGCGCTCACGGAACAGGCGTACGGCGTCCGAGCCGCCGTCCTCGTCCACGGAGAGCGGAGCCACCTCGATACGGTGCTCGATCCGGACCCCGATGGCCTGTCTACTGGTGGCGAGGACCGTCAACTGCGGTGCGGCAGCGAGGAGTTCACTCACCAGCAGCAGACAGGAGGCCATCACCCGCTCGCAGCAGTCGAAGACGAGGAGGACCTGCCGACCGGACAGCCACTCGCACAGTGCCTCGACCGGGGCCCGCGGATTGTGGTCCAGGAGATCGACCGCGTCGCAGACCGTGGCGGTGAACAACCGGTCGTCGTAGAGGTTGGACAGGTCGATCCACCAGACCCCGTCGGCGTACTGCCCCCGGACCTGCTCCGCGACGCGCAGCGCCAGCCGGCTCTTGCCGACACCGCCGCCACCGGTGAGCGTGACGCAGCGCCGCTGGGTCAACGCCGTTTTGACTGTGTCGAGTTCGCTTTCGCGGCCGACAAAGCTGGTCGTCATCACTGGGAGGTTGCCTAACACGGTCCCATCCTGCACGGCCCGGACGACGGGCTAAACCCTCTCCTTGAAAACGGTCACAAGCGATCGGAATTGGCGACTGTTTGATCGGACGGGTGCTGTGGTCGACGGGGTGAAGTGCGGCTGGGGGTGTATCGATTCGCCGGTCTCCCGTCGGCCTTCGGTGACGGACGCCCGCGCGAGGTGGGACAGCTCGGCAGTCGCTGAGAGGTGTGGATGCGGGCACGGATTTTCGGAGCGTGATTCCTTCGTCTTCCGTACACCTGTCACCGCTTCGGGCATGTCAGCGCACCTCGAAGGTCGCCCCGATCCCCATACCCGTGATCCATTCAGGGACTGGTTCGTACGAGGTCCACACCAGCGGTGTCCGTACCGCGGCCTGTCCGATCAGCCAGGTGCGGACCTCGTGGCCGCCGCTGCCCGCCTGTTCCTCGAGGCCCATGTCGCCGAGGGCCGCGATCGGTTCGGACTCCCCGGTCCCCAACTGCTTGAGGAACCAGCGGTCCCAGGCGCTGTTGACGTGGGCGTGCGGGTCGCCGCCCATCGCCCGTACCCGGGGTTCGCGCGCTGCCGCGAAGGCTTGGGCGTCCTCGCGGCCGTGGATCACCGAGTGCCGCCGGTCCTCGGCCATCGCCGGATCGCGCGGATCGTTGGTGGGCAGCCAGTGGGAGAGCCCGCCGCTCGCGACGACCAGCACCCGGCCGGCGGCGCCGCTGCCGCGCAGGGCGTCGCCGAGCGCCCGGCCGAAGCCGATGCAGCGCTCCATGGTCGGCAGCGGAGGCGCGGCGGTGTTGACCACGAGGGGCACCATCGGGATGTCGGTGCCGCCGCACACCATCTCGTAGCTCTGCACGAGTCCGTGGTCGACGGTCAGCGAGTAGGACAGCGACAGGTCGAAGCCCGCGCGGGTGAGCCCGTCGTACGCGGACCAGGCCAGCTCGCCGGCGACCGGCAGCGGGCCGGGCCGACTGCCGAAGTCGCCGAATCCGACGGCGTGTTCGACACCGATGAGGAACGGCGGCATCGCGTCGTAGAAGTTCGCATGGAAGTGGTCGGGGCCGATGACCATGACCGCGTCCGGCGCGAGTTGCGCCACCGTCCGGGAGAGCCGGGCCGCCTCGGCGAGGAAACGGCCGCCGGGCTGCTCGGGGCCGTCGGGCGGCAGCAGGGTGGCGAACGGGGAGTGGGACAGGGCGACCAGACCGAGGATCTCGCTCATACCGGGTCCTTGCCGAGGAGGAGGAAGTCGCGGTGGGCGCGCAGGAATTCGGCGGGCTTCTCCCACTGCGGCCAGTGGCCGGCATCCTCGATGACGTGCAGGCGGGCGTCGGAGAGCCAGCTCTGGAGCATCGCCGCCTCGTCGAGTCCGCCGGTTGGGTCGTGGTCGGTCCACAGCAGGAGTGTGGGCGCGGTGATCCGGCCGACCCAGGCCGGGTCCCAGGCGAAGTCCTTGCGTACTTCGGGGTCTTGGAGCACCAGCGTGTTCTCGATCGCGCGCAGGAAGCCGGGGCGGCCGTAGACGGCGCGGCGCAGGTTCACCAGTTCGTCGGTGACCATCGAGGTGTCGTGGAAGAGGAACTCGACGCGGCGGCGCACGGTTTCGTCGCTCGGGTCCCGGACGGCGGCCAGGGTGCTCTCGCGCATCCGGACCATCACCTCGGGCTTGTTGGCGATGTTCCCGGGGGTGTTGAGCACGAGCCGTTCGATGCGCTCGGGGTGGTACGCCGCGGTCCACGCGGTCACCCAGCCCCCGAGCGACTCGCCGGACAGATGCGCCGAGTCGATCCCCAACGCGTCCATCAGGCCCAGGAGATGAGCGGAGAGCACGTCGATCGTGTACGGCCTGTCCGGCAGGTCGGACCAGCCGTGGCCGACCATGTCGTAGGCGGTGACACGGAAGTCGGCGGCGAGCCCGGCGATGTCCCGGGCGTAGGCCTCCAGGTGTCCGCCGGTGCCGTGCAGCAGGATCAACTCGGGGCCGCAGCCCGCGCGCAGCACGCGGGTGCGGACGCCGGCGACGTCGACGAAGCGCAACTCGTGCTCCACGTCGGACAGTTCGCCCCAGATGCCGATGTGGGCGGGCAACGGGTTCATGCCTGCTCCTCCTTGAATCGTGCGCGGGCTTCGGCGACCGTGACCAGGCCCGCGCTCTGCCGCCGTCCGACGCCCAGCAGGTTCAGCAGGCGGGAGTTCTCGATGGTGAGGAACTCGACCGGCTCGGTGTCCGAGTCGTTGTAGTGGCGGTGCCAGGTCCAGGGCGGGGTGTAGATGAAGTCGCCGGTGGCCCAGGGCTCGGTGTCGTCCTCGATCTCGCTGTGGCCCTGCCCGCTGATGACGAAGTGCACCGTCTCGTGGTGGTGGCGCTGCATGTCGGAGCTCAGCCCCGCCGGAATGGTCTGCCGGAAGAGTTCGAAGGAGGCCGTCGGCAGCAGACCGGCGATCGCCAGCACGGTGGGGTTGTGCACCTGGTCGGCCGGCAGGGGCGTGAGTTCGTCGGCGTGCACGACGACCGGCCGCGCGGCGCCAGGCTGCACCGTGCCTTGGATCGAGCCGAGGAAATCGGCCATGGTGAAGCGGGATCCCGATGCTGCCATCAGATCGTCTCCGTCCTTCCGCCGTCGACCGTGAGTACGGTCCCGTTGATGTACGCCGCGTCGTCGGAGGCCAGGAATGCCACGGCCGCCGCGATCTCCGCCGGGCGCGCGGCGCGACCGGCCGGTATGTGCGCGAGGTCCTGCGCGTCGAGTTCGTCGAAGCCGAGGTGCGCGGCGCGCGCCCGGTTGGTCAGGATCTGCGTCCGCCGCTCGGTCGAAGTGGCGCCGGGGGCAACGCAGTTGACGGTGACTCCCGCGGCCGCGAACTCGCGGGAGAGCAGCTTGGCGGCGGCCGTGACCGCCGAGCGCAGCACCACCGACGCGGCCAGATCGGGCTGCGGCTGCCGTACTGCCGTGGACGTCACGAACACCACCCGCCCGAACCCCCGCTTGGCCATGCCGGGCATCGCAAGCCGCGCCAGCCGCAGCGGCCCCAGCAACAACAGCTCGGACGCCTCCCGCCACCGCGCGTCGTCGAGGTCGAGGATCCCGCCGGGCGGCGGACCACCGGCGTTCAGCACCAGCACATCGAGACCGCCGTACCGGTCGTCGACCTCGTCCATCGCCGCTACGGCCGAGGCCGGATCGGCCATGTCGCTCACCAGAGCGTGCACCTCGCGCGCCGGACCGTCGCCCACGGTACCGCTGAGCCGCGAGGCCGCGGCTTCGAGGGCGTCGGCACGCCGGCCGGTGATCACCACCCGGTCGCCCGAACCCGCCAGGCGCTCCGCGACCGCGTGCCCGATCCCGCTCGCACCGCCGCCGACCAATGCTGTCCGCATGATGTTGGCATCCTCCCGAGTCCGCTCCGTGCCCGTCGGCAGGGACAGCCGAGCCTTCCCCTTGTCCGCCGGGTGGGGACAGCCTTAGCGTGACCGGCATGACCCCCGGCGAACAAGGGACGAGTCCCACTGCGCGGGACGGCAAGGCCGAGACCTCGGGTCTTGAGCGCGCGGCGGCGATCCTCAGCGCCTTCGACGCGGCGCACCGCGAGCTGACCCTCTCCGCGCTCGTGGCCCGCTGCGGACTGCCCCGGTCGACCACGCACCGCACCGCGGACCGGATGATCCGGCTCGGCTGGCTGGACAAACCCCAGGGCCACTACCGGATCGGCAACCGGCTCTTCGAGATCGCGAGCCTGGCGCCGATCCGGCTCGAACTGCGCGAGGCCGTGCTGCCCTACCTCCAGGACCTGCACAGCGCGACCAGGACCACCGTGCAGCTCGGCGTCCTGGACGGCGCGCAGATCCTGGTCGTCGAGAAGATCACCGGCCACCGCCCCATGCCGATGCTCTCCCAGGTCGGCGGAATCGTCCCGGCGTACTGCTCGGCGCTGGGCCGGGCCATCCTCGCCTACAGCGAGACCGAGACCATCGACGCCGTCCTCGATGCCGGAATGCCGCCGCGCAATCCGCGCACCCTGACCACCAAGGAGGCCGTGATCCGCGAGCTGACCGCCGTCCCGGCCAGGGGCTGGGCGGTGGAACGCGAGGAGGGCAACATCGGCGTGAGCTGCGTCGCCGCCCCGATCTTCGGCCCGTCCGGCGCGGTCGCCGCGGCGCTGTCGGTCACCGGTCCCACCGCTCTGGTCCGCGCCGACCGGGCCGGGCCCGCGGTGCGGCTGGCTGCGGCGGCGGCTTCTCGGGCCTACAGCACGCGCCGCTGAAGTCAGCCCAGTGGGTGGGACGGGGTTGATTGTGCGTCGACCGCGTTCAACGGCGCTGCGTCGCCGACCCGATCTTCGGCCCGTCCGGCGGGGTCGCCGCGGCGCTGTCGGTCACCGGGCCCACCGCCTTGGTCCGCGCCGGGCCCGCAGTACGGCTCGCCGCCGCTGCCGCCTCGCGGGCCTACAGCACCCGGCGCTGAAATCGTCCCAGCAGGTGGGACGGTTGATTGCGTATCCGCGGTGCCGAACCGACGCTGATCGCAGCGGACCAGCGCCGCGGTCGGACGGGCCGCGGTGGCGACCGGAAGGAGACGACGGTGACTCTAGGCGGTGGCTACATGCTGCCCTCCCGCGAAGGACACAAGATCGCGGCGCTCGGACTGGGCATCACCCTCAAGGCGGACGGCGCGGCGACGCACGACGCGTACTCGCTGTTCGAGTACACGGTCCCGCCGGAGACCGACGGACCGCCGCCCCATCTGCACACCCGCGAGGACGAGTCCTTCATCTGCCTCGCCGGACGGCTCGACGTGCACCTCGGCGGCAGGGACTTCGTCCTCGAACACGGCGACTACCTCTACCTGCCGCGCGATGTGATCCACGCCTTCCGCAACCCCTATCCGGAGGAGTCGCGGGTCATCTCCGTCGTCTCACCCGCAGGACTGGAGGGCTACTACCAGGCCCTCGCGGAGATGCCGCCGGGACCGAAGGACATCGGGCTGATGAAGAAGATCATGGCCGACTTCGGCATCGAGCTCCAACTGCCGCCCGAGGTCGCGTGACCATGAGGATCGCCATCATCGGAGCCGGCCTCGCGGGCCTGGTCACCGCGAAGGTACTCACCCAGGCCGGACACCGCACAGACGTATTCGACAAGACCCCGGACGTGGGCGGCGTATGGAGCCGCACGCGCCGCTACCCGGGAGTCACCACGCAGAGCCCGAAGGCGCAGTACTCGTTCTCCGACTTCCCCATGCCCGCGGACTTCCCGGAGTGGCCCGACGGCGCCCGGATCCAGTCCTACCTCGCCGACTACACCGCCCACTTCGACCTCGAACGCACGCTCCGCCTGAGCACCGAGGTGCTCTCGGCGCGGCCGACCGCCGACGGCGCGTGGAGCGTCGAGTACCGCGACTCCGCGGGCACCCACGCCACGGAGACCTACGACCGACTCGTCGTCGCCAACGGAGTGTTCTGCGAACCGGCGGTCCCGAAGTTCGACGGCCTCGCGGAGTTCACCGCGGCCGGCGGCCAGGTGTGCGCGGGCACCGAGTTCCACGACGCCGAGCAGGCGCGCGACCGCAACGTCCTCGTCGTCGGCTACGGCAAGTCGGCCTGCGACGTGGCCGTGCCGATCAGCGCCGTCGCCACGAGCACCGACGTCATCGCGCGCCAACTGCTGTGGAAGGTCCCGCGCAAGATCGGCGGCAGACTCAACTTCAAGATGCTGCTGCTCACCCGGCTCGGCGAGGCGCTGTTCCGGTACATCCGCCCGCGCGGCTTCGAACGCTTCCTGCACGGCCCCGGCAACGGCCTGCGCCGTCGGATGATCAACTCCATCGGCACGGTGTCGATACGTCAACTCGGCCTGAAGCGCCTCGATCTCGTGCCCCGGGGAACGATGGAGGACATCGTGCGCGGCGCCATCGGCCTCGCGACCGAGGGATTCTTCGAGGCCGTCGAGGCGGGCGACATCACCGTCCGCCGGGACCGCACCATCGAGCAGCTCCTCGTCGTGGACGGCGAGCCCTCCGCCCGCCTGTCCGACGGCACCACACTCCGCGCGGACCTGGTCGTCTGCGCCACCGGCTTCACCCAGGGCGTCCCGTTCCTCCCCGAGAAGGTGCGCGAGCAACTGCTCGACGAGCGCGGCAACTTCATGCTCTACCGCCAGATCCTGCCCCTCGGCATTCCCGGCCTGTACTTCAACGGCTACAACTCCTCCTTCTTCAGCCCGCTCAACGCCGAGATCGCCGCCCTGTGGATCGCCGCCGACCTTGCGGGCGCGCTGGCGACACCCGACACCGAGACCATGCGGCACGCGGTCGTCGAGCAACTGGCCTTCATAGACATCGCCACCGACACCCACCACTGCCGCGGCACCAAGATCATCCCGTTCTCCATGCACAACGCCGACGAAGTGCTCGGCGACCTCGACCTCAACATCAATCCGCTGATCCGCGCCGCCCATTGGCTCGGCCCGGTCGATCCGGCCGCGTACCGTCGGCTGACCCCGATGCTGCTCAAGCGCCTGGCTCTGATCGAGCCCGGACACGGGGACCGACTGCGCCTGCTTCCCGGCCCGGACAGCGAGGCCCCCGCTGCTGGGCCGGGAAGTACACGGCAGGCCCAGTCGGACGTGCCGACCGGCTAGGAGTCGATCAACCGCACGTCACGGTGATCGGCGTGCGCACACTCCGCGCCGGGAGCGTGACGGTCAGCGTGCGGGTCGTACTGTCGAAGTGGTAGGCGCGGGCGGGGAGTTGAGCCCCGCCCACACGGACAGTGCCCGGAGCGGTGACGCCGAGCAGGGAGACGGTCCACTGCCGGTTTCGGATCTGGCCGTGGAAGCTTCCGGTCGGAGGATCGATCGTCACCGTGTGCCGGGTGCCGTTCTCCCGGTACCGGATCTTCGTGAGGGCGCTGTGGCCGCGACCGGTGCCGGTGGTCCCGTCGTCCTCGTACAGGGTGGAGGAGCCGGAGGCACCTGCCGCGACGGTGAGCGTGACCTTGGTCAGCGGGTTCTTGTCGTTGCTGGTGACGTCGTTCGTGCGGGTCGGGATGACGGCGCCCGCCCGGACGAACACCGGCATGGTGTCGAGGCCGTTGGTGATGTTCTGGGTGGTGCCGCCGGCGTAGGTCTGCCCGGTGAAGTAGTCGGTCCACTGGCTGCCCGGCGGGAACCACACCGAGGTCGTCGCCGTGGTGCCGGGCGTGGTGACCGGGGCGACGAGCATGTCGGGGCCGTAGAAGTACTCGCTGCCCGAAGTGGCGTACGCCTGCGGCTCGTTCGGGTACTGGAGGTACATCGGGCGGGTGACCGGGACGCCGGTCGTGTTCGCCTGCTGCGCGAGGGAGTAGGTGTAAGGCACCAGGTTCTCGCGGAGGTTGAGGAACTTGTCGGCCGAGGCGCGGGCCGCCGTGCCGTACTGCCAGGGCAGCCGGTCGCTGTGGTTGCTGTGCAGGCGGTCGATGGGCTGGAAGGTGCCGAGCTGGACCCAGCGGGCGTACATGTCGTCGGGGAGCTTGTGTGTGGTGTGGGTCGTGCCGTCGGCGGTGTAGGTCTCCGAACCGGTCAGGTTCGTCGTGTCGTTGTGACCGCCGATGTCATGGCTGATCGCCGACATGCCGGTGGCGGCGGCCTCGCCGGGGGTGAAGCCGACCTCGGCCTTCAGGGTGCCCCAGGTGGAGGAGGTGTCGCCGGTAAAGTGGACGGTGGTGCGCTTGTCGGCCCACGGCCCGGTGGGCAACCCCTGCTGGCCGCTGTAACCGCCCGCCTGGAGCGAGCCGTAGGCACGGGAGACGGCGAAGCCCCGGCCGATCGTCTTGTCGGCGTCCGTCGCGTACTGCTGGTTGATCCACGCGTCGGGGGTGACACCGGGCAGCGAGGACTGGGAGGCGTCGCAGCACCAGTCCAGCCACCAGAAGTCGTTGCCCTGCTGGTCCATCGTCTGATGCAGATCCATGTACGCCTTGAGCTGATCCGGGTCGCCCCAGTCGAAGGTGTAGCAGTCACCGGCACCGCTGCTCGCGGCGGGCGCACAACCCCCCTTGTGCAGCTTGCCCTTGGCGGTCGCCTGGGCCTGCGCGAACTGCGGGTCGCTGCTCAGGATGCTCGGGTGGATGTTGAGCGTGTTGTGCAGCCCCTGGGACGCGGCCCAGTCGAAGAACCCCTTCGGATCAGGGAACTTGGACTGGTCGATCTCCCAACCGCTCCAGGTGTTCGGCGACTTGAAGTCGGTGTCGGTGACCAGAACGTCGAGCGGCACGCCCTCGGCACGGAAGGCGGGCAGGATCCGGTTCTCGTAGTCGGCGGCGGTGCGGTCGATGTACTCCGAGTACCAGACGCCGTAGGCCCATTGGGGAAGCAGTTCGGGCGGGCCGGTGAGGGTGGCCAGGTCGGTCAGCGCCTGCTGGTAGTTGTGCCCGTAGCCGAAGACATAGCCGTCCTGGTACGGCGCGCCGCCGTGGGTGGGGCGCTGGGTGACCTGGCGGGTACCGGTGTCGTACAGGGCGGAGGCGGTGTCGTCGAGGAGGTACCAGCCGTCCTTGTAGAGCAGGCCGGGCGTGGTGGCCGGCGCGCCGTTGTCACCGTCGACGCCGTCGAGGCTGCGGCGGTAGCCACCGAGCGCCAAGTGCGGTTGCGGGGCAGGGGAGTTGGCGGCGGTGACGGAGACGGTGTCGAGGTTGACATGGCAGCTCGCGGCGTCCGGGCAGCCGACGGTGATGTCGTTCGCCCCGGCCTTCAGGGTGACGGGGACGGAGGCGGTGCTCCAGGTGTCCCAGTTGGCCGTGACGGGCAGCGACAGCGTCTGCGTGGTGCCGCCGGAGGACATCGTCGCCGTACGGGTCTGGTAGAGCCCGTCGCGGCCGGTGGCGTTGGCATAGCGGACCTGCAACGCGTAGGTGCCGTCGGCCGGTACGCCGACCACATGGGTCAACACGCCTGCGCCCTGGTTCAGTTCGGCGAGGAAGCCACTGCCGGAGTACCCGGCGTGATCGGTGGCGGTGATCGCCGTACCCGAGACGCGGTCCGCCTCTGCCTCGCAGTTGACGCTGTATCCGCAACTAGTGATCGCGGTGGTGGAGATGGGCGGGAAGCCGCTGCCCTGGTTCACCAGGGCGACGCTGTCGAGGTTGACGTCGCCGGAGTCGGCGGCGGTCCTCGTCAGCGTCAATGTGTGGTGCCCGGCGCCGAGTTGGACCGCGCTGCTCGCCAGCCCCCAGGTGTCCCAGTTGGCGGTGGTCGGCAGGCTCACGGTGCGGCTCGCGCCGCCGTCCACCGTCAGCGTGAGGGTGCGGGCGGTGTTCTGGCCGTCCCCGCCGACGGAGTTGGCGTAACGCGCGTCGAACGTGTACGTCCCCGCCGTGCTGACGTCGACGTCGGCCGACACGGAGTCGCCCGTCCCCTCGAAACCGGCGAGGAACCCGGACCCGGTGTAGCCGTCGTGGTCCGTGGCGACACCGGCCCCGCTGTGGGGCAGTTGCTCGGCCTCGCACAGGGCGCCCACACCGCAGGTGAGCCGGTGCCACGGGTCGGCGTCGACCGCCGACCCGCCGGCCGACAGGTGCACGGAGAGGTTCTGCGCGTCGAACGGCCCTGAATCCACCTGGTACTTGAGCGTGAGCGCGCTCGTGGTGATGGTCAGCCAGCCGTTGGACGTACTCGATGTGTACGGGGGCGACGTGAACGCGGTGCGGCCGATCGCGTTGAACGTCGCGCTGTCGGTGAACTTCCCGTCCTGCGCGTACTCGGTGCGGATCAGGGTGGGGGACAGGACCTGGAAGCGCGCGTTGCCTGAAGTCACCGACGCGGTGCGGTGGTTCGCCGTCACGTGCGCCGAGGCCTCCCCGGTATTGGTCACGAGCATGGCGGCCAGGGTGCTGATGAGGGCGAGGACCGTGACGCGTCTTCGCGGGATGCGGGTGGTGCCCAACGCCGATCGTCTTCTCACGGACAGCTCCGTCCTAGTGTGGGGCCACCTGGGCCCGTGGTGGAGGTGTGCCGGTTCCCGTTCGCGCGTGGTGGAATCTGCCGCTGGCCGACATCGTTGTCAACCCTTGCGGTTGAGGGTTCCTGTGCGCATCCGTTCTGCCGGGCGGGGTTGTGGTCGGGAAGGGGGACGGTAGGGAGTTCCCGGAGTTGAACTCCTCGCTGCGGCAGGCGTGTTCGGGCCTCTTGCGGCAGGTGCGTGACCGGCGACGCGGGCCGCCCTGGACGCCGTAGCGCAGCGATAGTTGGCAAGGCGTCAGGTCTGGGTGCCTCCGCGTACGGCGGGCGCGCTGCTCACCGCCGGCACCGGGTCGGCCGGAAAACGTGCGGCGACGCGGCCGGCGGTGGCGAGGGCGCGGGCTGTGGTGGTCGCGAGGCCTATCGCCGCGATGACGAGGCCGCCAGTGGTTAGGATCCACCAGCCCGCGTGGCTGGCGGTGGCGAATCCCGCCCCGCCGGGGGCTCGGGTGCGGGCGGTGACGATCGAGCCGAGGACCGCGACGCCGAGGTTGTTGCCGACCTGGCGGCCGGTGGTGGTGATCGCGGCGGAGACCCCGGCCTGGGCGCGCGGCATACCGGCTACGGCGGTGCTGGTGATCGGGGCGTTGACCAGCCCGAATCCGATGCCGAGGAGTACGTAGGCGACGAGCAGGATCGCCCACGGCGTGGTCGGGGTGAGCGTGGTCAGCGTCAGTGCCGCGGTGGCGATCAGCAGACCCGCGGCGACCAGCGGCGGGCGCGGGCCGAGCGCGGCGGTGAGGCGTCCGGACAGCGGCGAGGCGAGCGCGGTGCCGACGGCCATCGGCATGGTCAGCAGGCCCGCTTGGAGTGCGCTGCAGCCGCGTACGTCCTGCAGGTAGAGGGTGTTGAGGAACAGGAAGCCGGACAGTACGAGGAACGCCGTGACGGCGGCGACGAAGGACCCGGCGAACGGCACCGAACGGAAGAACACCGGGTCCACCAGCGGCTGTTGGCGACGCCGCTCGTAGCCGGGCAGCGCTACGGCCGCGCCCGCGGCCAGGGTGAACAGGGCGACGATGGACGTGCTTCCGTAGCCCCGATGGGAGCCCTCGATGATCGCGAAGATCAGCGAGGTCAGGAGCGTGACGACGAGCGCCTGACCGACCGGGTCCGGGCGGCGGGGCGCCGCGGCCCTGGACTCGGGGACGAACATCGCGGCGAGCACCAGGGCGGCCACTCCGATCGGGATGTTGATCCAGAAGATCGAGCGCCAGCCGGCCGAGGCGACCAGCAGACCGCCCACCACCGGGCCGGCGGCCAGCGACAGGCCGACCGTGGTGCCCCACAGCCCGATCGCGCGGGCGCGCTCGCGAGGATCGGGGAAGGCGTGCGTGATGATCGACAGGGCGACCGGGTTGAGCATGCTGGCACCCAGTCCCTGCATGACCCGGAAGGCGATCAGCCAGCCCAGTGTCGGGGCCAGCGAACAAGCCAGTGAGCCAGCGGTGAAGAGGACCAGCCCGGCCTGGAACACCCGCCGCCGTCCGATCCGGTCGGCACTGGATCCGGCGAGCATCATGAAGGCGGCGACCGCGAGGGTGTGCCCGTCGACGGTCCACTGCAGCCCGCTCACCGGGGCGTGCAGATCGTGGCCTACGGCGGGGAGCGCGACGTTCACGGCGGTGGTGTCCAGGGCGGTGATCAACAGGCTCAGGCAGCACACCGAGGACGAGTCCAGGCCGACGACGGGTGTCGTCCGGCGGGGGCGTGGGCGTCGTCATGGTCGTTCTCCTTGATGGGCGGGGTGGTGCTTTCCGGTTCCTGACGTGACGTGCGGGGTGTCCGCCGGGACGCGCGCGAATGGCTCGGCGTGGCGTGGGGAAAGGGGGGCGGCGGGCGCGCGCTCGCACTTCGGCGGGGAGTTGCCGTGGCGGTGGGCCGGGATGCCTGAGGTGGAGCCGGAGTTGGAGTGGGGTTCCGGGTGCCTTCGCCGGTTCCTGGCGGGTGGACAGCGCTCACATCCAGGAGCGGATGGAGATCGGCGGTGGCCAACTTCGGCTGGTCGATGGGGACTTCGTCGAGGAGGTCCTCGGTGTCGGGCACGGGTCAGAGTTCGACCCTGATGCCGGGTTCGACGATGCGGACGCTGGTTTCGGGGGCCAGGTCGTGGGAGACGTTGCGGTAGCGCAGCGGGTCCTTGTCGCTGTGGGTGATCAGCCGGTCGCTCAGGAAGCCCTTGGTGAAGGCGTAGTGGTGCGGGACGGCCAACTCGGGCTTGAGGAGCGCGGTCAGTTCGGCTGCCTCGTCGGCGTTCATGACGACCTGTTTGTTGCCGGCCGGCCGGATGTGCAGGCCGTTGGTGGGTAGCAGGGCGAGCGAGATGTGCCCCAACCGCCTGGGAATCTCGGCCAGTTCGGGGATGAGCATGGTGTCCCCGGCGAAGTACACCGCGTCGGCGCCGGCACGCAGGACGAAGGTGACCTCGTAGACGCCGTGCTCGGCGGAGGCGGCGGTGATGGTCACGCCGCCGATCTCTGCCTCCTGCCAGGGCGCGAGCGCCGTGACGTTCGTGCGGGTGACCGGGGTCTAGGGCATGGGGAGGGGCTCCGTGGGTCGCGAGAGGGAGGGGGGCGCCGCTCAGCGGGCGAAGGCGGAGAAGCCCGTATCGGCGCTGTCCCAGATCGCTTGGATGACCTGGTCGGGGGTTTCCAGCTGCGGGGAGTGGCCGGTCTCGGGGAGGAGTTGGAACTGGGCCAGGGGGATCGCGGCGGCATAGGCGCGGCCGTAGTCGACGTCGACGATCCCGTCGCTCTCACCCCACAGCACGAGGGTGGGGAGCTCCAGGGACCCGAGACGCCCGGCGAGGGTGGGGTCGGTCATGGCGGAGCCCGCGTAGACGGCGATCGCGGTCCGGTTGCCCGCGGCGATCGCCTGCGCCGCGGGGGGCAGGGTCGTGGGGTCGATCCGGAACGGCTCGGGATCGTGGAAGCTGAGCCGGAAGACCTCGTCCATGGTCAGGGAGAAGAAGTCGGCCACCGGATGGCCGGGCACCTCGATCCCGACGGCGTCGATCAGGACGATGCCGCTGACGCGCGGCGACTTGAGGAGCGCGATCTCGGCGGTGATCCAGCCGCCGGTCGAGTTGCCGATGACGGTGACGTCGGTCAGCGCCAGTTGGTCCAGCAACGCGCCGTAGAGCATGGCCAGTCCGGACACGGAGGCCAATGCCTCGGGGCGTACGGTGCCGCCGAAGCCCGGGTGGGTCGGGACCAGCACGCACACGTCGTGAGCGGCGGCGAACTTCTCGGCGAACCCCGTCACCGACTGCGGGCCGGCCCCGCCGTGCAGGAGGAGGAACGGTTGTCCGGAGCCGTATTCGGTCACGGACACCTCGACCGGGCCGATTCCTTCGAGACTGACGGTGTGTTGGGTGGTGGTTCCCACGGTCTATCTCATTGAACGATTCTGGTGAGTGGGTCGGAAGAAGGGTGAGGGGCGAGGGTGAGGGGCGCGGGTACGGATGTTCAGGCGAAGTCGGTGGCCGGCTCGGTGGCGTACCGGCTCATCGCCTCGATCGTCGCCTCGGGGGTCAGCGGGCGGCCGGCGGCGATCATGTCGCGCAGTTCCCGGAAGTAGTCGACGTACAGGTCCGGGGCGAACGTGTTGAGCAGGACCGTCGTGCCGTCGGTCGGGTTGGCGAAGGTGTGCGGGGCGCCGGGCGGGATCATGACCAGCGTTCCGGCGGGCGCGTCGTACACGGTCTCGCCAGACGGTGAACCGGGCCGCGCCGGACACGACGTAGAAGCCCTCGTCGTGCCGGGCGTGCCGGTGCTGCGGCGGACCGTCGGTGTGCGGGGCGAGCGTGATCTCGCCGATGCCGAGGCGGTGATCGGTCGTGGCGCCGTCCTCCAGGATCCGCATCCGGGTCGGGCCGAGCTGGATCGCCTCACCGGCGTCCGGGCCGACCACTGAGACGTCTTTCATTTGAGCCTACGCGTAAGAGAGTGGGCTGTGTTCGTTGGGGTTGACTCTCATGAATGTAGGTGCGCCTGCTGGTGGCCCACTCGAACATGATCTACGAAATGGCCGCCGACCTCGGACCGGCCGGAGTGCAGGCCGCGCACAGCACACTCATCGAGCTGGCCAAGGCGGTGGCCAGGCACCGGGTCGACGACACGGAACCCCAACTGGCGTCGGCCCTCGCCCAGGCGGCGAAGGACCTCGCGGACAACCACCTGACCGACCCCGAACTCTCCGGCGCGATGCTGGCCCGTGAACTCAACGTCTCCGTGCGCAGCCTGCAACGGGCATTCGCCGCGGCGGGAGAATCGGTGACCGCCTACATCCGCCAACGGCGCCTGGAAGAAGCCCGACTAGCCCTCACCGCACCCTCCGGCCGACTGAGCGTCTCGGAACTCGCCGCCCACTGGCAGTTCGCGGACAGCAGCCACATCATCCGCGCCTTCAAGAAGCACTACGGCCGGACGCCGACCGAATACGCCCGCTCGACCACTGCGGCGCGGAACTGACCCGCACAGCGCGCCTGCCGTGGCCAGCGACATGTAGTCAGCCGATGCTCGTCCAGCGAGAGGAGTCCGCGGCGCTGCGCTCGACGGCCCGCATGACGTACTGGACCTGCAGGCCATCGGCGAACGACGGGCGCGGGTCGCTCCCGTCCTCCGCCACCGCGGTCAGGAAGTCGTGGACCTGGTGGACGAACGCGTGCTCGTAACCCAGACCGTGACCGGGCGGCCACCAGGCGCCCAGGTAGGGATGCCCGGGCTCGGTGACCAGGATCCGGCGGAATCCCGCCTCCGTCTCCGGGGCGTCGGCGTCGTACAGCAGAAGCTCGTTCATCGACTCGAAGTCGAAGGCGACCGACCCGCGTGAGCCGTTCACCTCGATCCGCAGCGCGTTCTTGCGCCCCGTGGCGAAGCGCGCTGCCTCGACCACGACGAGGGCGCCCCCTTCCAGCCGACCGGTGAACGCGGTCGCGTCGTCGACGGTCACCTGCCCGCGCTGTTCCCCGGCGCTCGCCGAGAGGCCACTGGATTCCGTCGGCAAGGGGCGCTCGGTGACGAACGTGGCCTGCGTCGCCGACACCCCGGTGAGGCGCTCGCCGGTCAGGTGTTGGAGCAGGTCGATGACGTGCGAGCCGAGGTCCCCGAGCGCGCCGGAGCCGGCCCGTTCCTTGCGCAGCCGCCACACCAGCGGGAACTCGGGGTCGACGATCCAGTCCTGGAGGTACTGGGCTCTGACGTGCCGCACCTCGCCGATGCGGCCCTCGGCGATCAGGCGGGCGGCGTGTGCCAAGGCGGGCACGCGCCGGTTGTTGAAGCCGACCATCGACCGGACGCCGGCCTCGCCCGCGACCTGCGCTGCGGCGGCCATCCGCTCGGCCTCCTCGACCGTGTTGGCGAGGGGCTTCTCGCACAGCACGTGCTTGCCGGCGGCCAGGGCTGCGATCGCGATGTCGGCGTGGGAGTCACCGGGTGTGCAGATGTCTACGACGTCCACGTCGTCGCGACGGATCACCTCCCGCCAGTCGGCCGCCCAGTCGCCCCACCCCAGCCGTTCGGCAGCCCGTGCCGCGCCCTTCGGGTCACGGCCGCAGACGACGGTCATGTCGACGTCGAAGGGCAGGTCGAACACCCGGGGCGCGGTGCGCCAGGCCTGGGAGTGCACGGCTCCCATGAACGAGTGGCCGATCATCGCCACCCCGAGTCGGGGGCGGCCGGAAACGGGGTCGGGCGAAGGGCGGGGCACGGGATCTCCGTATCGGTAGGGCGTCAGGCGGACGCGGCTGCGGCTGCGGGCGGTGTCTGGTGCGAGGTGAGGGCGCCGCGAACCGACGGCCAACTGGCAAGGGCCGCACGGACGTTGGGACGGTCCTCCTCGCGCAGCGCCGTCGCGTACGCCTGGTCGAGGACGTCGTCGACGAGTACGCGTTGTCCGGTCCGGGCCGATTCCACCGCGGCCTCGACCATCGCCAGGCTCATGGCGTTCTCGTGCACCTCGCCCATGGGCGTGCTGCCGGTCCGCAGCGACTCGACGAAGACCCGCAGCGCTCCGGCGATGTCGGAGTACGGGGAGCGGGGCCGCTCGGCGGGTTGCACGTCGGTCACGAGCACGGGCTCGTTGTCGCCGTCCCACTGCGCCGAGCCCTTTTCGCCGCTCGCCCGCCACACTCCGTTCCACGAGGTCTCGGCACCCGGACTGCACCAACTGCCGTTGTACGCATAGCGCGTACCGCCCTCCATCTCGAAGACGGCACTCGCGGCGGCGTCGCCGTCGTACCAGCTCCACGGCGGGTTGTACGCCTGGCAGTAGGCGGAGACCGGGTCCGCACCGAGCAGGAAGCGCGCCGAGTCGAAGGCGTGGATCGCCATGTCGATCAGCAGCGGGTACGCCATCTCCTCGCGGAAACCGCCCATGTGCGGCGCCTTGAAGAACTCGGTCGTCAGCGTGCCGATCGCGCCGAGTTCCCCCAACATCCCGCGCAGGGCGAAGAGTTGGGGGTTCCAGCGCCGTGACTGGCTCACCATGAACAGCTCGCCGCTCACCTCGGCCGCGGCGGCGAGCGACAGGGCGTGGGCCAGGGTGTCGGCGATCGGCTTCTCGCCGAGGACGGGCAGCCCGGCGAACAACGCGGCGGTGGTGACGGGGTGATGGGCCACCGGGACCGTCACGTTGATGATCGCCTGGGCGCCGGTGTCGGCCGAGAGCGCGACCGCGTCGGAGCCGACCGGGAGGTCCGGCAGGCCCAGACCGGCCGCGGACCGCCGGGCCGCGTCCAGGTCGAGGTCGACGATGCCGGCAAGTGCGGTCTCGGGCGCGGCGGTTACGGTGGTCAGCCACTGCTGTCCCATGGAGCCGGCCCCGACCACCAGCACGCGCAGGGGGTTGTCGGGCCCGCAGGGGATGGTCCGGTGGGTCATCGAAGCGGCCCCGAGTAGTCCACGCCGTTGAAGAAGTCGTCGGTGTCGTAGCGCAGCAGCACGGGGTGGCTGCGCTCGGGCCGGTCCGTGCGCGCCCACTGCACGCCGTTGGCGATCACCCGGCGGATGTCCTTGTTGTGGTAGACGGGATAGTCCTGGTCGCCGGGGCTGAAGTAGAAGATCCGGCCGTGGCCGCGACGGAACGTGCAGCCGCTGCGGATCACCTCACCGCCGGTGAACGAGCTGACGAACACCAGCTCGTCCGGGACGGGGATGTCGAAGAACTCTCCGTACATCTCGTCCTCCTCGACGACGAGCGGATGCGGAACTCCCTTGGCGATGGGGTGCGTTGGGTTCACCGTCCACACCAGCTCGCGGTCGTGCCCGTTGCGCCAGCGCAGGGTGCAGCTGGTGCCCATGAGCTTGACGAAGATCTTCGACCAGTGGCCGGAGTGCAGGACCACGAGGCCCATGCCCGACAGCACGTGCCGGTGCACGCGTTCCACGACCTCGTCGGACACCTCGGCGTGGGCGGCGTGTCCCCACCAGGTGAGGACGTCGGTCGAGGCCAACACCTCCTCGGTCAGGCCGTGTTCGGGGTCGTCCAGCGTCGCGGTGCGTACGGTGCAGGCGTCGCCGAGGTTCTCCGTGATGCCCTCGGCGATCGTGGTGTGCATGCCCTGCGGGTAGATCTCGGCCACGTGCTCCTCGATCTTCTCGTGGCGGTTCTCCCCCCACACGGTCACGCGGATCGGGGCCGGGGGCGGTGCGGAAGACGTGGTCACAGGGGTGTTCTGCCTTTCTCCGAAGTCGCCCTGGGGGCGGGTCATTTGACGGCTCCGCCGGTCACGCCGGTGGCGATGTAGCGCTGTGCCACCAGGAGCAGCACGAGAGCCGGGACCGAGGCGAGGGTCGCGGTGGCCATCACCGCGTTCCAGTCGCTGACGTGGGAGCCGAGGTACTGGTAGAGGCCGAGGGTGACGGGGCGGACGTCCTCGGTCGTCGTCAGGGTCAGCGCGAAGAGGAAGTCGCTCCAGGTGAACAGGAACGTGAACAGCCCAGCCGTGATGAGGGCGTTCCTGCTCATCGGCAGGACGATCGACACGAACGCCCGCACCCTGCCCGCCCCGTCCACCCGGGCCGCCTCGATCACCGAGGCGGGGATGTTGCCCATGAAGGCGCGCAGGATCAGGATCGCGAAGGGGATGCCCGCGGTCGAGTCCGCCAGGATCAGTCCGGGGATCGAGTTGAGCAGCCCGAGGCCGTTGTACGCGCTGTAGAGCGCGTTGGCCACGACGATCCCGGGGACCATCTGGCTGATCAGGATCCCGAACAGCACGGGGCCGACCCAGCGCGCGTTGACATGGGCGAGCGCGTACGCGGCCGGGCTCGCGATGATCAGGCTGAACACCACGCTCCCCACCGCAACGACCAGACTGGTCAGGAGATTTGACCCCTGCTGGCTCAGCGCGGTGGCGTAGCCGTGGAAGTTCAGATGCGTCGGGAACCAGGGCGTGCTCACGGCGGTGTTGGCCGGCTGGAGGGAGACGTTGACCATCCAGTAGACCGGGAACAGCATCACGGCCAGGATCAGCGCGCCGATGGCGGTGTATCCCCATGGCTGCCGACGGGAGCGCCGCCGGTGGACGGGTGTGTGCGTGGCTGGTCGGACGGATGTGTGCGTGACGGTTGCCATGACGGCCTCACTGCTCGACGGCGCGGCGGTTCGCGCGCAGGTAGAGGACGGCGAAGACCAGCGAGATGACGATGAGGATGTTGCCGAGCGCGGCACCCTGCCCGAAGTCGAACTGCTGGAAGGAGAGTTGGTAGGACTGGCTGGCGATGGTCTGTGTCGAGTTGGCCGGTCCGCCGTTGGTGAGTCCGAGGATGACGTCGAGGACCTTGACCGTGTAGACGACGCCGAGGACGAGCACCACGCTGACCACGGGCCGCAGCAGCGGCCAGGTCACGTGCCGGAACGCCCGCCAGCCCGTGGCGCCGTCCAGTGCCGCCGCCTCGTACAACTCTTCGGGGATGTCCTGGAGTCCGCCGTAAAGGATCGCGACGTTGAACGGGATCCCGATCCAGATGTTGACCACGATCACCGCGAACAGCGCGAGCGAGGTGCTGGTAAGCCAGCCGGGACGGTCCTGTACGAGGTACAGGGCGCCGAGGAACCGGTTGAGGACGCCGTTGTCCTGGTCGAGGATCCAGCGCCACACCGCGCTGGAGACGATCAGCGGGACCAGCCACGGCAACAGCAACAGGGAGCGCATCACGCCGTTCAGCGGGAACCGGCGGCGGAAGAACAGGGCGATCGCCAGCCCGGTGAGGAACTGCCCCGCGATCGAACCCACTGTGAACAGCGCCGTGTTGAGGAGTGCCTTGTCGAAGACGGAGGACGAGATGACGGCCCGGTAGTTGGCGAGGCCGACCCAGGGCGCCTGGCCGGTGTAGAAGGTGGTCGTCGTGTAGTGCTGGAACCCCATGACGACGTTCTTCACGACCGGGTAGCCGAAGAAGGCCACCATGTAGGCCAGGGCGGGCAGCAGGAACAGCAGGTGCGACTGGCCCCGTCGGCCGCGTTTCCCCAGCCGCCCGAGCTTCCGGCCCGCGGGGGCGCTGTCCGTGATCGGCACCGTACGCCCCTTGGCCCGCACCGCGCGGCGCAGTACGTCAGCCATCCTGGGCCTGCTTCAGTGCCTTCGCCGGAGTCGCCCCCTGGGTGAGTGCGGTCTGTATCGCGGTGTAGATCTTGGTGGCTGCCTTCGGCCAGTCCTTGCCCAACTCGCCTGTGCGGGCGCGGGCGTTGCGCACCTGGTCGGTGAATGCCTTCATGCGGGGCTGCTCGGCGGCGAACCTGTCCATCAGCGCGGTCTTCGTCGGCACGGTCTGGCGCTGCTGGGCCAACGACAGCTGGTTCTTGTCGGAGTTGAGGCACGCGACGACCTTGGCGGCCTTGGCCTGGCGCTGCGCGTTGCCGGTCTGCGGGACGGTCCAGGTCTCACCGCCCAGGGGGACGACGGGAGTTCCGTCGGCCTTGGGTACGGGGATCTGTACGACGCCGTAGTGCAGGCTCGCCTTCTTGTCGAGGATCGGGAACTGCCAGGGGCCGTTGATCATCATGGCCGCGTTGCCCGCCGCGAACTGGTCGTTGGCGTCGGCCTGGGCCCAGCTGACCACCGACTTCGAGGCCGATCCGTCCTTGACCAGGTCCACCCAGAGCTGAAGTGCCCGTGCGGTCCGGGGAGTTGCTATATCCTCCTCGTCGCCGCCGTTGGACCACATGAAGGGCAGGAACTGCCAGGTCCCCTCGTAGGTGGCCGGTGCGGCGAAGGCGATGCCGTACCGCTTGCCCGAAGTGAGCTTCTTGGCGGCCGACTTGAGCTCGGCCCAGGTGGTGGGCGGCTTGACCCCCGCCTTGTCGAGCATGTCCTTGTTGTAGAACAGGCCGAGCGTGTTGGTCACCGGTTGCAGGCCGTAGAGCTTGCCCTGGTAGGTCGAGGCGTCCACCACGCCCTTGGCGTATCCGTCCGCCTTCAGGCCGAAGTCGCTGAGCGGGGCGAGGGCACCGCTGGCGGCGATCTGTTGCAGGTCGGGGTTGTCGAGCATCAGGACGTCGGGCAGGGTGCGCGACGAGGCCTGTTGCAGCACCTTGGGTATCAGGGACGGGCCGGCCACGGCCTCCCGCTTGATCGTCACGCCGTTCTGCTGCCCGCACGCGTCCAGGACCTTCGCGTAGATCCCCTTGTCGGGCTGATCGGCGTAGTAGTCCATCACCCGCAGGGTGTCGGCGCCGCCGGACAATCCGGTACTCGAACCACAGGCGCTCAGGGAGAGCGGCGCCAGCAGCGCGAGGGCCACCGTCGGTGTCGTTCTGCTGAGGATCGCTCGTCGTTGAGCCATGTTCGTTCTCTCCTCGGTCGGCGCCGTCTCGGGTGGACCGCGCGGGGTGTCGATGCGTATCGACAGCAATGACGCGTCATCCCCCTTGACACGAAACAGCGGGGATCAGCGGGCGGGCAGGCTGGTCTGACGCAGGGTCAGACGCGGGGTGACCAGTTCGACGGTCGAAGTGGTGAGCACGCTCTCGCGGTTGAGCAGCCGGAACAGGATCCTCATCGCGCGGCGCGAGACGTCCCTGGGTTCCAGCGAGAGGTTGGTGACGGGGGGAGTGGAGGTCTCGGCGGTGCGATCGGTGCACAGTCCGATGACGGACAGGTCGCGGCCCGGAACCAGACCGCGGTCCAGCAGGCTCTGCAAGGTCGGCTGGATCAACTGGGGATCGGGGACGACGAGCCCCAACCGGCCGCCGTCAGGCCCTAGTTCGGCAAGCGCCTCGTCCAGGGCGGCCTCGGCCCCGGCGCGGCTGGTGTCCGGCGGGCTCACCTCGGCGTAGGCGATACCGTGCGCCGCGGCCGCGTCCTCGGCTCCGCGCAGGAAGCGGCGGACGAAGTTGACGTCGCGGGCCAGCACGTCACGGGGGTAGCCGAGCAGGACGACACGGTCGTGCGCGGAGTCGGCCAGTTCGTCCACCGCCATGCGTCCGGCCAGGGTGTAGTCCAGGTCGACGCAGTACAGGCCCTCGGGGTCGTCCGGCACGCCGATCAGGATGACGGGCACGCTCAGCCCGGCGGCCACCGGAATGCGCGGGTCCTTGGACCCGACCTCCATCAGCACGATCGCGTCGCACAGGGACTGGTCGCTGAGCCGGGTGAGGCCCTCTGCGCCCTCGTCCTCGGTGGCCAGGATGACGTTGTGGTCCTCTTCCCGGGCACACTTGGTGATCGTCTCGATGAAGGGCAGCACCCCCGTCATGTCGGCCCCCGGCGCGAACGGCACGACCAGACCGATGACTTGACTCCGCTGACTCGCCAACGCCCGCGCACCCGCGTTGGGTTGGAACCCCAACGTCTCGATCGCCTCCTCGACCCGACGCCGGGTCTCGGGGGATATCGAGCGGCGCCCGCTCATCACATAGGAGACGGTGCTCTGGGAGACGCCCGCCAACCGGGCCACGTCCCGGCTTGTCACCATGCGAGCACCTCCCTCGGTTCCCTCGGTGTCGATACGCGGTGTCGATACGTATCGACTGACTTGGACGAGACTGTAGGGAGGGGTCTCGAAGGGGGGCAAGGGTCGTGCAGGAAAAAAGTTTCGCCGGCCCGGGACTCCGGCCTCACGGGCAACCGAGGCCGCGATGGCCGGCTTCCGGGTCAGGTGCGTCCTGGCCACCGAGCTCGTCGACGAACTCGCCGAGGCCGCCGACTGCGGGTGAGGTGACGGGCGAGGCCCGCCAGGGCAGGGCTGCGTCGGTCCGCGCGGGAATCGCGGAGCCGGCGTCAGCGCGGTGCGTCGGGCAGGGCGACGAGCAACTGCTTGTCCGTCACCACGGCCAGCGACAGGGTGCGATAACCGACCGACTCGAACAGGATGGTGAGCTTGCCGTCGCCCTCGCTCATGACCTCGCCCCGGCCCCACTGGTCGTGGCTGACGCGGACGCCCGGCAGGTAGGCGTGGTCGTCCGTCGCGGGGCGTGCAACGGTCTCCGCCGCCCGGACGGCACCCGCTGTGGCGTCCGAGCGGGCACCGGCCCGGGGCCACCGGCGTTGCCGTGCGGTCGCCTTGTCGGGCCGTCCCGCGTTCACGGACCGCACGCGCCGCAGCCCGCTCGTATACGGCTTGGTCACCGGACCCGTGCAGTTGTCGCACGCCCCGCACGGTACGGGTCCGGAGTCGCCGAAGTATCCAAGGAGGAACCGCCGCCGGCAGTCGGTCGTCTCGGCGTACCCGCGCATCATGTCGACCCGGGACTGTTCGAGCTTGAGGTGTGTGGCGTGGACGGCGAGGGCGCTCCGCACAACGGCGTCGAGATCGTCATCCGCGGAGGCGCCGTCGGCGCCGATGAAGCGGCTGCCGTCCCGTCCGGTGCGGACGGTTCCGGTCTCCTCCAGCAGGTTCAGCACGGCGGACAGTGCCGTCGCGCCGAGTTCGCACTCGGCCCGGAGCCGGGTCGCGCTCACGGCGGCCGCCTCGCCGCGCAGGAGTTCGGCGACGCGGCGCAGTGCGTCGGCGTCGGGAGCGCCGGTGGCGAAGAAGCGTTGCAGGCCCAGATCCTGCGGGCGGTAGGCGAGGATCGCCCTGGCCGGCGCCCCGTCGCGGCCGGCCCGGCCGATCTCCTGGTAGTAGGCGTCGAGCGAGCCGGGGACGGACGCGTGCAGCACGAACCGTACGTTCGCCTTGTCGATGCCCATCCCGAACGCCGAGGTGGCCACGACCACGTCCAGTTCACCGGAGCCGAACCGGTCCTGGGCCTGGCGGCGTTCGGCGGCGGAGAGGCCCGCGTGGTAGCTCGCGGCGGCCAGTCCGAGGTCGCTCAACTGCTCGGCGTAGCTGTCCGCCGCCTTACGCGTCCCCGCGTACAGGATTCCCGGCTTCTCCTCGACGGCCGTCCGCTCCAGGACGAACCGCTCCTTGGCGGCCGCGTCCTGAAAGGGCGACACGTCCAGGTGGATGTTGGGGCGGTCGAAGCCGGCGACTATCTCCACCGGGTCCTTCATGCCGAGACGTTCGGCGATGTCCCGCCGTACCGGGGCCGCCGCGTTCGCGGTCAGGGCGAGCACCGGCGGGTTGCCGAGCCGTTCGCGCGCATGGCGCAGCCGTAGATAGTCCGGCCGGAAGTCGTGCCCCCAGGACGACACGCAGTGCGCCTCGTCCACCACCAGCAGCCGGAGACGGACGGCGGCGAGCCGGTCCGTGACGTCCGGCTTGGCGAGCTGCTCGGGAGCGAGGAAGACCACGTCGACCGAGGAGGCGCTGATACGGGCCCATGCCGTCTCGTTGTCGCTCCGGCGCTGCGCCGAGTTGATGGCGGCGGTGCGCAGCGCGCCGGATCCGAGCAGACTCTGCATCTGGTCCCGCTGAAGCGCGATCAGCGGCGAGACGACCATGACCGGACCGCCGAGCAGGACCGCGGGCACCTGGTACACGGCGGACTTTCCCGCGCCGGTGGGCATGACGGCGAGTACGTCATGCCCCTTCATCACGGCCTTCATCGCACTCAGTTGGGCCGGACGCAACTGCTGCCAGCCGAAGACCCGACGGGCGGTGCCGCGCAGACGGCGGGACGTGAGTGCGAGCATGGTTCTCCTTGAATGGGGGCGTCCAACCGCCGTGTGTCTGGCGGCTACCCCGGTTCGCCGGGATATCGCCTCGCGATGGGGCCGTGTCTCCCAACTCCGTTGGGCACAAGGGGTGTCGCCGATGCTCGTGGATCTCCAGGTGCCGCTGGAAGGATCTCAGGGTTCGATGACGAGGTGTTCGATGAGGTCGTCGCGCAGGGTGAACCGGTAGTGGAGATCGATGGTGCCGCCGGGGAAGTCGCCTTCGAGGTGGTGGGTGGCGATGTAGTGCGCCGTGTCGGTCTTCTGAGTGTGCGTCAGTTCAATCGTGTAGGTGTACTCGGTGGCGGCACGGTCCAGCCACCGCTCGATCGCGGCGCTCCCTCGGTAGGTGTTGCCGTCGTCGATCACGGTGGCGTCGTCGGTGAACGTGGAGACCGCGGCTGCGGTGTCGTGGGCGCGGTGTGCTGCGAGGTAGCGGCTGATGACCTCCGGCAGGTCGTTCGGGGCGATGGTCCGGGGCTGGGTGTCGTGCATGACGCTCCTGTCGGTGACGGTGGGTTCGGGCGGTCGAGCGACGGTGGGTTCAGACGGTGGGCGTGGTGCCGCCGTCGATGACGTGTTCGGCGCCGACGATGGCCGAGGCGCGGTCGGAGACGAGGAAGGCGACGAGTTCGGCCACCTCCTCGGGCCGGTTGGGGCGACCGAGCGGGATGCCTCCCAGGGAGTCCATGAGCCGGCCCAGTGCCGCTTCCTGGCTGATCCCGGCTTCGTGGGCGATCCGGGCGACGAGGTCGTCGGCGGCCGAGGTCTGGATGAAGCCGGGCGAGACGGTGTTGACGCGGACGCCGTGCGGGGCGAGCTGGTTGGCCAGGCCCTTGCTGTAGGTGGACAGGGCTGCCTTGGCGGCGGCGTAGGCCAGGGTGCCGTTCCACAGCGGCAGGCGGCGCTGGATGGAGGTGACGTGCACGATCGCACCCCTGCCCGTGGCGATCATGTGCGGCACGAGCGAGCGGTCCAGGCGGACGGCGGCCAGCAGGTTCGTGTTCAGCTCCGTCGCCCACTCGTCCTCGCCGAGGGAGGCGAACCCTCCGGCCGGCGCCTTGGAGCCGCCGAGGGTGTGGACCAGGATGTCCACGCCTCCCACGCGGGCGTCCACCTCGGAGGCGACATCGGCGGCGCCCTGGGCGGTGGACAGGTCGGCGGGGATGAACGTCTTCGCCTCGACGTCGTCGGGGCGGTTGCGGGCGGTGACCAGCACGGTCGCCCCGGCTTCGGAGAGCCGTCGGGCGATCGCGGCTCCCGTGCCCTTGGTACCGCCGGTGACCAGGGCTCGTCGGCCTTCGAGGGATTCGCTGATGGATGTGGTCACGTCGAGTCCGTTCCCGGGCGCGGGCATGCCAGGCGCCACTCCCGTACTAACTGCTAAAATGGAAGCTACTAACTTCGACTTTAGCAGTAACTGAGAGGGTGGCCACCGTGGCAAGTCGGATCAGGCTGGAGGACCGCGAGTGCCCGCTGTCCACGACGGTGGAACACGTCGGCGAGTGGTGGACGCTGCTGATCCTCCACGACGCCTTCGACGGCTACACCCGCTTCGACCAGTTCCAGGAGAACCTGGGCATCTCCTCCAGCATGCTCACCACACGACTGAAGACCCTGGTCGCGGACGGCCTGCTGGAACGCCGGCCCTACCAGACCAATCCGGTGCGCCACGCATACGTACTCACCGAACTCGGGCACTCCCTGCGCCCGGTGATCGTCGCCCTGGCCGCCTGGGGCAACTCCCGCCTCACGGCGGCGGAGCGCAGCATGATCCTCGTCGACGCGGAGAGCGGCGAGGAGGTCGAGCCCGTCGTCGTCGACGCGAAGTCCGGCCGCCGACTCGACGACAGTGCCGCCTACGTCTTCACCGCGGGCCCCGCGGCCAGCGGCGCGATGCGCAACCGCTATGCGGGGCGTCCGGCTGTTCCCGGAGGAGAGGGCTGACTCCCCGGCGGATGCCGATGTCGAGATCGTGGTGACGGCTCCGTCCCCGGGGCGGATGGCGACGACTTCCCTGGAGGACGGTCATGCGAGCGAGTGAGATCACCGAGATTCTGAGCCGGCCGATCAGCCGGGAGCTGCTGGCGCGTGACGTGCTCCGGCTGGCTTACGTGGCCAAGGACGGCACGCCCCGGAACGTCCCGATCGCGTTCACCTGGAACGGCTCGGAGATCGTCATGTGTACGACGAAGAACGCCCCGAAGCTCCCGGCCCTGCGGGAGAACCCGACGGTCGCGCTGACGATCGACACCGAGGTGCATCCGCCCAGGATCCTGCTGATCCGGGGCCGGGCGGAGCTGGATGTCGTGGACGGCATCCCGGAGGAGTACCTGCGGATGAACGGCTCCTACGAGATGACGCCCGAGCAGCGGGTCGAGTGGGAGGCCGAGATCCGCTCGCTCTACGACGGCATGGTCCGCATCGTGGTGACGCCGACATGGGTGAAGCTGATCGACTTCGAGACGACCCTGCCGAGCGCGGTGGAGGAGTTGGTCAAGCGGCGCGCCGAGCGCGAGCACGCCTGATCGGCGCAGGCCGCGCCGAGCACGTGGATCAGCGGGCGATCGAGATCGCGAAGGGCGCGAATCCACTGGACCGGATGACATGCGGTACGAACAGGATCGCGCCCTCGGCGGCCCGGGCCGTCTCGATCCCGCCGAGGTCCGTGATCCACTCCTGCCGCCACCCGAGGTCCACGAGCAGTCCGCGCACGACCTGCTTGGCCTCCGGGTCCGCGCCGGAGAGGAAAGCGGTGGGCGGCTGAGCGAGCGAGGAGGGCTCGGTCATCACCGAGTGGAGCATCGTGTTGAGCGTCTTGACGACGAGCGTCTCGGGCAGCGCCTCCTGAAGCTGCTCCGCGAGACTCGAACCGGGGTAGAGGAGGTCGGCGGGCAGTCCGTCCGGTCCGTCGACGGTGGCGTTGGAGACATCCACAAGGATCTTGCCCCGCAGCTCCGCGCGCAGTGCGGTGAGTCTCTCCAGCGAGCCTGCGCCGGGGGTGGCGTTGATGACGACGCGCGCTGTCCGTACGGCGTCCGCGGCGGCGCCCGGCGCGCGGGTCGCCACGGTCACCTCGTGCCCGGCCCGGGTGAGGGCGGTGGCCAGGCTGCCTCCGACGCGGCCGCCGCCAAGAACGGTGATGTCACTCATGTCGATCCGGTCCTTCTGCTTCTCGAAAGTGATCAGTGCTCAGTGGTAAGTGGGCTCAGTGGTAAGTGGGCTCAGTGGTACGTGGGTTCAGCGGGAGAGCGTGGCGACCGCATCGGCGTGCACGTCGGGTGCGGCGGCCAGGAAACTCGCGCTCTCCGGAGTCCAGGGGCGGCCTTCGACGTCGGAGATCCGTCCGCCGGCCTCGGTGACGAGCAGGGCCCCGGGAAGCAGGTCCGCACGGGCTCCGGCGAACTGCCAGAAGGCCTCGATCCGGCCGGCGGCCACGTTCAGCAGGTGCAGGGTGGCGGGCACGGACGTCCGTACCACGAGAGCGTCGACGAGCATCTCGGTGATCGACGCGCCGACGCGCCGTACGACCTTCTCGTCCTCGTCCGGCCTGGCCTGGCTCGTGGCCACGATGCTCAGACCGAGCTCCGGGGTCCGGGACACGTGCAGCGGCCGGCCGTCGAGGTGAGCGCCGGTGCCCACGAGCGCGGTGTACGTCTCGCCGGTCATCGGCAGGTGGACCACGGTGAGCACCGGCTGGTTGTCGCGTACGAGGGTCGCGGTCACCGCCCACTCCGGCAGGCCGTGCAGATGGTTGACGTTGCCTTCGGCCGGGTCCACCACCCACCATTCGCCGGCAGGGAGGGCGCCACCCGCCAACTCCTCCTCCACCCAGCGGGCCTCCGGGCGCAGGGCGGTGAGGCGGGGGCGCAGGAGGTCGAGCACCGCGTCGTCGTTGGCGGCGAGCGCGCGCATCAGCTCGTCGAAGGTCCGGTAGGGGACCACGTCCCCGAAGCGGTCGCGCAGAGCAGTACCCGCCGCGCGTACGGCGATCTCGGTCTGCGCGAGCAGGTCGGCGTCGGAGGTGACGGCGGGGTCGGTGGTTGTGGCATCGCCGGTGTTCCGCATCGATTCGGGCATGGCGGTACTCCTGTCCGAGCAGGGGGATTGAGGTTGACCGAGCGAGGACCAGGTTCGTCCGCGCCCGCAGTTCGAAGGTAGGAGAGGGCATCGTTAACATCAAGTGCATGTGAAGCACGGCTAGGATGACTCCCATGCAATTGGATCTGAATCTGCTCGCCGCGCTCGACGCCCTGCTGGAGGAGGGCAGCGTGGCCGGTGCCGCCGACCGCCTGCATGTCACCGCCCCCGCGATGAGCCGCAGCCTCGGCCGCATCCGGCGTACGACGGGGGATCAGATCCTGGTGCGCACAGGGCGCACGATGACCCCGACGCCGTACGCGATCGCCGTGCGGGAACAGGTGCACGACCTGCTCCAGCAGGTCCGGGGTGTGCTGGCGCCGAGCCGTGAACTCGACCTCGCGACACTCGAACGCACCTTCACGCTCCGCTGGCACGACGCGCTTGTCGCCCTCGGCGGGCCCGCGCTGCTGGCTGCCGTGCGCGGGCAGGCACCCGGTGTGCGGCTGCGCTTCATCGCAGAATCGAGCATCGACACACCGGAGTTGCGTCGCGGTGAGGTCGACCTCGCAGCGAACGCCGACAGCCCGACCGCACCCGAGATCCACGCCGACCGGGTGGCCGAGAGCGAGCAGGTCGTGGTCGTACGGCGGGGGCACCCGCTCACCCGCGTCAAGACCGTTACGGCCGCGCGGTACGCCGCGGCGGAGCACATCAGCGTCTCGCGGCGTGGCAGGCTCGGAAACATCCTCGACGACGCTCTCGCGCGCCTCGATCTCACGCGACGTGTGGTGGTCACCGCACCCACGGAAAGCGCCGCGTTCGAGTTCGCGCGGGGCTCCGATCTCGTCGTCACCGCCCCCGAATCCACGGCGCGTTCGGCTGCCGCGGATCTCGGCATGGTCCTGCTCCCGCTCCCACTCGACCTTCCACCGGCTCCGGTGTACCTGTCGTGGCATCAGCGCTACGACACCGACCCCGCGCACATCTGGCTACGAGATCTGGCGCGGACCGCGCTGACCGGCGCGGTGAGCGGAGAGGGGCGGACGGCACGGTGACATCCCTGCGTCTTCACCGGCCGGAAACTGCCCTCGATCACAGCCGGACGACAGTCGGGTAGCCGGATCCGCCGGGGAAGTGCTGCCCGAGCGTCTGTCGAGCGCCGGCCGAGGGTGCGTCGCGCACGAAGATCTCGTCGAGAGGGACGCCCTTGCCGGACAGGGAGGGGTGCGAAGGCCGCGAAGACGGTCAGGACCAGGGCGGTCACCACTCACGTCCGACGCGGTCGCGCGTCCACGGCCGCGCCGCAGCCCGAGCGTCACGGCTTCTTCGCCGTGCCCTTCTCGGCTGACGGCTTCCTTCCAGCACC
>NZ_BARF01000115.1 GCF_000367365.1 Streptomyces prunicolor NBRC 13075 | reverse complement strand
GACGGCGAACCGTCATCCACCCTGCCCCTGCCGACCCCCGACGCAGCACGGGCCCGGCTGCTGCGCACCTCGCTCGACCTGGTCCGCCGCAGCGCCCTGGACCGTCGCGCCGCGCAACTCGGCCTGACGCGCTTCCAGTTGCTGGTGTCCGCGTTCGCCACGAGCCTCTACGGCGTGACCGGGCAGGGCCGTCCGCTGGTCGCCACGCCGGTGGCGAACCGGCCCCGCCCCGAATTCGCGGACACGGTCGGCATGTTCGCCAACACCGTGCTCCTGGACCTGCCGATGGAGCCGCACCGCTCACTGGACGCGCAGCTCTCGGCCCACTCCGCCGCCGTGCACGCCGTGCTCCAGGACCAGGAGGTCGCCCTCGCCGACATCCTCGCGGACCGCGCCTTCCGCGAGCGGACTCCGTTGTTCGACTACCTGTTCGTCCTGGAGAACACCGACTTCTCGGCGCTGCGCCTGGACGGCTGCGAGGTCCGGCCGCTGTGGCCCGAGCCGCTGGGGGCCAAGTGCGCCCTCACACTGTCGGTGGTGGAGCACGAGGGCGGCTTCGACTGCCTGTGGGAGTACCGCGACGACCTCGGCGCCGAACGCGCCCGAGCCGCGGCCCGCCTCTTCCGCCAGACCCTCGACCACCTGACCGACGACACGGGTGACATCGGCGACACCGACATCACCCTGCACGAACTGGTCGCCGATTACCGCCGCACCCTGCCCGACCACGGCCAAGGCCCCACGCGCGCACCGGACTTCACCACCGTCGCCGACGGCTTCGCCCGACAGGTGGCCCAGACCCCGCACGCCCCGGCCGTCGCCACCGGCGATTCCACCCTCACCTACGCCGAACTCGACGCACAGGCAGCCGAGTTGGCGGCCGCACTCGGCACCCGCCTCCCGGCCGACCCCGCAGCCCCGGCGGCCGTGGCGCTCTACCTCCAGCCCTCCGCCGAACATATCGTCGCGCTCCTGGCGGCGGCCCGCCTCAACCTCACCGTCGTACCCCTCGACCCCGCTTACCCGCCGCCGCTGCTGCGCCACGTACTCGACCAGGCCGACCCGTTGTGCGTTCTCGTGGCACCCGAGGACGAAGACCTCCTCGCCTCGATCGCGCCACCGTCCCTGCCCCGGCACATCCTCACCCTCGCCGACACCCCCTCCGCAGCGCCCCAACTCCCCGCGCACCAGGGGCTGCGCCCGCTCTACACCCTGTTCACGTCCGGCTCCACCGGCAGTCCCAAAGGCGTCCAGGTCTCCGACCGGACCCTGTGCAACCTGCTGACCTGGCAGCGCACCGACGGCGGTCTGAGCGGGCCCGCCGTCACCCAGCAGTTCTCCATGCTGTCCTTCGACGTCTCCTTCCAGGAGGTCTTCACCACCCTGTGCGCGGGCGGCCTGCTGCGCCTGGTGGAACCCGGGTGGCGGCACGATGTCCCCTCCCTGCTGTGGGAGTTGGAGTCCGGGGGAGCGGAGCGGATCTTCCTGCCGTACGTCGCTCTGCAACTGCTCGCCGAACACGGCGTGCGCACCGGGCAGTTCCCGTCCCGACTGCGTGAAGTCGTCACGGCGGGGGAGCAGTTGGTGTGCACCGACGCGATCCGCCGCTGGTTCGCGGGTCTGCCGGACGCCCGGCTGTTCAACCACTACGGCCCCACCGAGACCCACGTCGTCAGCGGACTGCGTCTCGACGGCGACCCCGCCGCCTGGCCGCTGCGCCCCGCGATCGGCCGCCCGGTGGCGAACGCCGTCCTGTGTGTCGTCGACGAGGGCGGTCTCCCCGTCCCGCCCGGTGTCACCGGCGAGTTGCGGATCGGCGGCCTCATGGCCACCCGCTGCTACCTCGGCGACGACACACCGCACCGCGACCGCTTCACCGACGATCCGGACCTCGGAACCTTCTACCGCACCGGCGATCTGGCCCGGTTCGACGCGCAGGGTCTGCTGCACTACGCCGGTCGTGACGACGGCCAGGTCAAACTCGGCGGTCACCGGCTGGAGTTGGGGCAGGTCGAGGCCGCGCTGCTGCAGTATCCCGGCGTGACCCATGCGGTCGCGGCGGTGGTGGGCGGGCAGTTGGTGGCCTGTCTGCAATGCCGGGGCGGCGACCCCGACCCGGCGGATCTCGCGGACCATCTGGCCGGGCTGCTGCCGACCTACGTGCGCATCAGCCGCTTCCGTCGGCTGACCGAACTGCCGCGCACACCGAGCGGCAAGCTGGACCGCCTGGCCGCGCACACCGCCCCGGGCCGCGAGTTGCGCTCCGTCGACACGGCCATCCCGACCGTCTCACCGCTCGAAGAACGGCTGGCCGCCCTGTTCGAGACGGTGACCGGCAAGGCGATCGGCGTCGAGCAGCGGTTCTTCGACGCCGGCGCCACCAGCCTGGACCTGATGCGCTTCCAGCTCCGCTGCGCGGGCGAGGACGAACTCGCGTTCACCGTCCCGGAGTTGTTCGAGCACGTCAGCCTCCGCGCGCTGGCCCACCTCATCGAGGGACGCGCGTCGCAGGGCACCGACGCGACCGCCGTCATCGCCGACGCCCCACGGACGCCGGGGGAGCGGGCCGAGGAACCCATCGCCGTCATCGGGATGGCCGTACGACTGCCGGGCGCCCCCGACCTGGCCGCCTTCTGGGACCTGGTGGTCTCCGGCCGCCGCGGCATCGAGCACTTCCCGACGACGGACGGACGGGTCGGCGCCCGCAGCCAACTCGCCGGGATGCTCGCCTTCGACCCCGGCCGCTTCACGATCAGCCCGCACGAGGCCCGGCTGATGGACCCCCAGCAACGCCAGCTCCTGATGAACTGCGTCGAGGCACTCGCCCACGCCGGCATCGGAGACCCCACGACCCACCGGGTCGGACTCCTGGCCGCCTGCGGGGAGAACACCTACTTCCAGCGCATGCTGCGCGACGCCGACCCGGCCGAACTGCCCGACACCTTCCGGCTCGCGCTGCACCACGAGAAGGACTTCCTCGCCACCAGGGCCGCCTACCACCTCGGTCTGACAGGCCCCGCCTTCACCGTGCAGTCGGCGTGCTCCAGCTCACTGGTCGGCGTCCATGTCGCCGCCGGGCTACTTCGGCAGGGCGACGCGGACGTGATGCTCGTCGGCGGTGTCCTCGTCGACACCGAACTGACCGACGGCTACACCTACCGGCCACAGCACATCTTCTCGCCGGACGGCCACTGCCGGCCCTTCAGCGCGGACGCCGCCGGCACCGTCGGAGCGAGCGGCACCGGTGTCGTCGTCCTCAAGCCCCTCGCCGCCGCCCGCCGGGACGGGGACACCGTCTACGCCGTCATCACCGGCTCGGGCATCAACAACGACGGTTCGGACAAGCTCAGTTACAGCGCCCCCGCCCTTGCCGGACAACGCGCCGCGATCCGCGCCGCCCTGCACCGCAGCGGCCGTAGCGGCGCCGACCTCGGCTATGTCGAGGCACACGGCACCGGCACCCGCCTCGGGGACCCGGTCGAGGCGGCGGCACTGCGCCAGGCGTACGGCCTGGCCGACGAGGCGCGCGTGGCGCTGTCCTCCCTGAAGAGCCAGATCGGCCACCTGGGCGCGGCCGCGGGCGTCGTCGGCATGGTGCGGGCCGTGCTCGCCGTGCACCACGGGATCGTCCCGCCGACGGCGGACTTCGACCGGCTCAACCCCGAGATCGACGACGGCCCGTTCCGGATACCGGTCGCGGCCGAACCCTGGCCGCAGGACGGGCCACGGGTGGCCGCCGTCAGCAGCTTCGGCATCGGCGGGACCAACGCCCACCTGCTTCTCGAACAGCCGGATGCGGAGCAAGTCGCGCACACCGTCCACGAGTTGGTGCCGTGCCTGGTGCTGTCCGGCAGTTCCGAGGCCGCCGTACGCGCGGACGGCCGTCGTATCGCCGCCTACCTGAGGGCACACCCCGACACCTACCCTCAGGTACTCCGCCACCTCCAGGCCGGACGGCCCGCGCTCGGCCATCGGGCGGCGGCGGTCTGCCCGGACGCCAGCTCCGCCGTCGCCTGGCTCGACACGCTCTACGACGTCACGGCACCGCACCCGCAGCCCTCGCTCCCAGCCCGAGACCGGGATCCGCACGCCCTCGCCGAGGCCTGGGCTGCCGGGCACACCCTCGTATGGCCCGAGGGTCCCGCGTCCGCACCCTGGGACTTCCCGCCGCCCGCCTTCGAGACGGCGGAGTACGACCTCCCGCGCACGCCACCGCTGTCGGCCGGACCGCGGCGGCTGCCGGCCGACCAGTGGCTGCACCAGCCGCAGTGGACACGATTGCGCCGCGCTCGCACCGGCGCCCACGAACCACGGCGCACCGCCGTGTTGGTCACGGGCGCGGGCGGGGCACCGTGGCGGTTCCTGGAACGGCACTACGCCCGGGTGGTGACCGTGTGCGCCGGGAAGACCTTCGCCCGTCTCGACGAGGACCGCTACGAGGTCGACCCCGCCGACTCCGGGCAACTCGCCGCCGTTCTGGATCAGGTCACTCAGGCCGCCGGACCCGGCGTCGACTGGCTGCACGCACTGCCGCTGGCCCTCGACGGCAGCCTCGACGAACACGCCCTGGAGGCCGCCCAGTTGGCCTGCCTCGACTCCGTCGCCGCACTCGCCCGCGCCCTGGCCGATGTACCGGACGCCGTACGACCACGAGCCTGGTTGCTGTCCCACGGGGCGCAGCCGGTCACCGGTCCCGTCCGCACCCCTGAGGCGGGCCTGCTCGCCGCCGCCCTCGAAGTGCCCCGGCAGGAACTGGGCGTGACCCTGCGCTGGACCGACCTGCCCGGACCCCGCCCGGCCGACTGGGCGGCACACCTGCCCGACCTGCTCCTGGACGAGACGCTCACCGAACCGGCGACCGCTCTGCGTGACGGCTTCTGGTGGCGGCGCACCCTTCAGCCGGTCCCCGTCCTCAACTCCCCACCGACAGCCGTCCGTTCGGCCGCCCCCGGCACCCACCTGGTGCTCGGCGGCACCGGCGGAATCGGCGCCACCCTGGCCGCACGCCTCCTCGAACACCCCGGCAACACCGTGGTCCTCGTCGCCCGGGGGACCGGGACACCGCCCGCGCTACGGGCCCACCAGGACCGCGTCACACTGGTCCCGGCCGACCTCGCCACGGACGACCTCACCACCCTCGCGGACCTACTGGCCCCGCACCTCGACGGCCTCGCCGGCATCGTCCATGCCGCGGGCACGGCCGCCGGGGGACTCCTCGTCCGTCGCGACCCCGCCACCGCCCGCCGCGCCACGGCCGCCAAACTGCGCGGCGCCCTGCTCGTCGAACGGCTCATCGCCGAGCACGACCCCGACTACGCGGCCTACTGCTCGTCAATGGCGGCCGAGTTCGGGGGAGTTGGACAGTTCGACTACACGGCGGCGAACGCCTGCCTCGACGCCTACGCCCAGCACGCGTCACCGGGCGACGACGCCACCACCGTCCGTATGAGCATCGGCTGGGACGCCTGGCGGGACGTAGGCATGGCACAGCACGCCCTGACCACCGACGCCCGCCACCAGGAACACCTCAAGGTGGCACTCACCCCCGAGGACGGCGCGGCCGTCTTCGAACGGGCCCTGCACCTTCAGTTGCCGCACCTGATGGTCAACACCACGCCCTTGGCGGAGGCTCGCTTCTTCTACGAGCCTGACCGCGACTCCCGATACATGTCGGACCGCGACTCCCGATACGAGCCGGTCCCCGACCCCCGACCGGTGTCCTCGGCGCACCCCGTACATGGCGACCCATCGGCCCAACTCACCGAGATCCTCGTCGACTTGCTCGGCGTGGACACCGTCGACCCGGAGGTCCCGCTGTACGACCTCGGTGCCGACTCGCTCACCCTGCTGGAACTCATCGACGAGGTGAAACGCCGCTACGGCACGGACATCGAGCTGTCCCGGCTCAGCCACCGCGTGAGCCTGGCCGAAATCCTCGGCCACCTCAGTCAGCTCGACACCGGCACCCGCGCGTCCGCCGCCGCGGTGGACGTGGAGGTGTGGCAGCGCGGACCCGGCCCGGACGTCCTGTGCCTGGTCCATCCGGTCGGCGGCGACATCCAGGCCTACCGGCCTCTGGTGGCCGCCCTGCCCGACGAGTTGACGGTCTGTCTGATCGCCGACCCGAAACTCCGCGACCCGGCGCAGCCAGCCCGTTCGATCGACGACCGTGCCGCGCACTACCTGGAAGCGGTCCGGGCCGCGTTTCCGGACCCCAACTGCCGTCTGAGCCTGACGGGTTGGTCGTTCGGTGCCTGGACGGCCCTGTCCATGGCGGCACTTGCCGAGGCCGAGGGCCGGCCCATCGCCGCCGTCCACCTCCTGGATCCGCCGCCGCCCGGCGCCGGACAACGGCTCGCCGCCTACGACGAACGACAGGTGGATGCCGTGTTCGCCCGCGAGTTGAGCGGCAACGGTGCTGGACCTCGCAGCGGCGACGGACAGTTGTCGGAGTCCGGCCGCGCCTACGCCGAACGCCTCGCGCACTGCTGCCGGACCAACCTCGCGGCCATGGCCGACCACAGGTTGCCGCGACTGCGCCGGACGCCCGCCGAGGTGTGGCTCGCCGAACGAGCCGTAGAGGAAGGGGTGTTGGCACCGGAGCCGACCGCGCCCGGTGCGTGGGACACCCATCTGCCCCGGCCCTTCCGCCTCCACCACGTCGACGCGACCCACTACGAACTCGTCGCGGAGCCGCACGTACAGGCGATCGCCGCCGTGCTCGCGGCCGGACCTTCCGAGATGCAAGCGGCCCTGCCCCACCCCGTCGGACGATCCTGAGGAGGTCACCGTGCAGCACCCCTACACCCGCCTGCCCGAGCGGTCCTTCTGGCGGACCGCGGTCGCCGAACCCGACGCGCTCGACATCACCGACCTGTGGACGCCGAAGTTCACGATCGACCAGGACGCCCCCGTCGTCACCGCCGGTTCGTGCTTCGCCGCGCATATCGGACGGGCTCTCCTGGAGGAGGGCATGCACTGGTACGACGCGGAACTGCCACCACCGGGTCTCACCCGCGCCGAACAGTCCGCACGCGGGTACCGACGCTTCTCCTTCCGGACCGGGAACATCTACACCGCCGCCGCACTGCGCCAGTGGATCGCCTGGGCGCTCGACGAGGAGAAACCGCCCGAGGAGGTCTGGACGGAGGGAACGGCGGGAGGGGGCTTCCCCGACACCCTCCACGACAGCGACCAGGTCACCCACCGCCGCACCTTCCACGACCCCTACCGGCCCACCGTCGAACCGGACGGCTTCGCCTCGCCCGACGACCTGCTGCGTTCCCGCGAGGCCACCCTCGCCGCCGTCCGCACCGCCCTCACCAAAGCCGACGTCCTCGTTTTCACCCTCGGCCTGACCGAGGCCTGGCACGACACCGGGACCGGCACGGTGCTGCCGATGTGCCCCGGTACCGTACGCGGCACCTTCGACCCCGCCCGGCACGTCCTGCGCAACCACACAGTGGCGCAGGTGCACCGCGACCTGACGTCCGTGCTCGCCCTCGCCCACGGGGTCAACCCCCGGCTGCGCATGGTCCTCACCGTCTCCCCGGTGCCCCTGACCGCCACCGCCACCGGCCGCCACGCCCTCGTCGCGACCACCCACTCCAAGTCCGTACTGCGGGCGGCGGCGGGACAACTGGCCGACGAGCGGGACGACGTCGACTACTTCCCGTCGTACGAGATCATCACCGGCTTCCCCTACCGGGCCGCCTTCTACGAACCCAACCTCCGCACGGTCACCCCCGACGGCGTGGCCTTCGTGATGCGGCACTTCTTCCAGGCCCTTCAGGGCCGGCCGGCCGGGGCGGGACCCGCGCCCGAACACATCACCGCCATCACCCCCGTCGCCGGCGGAGAGGACAACTGGTGTGACGACGCAGTGCTCGACTACTACAACCCCCGCCCGATTCCTTCTGCTGGGTGACTCCCACGCGGGCTGTGTCGGACGCGCCGCCCAGGCCGCCGAACTACCTTTCGTGGGCGGCCCGTTGGGCTCCGGGCGCGACTTCCTGGGCCCCTTCTTCGATACAGGCGTCTTCGATACAGGCACGGACACCGACGCCCCCGACCTCACCTTCCGGCAGACCGAGCCGCAGCGGCTCTACCGCGAGCACCTCGACACCCTCGACGTGAGCGCACTCGCCGGACTGCCGATGCCACTGGTGTGCACCTTCGGCCTGAGCGCCCACACGGTGGCCACCCGGCAGAACTGGGACCTGTACCGCGACCGGCACGACACCGTCCCGGACACGTTCCTGCGCAGCCGCCTCTTCGCCGACCTGGTGAGGGCGACCGTCCGGGGCGCGCTCGCCTTCTACGACCACGTCGTCGCCCTGGGACTACGGGTACTGGCACCCCTCCCGCCCCAACGCGTCCCCGGCATGTCCGACCCGGGCGTCTTCTTCGCCGCGCAGAACGTCCTCGTCGACGAACTCACCGCCCGGGGCGTCGAGTTGGTCGACCTGCGGGCCCGCGTCACCGACACCACGGGCCTGCAACGCCCCGCCTTCTGTCAGGCGGACGACACGATCCACGGCAACCTCGCCTTCGGGCGTCTGGTCGTATCGGAACTCCTCGACCGAGGCATTTAAGCCCTCTGCCCCTCACCCCTACAGATTCACGGAGGTCCCTCATGGAGGACTACGCGCTCAAGGCCGTCGAGCGGCTCACCACCCGCCCCGCCGAGCCCTACGACACCCTGTCCGTCGCCCCGATCACCCCGCTGCTGGGCGCGGAGGTCACCGGCCTCGACCTGTCCCGGGAGTTGACACCGCAGCAGGAGAAGGAACTCAAGCACGCGTTCCAGACCCACCACGTGCTCGTCTTCCGCGATCAGGACATCACCCCCGAGGAACACAAGCGGTTCGCGGGCGTCTTCGGCGAACTGCACCCCGTGGCCCTCGCGCCCGAGGGATCCGACCCGTACATCCTGGAGATCAAGGCGACCAAGGAGTCCAAGACCGTGGCCGGCAACGGCTGGCACGCCGACGGCACCGCCGACGCCGAACCCTCCCTCGGTTCGCTGCTGTACATCACCACCATCCCCGAGGGCGGCAGTGGCGGCGACACGGTCTTCGCGAACATGCACCTCGCCTACGAACTGCTCTCACCGGCGATGCGCAGCTTCCTCGAAAGCCTCACGGCCGTCCACGACGGGGCCCTGCCCTGGACCGCCGCCGGACAGACCCCGCCGCCCGAGTACGAGGTGCCGCGCACCGAACAGCCGGTCGTCGCCCGCCACCCGGAGACCGACCGCAAGCTCCTCTTCGTGAACGCCCCCTACACCTCGCACATCACCCAGCTGTCCCGCACCGAGAGCGACGCGCTGCTGGAGATGCTGTACGCGCACATAGCCCGCACCCCGCTGCTGCACTGCCGGGTCCGCTGGCAGGAGCGCACCCTCGTCCTCTGGGACAACCGCAGCGTCCAGCACCACGCCGTCTGGGACTACTTCCCGTACACCCGAGAGGGCCGCCGGATCGCCGTCAACGGCAGCCGTCTCCAGGCCTGACCCGGTTCCCGGACGGAAGCGAAGGCGCCCCATGTCCACGACCGCCGCCCCCGGGACGTTCCTCGCCGCGCTACGGAATCCCACCTACGCACCTCCACCGGAGGCATGGCCGGTGTGGCTGTGGTCCGTCGCCACCACCCTCCACGAGCAGTTGCCGCCGGACACCCGGGACGTCTGGGCGACCCGTCTGCACGGCGTGCTGGGCGAAGGCCCGGACACGAGCACCCTGCGCACCGTCCACACCTGGCACACCGACACGATCCTGTCGCTCCTCGTCGAGACGGCCCACGGCGGGGACGCGACCGTGTTCACGCCCCTGCGCGCCCTGCACCGGGAGGCGGCACAGGGCAGAACGGCGGACCAGGACACCTGGCGAACGGCGCTCACCCCGGTGCTCCTGTGCCTCTACGACGCCGCGTACGACCGGACGAGCGCGTACGCCGAGGCGCACGCGGGCGCTCGCGACTACGCGCTGGCCAACGGTTTCGCCGCGACCGAGGCGGACGGATACGGCCACGAGTACGCACGGCTCAGCAGCGACGCGAACGCGCGGTCCTGCGCCGAGGCCCACGCGGAGGCGGTCGGCGGGGCGCTGGCTCGGGCGTACGCGACCGACGAGTGCGAGGCGTACGCGGACACGTTTCCCGACGCCCAACTCCGGGCCGTAGTACGGGCCTTGAGGGAGCGGGGCGAGCAGGCTCCCGCCGAGCGCCTGGCCGAGGGACTCCTTACGGCGCTGACGTCGGCAGAACATCCAACGCGGTGACGGCCACATGCAGTTGGGTGCGTTCGGCGCCGGCCTCCAGATCGACGCCCAGGAGCCGTTCGATGGTGTGCAGGCGCTGGTAGAAGGCCTGCCGGGAGAGGCCCACGCGCTTGGCGGCGATCGACTTGTTCCCGGCGGCGTCGAGGTACTCGCGCAGGGTGGTGAGGAGGTCGCTGCCGTGCCGGGCGTCGTGCTGGACGAGGCGCCCGAGCCGTTGTTCCACGTACTTCTGGACCCGGACGTCGTCGCGCAGGGAGTAGAGCAGTTCCGGCAGGCCCACGTCGGAGGCGACATGGAAGGGGCGGCCGAGGGAGGCGGGACCGATGGCGTCGGCGACCTCCTCGGCCTCGCGGAACGAACGGGTGACCTGGCTGAGTTCGGTGACGCCCGGGCCGACCGCGACGACGGTGTCCTCCCCGAACGTGGCCCGCAGATCCCGGGCGATGCGTTCCACGACGGGCTGCCACGCACTCGCGCGGGCCAGCGCCATGAGCAGCCCGGTGCGGCGCCCCGACAGGTCTCCCACCAGGGCCTTGACGCCGGACGTGAGGAGCCCTTCGGCGAGATGCGCGCTCACCGAGCCCTCGCCGACCGGCACCCCCGAGTGATCGACGACGACCGGCAGAAGGCGGTGCCCGGTCGTGGGCAGCCCCAACGCCTCGGCCCGCAACCGCGCCTCGGTTCGGCTGCGATACCGCCAGTGCAGCAGATCGAGCAGAACGGAACTGTGCGCCCGCCGATCCCACTCCGGTGAGCCGGTGAGCCGCGCCAACGTCAGTGCGGTGGCGGCCTGTTCGAGGATCATCGTGTGTTCAGGACCGAAGGGCGGTCCGCCCGTGAGGGGCAGCATGACCAGCCGCCCCCACCGGCTGCTCCGCTCCTCGACCGGCGCCACGAGCCACCCCTCCGGCCCGCTGACAGCCGCCCGGTCCGGCGTTTCGGCGGCGCGCGACCGACGCGGCCAGGCATCCAGGACCTGCCCGTCCGCACGCCCGGCCACCGCCCAGCTCACCGCGTGGTGGATCAGGTTCTCCAGCACGACCGGACACCCCGAGAGGTCCGAGGCGGTCTGCACGAACTCCTCCGGTTCGGCCCCGCGCAGAGTGAGCGACGTGAACAGCTCGTGCACATGCTGGGCGCGGCGCAACAACTCACCCTGCGCGTCCAGGATCAGCGCGTGCACGGTCTGAGTGACCTCGATGAACCGCACCCCGCGCGCCAACATGATCAGCGGCAGATCCCGCTCACCGCACGCGGCGACGAGATCCGGGGGCGCCTGCTGATACCGACGCCCCAGTTCCACGACCAGCCCCGCCACTCCGACGTCCGCCAACTGGTCGACGTAACCGCGCAGTTGGGTCGGATCCGAGGGGTGAGGCATGCCCGTGGTGAGGACCAGCTCCCCGCCCTCCAGGAACGAGGCGGGGTCGAGGAGCTCGGTCACGTGGACCCAACGGACCGTGCGCCCCAACTGCTCCTCGCCGGCCACCACTCGGGGCAGACCGGCGGCGATGACGGGGAGTCGCAGTACGTCGGCGACCGTGAGGAACGGCATGATCGCGGGTTCCTCCGGAGATGTGACGGTGTGGTTCCGGAACACTCTGCGGGGTGGGTCGCGAGAAGCGCAAGGGCAGACAGTGCTGCTCAGACGCCGCACAGGGCAGCGCCCCGAAAGGGGCGCGGGGAACGGCGCGAGCAACCACAACGAACCGCCACTCGCCAACGCACCACCCGCCCCCACGGCGAAAAGGCGAACACCCAACCCACCTCAAGGCCGCCGAGCAACAAGATCCGCAACCGTGGCGATCGGAGACGTACGCGAACGCCCAGCCGCCTCATGCCGATCTGCGAGCCGATAAGCCACGTAAAGCCCCCGCACCCCGAGCCACCGCAACGGCTCCGGCTCCCACGTGCCCGGCCGATGCCCGGTCCACGGCAACCGGGTCAACCGGGACTCCCGCCCCAACACCAGATCGGTCAACGTACGGCCGGCCAGATTCGTGGAGGTCACCCCGTGCCCCACATACCCCCCGGCCCAGCCGAGCCCTGTACCCCGGTCAAGCCCCACCGTCGCCGACCAGTCCCGCGGCACCGCGAGCACCCCGCACCACGCATGGTCGACACGGGCGCCGGCGGTCTGCGGCAGCACCTTGTACAAGGTGTCGGTCAGCTCGCCGATCGTCCGGTCGGCCACCCGCCCGTCGGAGTCCGTCCGCGACCCGAACCGATACGGCACCCCCCGCCCCCCGATCGCGATCCGGTCGTCCGGCGTGCGCTGGGCGTACAGATGCCCGTGCGCGGTGTCACCCAAGGTCTCGCGCCCGGCCCACCCGATCTCCTCCCACACCCCCGCCGACAGCGGCTCGGTGACGATCATCGAACTGTTCATGGGCAACCAGGCCCGCCGTAGCCCCTTCAAGGACGCGGTGAACCCCTCAGTCGCCCGCAGGACAACCGGTGCCCGCACCACACCGTGCGCGGTGACCGCCCGCCCCGGCTCGACAACGCTGACCGGCGACTTCTCGTACAGACTCACACCCAGCCGTACGACCACGTCGGCGAGCCCGCGCACCAGAGCCGCCGGCTGCAACCGGGCGCAGTGCGGCGTCCAGGCGGCCGCGGTCATCCCCTCGATGCGGATACGCTCCGCGGCCTCCTCCGGCGTCAGCATCACCGAGTCCGTGACACCCCACTCGTGGTCGCCCTCGGTCTTGTGCCGCAGCCGGGTCGCCTGCGCCGGGGTCCGGGCCACGCGCAGGGTGCCGCCCTTGACTATGTCGGCGTCGATGCCCTCCCGCTCCGCGACGGCGATGATCTCGTCGACGGCCTCGTTCATCGCGCGCTGATAGTCGAGCACCGCCTCCCGCCCGTACTGCTTCGCGAGCCGGTCACGCGCCCCGGGCACCAGCCCCGACGCCCAGCCGCCGTTGCGCCCGGACGCGCCGAACCCGGCGAACTCGGCCTCCAGGACGGTGATCCGGAGCGTCGGGTCGGCCAGTTTCAGGTAGTACGCGGTCCACAGGCCGGTGAGACCCGCGCCCACGATGCACACATCGGCATCGCGGTCGCCGGGCAACGCCGGTCGGGGGGTGGGGAGTTCACTGAACCAGTGGGAGATCCGGCCGTTGACCGGTCCGGGCCGGCCGAGCGTGGTCGCGCTCACGGGGTGTTCCTTTCGAAGCGGCGGGCGTGCGGGTGCCGGGAGGTTCAGACGCCGAGCAGGCCGGGCAGCTCGGACAGGTCCTTGATCTCCTCGTACGGCTGGAACGCGGCCGAGCCCGTGAAGCCGTACCGGTTCACCCAGATCCGCCGCATGCCCGGGTAGCGCTTGGTCGGCATGATGTCGTACTCCCAGCCCTGGGCGGTGTGGACGATGTCCTCCGGTCCGCGTCCGGTCGCTTTCATCAGATACTCGAAGGCCTGCGGCAACGGCTTGTACGCTCCCGCCTGTTCGGCGGTCAGGACGTAGTCCCACTCGACGCCCAGCTCGTCGACGGCGTACGAGATGAGGTCGTCCTCGCTGTTGGAGAGGATGGCGATGTCGTACTCGCTCTTCAACCGGCGCAGCGCGTCCGGGACTTCACGGAACGGCTTGAACTTCTTGATGGCCTCGATCAGCGCCTCGCCGTCCTCGTCCCGGTACTCCAGGCCGTGCAGCAGCATGACGTTGCGCAGGGTGCTGCGGACGATCTCGCGGTAGGGACGGTACGCGTCGACGACGCCCTGGAAACGCATCACGTACGCGTCGTGGTGGAACTGGTCGGGGTCGACGTCGAGTTCGGCGAGCCGGTCCTTGACGATCTCGTGCGTGGCGGCGCGGGTGTCGAAGTTGATGAGGGTGCGGTAGCAGTCGAAGCTGACGACCTTGCGCATGCGGTGAACTCCTTTATGGGGGAGGGGTGTTCAGAGACTTCGGTGACTTCAGGAACGGCTGACGGCCTTGGCCAGACCCACGTCCTTCAGGGCGAGGTCCTTGGTCTCGGGGGCGAGGAAGTACGACACGACGAGCCCCGCCAGCGTGATCACCACCGCGATGCCCAGCGTGCCGCGCACGCCCAAGTCGTCGGCGGCGATGGGGAGGAGGAACGTGGAGGTGGCCGATCCGACCCGGCTCATCGCGGTCGCGATGCCGACTCCCGTGGCCCGCAGGTCGGTCGGGAACAGCTCGCTCGGGTAGACGAACTGCAGCCCGCTGCCCGCCGCCTCGAAGAACTGGAACGCGGCGAACAGCGTCACCACCAGGAACGCCCAGTGCAGCGGCAGCACGGCCAGCGCGAGCAACGACACGGTGATGCACGCGAAGGTGCTGATCAGCAGGGGTCGGCGACCGATCCGGTTGACGACCACGAGACCGAGGGCGATGCCGGCCACGGCGAGAGTCGTGATCAGCGCGCTGGCGCCGTACGTGCTCTCCACGCCGAAGGCCGACAGCATCTGCGGCTGGAAGGAGCGGACCGCGAAGGCGGGCGCGACCTGGCAGATCCAGAAGACGGAACAGAAGACGACCGGGACCGTGTAGCCGCGTTTGAAGATCTCGACGAGGTTGCCGAGACCCGAGCCGCCGCGCTGTTCCCGCCGGGGTTCTGCGAGGAGTTCGTCGGCGTCGATGTCGGGGCCGAGGTGTTTGCGTACGACGGCCCGCGCCTCGTCGATCCGGCCGCGCGAGGCGAGCCAGCGCGGCGACTCGGGGATACCGGCCCGGAAGACGAGGAAGACCAGCGCCGGGACCGCGCCGGACACCAGCATCCAGCGCCAGGCATCGTCACCGAGACCGGTCAGCGCCCAGCCGACCCAGTAGCTCACGCCGTAGCCGACCCACCAGGCCAGCACCAGGCCGGACAGGGCCGGGCCGCGCAGTCGGCGGGGGACCAGCTCGGTGGTGAGGGCGGAGGCGATGGGGTAGTCGGCGCCGATCGCGACGCCGATGAGGAGCCGCAGCACCACGAGTTGCCAGGCCTCCGCGACGAAGAACTGGAGCGCCGAGAAGACCACGAACGCGGCAAGGTTGAGGACGTACATCAGATGGCGGCCGACCCGGTCGGTGATCGGGCCGAAGACGACACCGCCGATGAACACGCCGATCAGGACGGACGCGGCGACCAGGCCGGTCCACAGGGTGTCCAGGGCGAGTGCCGGGGTGATGAGGCCGAGCGCGACACCCATCACACCGAGCAGATAGCCGTCGCAGAACGGGCCGCCCATGGCGACCGCCATGATCCGGCGGTGGAAGGAACTGACGGGCGCGTCGTCGAGCGACGAGCCCCCCGAGGTGGTCGAGGACGAGGTCACGGACATGCTTGAGGCTCCTGGGGACGCAGGGGCGGAGGAGGTCGTGCGTCAAGCATTCGAATGCGTATGCCGCTGTACGCCGGAGAGACCGACTGGTCACCGAGGGGGGAGTGGGGACGGTGAGGCGGTCCGGGGTTGGCAACACCCTGGTTCAGTGCGCGGCCACCGTCAATGAACACCGTGTTCGCTTCGCCACCGGTGGGTGGACAGTGTGTTCCGCGGACGCGGTCCGGTTGACAGACCGTCCACACCGGGCGGGCCGGGGGAACATGTTGTCCGTTGTCCCTCCCGGCGCACCGCCCACAGGGTGAGAGATGTCCCCCGCACCTCCTCACGTCGTGGGAGAACCGCCGTATGACACACCTGTCAGAGCACCTGCGCCAGGCCACACCGGTCGTCGTCGAACGCGGCGAGGGGGTGCATCTCTTCGGTACGGACGGCCGCCGCTATCTGGACTTCACCGCCGGCATCGGCGTCACCAGCACCGGCCACTGCCACCCCAAAGTGGTCGCCGCCGCGCAGGAGCAGGTCGCCACGCTGATCCACGGCCAGTACACGACGGTCATGCACCAGCCCTTGCAGCGCCTGGTCGAGCGGCTCGGCAAGGTCCTGCCGGAGGGGCTCGACAGCCTGTTCTTCGCCAACTCCGGCAGCGAGGCCGTCGAGGCCGCGCTGCGGCTCGCCCGCCAGGCCACCGGCCGTCCCAACGTCGTCGTCTGCCACGGCGGTTTCCACGGCCGTACGGTCGCCGCCGCGTCGATGACCACCTCCGGCGCCAAGGTGCGCACCGGGTTCGGGCCGCTCATGGGCGGGGTCGTCGTCACACCGTTCCCGCACGCGTTCCACTACGGCTGGGACGAGGAGACGGCGACCCGGTTCGCGCTGCGCGAGTTCGACCAGCTCCTCCAGACCATCTCCGACCCCGACGACACCGCCGCGATCTTCGTCGAACCGGTCCTCGGCGAGGGCGGCTACGTCCCCGCCAACTCCGCCTTCCTGCAAGGACTCCGGGAACGCGCCGACCGCCACGGCATCCTCCTCGTCCTCGACGAGATCCAGACCGGCGTCGGCCGCACCGGCCGCTTCTGGGGACACGACCACTTCGACGTCCGCCCCGACATCCTCATCACCGCCAAGGGCCTGGCCAGCGGCTTCCCGCTGTCCGGCATCGCCGCCTCCGGAGAGCTGATGCGGAAGGCCCGGCCCGGTTCGCAGGGCGGTACGTACGGCGGGAACGCGGTTGCCTGCGCCGCGGCCGTCGCCACCCTCGACGTCGTCGAGGAGGAGAACCTGGTCGCGAACGCCGCCGCCATGGGCACCCGGCTGCGGGCAGGGCTCGACGAGGTCGCCGCGAAGAATTCCGCGATCGGTGACGTGCGCGGGCTCGGACTGATGCTGGCGAGTGAGTTCGTGACGGAGGCGGGGGAGCCCGACCCGGGGACGGCAACTCGCGTGATGCGCGCGGCAGTTGACGAAGGACTGCTCCTGCTGCCCTGCGGACCGTGGGGCAACGTCGTCCGCATGATCCCGCCGCTGATCGTTGACGCCGGTGCGATCGACGAGGGGCTGCGTGCATGGTCGGCCGCCGTCGCGGTGGGCACGGCCGGATGACCGACGCCCGCTCCCTGGTCGACCTGCTGGCCCGGACGGCTCCGGGCCTGGAGGTCGACACGGGGGAGGGGCGGCGCGCCGCGTACGCGTACGACGCGTCCAACTACCGGGTGCCGCCCCTCGCCGTAGTCTTCCCGCGCTCCGCCGAGGACGTGGCCGCGCTCGTACGGGCCTGCCGCGACCTGCGCATCCCGCTCACCGCGCGCGGGGCGGGCACCAGCATGGCAGGCAACGCGATCGGACCCGGAGTGGTCCTCGACTTCTCCCGCCACCTCAACAACGTCATCGCCGTCGACCCCGACACCCGCACCGCCGTCGTCGAACCCGGCGTCGTCCTCGACGACCTCCAGCGCGCCGCCGCACCGCACGGCCTGTTCTTCGGCCCCGACCCGTCCTCCCACAGCCGCTGCACCCTCGGCGGCATGATCGGCAACGACGCGTGCGGCAACCACTCGGTGCGCTACGGCCGGACGGTCGAGCACGTCGAGGAACTGGAGATCGTCACCGCCACGGGCGTACGCGCGGTGGCCGGAACCGGCGGACTACGAGCGGCCGAGCCCGAGAACACGGCCGAAATCACCGCCCTGGACGCCGAGTTGACCCGACTCGTCGACGCCAACCTCGCCGCCCTGCGCACCGAGCTCGGCCGCATCCCCCGCCAGGTCTCCGGCTACCAGCTCCACCACCTCCTGCCGGAACACGGCAAGCACACCGCCCGCGCCCTGGTCGGGACCGAGGGCACCTGCGCGATCGTCACCCGCGCGACCGTACGACTGCACCCCGTGCCCGCGGCCACCACACTGCTCGCGCTCGGCTACCGGGACGTCGTGGACGCGGCGTCGGACGTCCCGGCGATCCTGCGCCACCGGCCCACCGCCGTCGAGGGCATGGACGAGGCCATCGTCGCGACCCTCCGCCACCGACGCGGCCCGCACGCCGTCACCGGTCTGCCCGAGGGCGCCGCCTGGCTCTACGTCGAACTCGACGGCACCGACCAGACCGACGCCGACGCACGGGCCGCCGAGCTCCTCGCCGAACTCCGCGCCGGGGAACGGATGGTGGCGGGCCGCGTCATCGACGACCCCGCCGAACGACGCTCCCTGTGGCGCGTACGCGAGGACGGCGCGGGACTCGCCGCCCGCCTCGTCGACGGCGGCACCTCCTGGCCGGGCTGGGAGGACGCGGCCGTAGACCCGCACCAACTGGCCGACTACCTACGGGACTTCCGCACCCTCCTCGCCAAGCACGACTTCACCGGCGTGCTCTACGGCCACTTCGGCGCGGGCTGCGTCCATGTCCGCATCGACTTCGACCCGGCGACGGCGGAGGGCGCCGCCGCCATGCGCGCCTTCTTGGAGGAAGCCGCCGCGCTCGTCGTCTCGCACGGCGGAACCCTGTCCGGCGAACACGGCGACGGCCGCGCCCGCAGCGAACTCCTCGCCACCATGTACACCCCGCGCATGCGCGCCGCGTTCGCCTCCTATAAGCGGTTGTACGACCCCGACGGCATCCTCAACCCGGGGGTGATCGTCGATCCAGCGGCCGTCGACGCCGACCTCGCGCTGTATCCGATCAGCTCGCGTGCGCCGGTCAACTCCCATGTTCAGCACGGGGGTTTCATCTTCCCCGACGACCCGGGCGGCCTCGCCGAAGCCGCGAGTCGCTGCATCGGCGTGGGGCGTTGCCGCAGCGACACCGGCGGAGCCATGTGCCCCAGCTACCGCGCCACCCACGACGAACGCGACTCCACGCGAGGCCGCGCCCGACTGTTGCAGGAGATGCTGCGCGACGGCCCCGGCACCGTCATCACCGACGGCAGCCGCTCCACGGAAGTGCGGGACGCCCTCGACCTCTGCCTGTCCTGCAAGGCCTGCGCCGCCGACTGCCCGGTCGGCGTCGACATGGCGACGTACAAGTCGGAGTTCCTGCACCGGCATTACCGGCGCCGATTGCGCCCGCTCAGCCACTACAGCCTGGGCTGGCTGCCCTGGTGGGCGGCGCTGGCCCGCTGGTTCGCCCGTCCCGTGAACGCCGTGCTCGGTGGGCCTTTGGGACGACTGGTCGCACGGCTCGGCGGAGTGACCACCGAGCGCCCCCTGCCCCGCTTCGCCCGACGCCGTGACCTGCAAGCCCACTTGCCGCCGCAACCATCAACTCCAGCCGCTGTGCTGCTCGTTGACTCCTTCACCCGTGCCTTCCGCCCCGATGTCGCCGGAGCCGCCGCCCGCGTCCTGGCCGACGCCGGGGTCCCCGCGACCGCGCGCGAGGGGCTGTGCTGCGGGCTCACCTGGATCAGCACCGGCCAACTCGGTATCGCCCGGCGTGTGTTGACCCGTACCGTCGAACAGCTCGACGCCGAGGGCTCGGGCGAGCTGCCCATCGTCGTGCCCGAACCGAGTTGCGCCGCGGCACTCCGCCACGACGCGCCCGCCCTCCTCGGCACCGACACCGCACGCCGGGTCGCCGCCCGCGTCCACACCTTCTCCGGCGCGCTGACCGAACTCGCCGACCCCGACTGGAGACCCGCGGCCGTCCCCGACCGTGTCACGCTCCAGACCCACTGCCACGAGTACGCCGTCTTCGGCGAGACCACCCAGAGCACACTGCTGCGCCGCCTCGGCGTCGGAGAGGTCGACGAGGCGAACGGCTGCTGCGGCCTGGCCGGCAACTTCGGCTTCGAGGCGGAGCACTACGACACCTCGATGGCTGTCGGCGCCCTGTCCCTCGCCCCGAAACTCGCCGCACTCGACCCCGACGCCGAAGTCCTTGCCGACGGCTTCAGTTGCCGTACCCAGGCGGCCCATCTCACCGGCCCCGACGGACCGCAGGCCCGGCACCTGGCCCAACTGCTCGACCCGAACCCGCCCGGAGGCACCCGCTGATGACCACCACCACGTCTACGTCCACGTCTGCCGTCGACACCGTGTCCGTCGTCGAGACCGTCCCCAAGCAGCTCTTCATCGGCGGGAGTTGGCAGGACGCGAGCGACGGTGGCCGTTTCGCCGTGGACGACCCGGCGACCGGCGAGCGGTTGTGCGAGGTGGCCGACGCCTCGCCGGCCGACGGGCAACGTGCTCTCGACGCGGCGGTGTCGGCACAGGAGGCCTGGGCGGCGACCGCACCCCGCGCCCGCAGTGAGATCCTGCGCCGCGCCTACGAGATCATCCTCGAACGGCGGGAAGAACTCGCCCTTTTGATGACCCTGGAGATGGGCAAGCCCCTCGCGGAGGCGCGCGGCGAGGTCGGCTACGCGGCGGAGTTCTTCCGCTGGTTCTCCGAGGAGGCCGTACGGATCGAGGGCGGATTCACCCGGACCCCCGACGGCGCGAACCGCGTCCTGGTCATGCGGCAGCCGGTGGGCCCCTGCCTCCTCATCACCCCGTGGAACTTTCCCCTTGCGATGGGCACCCGCAAGATCGGCCCCGCGATCGCGGCGGGCTGCACCATGGTCCTCAAGCCCGCCCCGCAGACCCCGCTCTCCAGCCTGGCCCTCGCCGGAATCCTCACCGAGGCCGGGCTGCCCGAGGGCGTGCTCAACGTCGTGACCACTACCGACGCCGCCGGAGTGATCGAGCCGCTGCTGCGCGGCGGAGGCGTGCGCAAACTCTCCTTCACCGGGTCAACTCAGGTCGGGCGACTGCTCCTTGCCCAGTGTGCCGACACCGTCGTCCGCACCTCCATGGAACTGGGCGGCAACGCGCCCTTCATCGTCTTCGAGGACGCCGACCTCGACCGGGCCGTCGAGGGCGCCATGGTCGCGAAGATGCGGAACATGGGCGAGGCCTGCACCGCAGCCAACCGCTTCTTCGTGCACAGCGCGGTCGCGGACGCGTTCGCCGCGCGTCTCGCCGAGCGCATGTCCGCCCTCGCCGTCGGCCCCGGCACCCAACCCGCCTCCCAGGTGGGCCCGTTGATCGACGCCGCCGGACGGGCCAAGGCGGACGGTCTCGTCCAGGACGCCGTGACACGCGGCGCCAAGGTGCTCACCGGCGGCGAAGTCCCGGACGGGCCCGGCCACTTCTACCCGCCGACGGTCATCACCGAGGTCCGCCCGGACTCCGAACTGATGCGGGCGGAGATCTTCGGCCCGGTCGCCGCGATCCTCACCTTCGACACCGAGGACGAGGTCGTCCGCGCCGCCAACGACACCGAATGGGGTCTGGTCGGCTACCTGTTCACCCGCGACCTCGATCGCGCCCTGCGCGTGGGGGAGCGGCTGGAGACCGGCATGGTCGGCATCAACACCGGCCTCGTCTCCAACCCGGCCGCGCCCTTCGGCGGCGTCAAGCAGTCGGGGCTGGGCCGCGAGGGCGGACGGGTCGGTATCGACGAGTTCCTGGAGTACAAGTACCTCGCCATCCCCGTGGTTCCCGTGGCGGCGGACGGCCGTGGCTGACCGGCTCGTCGTCCTGCACCAGGGCACCCTGCCACCGAACGCCGAGCACATCGAAGCGCTCGCGGACACGGTGTACGCCACCGAGGAGGAACTCCCGCTCCTCCTCCCCGGCGCGGACATGCTCCTCTGCTGGCACTCCATCACCCCTGCGGTCGCGGCGAGTTGGCCGAAGGACCCGGCCTTGGCCCCCGGCTGGGTCCACGTGGCCGCCGCCGGAGTGGACTCGCTGCTCTTCCCAGCACTGGTCGACCACCCGGACGTGGTGCTGACCAACTCCCGGGGCGTCTACGACCGGGCCATCGCCGAGTACGTCCTCGGCCTGATCCTCGCCCTGGCCAAGGACTTCCCCGGCAGCTGGGAGCATCAACGGCGCCGGGAGTGGCGCCCCCGCGACAGCGAGCGCATCGGCGGCCGTACGGCACTGGTGTGGGGGACCGGGCCCATCGGCCGTGCCGTCGCCCGCATGCTGCGCGCCGTCGGCATGCGGGTGTGCGGCGCCGGACGTACCGCACGCGCCGACGATCCGGACTTCGGGACGGTGCACGAGGGCGCGAGTCTGCGGGGAGCGCTCGCTGAGGCGGACTACGTGGTCCTCGCGGCGCCGCTCACCCCGGCCACCCGCTGCATGGTCGACGCGTCCGTCCTCGGCGCGATGAAACCCGGAGCCCGGCTGGTCAACGTCGGCCGGGGCGGTCTCGTGGACGAAGAGGCGCTCGTCAAGCACCTCGCGGACGGCCGCCTGGCCGGAGCCGCCCTGGACGTCTTCGCGCAGGAGCCGTTGCCCGCCGTCTCACCGCTGTGGGACCTGCCCGGCGTGATCGTCTCCCCGCACACCGCAGGTGAAGTGACCGGCTGGCGCGCCGAGTTGGCGGCCCTGTTCCTGGAGAACCTCACCCGCAGGGCAGAGGGCCGGCCGCTGCGGAACGTGGTCGACAAGGCGAAGGGCTACGTGAGGGACGGAACTGCCATGGAACCGTGCTGAGTTCGCGCGCCGGCGACCCTCGCGACGGCTCACGTACCCATGCGCCGCCCGGCGATCTCCGCGGCCGTGTCCGCGACCAACTGCCCCCATTCGGGGAGCCGTTCGGCGTCGTACCGCGAGTCCGGCATGGAGATGACCACGGCGGCGAGGGGTGTGCCGCTCTCGTCGAGGATCGCGGCGGCGAGCGCGCACACGTCCGGCCGATACTGGTTGCGGTTGACCGCGTAACCGTCCGCCCGCACACGCTCCAACTCGGCCCGCAGCAGGTCGGGTTCGGCCGGAGTGGACTCGCTGTAGCTCTCCAGTCCGTGGCCGATGAACTCCTCGACATCGGCCCTCGGCAGATGGGCGAGGATCGCACGGCCCGTGGCGGTGGCGTGCAGTGGTGAGGTGTCGCCGATGGTGTGGAACGTCCGTACCGCGTGATCGCAGTCCACCCGGTCCACGACCACCATGCACTGCAACGCGTCCGGGACCGAGAGGTGAATGGTCTCGTTGACCGCGTCCCGCAGCCGGATCATGGGTTCCCTTGCTGCCGCGAACAGGCTCGATCCCTGGAGCGCCGCCGGCCGTACGGCCAGCACCCGGGCGCCGATCTCCCAACGCGTCGTGTCCTTGCGGTTGGCCCGCAGCCACCCCGCCTCGTTCAGCGTGACCAGCGTGCGCTGCACCGTCGACTTGGGCAGTCCGAAGAGCTTGGTCAGTTCCCCCACCGTCACCGGCTGGTGCTGGGCCACCGCCTCCAGGATGCGCAGTGACCTGGTCACGCTCTTCATTTCCATCTGGTTTCCCCCTGTTAATCCTGCGAATGGTCTGACGGCAACCTCTTGACCCCCGTCATGGGCGCTGCCATTCTCGTGCCAGATTCTAGCACAGCATGCCACATTGTGGCACGGTCTCCAGGGAGAGGAAGCCCTCGTGTCAGCCACCAAGCGCGTCGCCGTCGTCGGCGTCGGAACGATGGGCAGCCAGGCCGCCTGGCGCCTGGCGGCCCGCGGAGCCGAGGTCGTCGGGTACGACCGCTTCGCCCCGGGCCACGACCGTAGCGCGGCCGGCGGTGACACCCGGATCTTCCGCAGCGCCCACTTCGAGGACTCCCGCTACGTCCCGCTGCTCAAGCACGCCGACACCCTGTGGGAGGAGCTCCAGCGGGAGACCGGCCGCGAACTGCGCCGCCTCACCGGCTGCCTGCTGATGGGACCCACGGAACACCAGCAGATGGCGACCGTCCTGCAGTCCATCGCCGAGCACGGCCTCGACCACGAGGTCCTCGACACCGAGGCGCTCGCCAAACGCTTCCCGCAGTTCCGCATCGAGGACGGCGACGCGGCCGTACTGGACCGCCACGCGGGCTTCATCCGGCCCGAGTTGACGGTCCTGAGCGCCGCCCGCCGCGCGGAGGAACTCGGCGCCCGCATCCACCGCTACACCCCGGTCCGCGAGATCGTGCCGGTCGCGAACGGCGTGGAGATCCGCACCGACACCGGCACCGAACACTTCGACACGGCCGTGGTCACCGTCGGCCCGTGGGTGAACGACCTGCTGCCGGACCTGCCGTGGGAGGTGGACATCAGGCGGCTCATCAACGCCTGGTACGTGCCCACCGCCGACGACTGGTCCGGCCAGGAGCGCCCGGCCTTCATCCGTACGGCACCCACCCACTGCTACGGCCTCCCCTCCCCGGACGGCGTCTCCGTCAAGCTCGGCCTGTCCCGCGCCCTGCACCGCCCGGCCGGCGACCCGAACCGGCTCGAACGGACCGTGGAACCGGGGGAGTTGGACATCTTCACCGAACTGCTGAGCCGCTACATGCCCGGCCTGCACCCCGACCCGATCCGCCTCTCCGTCTACATGGAGGGCTACACCGAGAGCAGCCGCCCGCTCGTCGGGCCACTGCCGGGCCACGACAACGTGGTACTGCTCGCCGGGTTCTCCGGCCACGGCTTCAAACTCTCGCCCGCCATGGGCGACATCGCCGCGGACCTCGCGCTCGACGGCGCCTCGCCGCGGCCCATCGACTTCATCTCCACCCTCGACCGAGCGGAGGCGTGAGCGCCATGACCGACAACCTGCTGACCGTGGGCACGCTGAGCGCGGCGCCCGGCACCAAGACCCGCGGCACCGTCCCCGCCGACCTGGGCACCCTCACCGTGGACATCCCGCTGACCCTGGTCAACGGCGCCCACCCCGGCCCCCGCGTCCTGATCACCGCGGGAGTCCACGGTGGCGAGTTCACCGGAATCGAAGCCGCCACCAACCTCGCATCACTCCTCGACCCCGCCGAGGTTCACGGCCAGGTGATCATCTGCCCCGTCGCCAACCCCCCGGCCGTCTACCAGGGACGGCTCGGCATCTCCCCGCTCGACGGCGTCAACATCAACCGCGTCTTCCCCGGCGACCCCGACGGCGGCCCCACCGAACGCCTGGCCGCCTGGCTCTTCGCCCACCTGGTGGACGGCGCCGACGCCTACGCCGACCTGCACGCCGGCGGCATCGACGAGGTCCTGCGCAACTTCGTCGGCTACCGCCTCACCGGCGACGCCCCACGCGACGCCAAGACCGCCACCATGGCCCGTTCCCTCGGCATCGAGGACATCGTCATCGGCCTCGACACCAACGGCGGCAACAGTCAGGCGGCCGCAGCCCGCGCCGGCATCCCAGCGATCCTCGTCGAGACCGGCCAACGCGGCGAACGCGACGCAGCCGCCGCCCGACGCTTGGTCGACGGCCTGCACGGCCTGCTCCGCGCGCTCAAGGTCCTCACCCCCGACGCCACAACGGCCGCCCCCGTACGCGAATGGGTCTGGGCCGCCGGCATCACCTCCGAGCAAACCGGCCTGTGGTACCCGGAGTTCACCGCAGGCGACGACGTGACCGAGGGCCAGATCATCGGCCACGTCATAGCCCCCGCCGACGGCCAGGAGCACAAGGTTCACACCCCGACCGGCGGCCGAGTCTTCTACGGCATGCACGCCCTGACGGTAGCCCCCGGCACAGAACTGGCCGCCATAGCCATCCCTCGAACACCCGCCCACTGACACCCGGGCCCGAGCCAAGTCCCCTCCACCCCAACCCCGCAAGGGGCGCGGGGCTGTATCGATATGCGGCTCCG
>NZ_BARF01000116.1 GCF_000367365.1 Streptomyces prunicolor NBRC 13075 | reverse complement strand
TGGGAAGGCCAGGTACCGCCGGTGCACACCACCCCCCACCCTGTCCCCACTTCGCGCGCGTCCATCGAAACGGCCACGGACGGCGCCGAGTTGACGCCCCGCATCCGGCCCGCCTCCTTCGCCCAGCGGCGACTGTGGTTCCTGGCCCAACTGCCGGGTGCGGACGCCGCGTACAACGAGACGATCGCCTACTCCCTGACCGGTCCGCTCGACGTCGGCCTGCTGTCCCGCGCCTTCGACGTGGTGACCGACCGTCATGAGTCGCTGCGCACACGGCTGGTGGCCACCGAGGGGGAAGTGCACCAGCACATCGACCCACCGGGCGCGAGATTCGCCCTGACCTTCGAGGACCTCACCGAAGCCCCCGAATCCGAAGCCTCCGCACCATTCGTAGCCCCGCCACCATCCGACGCCCCGGCCTTATCCGAAGTCCCTGCCCCCGACCTCGACGCCCGCGTCACCGCCCGCCAACTCGAAGAGGAACAGCGGCCGTTCGATCTCGAAGCCGGCCCGCTCGGCCGCGGCCGGCTCCTCGTCACCGGCCCCGAGTGCCACGTCCTGCTCCTGACGTTCCATCACAGCATCTACGACGGCGTCTCGATGAACGTCATGATGGACGAACTCGGCCAACTCTACGAAGCGTTCGCGGCCGGCGACCCGAATCCCCTGCCGCCGCTCGCGGTGCAGTTCGCCGACCACACCCAGTCCCGGGAACAAGCCGTCCTCGACGGCGCGCTCGCCGCCCAGGAGGAGTACTGGCGGCGCGCGCTGCACGAGGCGCCGCCCGTCCTGGAACTTCCCGCCGACCGGCCACGCCCGACGGAACAGCAATACGAGGGCGGTCGGGCCGAGTTCAGCCTCGACGCCGACGTCACCGCCGGGCTCCGTGCCCTGGCAAGGCAGCACGGCGCCACCCCCTTCGTGGCCGTACTGGCCGGCTGGGCGATTCTCCTGTCGCGGCTTTCCGGGCAGGAGGACATCGTTGTCGGCAGCCCGTTCGCGAATCGGCGCGGCACGGGCGCGGCCGGTCTCATCGGCTTCCTCGTCAACTCCCTCCCGTTGCGCATCGATCTGTCCGGCTCCCTCACCGTGTCCGAGGCCCTCGCCCGCACCCGTGCCGTCGTACGCGAGGCGCTCGCCCACCAGGACCTGCCCTTCGAGCGCATCGTCGAGCTGGTCAACCCGCCGCGCAGCGCCTCCCGCACCCCGCTGTTCCAGACCATGCTGGCCTGGGTGCCCGAACGGCGGGACCTGCTGCATCTGCCCGGAGTCGAAGCCGAGCCGCTGCCGATCGCCCACGCCCCGGCCAAGTTCGACCTCGCCGTCTCGGCCACCGAGTCCGACGGCCGTATCACCGGGTACCTCGACTACGCGACGGCCCTGATCGACCACACCACCGCCGAGCGCTGGGCCGGTCATCTGCGGCACCTGCTCACCGACATGGCCCGCCACCCCGAACGGGACGTGCGCGCGCTGGAGTTGATGGCGCCTCAGGAACGTCGGCGCGAGATACTCGACGGCGATGCCGCGCAGTCGGAGCTCTCCGGGTCCGTTCCGCACACGGCGTCCGGACTCGTCGAACTCTTCGAGACCCACGTCCGTGAACGCCCCGCACAGACCGCCGTCGTCGACCGGGACGGCTCGCTGGACTACGCGGCCCTCGACCGCCGCGCCAACCATCTCGCGCACGCCCTCGTCGCCCGCTCCGTCCGCCCCGGCGACGTCGTGGGCCTCCACGCGAAGCGGTCCCGTGACCTGGCCGTCGGCATCCTGGGCATCCTCAAGGCGGGCGCCGCCTATCTCCCGCTCGACCCGGGCCAGCCCGCCGAACGCCTCGCGCACATGGTCGAGGACGCGGCCTGCCCCCTCGTGCTGAGCGACCACAACAGCGCGGAACGCCCCCTGGAATGGCTCGACTTGCGGACCGTAGAAGCCGAGGGAGAGGCCGAGGGAGAGGCTGGAGGAGGAGTCGAAGGGGCGACCCGGCAGGGACCGCCCGCGGGCATCGTCCACACAGCGGACCGACTCGCCTACGTGATCTTCACCTCCGGGTCCACGGGGCGACCCAAGGGTGTCGCGGTGGAGCACCGCGGCGTCCTCAACCTCTTCGCCACCTGGCACACCCGCATGGGCACCGCCCCCGGCGAGGTCGGCTCGGCCTGGTCCAGCATCGGCTTCGACGCCTCGATCCACGAACTGCTGCTGCCCCTCACCACCGGCGGCGAACTGCACATCGTCCCCGAGGAGTTGCGCGGCGACCCCGAGGCCCTGCTGGCATGGATGCGCGAACACGCCGTGGCCCAGGCCTTCTTGCCGCCCGCCTACGTCAAGTGGATCGACGAGGACCCCGCCGTACGACTGCACGGGCTCCAACTCCGCACACTGCTCACGGGAGTTGAGTCCCTCACCGAAGCCGCGCTGCACCGTATGACACAGCACCTCCCTGGCCTGCGGATCTGCTTCGGCTACGGCCCCACCGAAGCGACCCTCTACAGCACCGCGTACTACGACCCCCGCCCACTGGAGCGCCCCTGCCCCATCGGCCGCCCGCTGCCCGGCACCCGTATGTACATCCTCGACGGCCGCATGGAACCCGTCCCGCCCGGCGTGGTGGGGGAGGTGTACCTCGGCGGAGCGTCGCTGGCCCGCGGCTATCTGGGCCGCCCCGACCTCACCAAGGAACGCTTCCTGCCCGACCCGTTCGTGCCCGGCGAGCGGATCTACCGCACCGGAGACCTCGCCCGGCGTCTGCCCGACGGCCAGGCCCACTACCTGGGCCGCGCCGACGACCAGGTCAAACTCCGCGGCTTCCGGATCGAACCCGCCGAGGTCGAGGCCGCGCTCATGACCCTGCCCGGCGTCCGCGAGGCCGCCGTCCTCGTCGACCACGACGCGACCGGCCAGCCCCGCCTGCTCGCCGGTATCGGCCGCGGCACCGCACCGGCCCGCACCACCCACGACTGGCGCACCGCCCTCGCCCGCCGACTGCCCGACTACATGATCCCGGCCGTCTTCCTCGACCTCGACGCCCTGCCGCTCAACCGCAGCGGCAAACTCGACCGGCCCCAACTGCTGCGCCTGGCCCAGGAGTCGACCTCCGACCAGGTCAACACGGCCAGCCCGCGCGACCACATCGAACACGGCCTTTACCGGATCTGGCAGCGCATCCTGCTCCACCCCGACATCGGCGTCAGCGACAACTTCTTTGAAATCGGCGGCACTTCGCTCTCCGCCATCAAGATGGCCCACGCCGTCACCGAGAAGTTCGGCCGCCGCCTGCCGGTCGGCGAGGTGATGACCCGCCCCACCATCGAGACACTCGCCGCGCTGCTCCGCGAGGACGGCACCGCCCGCGCACCCGGCAGCCTCATCGAGTTCCGCCCCGGCACCGGCCCGCGCGTCGTCTGCGTCCACCCCGCCGGCGGCACCGCCTTCTGCTACCTCCCCTTGGCCGCACTCCTCCCCGAGACCGTTGGCCTGTACGGCATCCAGTCCCCGGGAGTGAACCCCGACGAGGACCTCCTCCCGAGCGTCGAGGCCATGGCCGAGGAATACCTCCGACTGATCGAGCCCGACCCCGAGACACCCCTGGTCCTGACCGGCCTGTCCTACGGCGGCCTCGTCGCCCACGAGATGGGACGCCTCCTTTCCAGTGCCGGACACCGGGCCGTCAGCGTCGTCCTCCTCGACACCCAGGCCACCGACGACGCCTCCGCACGCGCGGAGATCGGCGCCGTCGACGCGGCCGAGTTCCGCGACAAACTCGTGAGGTTCAACGGGATGTACCCCGGCATCGACGACGCCCAGGTCGACCGCTACTTCCACCTCTACAACCACAACCGGCTCACCGCCCGCGAACACCTTCCGGCCACCTCCCCGGCGCGCATCGTCCTCGCTCAGGCCGTGCCGGACGCCGACGACACCCCCTTCCACGCCGAGGTCCGTGCCTTCTGGCGGCGCCGCGCCGAGGGCGACTACCACGTCGAGACGATGGAGTGCGACCACTGGGAGATCCTGGAGGGCGCCGGAGCGGCCCAGGTCGGCACCCTGCTCAGCGCCGAACTGGCCCACCACGGCGCCCAGTTGGCCCCGCCGGCACGGGAGGCGTGATGGACCTCCGATCCAGCCACAGAGACACCAGCAGCGACACCCACAGCGACACCCGCAGAGACATCCACAGCGACACCCCGACCCCTTCGAGATCCACCTCCCTCGCCGAGGCCGTGCTGAGCCAGGCCCGCCGCACCCCCTCCGCCGTCGCCATCGAGGACGGCGACCGGTTCCTCGACTACGCGGAACTCGAACAGGCCAGCGGTCGAGTGGCAACGCTCCTGCACACGGCCGGAGTTCGCCCCGGCCACGCGGTCGCCGTGCGCCTGCCCCGCTCCTGGCGACTGGTCTGCGTCATGCTCGGCATCCGCCGCGCCGGAGCCACCGTCGTCCCCCTCGACCGGCTCAGCCCGCCCGACCGGCAGCGGCACATCCTCGACGACTCGGGCGCCGTCGCCGTAATCCACGACAGCGGGCACGCACCCCAACTACCGCAGCGCGTCGTCGCGTTGGACGCCCAGTTGCTCCTGACCGGTGACGGGTCCGACCTGCCCGCCGTGTCACCGGGGCACCCCAGAGACACGGCCACGGGCTTCGTCTTCTACACCTCCGGCAGCACAGGTCGCCCCAAGGGCGTCGAGGTCACCGACGACGGAGTGCTGCGCCTGGCCCGGCCCGGCTACCTCGACCTACGGCCCGGCGCCCGCTTCGCCTCCCTGGCCAACCCTGCCTTCGACGCGCTCAGTTTCGAGGTGTGGGTCCCCCTCCTGACCGGCGGCGTCTGCGTCGTACTCGATGACGCGGACGTGCACAGCGCGCCGCGATTCGCCAGGGTGCTCAGCGAGCGGCGCGTCGACACGCTGTTCATCACGACGGCCTTGTTCAACGCGGTGGTCGAGCAGGTGCCCGGCTGCTTCGCCACCGTCGGACGGATACTCGTCGGCGGCGAACAGCTCAACGCACGGATCGTGCGCCGCTGGTATGAGACCAACGCCGCTTCCCGCACCGTCCTGCACAACGTGTACGGGCCGACGGAGGCGACGACCTTCGCCCTCTGCCACCCCATCCCACGCGACTTCGCCGGCGACACCATCCCGATCGGCACCCCGCTCCCCGGCACCGGCGTACTGCTCCGCACCGAGGACGACCGCACCGCCGAACCGGGCGAGGTCGCCGAACTCCTGCTCTGCGGACCGGCGTTGGCCATCGGCTACCGCAAGCTCCCGGAGCAGACCGGCCGCAGTTTCGTAGGACTGCCGAACGAGGCGGACGGACAACGGCGTTGGTACCGCACCGGCGACCTCGTACGCCAGGACGCCGAAGGCCGGATCACCTACGTCGGCCGGGCCGACCGCCAGGTCAAGGTGCGCGGTTTCCGCATCGAACCGGGCGAGGTGGAGCGGCAGATCCTGGCCCAACCGGCCGTCCGTCAGGCCTACATCTGCACCCGCCGCGACGAAGCCGAGCGCAGCGAACTGCTCGCCTTCCTCGTGCTCGGCGACGAACTCACCTACGACGCCTACGACCGTCACCTCGCCACCGCCCTGCCCTCGTACATGCGCCCCCACCACACCTACCTCGTCGCCGAGTTGCCGCGGAACGCCAACGGCAAGATCGACCAGGCCGCCCTGCTGCGCGGCGCTCTCAGCCCGTGGCGTGGTTCGCCGGAGGACGACGCACCCGTCAGCGTCGAGCAGCGGCGGGTGCTGGAGATCGCCGAGGACATCCTCGCCGTCAACGGCCTGCGTCCCGGCGACCGTTGGGCCGCGAGCGGCGGCGACTCGCTGAAGGCGCTGCGTTTCCGCTTCGAGATCCTCAGCCGTTTCGCCGTCGACCTGCCGCACGACCTCGTCCTACGGGCCGACTTCGCAGCCCTCGCCGACGCAGTGCACGCCCCGGAGACGGCGGCGGGAGAACACCCACCCGCACCCGCCCCCTCCGGCGAACCGACCGCACCGGCCACCAGCGAACAGGAACGCCTCTGGCTCCTGCACCAACGCGAGCCCGAAAACCGTTCCTACGACGTGCCGTTGGCCTTCCGTGTCCAGGGTCGCGTCGACACAGCGGTCCTGCACCGAGCGGTGCGCGCGTTGGTGGAACGGCACGTGGCCCTGCGCACCCGCCTGGTCCCGACGCCCGACGGACTGCTCCAGCGGACCGACGCTCCGTACGACCCGTGGCACGTGCTCGACGCCCGCCCGGGGGAGGAGTGGCAGGACACCGCCGACCGATTCTTCGACCACCGCTTCGACCTCGGCGACGCGCGGATGCTGCGGGCCGCCTGGGTGACACAGGCCGACGGCGGTCTGCTCCTGCTGCACCTGCACCACGTCGCCGTCGACGGCTGGTCCCTCGACCTCCTCCTCAACGACCTCACCGACACCTGCACCGCCGACGTCGCCCAGCCGTCATCGGTCCCCGCATCCCTG
>NZ_BARF01000117.1 GCF_000367365.1 Streptomyces prunicolor NBRC 13075 | reverse complement strand
TTCGGGGCGCTTCGCGCCGCACCTGTTCTATGGAGCCGCCCATGCTGTCGACCGCCCGCGTCCTGTGCCTGTCCCTCCTCGCCCTCCTTGCGGCCGCACCGACCGCAACGGCCGCCGAGGGATGGACCGTTGCGCCCGCGGGCGGCGGACGCCCGACGTTCTACGCCGAAGGCGAGCCCGGCACGCACCTCCAGGACACGGTGTCCGTGACCAACCCCACCACCCACCCGGTCACCGTACGACTGCACGCCACCGGCGTCCCGATCACCTTCGCCGACACGGGAGTTCGGGTCCCGGCCCGCACCCGGGCGGACATCCCCTTCACGGCGAACGTCCCGACGACAGCCGCCCCCGGCGACCACACCGCCACGATCGTCGCGCGGGACGCGAGCGGTCGCGAGGCGACTGCACGACTCCAACTCCACGTATCCGGCCCGATGTTGTCAGCACTGACCGTCGAGCACGTGGCCGTCCACGGCAACCGCATCACCTACGAAGTGGTCAACCGCGGCACCACCCCCCTCACCCCGAAACTCGCCGTCCACGCCACCGGCGTCTTCGGCACCCTCCTGGACCGCACCCCCCGCACCCTCCCGGTCCAACTCCCGCCAGGCCAACGCCTCAAGCTCACCGAACCCTGGCCCGACCACCCCACCCTGGACGCGGTCGACGTACACCTCACGGTCACGGCGCCAGGCGGCGCACAGGACACGGCGGCCGTGTCAGCACGGTTCGCGCCATGGGGCGCGGTGGCGGGGTCCGGGGGCGCGCTGACGGCGTGGGCCGCGCTGCTTCTCGTACGACTACGGCTGCGACTACGACGGCGCCGTACGGATGAGGGCGATGCGAAGGCCGAACACCCGTACACGCAGACCGAGTTGACGGGAGTGGGGATGTGAGCGGCAAGGTGCGGATTCCGGCGCTGGTGGCGGTGCTCGCGCTGCTTCTGCTGCCGTTGGCGGGGGCGACAACTGCCGCGGCGGCGGGCGGGCCGACGGTGAAGCTCTCCAAAACACAAGCAGGGGCGGGCGGTTCGATCACCGTCTCCGGGAGCGGCTGGCGGGCGCGCGCCCTGCTGATGGTGCTGATCTGCGGACAGGCGACGCCCGCGCGCGGGGTGATCGGCGGCACCAACTCCTGTGCGAACGCGGACGGTAGAGCCGTAACGACGGACGCCAAGGGCATCTTCAGCAAGAAGCTGCCGGTGTCCGAACCGCCGGTGCCGTGCCCGTGTGTGGTGCATGTGGCGACGGTGACGGGGGCGAGCGCGTCCGCGGACACGGTCTTCCAGGTGGCCGGCCACGCGGTCGAACCACTCCCCGCGGAGCCGTCGACCGGACGGCTGTCGGTCCTCTCCGACCCCCGACTGGACGGTTCGAGCGGGCTGTTGACCTGGTTCGGGGCGCCACCGTCCCGCACGCTGGTCTTCACCGTCGGCAACGCGGGCTCGACCGCCGTCAGGAACCCCCTGTTCCAAGTCGGCACCTCCCACGGGGTGTTCGCGCCGCAGTGGGACGACCAGCAGTTCAACGGCACGATCGCGCCCGGCGGGAAGGCGGAGATCAAACTCCCCGTAGAACTCTCGGCCGGAGCACACGGCGACTACACCGTCTCGATGAAGTACGGCGGCCGGGTGCTCGCCGAACAGCCATGGGGAGTCGGCCGCCCCTGGGGCGTGACCCTGTTCTGGATCCTGCTCTGCGTGGTCGTACCGGCGGCGGTGTTCCGCGTCGGGATGGCCGTGGTGGACCGGCTACGGCCACGCAAGGCGGCCCGCAGCATGGGCCCGCCCCGGCACCGGAGCCTGCACGTGCCTGCCCAAGTCACCTTGCGCATGCCGAAGTTCGGCAAGGCGCCCGCGTCCCGGCAAGCAGCCGAGGCGGCCCCTGCGACCTCGACCCTGCCGTGGTTCACCCCGGATTCGGATCCGGGCACGGCGGCCGGTCGACTCTCCGCACCGCACGACGACAGCCCGACGAGTCCGACGACTCCCACCAGGAAGGGACTTACGTGAGCAAGCGAAGGAGAGTCATACCGGCCGACGGAGGCGGTGTACGGAGAGCGGGCGCGGCCGCGTTCGCGCTGGTCCTCGGCGGTGCGGGCCTCGCGCTCGGTCTGAGCGCCCAGGCCGCGCAGGCCGCCGAGGTGTCCTACGCCACCCACTGCGTACCGCCCGCCGGCATCGACCCGGTCGACGGCACCACCAAGGTCGAGATCACCGCGCCCGCCACGGCGAAGGTGGGCGACACGGTCGACGTCGTCTGGAAGTTCACCCAGGCCGCGTCCAAGAACCCCGACATCATCGACCTGCCCGCCAACTCGGTCCAGCCGTCCGGGACGTTGAAGGCGGGCGGCGCGCAGACCGCCGACATCGCGATGCTGGGCCCGCGCACGAACCCGGCGATCCCCAAGGGCGCGGTGATGACCCTGTCCGACATGAAGGGCACGCTGAAACTGACGACGGCGGGGTCGGTGACGCTGACACCGGACGCGTACACGGTCAACGCGTTCTCGACGGACACGAAGTGCGCGCCGACGGCGACGGTCTCGCCTTCGGCGACGATCAATGTGACGGCGGGGGACGGCAGTTCGTCGAGTACGTCCCCGACCGCATCGGACTCGACGTCGGCATCTCCGTCGCCCAGTGACTCGGATTCCGAGTCGGCATCGGCATCCACATCCGCGTCTGTGTCGGCGAGTTCCAGCGACGGCACCGGGACCGGGCAGACGGACTTCACCGGCAAGGAGGTCTCCGTCCCCTACGCGTGCAAGACGCCGATCGGTGACAAGAGCGCGACCTCGCCCGTGCAGATCAACGCCACGAAGGACGGCGGGAGTTACGACCTCACCGTGAAGTTCAACGGGTCGGTGATGGACAGCCCGGCCGACATCCCGGCGGACTCCGTGAAACCGTCGATGGAGGTCGTCCTGGGCGGCGCCGACAGCGGCACGGTCCATGTCGAGGGCCCGACCAACTCCGCCGCCATCAAGTCCGGCGACCCGATCGACATCCCGGACCTGACCGGCACCTACAAACCCGGCGCGAGCGGCACGTCGACGCTGTCACCCGGCGTCCTCACGGTCAACGCCCTCGGCACGACGACGACTTGCACACCCACGAAGTCGGAGGTCTCCCTGACCCTCGACACGACGGAACAGGCGAGCGGCGCGTCCGGTTCCACGACAACGGGCGGTACGTCGACATCGACCTCGGGAGGCTTGGCGGAGACGGGCTCGGACAGCCACGGCGGCCTGAAGGCGCTCGGCCTTGTCTCCGGTACGGCGATCCTGTTGGGCGTGGCGGTGTTCACGTTCCTGCCGGGACGGAGGCGGCTGCGGTAGACGAGCGCGGGCCCGACGTTCACTGGAAAACGCCGGGGACACAAAAAGGGCCGCCACATCCCGAGGGATGCAGCGGCCCTTTGTCGCGTAGCCGTGGACGAACGTCAGTGGAAGAACGTCAGTGCACGTCGCCCATGAGTTCCCTGACCCTCTTGCGGTACATCCACACCGCCACGCCTGCCAGGACCGCGAGGACGGCCTGCAACGCGACGATGCCCGTCTTGTTCAGGTCGACGCCGGCGATGGACAGGAGGCCCGTGGTGGCGTCGCCCGCCGTCACCGCGAGGAACCAGACGCCCATCATCTGGGAGGCGTACTTCGCGGGGGCCATCTTCGTGGTGACGGAGAGGCCGACGGGGGAGAGGGTCAGCTCGCCGACCGTCTGGACGAAGTAGATCGCCACCAGCCACATCGCCGCCGTCTTGTGACCGCCGTCGGCGATCGCGAGCGGGGCCAGGAAGAGGAAGAAGGACGCGCCGATCAGGACCAGGCCCATCGCGAACTTGGTCGCCGTGCTCGGCTCCTTGCCACGGCGGGCCAGGGCCAGCCAGGCCCAGGCGAAGACCGGGGCCAGGGCCATGATGAGGACCGGGTTGACCGACTGGTACCAGGAGATCGGGAAGTTCCAGCCGAAGACGGTGTTCTTCGCCGAGGAGTCGGCGAACAGGGACACCGTCGAGCCGCCCTGGTCGTAGATCATCCAGAACACGGCCGCGGCGACGAAGAACCAGATGTACGCGGACATCTTCGACTGTTCGGCGCGGTCGAGGTCCTTGTCGCGCTTGATGCGGGCGATGACCACGACGGGGATGAGCAGGCCGGCGATCGTGATCGGGACCAGCAGCCAGTTCAGCGTGTAGTGGCCGGAGAAGCCGACGATCGCGTAGAAGACGACGGCGACGGCCGCCCACAGCGCCGACTTGCGCAGCGTGAGCGCCTTCTCCTCGGCGGACAGCGGCGTGGGGACGAGGTCCGAGCGGGAGCTGAGGTGGCGCGTGCCGAGCAGGTACTGGGCGAGGCCGATGGCCATGCCGACCGCGGCGAGCGCGAAGCCGAGGTGCCAGTTGTAGTTCTCACCGACGGTACCGATGGCCAGCGGCGCGGCGAACGCGCCGATGTTGATGCCGATGTAGAAGAGCGTGAAGCCGCCGTCACGGCGCGGGTCGTCCGGGCCCTCGTAGAGGTGGCCGACCATCGTCGAGATGTTGGCCTTCAGGAGACCGGAGCCGACCGCCACCAGGCCCAGGCCCGCGAAGAACGTGCCCGAGGACGGGAGGGCCAGGGTGAGATGGCCGATCATGATGATCACGCCGGCGACGGCGACCGTCTTGCGGGGGCCGAGGACACGGTCCGCGAACCAGCCGCCGGGCAGGGCGAGCAGGTACACGAGGGACAGGTACACCGAGTAGATCGCGGTAGCGGTGGCCGCGCTCATGTGCAGGCCGCCCGGTGCCACCAGGTACAGCGGGAGCAGAGCTTTCATGCCGTAGTAGGAGAATCGCTCCCACATCTCGGTCATGAAGAGAGTGGCCAGTCCGCGGGGGTGGCCGAAGAAGGTCGTATCGGAACCGGGGGTGCCCGGAGTCACCGAGTCCTTCGTCAGGCTGGACGCCATGATCGATCCTTGCTGGTCGGGCCGTGCTGGTTGAGAGGGCAGCACACAAAAGAGACCTTCAGCTGTAAATGCTCGCCAAAGGTCTTCAGTGTCACTACAGGCGGTCAGGCCACCATACGGCAGGACACCGCCGGATATGGAAGGACTTGAGACATCGATCACAGGGAATAGTGGAACCGTGGTCGGCCTTTCGAAGGTGGATACAAGGATCGCACCGCACAGACACAGGTTCGGCCCGGATTCTTCACGGCAGCGAATCCGACTTGCCCCAAGGTAAGAATCACTCGTGGCGATCACACCTCGACCGCTGTCCAAGGCGGACTACCATCAGCTCATGACCCGTGTACTGCTCGCCGAGGACGACGCGTCCATCTCGGAGCCGCTGGCCCGCGCTTTGCGACGGGAAGGTTACGAGGTCGAGGTGCGCGAGGACGGACCGACAGCCCTCGATGCCGGCATCCAGGGCGGCATCGACCTGTGTGTCCTGGACCTGGGCCTGCCCGGTATGGACGGCCTGGAAGTCGCCCGCCGACTGCGCGCCGAGGGCCACACCGTCCCCATCCTCATCCTGACCGCGCGCGCCGACGAGGTGGACACCGTCGTCGGCCTCGACGCGGGCGCCGACGACTACGTCACCAAACCCTTCCGGCTCGCCGAACTGCTCGCCCGCGTCCGGGCGCTGCTCCGGCGCGGCGCCGCGGAGCCCGCGCAGCCGCCCGCCACGCATGGCGTCCGTATCGACGTCGAGTCCCACCGCGCGTGGATGGGCGACGAGGAACTCCAGCTCACCGCCAAGGAGTTCGACCTGCTGCGCGTTCTTGTGCGGGATGCCGGGCGGGTTGTCACCCGGGACCAGTTGATGCGCGAGGTGTGGGACACGACGTGGTGGTCGTCGACCAAGACCCTCGACATGCATATCTCCTGGCTGCGGAAGAAGCTCGGTGACGATGCGGCCAACCCTCGGTACATCGCCACGGTGCGGGGTGTGGGTTTCCGGTTCGAGAAGAGCTAGGTCGGCTACGCGCGTTGCGACGTGGGTGGCTGGTGTGGTGTGCGCGACTGGCCGCCGTCTAGGGCTGGTCGCGCAGTTCCCCGCGCCCCTTTCGGGGCGCTGAAGTCGCCGTTTCTCGGAGAGTGGCCGTGCGTCGTCGTCTTATTCAGTCCACCCTCGCCGTGGTGCTCGTGGTGATCGCCGTGTTCGGTGTGTCTCTTGTCATCGTCGAGACGCGGACCATCAGCAACAGCGCCCAGGAACGGGTGGATTCCGAGGCGCTCCGGCTGGCCAGCATCGTGGACAGTCGGATTCTCGGGGCGGAGATCGTCGACTCCGAGGTGCTGCGGACGCAGGTCACGGAGGATCGGTACGCCGTGATCCGGATCCCCGGCGACCCGGTGATCGCGGTCGGCACCAAACCGACCGGTGACGTCATCCGCTCCACCGCCAAGGGCGAGGAGGGCGAGACGGTCACCGTGGAGGAGCCGCGCTCGACCGTCACCCGTGAGGTCGGGCGGACGCTGCTCATCATCGGCGCCGTCGCCCTGCTCGCCGTAGTCGCCGCCGTACTGCTCGCGGTACGGCAGGCCAACCGGCTCGCCTCGCCGCTCACCGACCTCGCGGAGACCGCCGAGCGGCTCGGGTCGGGTGACCCGCGTCCCCGGCACAAGCGGTATTCCGTCCCCGAGTTGGACCGGGTCGCCGATGTCCTCGACTCCTCTGCCGAGCGCATCGCCCGCATGCTCACCGCCGAGCGCAGGCTGGCCGCGGACGCCTCGCACCAGCTGCGTACGCCCCTCACCGCGCTGTCCATGCGCCTGGAGGAGATCACCCTCACGGACGACCCGGACACGGTGAAGGAGGAGGCGACGATCGCGCTGACGCAGGTCGAGCGGCTCACGGACGTCGTGGAGCGGCTGCTGACGAACGCGCGTGACCCCCGTACCGGCTCCGCCGTCTCCTTCGACCTCGACGAGGTCATCCAGCAGCAGCTCGCCGAGTGGCGCCCGGCCTACCGAGGGGTGGGCCGCGCGATCGTCAGCTCGGGCAAGCGGCATCTCCAGGCCGTCGGCACCCCGGGCGCCGTCGCCCAGGTGCTGGCCGCGCTGATCGAGAACTCCCTGATGCACGGCGGCGGCACGGTCGCCCTGCGCACCCGCGTCACCGGCAACCAGTCCGTCGTAGAAGTCACGGACGAAGGCCCCGGCGTCCCCACCGACCTCGGCGCCCGCATCTTCGAGCGCACGATCAGCGGCCGTAACTCCACGGGGATCGGCCTCGCGGTCGCGCGTGACCTCGCGGAGGCGGACGGCGGGCGGCTGGAGATGCTGCAGGCGCAGCCGCCGGTGTTCGGGCTCTTCCTGTCGCGTACGCCGCCGACGAAGCGGCTGCCGGTGGACGAGGACGAGCCCACGGTCCGCTAGCGCGGGAGTGGGGGATTCAGCTCACGTGCTGCTTGGGGCGGGGCAGCGGCTCGGGGTTCTGCTTCTGCTTCAGAAAGGGCTCCGCGATCGGCTCCCCGGTCCCGGCTGCGTCCTCGTCCTCGGTCGGCAGCGCCTTGAACACCCAGCTGCGGTACGACCAGAAGCGGAACAGCGTCGCGATGCCGATGCCGAGCACCTTGAAGACGTTGCGCTGCAACGAGCTGTCCCAGCCGAAGCCGTAGATCGCCGCGAACAGGATGCCGTTCTCGATCACCAGGCCGACCAGGCTGAACGCCAGGAACAGGCTCAGTTCCTTGGTGCGGGCGCTCTTGTCGCGGTCACGGTAGGTGAAGTACCGGAAGCCGACGTAGTTGCACGCGATGGCGACGATCGTCGCGATCACGTTGGCGCGCACGGCCTGCAGGCTGGTCAGATGCCACAGCAGATTCGAGACCGCGAAGTTCACCACGGTGCCCACCACGCCCACCGCGCCGAACTTGGCGACCTCGCGGGCGAGCCGTTTGAAAGGCCCTTCGGAACCAGGCTCCATGGTTGTGCAGGCCCCTGTCTTCTCGGATTCTCGACCCAGCCATGCTAACCACCGCTTTCCCCCGCCGCCCGTGAAGCGGCTCACAGGTCGGGAAGAGACCCGGAAAAGAACGGTAAGAGGTACGGAAATCAGGCCGCCCCGGCGTGACCGATACCCTGGGGGAGTGACGTTCCCGGTAGTCGGCATGGTCGGCGGGGGGCAGCTCGCTCGTATGACACACGAGGCGGGCATCCCGCTCGGCATCAAATTCAAGCTCCTCAGTGACACCCCTCAGGAATCCGCGGCGCAGGTCGTCGGCGATGTCGTCATCGGCGACTACCGCGACCTCGACACGCTGCGTGACTTCGCGCGGGGCTGCGATGTGATCACCTTCGATCACGAACACGTACCCACCGAGCACCTACGCGCCCTGGAGGCGGACGGCATCCCCGTGCGCCCCGGCCCGGACGCGCTCGTGCACGCCCAGGACAAGGGCGTGATGCGCACGAAGCTCGTCGAGATCGGCGTGCCGTGCCCGCGGCACCGCCTCGTCGGCGACCCGGCGGACGTCGTCGCGTTCGCGGCGGAGGGGGACGGCTTCCCCGTCGTCCTCAAGACCGTCCGCGGCGGCTACGACGGCAAGGGTGTGTGGGTCGTCGACTCCGCGGAGGAGGCCGCCGAACCCTTCCGCGCCGGCGTCCCGGTCCTCGCCGAGGAGAAGGTCGACTTCGTACGGGAGCTGGCGGCGAACGTCGTACGCTCCCCGCACGGCCAGGCCGTCGCCTACCCGGTCGTCGAGTCCCAGCAGGTCAACGGCGTCTGCGACACGGTCATCGCGCCCGCCCCCGACCTCGACGAGTCCCTCGCCCTCCAGGCCGAGGAGATGGCGCTGCGCATCGCCAAGGAACTCGGGGTCGTCGGCCACCTCGCCGTCGAGCTGTTCCAGACCCGCGACGGCCGCATCCTCGTCAACGAACTCGCCATGCGCCCGCACAACTCCGGTCACTGGACCCAGGACGGCGCGATCACCAGCCAGTTCGCGAACCACGTCCGCGCGGTCCTCGACCTCCCGCTGGGCGATCCACGCGCGCGGGCCCCCTGGACCGTGATGTGTAACGTTCTCGGCGGCGACTACCCGGACATGTACTCCGCGTACCTGCACTGCATGGCCCGGGACCCCCAACTGAAGATCCACATGTACGGCAAGGACGTGAAGCCCGGCCGCAAGGTGGGCCACGTCAACACCTACGGCGACGACCTGGACGACGTCCTGGACCGCGCCCGCCACGCAGCCGGCTATCTGAGAGGCACGATCACCGAATGAGCTCCGTCGCAGGACCCGTCGTAGGAATCGTCATGGGGTCGGACTCCGACTGGTCCGTCATGGAGGCCGCCGGGAAGGCCCTCGACGAGTTCGAGATCGCGTACGAGGTCGACGTCCTCTCCGCGCACCGCATGCCGCGCGAGATGATCACGTACGGCGAGCAGGCCGACGGGCGCGGCCTCAAGGTGATCATCGCGGGCGCGGGCGGCGCCGCCCACCTCCCCGGCATGCTCGCCTCGGTGAGTCCGCTGCCGGTGATCGGTGTGCCCGTACCGCTCAAGTACCTGGACGGCATGGACTCGTTGCTGTCCATCGTGCAGATGCCGGCCGGTGTCCCCGTCGCCACCGTCTCGGTCGCGGGTGCGCGCAACGCGGGCCTGCTCGCCGCCCGCATCCTGGCCACGCACGACGACGAACTCCTCGTCCGTATGCGGGAGTTCCAGCAGGAACTGAACGACCAGGCCACCGAGAAGGGCAAGCGCCTGCGGACCAAGGTCGAGGGCTCGGGCAGCGGTTTCGGCTTCGGGAAGTGACGGGGATGACGGGGGACACGGGGATGACGTCACTGGATCAAGCCCGGGAGCTGCTCCGCGAGTTCCCGGTCGTCGACGGGCACAACGACCTGCCCTGGGCGCTGCGCAAGCAGGTCAACTACGACCTCGACGCCCGCGACATCGCCGTACACCAGAACGCCCATCTGCACACCGACCTCCCGCGCCTGCGCGAGGGCGGCGTCGGCGCGCAGTACTGGTCGGTGTACGTCCGCTCGGACCTGCCCGACCCGGTGCCGATGACGCTCGAACAGATCGACTGCGTACGGCAGTTGCTGGCCCGGTACCCGGAGCAGCTGGCGCCCGCGCTGACCGCCGCGGACATGGAGTCGGCGCGCGGGGAGGGTCGTATCGCCTCGTTGATGGGGGCGGAGGGCGGCCACTCGATCGCCAACTCCCTCGGCACGCTACGGGGGTTGTACGCGCTCGGCGTCCGCTACATGACGCTCACCCACAACGACAACGTGGCCTGGGCGGACTCGGCGACGGACGAACCGGGGGTCGGCGGCCTGTCGGCGTTCGGCCGCGAGGTCGTGCGGGAGATGAACCGCGAGGGCATGCTCGTCGACCTCTCGCACGTCGCGGCGACGACGATGCGCGACGCGCTGGACACGTCGACGGCCCCGGTGATCTTCTCCCATTCGTCGTCCCGGGCGGTCTGTGATCACCCGCGCAACATCCCCGACGACGTGCTGGAGCGGCTGCCGGGCAACGGCGGCATGGCCATGGTGACGTTCGTACCGAAGTTCGTGCTCCAGGCCGCTGTGGACTGGACGGCCGCGGCCGACGACAACATGCGCGCGCACGGCCTGCACCACCTGGAGACCACCGAAGAGGCGATGAAGGTGCACCACGCCTTCGAGGAGCTCCATCCGCGCCCGATCGCGACCGTCTCCACCGTCGCCGACCACCTCGACCACATGCGCGAGGTCGCGGGCGTCGACCACCTCGGCATCGGCGGCGACTACGACGGCACGGCCTTCACCCCCGACGGCCTGAACGACGTCTCCGGCTACCCGAACCTCATCGCCGAGCTGCTGGACCGCGGCTGGTCGAAGACCGACCTCGCCAAGCTGACCTGGCAGAACGCGGTACGGGTGCTGGGCGCGGCGGAGGACGTGGCACGGGAGATCCAGGCGACGCGGGGGCCGTCGAACGCGACGATCGAGTCGCTGGACGGCTGACCGGACGGTTCGTTCAGGGCGGGGCGGCCCCCGGGTGACCGGCCGTCCCGCCCCCCGTACCCCGAACGCCCCGCCCACCAGGTAGCCCCCTCGTCAGCGTGCGACGGTGACCGTACTGCCGTAACGACGTACGGAGCCCCGCCATGGCCGACCTCCAGGACCAACTGCACGCGACGACCGAGGTCGGCGAGCTCGACGACTTGGTCCACGAGCCCTTCCCCGCCGGGGTCTTCCCGCCGGACACCGCGGAACCGTACGACCCCGTCTCCGACCCGGCCGCCGCCCCGCTGGAGCGCGCGCACGCCATCCTCGCCGCGCACCCGGTCGCGGACGGCTACAGCGGGCTGCCGTGGGCGCTGCGGCATCTGCCGTGGTTCGACCTGGAGCTGGGGGAGAGTTCGGTGGACACCGATGTGCCGCGGCTGCGGGAGGGGCATGTCGGCGCGTTGTTCTGGTCGCTGCACCTGCCCGAGGGCCTCGACGGGGACCGGGCGGTCGGCGCCACCCTGGAGCAGCTCGACCTCGTGAACACGGTGGTCCGCGCCCACCCCGAGGGCCTGCGCCTCGCGTACACCGCCGGAGAGACCACCGACGTGCGTCACTGCGGCCGTATCGCCGTGCTGCTGGGCCCCGCCGGAGCCGCCGCGCTCGGCGACTCCCTGGGCATCCTGCGCTCCCTGCACGCGCTGGGGCTACGGGTCCTCACGCTGGCCGGGGTGTCCTGGGCGAGCGAGGCCGGGCTGACCCGGTTCGGCGAGGAGGTCGTCCGCGAGATGAACCGGCTCGGCGTGCTCGCCGACCTCTCCGGCGCCTCCGACGGCACGATCCGCCGCGCGCTGGCTGTCTCGAAGGCACCGGTGCTGTTCACCCGTTCCGCCGCCCGCACGCTGCGCCCGCACCCGGCCAACCTCTCCGACGAACTCCTCGCCGCGGTCGGCGCCGCCAAGGGCCTGTGCATGGTGCCGCTCACCGCCGAGCAGACCGGCCCGTCCGTCCGGGACGTCGCCGATCACCTCGACCACGTCCACGAGGTCGCGGGCCGCGAGTGCGTCGCCCTGTCCGGCACGTACGACGCCGGCACGGCCCACCCGCAGGACCTCGCCGACGCCTCCTGCTACCCGAACCTCATCGCCGAGCTCCTCCACCGCGGCTGGTCCGAGCCCGACCTCGCCCTGCTCAGCTGGGGCAACGTCCAACGCGCCCTGCGCAGCGCCGACTTCACGGCCCGCGCCGCCCAGCAGCGCCGCGAGCCGTCGACGGCGAAGATCGCCGAGCTGGACGGGTAGCGCTCAGGACCTACGGGTGGTCGATCCGGCAGAGGCAGAAGGGATGCCCTGCCGGATCGGCGTACACCCGGAAGTCCTCCTTGTCCTCCTGGTGCAACGGCCGCGCGCCGAGCGCCAACGCCTTCGCCTCCGCGACCTCCAGCTCCTCCCAGGTCGGCCCGGAGTCGAAGTCGAGATGCAACTGCTGCGGCCGGTCCGCGCGCGGCCACTCCGGCGGGACATACTCCGCCACCCGCTGGAAGGCCAGCCGCGGCCCGCCCGGAACATCGAGTACGACCCACTCGTCGTGGGCGACGTGGGGTGTGCCGCCGAGAATCCCGGCATAGAACTCGGCGAGCGCGAGCGGGTCGGGGCAGTCCAGCACGGTGGAACGGAAACGTGCGACGGCGGACATGGTGATCTCCCTGATGTCGGCGGTGTCGGCGGTCTCAGCAGGCGCAGAGGCAGAACGGGTGCCCCGCCGGGTCGGCGTACACACGCCAGGCGCGTGAGCGGTCCTCGGTGTCCAGCGGCGTCGCGCCCAGCGCCAGTACGCCCTTCTCGGCCGCGTCCAGGTCGATGACGGTCAGGTCGAGATGGAACTGCTGGGAGTCGCCGGACGCGGGCCACTTCGGCGGTACGTGCCCGGGCGCCGCCTGGAACGCCAGCGTCCGACCTCCGGGCAGTTTCAGGTCCACCCAGTCGCCGCCGTCCTCGTCCTCGACGGTGCCGCCCAGGATCCCGGTGTAGAAGGCGGCGAGGGCGCGCGGGTCGGGACAGTCCAGGACGACGGCACCCAGCTCGGCGATGGGGGTGGGGTCGGTCATGACGGACTCCTCCTTGTTACCTGTTCACGGCATTATCCGGTAACGACGGTTACTGCATGCTCCCGCATTGGAGGTAACGTCGCAAGCATGAGTGGTCGTAAACATGAGTGAGAGAGTTCCCGCCCCCGGCGACCTCGCCCTGATCGAGGCCCTGGTCAACACGCTGGACATCGAGGCGGGCGCCGACGAACTCGACACGGAGGATGGCCGCGCACGCTTCGGACTCACCCAGGGAGAGGCGGAGGCGGCCCGCGAACTTCGCGAGTCCCTACGCGCCACCCTGCTCGCCCACGCGGGCCACCCCGCACACCGCGCGACCACCCCGCTCGGCGAACTCCTGTCACGGGCCCCGCTGTTGGTGGCGATCGATGCCGATGACGGCTCGGCCCACATCAAGCCCGCCGATACATCCGCCGCCGAGGACCCCCTGCTCTCCCGCGTCGCGTCAGCCATCGCCCGCTCCCTCGCCGAGGGCACCTGGCCCCGCCTCAAAGCCTGCGAAGCCCCCACCTGCCACTGGGCGTACTACGACCGCAGCCCGGCAGGCAGGGGCCGCTGGTGCTCGATGGCGGTGTGCGGGGCGCGCGCGAAGATGCGCAGGTATCGGTCCAAGTAGCCCTCGTGGAAGGCGACTTGGGCGGTCACCGCGCCCAGCACGGCGCAGTGGTGCAGAATGCAGCCAGACGCCGGTCCGGCCGACTGAGCCTCGGCCGGACCGGCGTCGTCCGTCCAGCCGTGCGTTGTGCTGTGGGACGGCCCATCGCCCCGATCGTGCGTTACGCCGTGGGACGCCCCATCGCGCGGAACGTCCAGCCCGCCTTCCGCCACAGCGCCGGGTCGAGTGCGTTGCGGCCGTCCAGGACCACCCGGGCGCGTACGGCCTCGCCGAGCGTCGCCGGGTCCAGCTCGCGGAACTCCCGCCACTCCGTCAGGTGCAGGACGACGTCGGCGCCGCGCACGGCCTCTACGGCGGTGTCGGCGTACCCGAGCGTCGGGAACAGCCGTAGCGCGTTGGGCATGCCCTTCGGGTCGTAGACGGTGACCTGGCCGCCCTGGAGGTGGATCTGGCCGGCGACGTTCAGTGCGGGGGAGTCGCGTACGTCGTCGGAGTCGGGCTTGAAGGTCGCGCCGAGGACGGCGACCCGCTTGCCCAGGAACGAGCCGCCGCCGAGCGCCTCGCGGGTCATCTCGACCATCTGGCCGCGCCGCCGCATGTTGATGGAGTCGATCTCGCGGAGGAAGGTGAGGGCCTGGTCGGCGCCCAGTTCGCCGGCCCGCGCCATGAACGCCCGGATGTCCTTCGGGAGGCAGCCCCCGCCGAAGCCGATGCCGGCCCGCAGGAACTTCTTGCCGATCCGCTCGTCGTGCCCGATCGCCTCCGCCAGCTTCACCACATCGCCGTCCGCGGCCTCGCAGACCTCGGCCATCGCGTTGATGAAGGAGATCTTCGTGGCGAGGAAGGAGTTCGCGGCCGTCTTCACCAGCTCGGCGGTCGGGAAGTCCGTCACGACGAACGGCGATCCGGCCGCGACCGGGGTGGCGTACACCTCGCGCAGCAGCTTCTCGGCCCGCTCGCTGCGGACGCCGACGACGATCCGGTCCGGGTGCAGGGTGTCCTGGACGGCGAACCCCTCGCGCAGGAACTCCGGGTTCCAGGCCAGCTCGGCGTCCTCGCCGACGGGCGCGTGCGCGGCGAGATAGGCGGCCAGCCGATCCGCCGAACCCACCGGCACGGTGGACTTGCCGACGACGAGCGCGGGGCGCGTGAGGTGCGGGGCGAGCAGCTCGAAGGCCCGGTCGACGTACGACATGTCGCAGGCGTACTCCCCGTGCTTCTGCGGGGTGTTGGTGCACATGAAGTGGACGTCGCCGAACTCCGCGACCTCGGCCCAGTCCATGGTGAAGCGCAGCCGCCCGGTGGAGCCCTCGATCCCGGCGACGTGCTTGCGCAGCAGCTCCTCGAGCCCCGGTTCGTACATCGGGACCTCACCCCGTTGGAGCATCTCGATCTTCTCGGGGACGATGTCCAGACCCAGCACCTCGTAGCCCAGCTCGGCCATGGCCGCGGCGTGCGTGGCGCCCAGGTAGCCGGTGCCGATCACGGTGATCTTGAGGGCCATGAATGCTCCAGAAGGGGTACGGGGGCGATGCGCGCCCGAGCATAGTCGGAGGTCCTGACGGGCACCTTTCCCCCTGTCGCCAAGCTCACGTATCCCTCCCGTGGGCGGGCCCCTAAAATTTGGGTTACTTAACAGTAATTAGCACCGTCATCGTAATGAGCACCGTCATCACAGCGTCCTTGGAGCGTGAGAGACCTTGGCCGGATCGGCTGACTTCGACCTGTACCGCCCGTCAG
>NZ_BARF01000118.1 GCF_000367365.1 Streptomyces prunicolor NBRC 13075 | reverse complement strand
GACGGGCTGGAGAGTGCCACCTCGGGCTCAAACGCCGGACGGGCTGGAGGGTGCCGCCTCCGGTTCCGGTACCCGGCGCCTCTTCCGCCGCTTCAACAACGCCCACGGCCCCCGCGGCCCCGTAGGCATCGCCGCCGTGACCTCCGTCCCCGCCTCCGAAGCCGCCTCCGCGGCGGCTCGTGCCACCGGCAGGAAGCCCTCGCGGCGGGACGCGTCCGGGCGGTCCTCCTCGGCCGGCCAGAGGCCCAGGGCGGCGCACACGGTCGGGAGGATGGCCATCGCGGCGGTCGCGTACCCCTCCGCCGAGGGGTGGAAGTTGTCCGGGCCGAACAGCTCGCGCGGGTTCGCCGCGAACTCGGGGCCCAGCAGGTCGCCCAGCGACACCGTGCGGCCGCCCTGTTCGACCGTGCCGATCGTCTGGGCCGCCGCCAGTTGCCGGGAGGCCCGGCGGGCCAGCCAGCGCAGGGGCTGCTGGACCTGCTCCACCGTCCCGAGGTCGGGACAGGTGCCGACGACCACCTCGGCGCCGGCCGTGCGCAACCGTCGTACCGTCGCCGACAGATGGCGGACCGATCTGGTGGGGTGCATGCGGTGGGTGACGTCGTTCGCGCCGATCATGATCACGCAGACGTCGGGCACCCGGGTGGTGTCCGCGAGGGCCAGCGCCACCTGGCGGTCCAGGTCGTCGGACTGGGCGCCGGGAAGGGCCACGTTGTGCAGCTCGACCGGGCGTTCCGAGACCGCCGCCAGGCCCGAGGCCAGCAGCGCGCCCGGGGTCTGGGCCGCCCGGTGGACACCCTGGCCCGCCGCCGTGGAGTCGCCGAGCATGGTCAGCCGGATCGAGGGTTCACCCGGGGTGTCGTAGACATGTCCGTACCTGCCATCCGCGCTCGGCACATGGTTGCTGCCCGGCGCATGGCCGTTGCCCACATGTCGCTTCACGAAGCGGACCTCGGCCAGCACCAGCCCGATCGCCGCCGCGCCCACCAGTCCGACCCCGCCACCGCCGTACGCCGCACCGGCCGCGATCCGCCGGGCCACCCGCGCCCTCGACATCCTCGTCATACGTCGCCGCCACCTCCTCTAAGCCGTCATCCACTCCTTGCCCCGAACAGCACGTCGTCCAATCTCAACAGGCGGTGAACGTCATTTCCGGGCCTTAGGCTGGCGTGACCCATAACGACCACTTCTTTGCGGCAACCGGAGACAACGGTGCAATTCCACGACTCGATGATCAGCCTCGTCGGCAACACCCCGCTGCTGAGGCTCAACAGCGTGACCTCGGGCATCCAGGCGACCGTCCTGGCCAAGGTGGAGTACTTCAACCCCGGCGGCAGCGTGAAGGACCGCATCGCCCTGCGCATGATCGAGGCGGCGGAGAAGAGCGGGGAACTCCAGCCCGGCGGCACCATCGTCGAGCCGACCAGCGGCAACACCGGCGTCGGCCTGGCCATCGTGGCCCAGCAGAAGGGGTACCACTGCATCTTCGTGTGCCCCGACAAGGTGTCCACCGACAAGATCAACGTGCTGCGCGCGTACGGCGCCGAAGTGGTCGTGTGCCCGACCGCCGTCGACCCCGAGCACCCGGACTCGTACTACAACGTCTCCGACCGGCTCGTTCGCGAGACGCCGGGCGCCTGGAAGCCGGACCAGTACTCCAACCCCAACAACCCCCTCTCCCACTACCACTCGACCGGCCCTGAGCTGTGGCAGCAGACGGAGGGGAAGATCACCCACTTCGTGGCGGGTGTGGGGACGGGCGGCACCATCTCCGGCACCGGGCGCTACCTCAAGGACGCCAGTGACGGCGCCGTCCAGGTCGTCGGCGCCGACCCCGAGGGCTCGGTCTACTCCGGCGGTTCCGGGCGGCCGTATCTCGTCGAGGGCGTCGGTGAGGACTTCTGGCCGACCGCCTACGACCGGACCGTCGCGGACGAGATCGTCGCCGTGTCCGACAAGGACTCCTTCCAGATGACCCGCCGGCTGGCCAAGGAGGAGGGGCTGCTGGTCGGCGGCTCCTGCGGCATGGCCGTCGTGGCTGCCCTGCGGGTGGCTGAGCGGCTCGGCCCGGACGACGTCGTGGTCGTTCTCCTCCCCGACAGCGGTCGTGGCTACCTCTCGAAGATCTTCAACGACGAGTGGATGGCCGACTACGGCTTCCTGGAGGACGAGGGTCCCAGCGCCCGCGTCGCCGACGTCCTCAACGACAAGGTGCACGGCGCCATCCCGTCCCTCGTGCACATGCACCCGGAAGAGTCGGTCGGCGAGGCCATCGAGGTGCTGCGCGAGTACGGCGTCTCGCAGATGCCGATCGTGAAGCCGGGCGCCGGTCACCCGGACGTCATGGCGGCGGAGGTCGTCGGCTCGGTCGTCGAACGGGAGCTGCTGGACGCCCTGTTCACCCAGCGCGCCTCGCTGACCGACCCGCTGGAGAAGCACATGTCGGCCCCGCTGCCGCAGGTCGGCTCCGGTGAGCCGGTGGGCGACCTGATGACGGTGCTGGGCGGCGCCGACGCGGCGATCGTCCTGGTCGAGGGCAAGCCGACCGGTGTCATCAGCCGGCAGGACCTGCTGTCCTTCCTCGCCAAGGGCGGGAAGCAGTAGCAAAACGTCCGGTGAACGGGCCGTGGCGACGGCGACTTTGCGGTTGCCCACCGAAACGGTGGACTTCGCGGAAGTGGTACGAGGGCGTCACGTCCACGCAGCACACGCTTAACAAGCGTCGGGCAGATTAGTGGGTGTCGGCAGGGCGGGAGCGGCTCCCCGCCTCGCCGACACAAAAACGGCGTCACGGACCTCCGGAGCGGCTCCCGGACCTCCACCGACGCCTAGGACGCGCACGCCCGGCCCTGACCCGGCACGCGTCCCTCGCGGGGACCGCCGTCGTCCCGCCCTCCCGGCAACGGGGGGTGCGGCGGTCCCCGCGCATAGCTTTTTAACGGCCTCGTGCCTCGTACCTTTTTCTACGGCCCAGTGGACCCGGTAGGTTCCGTAGTGGCTCAACTCCCCAGCAGCGCAAGGCGCTCCTCCGTTTCCGAACCCGGCTCCGGTGCGTAGACCAGGATCGCGTGACCAAGACGGTCAGTCCTCCCACTCGCTGTCCTGGGAGGACTTGTGGCGTCGACCGCCGAAGAGCCCCGGGTTGGTGCGGGCGGCCTGGACGGCGTTGACGCCGACGATGCCGGCCCAGGCCACCAGCAGGCCGGGGAGGTGGGCGATGCCGCCGCCGATCGCCGACAGCGGGATCGCCAGGACCAGCGAGACGATGCCGAAGCCGAAGCGTTCGCCCCAGGAGTCGTTGGCGGCCTTCGGCCCGCGCGAGCCGCGGGCGACCACCAGCTGCTGCTCGGCCAGCTGTCGGCGAACCCGGCGTTCCACCGCGTCGTCGATCCGCTGATCGACCTTCTCCAGGAACGAGTCGACCAGCGCCGACTCGTACTCGTCGCCCAGTTCCCTGCGCGCCTGCAGGGTGGCGTTGAGTTCCTTCTTGAGTTCGACGTCGTTCGCATCCATTCCCGTCATGCGACTCAGATTAGGGAGCCGCCGCGCCCGCTGCACTGGGGATAGCCCCCCTGTTGGAAGTCGGGTTCACCGGGAGCACCCCGAGCGACTCCAGCACCCGGCGATGACCGTGCTCGACGCCCGTGATGCTGACCTCGATACCCCGGTCGCGCAGCTCGCCCACCGCGTCCTTCAGCGCGAGCGCACCCGTCGCGTCGACCGCCGTCAGTCCCGACAGTCGTAGGTCTACGGCCGTCACGTCCTGGACGTCCGCCAGGCTGCGGCGGAAGCGGTGGGCGGCGGTGAACAGGAGCGGGCCGTCGAAGCGGTACGTCACCGTGCCTGCTGCGCCCGGGAGTTCGTCGGTCGTGGCCGGGGCCAGTCGGGTGCCGCGCATCGCCGCGCGCAGGGCGAGCAGGACCGAGACACCTAGGCCGATGAGCACCGCGCGGACCAGGTCCAGGGCGAGCGTCGAGGCGGCGGTGAGGACCATCACCAGGGCGTCCCCACGGGTGGCGCGGGCCATGGCCCGTACCGCGTCCGTCTCCACCATGCGGATCGCCGTCGCGAGCAGTACTCCGGCCAGCGCGGCCAGCGGGATACGGCCCACCAGCGGGGCCGCGACCGCCACGATCCCGGCGAGGATCACGGCGTGCGCGAGGGCGGCCAGGCGGGAGGTGGCGCCGGTGCGGACGTTGACCGCGGTGCGGGCGATGGCGCCGGTCGCCGGGACGCCGCCGAAGAGCGGGGCCGCGAGGTTGGCGATGCCCTGGCCGAAGAGTTCCTTGCCGGGGTCGTGGCGTTCGCCGGGGCGCATCGCGTCCGCGACGGAGGCGGAGAGGAGGGATTCCAGGGCGGCCAGTGCGGCTACCGCCGCTGCGGGGAGGAGGAGGGTGGGGACTCGCGACACGTCCAGGAAGGCGAGGGACGGGGCCGGGATCGAGGACGGGAGTGTGCCCAGCCGGGTGACGTGCAGGTGCAGGGCCTCCGAGACGATCGTCGCCACGGCAACTGCCGCCAGGGAGAAGGGAACCGTCGGCTTCCAGCGCGCCCCGGCCAGCATCAGCGCCGCCGCACCGAGGGCGAGGAGCAACGCCGCCCAGTGCGGGGTCGTGTCGAACTCCTCCGACGCCCTCGCCGCGACCACCGCGACCTGGTCACCGCTCGGGGTGCGCACGCCCAGCGCCGACGGCACCTGCTGGAGCCCGATCACGCACGCGATGCCGATCGTGAAACCGGCGATCACCGGCGCGGGGACGTACGCCATCGCCGCCCCCGCGCGGGCGAACGCGAGCACGAGGAGCATGAAGCCGGAGAGCAGACCGACCGTCAGGACGCCGTTCGCGCCGTACTCGTGGACGATCGGGACGAGGACCACGGTCATCGCGCCGGTCGGTCCGCTGACCTGGCGCGCGGAGCCGCCGAACAGCGCGGCGAGCGAGCCCGCGACGATCGCGGTGATCAGGCCGGAGGCCGCGCCGAGACCGGACGTCACCCCGAAACCGAGGGCGAGCGGGAGGGCGACCACAGCGACCGTGAGACCGCACAGGAGATCGCGGCGCGGGGCGCGGGTCATGGTGCGGAAGTCGGCGGGGGAGGGCAGGACGGAGAGCACGCCGTTCATGTTCATGAGCTTCTTCGCGTCAGGAGCGTGGGGGAGTGGGGAATGCGGGAGTGGGGGAAATGCGGGAGTGGCCCAATAGGCCTGTTTTCGTGGGGAGTTGGGGCTACGGCAGCAGGGACACGAGCCCCGTGTCGAGGTCGAAGCGGGCCGCGACGACGTGCGCGGAGGTGAAGGCGGGGTCGGCGCGGATCGCGTCACGGACCCAGGCCGTGTGGGCCCGCATCGTGTGCTCGGCCCAGTCGCCGGGCAGGGCGCGGGTGCGGCGCGCGGCCGGGCTGATCTCGTCGACCAGGAGGGCGAGATGGCCGGGGACGGGGGCGCCGGTCTCCAGGTGTGCGAGGGTCGCGGCCACCGCGCCGCAGCGCTCGTGGCCGAGCACCAGCACCAGGGGGATGCGCAGTTCCTCCACGCCGTACTGGATGGAGGCGAGCACCGCCTCGTCCAGGACCTCGCCGGCCGTCCTTATGCACAGCAGGTCGCCGAGGCCCTGGTCGAAGACCAGCTCCGGCGGCACCCGGGAGTCGATGCAGCCGACGATCACCGCGAACGGGTGCTGTGCGGCGGCCAGTTGCCGGCGCAGCCGGCGGCTCTCGTCCGGGTGGCGGGAGTGGTCGGTGGCGTAGCGGCGGTTGCCGTCCAGGAGTTCGGCGAGCGCGGCGGGGGCGGTGGTCGGGTGGGGGTGTGGGCCGACGGCGGCGGTGGCGGTCGTAGGGGCGGTCGCGGGGGCGGCGGCCAGCGCGCCGACGGCGGTGGCCGTCAGGAAGGCCCTGCGGTTCGAGGCCATGCGGTTCCTCAGGTGGTGAGCGTGAAATCACCCTATGCATGCGCCCAGTTACCCAGAGTGCTGATTTAACGACACTTGGGTGATTCGTCGTCAGATCATCAACCGGGCATTACTTCGCCCCGCGACTACTTCGCCCGGCGACTACTTCGTGATGCCGTGCTGCTTCGCGTACGTGTTCGCCACGTCCTCCGGGTCCTTCTTGTCCTTGTCCACCTGGCGGTTCAGCTCGGTGAGTTGGGCCGTGGTGAGGAGGTTGCCCAGGCGCGCGAGGGCCTTGCGGACCGTGGGGTCGGCCACGCGGTCGGCGATCAGCGGGACGATGTGCTGGCTGGGGATCAGGGTCTTGGGGTCGGTCAGGACCACCCAGTCGTTGGCCTTGATGTCGGTGTCGGTGGTGAACAGGTTCGCCACGTCCACATCGCCCTTCTTCAGCGCGCCCTTCACCAACGGCCCGTCGGAATCAAGGGACTTGAACTCCTTGAACTCCACGCCGTACACGTCCTTCAGTCCTACGACGCCGACCTGACGGGTCTTCACCTCGGCGGAGGCGCCGATGACGAGCTTGCCGTTGTGCTTCGCCAGGTCGGCCAGCGAGGTGAGGCCGTACTTCCTGGCGGTCGCGCGGGTGACGACGAAGCAGTCCGCGTCCTCGGCGATGCCGTAGGGCAGGACCTGGAGGCCGGAGGGGAGGGCGAGGGTGAGGGCGTTCTGCATCTCGCCCGCCTCCGCGACCTTGGATCTGGGCTGGAGGTAGGTGAGCAGGGAGCCCTGGTACTCGGGGAGGAGGTCGATGTCGCCGCTCTTGAGGGCGGGGAAGACGATCTCGCGGGTGCCGAGGTTGGGGCGGACCTTGACCTTCACGCCGGCCGCTTCGAGGGCGGCGGCGTAGAGGTAGCCGAGGACCTGGTTCTCGGTGAAGTTGGCGGTGCCGATGGTGACGCCGTTCTTGCTGGAGGCGCTGCCACCGCCGGTGGAGCCCCCGCCGTCCAGCGAGGTGACGCCGCTCGCGCAGGAGGACAGGACGGGGACGGCTACGGCCGTTCCGGCGAGGGCGCCGAGGAGGGTGCGACGGTTCATTTCGGGGTTCCCGGTTTCCCTAGGCGGTGCGGTGGCGGAAGAGGAAGCGCTGGAGGCCGGACAGGCCGAGGTCCAGGACGATGGCTACGACGGCGACGAGCACCGCCCCGCCGAGCACCTGCACGAGGTCGCGCTGGGCGAGTCCGTCGAAGACGAAGCGGCCGAGGCCCCCGAAGGAGACATACGCGGCGACGGTGGCCGTGGAGACCACCTGGATGAGCGCGAGCCGCAGGCCGGTCATGATCAGGGGGAGCGCGAGGGGCAACTCGACCTGGAAGAGGACCTGGTGGCCGCGCATGCCCTGCCCGCGCGCCGCGTCCTTCACATCTGGATCCACGGCCGTCATCCCGGCGTAGGTGTTCGTCACGATCGACGGGACCGCGAGGGCGACCAGCGCGATGTACACCGGCCACATCGACAGGCCGCTGGCCAGGAAGACGAGGACGACCAGGCCCACGGTCGGCAGCGCGCGGCCGAAGGAGGCGAGGTTGATCGCGAGGAACGCGCCCTTGCCGGTGTGACCGATCAGCAGGCCGAGCGGGAGGCCGATCGCGGCGGCGATGAGGGTCGCGAGGAGCGAGTACTGGAGGTGCTCGGCGAGGCGGTGCGCGATGCCGTCCGTACCGGCCCACTGGGAGCCGCTGGTCAGCCACTTGGCGAGGTTCTTGAAGAGTTCGAACATCAGGCTCGCCGCCTCTTCCACGGGGTGAGTACGTACTGGAGGGCGACCAGGGCCGCGTCCGCGACCACGGCGAGCAGCAGGGTGAGGACCACGCCCACGATCACCGGCGTCGGGAAGTCGCGCTGGAAACCGTCGGTGAAGAGCTGGCCGAGGCCGCCGTCGCCGATGTAGGTCGCGACCGAGACGAGCGAGATCGACATGACGGTCGCGATACGGACGCCGGCCATGATCACCGGGAGCGCGAGGGGGAGTTCGACGGTGAGGAGCGTGCGCAGGGGGCGCGTGCCCATCGCCTTCGCGGCCTCCTTCGTCTTCGCGGGGACCGAGTCGAGGCCCTCGACCGTGTTCCGCAGCAGCACGACCAGCGTGTAGACCGTCAGGCCGATCACGGTCGTGGTGCGGGTGAGGCCGCTGATCGGGAGCAGCAGCACGAAGATCGCGATCGACGGGATCGTGAAGAGCACGTTCGAGAGGCCCAGCAGGAAGCCCCGGAGCGGGCGGACCCGGTGGGCGACCACGGCCAGCGGGAGCGAGATCAGCAGGCCGAGGAAGACGGCGGTCAGCGCGGCCTGGAGGTGCGAGAACGTGAGGCTGGTGAGGTCGTCGGTGTGGTCGCCTATCCACGACCAGTCGATGGTCATGCGGCGGCCGCCTCGGTCTCCGTGGTCCGCGTGGTCCCCGTGTGTGTCCGCGCCTCGGCGTGCGCCTGGCCCGCGTGGGTGTGGATGTCGTCGCGGGACGAGACGCCGGTGAGGACGCCGGCCGCGTCGACACGGGCGATCAGGCCGGTGGGGGACGCGACGGACTCGTTGAGCGCCGCGAGCAGGGAGTCGCCGTCCTTGAGCGGTCGTACGGGGATCTCGGCGCCCTTGGTCGCCCAGTGGAGGGGCTTGCGGGCCTCGTCCACGACCAGGGTCCAGGTGCCGCCCTCGGGGGCCGGGCCCTGTGGGACCTCGGCGAGGGTCTTCAGCGAGAGCAGCTTGAGGCCGCGCTCGGCGCCGAGGAAGTCGGCGACGAAGTCGTCGGCCGGGCGGGCGAGGAGTTCGGCGGGGGCCGCGCACTGGACGAGGTGACCGCCGGTGCGGAAGATCGCGATGCGGTCGCCGAGCCGTACGGCCTCGTCGATGTCGTGCGTGACGAAGACGATGGTCTTGTTCAACTCCTTCTGCAGGCGCAGCAGTTCGTCCTGGAGCTGGGTGCGGACCACCGGGTCCACGGCGCCGAACGGCTCGTCCATCAGGAGCACCGGCGGGTCGGCGGCGAGCGCGCGGGCCACGCCGACGCGCTGCTGCTGGCCGCCGGAGAGCTGGTGCGGGTAGCGCTTCCCGGCGTCGGGGGCGAGCCCGACGGTTTCCAGGAGCTCGGCCGCGCGGGCCCTGGCCTTCTTCCGTCCGTGGCCCAGGAGCAGCGGCACGGTGGCGATGTTGTCCAGCACCGTGCGGTGCGGGAAGAGGCCCGACTGCTGGATGACGTACCCGATGGAACGGCGCAGTTCGGCCGCGTCCTGCTGGGTGACGTCCTTGCCGCCGACCTTGATGACGCCCGAGGTCGGTTCGATCATCCGGTTGATCATCCGAAGGGTGGTCGTCTTGCCGCAACCGGAGGAACCGACCAGTACGGTGACCCCGCCTTCCGGCATCTCCAGGGAGAGATCGTGAACTGCTGTCGTGCCGTTGGGGAAGCGTTTGTGGACCGCGTCGAACTGGATCATGAGTTGTCCCTTGCCCGGCTGTATAACGTCATGCAGAGTTCTCGGTGTCTGAATAGTTTGTCAATGTCTCCGCGTTAATCCGAAGTAACGGATGCCCGGCAGGCAAGATCGAGTGTCCTGATTGAGGGGAGTTCGTCGCCTTATGTCGTCTCAGATCGTGGACGCCTCCGATGTGACGCTGTCCGGGGGCACCGGTCTGGTCGTCCTCGACGGGGTCGGCTTCGGGGTCACCGACGTCGTCCGCCTCGCCGACGGGGACGCCCGGCCGGTCCCCGGCACCGACGCGATGAAGCGCGCGACCGACTCCTGGGACGCGGCCCGCCAGATCGCCGCGACGGGCCGCGTCTACGGCCGCTCGACCGGCGTCGGCGCCAACCGGAACGAGGATGTGCCCACCGAGGCCGCCGCCGAACACGGGCTGCGGTTGCTGCGCAGCCACGCCGGCGCGATCGGCGACGAGCTTCCGGCCCGGGAGGTCCGCGCGATGCTCGCCGTCCGCGCGAACCAGTTGCTGGCCGGGGGTGCGGGGCTACGGCCGACGGTCGTCACGGCGCTGTGCGAGGCGCTGGAGAACGGGGTGTATCCGGTCGTCAACGAGTTCGGGTCGGTGGGGACGGGGGACATCGCGGCGCTGGCTCAGGTGGGGTTGGCGTTGGTGGGGGAGCATGCTTGGCGGGGCGTGGAGGGCTCCGGCGGGGTCGGTGGGGTGGCTTTCGGGGGGCGGGGTGGGCCGGCCTCAAGTGCCCTTCCCTTCAACGGAGTTCCCGAGCATGCCCGCGCCGGAGTTCCCGAGCCGTACCTTCGCAACGGCACCCTCGCCGGCGTCCCCGAGCCCCAACCCCTCGACAACAACGACGCGTTGGCGTTGATCAGCAGCAACGCCCTCACCCTCGGCCAATCCGCGCTCGCCCTGCACGAGTTGCGGGGGCTCATCGGGGCCACGCAGGTCGTCGGGGCGCTCTCGCTGCTCGCCGTCGACGGGTCGCACGAGCCGTTCGCCGCGCCTGTGCATGCCGCTCGGCCGCACCGGGGGTCCACCGAAGTCGCCCGGCGGATGCGGGAGTTGATCGGGGCCGCCGACCGGCCCACTCCTCCGCTCGGGCGGATCCAGGACCCGTACGGCTTCCGGTGTCTGCCGCAGATCCACGGGCCCGCGCACGACGCGGCGGACGCGTTGGAGGAGGTGCTCGCGATCGAGATCAACGCGGCCGCCGAGAACCCCTTCATCTCCGCCGAGGACATGACCGCCTACCACCACGGCGGCTTCTACCAGGCCCAACTCGTCCTCGCCCTGGACCACTTCAGGCTCGCGCTCACCCAGGTCGCCCGCCTGTCGACGTCCCGGCTCTCCTCGCTGAACGAGCCCGCGTTCACCCGCCTCAAGCCGTTCCTCGCCGACAACGAGGCCGCGTCCTCCGGCGTGATGATCCTGGAGTACGCCGCCGCTGCCGCCCTCGGCGATCTGCGCGCGTTCTCGGCTCCCGCCTCGCTCGGGCACGCTGTACTCTCCCGAGGCGTCGAGGAACAGGCCAGCTTCGCCTCGCTCGCCGCCCGTCAGACACTGCGCGCCTGCCGCGCGTACCGTCTCGTCGTCGGCTGCGAACTGGTCGCCGCCGTACGCGCGTTGCGCCAGCGCGACCTGCGGCCCGACCCGGAACTCCCGGTCGGCCGCGCGCTGGAGCTGGCCGAATCGGTGCTGGACGACGGGACGGCGGACCGGCCGCTCACGGACGATGTGACGGCGGCGGCGGGACTGCTCGACCGGTTCACGGACATCTGGAGGGGGAGCACGTCATGAGCGTGGATGGGAGCGTGGAGGTGACGGTGGAGGAGGTGACGATGGACAGGAGTATGGATGTGACCGACAGCCCGGCCGGACGGCTGCAGGCGCTCTTCGAGGGGCACCGGCTCACGCCGACCCAGCGGCGCATCGCGCACAGCATGGTGCGGCGCGCCGCCGAGGTGCCGTTCCTCTCCAGCGTCGAACTCGCCGAACTCGCCGGCGTCAGCCAGCCCTCCGTGACCCGCTTCGCGGTCGCCCTCGGCTTCGACGGCTACCCGGCGCTGCGCAAACACCTCCGCGAGGTCGCGCCCGCCGAGTCCGTCACCGACACGGCGTCGTACAACGAGTACCAGCAGGCCGTAGAGGCCGAGATCGAGAACCTGAAGCACCTCGCGGAGATACTGGCCGATCCCCGCCCGGTCGCCAAGGCGGGGCGCCTCCTCGCCGCCTCGCGCCCGCTGCCCGTGCTCGGCCTGCGCGCGGCGGCCTCCCAGGCGTACGGCTTCGCGTACTTCGCCGCCAAGGTCCATCCGGACGTACGGCTGCTCAACGAGGGCGGCACGATGATCCACGACCGGATCGACGCGGCCGTCCGGGCCGGCGCCACCGCCCTGCTCTGCTTCGCGCTGCCCCGGCATCCGCGCGAGGTCGTCGACACCCTGGCGTACGCGCGGGAGGCGGGCCTGACCGTCGTCACCGTCGCGGACTCGGCGTTCGCCCCCGTCGCCAAGGTGTCCGACCTGCTGATCCCGGCCGCCGTCGGCACCGGCCTCGCCTTCGACACGGCCTGCGCGCCGATGCTGCTCGGCCGGGTGTTGCTGGAGGCGATGTGCGACGACCTGCCGGACGCGCAGGCGAGGCTCGAGGAGTTCGACGCGCGGGCGGCGGCGCGGGGCTTGTTCGTGGAGTGAGAGGCGCTGCGCGGGCTGCGGCGTGGGTTGCCGGTGACCGCCGATGCCGATCCACGGTGGTCGTCGGGTGTCGGCAGCGGCTTTCGGGTGCGGGTGCGCTGTGGCTGGTCGCGCCCCGCGGCGGAGCCGCCAATGACACAGCCCCGCGCCCCTTGGGTATCGGTGCCCGCCGAGCTGTTGAGCGGGCCTGCCCCGACCAGCCGGAAAACCCGTCCCCGCTGCCGAGTTCTCAGACTCGTCTCACGTTCGCTCACTAGTCTCCCCGGCACTACGGAACTGTGCCGGGACGACCAGGAGGCGGGACGTGGCACGCGGAGATCGCAGAGTCCAGGGGCTGGCCCGAGTGGCAGTCGTCGTACGGGCCGGAGCCGCCCCCATGTGGTGGTTCGGGGTGCTCGCGGCGGGTGTCGGCGTACTGCTGCCCGGTATCACCGGGCGCCGGATCGGGGTGATGGCCGGGGCCGCCCTGTTCATCATCGCGGCGATCGTGGTGTCGTACACGCGCCGCAAGCGGTACACCGCCCTCGCGCGCGGCGCCGCCCGGGCCGGCAAGCACGACGTGCTCCAGGACCGCGCGGTGAGCGTACGGAACTGGCGCCGCGCCCACCGCTGGTGGCTCGTCCTCTCCTTCGCGCTCGCGCTGGGCAGCGGCTTCGCCGTGCCGGCAGCGGGCGGCATGCTGCTCGCCGGCGCCGGTACCGGGCTGCGCCTGAAGGCCGCCTGGCTGGGCCGCCGGGAGCGCGCCGACGACGTACTGCTGTGGATCCGCGTCGACTGGCTGGACAAGCGGCACGGCGCCCCCGCCGGCAAACCGGTCAAGGGCTACCGCTCCACCGGCATCGCCGCGGGCGACGCGACCCCGGGCGGGGCGCGCCGCCGCAGCGACGTCTTCGCGTAGCCGGGCTCCAGACCTGACCTTCGGGCCTAGACCTCCAGGTCCGCCTCGATCTTCTTCAGCTGGTGCCGGGCCATCGCCAGGTTGGCCCGGGCGGAGTCCAGGACCAGGTACAGGAAGAGCCCGTTGCCGCCGCGGCCCTTGATCAGCCGGATCAGGTGGTACTGGCTGGACAGGGTGATCAGGATGTCCTCGATCTCGCTCTTCAGGCCGAGGTGTTCCATCGTGCGCAGCTTGGAGCGCACGACGTCGGTGTTCCCGGCGGCGGCGACGCCGAGGTCGAAGGTCTTGCTGCCGCCCAGCGTGCCGAGCGCCATACCGCTGGTGTAGTCGACGAGCGCGACCCCGGTCGCGCCCTCGATGGAGGTCAGCGCCTCTTTGAGGGAGGTTTCGGTGTTGGCCATGACAGTGCTCCTCTGGTTCCGTTCAACTTTCGGTGGTGGTGCGCGCGTTGGTGCCTGTGGTGGTGCGTGGTGCGCGCGCGGTTCTCGTTCGTGCGGTGGTGGTTTTCGGGGGCGCCTTGGCGCGCGGCGCCGGGTCGGTTCGCTCCTCGGCCACGACGGCTTCGGCCGCTGCCTCGGCCGCGGCCTCGGCGTCGACCAGTTCTCCGATCCGGGCCCCCGCGCGGCGGCCCTCCAGCAGCAGCCGGCCGACGTGGACCCGGTCCTGGGCGAGCACGGTCAGCACGGCGCCGCGGCCCGCCGCGTAGGTCGCGACATAGCCGTAGACCCCGCGCACGATCAGCTCGCGGAAGTCGCCCTGCCCGGTCGCGTCCGCCATCCGTACGGCCACGCCGAGCGCCGTCACGGTGAGTGCGGCCACCCGCTCCGGCTCGACGCCCGGGGTGTCCTGCGCCAGGAGGAGACCGTCGACGCCCGTCGCCAGCGCCCCGGTCAGCTGGGGCACGCGGGCTCTCAACCGGCGCAGCTCGTCGAGGATCTCTGCCTCGGAGGCCATCGGCTCTCTCCTCTCGGCGCGTGTTCGCTGCCACTCAAAGGGCCTCCAGCGCATCTCTGAGCCTCTTCAGCAAGGTGATGTCGGGGTCGGTGACATGGGGATCGGTGCCGACGGAATCTGTCGTGCCGGTGCCGGTGCCGGGTGAGGGCCTGGTGGCGGGCGTGGGCGGCCGGGGCGACACGAGCCCCGCCGACACCAACCGCCGGACGTCCAGCAGCGTGGGGTACGCCCGCCGGCCCAGCACCCGCGCGATGTCCGGCGCCGTACGGACGCCGTCGACCTGGGCCAGCACCGCGGCCTGCCGGGCGGTGACCGGCGGGGGCGCGACGGGGTCGGCCCGCACCAGCGGTGTGCCGTCCGTCGCCGCGTCCGGCCAGACGCGGTGCAGCAGATCGCGCCGGCGCAGCGTCTCCCGCTCCAGCGCGGTCACCGGAACCGGCCGCACACCCCCGATCGGATGCGTGACGCCGTACCGGAAACGCCCCGGGGTGCTGCTCGGCGCGAGCACGAAGTACGCCGCGTCGTACAGCGCCCCGAGATGGCACAGTTCCAGCGCGCCCGGGCTCAACAGGCCGCCGTCCACCAGCAGTCGGGTCGTGGCGTGCCGGTCGTCGGTCGCCCGGGCCGCCGCCTCCCAGGCCTCGGCGCCCAGGGTGCCGTGCGCGGTGAGGAGCAGTTCGAGGCCGGGGGCGGACGGGCTCTCGGCGTGCACGACATGGCCGTCGACGAGATGCAGGCTGCCGCGCTCGCGGACGAGGACACCGGTGGCCTCCTCGGCGGCGAGCCGCGTCAGCATCGGCGAGACCCCGCCCCACCCCCGCTCACCGGCGGCGGCCTTGTCCCGTACGGGCAGCCGGGGCGGCGGGGTGGTGGGCGTGGCCTTGACCGCCGTCATCCCAGCACCAGCCGTCCGGCCATCTCGCCGAGCCGGATCCGGGCCAGCGCGAGATTGCCCTCCGCGCGGGTCAGCCACAGATGCAGGAACACACTGCTGTCGAACGACGTCCGTACGAACCGCAGCACGTGATAGCTGTCCCGGTTGCTGACGATCAGATCCTCCAGCGGCGGATCGTCGCCCTCCTGACCGTCCTCCCCGACGGCCGCGAACGCCCGGTGCTCGGCCGCCAGCCGCGCCAGCTCCGCGGCCTCGGCCGCACTGGCCTCCTGGTCACCCCCGGGCGACTCTCCTACGACGCCCAGGGCCAGCCCGCTCGTCCAGTCGACCAGCGCGGCGCCCCGGGCACCGGGCAGTCGCATGGCCTCCAGTAAGCACTCGTCGATTCCGGGCACCGTGGCTCCCCTCCCGCCTGCGGTTCGGCTGAGTGACGACGAAGCTACGCACCGTGTGGCCGAGGGGTGAGGGATCTGGCATTTTCCAGTGGAACATGCCCCCGAGTGACTAAGGTGGGTCAACTGACCCCGTTTTCACACGAGTTGCATGGGTCAGTTGAACCCTGCTCGTACGGGCGTGCGTCAACGGCTCCCAGGCGCGCGCAGGGTGGTGAGCGCGGCGGCGTGCGCCCCTCCGGATTCGGCCACGATCTCCGCCACCGTCTGCGGCTCCCGCACCGTCGCGAACGACACGCCCCCGGCACCGTCCCGCACGAAGCCGTAAATCCCCGGCCGGGCAAGGGAGTTGTAGGCGTAGTGCGCCGCGAAGTAGTACGCACCGGTGTCCAGCGCCGCCGCGTAGTCCCCCTGCTCCAGCAAGGGCAACGCCTGCCCCTCGGCCAGCAGATCCCCCGCGAAACACGCGGGTCCTGCGACGTCCTGCACCACGTCCGCCCCCGACTTGGGCCGCCCCTTCCCGTCGTAGGCGGCGATCCGCAGCGGCCAGGACTGCGGCGCGTACACCGTCCGCGTCGCGACCTGCACGCCCGCGTGCGTGATCGCGATCGGCCGCCCACCGGCACTCTTCGCGTACTCGACCCGGGCCACCACCGTCCCCTGCTTGGCCAGCATCGACCGCCCGAACTCGGTGACCAGCCCGTACCGCCCGTCGAACAGCCCCGGCACCGCCTCCTTCAACAGCTGCGCGTACTGCGCATACGTCGGGCTCGTCGCGTCCGAACCGAAGTTCACCCCCAGGCCGCCGCCGATGTCGAGCGTGTCGATCTGCCGCCGCCCGAGCCGCGCGTTGATCTCCTCCGCCAGCCGGTACGTCTCCTCCACGCCCCGCGCCAGCAGCGACAGCGGGATGCCCTGCGACCCGGTGTGCGCGTGCAGCCGGGTCAGCCACGGCCGCTCGGCGAACGCCCGCACCACCCACTCCCGCGCCCCCTCGTCCCGCAGCGCCACCCCGAACTTCGAGGTCGCCGTGGCGGTGGACAGCGCGGCGATCGACCCGCCCCCGATCTGCGGATTGACCCGGATCCCGAGCGGGGAGCGACTGGTCGCCGACCGCATCAGCCCGTCGATCCGCTCCAACTCCTGCGGATTATCGGCGTTTACGGCGATCCCCAGCGCCAGCGCCTCCCGCAACTCCGCCGGCGTCTTCGCGGGCGCGTCCAGCACCGTCCGCTCCGGCCGTACGCCCGCCGCCCGCGCGAGGGCCAGCTCACCCGGGCTCGCCACCTCCGCGCCGATGCCCTCCTCGTTCAGCAGCCGCAGCACCGGCACGAGCGGACTCGCCTTCACGGCGAACGCGTGCAGCACGGGAGTCCCGGGCGCGGTCACCGCGTCGAACGCCGCGCGGAGCGCCGCCGCCGACTCCCGGACACCGGTGACGTCCAGCAGCGCGGCGATGGGGGCGCCGGGCCCCAGCAGGCCCTGCTCCACGGCGGCCTGTACGGCTTCGTCCCGGCGGGCGGTGTGCTCGGTGCCGGGATCCTGGCCGGTGTCGATGCCGAGATCCGCGCCGGGGTCGGTGCCGTCCGTGTGACCCTGGTTTCCGTCGTTCACTGGAGCCCCCGTCATGTCGTCGCCCATGGTCGGTACATCCGGCCAAACACTCAGAGCCTGCCCACAGAGACGCCCCCATGTATTGACTAGTTCTATTCACGAAGCCAGGATGTGAATAGCAGTAGTAAAAACGCGTAGCTCAGACCCGCTGAGAGCAGTCCGCTAGGAGGCAGACCATGTCAGGACCCCGCCCCGTACGAGCACCGCGCGGTACGGAACTGAGCGCCCTGGGATGGCAGCAGGAAGCCGCCCTGCGGATGCTGCAGAACAACCTGGACCCCGAGGTCGCCGAACACCCCGACAAGCTCGTCGTCTACGGCGGCACCGGCAAGGCCGCCCGGGACTGGCGCTCCTTCGACGCCATGGTCCGCACCCTGCGCACCCTCAAGCAGGACGAGACGATGCTCGTCCAGTCCGGCCGCCCGGTCGGCGTGATGCAGACCCACGAGTGGGCGCCGCGCGTCCTCATCGCCAACTCCAACCTCGTCGGCGACTGGGCCAACTGGGAGGAGTTCCGCCGCCTGGAGGCCCTCGGCCTGACCATGTACGGTCAGATGACCGCCGGCTCCTGGATCTACATCGGCACCCAGGGCATCCTCCAGGGCACGTACGAGACCTTCTCCGCCGTAGCCGCCAAGAAGTTCAACGGCACCCTCGCCGGAACCATCACCCTCACCGCCGGCCTCGGCGGCATGGGCGGCGCCCAGCCCCTCGCGGTCACGATGAACGACGGCGTCGCGATCTGTATCGACGTCGACCCGCGCGCCATCGAACGCCGCATCGAGCACCGGTACTTGGACGTGAAGGCCGACTCCCTCGCGCACGCGCTCCAGCTGGCCGTCGAGGCCCGCGACGCCCGCCGCCCGCTCTCCATCGGCCTCCTCGGCAACGCCGCCGAGCTGTTCCCGCAGATGCTCGCCGAGGGCGCCCCCATCGACATCGTGACCGACCAGACCTCGGCCCACGACCCGCTGGCCTACCTGCCGATCGGCATCGCCTTCGAGGACATGGCCGACGCCGCCGCCAAGGACCCGGCGGGCTTCACCGCCCGCGCCCGTGAGTCCATGGCGAAGCACGTCGAGGCGATGGTCGGCTTCATGGACGCCGGAGCCGAGGTCTTCGACTACGGCAACTCGATCCGCGGCGAGGCCCAACTCGCCGGGTACGAGCGGGCGTTCGCCTTCCCCGGCTTCGTCCCCGCCTACATCCGCCCCCTCTTCTCCGAGGGCAAGGGCCCCTTCCGCTGGGCCGCCCTGTCCGGCGAGGCCTCCGACATCCACAAGACGGACAAGGCGATCCTCGACCTCTTCCCCGAGAACGAGTCCCTGCACCGCTGGATCAAGATGGCGGGCGAACGCGTCCACTTCCAGGGCCTGCCCGCCCGCATCTGCTGGCTCGGCTACGGCGAGCGCGACAAGGCCGGCGAGCGCTTCAACGACATGGTGGCCTCCGGCGAGCTGGCCGCCCCGCTGGTCATCGGCCGAGACCACCTGGACTCCGGCTCCGTCGCCTCCCCGTACCGCGAGACCGAGGCCATGCTCGACGGCTCCGACGCGATCGCCGACTGGCCGTTGCTGAACGCGATGGTCAACGTCGCCTCAGGCGCATCCTGGGTGTCGATCCACCACGGCGGCGGCGTCGGCATGGGCCGCTCCATCCACGCGGGCCAGGTGACGGTCGCCGACGGCACGCCTCTCGCCGGCGAGAAGATCCGCCGGGTCCTGACCAACGACCCCGGCATGGGCGTCATCCGGCACGTCGACGCCGGGTACGACATCGCGGAGCGGGTCGCGGACGAGCGGGGCGTGCGGGTGCCGATGCGCGAGGGTGGAGAGGCGTGACCTTCCACAGCACGTGGGCGGAGTTGCTGCCGATCGGCCGCAACTCCGCTTCCGGCGGCTACCGCCGCTACGCCTGGACGGCCGCCGACGCCGAATGCCGGGACTGGTTCGAGGCGCAGGCCAAGTCACGCGGGCTGACCTACGAACTCGACCGCAACGGCAACCAGTGGGCCTGGCTCGGCGACCCCGCTGCCGGGGACGCCGTCGTCACCGGGTCGCATCTCGACTCGGTACCCGACGGCGGGGCCTTCGACGGCCCCCTCGGAGTCGTGTCGTCCTTCGCAGCACTCGACGAACTGCGGGGCAGGGGAGCGGAGTTCACCAAGCCGCTCGCCATCGTGAACTTCGGCGACGAGGAAGGCGCCCGCTTCGGGCTCGCCTGTGTCGGGTCGCGACTCACCGCCGGGCAGCTCACCGTCGAGCAGGCGCACCGGCTGACCGACGGCGACGGGGTCACCCTGCCGCAGGCCATGGTGGCCGCCGGTTACGACGCCGACGCCATCGGCCCCGACCCCGAGCGCCTCGCCCGTATCGGCGCGTTCGTCGAACTCCACGTCGAACAGGGCCGCGCCCTCGACCTCTCCGGCGACCAGGTAGGCATCGCCAGTGCCATCTGGCCGCACGGGCGGTGGCGGTTCGACTTCCGGGGCGAGGCCAATCACGCCGGTACAACGAGGCTGGTGGACCGGCGGGACCCCATGCTGTCGTACGCCGAGACCGTGCTCGCCGCCCGCCGCGAGGCCCAACTGGCGGGCGCGGTGGCCACGTTCGGGAAGATCGCCGTAGAACCGAACGGCGTCAACGCCATCCCCTCCCTGGTGCGCGGCTGGCTCGACTCCCGCGCCGCCGACCAGCAGACCCTCGACACGGTGGTCACCGGCGTGGAGAAGGCGGCCCGTGAGTACGCGGAGGCGCACGGCATCGACCTCGACATCGTCCGGGAGTCCTTCACCCCGGTCGTCGAGTTCGACCACGCCCTGCGCGACGAACTCGCCCGAGTCCTGGGAAAGGGGAAGGGGAACGGGACGGGGATGGAACTGACCGTCCCCGTCCTCGGCACCGGTGCCGGACACGACGCCGGAATCCTCTCCGGGAGCATCCCGACCGCCATGCTGTTCGTGCGCAACCCCACGGGCGTCTCGCACTCCCCGGCCGAGTTCGCGGCCGAGGACGACTGCGTGGCCGGGGTGACCGCACTCGCCGACGTACTGGAAGGGCTGGCCTGCAGGTGACGCACCCCACCACGCGGACGTACTGGCTGGAACACGCCTGGCTCGACACCAACGTCGAGCCGGGCGTCGCCCTGGAGGTGAGGGACGGCCGAATCGCAGCCGTCCGCACCGGAGTCGACACCCCGCCCCCCGGCGCCGAGCCGCTCCGAGGCCTCACCCTCCCCGGCCTCGCCAACGCCCACAGTCACGCCTTCCACCGCGCCCTGCGTGGCACGGTCCAGGTCGGCTCCGGGACCTTCTGGACCTGGCGGGAGTTCATGTACTCCTTCGCCGACCAGCTCACCCCGGACACCTACCATGCACTGGCCCGCGCGGTGTACGCCGAGATGGCGCTGGCCGGGATCACGGCGGTCGGCGAGTTCCACTACGTGCACCACGCCCACGGCGGCACCCCGTACGCCGACCCCAACGCCATGGGCGAGGCCCTCATCGCCGCCGCCTCCGAAGCCGGTATCCGCATCACCCTCCTCGACACCGCCTACCTTTCCTCCGGCTTCGGACAGCCCCCCAACCGCCACCAGCTCCGCTTCTCCGACGGAAGCGCGGACGCCTGGGCCGAACGCTGTTCACTTCTCAAGGAACAAGATCACGCAAGGATCGGTGCCGCCATCCACTCCGTACGGGCCGTGCCCGCACGGGAGTTGGCGACGGTGGCGAGGTGGGCGGAGGAGCGCCGGGCCCCGCTCCACGTCCACCTGTCCGAGCAGACCGCCGAGAACGACGCCTGCCGCACCGCCCACGACTGCACCCCGACCCAACTCCTCGCCGACCACGGGGTGTTGGGCCCCCGCACCACCGGCGTCCACAACACGCACCTCACGGACGAGGACATCGCGCTGCTGGGGCGTTCGGGCACCGGCACCTGCATGTGCCCCACGACGGAACGGGACTTGGCGGACGGCATCGGCCCGGCGGTCGCCCTCCAGCGCGCCGGCTCACCCCTCTCCCTCGGCTCCGACAGCCACGCGGTGATCGACCTGCTGGAAGAGGCCCGCGCAATGGAGTTGAACGAGCGCCTGCGCACCCGCACACGGGGTCACTGGACGGCGGCGGCATTGCTCCGTGCAGCTTCGGCAGACGGCCACGCGGCCCTGGGCTGGGACGAGGCAGGCACCCTTGAGGCAGGCGGGCTCGCCGACTTCACGACGATCGCGCTCGACTCGGTCAGAACAGCGGGGCCGGTGCCCAGGCTCGGCGCCGAGACGGCCGTATTCGCGGCGACGGCAGCGGACGTACGGCACACGGTCGTGGGCGGCCGGCACGTCGTACGCGACGGGGCGCACGCGCTCGTACCGGATGTGCCGCAGGCGCTCGCGGCAGCTGTCGAAGCCCTGCGCGCGTAGAGCCGCGCGTAGAGCCGATCGCCGACCCGCGCACGCACGAGGCCACGATCCCCCGCACCCACGAGGACACGACTCCCCGCACCCACGAGGACACGATGAGCGGCACCAGCACCAGCACCACTGTCATCACCAACATCGCCACGCTGGTCACCAACGACCCCTCCCTCGGTGACAGATCCCCTCTCGGTCTGATCCAGGACGCGGCCGTCGTCATCGACGGCGACCGCATCGCTTGGACCGGTGAAACAAGCAAAGCACCCGCCACTGACAATCGGGTCGACGCCGGTGGGCGGGCGGTCCTGCCCGGCTTCGTGGACTCCCACTCGCACCTCGTCTTCGCGGGCGACCGCACGCAGGAGTTCAACGCCCGCATGTCCGGGCGGGCGTACAGCGCGGGCGGCATCCGTACGACGGTCGCGGCGACGCGCGCGGCGAGCGACGGGGAACTGGAGGCGAACCTCACCCGTTACCTGGACGAGGCGCTCCGCCAGGGCACCACCACCTTCGAGACGAAGTCGGGCTACGGCCTGACGGTCGCCGACGAGTCCCGCGCGCTGCGGATCGCCGCCGCGCACACGGACGAGGTGACCTACCTCGGCGCGCACATCGTCTCGCCCGACTACGCTGACGACCCCGCCGCGTACGTATCCCTGGTCACCGGTGAGATGCTCAACGCCTGTGCCCCGCACGCCCGTTGGATCGACGTGTTCTGCGAGAAGGGCGCGTTCGACGGCGACCAGGCGCGCGCGATCCTCACGGCGGGGCGGGCGAAGGGCCTCCACCCGCGCATCCACGCCAACCAGTTGTCGTACGGCCCGGGGGTCCAACTAGCCGTAGAACTTGACGCGGCGAGCGCGGACCACTGCACCCACCTCACGGACGCGGACGTGGACGCGCTGGCGAGCGGCGCGACGGTCGCCACGTTGCTCCCCGGCGCGGAGTTCTCGACGCGCGCGCAATGGCCGGACGCGCGCCGCCTGTTGGACGCGGGCGTCACGGTCGCGCTGTCGACCGACTGCAACCCGGGTTCGTCCTTCACGTCGTCCGTACCCTTCTGCATCGCGCTGGCGGTGCGGGACATGGGGATGACTCCGGACGAGGCCGTGTGGGCGGCTACGGCGGGAGGGGCGGCTGCGTTGCGACGGGACGACGTGGGGCGGGTCGGGGTGGGGGCGCGGGCCGACCTGGTGCTGCTGGATGCGCCGAGCCATGTGCATTTGGCTTATCGGCCGGGAGTGCCGTTGGTGACCGGGGTGTGGCGGCGGGGAGTGCGGGTGGTCTGACTTGGGTGCAGGGGCCGGGGCGTCAGCGCGTCAGGTCACCTGAGCATCGGCAAGGCTTACGGCGGGGCAGCCGAGGAGCCCTGTCAGCACGCGACGTTGACGCTGCGTCAGGGGTGTCACGAAGACGGCCGCGTCGGCGTTCGTCCGCTCGACGAGCAGGGCTGTCTCGCGAACTTTCCCGTAGGTCAGCAGAGTTCGTGAGGAGTAGGGCAGGGCCATCTTTAGGTGCGCGTGTCCTGCGGCGATACGTGTTTTCTCACCCTGGTTTCAGCGGATCTCCCGGTCCCTCCTGTCCGCTGAAAGCGCACTGAGGGCGTCGTGAAACCGGGTGGGCGCAGGCTCTGTTCCAGAAGGAAGGCGATGCAGCCCCGACCGGGGGCCGCGGCCGACACCAAGGAGCAGATCACCATGGCCATCAACCTCACCCTCACCCTGACCGACGAGGACAAGCAGACCCTGCGTACCGCCGCGTACGGCGCCGTCTCGCTCATGGCCGCCGCCGGTGCCGCCGGTTCGCCGCACAAGGTCGCCACCCAGGGCAGCATCGCGCTGGCCTCCGCGACCGGCCCGATCGGTTACGTGCTCGCCGAGAAGTCGAAGATCAAGGGCTTGAACGGCAAGTCCGTGGCCGAAATCGCCGACCACGTGCTGCCGGCCCTGACCGAGGCGATGAGCGTGCTCAAGAAGCAGGACCCGGCCGAGGCCGCCAACTTCCGCGGCACCGTCCTCGTAGCCCTCGACGCGGGCACCCGGACCGGCAAGAACCAGTCCAGCCCCGTCATGGCCGAGATGACCCGCAAGATCACCGATGCGCTCGACGCCGCGTGATCGGGTGCCGTTCGAGAAGGTGGCCGTTCGAGAAGGCGGCTGGTACCGGGGCGACTGTCACGTGCACTCGGTGTGTTCGCACGGCGGTGAGCTGACACCGGAACGTCTTGCTGTCGAGGCCCGTGCGGCGGGTCTGGACTTCCTGGCGGCCACCGAGCACAACAACGCCGATACGCACGGCACTTGGGGTCGCTACGCCGGTGACGATCTGCTGGTGATTCTGGGTCAGGAGGTCACCACCCGTACCGGGCACTGGCTTGCGCTGGGTGTCCGGTACGGGCGGGTGGTCGACTGGCGGTACGGCGTGCGGGACGAGGTGATCGACCGGCATCTCGACGAGGTCCGTCGCGGGGGCGGGCTGTGCGTGGTCGCCCATCCGCACGCGCCGTACGACTCGGGCATGTTCCTGTACCCGTACGAGGGGTTCGACGCGGTCGAGGTCTGGAACGGGCCGTGGAGTTCGGACCTGCCCTGGCAGGCGGACAACGAGGCGGCGTTGGCGGAGTGGGGGCGGAGTCTCGGCACGGACATCCGGCGGACGGGCGGGTGGCGGCCGGCGATGGGCAACAGTGACGCTCATCTGTCGGGCCAGATCGGTGTTCCGCACACCGTCGTCCAGGCCGGGGAGTTGAGCACGGACGCGGTGCTCGCCGGTATCCGTGCCGGGCGGAGCTGGATCGCCGAGTCTGCCGACGTCGAGTTGTCGTTCGAGGTCTCTGCGGGCGCTCAACGAGTAGGTATCGGTGGGCAGTTGGAGCGCTGCGGTGAGCCGGTGGTGGCGCGGGTGGGCGTGCGTGGGGTGCCTTCGGGGGTGGTCAGTCTTCACACCGGGGCGGGGAAGGTCCACGTTGCTTCGCTGTCCGCCGCGGGAGTGGGCGCGGTGGAGTGGCGTACCAGTGCGCGGGAGTCGGCGTTCATCCGAGTCGAGGTACGTCATCCCGGTCCGGGTCCCGGTGGGCGGATGGCGGCTTTGAGCAACCCGATCGTTCTGCTCTGAACGCCGGTCGGCTCATGATCCCGGGCGTGGAGCGGGTGGTCGCTGGTCGGAGAGATGGCTGGTACCGGGGCGACTGTCACGTGCGCTCGGTGTGCTCGTACGGCGGTGAGCTGACGCCCGATACGTCTCGCTGCCGATTTCCCTGCGACGGGTCTGGATTTCCTGGCTCCGGCCAGCAAGCGGCACTGACGACTCGGGTATTCCGGCATCACTCGAACCCTGACTGCAAGGTTTTCAAAGGGGATTGAGGGAACGGCGGGCGGCGTTGATGACGTTGTGTGCGTCAGCGCCGTAGACCGCGGACTCGCGGAGAGAGTTCCAGATGCGCAGGTAGAGGGCGATGGAGTCGGAGTCGTCGAGCCACAGCTCCGCGTGCCAGGTCTCGGTGACCACCTGGCGATCGTCGTAGATCCAGAAGCCCAGACCGGGCGGTGTTTTCAGGGCCGCGGTGAGCGGGACGATGCCCAGCTCCACGGTGTCCATCCCGATGACGCCCGAGAGGCGGTCGAGCTGGGCGATGAGCACCGAGGGCGGGCAGACCAGCGAGCGCAGCACCGGCTCCCACAAGATGACGTGGTACTTCCTGCCACCGCTGTACAACAGCTCCTGCCGCTTCATGCGGGCGCGCACCGCCTCCTCGATGTCGAGCGGAGACTTGTGCCGTTCGGCGGAGCGGGTCAGTACGGCGCGCGCGTAGTCGGGAGTCTGGAGGACGCCGACGATCCACGAGGACTCCCAGGCACGCAGCACCTTCGAACCGGCCTGCGCCTCGTTGTGGGCGTCCTGCACCGGCTTGTGCCCGCCGACCAGTTGCCTGCGCCACGAGCGGATGTGCGACTCGAACCCGGCCAGCCTGGCCCGCAGTTCCTCGTACAGGGCGGGCTGGCCGCACGCCGCCGCCCACTGTTGCAGGTCCTCCGGAGTGGCCGTCTGCTTGCCCAACTCCAGCTTCGAGACCTTGGAGTTGGACCAGCCGAGCCTGCGAGCCAGGGCGGTGCCGGTGAGCCGGCCATCAGGAGCCGAGAGCCGAAGTTCCCGGAGCCGTATCCCGAGCGCTTCGCGAGCCTGCTGATAGTCCGTACTCACCGGCACACACCTGCTTACGCCTCCTTCACGGCCACCTGAGCCGCGAACTGCTTGTACGGGACGGCGTAGTGCTGGGCGACGTCCCGCAGTCGGTTGTACTGGTTCACGCGTGCGGGCTCCGTGATCAGCTCGGCGCCCGTGAGGTTGTCATCATCGTCGAAGATGCACACAGCGACGATGTGGGAGTCGAAGATCCAGAAATCCTCGTCCGGGGGGATGACGCGCTCGGCGTCCGACCGCCACATGTTGCGGATGTCCTCGCCCAGAGCGGCGTTCTTCTCCGCGTGCGCGAGCAGGTACAACTGCCCCGTGGTCGGCGGGTTGTCGACGATCCGGACCCGACCGACGCTGGCGCCGTCCTCGGTCTTCGCGCGGATGCCCAGGCTCCACGGCGTGGTCAGGTCCCACGTCGGCGCCTCGCCCCGGATGAACTGGGCGTAGGTGTCGGTGGCCTCGTCGACCGCGTAGCGACCGCGCATCTCCAGGTGCCAGGCGCTGTGCTGGAAGTTGTCGAAGAGCTTGGCGAACTGCTCCGGCATGAAGATGCGCGGCTCGGCATCGCGCTCTTTCGGGCCGAAGTCGATCAGCGTGTTGCGCGGCATCACGATCGGGATTTCGTCCTCGTCGATGTGCTGGAGCTGGGCGAGGGCGTCCGGGTCGGTGAGGCGCGGCCCGTGCACGATGACCTCACCCGAGTCGAGGTCTTCGTGAATCGCGGGGCAGCTGCCCTCTCCGCTGCCCGTGCCGTTGAAGCGCAGTCGTCGGGCCATGACCAGAGTCCTTTCGCCGGAGGCTGATCACCCCAGCATCACCAGGCTGCACGTCTCAGGCTATGGGGTTCTGCCACCTTCGTGAGAAAAAGCGAGCGAAGCAAGAGCGGGTACGAGAAAAATCAAGAAAACACCATGGTGCGCTGCAACTCCCCACTCCTAGCGTCCCGTTCATGGCTACGAAGGAAGTGCGGGACGTCGACCCGTACGCAGCAGTGGAGTCTCTGCGCACAGCGCTCACCGAGGTCGGGATCGTCTTCCCCTCGCTCGGGGTCGACGCAGCGTCGCCCGACCTGAAGCTCGTCGAACTGGGGCGCATCCACGTCGATGTGGCCGATCGCCTGGCAATCGCACTTCGGCGAGGAGGCCTTGAGTGATGGCAGAGGAACGGCAGCCGAAGGGCGCCCTGGTCCACGACTCGGAAAGAGACGAGCTGGGCTACGTCATGGGGCACGAGGGCCCGTACGTGCAGCTGCGGCCGGTGACCGGCGGACGCGAGTGGGACGCCGACCCCGCTCTCGTTCGCCTGGCCACGAACGAGGAACGCCTCACCGCTATGCAGGAGCGGAACCGCGCCCTGAACTCCGAGAGCAGCGGAGGGGTCTTCTCGTGACGACCACTGAGGACACCTCAACCATGTCCGCCGAGTGCGCGGTCGCCCACCAGCCTGGCTACGCATACCTGCACCGCGAGTGCCGGCAGACCAAGGACGTACCGCTACCGGGCGGAGGCGGCCTCCTCCTCGTCCCCCGCTGCAACTGCCCCCACCATCGCTACAGTTCCCCGGGGTGACGCCCCCTCAAAAACACCCGAGACTCCGCCCGACCAGCACTTGAGCTCCACCCCAACTCGACCAGGGTGGGGCTCAGTTGCGTCGCGGGACACGGGGCGCCCAGATCGTCGGCCGCTTCACTCTGATTCCCTCCCGCCCCTTCCCCTGCAACAGTGAATAGAAGGGCCTGGTCGCCGCCATGGAGGACACCCTGCGGCTGCACGACCACCGCCCTGGCACTCTCACGGGCCTGGACCGCTTCCTGCACGATCACACGGGCGGCATGGTCGGATCCCTCTCCCACGCCATCCGCGGAGCCGCGGTCGACGCCATCCTCACCGGCACCGAGAAGATCGCCAAGAAGAGCCTCCAGACCATCCCGCTCGACCACACCGCCCACACCACGGCGTCGCTGGCCACGAAGACCGCTACCTACCGATGAACAGCGAACTACCACCCCGATTTGCGCCCCTGCCGGTCCGACTCCGCCCCTGCCTCGGAGAGTCCGCCAACTCCTGCATCCGGCGCCTGGCTCGCGCCAACCATCTCAAGCCCAGTTTCCTGCACTGCTGGTCGAGAGCATGATCGGTAGGAAGCTCAACGGAAGGCAGATCTGGACAGAACTCATAGACCACCACGACTACTTGGTCACATACGACAGCATCCGCCACTACATGCGATACACACGATCCCGACAGCGCCGGCACGAGCAGAACCGTTGACATCCAGATGCGGGGCGCGCCCGCCGCGGGCCGTTGGCGACATTCGTACAAGACCGGCAGCCGCCGCCCCTCGCACTATCGCTCTATGAACGCCCACGACGCACAGCACGCGCAGCCGATGCATGTGGACCGTGACGGACCGCGGGACGCACCGCCACTGCTGCTCATCCACGGGTCTGGAGCCTCGGGCGCCTCCTGGGGGCCGGTGGTCCCGGCCCTCGCCGCCCGTCATCATGTCGTCCGGATAGACCTCCCGGGCTGCGGCCAGTCCCCGCGCGCCACGTCCTACGACGTTCCGGCGCAGGCGGGCCGCGTGGCGGCGCTGCTCGACGAACTCGGGCTGCGCGCCGTCACCGTGGCCGGCCACTCCAGCGGCGGATACGTCGCCACCGCGCTCGCGGAGCAGCGCCCCGACCTGGTGGGTTCGCTGGCGATGATCAGCACCGGCCCGCACCTCGACGCGCTCCTGCCGCAGCCGGCCATCCTCCGCGTGATGCTGGCACCGCCCTTCGGGCCGCTGCTGTGGTGGCGGCGTTCGGATGCGATGATCCGCAAAGGCATCGGCACCACGCTCGCCGGGCCTGCGCCCATTCCGCCCGGCATGGTCGCCGACGCGCGGAGTACCACGTACCGCGCGTTCCGCAAGGTGCTGCGCGAGAACACCGCGTACCTCGCCGAGCAGTCCGTGCCCGAGCGGCTCGCCGCCCTCGGGCTCCCGGTGCTCGTGGTCTTCGGCGCCGCCGATCCCCGGTGGGATCCGGCGTCGGCACGCCAGTACGACGTCGTGCCGGACATGCGGGTCGAGATGCTGCCGGGCGTTGGGCACATGCCCATGCTGGAAGCGCCCGAGCCGGTGGGCCGGCTGCTGCTGGACTTCGCGACCCTGTGCGCCGGAACCCCGCCGGCAGGCCCGGCCTAGACTGGCGCCGTGTTGTCGCAGGGCGTGCCACCCGCGTGGTCGGGCGTTGACATCGCAGTACCGGAGCCCTCGGACCGGCTGCCGGGCATCAGCATGGCCGGATTCCGCCACCGTGTCCCCACGCCCGTCGACATCGCGATGGTCGCGCATCCGTCCGTCACCTTGCTCATCGATCTGAGCGACGATGACGGCCTGGTTTACGACACGCAGGGGCGGCACGGACGCGGCAGTGTCGTGATCGGCCTGGCCCCCGGGGAGCTGCGGGTGTCCGGCCTGGTGGGCGAGTGCCTGCAGATCCGGCTGCAGCCGGGTGTGGCGGCCGCAGTGCTCGGCTCGTCGGCCGGGGTCAGCGGGAGCGTGGAGTCCTTGGGGGGCGTCTGGGGCCGCGACGCCGGACGCTTGGAGGAGCGGCTGCGTACAGCCGGATCGTGGGACGAGCGGTTCGCGATGGCGGCGGACGCCGTCCGCCGGCGGATCGGGGACGGCCTGCGGGTCGATCCGGAGGTCGCCCACATCTGGCGGCGGACGGTCGCCAGCAGGGGCCGGATGCGTATCGACGGCCTGGCGGACGAGGTCGGCTGGAGCCGCAAGCGCCTGTGGGCGCGTTTCCGGGCGCAGCTCGGCGTCACCCCCAAGCAGGCCGCCCAGCTGGTGCGGTTCGACCATGCGGCCCATCTGCTCGCGGCGGGTGTCCCTCCCGCCGGTGTCGCGGCCGAGAGCGGTTACGTCGACCAGTCCCATCTGCACCGCGAAGTGAAGGCGTTTACGGGGCTCACGCCGACTGCCGTCGCCGCCGCGCCGTGGCTGGCGATCGACGACGTCGCGTGGCCGGCCTCCTGGCGGGCAGGGAGGCCCGTGACAGGTGGCGCACGCGGTTCCGGCCAGCGCTGAACTGCCCAGCCGCGGCCCTCACATTGCTCCCGACCGACAACTGTCCTTTGACATCCAACCTAGTCACCCCAGGTCAGGGCATCGCACCGGACTGACTTGGCTGTCAGAGGACATGGGCCCCCACCCTGGGAAGGGAATGAATCAGGTCGTCAGCATCATGTCGTGAGGCCGACGCCGTGGGTCGGCCCACGGTGGCTCCGAGCCGTCAGAATCCGGGCTCGGGTGCGGAAGAGGCCTGACTTCACGTCGCGTATGAGATGGGTCAACGGGGGCGCGGTGGTGGTGAGTTCGATGGGGCACCGCGTCTTGGAGCCAGTCAGGCGTCGGGATCGGCGAGATCACTCTCTGCGGGCTCCGAGCAACGACAGCGCCTTGTGATCGTCGACACAGAGCAGGCTTCGAACTTTCCCCTTTCCGCTGTCTCTTGTCTGCGAAACGACCGGCCCGTCGTCGCTGCCCAGCGGATCCGTACCGCACCCGCACTGCACTGCACTGCACCGCACCGCACCGCCGGGCCGCCGTCACCGTGCGGAAAGTGAAGGGCGAAAGATGGACAGAGAACAGATACGGCGAAGGGGCGGGGTGGGCGGCCGTCGGGCTGTCGCGGGCGGCCTCCTGGCCCTGGCCTGTGTTGTCGCAACGGCCACGGCGGGAAGTGCCTCCCCCCTGCACACCAGGACACAGGGCGTGCCGTACGTCGCGCTCGGGGACTCCTCGGCCTCCGGGCCGCTGATCCCCGACCAGGTCGATGCCAACTGCCTTCGGTCGAACCACAATTACCCGTCACTCGTGGCCACCGCGCTCGACGATGAACTGACCGACGTCAGCTGCTCCAGCGCGACGACCGCGAACATGACGGCGCCTCAGGGCACCGCGCCACCCCAGTTCGACGCGCTCAGCCGGTCGACGAAGCTTGTCACCCTGACCATCGGGGGCAATGACATCGGCTTCAGCTCGATCATCGGGACGTGCGCGTCGCTCGGATCCACCGATCCGGCGGGAGCGCCCTGCAAGGCCCACTACAACTCGGGAGGCGCCGACCAGGTCAAGGAGGTGATCCAGCAGACGGCGCCCAAGGTCGCCCAAGTGCTGCGCGGGATCAAGAAGCGTGCCCCGCATGCCCGCGTACTCGTCGTGGGTTATGTGGACCTCTTCCCCGACGACGGAAGCTCCTGTACGAGCGCGACGGCGCCGTTCGCCGCCGGTGACTTCACCTGGATGCGGGACCGCGAGATCACCCTCAACTCGATGCTGGCCACCCAGGCCCGCCGGGCCGGCGCCACCTACGTGGACACCTACACCCCCACCATCGGACACGACATGTGCGCACCCGCCGCGGAACGCTGGGTCGAGGACCTGGTTCCCGTACACCCCGCATACTCCGCCCACGCGAACGCTCAGGGCCACGAGGCTGAGGCGACGGCGGTCGAGCACGCCCTTCACTGGTAGGAACACGACGCGAAGCATGCCGTCGCTCGGCCCGCAGTGGGCTGAGCGACGAGCTGCCGAGGCCTATCGGCGTGACTTGATGCCGCGTATGAGGTGGATCAACGGGGTGGCGCTGGTGGTGAGTTGGGTGTCTGGGGTGTCGCTCTCGCGGAGGTGGAGGGTGGTGGGCGAGGTGGCGGCGAGTTCGACGCAGGTGTTGCCTTCGCCACCGTCCGAGAACGTGGACTTCTGCCAGTGCAGGGCGTGGCTCATGGTGCGTCTCACAGTTCCTTCGTCAGGTGGTGGATGAAGTCCCGTGACGCCGTGGGTTCCAGCGACGCCTTCTCCACCTTACGGAAGAGTGTTCGGAGCCGTTTCAACTGTGCTTCGGCATCGATGAACATGGTCCCGCCTGGGGTGTCTCTGAGCCCGGTGTCCAGTTGGGCCAGTGGACCGCCCATGTACATCATCGAGGCGCCGGCACCGGCGAAGCCGTCCTGGTCGGTCGGGATAACGCGCACGGTGGCGTGTCCCTGCTCGATCTCGGCCAGGATGCGGCGGAGTTGAGCGATGGATGCCTCGCGGTCAGCCACTCGGATCCGCAGGGCGAACTCGTGGATGATCGTCTCGTACGGTGTCGGGTTGTCGCCCTCGATGACGGCTCGCCGTTTCATCCGGTGGTCCACCCGGGGCGCGAGCTCGCTCTCCGGCAGTTCCGGGCGCATGTACCCGAACACCGCCCGCGCGTAGTCCGGTGTCTGGAGCAGCCCTGGGACGTGCGTGATGACGACTTCCCGCAGGAACTTCGCGTGGTGCTCCGCCTCAGCCACGTCCAGGTTCACCTGGGGCAGGACTCCCTTGTACTTGTCCCACCACCCACGGGTGCGCTCGGTCGCCATCGCCACGAGGGCCTCGATCAACTCCTCGTCCGTGCAGGCGCAGTGAGCCGCCAGCCTGCGTAGGCGCTCCTCACTGATCGCCGAACTACCGGCTTCGATCTGGCTCATGTGCGCCGAACTCGACCCGAGGAGCCCGGCGATCTCTTTGGCCGGTTTGCCCGCGGCCTCCCGCAGTTTGCGCAACTCGGAACCCAGACGCACGTGTCGGGCGGTGGGCTGGCTCCGCATGGTCATCCGAGTAACTGCCTCTCTGGGACTCCTCGTTCGGGGTCAGATTACGCGAGGCGGTTGCGAGGGTATGAATTTACACCCTACTGTCGGTGATGCGACGCACACCCTGCGGAAGCGCACCGCTCCGCCCTGCCATGGCGACTGCGGCAATGCCACCGCCCACGCCCATCACCCACCTCACCCCGTCCGGAGCTGCCCCATGCCCGAAACCGAGCCCGAACCCTGGGAGTACTCCCTCTCCGTCCCACACGACCGCCGTGCCGTCACCGTCTGCCGCCGCACCCTGCGCCTCGTCCTCACCGCGCACGGCCTCATCCGGGTCGTGGACACCGTCGAACTCCTCGCTACGGAGCTGGTGGCCAACGCTGTACTGCACACCGAGGGGCCGGTGATGCTCCGCGTGCGGTGGTCGGCGGGCGTGCTGCGCGTCGGGGCATGGGATGCGGACCCCGAACCTCCTGAACCGCCGGGCCAGTTGGAGAACCTCCTGGACGCCGAGGCGGGGAGAGGGCTCGCGTTGGTGCGGGCGTGCGCCGACTGCTGGGGGTGGCAGCCGCTGTCGAGGAACGGGCAGCGCGGCAAGTACGTCTGGTGTGAACTGGGGGTGGCGTAATGCCCAGTTCGTCGCACGAGGCGCTGCACCGGATCTTCCAGAAGGATCCCGCGCTTCTGACCCGTGCCCTGCAGAGCGTGTTACGCATCCCCTTCCCCGAACCGCGTGAGTTCGCCGCCATGAACGTGGACCTCACCGAGATCGAACCGGTCGAGAGGCGCGTCGACACGTTGCTCCGGGCGGAGACCGACGAAGGGGACTACCTCCTCGTCGTCGAATCGCAGGGCGACATCGACAAGAGGAAGCGCGGTAGTTGGCCGTACTACCTCGGCTACCTGCACGAGAAGTACCACTGCGAGCCCGTGCTCATCGTCATTACCCAGAGCCACGCCACGGCCCGCTGGGCGGCGGAGCCCATCCATCTCGGGGTACGCGGGTGCCCCTCGCTGACGGTGCGCCCCTTCGTCCTCGGACCGGACAACGTGCCGGTGATCGTGGACGAACGCGAGGCCGAACGTGACGTACCCCTTGCGGTGCTTTCGGCGATGACACATGGCCGTGGCCCGCAGGCCGCAGCCATACTGGAAAACCTGGCCACCGCCCTGCGGACCATCGACCCGGACAGTGCCGCGGTCTTCGTGCAGTTCGTCGACTCATGCCTGGCAGACCGCCAGGCCCAGCAGATGTGGAGGGACCTGATGACGGCGATCCAGTACTTCTGGCGGCACCCGCTGGCGGAGCAGGTGCGAGGTGAAGGCGGGGAGGAAGGCCGGGAGGAAGGGCGCGCTGAAGGGTGGGCGGCGGCCATTCTGCGCACTTTCCAACGGCGTCAGATCGACGTACCCGACAGCGTCCGCGACCGCATCCTCGCCTCCACAGACCTGGACGAACTCGGCACCTGGTTCGACCGCTCCCACGAGGTCGCCGACGCACGGGAGTTGTTCACCGAGGGGTCTTGAAGCGGAGGGCCGATCCGCCGGGCCTCAGCTCGCCGCCCGCCCCGCGGACCCCCGCTCCATCGCCCCGTCCAGATGCGCGATGACAGCCGCCACATCACCGCTCTCCGTGTGACGGATCAGCTCCAGCGCCGGGCGGACGAGAAGGCCCGGCCGGGCGATCAACCGCGCGAGCACCGCCGCCCGGACATCAAGCCGTTCGATCGTGGCCTCGCGCTGCGCCTCCGTCTGGCCCGCCAGCAGCACCGTGTTGTACCAGGCCTCCTGCCGGGACTGAACGATGCTGAAGTCGAGGATCTGTTCGTCGGTGCGGCCTCCGACCTTGTCCAGCAGGGACAGGAGCGGAGACACGGCGCCCACCGAGTCCTCCAGCACCAGCACCACCCCCGCGAGGATGTCGTTGACCAGCAGATAGTCGTGCTGCAACGCGTGGATGTCCGCGCCGGGGCTCGTCCCCGCGGCGGCTACGGCCAGGTCGAGGTTGATGTGGGCGTTCACGCCGAGGACCAGGTGCTGGACGATGACGGTGTCGGCGTCGTCGAGCAGCCCGAACGTCTCGCGCCAGCAGCGCGGCCCGCTCCGGTCACGGCGCCAGGCGTCGTACGCGGCGAAGTAGCGGTTGCCGAAGAGCGTGTCGAAGCGGTCCATCCGGGGGCCGTCCTCGAACTGCCCGGCGTGGATGGCGTTGCGGATCTCGACGGTCACCTGCCGGTACAGCGCCGCGAAGTACCCGACCCGGTCACCGGTATCCGTCGCCTCCCGCACGATTTCCGCGAGCCCGTCCACGACCTCGTCGATGTTCTGTGCCGCCATGCCAGTGGTGCCTGCCATGCCCAACTCCCGTCCCGCAGTGGCTCGTTCGGCCCGCGCCCCGGCCGTTGTCCGTAGTGTCGGTCCTAGTGCCGGTCCCCGTCCTACCACCGTGCTCCGGGAGTTGAGCCCCCTTTTCTCAACCTCCCGTCGGCGATGCGACGAGGCGCCGTAGCGAAGCATGGGCCGGTGGCCCCCACGTGGACTTGCCCCCGGGGCGCCCGTGGTCGCCGGCGTGCCCGATGTGGAGGCCGGCGAGCGCGCGCAGCACCGCACAGCCCCGTGCGCGGCGCAGGGTCGCGGGGTCGGGGGTTGGGCGGTAGGCCTCGTGGAGGATGTCCGCCGCGCCGTCCGGCAGCAGGATCCACGCGGCGGCGAGGTCGTAGGCGGGGTCGCCGGCGCAGAGGTCGCCGAAGTCGATCACACCGGAGAAAGTGCCGTTCCTGGTAAGGACGTTGGCCGGATGGAGGTCGGCGTGGAGCCAGAGTGGCGGGCCCGTCCACTCGGGGGCGGCTACGGCGTCCTCCCAGACCGCCTGGACGGCGTCCGGGTCGGGGATCAGGCCCAGTTCGGTGGCCGAGGCGAGCCCGCGGGCGAAGCCTTCGGCGTGGTCGGCCAGCGGGCCCCCGCGGTCCCGTCCCTCGGGCGCACCCTCGGGGGCGGGCCGGTGCAGCGCGGTCAGGAAGTCCGCCAGCGCTACGGCCGCTTCCGCGCCGCGCGTCACGGGCGCGCGGTCGGCGGGCTCGCCCGGTACCCAGGTGGTGATGAGCCAGGGGCGTGGAAAGCGTGCGGAGGGTTCACCGAGGCGTTGCGGGACCGGAACCGGCAGCGGAAGGTGCGGGGCGAGACCCGGCAACCAGGCGTACTCCTTGCGCAGCAGCGCGTCCGCGGACTCCGGCGCCCACGGCAGGCGGACGGCGAGGTCGTCGCCGAGCCGCCACACCTGGTTGTCCCAGCCGAGCGCGCCGAGTTTCAGGGGGCGATCCGCCAGATCGGGGCACTGCTCGCGCAACAGATCCCGGATCAGGGCCTCGTCGATGTCCGTGATGTCCGGCTCGGGGGCTGCCATGGGCAACAACCGTAGCCGGGAGGCGAGTTGGCCGACGCTCCGAATGATCCGAAACACGCCGGGATGATCCGAAAGACGCCGGGAACGGCCTGAGCGCGGCGCACGCACACGCGCGCCGCGCTCAGCACAGGCAGGGGAAGACCGGGAAGACCAGGAAGACCGGCTCCCGGAAAATCAAGTCGGGCCTACTCCTCGACCGTAAGTCCCTTCCGCAGCCGCACCAGTGTCCGCGACAGCAGCCGCGACACATGCATCTGCGAGATGCCCAGTTCGTCGCCGATCTCCGACTGCGTCATGTTGGCGACGAAGCGCAGGGAGAGGATCTGCCGGTCCCGGTGCGGGAGTTCGGCGATCAGCGGCTTCAACGACTCGACGTACTCGATGCCTTCGAGCCCGTGGTCCTCGTAGCCGATCCGGTCCGCCAGCGCGCCCTCGGAGTCGTCCTCCTCGGGCTGGGCGTCAAGTGAGCTGGCCGTGTAGGCATTTGACGCCGCCATGCCCTCGACGACCTCGTCCCTGGAGAGCTTCAGGCGCTTCGCCAACTCGGCCACCGTGGGGGCGCGGTCGAGTTGCTGGGCCAGTTCGTCGCCGGCCTTGGCCAGGTCGAGCCGGAGTTCCTGCAGCCGGCGCGGGACGCGCACGGACCACGAGGTGTCGCGGAAGAAGCGCTTGATCTCACCCATGATGGTTGGCATCGCGAAGGTGGGGAACTCGACGCCGCGACTGAGTTCGAAGCGGTCGATCGCCTTGATCAGGCCGATGGTGCCGACCTGGATGATGTCCTCCATCGGCTCGCTGCGCGAGCGGAAGCGGGAGGCGGCGAACTTGACCAGCGCGAGGTTGAGCTCGACGAGCGTGTTGCGGACGTACGAGTACTCGTGCGTCCCTTCCTCGAGCGATTCCAGCCGCTCGAAGAGGGTCTTGGAGAGCGCCCGTGCGTCGACGGCGCCGATCTCGTCGTACGGGGGGATCTCGGGGAGCCCCTCGATGGGATTGGGATCCAGTTGTGCCGGTGGGGGTGTCGACGTCGCTGTCGGGGTAGGCGATGCGTCGAGCCGGGGTGACATGGCGTCCTCCATCGTTCTCGGCATATGGCTGCCGAAGCCGGTGCGTGCACTGCGGAGTGCGGCGCCTCCAAAGCCGGTCGTGTCGGTCGGTCGGTCGTATCGACAGTCGGGGCGAGAGCCGGTCGGTGGCCGGACTTGTCCGTCGTATCGAATGTCCAAATACTTGTCTCTACTAGCCCTACCCGTTTTCCGGAGCCCGCCGCAAGTGCGCTGTGCGCCCATATGTCCGCTTATGGGCGGTTGTTCGGGTGTTGGAGAGTGTGAGGAAGGCGTAGTGTTCCAGGGCGAACGTCAACAGCCACGACCTCGGGAAGAGGTCAACAGCTACGACCTCGGGAGAGAGACGGCATGGACCGCGGGACGGTCGGCAGCGCACAGTCTGGCCGGCTTCTGGTCGAGGTGCGGAAACAGGGCCTGAGCGCTGTCGTGACACCGGCGGGTGAGTTGGATCACCACACCGCCGATCTGTTGCGCGAGCCGCTGGAGGACCTGCTCGCCCATGGGTACGCACGGCTCGTCGTGGACTGCTCACGGCTGGAGTTCTGCGACTCCACGGGCCTGAACGTACTGCTCGGCGCGCGCCTGAAGGCGGATGCCGCAGGCGGCGGGGTGCACCTCGCGGGGATGAAGCCCGCGGTGGCGCGCGTGTTCGAGATCACCGGGGCGGATGCGGTCTTCACCGTCCACGACACCCTTGGGGCCGCCCTCGCCGACGAGTCCGGCTGAGCCCCGTTCCTCCCCGCGCGACCGGCGGATTCCCCGTGCCTCGTCTTCCGTGCCGAGTAAGGGGTGTTTTGCCGGTTCGCTCGGGCAGGAGAACATCTGAACCTGTCGAGACCGTGAGCGACGAAATCGTTCCTGATCCACGTACTGACTCTTGAACACGTACCGACTGACTCTTGAATACGTACCGACTTGTGAATCGTGAACCGGTGAATCGGTGAGGTGAAGCGCTGATGAGCACCACCCGGCCCTACCCGCCGGGCGACCGCCCGGAGTCCGGTGGCGCCGCGGAGGCGCCCGCCGGAGGCGCTGCCGTGCCGTCCGTCGGGGACGACGCCGAGCCAGCCGTGGGCCGGGACACCCGCAGGCTCAGTTTCGCGGGGGAGAGCGGGGTCGTACCGCTGGCCCGCGACTTCGCCCGCCAGGCCCTGTACGCCTGGGGCTGGCTGCCCGCCGAGGGCGCCGACCGGCGTGCCGCCGCCGAGGACGTGCTCCTTGTCGTCTCCGAGCTGGTCACCAACGCCTGTCTGCACGCCGAGGGCCCGGACGAGATGTGGATCACCTGCGACAAGAAGGTGATCCGGGTCGAGGTCTCCGACCGCGGCACGGGCCAGCCCGCCCCCAGAACCCCGCACCGCGCGGGCCGCCCCGGCGGCCACGGCATGTTCATCGTGCAGCGGCTGTGCCTGGACTGGGGGGTCGTCCGCGCCCCGGGAGTCACCGGCAAGACGGTCTGGGCGGAGCTGGGCGCGCCGGCCTAGGGCCTGTCCGGCCGGCCCTCGTCCCTCTGTCCGGCCGGTCCGTGCGCCTGCTCGGCCGGTCCCCGCCCCCCGCTCGGCTTGTCCGTCCGCCCCGCTCGGCCGGTCCGCCGGTCTGCCAGGCCGACGCTCACCTCGGGTTACCCGCGGTCACGTCAGCCGGCCCGCCCACCCCGCCCGCTCGCCCCCTCCTTCCCGCTCACCCCTCCTCAATCACCCCCTCACGTACGCCGGATCGTCACAACTCCGGCGTGCGCCTTGTCTTCCTTCCTCACGACCCCGGGCGTACCTTGACGGCCGATCTGATGTGCCGTCAGGAATGAGGGGACCGTGTCGTACCAGAAACGAACCGCAGCGCTCGCGTCCGTCGCGGCCCTGGCCGGCTCGGCGGTATTCATGGCCGCCCCAGCAGCCCGGGCCGACGTGGTCGACGTCAACTACAAGTGCCAGACGCCCATCGGCGTCAAGACCGCCGTCTCGCCGATCGACATCAAGGGTGTCAAGAGCGGCAGCGGCTACAAGCTCACCATGTCCTGGCAGAAGGGTGTCTCCTCCAGCCCCGTCGAACTCGGCAAGGGCGCGATGAGCCCGAGCGCCACCATCAAACTGGGCGGCGCGGACAGCGGCACGGTCGCGGTGTCGGGCCCGGCCAACCAGGCCGCGATCCCCGCCAACACCCCCATCAAAATCAACGACTTGACGGGTACGTACACCCCGAAGGCGACCGGCAAGGTCACGTTCACCGCGGCCGTCCTCACCATCAAGGCCCTCGGTACGACGACGACCTGCACCCCCACCAACAGCCCCGGCCCGTCCCTCACGCTGGACGTGACGGCGGCAGGCGGTTCGTCGGGATCCAGCGGCTCGACGGGCACCACGGGCTCCACCGGCTCCGGCACCGGTACGGACTCCAGCGGCACGCTCCCGAAGACCGGCCCCGACGACTCCGTCATCGCCCTCGGCACGCTCGGCGGCACGGTCCTGCTCGCGGGCGCGGCGGGCACCCTGTGGCTGACCCGGCGCAACCAGACGGCCCGCGCCCGCCGCTAGGCGCTCCGCTGAAGTGCCGGGAAGTGCCGTCGATCGGCTGCGGCG
>NZ_BARF01000119.1 GCF_000367365.1 Streptomyces prunicolor NBRC 13075 | reverse complement strand
CCCTCCGGCACCCCCACCCCCACCCCCGGCGAAGACCTCCTCTCCGGCCTCATCCGCGCCTCCGACCACGGCGAGCACCTCACCGAGAACGAGGCCGCGGCGATGGCCTTCATCCTGCTGTTCGCCGGGTTCGAGACGACCGTCAATCTCATCGGCAACGGGACCTACGCCCTCCTCACCCACCCCGAGCAGCGTGCCCGCCTGGAGAAGTCCCTGGCCGCGGGGGAGAGCGACCTCCTCGAAACCGGCGTAGAGGAACTCCTGCGCTACGACGGCCCGGTGGAGCTCGCCACCTGGCGCTTCGCCACCCGCCCCCTCACCCTCGGCGGGCAGGACATCGCGGCCGGCGACCCCGTGCTGGTCGTACTGGCCGCCGCGGACCGCGATCCGGAACGGTTCGCCGATCCCGACGTCCTCGATCTCGGGCGGCGTGACAATCAACACCTCGGCTACGGCCACGGCATCCACTACTGTGTCGGCGCCCCGCTCGCCCGCCTGGAGGGCCAGACCGCGCTCGCCACGCTCCTCACCCGCCTCCCCGACCTGCAACTCGCCGGAGATCCAGCCGACTTGCGCTGGCGCGGCGGCCTCATCATGCGCGGACTGCGCACCCTGCCCGTGGAGTTCACCCCGGAGCGACGCTGAACAGGCGGTCAGACCCCGTAGGCGCACGGCCGCCGAGCAGGCAATCCGACCCCCTAAACCTGAAAGTGACAGTTCTTCAACTCTGTGATCTTCACGTGATCTCCGTGGCATTAACTTGTGACAAGTGATCGACTGTGGGTACGTTCACGTACCAGCGCGGCGACCCGCATCACCCCCACCCCCGTCCGCCGCGCGCTCCCCCGCTGTCACGCGAAAGGCCTCCGCATGCTCTCCGGGAACGGTCGTCACCGTCGCCCCCGTCAGGCTCCGGCAATCCTCGTCGCGGCCGGCGTGACCGGCTCGGCCATCGCCATCCCCCTCCTCGGTGCCGCCGCCGCGAACGCCGCCGACGGCACCACCTGGGACAAGGTGGCCAACTGCGAGAGCGGTGGCTCCTGGAGCGAGAACAGCGGCAACGGCCAGTACGGCGGGTTGCAGCTGTCCGAGGACGAGTGGGACAAGTACGGCGGCCTCGACTACGCCCCGACCGCCGACCTGGCCAGCCGCTCCCAGCAGATAGCCGTCGCCGAGAAGCTCCTCGACGACAAGGGCACCTCCCCTTGGCTGACCTGCGCGCTGGTCTCCGGCCTCACCACGACCTCGGGTTCGACGAACGTCGACACGGGCGTCGCGAGCGACTCGCCCTCGGGCACCCCGACGGACTCCTCCGACTCCGGCTCCGGCTCCGACTCCTCGGGCTCTTCCGACTCGGCTGGATCGTCCGCTTCTTCCGGGTTGTCCAACTCTGGCACCACGGACTCGAATTCGTCCGACTCCTCCGGCGGCGACTCGTCGAGCAGCCCCTCGCCCTCCGCGTCGGACAACTCTTCCAAGTCCGACAAGTCCACCACTCCTTCGGTGAGCGACGGCTCGGTCACCGCCTCCCCGAAACTCGATGAATCGGACAACTCGGCCCAGGCGGTGGCCAAGTGGAGCCTCGTCGACACCGGTGCGCTCGGAGAGTCCGACGATCAGCAGGGCGACCAGCAGACCACGCAGCAGAGCACCGGCAAGCACCGCGGGGCCAGTGCCGAGGAGAGCGTGTCGCCGCAGACGTACACCGTCCGCGCCGGCGACTCCCTCGCGTCCATCGCCGACTCCCTTGGCTACGACGGCGGATGGCGTGCGCTCTACGCCGAGAACAAAAAGGTGATAGGCGCCGATCCGACCCAGATCGCCGCCGGTCAGACCTTGGATGTCGGTACGGAAGCGGACGAAAAGTAGCAAGAGAGCAGCGGGAGTTCGCGTCACGCTTCGCTCGGGAATGTCCGGTTTGATCAAAGTGTGGGATGAGTCTCAGAAGGCCTGATCGTCTTTGAAATTCCGTGGATTCCGTGTCTACGGTCAAGGCCGCTCGTCACCACGAGCCCCGGTTGCCGCACACGCCGAGTCCTGCCAGCGGCCTCCGGGAACAGTCGTCGCGTCAAGCGCCGTAGGCAGGAGCGGGGGACCCAAGGTAAGCGCCGGGCCCGGGAGTTGAGAGACGACCGGAACCGGCTTGGGGTTAAGTCGTGCCGCGTACGAGACGTACGAGCACGGCCGGGCAACTCACACGGCCCGAACCCGACAGCTCACCTCGTAGGCGTCGGTGAGGGGATTGGGATTTTCCATGCTGTTTTCCAGCAAGGGCAAGCACCGCCGTCCGTCCAAGGCCACCCGCGTCGCCACGCTCGCCGGCGTCACCGGTGTCGCGATAGCCGCCCCGCTCATGGCGACCGGCAGCGCCTCCGCCGCCACCGCGTCCGAGTGGGACACGGTCGCCAGCTGCGAGTCCGGCGGCAACTGGTCCATCAACACCGGTAACGGCTACTACGGCGGTCTGCAGTTCTCCGCCTCGACGTGGGCCGCGTACGGCGGCACCGCCTACGCCTCCACCGCGAACCAGGCCTCCAAGTCCCAGCAGATCGCCGTCGCCGAGAAGGTTCTCGCAGCCCAGGGCAAGGGCGCCTGGCCCACCTGTGGCACCGGCCTCTCCAGCGCCTCCTACTCCGGCGGCAGCTCCAGCTCGTCGAGCGGCTCGAGCAGCTCCAGCTCCTCCAAGAGCACCACCGAGCGCTCCACGAGCGACACCACCGCCTCCCGCTCCGCCGAGCGCCCGGCCGCCAAGAAGACCGTCTCCACCCCGACCGGCAAGAAGGTCAAGAAGGGCGACGGCGAGTACAAGGTCGTCAAGGGCGACACCCTCAGCTCCATCGCCGAGAAGCACAAGGTGAAGGGCGGCTGGCAGCAGCTGTTCAAGCTGAACAAGGACATCATCGACGACGCCGACTTCATCTTCCCGGGCCAGCAGCTCCACCTGAAGTGACGTCGCGAAACCGATCCCGGGTGACATATCGGGCTCGTAGCTGAACCACAGTGCCCTCACATCCGTGGTGTCCATCATGGAGACCTCGTGAGGGTCACCCCCGTCCCCCACGGGCTCCCCGCTCCGGTGCGTGTTCCCCCGTACGCACCGGAGCGGGGCTTTTTTGTGCCCCGCTTCTGCAAGCCGCGCGCATTTTTACCGAACTCTTTGTTCCGTTCGGAAACAATTTACTCTCGGTTCTGTCCATCAGGCGGCCGACCGGATGGCCAATCGCCCCGAGCCGGTTAGGCTCGTCTCGCAGAGCCGCTGCGGTGTTGCCGCAGTCGCGTCAGATCCCAAGAAGGAGATGCTCGTGCCGTCCATCGACGTCGTCGTAGCCCGGGAAATCCTGGACTCCCGAGGCAACCCCACGGTCGAGGTCGAGGTCGGCCTCGACGACGGCAGCTCGGGTCGTGCCGCCGTTCCGTCCGGCGCCTCCACGGGTGCCTTCGAGGCCATCGAGCTGCGCGACGGTGACCCCAACCGCTACGGCGGGAAGGGCGTGGAGAAGGCCGTCCTCGCCGTCATGGACCAGATCGGCCCGGAGCTGGTCGGCTACGACGCCACCGAGCAGCGCCTGATCGACCAGGCGATGTTCGACCTGGACGCCACCGACAACAAGGGTGCGCTCGGCGCCAACGCCATCCTCGGCGTCTCCCTGGCCGTCGCCCACGCCGCCGCCGAGGCCAGCGACCTCCCGCTCTTCCGCTACCTGGGCGGTCCGAACGCGCACCTGCTGCCCGTTCCGATGATGAACATCCTGAACGGCGGCTCGCACGCCGACTCGAACGTGGACATCCAGGAGTTCATGATCGCCCCGATCGGCGCGGAGTCCTTCTCCGAGGCGCTGCGCTGGGGCGCCGAGGTCTACCACACCCTCAAGAAGGTGCTGAAGACCAAGGGCCTGTCCACCGGCCTCGGCGACGAGGGCGGCTTCGCCCCGAACCTGGAGTCCAACCGCGCCGCGCTCGACCTCATCATCGAGGCCATCAAGCAGGCCGGTTACATCCCCGGCGAGCAGATCGGGCTCGCGCTCGACGTCGCCGCGTCCGAGTTCTACAAGGACGGCAAGTACGAGTTCGAGGGCAAGTCCCGCTCGGCCGCCGAGATGACCGAGTACTACGAGGAGCTCGTCTCCGCGTACCCGCTCGTCTCCATCGAGGACCCGCTGTACGAGGACGACTGGGCCGGCTGGAAGGTCATCACCGACCGCATCGGCGACAAGGTCCAGATCGTCGGCGACGACCTCTTCGTCACCAACCCGGAGCGCCTCGCCCGCGGCATCGAGGAGGGCACGGCCAACGCCCTGCTCGTCAAGGTGAACCAGATCGGCTCGCTGACCGAGACCCTGGACGCCGTCGAGATGGCCCAGCGCAACGGCTTCAAGTGCATGATGTCCCACCGCTCCGGCGAGACCGAGGACACCACCATCGCCGACCTCGCGGTCGCGGTGAACTGCGGCCAGATCAAGACCGGCGCCCCGGCCCGCTCGGACCGCGTCGCCAAGTACAACCAGCTGCTCCGCATCGAGGAGATCCTCGATGACGCGGCGGAGTACGCGGGCCGTTCCGCTTTCCCGCGTTTCAAGGGCTGAGCCTTCCCCCTCGTCCGCTCTGCGGACCATGGGCACAGCAAGGGCTGAGCCGTACAGGGCTAAGCGCTAGCCAGTCGTACGTACGTCCCCGCACCCGGTCCCGTACCGTGTGCGGGGACGTACGTACGTGTGAAGGGGAGGCGGGACATGGCCGTGAAGGACCGGGACCGGTTCTCCACCGCGACCAGGCTCAAGCTGCTCGGCGAGCAGACGGCGGCCCGTGTCTACCGCTCCCAGACCAAGCGGCAGGCTCGCCGCTCCCGGCTCACCGGCCGGGCGGCCCTCCTCGCCCTGGTGCTGTGCTCGCTGATCGTGGCGCTGGCGTACCCGATAAGGCAGTACGTCTCCCAGCGCGCCGAGATCTCCGATCTCCAGCGGCAGCAGGAACAGGCGCGGCAGCGCGTCGAGCAGCTCCGCGACCTCAAGGCACGCTGGCAGGACGACTCGTACGCGGAGCAGCAGATCCGGCAGCGACTGCACTATGTGATGCCGGGGGAGACCGGCTACATCGTGATCGACCCGGACGCGGCGAAGCAGTCGCGCGCGGAACTGGGGGCGGCCGACCGCCCGTGGTACTCGAACGTCTGGGACGGCGTGGACAAGTCCGACGCCTCCGACCAGTGACACCGAACTGACAGAGAGATCTTCGTACCGGCATGGAAAAGCCCCCGCCGTCCACTCCGCGCACCGAGCCCACCGACGCGGACGTCGAGGCCTTCAAGCAGCAGCTCGGGCGTCCGCCGCGCGGGCTGCGCGCGATCGCACACCGTTGCCCGTGCGGACAGCCGGACGTGGTGGAGACGGCCCCCCGCCTCCCCGACGGCACCCCCTTCCCGACGACGTACTACCTCACGTGCCCGCGCGCGGCTTCGGCGATCGGCACCCTTGAGGCGAACGGCGTGATGAAGGAGATGACGGAGCGGCTGCAGACGGACCCGGAACTGGCCGCCGCGTACCGCGCCGCGCACGAGGACTACATCGCGCGCCGCGACGCCATCGAGGTCCTGGAGGGCTTCCCGAGCGCGGGCGGCATGCCGGACCGCGTGAAGTGCCTGCACGTCCTGGTGGGCCACTCCCTGGCCGCGGGCCCGGGCGTCAACCCGCTCGGCGACGAGGCGCTCGCGATGCTGCCGGAGTGGTGGGCCAAGGGCCCGTGCGTGACGGTGCCCGGGGTGCCGCCGACCGGCGAGGGCTGGCAGACGGAGACGACCGAGGACGGCAAGGGCTTCTTCGCGTTCAAGCCCGTCGAGAAGTCCACCGAGACGCCCGTCGAGAAGCCCGTCGAGGCGAAGGCGGACGACCAGTGACCCGCGTCGCCGCCGTCGACTGCGGTACGAACTCGATCCGCCTCCTCGTGGCCGACGTGAACCCGGCGACGGGTCAACTCGTGGACCTGGACCGGCGGATGACGATCGTCCGGCTCGGCCAGGGCGTGGACAAGACCGGCCGCCTCGCCCCCGAGGCCCTGGAGCGCACCTTCGCGGCCTGCCGCGACTACGCGGCGATCATCAAGGAACTCGGCGCCGAACGCCTCCGTTTCGTCGCCACGTCGGCCTCCCGCGACGCCTCGAACCGCGACGACTTCGTCCGCGGAGTCCTGGACATCCTCGGCGTCGAACCAGAGGTGATCACGGGTGACGAGGAGGCGGAACTCTCCTTCACCGGCGCGACAGCGGAACTGACCGGCCGCGACGACCTGGCCCTCGCCAAGCCTTACCTGGTCGTGGACATCGGCGGCGGCTCCACGGAGTTCGTGGTCGGCGACGACGCCGTCCGCGCCGCCCGCTCCGTGAACATCGGCTGCGTCCGCATGACCGAGCGCCACCTGGTCCGCGACGGCAAGGTCACCGACCCGCCCACCCCGGACCAGATCACGGCGATGCGCGCGGACATCGAGGCGGCCCTCGACCTCGCCGAACAGACGGTCCCGCTCCGCGAGGCCCGCACCCTGGTGGGCCTGGCCGGCTCGGTCACCACGGTCTCGGCGATCGCCCAGAACCTCCCCGAGTACGACACGGACGCCATCCACCACTCCCGCGTCTCCTACGACCGCGTCCGCGAGATCACGGAGTCCCTCCTGGCCTCCACCCACGCCGAACGCGCCGCCATCCCCTCCATGCACCCGGGCCGCGTCGACGTCATCGGCGCGGGCGCCCTCGTACTCCTCTCGATCATGGAGCGGGTCGGGGCGACGGAGGTCGTGGTGAGCGAACACGACATCCTGGACGGGATCGCGTTCAAGGCGGCGGAGGGGGCCGAGGGCGCCAACTAGGGCCCGGTGGAGTACGAGATCGCGGACGTGGAACTCGGCCCCGGCCGTCCCTGGGGCGACCCGTCTCTCGACCGGGAGGCCGAACGCTGGTTCCTCCTCGCTCAGTTCGACAGCGACGACGACGCGAAGATGATGTGGGGCGACGCGGGCGCCCTGTGCTGGCTGATCCGCCCCGAGGACCTCACCGCCATGCGCTTCGACCGGGCTCGACTCGTCCCGCAGTGTTAGAGGGCGTCCCGATGCCGGACCCGCACCACCAACTTCCCCGTGGCCCGGTCATGCTCCATGTCCTCGTGAGCCCGCGGTACTTGCTCCAGCCCGTCGTACACCCGGTCGACAGGGAAGGCGAGTTGACCGGCGGTGACCGCGTCGAGGATCTCCTGGAACACCGCCGGAGACAGGTCGGACGCGTCGCCGAAGTAGCCCGCGAGGCGAACTCCCCTCGGCAGGTACTCGTTCGGGGAGAAGTCGCGCACCGTCCACTGGTTGGAGAGGCTGCCGCCGAAGCAGGCCGTGCCGTGGACGCGTACCGCGCGCAGGGTGTCGGGGAGGGTCGGGGTGCCGACGAGGTCGAGGGCGGCGTCGACGCCGGACGGGTACAACTCGCGTACGGCGGGGGCGACTTCGCCGGTGTCTAGGAGAGGGTGGTCGACGCCCCGCTCCTTCAGCAGGGGCAGGCGGTCGGGGCGGCGGGTCGTGGACAGCACCGTCGCTCCGCGCCAGGTCGCCAACGCCGCTGCCGCCAGGCCCACCGAGGACGTGCCGCCACGGATCAGCACGGTCTGGCCGGGTTGCAGGTCCAGGCCGACGGTGAGTGAGCCGTACGCGGTCTGCACCATCTCCGGGAGGGCGCCCAGCATCTCCCAGGGCAGGTCGGTGTCGACGGGGATGACCTGGGCGAGCGGCACCGACGTGTACTCGGCGTACCCGCCGTCGTAGGTCCGCCCCATGTCGCCCATCATCGCTACGACCTTCTGGCCGGGGGTCAGTCCACTGCCCGTCGGCGCCGCGTCGACCGTGCCGGTGGCCTCGATGCCCGGCACCCGGGGGAAGCTGACGCCCTCGCTCACCCCCAGCCGCAGCTTCAGCTCCGAGCGGTTGAGGCCGAACGCCTCGACGCGGACACGCACCCAGCCGTCCCGCTCGGGCGGCAGCGGGAGGGTGGTCAAACGCAGGTTCTCCACGGGGCCTGGAGCGGAGAGCTGGACGGCGCGCATGGTGGTCGGCGTGGTCGGTGAGGACGCCATGGGGCGCCAACGTGCGGCCGCAGCGGCTTCATTCCCGACTCGCCCTGGATCCAATGCCGTTGGCGCACATGTGGGTCAGTTGATGTACGCGCGGGTCAGAAGTCCGCCACCAGAAGCCGGTAGCCGACGTCGACGGTGTCGCGAGCGAGCAGGTCGGCGTACCGGGCGTGCCAGCGGCCCGACGTGAGGTCGTCGGCGAGCGCCGCCAGGCCAGGCGCGAGGGCGTCCTCACCGGTCTGGGCGAGCATGGAGATGCCGGCGCGCACCTGTGGGTCGAGGTAGGCGTCGGGGCGGCGCCAGTACGCCGCGCCGAATCCGTCCGTGCAGTCGTGCGGGACCGGGACGGTCTCCACCCGCGCCCCGCCCAGCAGCGCGGCCAGCCGTTCGGTCGCCACGGCGCGGGTGTCGTCGTGGGCGGCGGCCTGGGGGAGGTAGTCGCGCACGAGCCAGAACCGCTCGCGGTAGACCTGCTGGTCCCAGGTCAGGACGAGGACACGGCGGCGGGCGACCCGGCGGAGCTCCGCGATGCCGGCCGCGAGGTCGCTCCAGTGGTGGACGGTCAGCAGGGCCATGACCGCGTCCGCGGCGTCGTCGCGCAGCGGGAGGCGTTCGGCGACCGCGCACACGGCGGGCGCGGCCCCGTGCGGACGCTGGGCGAGCATGATCCGGCTGGGTTCTACGGCCAGGATCGTCCGCGCCGGTTCGTAGGAGCCCGTGCCTGCGCCCACGTTGATCACGTCCGTGGCGTCCCCGAGGGCCGCGTGGATCCGCGCGGCGATGCGGGTGTCCGGGCGCCGGGTTCTGGCATAGGTCGTGCCGAGCGTGTCGTAGACGGCCATGCTTCTGAGTATGGGGAGAACCCGTCATGGCGGACCCCCGGCACCCTGAATTGTTACCGCCCGGTACTAAACTCCTGAGCAGCCCATATAACGTATGAGCGGTTGCAGGGGCGCTCGCGGACCCCCTTCAGAACGCGTCCGTAAGAAAGTTCGTGAAGTTCTTCACAAGGAATTCTGTCCCGTTGGACGACCGGAGTGGTCCGGTTGGCCCTTCCGGGGTCTCGGCAGGGCTGGGAGCGTGTTCGGCGGGGTGGTGCGGGAGTGATTCGGGGGAGTTTCGGGAGGGTGTCGCGGAGGTGTGGTCCAGGGGGTTCGGCGAGGCAGAATGGCAGCTCACGCGGCCTTGACAACGGGGCGAACCGACCCGCGGTTCCCCGCCCGCGGAGCGACCTGGATCATGCGAGTCGCGGAGGATAACACAGCCCCCGTGCAAGCTTGTGAAGGGGCGCACGAGCGACCCCCCTGGGGCAGGTGGATACTCGATGCCATGAGCACCACGGAGCGTCCCAGGATCCTCGTAGTAGGCGGTGGGTACGTAGGCCTGTACGCAGCTCGGCGCATTCTCAAGAAGATGCGCTACGGCGAGGCGACCGTCACGGTCGTCGACCCCCGGTCGTACATGACCTACCAGCCCTTCCTCCCCGAAGCCGCCGCCGGCAGCATCTCCCCTCGGCACGTCGTCGTCCCGTTGCGACGCGTGCTGCCGAAGGCGGAGGTCCTCACCGGCCGGGTCACCACCATCGACCAGGACCGCAAGGTCGCCACGATCGCCCCCCTCGTGGGTGAGGCGTACGAGCTGCCTTTCGACTACCTCGTCATCGCGATGGGCGCGGTCTCCCGCACCTTCCCGATCCCCGGCCTCGCCGAGCAGGGCATCGGCATGAAGGGCATCGAGGAGTCCATCGGTCTGCGCAACCACGTCCTTGAGCAGCTCGACAAGGCCGACTCCACCACCGACGAGGAGATCCGCCGCAAGGCGCTCACCTTCGTCTTCGTCGGCGGCGGTTTCGCCGGTGCGGAGACCATCGGCGAGGTCGAGGACATGGCCCGGGACGCGGCCAAGTACTACAACAACGTCTCCCGTGAGGACATGCGCTTCGTCCTCGTCGACGCCGCCGACAAGATCCTCCCGGAGGTCGGCCCCAAGCTCGGCCTCTACGGCAAGGAGCACCTGGAGAGCCGCGGGATCGAGATCTACCTCTCGACCTCGATGGACTCCTGCGTCGACGGCCACGTCGTGCTGAAGAACGGCCTCGAGGTCGACTCCAACACGATCGTGTGGACGGCCGGCGTCAAGCCGAACCCCGTTCTCTCCCGCTTCGGCCTCCCGCTCGGCCCGCGCGGTCACGTCGACGCCCAGCCGACCCTCCAGGTCACCGGCACCGACTACGTCTGGGCCGCCGGCGACAACGCCCAGGTCCCCGACATCGCCAGCCGCAAGGCCGGCGTCGAGAACGCCTGGTGCCCGCCGAACGCCCAGCACGCGCTGCGCCAGGCGAAGGTCCTCGGCGACAACGTGATCTCCGGTATGCGGGGCTTCCCGCAGAAGGAGTACTCGCACGCCAACAAGGGTGCGGTCGCCGGTCTCGGCCTGCACAAGGGCGTCGCGATGATCGTCATGGGCAAGGTGAAGATCAAGGTCAAGGGCCGTCTCGCCTGGTACATGCACCGCGGCTACCACGGTCTGGCCATGCCGACCTGGAACCGCAAGATCCGCGTCTTCGCCGACTGGACCCTCGCGATGTTCCTCAAGCGCGAGGTCGTCTCGCTCGGCGCCATGGAGAACCCCCGCGAGGAGTTCTACGAGGCCGCCAAGCCGGCACCGGCTCCGGCCGCCGCCGCGAAGACCGAGGAGAAGGCCAAGGCCTCCTGACCACCTCCGGTCACCGCTGACCCGTAGTACCCGTAGTACCCGTAGTACCCGTAGTGCCTGCTAGGACCCGTAGTACCCCGTAGTACCTGTTACGCCCGAAGGGGCCGTCCGCCATCCGTGGTGCGGGCGGCCCCTTCGGCGTGCTGCACGTGTCACCTTCATGGCCGCTACACGCATTTTGCCTACTCGTAACGCTCAAGCAGGACTGCGTGCGGGCCTGGCTGGTGTTTACGTAGTGATGGACAATTCCGGGATCCGCGTCACGGAGGTGTGCGCCATGGCTGATGCCGCGCTGCGGCTCAAATCCCTCTTCGAACAGCTACTGGGGACCCCTGTCCCGGTGCGCATCCGCGCCTGGGACGGTTCCGAGGCAGGGCCGCCCGATGCGCCGACCTTGGTCGTACGCAACCGCCGTGCCCTGCGCCGACTCCTGTGGAAGCCCGGCGAACTGGGCATGGCACGCGCCTGGGTCGCCGGGGACCTGGACATCGAGGGCGACCTGTACGCCGGGCTCGACCGGATGTCCGCCCTCGTGTGGGAGCGCGGCGACGACGCCCGCACCCTCACCCAGGCCCTGCGCGACCCCGAGGTACGGTCCGCCGTACGCGGACTGGTGAAGCTCGGCGGGCTCCCGCTGCCGCCCGCACCGCCCCCGGAGGAGGTCCGCCGCAGCCGCGCCCACCTCCACACCAAACGCACCGACAAACGCGCCATCAGCCACCACTACGACGTCGGCAACAGCTTCTACGAGATCGTCCTCGGCCCCTCGATGGTCTACTCGTGCGCCTACTGGGACTCCCCGGACGGCACGTTGGAGGACGCACAGCGCGACAAGCTCGAACTCATCTGCCAAAAGTTGGAGTTGACGCCGGGGCAGCGCCTGCTCGACGTCGGCTGCGGCTGGGGTTCGATGGCGATCCACGCGGCCCGCGAGTACGGCGTGAGCGTCGTCGGCGTGACCCTCTCGCAGGAGCAGGCGGCCTACGCCCGTAAGCGCGTCGCCGAGGAGGGGCTCACCGACAAGGTCGAGATCCGCGTGCAGGACTACCGTGACGTCACCGACGGGCCCTACGACGCCATCTCCTCCGTCGGCATGGCCGAACACGTGGGCAGCGAGCGGTACTTGGAGTACGCCAGGGACCTCTTCGCACTGCTCAGACCGGGCGGGCGGCTGCTGAACCACCAGATCGCCCGCCGCCCCTGGCAGGACGAATCGGCGTACGACATCGACGAGTTCATCGACGCGTACGTCTTCCCCGACGGTGAACTCGCCCCCATCGGCACCACCGTGACCCAGCTGGAGAGTGCCGGGTTCGAGGTGCGGGACGTCGAGGCGATCCGCGAGCACTACGCGCTCACCCTGCGCCGCTGGGTCGCCAACCTGGAGGCCGAATGGCGGCGCGCGGTCGGGATCGTCGGCGCCGGGCGGGCCCGTGTGTGGCGTCTCTACATGGCGGCCTCCGCGCTCGGCTTCGAGCGCAACCGCATAGGGGTCAACCAGGTGTTGGCGGTCCGGACCCCCGACTCCGGTGATTCCGGGGTGCCGTTGCGGACCCGCACCTGGAACTGACCGCACCTCCCGGGCGACCGGGCAACAGGAAGGGCCCCGTTCCGCTCCGGAACGGGGCCCTTGCCCTCTTTTCTTCGGGTCAACTCCGCTGCCGCTACTCGGACTTGATGGCCGACAGCATGTTCAGCTTGGCCGCGCGCCGGGCCGGCCACAGCGCCGCCAGGACGCCGACCGTGCCCGCGAGGAGCAGGAAGAGCGCCATCCGGGCCCAGGGGATGACCAGTTCGTAGGTCGCCATCTTCGAGCCGATCAACTCACCGGCCGCCCAGCCGAAGAACACGCCCAGTCCGATGCCGAGCACCCCGCCGAAGAGCGAGATCACCAGGGACTCCAGGCGGACCATCCGCTTGATGCCCTTGCGGTCGAGGCCGATCGCGCGCAGCATCCCGATCTCCTGGGAGCGCTCGAAGACCGACATGGCAAGGGTGTTGATGACCCCGAGCACCGCGACGATCACCGCCATGGCGAGCAGGCCGTAGACCATGTTGAGGATCAGGGTGAAGACCTGCGCGATGCTGTCGGAGAGGTCCTTCTTGTCCTGGACCTTGACCGCCGGGTTGGAGCCGAGGGCCTTCTCCAGCTTGTCCTTCGTCGCACTCGACGCCCCGTCAGCGGTCTTGACCAGGATCTGCATGTCGGCCGGGTCGGTCTGGTGCGGGGCGAGCGTCGCGTTGTCGAGCATGATGCCGCGGATCAGCGCGTTGCCCTCGTAGACCGCGGAGACGGTGAGCTGCTGCGCCTTGCCGTCCTCGTAGTGCGTGGTGAAGGTCGAACCGGCCTTCCAGCCATAGGACTTGGCGGTGTCGTCGTCCACGACGACCTGCGTGCCCGCGACCTTGAAGGTGCCGCTGTCGACCTTGAGGTCGGTGAGCTTGCCGATCGCGGAGCCGTTGACGCCCGTCAGGAACTCGGTCTTGCCGTCGATGCGCGAAGGGGCGTTGCGCAGCGGGCTGCTGGCGGTGATGCCGGAGGTGGTGGTGAGGGTCTTGTCGACGTCCGGGGAGAGCTGGTTGCCGTTCGCCATCGAGACGATGTAGTCGGCGCTGATCGCGGACGAGGCCATCTTGTCGATCGCCTGCTGGAGGCTGCCCGCCATCACCGTCATGCCGGTGATGAGGGTCAGGCCGATCATCAGCGCGGAGGCGGTGGCGGCCGTACGGCGCGGGTTGCGCACCGAGTTCTGGCGGGCCAGCTTGCCGGAGATCCCGAAGATCCGCAGGACCGGGGCGGAGGCCGCGATCAGCGGGCGGGACAGCAGCGGGGTCAGGATGAACACACCGATGATCAGGAGTACGGCACCCACACCCATGGGTGCCTGACCGTCCGAACCGCTCATCGAGGTGGCCGCGATGACGACGGCGATGCCCGCGCCGGAGAACAGCGCGCCCAGCGTGTTGCGCAGCACCAGGGACTTGGTGGTGGCGGTCGCGTGCAGGCTGCTCATCGCGGCGACCGGCGGGATCTTCGCGGCCCGGCGACCGGGCAGCCAGGCGGCGAGCATGGTGATGAGGATGCCGACCGCGAGGGCGCTCAGCACCGTGCCCGAGGTGATGATCAGCGGGCCGTCCGGGACGGTCGCGCCGATCGTGCCCATCAGGGCGCGCAGCCCGGCGCCGATGCCGATACCGGCGAGCAGACCGGCCACCGCGGCGACCGCGCCGACCACGAACGCCTCAAGCAGCACCGACCGCGTGACCTGCCGGCGCGAGGCGCCGACCGCGCGCAACAGGGCCAGTTCCTTGGTGCGTTGGGCGACCAGCATGGTGAAGGTGTTGGCGATGATGAACGTACCGACGAAGAGCGCGATGCCCGCGAAGACCAGCAGCCCCGACTTCAGCCCGCTCATCGACGAGGCGATCATCTCGGCCTGGTCGTCGGCGAGCTTCTTGGCGGTGGTGGTCTCGGTGAGGCCCTTCGGCAGGGCGCTGTCCAGCTGCGTCTTCAGCGCGGCCTGACTGGTCCCGGCCGCGGCCTTCACATCGATCTCGTCGTACGTCCCCGCTTTGCCGAACAGCTTCTGCGCGGTTGCGGTGTCGAAGAGGGCGAGGCTGCCGCCGGCGGCGACATTGCCGTCGTCGGTGGTGAAGATGCCGGTGATCTTCGAGGTCAGTACCGGGCCGTCGACCGAGATGCGCACAGTGTCGCCGACCTTGTACCCGGCACGCTTGGCGGTCTCGGAGTCGATGGCCACTTCGCCCGAACCGTGCGGTGCCGTACCGGACCTGAGGGGATAGCGGGCGTCCTTGCCACCCCAATAATTCCCGCCCTCGGACTGGAAGCCGCCGCCGATGAGCTTGCCCTTCTTGTCGGCGATGGCGGTGAAGCCGTTGACGACCCCGGTCGCGGACGCGGCCCCCGGCACCTTGGCGCTGGTGTCGAGCATGGCCTGGGTCAGCTCGGGTGTCTTGCCGACCGTGTCGCCCTTGTCGTCCTGGTACTTGGCCTTCACGGCGACGTCGACCTGGTCGAAGCCCTTGGCCGAGCTGTTCTGGAAGGCGTTCGAGATGGTGTTGGTGAAGACCAGGGTCCCCGACACGAACGCGACGCCGAGCATCACGGCGAGCACGGTCATGAGGAGCCGGGCCTTGTGCGCGAGTACGTTGCGCAAGGCGGTACGGAACATGGGTTGTCTCAGTCCAGGTCTACGAGGGGCTGGCCGGGGCGGTGAAGTCGGCGCCGGGGCAGCGGAGTTGATGGCCTCGGCGGTGAGGTCGGCGGCCGGGGCTCTGAAATCGCGGCCAGGGCGGTGGAGTTGGGTGCTGGGGTTGCGAAGTCAGTTGCCCGGGCGGTGAGGCTGGGCGCCCCGGCGGTGAAGCCGGGTGCCGGGGCGGCGAAGGCGGCTGTCCGGGTGCTGAAGTCGATGGCCTGGGCGGCGAATTGATGGGCCATCAGGTGACACACCGGAACTGGTCAGCTGGTGCGGCCCTTCGCGTCGAACTCAGGGGGTCTGGGGGGTTCCCCCAGAAAGACGCAGCATGCGGTCGAGCACCGAGTCCGCCGTCGGCTCGTAGACCTCGTCGACGATGCGGCCGTCCGCGAGGAACACCACCCGGTCCGCGTACGCCGCCGCCACCGGGTCGTGGGTGACCATGACCACCGTCTGCCCCAACTCCCGTACGGAGTTGCGGAGAAAGCCCAGCACCTCGGCGCCGGAGCGCGAGTCGAGGTTTCCGGTCGGCTCGTCGCCGAAGATGATGTCGGGGCGGGAGGCCAACGCCCTTGCCACGGCGACGCGTTGCTGCTGGCCGCCGGAGAGCTGGGAGGGCCGGTGCTTGAGCCGGTCGGCGAGGCCGATCATCGTGATCACCGAGTCCAGCCACTGCTTGTCCGGCTTGCGGCCCGCTATGTCCATCGGGAGCGTGATGTTCTCCAGGGCCGTCAGCGTCGGCAGCAGGTTGAACGCCTGGAAGATGAAACCGATCTTGTCCCGGCGCAACTTGGTGAGCTGCTTGTCCTTCAGGGAGCCCAGCTCGGTGTCACCGATGCGCACGGAACCGGACGAGAAGGTGTCCAGGCCGGCCACACAGTGCATCAGCGTGGACTTGCCCGAGCCCGAGGGGCCCATGATCGCGGTGAACTCGGCCTGCCGGAAGGCGATCGAGACCTGGTCGAGGGCGACCACCTGGGTCTCGCCCTGTCCGTAGATCTTGGAAAGATCCGTGGCGCGCGCGGCCACGGAGGTGGTCCGTTCGGCGATGGGGGTGGTGGTCACGGAGGGCGCTCCTGTCGGGACGACGGTATTGCTGGATACGCCACCCATCCTCTCGGCCCCACCGCGCCGTGTAGTCAGCCGCTGTTCCGGTTCCGGGGGCAGCCTTCAGTCGGACTGCGCTCAGCGGTGTCATACCTGGGGATGAGGACCACCCCCGAGACGGCAGCCAAGACACCCTCCAAGACGCCCGCCGAGAGAGCCCCTGGACCCGGCTCTGTGAACGATCCCGTCAAGAACCGGTGGAGCACCCTCGTTCGGGCGGTGAAATTCCGTCATTCCGCATACGAGCCCCCAGATCGCACGCAAGGCTGTTGGCAAGTGCTGATGGCTCATTCAGTGGTCTGATGAACCCTCAGACATCAATAAAATAAGACAACATCGGTCCGCCTGCCCGCTGTTGGGGACGCGCGTCCCGATAGGCTCGTGACCTCGATGCGGAGCCCACGGCCTGCCCGGATGGTGGAATGCAGACACGGCGAGCTTAAACCTCGCTGCCCCTTCGCGGGCGTGCCGGTTCAAGTCCGGCTCCGGGCACCATCGCGGTTACTGAGTGTGACTAGCGGGAACGGTGAGTTTCCGCGGCATCCCCCTCGGCAGCCCTCGCCGCCCCCTTCTCGACCGTTGACAGGTGACCCGTGCGGTCGGAGACTTGAGGCGCATCGATGAGGTGAAGAGAATTTCACCAGGCGAACATCGATCGAGCGGGAACGACCGATCAAACGGGAACGACCGCCACCGAACGGCACACCCTCGAAGGGAACCCCCGATGCGTACCACCGTCGGCATCATCGGAGCCGGCCCTGCCGGGCTCCTCCTCGCCCGGTTGCTGCACAACGCCGGGATCGACTCGGTCGTGCTGGAGAGCCGGGACCGGGAGTACGTCGAGCACCGGCAGCGGGCCGGGATCCTGGAGCAGGGGACCGTCGACGTGCTGCGGGCGGCCGGCGCCGGTGAGCGGCTGGACCGGGAAGGGCTGCGGCACGACGGGATCGAGCTGCGGTTCGACCGGAAGCGGCACCGCGTCGACTTCCCGGCCCTCACCGGCGGCCGTAGCGTCACGGTCTACGCGCAGACCGAGGTGTGCAAGGACCTGATCGCCCTTCAACTCGCGGACGGCGGACCGCTGTTGTTCGAGGCGGAGGCCTTGGAGGTGGAGGGCGCGGACACCGACCACCCCCGCGTCCGCTTCCGGCACGCGGGCCGCGAGGACGTCCTCGACTGCGACTACGTCGTCGGGTGCGACGGGTTCTGGGGCGTCGCCCGCAACGCCATCCCCGCCGAACTCACCCGCGTCTTCGAACGGTCGTACCCCTACGCCTGGCTCGGCATCCTCGCCGACGTCGCGCCCTCCCACGACGAGCTCGTCTACGCCCGCCATGAGCGCGGCTTCGCCCTCCTCTCCATGCGCTCCCCGTCCGTCTCCCGTCTCTACCTCCAGGTGGAGGAGGGCGCGGACGCCGAGAAGTGGAGCGACGACGACATCTGGGGGGAACTGGAGCGACGGTTCGAGACCGAGGACGGGTGGCGGCTGGAGCGCGGTCCCATCACCCAGAAGTCCGTCACCCCCATGCGGTCGTACGTCCATGAGCCCATGCGGTACGGGCGGCTCTTCCTCGCCGGGGACGCCGCGCACATCGTCCCGCCGACCGGGGCCAAGGGGCTCAACCTCGCCGTCGGCGACGTCGTCACCTTCGCGAGGGCGCTGACGTACAAGAAGGAGACAGGGAGCGAGGAGCGGCTCGACGCGTACTCCGCCACCTGTCTGCGGCGGGTGTGGCAGGCCGAGCGGTTCTCCTACGACATGACGAGCCTCCTGCACCGCGCGCCCGACGCGACGCCCTTCGAGGGGCGGCTCCAGCTGGCCCGGCTGGAGCGGATCGCGACCTCGCGGGCGGCCGAGACGGATCTTGCCGAGGCGTACACCGGGTTCCCTTTCGATGAACAGGGAGATGTGCGGGGAGACGAGCGCGGATAAGGGGGCTCTAAGGGGGGCGTCACGGGTTGGTACCAGTGTTCGCACGGCGTGCGATCGACCGCGTACCTTGGCAGGACGAGGGGAAGATCCTCCCCAAGAGGTAGGGTCAATCCTTTGCCTACCTATTACTCTTGAGCCCAAGGCCGCGCGAGGCGGCCATGGAGGAGTGAAATGAGGAGCAGAAACCCGGTCTTCTCGCGACGGGGGTTCAGCCGCGACAACGGCTACGCGGGCTTCAACACCGCGCCGCAGGCCGGGGGCCCCGCCGTGGGGACGCAGGGCAACCCCTACGCGGGCGGTAACCCGTACGCGCAGAACCCGTACGCCCAGCAGGACCTTCAGCAGGGTGCACCGCCCCAGGCCCCGGCCACCACCGGCCGGATGACCATGGACGACGTCGTCCTGCGCACCGGCACCACCCTCGGCACGCTGATCGTGACGGCCGCAATCGCCTGGGCGCTGCTCCCAGTCGACGACGCCAACATCAACCGTTCGTACGGCATCGCCATCGGCTCCGCGCTGATCGCGATGGTGCTGGCGTTCGTCCAGTCCTTCAAGCGCAAGCCCGTCCCGGCGCTGATCCTGTCGTACGCCGCACTGGAAGGCGTCTTCCTCGGCGTCATCTCCAGCGTCGTCGACAACCGCATCGCGAGCGGCGCGGCCATGCAGGCCGTGATCGGCACGATGGCGGTCTTCGCCGGTGTGCTCATCGCGTACCGCGCGGGCTGGATCCGCGTGAACCGCCGTTTCTACGGCTTCGTGATGGCGGCCGCGCTCGGCTTCGTGCTGCTGATGGCGGTGAACCTGCTGTTCGCGGTGTTCGGCGGCGGTGACGGCCTCGGCTTCCGCAGCGGCCCGCTCGGCATCTTCTTCGGTGTCGTCGGCATCATCCTCGGCGCGTGCTTCCTCGCCCTGGACTTCAAGCAGGTCGAGGACGGGATCGCCTACGGCGCCCCGAAGGAAGAGGCGTGGCTCGCGGCTTTCGGGCTCACGCTGACGCTGGTGTGGATCTACATGGAGTTCCTGCGACTCATCTCGATCCTCAACAGCAACAACTAGCGGCGGTACGGCGGTAGTTCCGCCCGCTTGCGCGAAAGGGCCCCGGGTTCGTTCCCGGGGCCCTTCGTCATGTCCGTGATGGGTCGGTCTGTGGTGCGCGCCTAGAGCAGTTTGCGCGCGGCCCTCCTCAGGTCGTACTCGTGAATGATCGCCTTGGCGTGGCCGTACGCGAGGTCGTGCTCGGCGCGGAGCCAGCTGACCTTCTCCTCGAAGCGGAAGAGGGCGGGGCCTTCGTCGACGGTGCGCAGCCAGTCGGACACTTCACGACCGGTGCAGTGGGGGATGCGGGCGAGCATGTTGCGGTGGGTCTCCTGGGAGAACACTTGGGACATCGGCGCCTCCGGACGCATGGGGTGTAAGCCGGTCCTTCAGGTCACCGTGCCTGAGCGTTCGCCCGTTGGCAACAGTCCCGGTACGGCGCGTAGTCTCGCGGCGTGGTGGATACGACGCGGTTGACTCAAGCGGTGGATCACTTTGCGGACCGGCTCAGGGCTGCGCCGCAGAGTCGTCTGCAACGGGGCGCTGCCGCTGAGGCTTTGGGGCTGGCCAGGGAGTTTGCCCTGTGGGCGCAGCGGGTTGAGGATCCCTTGGGGGTGCCTCGGGAGATGCCGGATGCGGGGATGTTCGCTGCGGCGGATCAAATCACCGTGGCTGTGCATGACTTGGCGGTTGTGCTGGTGAACGACGCCGAGGTCGAGCAGGCGGTGGGGTTGGTTGCGGAGGCGCAGAAGAGGGCGGGGGTCTGAGGTGCGTTGGCGGCTGCGGGTGCGTTGTGGCTGGTCGCGCCCGCGCGGCGGAGCCGCAAATCGACACAGCCCCGCGCCCCTAAAGACTAGAAACGCAGGCCCGCCGTGTTCTTTTAGGGGCGCGGGGAACTGCGCGACCAGCCCCCACTCGGCCGCACTCGAAGACGAACCGAAGCGCCCCGAAAAATCAGAGGGACGCTATGACCCTGTCCGCCAGGATGTACACGTTCTCCTCGCCACACGCGAAGGTCAGCGTGTAGGCGCCCGAGATTCCGGAGCCGCCCAGGAGGAACGGGGTTTCGCCCGCGCGGAGGGCCGCTGCGAGGCGTTCGGCGGTTTCGCGGTGGCCCGGGGTCATGCAGAGGGTGGTGCCGTCGACGAAGACGTAGACGTCGAGGGTGCCCAGGGGGCCGGGGCGGACGTCGGCCAGTTCTACGGCGGCCTCGGCCAGCTCCTCCAGCGTCGCCACCGTGCGTTCGTGGTCGTTCGCCACGGGTGACTGGGCCGGGACGAAGTCCGGGTGGGACGGGTGGCGGCGGCGGGCCGCGGCCAGTTCGGGGGACTCGCCGGCGAACTCGTCGGCGTCGGCGGAGAGCTCGGTGACCGGCTCCAGCGGTTCGAGGCCCACGAAGTCGCTCTGGCGGGGCAGGAACAGCTCGCTGTCGGGCAGACCCAGCAGGGTCGGCACCTCGGTGTCGCGGGACTCCTGGGCGGCCCAGAAGGCCCGCGCCTCGGCGAGTTCCCGCTCCCGCTCCTCGGCCAGCGCCTCGGCCACCGCGGCGCGTATCTCATCCGCGTCGGTGTGGGTGCGGGCGGCGGGCACGAGCGGCCGTACGGCGGCGGCCCGGCCCTCGGCGAGTTCGGTGTGCAGGGCTGCTACCTGGCGACGGAGCACCAAGAGGGTGCGCAGGACGGCGACGCCCACGGCGCCTGTGGCGGCCGTGGTGAGCAGCAAAGCGATCGGCATGGCGCTCACTGACGTACTCCCGGTTCAAAGTCGACCCCCGACTTCCTACATCAGCTTGAAGGGCGGACTAACCAGCTGTCAGTGCGTAACGTCACGAAACGGGCAGGACTTTGGGCCCGATGTTTGGTGGTGAAACGGTCCTGACCTGGGAAAATCCCTCTTCGAAGGGAGATAGGTCACATCCTGGGGGAGATTGGATCACAAATCGGCCCAGAACCCAGGTGGTTACTGGGTTCCGGGCCAAAAGGTGACGCAAAGTTCCCGCGCGATTACGGGGAGTTGGTCAACTGAGGCGTTCGATGACCATCGCCATGCCCTGGCCGCCGCCGACGCACATCGTCTCCAGACCGAACTGCTTGTCGTGGAACTGGAGGGAGTTGATCAGCGTGCCGGTGATGCGGGCGCCGGTCATGCCGAAGGGGTGGCCGACCGCGATCGCGCCGCCGTTCACGTTCAGCTTCTCCAGGGGGATGTTCAGGTCGCGGTAGGACGGGATCACCTGGGCGGCGAACGCCTCGTTGATCTCGAACAGGTCGATGTCGTCGACGGTGAGACCGGCGCGGCCCAGCGCCTGCTTCGACGCCTCGACCGGGCCGAGGCCCATGATCTCGGGGGAGAGGCCGGAGACGCCGGTCGACACGATCCGGGCCAGCGGGGTCAGGCCCAGCTCGCGGGCCTTCGTGTCGCTCATGATGACGACCGCGGCGGCGCCGTCGTTCAGCGGGCAGCAGTTGCCGGCCGTGACCAGGCCGTCGGGGCGGAACACCGGCTTCAGGCCGGAGACGCCCTCCAGGGTGACGCCGGCGCGCGGGCCGTCGTCCTTCGAGACGACCGTGCCGTCGGGCAGCGTGACCGGGGTGATCTCGCGCTCCCAGAAGCCGTTCTTGATGGCTTCCTCAGCGAGGTTCTGCGAGCGGACGCCGAACTCGTCCATGTCCTGGCGGGTGACGCCCTTGATCCGGGCGAGGTTCTCCGCGGTCTGGCCCATCGCGATGTACGGGTCGGGGAGCAGGCCGTCCTCGCGCGGGTCGTGCCAGGTGGAGCCCTCGGACGTGGCGGTGGCGACGGTGCGCGCCTGTGCCTCGTCGAACAGGGGGTTCGTGGTGCCCGGGAGGCCGTCCGAGCTGCCCTTGGCGTAACGGGAGACCATCTCGACGCCGGCCGAGATGAAGACGTCGCCCTCGCCGGCCTTGATGGCGTGCAGGGCCATGCGGCTGGTCTGCAACGACGAGGAACAGTAACGGGTGATCGTGCAGCCCGGCAGGTGGTCCATGCCCATCTGTACGGCGACGATCCGGCCGAGGTTGTAACCCTGCTCGCCGCCGGGGAGGCCGCAGCCGAGCATCAGGTCCTCGATGAGCTTCGGGTCCAGCTCGGGGATCTTGGCGAGGGCGGCCTGGATGATCGTGGCGGTGAGGTCGTCGGGGCGCAGGTCCTTGAGGGAGCCCTTGACGGCGCGGCCGATGGGGGAGCGGGCGGTCGAGACGATGACGGCTTCGGGCATCACGGCTCCAGGCAAGAAGGGGCGGCGCGTAGCGCCTCGTTGAGGGGCGGTGGTCGGGTGGCGGGTGGGAGTTCGTACGGTGTGATGTGCGGGGCTCCTTGGGAAGTTACCCGTACGTATGGCGAAGGTCACGGGGATCGCTGTGTGACCCTGGCCGCAGTTTCTAAGCGCTTGCTTGGGCCTCCGGCGGATGAGCGGATG
>NZ_BARF01000120.1 GCF_000367365.1 Streptomyces prunicolor NBRC 13075 | reverse complement strand
TGGTCAACGGGACCAAAGCCGTCGATACGGACAGTTGTAGCGCTCCCTAGGGAGCGGCCGTGCTGGTCGTGGTTGTCAACGAAACGCGCCTACCGGGCCGGTGGCGGTGTAGCGGAGATGCCCGCGATGAGCACGTCTGCGACGGTCTCGGCGTGGGCGCGGACGGTGTCGGGGTCGGGGTGCACAGGTGCGCCGAGCAGTGCTGCTTCGACGGGGTTCGCGTAGAGGGCGCCGCCGCCCGCGACCGCGAGGTAGTGGAGTGTGGCGTAGGGGACGTCGCGGATGCGTCCGGCGTCGACGAGACGGGAGAGCAGGGCTTCGACGCCGGGGCGCAGGGGGTTGGCGAACCGTTCGATGACGAAGCGCACGCGCGGGCTGTCGATCGCCCCCTCATGGTTCATGATTCGCAGTACCTGCGGGTACGCCGCCGAGAACAGCACTTGCTCGATGATGGCGCTGCGCAGTACGTCGAGGTCGTCGAGTCCCGGTGACTGGGCACTGTCGCGCCATGCCGGCTCGATCAAGGTGAGCGCGTGTTCCATCGCGGCGAACCAGAGCCCTTCTTTGGAGCCGAAGCGCGCGGTGAGCAGGGCATGGCTCACTCCCAGTCGTCGGGCCAGTTCGCGCACGGAGGTGCCGTCGTAACCGGACTCGGCGAAGGCGTCCAGTGCCCCGCGCAGCAGGTGGGCCAGGTCGAGCCCCTCCCCGGCGCGGGGACGCCCCCGGCCTCGCGCGGCTGCGGCCTGCACCATATGGAGCCTCCCGTTGTTGCTCGAACCGGACAAGCGGCCCATACTGATTATGGTATTAAATAGACGACTGGAAAATAACATGTTCCGGTGTCCTGCCGGCAAGGAGGTATGCCATGTCCCGCACCAGCGCCGCGGCCCTGCCCGCCCGCCTGGGCGACGCGCCCGAGGACTACGCCCGGCTCGGCATCGAACCCCACGCGATCAAGCCGTTCGAGGACGGCGCGCGTACCGACGGCGCGCCGGGCACCTACGAGTGGTGGTACTTCGACGCGCACCTGGATGACGGCGCCAAACTCGTCGTGGTCTTCTTCACCAAGGAGTTCACCGACCTGGGCAAGCCGCTGAGCCCGCGGGTCCAGATCGATCTGACCCTGCCGGACGGTACCGCGCTCGCCGAACTCGCCGAGCTGGGCCCGGCCGCCTACAGCGCCTCGACCGAGTTCTGCGACGTGCGCATCGGCGACAACGTCTTCACCGGCAACCTTCACGACTACAAGATCCGCGCCCGAAGCGGGGACCTCGCAGTCGACGTCAGGCTGACCGGGCAGGTTCCGTCCTGGCGCCCGGAGACCGGGTACTGGCTGTACGGGGAACACGACGAGCACCATTTCGCCTGGTTGCCGTCGGTCCCGCAGGGCAAGGCCGAGGTCACCTACAGCGTCGGCGGCAAGAGCACCACGACGTCCGGCGTCGGCTACCACGACCACAACTGGGGCAACGAGCTGATGCTCAAGCTCATGCACCACTGGTACTGGGCGCGCGGCGCCGCGGGCCCGTACTCGGTGATCGCGTCCTACATCACCGCGGAGAAGAAGTACGGCTACACCACTTTCCCGGTGTTCATGCTGGCCCGCGACGGCAAGCTCATCGCCGACGACGCCGCCAAGGTCACCTTCGAGGAACTCGGCCGGTACACCGACACCGACACCGGCAAGCCCGTCGCCAACGTCACCCGCTACACCTACACCGACGGTGACGAGCGCTACGTCGTGACCTTCACGCGGCACTCCGACCTCATGGGAGTGAAATTCATCGACGAGCTCAAGGGCCCGAAGAAGGCCGCCGCGAAACTCGCCGGGTTCGACGGCACCTACCAGCGGTTCGCCGGCGAACTGCGGATCGAGAACTACCAGGGTGAGCAGCTTGTCGACAGCCACACAGACGACGCACTGTGGGAACTGATGCACTTCGGCAAAGCCCTCGCCTGATACGACACTGCGCGAGCCTGGAACTGATGGGGAGCCCTGATCACGGACGCCGTTGGTCGGCCGCATGGAGCGACCCCAGGAGTGCGAGGGAGTCCGCGTCTGTGCTGCCGGCTTCTGCGGTGCCGACAAGGAGGTACTGGCCGGAGGCGGCCTGCACGTCGAACGCCTGGTAGGTGAGGGTGATCAGGCCGACGTCCGGGTGGTTGAAGACCTTGGTCTTGCGGCCCAGGCCGCTGACGCTGAGGGCCTGCCACATGGCGGTGAACTCGGGGCTGTCGGCCAGCAGTTCCCGTACCAGCGCGGCGATCTCGGGATCGCGGCGTTCCTGCCCGGCCGCCAGGCGCAGTGCCTCGACGGAGTCGCGCGCGACGGTCTGCCAGTCGGCGAACAGCTTGCGGGCCGCCGGGTCGCGGAAGAGGGAGCGGACCATGCGGCGTGGGTCGGCCAGAGGCGAGAGCAGGGCATCGGCCAGCGTGTTGGAGGCGAGGATTTCCAGCCGGTGGTTGATGACGTAGGCCACGGCGGTGGGGAAGACGTCCATCAACTGGAGCAGGGCCGGGTGCACGGGGTCGTGCGGAGCGGCGGGCGTCGATTTCGGCAGCAGGCCGGCGAGCCGGTAGGCGTGCCAGCGTGCATCGGTTCCCAGCCGCAGGGCCTTCGTGATGGCGTCGACGACCTGGGCGGAGGGGTTGGTCTCCCGCCCCTGTTCGAGACGCGCGTAGTAGTCGGCGCTGACCCCGGCCAGGACAGCGACCTCCTCGCGCCGCAGGCCAGCGACGCGGCGCGTGCCGGACGTGGCCATGCCCACGTCTGCGGGAGTCAACCGAGCACGGTGTGCGCGGAGGAACTCACCTAGCTCGTGGTCGCTCATCCTCGCATCGTACGCCGCCTCCCAGGCCGCCTGGGCGTGCCTGAGCAGCGAGGAACCGTGTCCTGATGGCCGCAGTGGCTCTCGAACCGTAGCGGCTGTTTCCGGAGGGACCCGGGCAGTCGTTCCTGGGTGTGGCACTCCTAGGCAGACCCGGCCTTCCTGGTCGGTGGCGGGAGACCGATAGTCGGTGGTGTGCCTTCCCTGCGACCGCGGGACGTCAGGGGGACCTGACACCAGGGCCGACCCGACGGGCCGATCCGACACCACGCGGATCCGTCGTCCCCAAGGCCACCGGTACCTCCGACAGTACCGATCCTCACTTCAGGAGAGTTCCATGACTACTGGCTTCACCATGACGATCGCGGGCGTCGCGATAGCGGGAGCGAGCGAATACGACGTGCTCGATCCGGCCGACGAGACCGTCGCGGGGCGGGCGCCCGTCTGCTCGCCCGAGCAGCTGGACCAGGCCGTGGCCGCAGCCCGGGCGGCGCTTCCCGGCTGGTCGGCCACTCCGTTCGAGGAGCGCCGCAAGCTTGTCCTGGCGGTTGCCGACGCCGTCGAGGCACAGCTCGAACCGCTCAAGCGGCTCCTTACCCGGGAGCAGGGCAAGAGCCTGGACGACGCCGCAGGCGAGATCCTCGGGTTCGGGTACTGGCTGCGTGGGACGGCTTCGCTGTCGCTGCCGGAGACGGTCAACGAGGACAGCGCGGAGCGGCTGTCCGTCACCCGGCGGGTCCCGCTGGGTGTCGTCGGGGCGATCGTGCCGTGGAACTACCCGCTGGGCAACGCCGGGTTCAAGCTCGCTCCGGCCCTGCTCGCGGGCAACACCGTGGTGTGGAAGCCGTCGCCGTTCACCCCCCTGACCACGCTGAAGGTCGGCGAGATCCTGCGCGACGTGCTCCCGCCCGGCGTGCTGAATGTCGTGTCGGGCGATGCCGGGCTCGGGCCGCGGATGACCGAACACCCCGGCATCGACATGATCAGCTACACCGGCTCCACCCGGACCGGCCGCCAGGTCATGGCCGGCGCGGCGCCCACCCTGACCCGCGTCACCCTGGAGTTGGGCGGCAACGACCCCGCCATCGTCCTCCCGGACATCGACGTCCCGGCCGTCGCCGAGAAGCTGTTCTGGGGAGTCTTCGCCAACAGCGGCCAGGTCTGTCTGGCGATCAAACGCCTCTACATCCACCGAGACGTCTACGAACCGCTGAAGCAGGCCCTGGCCGCCTACGCCGGCACTGTACGGATGGGCCCCGGCACCGAGGCGGGCGTGCGCCTCGGCCCGGTCCAGAACCGCCCGCAGTACGACCGGATCCTCAGCCTCCTCGACGACTCGCGGGCGCACGGCCACACCTTCGCCATCGGCGGCCCCCCGCAGGACCAGGGCCAGGACGGGCCCGGCTACTTCGTGCCGCTGACGCTCGTGGACAACCCCTCGGAGGATTCGCGCATCGTCCAGGAGGAGCAGTTCGGACCGGTCCTGCCGCTCCTCCGGTTCGACGACATCGAGGACGCCGTCACCCGGGCCAACGCGGGCGAGTACGGTCTCGGCGCGTCCGTCTGGTCGGCCGACCCCGAAGCTGCCCTGGCCGTCGGCCGACGCCTGGAGGCGGGCACGGTGTGGATCAACGAGGTCCAGCACCTCACCCCGTACGTCACCTTCGCGGGCCACAAACAGTCCGGCCTCGGCTCCGAGAGCGGACCCGAGGGCCTGATCGAGTTCACCGCGCCCCGGACCATCACGGTCCGGCGCGACGGAACGACTGCGACGGCTGTGTCCTGAACTCCGGTCACGGACCCGCGACCGCGCACCGACGACATCGAACGACACCGAAGAAGGAGCCGATCGTGCCCACGAAGCAGCAAGTGGAGGAATGGGTGGCCGCCTACCTGCGCGCCTGGCGCAGCAGCGCGCCGGAGGACATCGCGTCCCTCTTCGCCGCCGATGCCGAATATCACGAGTGGCCGTACGAAACGCACTGGATCGGCCGCGAGGAGATCGTGAAGGGCTGGCAGAGCCGGGATGCCTGGCAGCAGGGCGGCTGGGACTTCGACTGGACCCTCTTCATGATCAACGGAGACACGGCCGCCATCGGCGGCACGGGCGTCTACAAGGAGCTCGGCACCTTCGCCAACCTCTGGACGGTGACCTTCGACGAGCACACCAAGTGCACCGTGTTCCGCATGTGGAACAACCAGGTCTGAGTCCGGGAACCAGAACCACCGAGGAGAGATGATGGTCGACTACGCGGAATTCAAAGCCCTGGCCCCGTTCATCAAGCTCGTCGAGGACTCACTCGCGGGGCTGGCCGACGGGGACCGCTACTTCGACCTGTTCGCGGACGACGTCGTCATGGAGTTCGTCTACGCACCCCCGGGCACACCGCCCGAGCTCCGGGGGCGTCAGGCGATCATCGACTCGTTCCGCGGCTACGGGCGCATCATCGCCCTCGACCGCATGAGCGACGCCAGGGTCTACACGACGGCCACACCCGGCGTGGTGATCCTGGAGTACGCGAGTCACGGCACCGGGGTCACCACCGGCAGGCCCTACCACCAGCACTACGTCTCGATCGTGACGATCCGCGACCGCCGGATCGTCCACTGGCGCGACTACTCGAACCCGCTGGTCGTCATCGACACGATCGGCGACGGACAGGAGATGGCGAAGGCCATGTTCTCCGGCACGTGACGGTGCGGGCCCCGCCCTCCGAACCCCCGGTGCTCACTCCGGGGGTTCGTAGCGACCGTCGACGGCCGTCCACCCGCCATCGACGGTGAGCATGCTCCCGGTCACGTAACTCGCCGCGTCGGAGGCCAGGAACACCACGGCGCCCGCCATTTCCTCGGGCTGGGCCCAGCGGCCGAGCGCGGTCTTCGCGGCGTAGGCGTCGTACCGCACGGCATCGTCCTGGGCCCAGGTCGTCATCGGCGACTCGACGACCCCGGGGGCGAGCACGTTCACCCGTACACCCAGCGGACCCAGCTCCGCGGCGGCCGTACGCAGCAGGGCCACGAGGCCGGCCTTGGTCGCGGAGTAGATCCCCTGGGCGGGCTCGACGGTGACGGCGCGGATCGAGGAGACGCCGATGATCGACCCGCGGCCACGAGCGGCCATGGGCCTTCCGAAAGCGCGCAGGAGGTCGAACGGCGCCCGCAGGTTGAGATCGACGATGCGGTCGAACTCGGCGTCGGAGTAGTCGACCAGCCGCCTGCGGACGTTCGTCGCTGGGGTGAAGACGAGCACGTCGACCTCACCCAGCACGGCGGGCGCCGCCCGTACGGCCTCACGGTCGAGAAGATCCAGCAGGTAGGGCTCGCCGCCGATCACGGTGGCGGTGCTGGTGGCTGCGGCGAGGTCGAGGTCGGCGCAGACCACGGCGGCGCCGTGCGCGGCAAGGGCCCGGGCGCAGGCGGCACCGATGCCACTGCCCGCGCCGATCACCACGGCTCGCCGGCCGTCGAGGCGGAAGAGGCGCGCAGGCCCCTCCGACGACTGCACGCTTCCGCTCACTGCGGGCGCGGCGGGTCGGTCCGTGTACTCCGTCGTCATGGCTCTTTCCTCCCTGACGTGTCGAGCATCGTCGACTCGATCATGTGCTGGTCCGGAAGGCTGAGGAAGGCCGTGCCCTCCCCGGTACGGCACACCTGGGAACAGGTGTCCAGGGACCTCCCAGGGCGGGCCCACTCGCCGTAGCCGATCAGGACCCCCGGCCGTCGGACGCCCTCACGCTCGTCACGTCCGTGTACAACGGCACCATGCCCGACGTGCTGAAGAACGTCATCGACTGGCGGTCCCGCCCCCGTTCGGCGCCAGCACCATGACGGGCTCGCCGACTGGGGCCTCGCCGACGGATTGAGCATGGCTGGGGTCGCTGGGGAGATGGGCGTCGCTGTTCGGCCCACTGGCTGATGTCTTCTCGGCGGGCACGTTGGAGGAGGCCGTCCGCTTCGACAGTGGCCGTCGGCTGCACCGGTGCAACCTGCTGTGCGAGTTGCTCTGACGAGCGAGGCTTGTCCTGTGTCCCGCCCGCTGCTGAGTGGGGGGCGCATGGTGGTTGCCCGTGGCCACCGCTAGATCTGGCGAACTGTCACCCGGGGGCGTAGTCGTGCTGATGGCCTGGAGCGGGGCGGGACCGACTTCGGCCCAGCCGATAAGCAACAGGGGGCCGACGGCGTCGAAAGCGGCTCTTCCGGTGTGTCCTGCGAGTCCGGGGCTCGGTCACGTTCAGGACGAGTGCGATCAGGCTGGAGAACACCAGGAGCCGTCGTTCCGGGCGGAGTCGGGCCCGGTTGGCTCCGCGGAGAGCGAGGTGCCCCGTGCCCAGAAGGAGTCCGATGACGGACAGATCCACGGCCGGAGCGACCAGCGGGGCGACCCAGGGTGTGACGCCCCATTGCCGTGCCAGGGCCGGGACGTTGCCGAAGCCGAAGAGGAACGTCAGTCCTACGACAGCGGCCATGATCGTAGTGACCGCCCGGCCCGTGAAGTTCTGGTCGAACAAGGTGTTCGGGGGAGTGCCGCAGCGCTGCGGATTGGCAGTGGACATCTACTCCACCGCCAGCCAGGTCTGCTGAGCGAGCGCGTGTGTCCACAGGGCGTGTCGGTCCTCGGACACAACCTCTGGGCACACGGTTGCCGATAGAACTCCGCTCCTGCTTCCAGGGCGGCGCGGTACCGGGTGAGCTTGCGTTTGCATTCCTTGAGGGTCTGTTGCGCGGCGGCCCTTCGGGGGTCGTCGTGGAGCTGAGTCTGTTCCATCGTGGTGAGTGACTGCTCCATCCGGCCGGGGGCGAAGATCTTGGCGAGCCAGTCGCCGAGCGGATCGAGCAAGGTGTCCTCACGCCGGTATCCGAGCGCGACGCATTGCACCGCTCCGGGATCGGTGGAGGCTCCGGACTGTCCCGAGTTGGGTGGAGCCGAGTTACTCCCCGGGGGGAGGGATGACTCCCTTGCGGACGACGATCCCGCCGTAGAGGCGACGCTCGCCGGTCACGACCACGACGTAGGCGTCGAGGGCGATTGCCTTGAACTCAGTGGGCGGGATGGCGTGGACATTTGTGTCGGGTGCGTACTGGTCGACGATCTCGCTGAACTCGGCGAAGATCGGAAGGATGCGCGACGGGTCGTCGTACGCGATCATCCGCCAGGCGCTCTGCGGCTCGTCCTTCTCCACGGGAAGGACGGACAGGACCGCATCGAGGGCATCGGTGGCGGTGATGCCGTCGAGGCGTACGACCCTCTGCCGGGCCGGATCGCACTGGAAGTTGGCATCGACTATGGCGATGTCGTGGCGGTGCCCCATCGCCCGCAAAGCGTGCAGGAGGTCGGGGGACAGCAGGGGATTGATTCCTGTCAGCATGAATGTCTCCGAGGGCGTGCTTGAGATGCGGGGGAGCAGGAAGTGCTCATGGGCCGGAGCAACGAAGACCACTCGACGCGCAGACCATCGCCGGTCCAGCTCACACCGGACAGGTCTTTGACCACGGTGCGTGCCGCCGTGGCCAGGGCGGTTTCGCCGACGCCCAGCAGGTGACCGGCGCCGGCAGCGCGCCCGGCCCGGATTCCGGTGGGGCTGTCCTCGACGATGGCGCAGGCATGGACGGGTACGCCGAGGCGGCGTGCGGCTTCTGCATAGCCGTCGGGTGCAGGCTTACCGCGATCGACGTCGTCGCCGGTGATCAGCACGGGCGGTTGAGGCAGGCCGGCGGCCTTGAGGCGGGCGCCGACGAGGGCGCGGGTCGCCGAGGTGACGACCGCCCATTCTCCGGTGAGGCCGGTGAGGAGTGCGGCTGCTCCCGGAATGGGGGTGCACTGCTCTACTCCGGTGATCTCAATCGCCTCGATCCTGGCCAGCGCGTCGTGCCGCCGTTCGGGCGGGAGGAAGAGGGCGACCGTATCCGCGGATCTTCGGCCGTGCACTCCGTCCAGGACAAGCGCCGGCTCAAGTCCGTGTTCGGTGGCCCATTGTGTCCAGGCCGTCTCGCCTGCTGTGGTGGAAGCGACAAGGACGCCGTCGCAGTCGAAGAGCACACGGTCACACGCCAGGACGATCGTCCCGGTCTCCAGCGCGTCGTCGGCGGTGGGGCAACCCGTCGCCGGGTGTGTGCTGCCGTCGGCTGTCACGGTTCGATCACTGCCTTGAGGCAGGTGGAGTCGCTGTCCACGGTCCGGATCGCCTTGCCGTATTCGGACAGTCCGAAGCGGTGGGTGACGAAGCCTTCGGCGCGGACACGGCCGGTCCGCAGCATGCGGACGGCCCGGTCGAATCCGTAGGAGCGGGCGAAGGAACCCTTGATGGTGAGCTCGCGTCGGAAGATGTCGTACGGCCGGAAGGGGACCATCGCCTGCTCGGCCGTCATCCCGTACACGAGCATGGTTCCGCCATCGCGCAGCAGACCGGTGCCATGGGCGATGGCGTCCACAGAGCCTGTCGCGTCGATGACGATGTCGAATCCGTCCGGGGCTGTCTTCCGCAGCGGAGCGATGGAAGCCGCGTCGCTGGTGAAGCGTGCTTGCACGGTTTCGTCTGCTCCGTAGCCGGCGGCCAGTTCGAGTTTGAAGGCCGTCGACGCCGCAACGGTCAGTCGTCCGCTGCCTCCGCTGCGCAGCAGCTGGGTGAGGATGAGTCCCGTGGGACCGGCCCCGAGGAGCAGTACGTCGCTGCCGGTCCGCGCGTTGAGGATGTCCAAGCCGTGGATGGCGCAGGAGACCGGTTCGGCCAGGACCGCGGTGTCGATGTCGAGGTCGTCGACAGGGTGGCACCGGGTCTCAGGCGCGATCATGAACTCCGCGAAACCGCCCGGTGCCGTGTGGCCGAAGGCCCGCATGAAGTGGCAGAAGCCCGGTTGTGCCCGCTGGCAGGAGGGGCAGCTGCCGCAGGGGACCATGTTGTCCACCGCCACGATCTGACCTGTCGTCAAAGTGGTTACGCCGTCCCCGAGTTCAGCGATCTCGCCGACGACTTCGTGTCCTGGTGTGAGGGGGTAGACGGGCCCGAATTCGCCTTGGTGCAGGTGGACGTCGGTGCCGCAGAGGCCGGTGGCCCGAACGGCGAGCCGCACTTCACCCGGGCCGGGCCGTGGAATGTCCAGGTCGGCAAGGTAGTGATCGAGTGCGTGGTCGTAGCGAATGGCGTACATTGTGTTGCTTTCCTTGTGGCTGAGGGCTGCGGGGTCTCAGGAAGCCGGGGCGCGACGGCGTGACAGTGCGTCGACCGCGGCGGCACGGGCGAGGGTCAGAACTCCGAGGCGAGGATGAGGGCCTTCGCCTTTGACGCGATCGTGTCGTCGGCGAGATGGGCGAACTTCTGTACGTCCGCGTGGACTTTCCCCGCATTCGCCCTGTAGCCCTGGCCGCCGGCACCTCGATGAGGAAGGGCTTGGCGGGGGCTTCCCGGCGGGCCGATGTCGCGGTCTCGGGAAGGATCACGCCGATGGTGCCCTTTGCGGCACCCGCGGGCCGCTGGGATGTCGAGGCGCTGTCGCTGCCGGCGGACGAAGCGAGCGAGTCGGCCCCGCGCGCGGTCAGGAAAATGCTTCTTAGGCCCGCCGCGGCTGCCGTGCATACGCCGATCCTTCTGTCAGTTCTGCGTATCGTTCCCATTGCTTCTCCTTCGGTTTGTCCTTTCGAACTCTTACGGATTGACGCGAGTGTTAACCAGTTATGGAGGGGTGTCAACAGGGGGACATCGTCGGATCCGCAGCGCAGCTGAGGCGCGGACGGTCCGGACCCGCAGGGGCGCAGCGCTCACCGAGGAGGGCTCCGGGGCGTGGCAACCGCGCATACGGCTCGGCGTGAACGCGGCTTCGGCGTCACGCCGAACCTGACTCCGAGCGGGCGCAAGGGGAGTGATTGGCGGGTGTCACCGGGCGCCGGCGATACGGCCGGTCCCGGCACGGGCAGGCCGCAACGAGGCTTTCGTAGGGAAACGCAACGGTCGGGCCGGCTCCTGCCCGACCGCGAGCTCGTCAGGCTTCGTTCTGTGTCCCCACGGCCTTCAACCGGATGCCGTGCGACTGGCACAGGGCGCGGATGTCGTCGCCCGCCGCCTCCGTGATGATCATGTCGATGCGGTCCAGGGGGCACACCGTCACGAAGTCGTCGACCCCGAACTTGCTGCTGTCCAGCGGCACGATGACTCGGCGCGCTCGCTCCAGCACCGCCTGTTTGACCTGCGCATCGGCGACATCGGCGACCGAGATACCGCTCTCGCTGAGTCCGCTGGCACTGATGAAAGCGGTGTTCACCGTGAACCGCTTGAGGGTTTCCAGGGCGACCGGGCCGACCAGGGTGCCGCCCAGGGTACGGACCGAGCCTCCCAGGAGTGTGTGCCGCACTGCCGCTCGGTCGGCGAGTGCTCCGGCTACCCCCAGCGCGTTGGTGACAACGTTCACGTGAGGCTGATCCAGCAGGTCGGCGATGCGCTGAACCGTGGTCCCGCTGTCGAGGAACAGCGAGTCGCCGCTGGAGATCTCCTGCAGGCATGCCTTGGCGATCAGCTCTTTGGCCTCGGCGTGCAGTGAGCTTCGGTCGTCGATCGTCGGCTCAACCTGCGGACGCACAGCGATGGCTCCGCCGTGCGTCCGCTTGAGCTTCCTTGCCTGCTCCAGCAGGCTCAGATCCTTGCGGATGGTGGGCTCGGACACCTTCAGCGCCGCTTGCAGCTCAGCGATACGGACGCGTCCCTGGGCCTCTACCAGGGCCAGGATCCGATGACGGCGCTCCTCGGCGAAGAGGTGCTTCTCGGTGCTCATGTCGAGAAACTATCAGCCTTCGAACTCTTTCGTTATATAGCGAATCGCTCTGTCTCTGATCGCTCGATCATGGTCGGCGGAGTCGACGAGCTTTCTGGGCAGCCGTTCGAGGTTCGCCCGGGGAATCCATTGAGCGAGCGTGGCCCCGATCGACTCGTCGTGCACCGGATCCTGTGGGGCGACGAGGACGAGTACGGGCACGCGCAGCCGTTCATAGCCGCCCCGGTCGGGCAGCGGCAGGCTGTAGGGCATCTCGGCCAGCACCCGGGCCCGCTCCACGGCGTGGGGTCGCCCGAACTGGCCGAGGGCGGATCGAGCCATGGCCGGTGCCTGGCGCTCCAGATCCCGGTGAACTGCCGTCCTGAGATATGCCGCCCTGCCGTCGACCGGTCCCAGCCGGGCCAGGAGGTCGGCCACGACCTCGAAGACGGCCAGGTTCGGCGCCGGGGACACGTCCAGCCAGGACGGCCGGATGAGCACCAGCCGCTTCACCAGATCCGGTCGCCGGGCCGTGAGTGCGACGGCGATGCCGGCGCCCATCGACACGCCGGCCACGGCCACCGGTTCGGTGCAACGGCCGAAGCCGACGAGGGAGTCCAGGAGCTGTGCGACCAGATCGGCGAAATGCGCGAAGGACACAGGCTCGTCGTCCAGTAGATCCCTCGTCCCGTGGCCCGGCATCTCCGGAACGATCCGCTGGATGGGCCCTTGTGGTGGCAGGAGCCCGAGGGACTGGCGACGGTCGCCCCCCAAACCGTGGAGCAGGACGACCGGATCGCCCTGACCGACGATGGTGTGGGCCACGAGTGACTCCTGACGCTTCGTTTTCGGCCGCGTCCTCACTGACCGACCCGCGCGGCCGCGTACCGGCGTACGAGGTCGTCGTGGACGCGACGGGCGTCGTCCTCGGCCGCGTCCTGGACGATCACGGGCACCGGGCCGATACGTGAGAGCAGGCGAAAGACCAGGTCGTAGTTCATGTCGCCCATTCCCGCCGCCGAGTATCCGCCGTCGATGACGTCCTTGGCCTGGGCACCGATGATGCGGGGACCCAGCAGGTCGACCGCTTCCGTCAGGATCCGTTCCTGCTGGTCGACGGTGCTCGGGGTCAGGAGGTTGGCCGGGTCGAAGATGATGCCGATCGGAGCGGAATCCCCGAGTTCGGCGAGGAGGCGAGCCGCATGACGTGCGTCGCGCACCACGTTCCCCGGCTCCGGCTCGATGCCGAGTACGACACCTGCGTCCGCCGCTGCGGGCAGGAGCTCCTCGATCGTGGCCCGCAGGTCCTTCCACGCGTCGGCGGTGCTGTTCGCGGGGTGGGCGCGCCACATGTCGTCCGCGTCCCGCGTGCCCGTGCACAGGGTGACCACCTCCGCCCCCAGCAACCCGCTGAGGCTGATCAGGCGGCGGGCCTCGTCGGTCTGCTGCCTGCGCTGCGCCTTGTCCGGGTGGATGACGTTATAGGTACAGGAGACGCTGGGGACGGCGATCCCGGCGGCGTCGAACGCCGTCCGGACGGCGAGAAACGTCGACCGAGGGATTCCGCCGGCGAGCGTGGGCAGACCCAGGGCGGCGAAGTTCCAGTGCCCCAGTGCGTAACCTGCTGTCCGGACGGCCTCGGCGACTTCCGCCGCGTCGTCGCGCCGGAAGGTCCTGGCGAAGATGCCGAGTCTCGCGGACAGGTCTGCGGCTGTCACAGGAGGACCTTCCTGCCCTCGGCGGCGGACGCGGCGACGGCTGCGACGAGCCGCACGGCCGCCAGGCCGTCCTCGACGTCGGGCTCGGTGGGCCCGTCGGTCCGCACCGCGTGGGCGAAGGCCTCCAGTTGGCGTTCGTAGGCGTCCGTGTCGGCGAAGACGGGAACGACGGCTGCGCCGTCCGCGGTGGTGTAGGCCCACACGTCCGACGCCCTGCGGAAGAAGGGGAAGTGCGTGTCCACGTTGATCCGACCCGTGGAGCCGAAGACCTGGATGCCCTCGGCTCCGTCGCCCGGTACATCCACCGTGATCACGACGGTTCCCACGGCGCCGGATGCGAGCGTCACCAGCGAGTTCCACGTATGGTCCCGGCCGAATCCTCGATGGACGGCGGTCACCGACCGGATGTCGCCCAGAAGGAAACGGACGGTGTCGAAGATGTGTGAGCCGTGGGTCGCCAGCAGATAGCGTTCACGGTCGGCCTTGTGGCCGGCCTCCACTTGCCGCGCCCGGGCGTCGGCGAACACAGGCGGGAAGAGTGACGCCTCCACTCCGGGTCGGATGGTCCCGATGCGGTACCAGGCGTTGAAGGAGCGGATTTCTCCCAACTGGCGGGTCACGAAGTCACGGGCGTACTGGAGTCCGGGGTCGTGCCGCTTCATGGCTCCCACCTGGAGCTTCAGCCCGGACTTCCGACTCAGTTCGACCAGGTTCTCGCACTCCCCGGTCGTGGACGCGAGAGGCTTTTCGACCAGGACGTGCTTGCCCGCGTCGAGCGCCGCCTCCGCCAGTTGGTAGTGGAACCTGTCCGGGGCCGCGATGAGCACCGCCTCGATCTCCGGGTCCGACAGCACTGCCTGGGTGTCGGTCACGGCAGCCGGCACGTCGTACCGCCGAGCCACCGCGCGAGCAACTTCGCCGCTCGGGTCGCATACGGCCATGAGTCGGATGTTCTCGGCCTTTTCCAGGGCTGGGGCATGGGCCACCTGCGCTATGCGGCCACAGCCGATGAGGGCAAGACGGAGGGGGCCCGTGCCATCTTCCTGCTCCTGGGCCTGGGCACCCTGTGTGTTTCTCCTCGCCACGGTCTGAGCGCTTGACACCTTGGACACCTTCCTATTTGGTTCGAGTTGCAAGTTAATCGAAAGCATTCGAGTTTAACCAGAACAGATCGTAAGTAGGGTGTCAAGCTTGCTCACGCCACCCCTCCCGAACGGAAGTCGATGCCGTGGCCACCAACTACCGCGAGGTGCAGTGACGTGCTCTCACTCGGAATCGACATCGGAGGGACGAAGATCGCCAGTGGACTGGTCGATGCCGCGGGCGCTGTCCACGAGGCGCGCTCACACCTGGTGGAGGGCCCAGCCGAAACGGCATTTCACCAGGTCCTCGACCTTGCCCGTAGCCATCTGGCCTCGTACCCGATCCAGCACATCGGTGTCGTCCTGCCGGGCGGGGTGGACCCGAAGACGCGTGTCGTCGCTTCGGCTCCCCATCTGGGCTGGACGGACATGCCCCTGGCCCAGCGTCTGGGCGCGGAGCTGAACCGGGGTGTCCACGTGGAGAACGACGCGAACGCCGCCGCATGGGCCGAGCACCGGTTCGGTGCCGGCCGAGGCGGAGACAGCACTGCGTTGATCACGATAGGGACGGGCATAGGCGGCGGTCTGGTCGTCGACAACCGCCTGCTCGTCGGCCGCCATGGCCTGGGCGGGCAACTGGGACACATTCCACGGGTGACCGGAGGCCACCCGTGCGCCTGCGGCGCCGATGGCTGTTGGGAGCAGTACGCCAGTGGCTCGGCGCTGCGGGCCGAGGCGCGGCGCCGGAACTGGCGCCCGGGGCCCATCACGGGCGAGGAGGTGCTGTCCGCAGCGGTGCACGGCGACCCGGCCGCCGTACGGCTCATCGAGTGGGTCAGCGGACACCTCGCTCACGGGCTCACAACCATCGCGGCCTTCCTCGACCCCGGAGAGGTGGTCCTCGGTGGCGGCCTGGGAAGCGACAAGCGCTTCGTCGAGTATGTACGCGCGGCGCTTGACGCCTTTCACCCCTCCCCCAGCCGGGGGCCGGTCACGGTCGTCGGCGCGGAACTCGGTATCCACTCCGGCGTCATCGGAGCCGCTGACCTCGCTGCCACCGTCGGTGGATCCGCGCCCCGCTGACCACGATTAACGTCCCCCGCGACAGAGTGTCGGTCTGTGAGGATGGACGGGGCACGGCGTCTTTGGGCTCGGTGCGGGTGAACGCGTGCGCCCCCGGGCGAGACGGTGTCCCTGATCGTCGTCCGAGCCCTGCGAACGATCAACCTTTGGCGTCGCTTCTCCAGCCGGCAACTCCCCGCCCAGGCTGCTTGGAATCTCGCACTCGCAGCCAGGGGCCCTCCCGGCGGGCTCCGAAGAACAGCCTGCCGTCGCCGCGTGACCACCCCGACCGCCACCCCGACGGGCTGCGCTCCGATCAGGAGAATCCGCGGTCGACCCAGTCCCGGGAAGTCCAGATCCGGACCGATCTCAGCCTCTTGAACCGCGTCACGACCGATCCGCACGCACCCGTTCTCTCCGTAGGCCAGGACAATCCCGGGGGCGGCCCCGTGCTCAGCCGGGGGTTGAACCGTCGTGGACGAGGCGGCCGTTGAACCAGGTCTGCCGGACCCGAGTGGTGTGGATGTCCTCGACGGGCATGTCGAAGAGGTCGCGGTCCAGAACGATGAAGTCGGCGGACATGCCCACTGAGAGCTGCCCGGTCTCCTGGGCCAGGCCCATGGCTTGGGCCGCGTTGACGGTATGGGCCCGGATGGCCGTGTCGAGGTCCAGGGCCTGGTCCGCTGCCAGCGAGCCGGGGAAGACGGGGTCGGGGCTGCGGCGGGTGACCACGGTCTGGATACTCAGCCACGGATTGGGAACCGGCATGGCCACGGGCCAGTCGGATCCGGCCGCTACGAGCGTGCCGACGTCGTGCAGGTCCCGCAAGGGCCAGATGCGGTCCATGTAGTGGTCCTGGACCTGCTGGGCGATGATGTCGTTCATCGGGTTGGGGAACCACAGCACCGGTGAGGCGTCCGCCACGATTCCCAGTTCGGCGAAGCGGCTCACATCGTCGGGGTGGACGAACTCCGGATGCGCGATGTGGAATACAGGATCTTCGCCGTGCCGCTCACGCATGACGGCCACGGCATCGAGAACCTGGCGCACCGTGGCGTCCGCAGTGGCGTGCAACTTGGCGTGCAGTCCGCGGGAGAGAGCGTCCTCCAGCAGTTGGAGAAGCTCCTCATCGGTGAACAACCCCTCGCCGTGGAACGGGCAGACGTGTCCGCCGGGGGCGCCGACAGGGGCGAAGGGATCGGACTTGTACGGATCCAGGAACTTCGAAGTCCGGGTCATCGGCACACCGTCAAGGACACCCTTAACGAAGTCCGGCCGCACATGCGCCGAGCGGCGACCCGGAGACGTGTCGAACAGGTCCGTGCCCACCGGACCCGACTCGATGAACTCCCTGGCCGGCATCGATCCCACGATCCACGCGTTCAGCTCACCCGCCCGGTCGAGTTCGGTGAACACGTCCAGCCAGGCCCCCATCGTCGCCGCGTCCTGTGTCGCGGTGACCCCCACCGAGTTGAAGATCGACACAGCCGTACGGGCCGAGTGCAGATCCCGCTCGTGCCCGCCCCCGAAGCTCCGCCGCGCCGCCAGTTCGGCATCCGTGGAGGGCTGGCCCAGCAGGAGCCCGACCGGGCGCCCTGCGGCGTCGCGCACGTAACTCCCGCCGGCCGGATCTTGCGATACCGCGTCGATGCCGAGGATTTCCAGGGCACGCGAGTTGACCCACCGGTTGTGCAGCGAGTCGTCGCGCAGCATCACCGGCCTGCCCAGACTCGCTTTGTCCAGTGCGGCCAGCATCTCCGGGTTGCCCATCGCGTGGAACACCGGACTGATGACGATCCCGCCGACCACCCACTCGTCCGGACCCAGACTCCGGGCCCGGTCCCGTACCGCCCCGAGGATCTCCTCCACACCGAACATCGGCGACAGGCCAAGTTCCCACGCAGCCGCCTGGCCACCGAACCCGACGTGGGAATGCACGTCGATCAGGCCCGGCATGACCATGCCGTCCCCGGCGTGGACGACCTGGGTCCGTGGACCGGTCACCTCCGTGACATCGGCTTCGTCACCCACCGTCACGATCCTTCCGTCGCGGACCGCGAAAGCCTCCGCTCGGGGCTGGGCGGCGTCGAGGGTGTAAACGGCAGAACCACGGACAACGAGATCGGCGGGCCGAACTTCTCGAAGAGACATGTATCGCTGACTTTCCCGGCCTCACCCCCAAGGGCGGAGCCGCACACCTAGGAACTGGCTTGTTGAGTACGGCGTTCAGATCAGGAACAGCAAGGGACCGGTCACAGCCGCGGCGCCGTCCGCGACTACGTATCTCCACCGCGCGGACATGCGCCTCGAAGCCGCCCGGGGAACGCGGCGGACAGATGACGACCTGCCCGCCGCTGCCTTCCGGAAGCCGATTTCCCTCGTGGCACCCTGAGCGGCTCGACGCAGACCGACCTGCTGCCTCGGCGGGTGTGTGTTCAGGCCTCCGGGATGAGCAGTTCGATCTGCGGTGGCCACTCGACCAGCGAGGAGGCGGACTTCTTGAACAGGTCCATGTGCGCGGAGCGGTGGTGGGCGGCCATGGCGTCGGGGCCGGCCCAGGACTCGTAGACGACGATCGCGTGCGGGTTTTCCTTGGCGCGGTGCAGTTGGTAGGCCAGGCAGCCGTCCTCCTGCCGGGTGGCGTCGGCGACGGTGTGCATCAGGTCGAGCACCTCCTCCTCGTGGCCGGGAAGCACGGTCATCCGGCCGATGGCGGACACGATGTCGTGGCGGTCGGGTTCGGCGGTGACGCCGGCGCCGAGCCAGGGGGAGTCGAACTCGACGGCGGAGGCGGCGAGGCCGTGCGGTTCGCTGGTGTAGAAGCGGAGGCGGAGATTGTCGGGGTCGGGGACGACGAGCAGCCAGCCGACCAGGGCCACGATCAGCGGCGAGTGGTGGACGCCGAGGGAGTCCAGGCGGGTGACCCAGGAATCCATGGCGGACTTGTCGGCGACGGCGAGGGTGAGGAAGTCGTAGCCGCTCACGGACTTGGCAGTAGCGGGGTCCAGCCGGAGCTCGACCCGTCCAGCGATGCCGGGGACGTCGAGGATCACCGCGAACAGAGTGCCGTCGGGCCTGCGGTGGTCGAGCCGGGTGAGACGGCGGGCGCCGAGCACGGTGGTGTACCACTCGGTGCTGCGCTCCAGATCGGTGACCGGCAACTTGATGTGGTGGATTCCGTCATGGCGGGGGGTGTTCATGATCAGACCAACTCCTCTACGGGGATCTGGGCGGAACGGTCGACGCGGATGCCGCGGCGCCAGATGGCGGTGATGTCACGCAGCGCGGTGATGTCGGCGAGTGGGCTGCCGTTGACGAGCACGAGGTCGGCGCGCAGGCCGGGGGCGACACGGCCGCGGTCGTCGAGACCGAAGGTGTCGGCGGGGGCGGCGGTCGCGGCGGTCAGCGCCTCGGCCGGGGTGAGGCCGGCGTGGACGAGCAGGTCGAGTTCGCCGTGGTAGCTGATGCCGTGGGTGGTCGGGTGGTCTCCGCCGGTTCCGTCCGTGCCGGCCAGCAGTGGCACCCCGATGCGGAACATCCGTACGGCGGCATCGGCGGCGTCGGAAGTGCGGACCCCCAGCGGTCCCATCCGCTTGCCGGGCTCGATGGCGTGGATGCGGTCGAGGCCGGCCAACCACTCGGGGTCGGCGTAGGGCCGAAGCCTGGGGTCCTGCGCCAGTTCGAACTCGGGGGACGCGTTGCTCATTCCGGCCAGGGGCGGCAGTGTCGCGACCACGATGGCGCCCGCGGCGGCCACCGCCTCGATCAGGTCCTGGTCGGAGGGTCCGTCCGACGGCGGGTGGGCCAGGATGTCGACGCCGCAGGCGATGGCCTGCCGCACGGCGCTACGGGTCCATGTGTGGGCCGCGGTGCGCAGCCCGTGCTCGTGTGCCGCGGCCACCAGCGCGACCACTGTCTCGTCGGACATGGTGGGCATGGGCCTGCCGGCCACGGTGCCGTCCTCGATGAAGATCTTGAGGTGGTCGGCGCCGTCGGCGACCCGGTCGGCCACGAACGCGTCGGCGTGCTCCGGGCCGGCGACGGTGGGGAAGGGCTTGAGCATGCCGATCTCGACCAGTTGATTGGGGTGGCCGTGGGGTGCGGTGGCCCCGACGGTGGCGATGCGCAGGTCCGCGAGGTCGTCACGGCTGCGGGCGAGGGCCCGGAGCCGGCGGGAGGTCTCGGGTTCGCCGCCCATGCAGAGTTCTGTGGTGACGCCGAAGACCAGTGACTGCCGCAGTTGGCCGGCGTGTGTGGTGTGGGTGTGCGAGTCGATCAGCCCCGGCAGCAGGGTCTGTCCGGCGCCGTCGACGACGGTCGCGCCGGGCGGCACGGCCAGCGCGGGGGCGACGGCGGTGATCGTCCCGTCGTCGATCAGGACGTCCTGTGCCGGGAGCAGTCGGGTGCCGTCGAACACGGCGGCCTGGCGGATGAATGTGGCTGTGGACATGTCTGGTTTCCGATCGCCAGAGGTGTCATCGAGTGGGCAGGTAGTCCCGCAGGCGGTGGAGCACGTCGCCGGCGGTGGTGGGCACGGAGTGTCCAGCGAGGTAGCCGTCGGGGCGTACCAGCAGCGATGTGGGGAGGCGGCGGACGTGGCGTACCGCGAGGGCGGCGTGGTCGTGCGGGTCGCCGTCGCCGGGAACGGCGAGTGTCCAGCGCAGTCCGGCCGGCGGGACGGTGCCCGGCGGGACCCGTTGCCCGACGCGGGGCGCGCCGAGGTCCGGCTCCTGGGTGTAGCCGAGGTCCAGCTGGGAGAGCTTGGTGGTGATCCAGTCGGTGAAGCGCGGGGTGGACGCCGCTGCGGCGAGCACGTTGTCGCGCAGCAGCGCGCCCGCGGGGTCGCGCAGGGTCGCCAGCTTGGCGAACTGGCTGGTGAAGCTGACGAGGTCGGCGGCGACGGGGTGCCGTTCGTGGTGGTACGTGTCGAGCAGTGCGGCCGGCGCGAGTCCGGTGAGCACGGCTTGCAGCTTCCAGGCCAGGTTTCCGGCGTCCTGGATGCCGGTGTTCATGCCCTGGCCGCCGGCCGGGCTGTGGGTGTGGGCGGCGTCGCCGGCCAGGAAGACCGGGCCTTCGCGGAACCGCTCGGCCACGCGTTCCTGGACACGGTAGGTGGACGCGGACACCACTTCCATCACGCGGACGTCGTCGGTCCGCGGTCCGCGGTCGACGAGCAGCTGCTCGATGTCGGCCGCGGTGGGCTTGGCTGTGCCCGGCGCCGGGGCGACGATCCGGTGCTGGCCACCGGCGAGCGGGGACACCAGGAGCATTCCGTCGGGGGACAGGAAGAACGTGGTGTCCTCCTTGGCGATGGCGTCGCCCCCGCCCGGGTTGAGACGTACGTCGGCGATGGCGACCAGTTGCTGGGGCGCGTCGCCGGGGAAGCCGATGCCGGTGGCGGTCCGCACGCCGCTGTGGACGCCGTCGCAGCCGACGAGGTAGCGGGCCGACACGGCGCGCAGCGTGCCGTCGGGGCCGGCGATCGTGGCCGTGACGCCGGGGAAGTCGGGGGAGTGGCCGAGGAACCTGTGGCCCCTGTGGACGGTGCCGCCCAGCTCGTGCAGACGCAGCAGGAGGTGCTCCTCGGTGGTCTGCTGGGAGACGAGCAGGACGTAGGGGTAGGGCGTGTCGAGGTTGTCGTAGGAGGCGCTCAACAGGGTCCGTTCGCGGTCGTGCAGTCGAAAGCCGCGTCCGCGGTCGCCGACCTGGATCAGCCGATCAGCGGCCCCGATCCGTTCGAGGTACTCCAACGCTCGCGGCTGCACGGCGGCGGCTTTGCTACCGGGCTGCACCCCGGTGTTGCGGTCGATCAGGACGTGGTCGACGCCGAGCTGGGCCAGGCTGGCCGCCAGGGTCAGCCCGGCCGGGCCCGCGCCGACGATCAACACGTCTGTCTGGGTGGGAAAGGCCGGGACGGTGGGTGACGTCGTCATGGCGTCCTCCTCGTCGTTCGGGGGACCAGTAACGGAAACGGTCGTTTTCGTTTACGTGACAGACGCTAGCACTGGCAGGCGGCCAAGCGCAAACGATCGTTTCTGTTTGGGGGTGCGTCATCTGTCCCGTGCCGCCTGTCCGGGTGTGGGCGTCAGGGGTCGGCCGTCAGCGGGGTCGCCGACGGTGAGGCGTGCGGACCTTCCGCCGCTCGGACGGGGTCTGTTGGTCTCTCACGAGGCGCCGGCCTTGTGACGTCGTGTTCACGATCGGGCGGTGAGTCTGGCCGTCACCCTGGCCGTTCGCCGGTCGGAGAGCTTCATGCCGTGTTCGGGCGGAGCTCGTGCTGTTGGTCGCCCGCGAACGCCTGTCGACGTAGCCCTGCTTCGGGCTCGCCGGAGGCTTCCTGACTGGCAAGTACCGTTTTCAAGGACGACTCCGGCAAAGAGCCCACTGGCCGAGGGCTGTTATGACGTGCTCTCCGGCGCGTACCTCGACGTCAACGACGATCGCGCCGTGCTCGCCGCCCAGCGGACATCCGGTTGCTCACCGACACGGGTTCTGCGCGTGGTCGATCCGCCCGCGGACTGGCATGCCAAGCCACGCGCCTCATGGTGAGTCGCCGCGGACGCCGCCGATTCTTGACGTTCGGCCTTCGGGCGAGACATTGACAGTGTGGGCCGCGGTGCCGAGGTCAAGGGCCTGGCCGACGGCGAGAGGTACGGGCGTGACCGGGGCCGGGCTGCGGATGCCGACGGCGGCTTCGAGACCCAGCCACGGATCGGGCATGGGCATGGCGGTGGGCAATTCGGAACCGGCGGGGCTCCAGCCTCTGTGCGTGAGGCCCTGATCCAGGGGAGTGCGGGCGGCGGCGAACAGATCCGGCGTCCCCTCGGCGTTGATCAGGAAACCCGGGTGGAGGCGTTAGAGGTAGGACATATGGCAGTGCCCGAGGTCTTCGGGCTCTTGGGTGGGACGGCGAGCGAGACCTGTCGCCGACGGTTCGTCAACTGGCTTCCGCCGATGTCGTATCGCTCCGGCCCGAGAGGACCGCCCGGATCCGCTGTGCCGCTTCGGTGTCGGCCGCCGGCGGTTGCGGCTCGTCCGCGGGCTCCGCCGGGATCAGCGTGTCGACGAGGCCGTCGGCCAGGGGCTCCACGGGTTCTTGTGCCTGTGCGGTACTCGACAGGGTGTGCTGCAGCGCGATGAAGCCGTGCAGTCCCGCCCACAGTGTCTGCGCGGCCTGCTCGTCGGGCATCGGCAGCGGGTAGCCGGCCTCCCGGCATCGGGCGAACGCCTCGCGCAGGGAGAGCGAGACATGCCGAGACGGGTGCAGGTGGAGGCGAGCCGTCGGGACGGGCGGCTGACGCACCTCGTACATCAGCCGGTAGTGACCGGGATATTCACGGGCGAAGAGGCAGTAGGCGTGCCCCTGGGCGCGTAGCCGCTCCCGGGCGTTGGCTCCGCCGTCGGCCGCTTCCGCGTCGGCTGCGCGCATGCGAGTCGGGAGGTCCTCGTACTTGTCGGCCAGTGCCGCCCAGACGAGTTCCGCCTTGTCGGAGAAATGCAGATAGATGCTGGGGGCCGCCACGCCCACCTCGCGCGCCACGGCTCGCATGGTGAGCTTGTCCACGCCGCCCCACTCGTCGAGAAGCCGCCCCACCGCGCGCAAGATCTCCCTGCGCAGTTGTTCGCCCTGACCACGAGGGCTTCATGCCCGCCCACTGGCTGCCGACTGCGTGCTCATACGGTCCTCTCCCTTGCGTGTGAGCTTAATGAACGGCTGCGCTCGCGGCTCCAGGGGTCGCGGTCCGACAAGTCGTGCCGGTTCCCTGACGTCTGCCCTCAGCGGACTACGGCGTCTGGCTGCCTGCCCTGTATCCCGACGCGTCAACCAAAGCTCCCTGTGCTGTGACCTGTATCACTCGGGGTGATTCGTCGGCGTCCTGAGTGCGCAGTGCAGTCATAACTGAACTTAGTTAGGTGATTAGGGCAGCATGCCCGGGGTTGTGGCGGCCGGTTTCCCCGCCTGCCCGGGGGCGACCGGGCGACTGCGGTCTTCGCGGGCGGGCGCCGCGCCGGCGCGTCACGCCACCCGATGCCCGCCGACGAGGGTCAGCCGGACGATCCGGGTGTCCAGGCGGTCGAGTGCCGCGCCCAACGGGGTGTGCAGCAGCACCAGATCCGCCCGGGCTCCCACGTGGACGCGGCGCGGGGCATCGCCGGGCCGTTGCCCGGGGGAGAGATAGCCGTCCAGCGCCTGCGCGGCGGTGAGCCGTTCCCCGGGGCCGACGACCGTGCCCGAGCGGGTGCGTCGCCGTACCGCCGCCCGCATCACCGCCCACGGATCGACCGGCCCGTACGGGGCGTCGCTGGACAGCCCCAGCGGAACACCGGCCGCGCGCAGCGAGGCGCAGCGGTACAGCTCGTCGTGCTCGGATGCGGGAGTGCCGCGCAGGAAGTCGTCGCCGCGGTCCGCGAGGAATCCCGGCTGGGTCACCACCCGCAGGCCGAGTCGGCGGATGCCGGGAATGACGTCGGCCGGTACGAGGGAGGCGTGTTCAAGGCGGTCGCCGGGCAGGCTGCCGGCCTCCTTGAGCGCGATCAGGAACAGCAGCAGCGACTCCCGGGTCACGCAGTGCGCGGCGACCGGCCGACCGGCCCGGTGCGCGGCGGCGACGGCTTCGGTCAACTCGTCGAGGGCGGGCAGACCGGAGTCCGCGAGCACGATCTTCCAGGGGCCGGCTTCCGGAAGGTTCCGGCCAGGGGCGGAGCCCGGGGTGCTGCTGAGCGGCGCGCCCAGCAGCAGCACTCGCTGGCGCAGTTCGCCGCTCGCCGTCGCCGCCGAGATCGCCTCGACCGTGCCGGTGTCCAGTTCCGGGCTCGCATCGGTGACGGCCGTGATGCCGTACCCGGCCAGCAACAGGCTCAGCCCGGCCAACGAGGGCGGTTCGCCGCGCGGCAGCCTCGCGCGCAGCCAGTCGTCGGCCCGCCACAGGCGCCCGGTCGGGTGCCCCCCGGCGTCCCGCTCGATACCGGGGTGGTCCCCGCTGCCGAGTCCGACGGCCTCGGCGGCACGGGAGTTGAGCACCCACAGGGCGCCGCTGCGGTGTTGCAGCCGGACCGGAACATCGTCGCGCAGCTCGTCGAGACCGGCCGTGTCCAGATCTCCGGCCGTGGACTCGTGGTAGCGCACGCCTCTGATCCAGCCGTGCCCGTCCGGCCTCGCACGCCGCAACACCTGGGCGAGTCCGGCCCGGTCGGGCGTGGTGGCGGGGTCGCAGGAGGCGGACGCCAGATCGGCGGCGGTGGCGAACAGATGGATGTGATGATCCGTCAGCCCGGGGAGCAGCGTGCCGCCGTGCGCCTCCACCAGCTCCTCGGCCCGGTCCGCACGCGGCAACGACCACCCCAGCTCCACCACCCGGCCGCGCCCGATCCGGACGTCGAGCAGTTCCCCGTTCACCTCCGCACCGCGGATCAGCAGGCCGTTCACGGTGCGGCGATCCCGAGCCGTCGCAGTACCGCGCCGGTGTCGGCGCCCAGTTCGGGCGCGCCGGCTCGTGGGGTCCTGGCGACCGGCGCGAGGACTGGAACCCGTTCCTGCCCGGTGTCCACCGTCCAGCCGGTCCCGGCCCGTCGCACCCGCGTCCCTGGGCCGGTCCCCCCTCCTTCGAGGGTCGCTGCCACGACGTCCGCCATCGCCACGTCCCACAGCACCCCGCCGCCGCCCTCGGGCTCGGACAGGGCCAGCGTGGCGGCGGTCAGACCCGTGAGCGGATCGGCGATCGCGTCCCCGCAGAAGACCGGCAGACCTCGCTCGTCGCACGCCAGCAGTCCGCTCGCGGCGGCCACGTCGTCGCCGAAGCCGACCTTGTCCGAGGCCCGGCCGCGGGCGGTGATCGACACCCAGGTGCAGCCGCGCTCCACCTCGGCCAGGGCGTCCAGTCCGAACCCGGCCAGCGCGCGGGGGCGGGACGCCTCGACGACGATGTCCGCCCTGCGCACCAGCGCGTGCAGGGCGGCGCGCCCGGCGGGGTCCGCCGGGTCGAGTGCGACTGAGCGGTGGCCGCCGTGCAGCAGGTCGTAGAAGGGCCGGTTGCCCTGGCGGGCGCCGTCCGGGCGGGAAGGGACCTCGACCTTCACCACGTCCGCGCCCGCGAGACCGAGCAGGTGCGCGCACAGCGGGCCGGCCCACAGTGCGCTGAAGTCCACCACCAGCAGCCGCTCCACCGAGCGCGGCCTGCCCGGCTGCGGCGGCTCGGCGCGACGGCCCACGCCACCCTCGCCGTCCCCCTGCCGTCCGGGTGCCCCGACCGATCCAGCGGCCAGGCTCAACAGCGTTGCCCGCTCGTCCAGTTGGGCACCGCTGTGCTCGGCCAGCCAGGCGGCCAGCCGCTGCGGCAACCGCTCGTCGAGGTCGTGGCCGATCAGCGCGCTCCACAACAGCGGGTCGTCCGGGCGGGCGGACGACACCGCCGCCCAGCCGTCCAGCGTCGGCAGCAGCCGGCAACTGCCGCCGACGGACAGCCGCCCCCGGCGGATCCCTCCGGTGAGCGCCGCACGCTCGGACAGCAGCCGCGGTCCGTCGATCCGGACCGGGTGGCGGGAGCCCCTGGTGGCCAGCTCGACGCGGTCGGCCATCCGATCCGCCCAGGAGGCGGCGGCGCCCGCGGGTACGATCGGCGGGCCGGTACTGTGGCCGGTCAGCGGCAGGACCCCGCTCCGCGCCCAGTCGCGCGCGGTCTCGGCGGAGGATCCCGGGGACCAAGTGACCATGTCAGGATGCTAGGCCAGGATGATGTTGACTCGCAGTGCGATCTCCGTGGCGGACCTGGCCGCAGGCGCGGCCCACGCAGACCTGCTCGCCGAGGGCGGCGCCGTGGTCGACCCGTTGCTGCTGGTCGACCTGGACCGCCCCTTCGGCAGTACGGCCGTCCTCCGACGCGCCGTGGAGCGGGCCCAGGAGTGCGACCGCCTGCTCGTCGGCGTCACCCGCGCCGCCGCGCCCCCGGCCGCGCTGACCGAGGCGCTGGACCTGACGCTGGTAACCGCCGACGGCGGGGATCGCCGCCTGGTCGCCGTCGAGGATCCTGACGCCGAGGCCCGGGTGCTGCACGGCCACGCGCTCGGCAACCCCGAGGCGGCCGTCGTCCTTGGCCAGGTCCTGCGGGTCGGCGAGCATCTCGCCGTGCACCAGGCGCTGGACGCGGAGTCGCTCGCCTACTCCACCCTGCTCGCCGGTGGCGGCTTCGCGCGCTGGCTGGCGGCCCGGGGCGACCGGCCGGTGCCCCCGCCCGCGAGAGCCGAGACCGTGCTGGTCCGCCGTGACGGCGACACCCTTCACCTCACGCTGAACCGGCCCGAGCGGCGCAACGCCTACGGCCGGGAGCTACGGGACGCGCTCGTCGCGGCCCTGGACGTCGCCCGGCTCGACGCGACGGTGGCCGAGGTCGTCCTGGACGGGAACGGCCCCTCCTTCTGCTCGGGCGGTGACCTCGGCGAGTTCGGGGTCGCCGCCGATCTGTCGACGGCGCACCTGGTGCGCACCCGTGGTGGCGCGGCCCGCTCGGTGCACGAACTCCGGGACCGGATCACCGTGCGGATGCACGGCGCCTGCGTAGGCGCCGGGATCGAGCTGCCCGCCTTCGCCTCCCGGATCGTCGCCGACCCCGGGACGGTCTTCCGGCTGCCGGAGCTGGGCATGGGGCTGATCCCGGGCGCGGGCGGCACGGTGAGCATCCCTCGCCGTATCGGCCGCTGGCGCACGCTGTACCTGGTGCTCAGCGGGTGCCCGCTCGACGCCGGGCAGGCACTGCGCTGGGGTCTGGTCGACGAGGTGGAGCCGGTCCGTCCTCCGGTCGCCTGAGCGCCGGCCCGGGCCGCCGCCTTTCCCGTGCCGTTGCCGAGCCGCCGAGCCGACAGGCAGCTGACCTCGGCAGCGGTGATCCCGGCGGACGTATCACAGCGGCGGACGCCGTCAGCATGGACGCACAGAAGAGCGGGCCGGAGTCCCCGGCGGCGGCGCGGAAACAGGCGCAGGCAGCCGCCGATGTCGCCGGAGACGCGCGGCACGGGCGGGACTCCGGCAAGGCCGGCCACGTGGGCCGTGGCGCGGGAGACGCGCTGAAGTCCCCGGCGGCGGCCGGGAGTTCGGCATCCCAGGGATGCCGAAGCCGGGCATGCCGACAGCCGCCTCGGCCACTTCGTGCGCACGCATTCGGGGACAAGGCGGGCCCGCGCTGTCGTACTCCTCGATGTGCCGCGCTCGCCGTGTGACCCGCGCCCGGTGCCGGTCAGATCGGCACCGGGCGCGGGCCGCGCGCCGCGTTGCGGTCAGGAGGCGAAGGGGTCGCCCGGGATCTCCTCGGTGGTGAAGAAGATCGGGGCCCCGTACGAGTCCTCGACGTCGGTGACCACGAGGTCCTCACGGAGCCTCTCGGTGCGGATGTTCTTGCGCTTCAGCCAGCTTTCGACCGAGTCGAGGTCCGTCACCTTGAACCGGAGGCTGTAGATCATGTTGCCCCACTTCGCCACATGGCGGCCCAGGTCGGAGTGCTCCTCCAGCGGCTGTGCCAACTGGAGCAGGCAGTCGCCGAGTTGGACCGTCTGGAAACGAGCCCGCAGGGCGTCGTCGATCCCTTGCTGGACCGGAACGGCCTCCATCACGTCGACGTAGGTGCTGACCGCCGACTCCAGGTCGCGCACGCCGAGAGTGACGTAGGAGAAACGCTCGATCGTGAGCGGGTGGGACCGCCACATCTTCACCTGGGACGACCAGGTCTCCAGGTCGCGGGGGTCGTTGGGCATGTCGATCCGGCACATCTCGACCATCAGACCGGCGGTGTCACGCGGGCTCGGGTAGAAGTACTGCGTCTCCGGGTCGAGCTTCTCGATCTTCCCGCCGCCCGGCGCGCCGATGTACACCCCCTTGGCCAGCAGCCGCTCCGCGAGCCCCGGCAGATCGTCGACCTTGTAGCCGACGGAGTGCAGGTGCTCGCCGAACTTGTTGTAGAACTTGCCGACCGGCTTGGTTCCGTCGGCCGGCAGCGCGGGCGCCATGGTCTCGATGCACACGTCACCGACCATGAACAGGCCGGCGTACCTGTCCTCGATCGGCAGATAGTTGGGCTCGTCGACGCCGAGGAAGTGGAGCCCGCCGAACACGTCCTCGTAGAAGCGGTTCAGCTTCTCCACGTCGTCCGACATGTGGATGACGTGGATCATCTGACCGATGCCGTGGCTACCGGTCGTCTTGGCGATCTTCTGCATGGAGAGACTCCTCTTCCGAATCGGTTGGTATCACTTGCCGGTGCCTCGTCCGGCGGGTCGCCGCCCCGACACCGGCGTCCTCTGCTGCTGCCGTCGATGGCCGGTGTCCGGTCAACCGGCCAGGAGAGCGCGGGCGGTCGCCTTGTCGGCTCGGCTGTCGCGTTCGCCGGGCGTGGCGGACGCCAGAGCGTCGAGCAGCGCTCCGCGCACGGCGTCCACGTTCTCGGGCACGACGTGGTCGACGACTCCCCGGCGCAGCAGCTCGGCGGACGTCATCTTCAGGGCGCGGGTCAGCTCGGGCGCCCGCCCGGCGTCGCGGTAGAGGATCACCGCGCCCGCCTCCGGGCCGATGACCGAGAAGACCGAGCCCTGGAGCAGGATGAAACGGTCGGTGTGGGCAAGCGCCATGGCACCGCCGCTGCCGCCCTCTCCGACACACAGGCACACGCTCACGGACGCCAGCTCCGCCATCGCCAGGAAGGTGCGGGCGATCTCGCCCGCGACACCCGCGGCCTCCGACTCCGGAGACGGGTCCGCCCCCGGGGTGTCGACGAGGGTGACGACCGGCAGCCGCAGCCGGTCGGCGAGCAGGATCGCGCGCTGCGCGAGACGGAATGCCCCCGGTCCTGGCAGCGCCGGGCGACCGGCCCCGGCGAATCTGTCCATCGCGACGACGACGGCACGCGAACCGGCGATCGTCGCGAGGCCGGCGCGCAGGGCCGGGTCGGAGCCGCGCAGTTCCACCCAGGAGTCGGTCAGCCAGCTCGCCCATTCCAGGCCGGACGGGCGTCGTGCGCCACGGGACCGCTGGAGGAGGAGGTACGGGTCCGCCGGGACCGGCGTCGGGTCGGGCCCCTCGGGCCGGCCCTGCGGCAGCGTCAGCGGCGGGCCCGGGCGGGCACCGACCGCGGCGGCGAGCCAGCCCCACTGCTCGCCGTTCGGTGTGAGGGCGTCGACCAGTCCGTGCCGGTGGGCCGACTCGGCGGTGTGTGACGTCGGCGGTGGGAACGCGCCGGTCACCTGGGCGACGACGCGCGGCCCGCCGAACCCGATGGTCGCGCCCGGCTCGGCGGCCCGCAGGTCGGCCAGCGAGGCCCACGAAGCGTAGACGCCGCCGGTGGTGGGGGAGCGGAGGACGGCGGCGGTCAGCTGACCGGCGGCCGCGTGCCGGGCCGCCGCGGACGACGTCCGTGCCATCTGGAGCAGGGAGAGCATGCCCTCCTGGAGGCGCGCACCGCCGCTGGCGACCGTCTCGACGACCGGCAGTCGGCGCTCGGCGGCGCGGTTGAACGCGCGCACGATCCGCTCACCCGCGACCGCGCCCATCGTCCCGGTCTGGCGGCTCGCGTCGCACTCGATCCAGACGGCCTCGGCCCCGCCGAAGGAGACCACGCCGGTGCGGACCGACTCGTCCTCGGACGCCGGTACGGCGTACCCCGCGAACCGGAGCGGATCCACCGAGCGCAGGTGCGTGTCCCACTGCTCGACGAGCGCCGGCGGGTCGGTCGTCCGGCTGCGGTCGGCCGTCGCCTCAGTCGTCATAGCGGTAGAACCCCCGGCCGGTCTTGCGACCCAGCCATCCGAGCCGGACGTACTGCTTGAGCAGCGGCGGCGGGAAATACCGCGGGTCCTTGTACTCCTCGTACATCGACGCGGCCATGTCGTGGACGATGTCGAGGCCGATCAGGTCGCTGAGCCTGAACGGGCCCATGGGGTGGTTGAACCCGAGGCGGATGACGCTGTCGATCGACTCCATGTCGGCCACGCCGCGCTCGAAGGCCCGTACCGCGTCGAGCAGGTAGGGGACGATGAGCAGATTGCCCACGAAGCCGGGCACGTCGTTCACGACGACCGGGTTCTTGCCCATGGCCACGGCGAGATCGACCATGGTCCGCACGTGTTCGGCGGACGTCACCGGTGTCTTGATCACCTCCACCAGCTTCATCGCCGGGACCGGGTTGAAGAAGTGCAGCCCGACGACCCGATCGGGGCGGCTGGTCGCGGCGGCCAGGATCACCAGAGGAATCGTCGAGGTGTTCGACGCGATGAACGTGTCGGGCCCGACCAGGCCGTCGATCTCCTTGAGGACGCCCTTCTTGAGCTCGACGTCCTCGAACACGGCCTCGACCACCAGGTCCGCGTCGGCCACCCGGGCGAGCTCGGTGGTCACGGTGAAGCGGGAGGCGGCCTCGCGCGCCTGCTCGGGGGTGATCCTGCCCCGGGAGGCGGTGGCCTCAAGCCCGGCTTCGATGCGCAGCCGGGCGGCCTCGGCATCCGGCTCGGTGCGTTCGACCCCGACGACTTCGATGCCGGTCTGGGCGGCCACCTGGATGATGCCGGCACCCATGGTGCCGCAGCCGACCACCGCGATCTGCTTGATCTGCACTGATTCTGCCTCCTGGTTCCCGCCGGCCGAACCGCGGCGAACGGCTCCGGGTCCGCACTGGCCGGGAGCTTGTACGGTAGATGCAACAGTAAGTACTACGGTATCTCTGATCAGGGATAGGCGTCGAGTGCTGCCGCATGTGACCGAGCACATGTTCATCGGCCCCGCCCGACGGGTCGTCGGGCGGGGCCGATGCGGATCCGGGTACGAACGTGCGGGGTCGGCTCAGCTGCTTCGCGGGAAGTCGTAGAACGTCCGGGCGTTGTCCTCCAGCAGCTTGTGCACCTCGTCCTCGGGGATGCCGCGCATCGACTCGGCGAGGATCTTCCTGGTGTTCGGCCAGTTGCTGTCCGAGTGCGGGTAGTCGCTCTCGAACATGATGTGGTCGACGCCGATCCGGTGGCGGGCCTCCAGTCCGGCGTCGTCGGAGATGAAGCAGCCGCCGAGGTGGCCGCGCGCGAACAGCTCACCCGGGCTGACCTCGCGGTTGACGTCGTTGTACCAGCGATGGCGCTCCCAGGTGTAGTCCAGGCGCTCCAGCAGATACGGCATCCAGCCGATACCGCCCTCGGAGAGCGCCATCCGCAGGTTCGGGAACTTGTGGAACACGGGCGACAGCAGCAGTTCGGCCATCGTCGTCACGGAGTTGAGCGCGAAGAGCGAGATCCCGACGACGAAGTTCGTGCTCATGCCCTCCGGTGACACCGTCGGCGATCCGCCCGAGCCGAAGTGCAGCGACAGCGGGATACCCGACTCGTTGGACAGGGCGAGGATGGGATCCCAGTGGTCGGTGTGCCAGGAGGGCAGGCCGATGCGGTCCGGCAGCTCGGGGAAGGTGTAGGACTTGGCGCCCAGCGGGGCCGTGCGGTTGAACTCCCTGACCGACGCCTCGACGTCCCAGTACGGAAGTGTGAGCAGCGGTATCTGCCGCGCGGGGTCGTACGCGCACCACTCGTCCAGGATGAAGTCGTTGTAGGCGCTCACGCAGGCGGCGGCCAGTTCGAGGTCCTTGGACTTGGCGAACGTGCTGCCGGCGAAGCCGCCGAAGTTGGGGAAACACAGCTGGGCCCACACGCCCTCGGTGTCCATGTCCTTGATCCGCTGGGACACGTCGTAGCACCCGGGCAGCATGTCGTCGTAGGAGCGCGGGTCCATGCCGAAGTCCTTGGGATCCTTGCCGGCGACGGCGTTCAGGGCGAAGTTGCCGGCCTTCGCGCCCTCGTAGATCCACCAGTCGTTGCCGTCGTCGGCGCGCTCGATGCGGGGAGCGACGTCGGCGTACTTGCTCGGCACCCGGTCCGTCCAGACGGTGGGATGTTCGATGACGTGGTCGTCGACGGAGATGATCTGAAGGTCCTCGGGCAGCATGGCGCCTCCTTGCGCTTGCGATCGAAATGCTTCTCGCAATGCATACGGTATAGCCATCTATCCGGTAGGTCGACACCTGGGCGCAATGTCTTGGCAACGTGCGCGAGGGGCCGCGGGCGGCACCGCCGTCCGTGCGGTCGCGGTGCCGATGGCGCCGCGACCGCACGTCAGGGCATGTGCGCGGGTGCGCCCGGTTCAGCGGACCTCGATGACGACCGCTCCGGCCTGGCCGCCGCCGGCACACATGGCGGCGACGCCGATGCCGCCGCCGCGCCTGCGGAGTTCGTGCGTCAGCGTGGTCAGCATGCGGGCGCCCGATGCCGCGACCGGGTGTCCCAGGCTGCATCCGCTGCCGAAGATGTTGACGAGCTCCTCGTCGAGGCCGAGCAGTTTGCACGCCGCGGCCGGGACCGAGGCGAAAGCCTCGTTGATCTCCCACAGCGCCACGTCGCCGATCGACAGGCCGGCCCGCTGGAGCACCTTCGGAATCACCTCGACGGCGCCCATGCCGGTACGGCGCGGCGCGACACCCGTGGCGGCCCAGGCCCGCACGGTCGCCAGGGGGGTCAGCCCCCGCGTCCGGGCAAGCTCGTCGCTGACCACCGCGAGTGCGGCCGCGGCGTCGTTCACCCCGGCCGCGTTCCCGGCGGTGATGGAGAAGCCCTCGATCTCCGGGTGCAGGGGCTTCAGCGTGGCGAGCTTCTCCAGAGTGGAACTGCGGCGGGGGTGCTCGTCGATCGCGAAGTCGACGACCGAGCCGTCCCGGCGGGTGACCTTGATCGAGGCGATCTCGTCGACGAAGACGTCGGCGTCGATGGCTGCGACCGCACGCGCGTGCGACCGGAAGGCCCACGCGTCCAGCTGCTCACGGGTGAGCCCGGCCTCCAGAGCGACGTTCCAGCCGGTGCTCAGGGTGACGTCGTCGGTCGCGTCCGCCGTATACGGGAACGTCGGCGCCATGCGCTCCTCGAACCGGTCGACCGTACCGGGTACGCGCCACACGGTCTTCGGGGCGAGCGACGAGGACTGCGCCCCGCCGGCGATGACGGCCTGGTCCATACCGGCCCGGACCGACCCGGCGGCGATGCCGACGGCGGTCAGGCTGCCCGCGCAGTGGCGGTTCACCGCCTGGCCGGCGACCTCGGTCATGCCCAGGGAGACGGCGGCGTGGCGAGCGAGGTCGCCGCCGCCGTACATGGATTCGGCGAGGACGACGTCGTCGAAGCTCTCCGGTGCGAGACCGGACCGCTCGACCGCCTCCGCGACCACGTGACGTGCGAGATCCTCGGCGCTCGTCTCGCTCAGCGAGCCCTTGTAAGCGGTTCCGATGGCGGTGCGGACAGCACTGACGATCACGGCTTCGGGCATGGCCCACCTCACAGCGACAGATCTGGGACTTCCTGCCTCGGCGGCTCCGCGATGCGGCGGGCGAGGCTGAAGTATGGTGCTCGTAATGCTAACTGTATAACCTACGATAACCAATATGAGAGGGCGTGCTTTCCCCTCTCACCGGCCCCCGGGACGGGCCCGACCAAGGAGGAACTCATGGAACTTGCGGGTGCATCCGCGATTGTCACCGGTGGCGCGGGCGGCTTCGGCGAGGCGACGGTGCGACGTCTCGTGGCCGCGGGCGCCAAGGTGGTCATCGCCGACATGGCGGAGGACCGCGCCAAGCAACTGGCCGACGACCTCGGCGAGAACGCCCGGTTCGTGCACACGGACGTGACCGACGAGGCGTCCGTGCTCGCGGCGATCGACGCCGCCAAGGAACTCGGCCCGCTGCGCGCGGCCGTCGTGGTCCACGGCGGCCCGGCCGCCGGCGCCCGGATCGTCAACCGCGAAGGGCGGCCCTACCCGGTCGACACCTTCCGGCGCACGGTCGAGATCTTCCTCACCGGCACCTTCACGGTGCTGAGCCGGGCGGCGGCGGCCATGGCCGAGAACGAGCCGCTCGACTCCGGCCAGCGCGGCGTCGTGATCACCACCGCCAGCATCGCCGGCTACGAGGGGCAGGTCGGGCAGTCCGACTACTCCGCCGCCAAGGGAGGGGTGATCGGCCTCAACCTCACCGCCGCCCGCGACCTGGCCCCGCTGGGCATCCGCGTGATGAGCATCGCGCCGGGCACCTTCTTCACCCCGGCGTACGGCATGCCCGAGGCGGAGGCCCAGGCCAAGTGGGGCCCCGGGGTGCCGAACCCGAAGCGGATGGGCCACGCGGACGAGTACGCCCGGCTCGCGCTGCACATCGTCGACAACGACTACCTCAACGGCGAGGTCATCCGGATCGACGCGGCCCAGCGGTTCAACATCAAGTGACATCGAGAGCAAGGGCCGGCCGACGAGTTCTTCGTCGGCCGGCCCTTGCTCGTGCGCGCGAACCGTCCGGTGCCCGGAACTCAGCGCCCCTGCCAGACCGGGGCCCGCTTCTCGGCGAAGGCGCGCGGGCCCTCCACCGCGTCGGCCGAGCCGCTCACGCGGGCCAGTTCCTTCGTGGTCAGCTCCCACAGCGGAGCATCCGCGGGCCGCTGGGAACCCTGGTATCCCAGCGCGATCCGCTTGGTGGCCTGGACGGACAGCGGCGCGTTCGCGGCGATCCGCCCGGCCAGTTCGACCGCGGTCTCCAACACGTCCGCGGCCGGCACCACGCGGTTCACCAGATGCAGTTCGAGCGCCCGTTGCGCGCTGATCGGGTCACCGGTCAGCAGCATCTCCAGGCCGACACGCTGGGGTAGCTGGGCCGCGAGCCGGAAGGCGCCGCCGGCCCCGGCCACGAGCCCGCGCTTGACCTCGGGGAGACCGAACGACGCCGTGTCCGCGGCCACCACGAGGTCACTGGCCAGGGCCAGTTCGGTCCCCCCGCCGATCGCCGCGCCGTTCACCGCGGCGATGGTCGGCTTGCCGATGTAGTGACCGACGTATCCGGCCAGCCCCCACAGCTCGCGGCCCTCGGGGATGATCCGCTCTCCGCGCAGGATGGCCTTCAGGTCCGCCCCGGCGCAGAACGCCTTGTCGCCCGCGCCGGTCAGCACGACCGCGCGGACGTTGTCGTCGTGGTCCGCCTCTTCGAGGGCGTCGCCCACGCCGAGGCAGACCGCTTCGTTGACCGCGTTGCGGGCGTCGGGGCGGTTGATGGTGATGACCATCACGTGCCCAAGCCGCTCGACGAGAACGGGGTGCTCGGCGGACGCCTGCCCAGTGGTGCTCGGCTCGCTCACGAATCCTCCTCCTGGTCGCGATCGCCCCGACGGGCCGTGCGGCTGCCCGGGGCGTATAGAAAGTCTTACGGTAACCATAACGGCAATCTCGGTGGTAGCGCTGGTGGTCGTGCTGGTGCCGGTGCGGCTCAACCGAACCGCACGACCGCCTTGCCGGGGGCGAGCCTGGATCCGTCCGCCGCCTCGGTCCACACGTCCACCGTCGCGGTGACGGCGCCGTCGGCCTTCTCGACGCCGGTCACCACACCGCGGGCGGTGACGGTCATGCCCTTTGTGTTGGCCCCGCGGAACTGGCACGAGAGGCTGACGATCCGTCCGCTGTCGCCCATCCACGCCCGCAGCGCGTTGTGCAGGTAGGACCACTGGAGGTTGCCCATCCCGAAAGCGGTCGGGTACCCGGCCGCACGGCCGGCCTCGTCGTCCATGTGGATCGGCACGAACTCGTAGTTGACAGCCGCATAGCGGTTCCAGTTCGCGAAACCGGTCTCTCTGGTGAACGGCCCGATCTCGTCGCCGATCCCGACCTTGTCGCCGGACGTCGCAGTCTGCACGTCGGTTCGTCCCTTCAGTAGCGAATGAGCGTCGACACGGTCCGCTTGACGAGCCGGCCGCTCTGGTTGGTCCAGGTCTCCTCGGCGGTGCTGAAGAGCATCAGGCCCAGCCGTCCCTCGCGCTCGGTGTAGGGCCCGAGGCACCGGCTGCCGGTGATCACGTCGCCGGGGCGCATCCGGTCGCCGTACTCCACCGACATGCCGCCGTTGAGCTGGAACGTCAGTCCGGGCCCGGGTACGCCGGCCTGGATCTCGGTGTTGTCGGGGTCGTTGGGATCGGAGACCGCTTCGGGATTCCGGGTCCAGGTCTCGGCGCACGACCAGGCGAACGGGTTGAACTCCTCGGGCGCGACGATGCCCCGGTGGACGGTTCGGCGGGCGTACTCCTCGCTGACGAAGAGCTGCGGAGCGGGCTCGGGCCAGTACACCGCGAGGGCCCATCGGCGGATGTCGGACGCGCTCACGGGGTGGCTCACCTGCCGGGCGAGCTCGACGCCCACAGCGGCCCGCATGGCCGCCGAGATGCTGCTGTCAGTCATGGTGCTCCCTGCGAACCGGACGGAAGGAACGGCCCGGGGGCCGTGGCGGGTGGCGGGTACTCACGCCAACCGCTCGATGAACTGCCTGAGTTGGCGGATGTTGCGGCACTCGACGACGTCGTCGCAGTGGGGCGCGTACTGGTCCATGACCGAATCGCCGCTGCCCCACGCCGCGCGCGGCTCCGGGTTGAGCCAGTACACCCGACCGGCGCGCTGCCGGAGCTCCGACAGCGACTCCACCGACGGCGAGCGGTAGTTGGTCCGCGCGTCGCCCAGGACGACGACGATGCTCCGGCTGCCGACCTGTGTACCCCACCGGTCCCAGAAGCCCCGGAGGGCGTTGCCGTAGTCCGACCGCCCGTCGAGCCGGACCCCGCTGCCGGACTCGTCGATCCGGCGCGCCGCCTCGACGGCGCCGTCCGAACCGGCGAGCAGATCGGTCACCTCGTCCGTGCCGTCGACGAAGACGAAGCTGCGTACCACCCGGAACTGCGTGCGCAACGCCTGCGCGAGGTGCAGGGTGAACCCGGCGAACGTGGCGACGGATCCGGAGATGTCGGCGAGCAGGACCAGCTCCGGCTTGGCCGGGCGAGGAGGCCGGAACGCCAGCCGCACCGGCACCCCTCCGGCCGAGAGCGAGGCGCGTACCGTACGGCGGAAATCGAGCGGGCCCCGCCGGGCGCGTCGGCGCGTTGCGCTCAGCCTGCCCGCCAACTGGGCGGGCAGCGGTGCCAACGCGGCCCGCAGGGCGGCCAGTTCGGCCGTCGACGCGGTCAGGAAGTCCAGGTCCTCCGGCAGCGCACTCCGCAGGGAACGCGCCACGGCGGCGGCCCCCCGGTCCTCGACGAGGCGTCGGCGCACCTCGGTCTCGATCTCCTGCCGGAGCCGTTCCACGCGCCGGTCCGCCTCCTCGGCCGCCAGCCGGACCCGCAGGCCGGACACCGGGGAGCCGTCGGCCCCGCCACTGAGCCCGGCCAGTCGCTCACGCAGGTCATCCGGCTCGACGGCACGGAACGTGCGCTGCACGGCGAGCGTGCCGGCCACCGGTTGACCGGGCCGGATCCGGGCGTGCCGGTCGACCAGTTCGGCGGTCACGGCGCGCAGGCCCAGATCGTCCCGCTGGTCGAGAACCCGCACGAGCAGGTCGCGCAGCTCTGTGTCACCGGCCCCGGCGAGCCGTGCGGCCAGCCGGCCGCGGACCGGCGTGCCGTCGGCGTCCGGTGCCGGACCTCCGTCCTGACTGGGGCGCGGCCCGGGGGAGAAGAACAGGTCGAAGACCGTGTCGAAGGCGCGCCCGTGCCGGTGGCTCTTGACCAGCGCGGCCGCCAGGGCGGCTCTGAGCTGGTCCGGCTGGAGCGGGTCCGTGTACTCCAGGCTCCGGACCGCGTCGATGCTCTCGCTCGTCGACACCGGCACACCGATCTGCCGCAGTTCGCCGATCAGTTCTTCGACCGCGGCCAGCACCGCTTCGGCTGCCTCCTGAGGCGCTCTCGGGAGTCGGCCGGGCCCGTCCGGGCCCGGCCGCGGCGGCCCCGAGCGCGCTGTCGCGACGGTCATGACGGAACCCGGCCGAGTTCGCGCGTCGCGAGTTCGATGTCGCTCTGGTGCTTGAGCAGGACCGGGAGGGCCGCGACCACGTCGGCCGGGTCCAGTTCCGAGGACTCGAACAGGAGCAGTGTCCTGGCCCAGTCGATCGTCTCGGAGACGGACGGCTTCTTCTTGAGTTGCAGGCCGCGCAGCGAGAGCACCACCTGGGTGAGCTGTGTCGCGAGATGCTCGCTGATGCCCGGCACGGCGGAGCGGACGATCTCCCGTTCCCGCTCGGCGCCCGGATACCCGATGTGCAGGAAGAGGCACCGGCGCTTCAGCGCGTCGGACAGCTCACGGCTGTTGTTGGAGGTGAGCAGCACCAGGGGCCTGCGGCGGGCCGCCACGGTCCCGAGTTCGGGGATGGAGACCTGGAAGTCCGAGAGGACCTCCAGCAGCAGCGCCTCCGTCTCGATGTCCAGCCGGTCGACCTCGTCGATGAGCAGGACGACGTCGTCCTCGGATCGGATCGCTTCGAGCAGGGGGCGGGCCAGCAGGTACTCCTCGCTGAAGATGTCCCGCTCCAGCGCCTGCCACTGCTCCGCGGCGGCGTCGCGCGATGCGTGGATCCGCAGCAGTTGCTTGCGGTAGTCCCACTCGTAGAGGGCCTTCGACTCGTCCAGGCCCTCGTAGCACTGCAACCGGATCAACCGCGCCCCAGTGACCCGGCTGAGCGCCTTCGCGAGCTCGGTCTTGCCGGTGCCCGCGGGACCCTCCGCGAGCAACGGTTTGCCGAGTCGCCCGGCCAGGAAGACCGCGCCGCTGATCCGCGGGTCCGCGATGTATCCGACGGCGGCGAGGCTGTCGGCCACCTCCAGGGGCGTCGTGAAGCGGTGGCCGGCGCCGTCGTACTCGTCTGCTGCGGGCATGCCTGTCTCTCCCCAGGGGCCGCTCGCGGTGGTTCCCGGGAGCCCGTTCCCGTGGCTCCCGAGCGTTCCACCGACGGCTCGGTTGGTTCTACCGTATGTCTTCCAGTAGGGATTCAAGTTAGCCTTACGGTAATTCGTTTGACAAGGCTCTTCGGCCGGTGGTCGACTGGCCCCGGACAAGCGTCGGGCGGTGCGTGGACGCGCACCGCTTCCGAGGCCGTGCCGCCAGGGCAGCCTCCGCCGGAGCCGGCGGCCGCGGCCGGTGGGTTTCACGCGTCCCCGTGGCCCCGACCGCCCGGCACCGTCGGCCGCGAAGGTATGAGCGCCGCGAGGCGCTGTGAAACGACAAGGGAGTCCGCATGGATCTAGTGCTCTCGGCAGACCAGAAACTCTTTCGGGCCACCGTGAAGGGCTTCCTGGAGAAGGAGGCCCCGCTCACGAGGGTGCGGGAACTCGCGGACACGTCCACCGGATTCGACCGCGACTGGTGGAGCCGAGCCGCCGAGCTCGGCTGGACGGCGATGCTCGTCTCCGAGGAGCTCGGGGGCGGCAGCGTCTCGGGGGACGGCCTGCTCGATCTCGCCATCGTCGCCGAGGAGTTCGGCCGCGGCGTCGGCCCCGGCCCGCTGCTGGCGACCAACATCGTGCTGGCCGGTCTGGCCGCGGCCACCGACGGCCCGGACCACTCGCACATCGTCGAAGCGCTCGTCTCCGGCGAGAGCGTCGCCACCTGGGCGGTCTACGAGCCCGGCGGGCAGTGGTCCCCGCTGACGCCCGGCCTGACGGCGAAGCCCGGGAGCGACGGCTTCGTACTCGACGGTGTCAAGGACCGGGTCGAGCTCGCCGAGCAGGCGGACCTGCTCCTGGTAACGGCGACGACCGAGCAGGGGCTCACCCAGTTCCTGGTGCCGGCGGACGCGGCCGGGGTCTCGGTCGAGGCGTCCCGGAGCCTGGACCTGGTCCGGCGCTTCGCGGAGGTCCGCTTCGCCGGTGTGGAGGTTCCCGGGTCCGCCGTCGTCGGCCTCGTGGGCCGCGCGGAGCCGCTCGTCGAGCGCCAGCTCCAGGTCGCGATCGTGCTGCAGAGCGCCGAGACCTGCGGGGCCCTTGAGCGGGTGTTCGAGTTCACCACGCAGTGGGCCTTCGACCGCTACTCCTTCGGACGTCCGCTGGCTTCCTACCAGGCGCTCAAACACCGGTTCGCCGATATGAAGACCTGGATCGAAGCGTGCCACGCGACCACCGGCGCCGCCGCCCGCGCGGTCCAGGACGGCGCCGAGGACGCGGCCGAGCTGGTGAGCGTCGCCAAGTCCTATGTCGGGAGCCGCTCCACGCAGATCCTCCAGGACTGCGTCCAGATGCACGGAGGCATCGGCGTCACCTGGGAGCACGACCTCCACCTGTATCTCCGGCGTGCGACGGTGAACCGGGCCCTCTACGGGACGCCCGAGGACCACCGCCTCCGCATCGCCGACATCATCGCGCCCTCAGAGAGGAAGACGTCATGACCGACAGCACTGTGGAGGCCGTCGAGTCGTTCCGCCTCAGGGCCCGTGCCTGGCTGGCCGAGAACATGCCGCGGGTCGACGTCGACGCCGTCCCGCCGCCGCCCGGGGACGACGACGCCGAGTGGGTCCGTACCCGTGAACTGCAGAAGAAGCTCTACGCGGGCGGGTTCGCGGGCATCTGCTTCCCTTCGGAGTACGGCGGCCTGGGTCTCACCCCGGAGCACCAGCGGGCGTTCACCGAGGAGTCCGAGGGCTACGAGATGCCGCTGCTGCTGAACGTCCCCACGTTCAGCATCTGCGCGCCCACGATCATGGACATGGGCTCGGAGCAGCAGAAGCGCGAGCGTATCTCCGCCGCGATCCGCGGCGACGAGATCCTCGTGCAGTTCCTGTCGGAGCCCAGTGGCGGTTCGGACCTCGCCGGCCTGGTCACCCGCGCGGACCGCGACGGGGACACGTGGGTGCTCAACGGGGCCAAGACGTGGAGCACGTGCGCCTACGCCGCGGACTACGCCCTGTGCCTGGCGCGCACCGACTGGGACGCGCCCAAGCACCGGGGACTGACGATGTTCCTGGTGAAGGTCCACCAGCCCGGGATCACGATGCGCCGTATCACCCAGGTGAGCGGGTCGACCGAGTTCTGCGAGGAGTTCTTCGACGACCTCGTCCTGCCCGCGGACGCGGTGGTCGGCGAGGTCAACGGCGGATGGGCGGTGGCCTCCCGGCAGTTGTTCCACGAGCGGACGGCGGTGGGCGGCGGTTCGCCCTTCACCAGCGGCCGGGGCACCGGGCGGGTCAGCCAGCCCAAGCCGGACCTCGTCCAGATCGCCCGCGCGTCCGGCCGGGCCGCCGACCCCCGGGTGCGCGAGATGCTCGGTGAGGGGCACGCGCTGGAGAGGGTGCAGGAGCAGTTGATCCGTCGCGTCAGCATCGGCCTGGAGACCGGTCAGATGCCGTCCCCGGCAGCCTCGATCATGCGACTGGGCCACGCCGAGACCGACTGGCGCGTCGACGACCTGGCGCTGGAGATCGCCGGGGGCCTGGCCGTCAGCGGCGAGGGTCCCGGCCGGGTGGGCGACAACTTCCTGATGCGCCAGGGCGCCAGCCTCGGCGGGGGCAGCACCGAGATGTCGCGGAACATCATCAGCGAGCGCATCCTCGGGATGCCGCGCGAATACGCGGCCGACCGCGATGTGCCGTTCAGTCAGGTCAAGCGCGGCAGCAGCTGACGCGAGCCGCCGGAACGCAGCGGCGCACCGAGGAGCGTGTTCGCTCTTCTCGGTGCGCCGCTACTGGTTCCGCAGGCGGGCTCTCCTGGCCGGCGAGATCTCGACCGCCAGGGCCCCGGAGCGCGCCGCCCGCTCAGCTTTCGGTCTTCTGCTTCCGGGGAGCGGCACGCTTCCGGGCCGGCTTCGCGGGCTGCTTGAGCCTGCCCCGCAGCCCGTCGATGATGAATTCGAGCCCGGACTCGAAATCCGCGTCCGCCGCGAAGCTGACGCTCCAGTACTCCTGGGTCTGCTCCATGCCGGGGTACGTACGTTGCTCCTCCGGGCTCTGCGAGGCCCAGATGGGATCGGAGCCGTGCCACACGAACCGGTTCTCCTGCTCCCCGGTGCGCTCGAACAGGCGCGTCTTCTGCACGCACCCCTGCGTGTAGACGGACATGGCCATGTAGCCGCGCGCCGCCGTCTCGGGGGCGAAACCGGCGTCGAGCAGGATCGACACCTCGCGGTCGATCCGGTCGAGGAAGAGCGTCCGCGGGCGGACGGTGCTGAGCTGGTTCCGGAAGATGAGGAAGTCGCACAGCACGGGGTTGTCGTGGAAGATGCGCCGCATCTCCCCGAAGTAGGAGCGGCAGTGCTCGTCCCAGGGCAGCCCGGCGTAGTCGGGCAGTTGGCCGAGGAATCTGCCGGACGCCACGACCAGCATGGCGTCCAGGAGTTCTTCCTTGGAACGGTAGTACCAGTAGAGGCTGGTCACGCCGACGCCCAGACGGGACGCGACCTTCGGCATGCTCAGCGCGTCGAGGTTGTCCTCCTCGGCCAGTGCGAAGGCGGCCTCCAGGATGGCCTCGCTGCTGAGCGACCCCCGGGGCCGGCGGCCGGACTTCGTCGGGGCGTTCGCCTTGTTGGCGGCGTGTGGCATGCGGTGGCCCATCCCATACTGATATCGACGTCGGCTTTATAGTATGGCCTTCGTCTGGCGGGCGCTCCCGTTGCGTGCCGGTGTGTACGAGGTCCCGGCTCCGTCTCCGCCGGGCCGGGACGCGGCACTTCTAGCGGACGGCGAAGTCGGCGACCAGGTTCCGCCTCAGCACCTTGCCGGTCGCCGTGACGGGGAGCTCTTCGATGAACCTCACCAGGTCGGGCGTTTTGGATCCGCGCAGCCGGGTCCGGACGTGGGCCCGGATCTCTTCGACGGTGCACCGGTGTTCCGGCTTGACCACGACGAACGCCGCGATGCGCTGGCCCCATTCCTCGTCCGGGACGCCGACGACGGCGCAGTCGAGTACGGCCTCGTGTGTGGTCAGGGCCTCCTCGATCTCTGCGGGAGCGATGTTCTCGCCGCCGCGGATGATGGTGTCGTCGGCCCGGCCCTGGACGAACAGATAGCCGTCCTGGTCGAGGTAGCCGAGGTCGCGGGTGGGAAACCAGCCCCGTTCGTCGAGGCGGCTGCCGCCCTCCACGTACTCGCCGGCCACCTGCGCGCCCCGGACCACGATGTCGCCGACCACCCCAGGGGCACACGGCTCGCCGTGATCATCCTGGACCTCGATCGTGACGTGGGGCAGGGCGCGGCCGACGGACCCCAGTCTCAGCCGTACCTGAGGGTCGTCGCCGTCCAGCGCTTCGCGGTGGTCGTCGGGACCGAGGACGGCGATCGAGGAAGAGGTCTCCGTCAGCCCGTACGCGTTGACGAAGCCCGTCCCGGGGAACAGCCGCAGCGCGTCGGCGATGACCTTCGCGGACACCTTGGCTCCGCCGTACGACAGGGAGCGCAGGGAAGGCGGTGCGGTGGCCGCGGACTCCTGGAGTTCTCGCACGATGCGGCTGAGCATCGTCGGGACGACCATCGCGTGAGTGATCGCCTGGGCGCGGACCACCGCCAGCCACTCGGCGGCGGTGAAGTGGTCCAGATAGACGATTCTGCGCCCGGCGTACAGGTTCGACAGCAGATTCGCGACCGCGGCGATGTGGTAAGGGGGGACGCTGACGATGGTGGCGTCGGTCTCCTCGGCCGAGGCGAACTCCACCGAGCCCAGGATGTACGACGTCAGATGGCGGTGCCGAAGGACCGCGCTCTTGGGCGCCGCCGTGGTTCCGCTCGTCATCAGCAGCACCGCGACGGCTTCCTGGCCACCGCTGACCAGCGTCGCGTTCGGCACGGTGGAGGCGCAGCGGTCCAGGAACCCGTCCAGGTCGAGCACCGTCAGATGGGGAGCGAGGCGCTCCGCCCGCTCCGAGGTGTCGGTGACCACGACAGCGTCTTCCTGGCGTGCCAGGATCTCGCGCAACTGGTCGTCGCTCAGGCGGTAGTTCAGCGGCAGGAAGGGCACGTGCGCCGCCGCGGCGGAGAACAGTGCCACGGGGAAGGCGGGGCCGTTCCCCCCGAGGTAGACGACGGTTCGAGCACCCGTCCCGGCGAGGAGACGGCCGCCCGTCGCCGCGCGGTCGCGCAACTGCGCTCCGGTCAGGCCGTCCTTCCGTTCGCCGACGAGCACACGGTCGCCCATTCCGGTGGCGACCATTTCGAGCAGGGTCAACAGGTCCACGGGGTCCTCCGGTCAGTCGGATGCGGGCAGCGGCTTGGCGGACTTGAGCACGAGCTCCGCTCCGTTGAACGTGAGCGGCCCCGGGCCCGGCTTGACGCAGAGCAGTTCGAGCCCGGACGGCTGGTGCTCGTAGCGCTTGCCCAGCACGACCGCGGGGCCTTCGGTCGACCCGGTGGCGGGCCGGCCCGCGGCGACGCTCGTCATCTCCGCGTCGCCGCAGTACACCGTGCCTTCGAGGCCGGGCGCGCGGACCACCACGACCTCGCACGTCGAGGATGTACTGCGGAGTTGGCTGCCGACGGTCAGTGGCATGAGAAGTCCCCTTCGCCCGATAGGACCGGTGCCGTGACACAGAGGTGGCAACGGCGGATCGTTGTTTCTACGGTAACCTATACCGTAAGGAATACTATAGAGAGGTCGGCGTAACTTTCGACGGCCTGGGACGGCTGTGGCCGCGCCTTTGAGGAGGGCGCGGCCACAGCCGTGCTGCGTTCACGGGATCGGCCGGGGACCGGACCTGTTCCGGCACGGGCCGCCCGCCGCTCAGAGGATCGCCTTGAGCTCCTTCGCCTCGGCGATCTCGGCCCAGGTCACGCCGGCTTCGACCAGCAGCGCCTCGGTGTGTTCGCCGTACTCCGGGGCGCGTGCGGACTGCGGCCGGGTCTCGTCGAACTGCACGGGGTTGGACACCACGTGGTACTCGCGTCCGAGGCCGTCCTTGTTCGGTACGAGGTACTCGTTCGCGATCGCCTGCGGGTCGGCCAGGACCTCCTGCGGGCTGGCGATCACCGACCAGACGCCCTTCTCGTCGGCGAGCACCGTCGTCCAGTGTTCGAGGTCCTGCGCGGCGAACGTCTCCCGGAGCAGGCGCGCCGCCTCGTCGGCGTTCGCGATCAGGTTCTGCGAGGGGGTGAACCGCTCGTCGTCGGCCAGGTCCGCGCGTCCCACCCGGACGCAGAAGTCGTGCCAGAAGCGGTCCGGCTGGAGAAAGACCAACTGGATCCAGCGCCCGTCCTTGGTCCGGTACCGGTTCGTGACCGGATTCAGCGCGCTGCCGGGCGGCGGCACTGGGGTCCGGTCGACGCCGAAGAACTCGGCCGCGAGGATGTCCGGGGCCATGGTCCACATGGCCTGTGCGAGGAGCGAGACATCGACCACGCTCGGCTCGCCGGTGCGCTCGCGGTGGAACAGTGCGCCGGCGATCCCTCCCGCCAGGGACATGCCGCTGGGCAGGTCGCCGAACGCCGCCCCCTGGGAGAACGGGAACTCGGCCCCTGGGGGTGTCAGGGCGTAGGCCACGCCTCCGCGCGCGGTGAAACTGGAGGAGTCGTAGCCGCCCTTGTCGCTTTCGGGGCCGCGCGGGCCCTGGCCGGAACCGCGGGCGATGATGATCTTCGGGTTCATCGCGCGGATGTCCTCGACATCGAGCCGCGCCCGGGCCCGGGGGCCGGGGAGCCAGTTCGTCAGGAACACGTCGGCCGACGCGATCAACTGGGCGAACAGCTCCCGGCCCTTGTCCGACTTCAGGTCCAGGCCGATGCTCCGCTTGCCGCGGTTGGTGATCTCCATCATGTAGTCGGCGTCGACCGCGGCGTTCTCGCGCCGCAGGCCGCCGACCACCAGGCTGCGTGTGGAGTCGCCGCCGCGGGTGTCCTCGATCTTGACGACGTCGGCGCCCCAGTCGGCGAGGACCGCTCCCGCAGCTGGCACGAAGGCCCAGGAAGCGAGTTCGACGACCTTGATGCCATTGAGGATTCCCGTCATTGGAGTCCTTCCCTCTGCGATTGCTCGGTGGCCGGCCACTCGGCCGTTGGACCGGGGAGGCGGCGACCAGCCGCGTCCACGGCCTGGAGAAGGTATTACCATAAGCGTTACCGTAAGGGAATCGCCAGTGTGGCGGAGGTGGTGGGGTGCGGTCCGGACGGGGTGCCGGGCAGGGCTCCCGCATCACATCGAAAGCATTGCGGTAAGAGATACGGTATGTAAAACTTGCGGCCCTGCGCGCCGCGGTTCCGGTGGCCGCGGGTGTGATGTCGGAGGTGGCGATGACGGACAAGCAGGCTCCGGTCCCGGACCGGTACAGCGCGTTCTACTGGGAGAACGCGGCCCGAGGACGCCTGGCGGTCCAGGCGTGCGAGGAATGCGGCCAGGTGCAGTTCCCGCCCAACGCGGTCTGCGAGAGCTGCCAGTCGCAGTCCCTGACGGCGAGACCGGTCAGCGGCCGCGCCACCCTCTACGCGATGACCGTGATCCGCCAGGCCTTCCACCCCGCCTGGAAGGACTCCCTGCCCTACGTCATCGCCCAGGTCCAGCTCGACGACGCACCCGGCATCCGCATCCAGACCAACATCGTCCAGGCCGACCCCGCCGACCTCAAGGCCGGCGACCCCCTCGAAGTCGTCTACGAACAACGCGGGGACGTCACAGTGCCCCAGTTCCGCCCCACCCAGAAGAACGGAACCTGAACCGTGGCCTTCGCAACCCGTGCCACCGCCGTCGTCGGGGTCGGCTACTCCACCATCCACCGCGAGACGGGGGTCGACTCCCGGCCGCTCGCGGTGACAGCCGCCAAGCAGGCGATCGGGGACGCCGGGCTGACGACCGCCGACATCGACGGGATCTTCGAGTACCCGGGACAGGGCACCCAGATCGCCGTCGAGATGCAGCGGATGCTGGGTATCCGCGACCTCGCGGTGTTCGGCGACAACTCGCCCTCGGGACCCTCGGGCCTCGCGGCGGCGCAGAACGCGGTGATGGCCGTGGCGTCCGGTGCCTGCGAGACCGCCCTGGTGTTCAGGTCGGTGACCCGGGAGTGGGGCCAGCAGAGCGGCAAGTCGGAGTTTCCGCCGGCCGACGGCCCGGACCAGTTCCTGGCACCGTACGGCGACTACGGCGCGGTCATCCCGTCCATGGGCATGCGCAAGTACCGGCGCTTCGTCGACTTCGGCGGCAGCGAGGAGGACTACGGCCACATCGCTGTCAACGCCCGCCGCTGGTCCGCCCTCAACGACCGGGCCGTCCTGCGGACCCCGATCACCATGGACGACTACCTGTCCTCGCGCTACATCGCGGAGCCGCTGCGCCTGTTCGACTGCGACTACCCGGTGACCGGTGCCTGCGCCACGGTGATCACGTCGACCGAGCGAGCCGCGGACCTGCGCAGGAAGCCGGTCGTCGTCGACGCGATGGCCCAGGGAACCGGATCCCGCCCGAGCTGGAGCTTCGCCGACGACCTCGTCTTCGGCGGCACCATCGACTGCGGCAACCGGCTGTGGGAACGCTCGTCGGTGACACCCCAGGACGTCAAGGTGGCCGAGCTCTACGACGGCTTCACCCACATCACCATCTCCTGGGTGGAGGCCCTGGGCCTCTGCGGCATCGGCGAGTTCGGGGACTGGGTGGACGGCGGCCGGACCATCGGTCCGGGCGGCCGACTGCCGCTCAACACCAACGGCGGCCAGTTGGCCGAGGGCCGGCTGCACGGACTCAGCTTCCTCAACGAAGCGGTCCTCCAACTGCGTGAGGAATGCGGCGACCGCCAGGTCGCCGGTGCCGACGTGGCGGTCGTCGCCAACGCGCACGGACCGCAGTGCGGGGCCATGGTTCTCACCTCCTGACGGTGACCGACGAAGAAGGAGGCCGAGTCATGCCGTTCGGTTCGGAAACGGGCAGGCGGACGCAGGGCTCCGCGGGCGCGCCCGACGGCCGTTCCGCGCCGGGGAGTCCGGTGCCGATCAGTCGCGGCTCGATCCGTCGCACCACCACCGTCGACGCGCGCCCCGACGGCACCTGGCGCGCGGGGACACTGGTCGACGCACGGGGCAGGGACCTCATCGCCGACGGCGGGGGACACATCCGCGAACACGCCACCCACCGGTTCCGTGCCCGGGTGGACAAGGACGGGACGTTGCGGGACGCCGACGACGCCACCGGCGGCGGCCGACTGCCGGCCGAGCTGGTCGGGATCGACTCCCGTCGCGGGTTCCGCCGCGCGCTCACCGCGCACTTCGGCCCGGTCGGCGGCGCCGGCCTCCAGGCCGCCCTGCTCGACGACCTGCCGGGTATGCGGATCATCTCCGGCTACGCCCAGCTGCAGCAACGAGCACCCGCGCGGCCCGCCGACCGGCGGCCCTCCCCGGTCATCGGGGTGTGCGCGGGCTGGGCCGCCGACGGCACCGCGGCCACCTCCGGCGAGGCGCTTCCCGGCATGCTCACGTCGCGTCCGCCCGCCCCCGACCTCGGCGGCGGGGACGAACGGGTCTGGCACGCCGACCCCCCTCCGCCCCGGGCGGGGATGCGGCGGCGGCGCCTCATCGAGGTGACCCCCGACACCGTCACCGGTGTGTACGGATACTTCCGCGACACGTACTGCCGCCCGGACGGCATCGAGGTCGTCGTCCACGAGTACGAGATCACGGCGACCGTCGCGGCCGGGGTCGGCGACCTCCCGGTGGTGCGGGAACTGACGGCACGTCCCGGCGCGCTGCCGTTCCCGGAATGCCCGGCAGCCGCCGCAACGGCCGTGAGCCTGCACGGAGTTCCGCTCGCCGAGATCGAGCCGGAGGTCCGCCGGCGGCTCGTCGGCCCGCACGGCTGCACCCATCTCAACGACCTGCTGAGGACACTCCGCCTGGTCGAGCCGATGACCGCCCTCTTCCGTGCCACGCGCGGGGAACCGAACCAGTGACCGAAGGAGCCGCGCCGTGACCGCGACAGACGAACTGCGCCACTACCTCGACGCCCACCTGCCCGCCTTCCGCGGACAGTGGGGCGAGCAACCGGAGTTCGAGGGGAAGCTGGCCTGGCAGCGCATACTGCAGAAGGGCCGCTGGGTGGCACCCCAGTGGGCCGAGGAGTTCGGCGGCCGGGGCCTGGACGTCGTGGAGGCCCTGGCCTGCAGCGAAGTCCTGGCGGAGTACGGGGCCCCCGGCACCGCCGGCATCTACGGAGTGGCCAACGTCGGCCCCACCATCGCCCAGTGGGGAACCGAGGAGCAGCGCCGCCACCTGCCCGCCATCCTCGACGGCAGCGAGATCTGGTGCCAGGGGTTCAGCGAACCCGGCACCGGATCCGACCTGGCCGGCCTCCGGACCAGGGCTGTCCTCGACGGCGACGAGTTCGTCATCGACGGCCAGAAGATCTGGACCTCGGACGGTGTGCGCGCCTCGCACATGCAGCTTCTGGTGCGCACCGACCCGGACGCGCCGAAGCACAAGGGCATCTCCGCGCTGCTGATCCCGCTCGACACCCCTGGCGTCGAGCGCAATCCGATCCGGCAGATCACCGGGGAGTCCGAGTTCGCGGAGGTGTACTTCACCGGGGCGCGAGTCCCCGTCAGCAGCCTGCTCGGGCCGCTCAACCAGGGCTGGGGCGTCACCATGACCACGCTCGGCCACGAGCGCAGCGGCGTCGTGACGTACGCCTCCCAGGTCCAGCGGCAGGTGGAGGCCGTAGTGGACTCGCTGCGCTTCGACCGGACCGGACGGGAGCTCTCCCCGCTGCTGCGCGACGAACTGGTGCGGCGCTGGGTGGAGGGCCGGGTCGTGGGCGTCCTGGGGCAGCGGTCCCTGGCGTCGATCCGGGCCACCGGCCAGCCGGGACCGGAGCAGTCGATCATCAAGCTGGAGTGGAGTCAGTTCGGACAGCGGCTCGCGCAGACCCAGCTCGCCCTGGGTGGTCTCGGCGCCGTCGCCGGCCCGGACGACGCACTGATGACGGACTATCTGCGCGCCCGCGCCTCCACGATCGCCGGGGGCACCACCGAGGTGATGAAGAACATCCTCGCCCAGCGCGTCCTCGGTCTGCCGTCCTGACCGCGCCCGGCCTCGCCGACCGACCCACACCTTACGGAGAACCGATGGATCATGAACTCGCCCCCGAAGTGAGCGAGCTGCGCCGCACCGTGCGGGCGTTCCTCGAACGCAAGGCGCCCGAGAGTGCCGTACGCCGGGTCGTCGACGAGGGTCTCGGCCGCGATGCGGAGGTCTGGGACCAGCTCGCGCAACAACTCGGCCTGCACGGCCTCCTCGTCCCCGAGGCGCTCGGCGGCCAGGGCACCTCGTTCGTCGAAATGGGCGTCGTGCTGGAGGAGATGGGCCGGAGCCTGCTGCCCGGCCCCTTCTTCTCCAACGCCGTCCTCGCCGTCGGCGCGCTGACGGCGTCCGGTGCCGACGAGCTCGCCGCCGAGCTGCTTGTGGCCGTCGCCGAAGGCAGGACGATCGCGACCGTCGCGTTCTCCGAAGGGCTGACCGGGCGGCCCGGCGAGTCGACGGCCGCCGCCCGGCTCGCCGAAGGGAGATGGCGGCTGAACGGTCAGGTCGAGGCGGTGCTCGACGGCCGGACCGCCGACGTCCTCCTCGTCGTCGCCCCGGCCGGTGCCGAGCTCGGGCTGTTCGCCGTGCCGGCGGACAGCTCCGGGCTGGAGCGCACGCCGTTGGCCGGGCTCGACCTGACGCGCGAGTTCGCCAGGGTCTGCCTCACGGACGTCGAGGCGCGCCGGATCGGGGGCGACTTCACCTCGGGGCAGCGCCATGTGCTGGCGCTCGGGACGGTCGGCATCGCCGCCGAACTCGCCGGAGCGACGCAGAAGATCCTGGAGATGGCCGTCGACTACGCCAAGCTCCGTGAGCAGTTCGGGAAGCCGATCGGGTCGTTCCAGGCCGTCAAGCACCTGTGCGCCGACATCTTCGTCACCGCCGAGTCCGCCCTCGCGGTCGCCCGGTACGCGGCCCGCGTGGCCGCGGAGGACTCGGAGGGGCTGGTGGAGGCGGCCGCGCTGGCCAAGGCGTACTCCAGCGAGGCGTGCACTCTGGCGGCGGAGCGGAACATCCAGGTCCACGGCGGCATCGGGTTCACCTGGGAACATCCGGCCCACCTGTACCTGCGCCGGATCAAGTCGGGAGAGCTGCTGTTCGGCGACTCGGCCCACCACCGGGAGGAACTCGCCGGGCTGCTCGGCCTCACCGCGGGATCCGCGGTCGGCCCCGTCGCACGGCCCGCGGTCCGGGCCGCGTCGGCCGAGCCCGTGCGGGTGTGACCATGGACGCCCAGGAAGTGGCGCTCGTCGCGGTCCGGCTGGTGCTGGGCGTCATCATGATCGCCCATGGGTACAACCACTGGCGTGGTGGCGGCCGTATCGCCGGTACCGCGCGCTGGTTCGAAGGCCTGGGACTGCGGCACGGAACGCTCCAGGCGTGGGCCAGCGTCGTCACCGAGATCGGAGCAGGCGCAGCCATCGCGGCGGGATTCCTCACCCCGTTCGCCTGCGCCGCCGTCATCAGCGTGATGGCGATCGCCGGCCTCCTCGCGCACCGGGCGAACGGCTTCTTCGTGTTCAAGGAGGGGTACGAATACGTCCTGCTGATCGCGGTGGTGGCAGTCGCGCTGGCGGCACTGGGACCGGGCACCGCGTCGGTGGACCACCTGGCCGGCACGGAACTGACCGGTTGGGGCGGCGGCGGCGTCGCCGTGCTGCTGGGAGCCTTCGGCACCGCGACGCTGCTCGCGCTGACCTGGAGGCCCGGCCGGGGCGGCGACATACGCTGACTCACCACCACGGCGCCGCCCCTCAGGGGCGGCGCCGACGTGTGTCCCGCTGTCCCGGCCGACCGGCGCGGGAAGCCGGTCAGAACGAGATGCCGACCAGCTTGGTGTCGAGGTACTCGTCGAGTCCCTGCGGACCGCCCTCGCGGCCCAGGCCGCTCTCCTTGATCCCGCCGAACGGCGCCGCGGCACCTGTCGGGTTGATGTCGTTGATGCCCACGATCCCGAACCGCAGCGCCTCCGAGACCCGCAGGGCGCGCGACAGGTCGTTGGTGTACACGTAGGCGGCGAGGCCGTACGCGGTGTCGTTCGCCATCGCGACCACCTCGTCCTCGTCGTCGAACGGGATCACCGGGGCGATCGGGCCGAACGTTTCCTCGTAGTAGACATCCATGTCGGGCGAGACCCCGGTGAGCACGGTGGGGGCGAAGAACTGCCCGCCGGCCAAGCCCTCGTCGAGCAGGCGCTCGCCGCCGGCGAGAACCTTGGCGCCCTTGTCCAGTGCGTCGGAGACCTGGCGCTGCATCTTCGCCATCGCGGCGGCGTCGATCAGCGGTCCGACGGTGACGCCGTCGGCCAGCCCGCTGCCCGCTCGCATCGTCCGCACCCGCTCCACCAGTACGTCGAGGAAGGCGTCGAGCAGTGGACGGTGGACGAAGACGCGGTTCGGGCAGATGCATGCCTGCCCGGTGTTGAGGAACTTGACCAGGCTCAGCCCCTTCGCGGCCCGTGCGGGATCCGCGTCGCCGAACACGATGAACGGCGCGTGGCCGCCCAGTTCCAGCGAGACCCGCTTCACCGTTCGAGCTGCCTTGGCGTTGAGCATCTTGCCGACGTCGGTGGACCCGGTGAACGTCAGCTTGCGCACTTCCGGGGCTGCCAGCAGGGTGTCGGCCACGGGACCCGGGTCGCTCGTGGTGACCAGATTGACCACACCCGCCGGAACGCCGGCCTCGTGCAGCAGGCCGACGACCGCGGCGGCGCACAGCGGGGTCTGCTCGGCGGGCTTGAGTACGACCGTGCAGCCTGCGGCCAACGCCGGCGCGACCTTGCGGGTGATCATCGACATCGGGTAGTTCCACGGTGTGATCGCGGCGACCACGCCGACCGGCTGGCGCATCGTCAGGAACCGGTGACCGGCGCGGGACGAGGGGATCGTGGTGCCGTAGACCCGCTTCGCCTCCTCCGCGTACCAGCTCAGGAAATCCGCGGCGTAGCGCACCTCGTTGCGGGCCGCCCGGATCGGCTTGCCCTGTTCCCGGGTCATCAGCCGGGCCAGCCGCTCGGAGTCGTCGGTCATCGCGCGGTGCGCGCGCTCCAGGACGGCTGCCCGCTCGTAGGCGGTCGCCGTCGACCAGGACGGGAACGCACGGCTCGCCGCCTCGATCGCCCGGCGGGTCTCGGCGGCACCGGCGTCGGCGGCGTGCCCGAGCGTGGTGCCGTCGGCGGGGTTCGTCACCGCGAACTCCTCGCCCGAGTCGGCGGCACTCCATGTGCCGTCGAGATAGAGAGTGCCGGCTGAGGGCACGGCGTCGTCGGGCATCTGGAGGACCTCCGCGAGGAATGACGTGTCCGGCCGGATCAGCCGGACAGAATGATTCGATACTTCTATGTCTGCCGGGCCGTGCGGTCCGGCACGAGTGGGAGCGGCGGCCACCGGCGCTAGGATGAGCCGCGGAAACGACGGAAGGGAAGGTCGGCACCCATGGCCAGGATCGCCGGAACCAGCCGGTTGCGGCAGGCCGCTGCGTCGCCGGAACTCCGCCCCGCGGACGTCTTCAAGGCCCTGGGAGATCCGGTGCGTTGGAGCATCGTCTCGCAGGCGGCCGAGGTCGACGAACTCGCCGCGAGCACCCTGGAGGACACCCTGGAGGTGTCCAAGCCCACGATCTCCTACCACACGAAGATCCTGGTGCAGGCGGGTCTGCTCGCCGTCCGCAAGGAGGGCCGGAACTTCTACTACACCCTGCGGGACGACGTGCTGCACGCCCTCATCGACGACATGCGGGCGCTGACTTCCGGACCCGGCGACGGCGCCGGACAGGTTCCCGGTGCGGCCGAGTCCGCCGGCCACGAGTCCGACGGAGCGCTCCCGACCTGGTAGCGCGGCTACGAGCGGCGCCGCGGCCCCGGGGCGGCTCAGTCGAGTTCCGGCGGCGTGTCGCGGATCAGGTGCCAGGCGTCGACATCGACCCCCTTGTTCACGATGGCTCCCGTGTGAGCCAGGTGGACGAGGTGCGCGTAGGCCTCGCCTACCGCGAAGCGGCGGGCCGTGCCCAGCATCTGCGGCCAGGGCCGGCTCCACCGTAGTCCCGCCGTGACGGCTGCCGTGTCCGCGCCGGGCTCCGCGCGGACCACTTCGATCACCTCGGCCAGGCGGTCGCCGTGGTGGCGCCTCAGGTCGTGCACGCGCTGTTTCAGACCGGCGAACCGGTACTCGTGCGCCGGCAGGACCTCGGCGTCGTCGTAGTCGGTCAGCAGGAGCAGCGAGGACAGGTAGTCGCCCAGCACGTCGTCCTCGACGCCCGGCAGCGGGCTGATGTTCGGGGTGATCCTCGGCAGGACGTGGTCCCCGGTGAGCATCACGTTCCGCTCCGCGTCGAAGAAGCAGACGTGCCCCGGTGTGTGGCCGGGGGTCCAGATCGCCGAGAGCGAGGATCCCGCACCCAGCGGCCGGTCGCCGTCCTGGATCAGCCGGTCGGGCACCACGTCGAACCGCTCGAACATCTCCGGACGCGGTTGTTCGGCGCTCGCCGGTTCGTCGCGGGGCACGCCGCGGCGGGCGAGCCAGGTGGTGTGGGCCTGGTCGTAGGCGTCGGGGCCGGTCTCGGCGAACTTCCGCTGCGGACGCGCGTCCGCCTCGTGCATCGCGATCCACGCTCCGCTGGCCTCGCGGACCCGGCGGGCCAGGCCGAAATGGTCGGCGTGCCCGTGGGTGACCAGTACGGCCCGGACGTCGCTGATGTCCCAGCCGGCCTCGCGGAGGCCGGCCACCAGTCCGTCCCAGGCGTCCTCGCACGGCCATCCGGTGTCGACGAGCGCGACTCCGCCGGCGTGGCCGACCGCGTAACTCAGCACGTAGCGCAGCGGGTTGTTCGGAAACACCGTCGGGATCGACCACAGGCCCGGCCTGACCTGCTCCACGGGGGGCAGAACGCGGTCCAGCCAAGCCTGGCGCTGGGCTTTCCCGGTGACAGTGACGCTGTCCGGCTCGTGCGGCACGCGTGGTCCCTTCGCTCGGTACGCCGGACTTCAGCTCCACGGAACTCGGCTGGAAGCACGCCGCACTGTTTCCTATCAACATACTTACCGTAAGGCTTTCCGTCCATGTTGTCCGAGCGTGCCTGGCCTGTCTGTTGGGTCACAGCCTTCGCCGCCGTCCCGGCTGTCGGACCGGGACGGCAGCGAAGGAGCCGGGCGGGGATGCGTCAGTCGGTCACCGCCGCGCCGCCCGTCGCCTGCGCGCGGCCATGCCGCATGAACAGGCTCAGCACGACGGCGATCACGCCGAACACCGCCGCACCCAGGAAGACGTAGGTGTAGCCCTTCCCGGCGTAGGCGGAGCCGGCACCCCCCACCACGTAGAGCGCGAGCACCACGGTGGCCAGCACCGGCGCGGCGCCGGAGGTGAGCGCGGAAGTCGTCGCCTGGAGCCCGCCGCTCACACCGGTCAGGCGCGGCGGAACGGCTTCGATGACCAGGTTCACCGTTCCCGCGTAGTAGAAGCCCGACGCGACCCCGAACAGCATCATGCTGATCGCGTACTGCCACAGGTGGTCGTGCGCCAACGCGACGACCACCGAGGCGACGGCCCCGATCACGGAACACATCAGGACGACCAGCCGTGGCGAGTGGCGGCGGCACAGGTAGCCGCCGAGCGGTCCGCAGATCATCGTCACGACACCTGTGAACAGCCCGAACAGTCCGGCGTGGAAGGACGACATGCCCATTCCGTACGACACTCCGCCGCCGGCGTGGCTCTCCAGCATCTGCGGGATCAGGAACCCGGAGGACGACGCGGGGACCGACGCGAACAGCGCGATCAGCAGCGAGGTCCGCAGCGCCGGACTGGACAGCAGCTTCATGTCGATCAGCGGTTCGGGCAGGCCGTTCTCCAGGATGACGAACCCGACGAACGACAGCACCGCGATCGCGAAGGGCACCAGCGTGCCGGCCGACGTCCACCCCTTGCTCGAACTCTGGGTGAAGCCGAACAGCAGCATGCCGATGCCGAGGGTGAGCAGGAACGCGCCGCCGACATCGATCCTGCGCTTGCTCCGGCGCCCTATGTCGGGCACGCCGAAGTACAGGACGGGTGCGAGGGCGAGCATGTAGAGGAAGCAGAACCAGAAGACGGAGTGGTAGCTGAACGAGCCCACCAGGGCACCGCTGATGATCGGCCCTATGGCGACGGCCACGCCGATTCCCGTCGCGCTCAGGCCGATCACGATGGGGACCATCCGCTTGGGCAGGTACTCGCGGAAGAACGCGTAGTTGACGCCGGGCATCGCGATGACGGAAGCCTGGAGGACCCGTGCCACCATCATCATCGGGAACGAGGACGTCAGCGCCCCGAGGAGCGAGCCGGCGAGGAAGAGCACCGCCGCCGCCAGGAACAGTCTCTTGTAGCCGAACACGTCGGAGAGCTTTCCGGCGAGCGGTTGGAGAGCGCTGCCGACCAGGAAGGTGATGGTCACGATCCACGGCAGTTGGCCGGGGGTGAACGGCGGGATCATGTTGTGCAGGATGTTGGTGAACATGACGGCGGAGAAGACCGTCGCCTCCATCATCAGCATCACCGCGACCGTGACCAGCACATAGTGCGCTGTGGATCGCTGCTTCGGCTGAGGGGAATCTTCCACGTCGGGGTGGGTCAGTCTGCCGACATCGGTCATGGCCTCTCCTTTGAGTACATGCGGTGCGGACGGGAACCGGCAGGCCGAGCCCCGGACGGGCAAGGAGGATCGGCCGCGGGGTGTTCGGAGCGGGGTGTGCTGCGGTGCGACGGCCCGGCAGGGGAGGACGCGCGCCCGGAGGGCGAGGACGAGCTCGTCCGGCGCCGCGTGTTCGGTGAGATCACCGGCTCCGTGCAGGGATGCGGCACAGAGAGGGATCGGGCATCCCTACATCATTTCGATACTTCGATGCATTTGCGTCGGTGGGCACAGTATTAGCCCACGGAAGCCGCGCACGCTAGTGTCGTGCGCATTACCGCAAGGCGTCCGATAACTCCGACGAATCAGCGGGTCCCGGCTCGCGGTCTGCCGGAGGGCCAGTCGGTGCGGCCGTGGCGTACGGACGACCGGAGAGGAGTTCCTGTGAAGGAGACCGGATCCGCCGCACAGTCGGCGGGGATGGACCACGCCCCGTCAGATCGCCGGGCGGAACAGGCCGAGGGTCACCCGCCCGACCTGGACGGCCTGTTCGACCTGCACCGATGGTCGCCGTCCGGCTTCCGCACCGTCGGCGCGAACATCGGCACAGCGCGGCTGTTCGGCGGCCAGGCCGTGGCACAGGCACTCTGCGCGGCGGGACGAACGGTCCCGGAGGGGTTCAGGGCGAACAGTCTGCATGCCCACTTCCTGCGCTCCGGAGAGACCTCGGGCGCGGTCGAATACCGGGTGGAGATCGTGCGGAACGGCACCACGTTCGCCACCCGCCGGGTTGCCGCCGTCCAGCAGGGGACGGAACTGCTCCAGCTCACCGCCTCGTTCCACCGGCCGGAGCCAGGGCTCACCCACCAGACGGCGGTGCTCGACGTACCCGACCCGGAGTCGCTGCCCACTCCGGAGGAGTCACTCCCGGACGCGCGGGGGCGGGAGTGGTACCGAGGTGTCCGAGCCCGGTTCCCGTTCGACATGCGTTTCGTCGGCGCCCCGCCGGGAGTGGCCGCCGGTACCACCGCTCCGCCACGCCACGGCGTGTGGTTCCGGGCACGCGAACCCCTGGGTGCCGACCCCCTCCTGCACGCCTGCACCCTCGCCCTGGTGTCGGACCTGTTCCTCCTCGCCGCGGCCCTGCCTCCGCACGGTCTGCGGATGGGTACGCCGGGGATGCTGGCGGTGAGCCTGGACCACGCCGTGTGGTTCCACGACCGCGCCTTCCGCGGCGACGACTGGTTCTTCTGCGCGCAGGAGGGGTCATGGGCCGGCGGCGGCCGGGCACTGTGCCGCAGTACGGTGTTCGACCGCCGTGGCACCCTTGTCGCGACGGTCGCGCAGGAAGGGCTGATCCGCGTCGGTCCACAGTCGGCGCGGTAGGCCCCGGCCCGCGTCCCGGGCGGCCGGAGCGGGCACCTCAGTCGCCCATGAACAGCGGACTGCGGTGCTCCCTCTTGGCCCGGATCCCCTCGTGGATGTCCGAGGTCGCCATCGTCACCGGCTGGGCCAGCGCCTCCCACTGAAGCGACGCGGCAAGCCCGTTGGCCGACTGCTCAAGCCCGGCCTTCGTCAGCCGGGTCGCGATCGGCGCGGCGCTCGCGATACGCCGGGCCACCTCAAGAGAGCGGTCCAGGGCGTCGCCCGCCACTTCGGTCACCAGCCCCCATGCGGCGGCCTCGTCGGCCCGCAATTCGCGCCCCGTGTAGAGGAGGTCCCGTGCGCGTGGCACGCCGACCGCCTCCTGGAGCAGCCAGGTCGCGGCCATACCGCCATGGGTTCCCAGGTAGACGAACGGAGTGCTGAACCTGGCGGAGGTACTCGCGTACCGCAGGTCGCACGCCAGGGCCAGGCACAGCCCCGCCCCGACGACGGGTCCGTTGACCGCGGCGATCACGGGGAAGGGCAGCTCCCTGGGCGCGAGCCAGGTCCGGTAGAACGGCAGCATCCGCTGCCTCATCCGGTCCGGCGTGTTGTCCCGCGCCGATCCCTGGTCGAGCCAGGAGAGGTCGGCGCCCGAGCAGAACGAACTCCCGGCCCCGGTGACCACGAGCACCCGCACGTCATCGTCCTCGGTGACCACGGCCAGCGCGTCCGACCAGGCGGCGGTCACCTCGGCGGTCATGGCGTTGCGCACGTCCGGGCGGTTGAGCGTGATCAGCCGTACACCCGGCGCCGGCTCTTCCAGAAGCACGGCGTCGTCCGAGCTCATCTCGACTCTTCTTTCTCGCGGTTGCCCCGCAGGTGGACGCTTTGCCGACCCGGGGCGGCGGGCCGACCGGCCCGGATCGGTGCCGCCCCCGCTCAGGCGCTCCGCGCCGGCTCGTACAAGGTCATCACCGGAGGTCGGCTGTCCATCGCCGGCGACATGTCGAGCTTACCGGCCGCCGCCGCCTCCCCGATGGCGCCCAGCACCGCGCCCGGGTCCTCGGCCTCGATCTCGTACAGGGCCAGGTGACGGTACTCGGCGGGCGGACCGGCCGGGGACGCCGTGAAGCGGGTGGCGCTCACAATGCCGGGTACGCGTTCCAGCAACTGCGGGATGTGCACCTGCTCATACCAGATATCGAACGCGGCCTCGTGTTCGGGGCCGGCGGCGTTGGTGTGGACGAGGAGGATGGCTTTGCGTGTCATCGTCGCATCCTTTGATGGACATCAATGTATCGACGCAAATCTAGGTGGGGGCTTGCTGTCGCGTCAATGAACCCCTGATGGGACAGTGCTCAGAAGTGTCGTGTCGCGGGCAGACGCGTCCTGAAGCTCCTGCCCCGCAGCCGTAGCGCCGCCTACGCCCGTCCCAGCACGCGGAGTTCGCGGAGAGCCTTCGAAACCAAGACCGGGACCGCCGCACCGGCACCTTCGTAGCCGTCGCTCACTGTCTGGCCGCCGAGGTACCGGGCGTGGACGCCTTCGAGGATCACGGCGAGCTTCATGGCGGAGAAGGCCATGTAGAACGGCAGGAGGCTCAGGTCCCGGCCGGTCAACCAGGCGTACTTCTCGGCCACTTCATAGCTGGCGGGGAAGCCCTGCTGCGTGGTGACACCCACCGCGACGGGAATCAGCTCGCGGTCCTTGTCGTCCTGGTCGTGCCAGTACGTCAGCGTCATGGCCAGATCGGCCAACGGGTCGCCCAGCGTGGAGAGTTCCCAGTCGAGGACACCGGCGATCCGGGGCGGCCCATCGAGGTCGACGATGGTGTTGTCGAGGCGGTAGTCGCCGTGCACGATCGAGGCGTCGGAGTTCTCCGGTACATGGTCGGCGAGTCGGTTCAGGAGTACGTCCATGTCCGGGAGCCTGCGCGTGTGCGAGCGGCGCCACTGCTCGCCCCACCGGGACACCTGGCGTGCGCAGTAGCCGTGTGGCCGTCCGAAGTCCGCCAGACCGACGCTCTCTGGGGCGATGCTGTGCAGGTCTGCGAGGGTGTTCACCAGACCGTCGGTCAGCGCCGAGCGTGCCTCGGGGCTGAGCCCGACGGAGTCCTCTGCCGTGCGTATGACCAAGCCGGGTACCTCGGCCATGACGTAGAAGGGGCAGCCGAGGACATCGGGGTCCGTGCAGAGCGCGAGTGTCCGGGGCACGGGCACGTCGGTTCCCGCGAGCGCGGTCTGGACGCGGTACTCACGCTTCATGTCGTGCGCACTCGGGAGCACTTCACCGAGGGGCGGTCGTCGGAGGATGACGGTTCCGTGCGGGAGCCGCAGCCGGTAGGTGATGTTCGACAGCCCGCCGGAAATCAGCTCGGCCTGCCAAGGACCCTCGTCCAGCAGATCGGGCAGCGTTTCCCGCAGCCACTTCTCGATGTCCACGGCCGGCAGACCGGGCAGATCGGTGCTCATGACTGAACTCCGCTTTCCTGTACGGCGGTTGTGCCGGCACGGCGTGCGGCCCGCTTGGCGATCGACATTCGGTGTGCCTCCGAGGCTCCGTCGTAGATACGGAAGGCGCGGATGTCGGCGTAGATACGCCCGATGACCAGGTCCTCGCTGGTGCCCAGTCCTCCGGCCAGTTGCACCGAGCGGTCGACGACCCTTCCGACGGCCTCGCTGATGAAGACCTTGGCGCGCGACGACGACTCGGTGCCCTTACCGCCCTCGGCTACCTCCCAACAGGCCTGCCACAGCAGCGCCCGGGCAGCGACCAGGTCGATCTCGTTGTCGGCGATCATCTGCTGTGCCATCCCGAGATCGGCAAGCCGCTGCCCGAACAACTCCCGGTCGACCGCACGCGAAAGAGCGATCTCGTGGGCGCGCCGGGCGGCGCCGAGCCACCGCATGCAGTGGGTGAGACGGGCGGGCGCCAGCCTGACCTGTACGTACCGGAAGCCCAGCCCGGCTTCGCCGAGCACGGCGTCGTCCGGCACGAACACGTCCTCGAACAGCACCCGGCAGTGGCCGCCGACCATGGTCGAGTCGATGGTGCGGGCGTGTTCCTTCACTGCGAAACCGGGAGTGTCGGTGTCGACCAGCAGCATGGTGGCTCCGCCGCTCTCGCCGTCGCGCGCCATGACGATCGTGAACGCGGCCCCCTCGGCTCCCGTGATCAGGTGTTTCTCACCCGAGATACTCCAGCCGCCGGGGACCTTCGTCGCCAAGGTGCGTACGGCGGACGGGTCGGAGCCCGCTCCGGGCGGCGGCTCGGTCATCGCGAAGCAGGAGCGGATGTCACCGTTGACGAGGGGGACGAGGTACTTCTCCCGCTGAGCGGGTGTGGCCACCACATCGAGCAGGTGGATGTTGCCCTCGTCCGGGGCCGCGCAGTTGAGGGCCAGCGGGCCGAGCAGACTGGTGCCGGCCTCCTCCAGGAGGACCGCCGCCTCGTCGAAGCGGAAGCCGCCACCGCCGAGGTCCGCCGGTGCCTGCGGCGCCCAGATCCCGGCGGTCTTCGCCGCCTGCTGCAACTCGCGGCGCAGACCGTCGTCAAGGCCGTTCGCGAACGCCTCCTGCTCGCGCGGGACGACCACGTCCGTCACGAACTCGGCGATCCTGTCGCGCCACTCCACCACTCTGGGCGCAAGAGAGAAATCGAAGGACATCTACGGTGACTCCGTCCGGCTCGTCATGTCGTTGCCCGGGCCGTGTCCGGCCCCGGTTCCCCCGGCGGCGGTCATGCACGCCACAGTGTTTCTCCAGGCCGGGTGACCACGATGTTGGGCACCGCGGCATACCGCGACAGGCGGCACAGCGCCACGGTGAGTTCCGCGATGTCCGAGACCTGGATCATCGTGGCGGGGTCGACGCGGTCGTGCACCCAGGCCGCCATGTCGGTGTCGACGTATCCAGGTGACAGGGCCGTCGCGTTCACGCCCCGGGCACCCTCGGCGGTCGTGATCGATTCGCAGAGGGAGATCAGGGCCGCCTTGGTGGCGCCGTACGCCGCAAGGCCCGGCTCGCTCACGACTCCCGTGATGGACGCGATGGCAATGATCTTCGCCCCCGGCCCGGACGGCGCGGCACCGGCCGTACGAAGCGCGGGCAGGAGCCGCTGGGTGAGCTGGAAGGTACTCCTGAGGTTCACGGCCATCATGGTGTCGAGCTTGTGGAGGGGGTAGGCGGCCAGTTCCCCGCCCGTTCCCATACCCGCGGCCAGCACCAAGACGTCGATGCCGCCGTGCAGTTGGAGATGCGTGTCGGCCAGAGCCTCGACCTGCTCCGGGTCCGCCATGTCCGCGGACGCGGTCTCCACCCGGCCCCCATGGACGCGCAGTTGGTCGGCGGTGTCCTTGAGCGGCCCGTCGGCGCGCGCGGACAGGGTGAGATCGAATCCCTCTTCCGCGAGCCGCTCCGCGATGGCTCTGCCGATTCCGCGGGATGCGCCGGTGACGAGCGCGGTACGCCGGACTGCCATGGCCCTCCTTCTAAGCTAATGGTCGTCAGCTCGGATCCTGATCGTTTGATCAGGAAGCTGTCAAGGGGCCTGAGTGATAAGCCACACCACGGGAGCTAACGATCAGTAGCGGATACCCTCGACTCATGACTGAGGCGCTGCATGACGAAGACGGGTCGCGCTGGGCGGGACGGGATGCCGGCCAGCCGGAGAGGCAACAGACCGTCGACGCGCGGACGATCTCCGCGGCGGCGCTGAAACTGTTCGCCGAGCGGGGCTACCGTGCCACGACGATGTCCGACATCGGCGCGGCGATCGGTATCCGCGGGCCGAGCCTGTACCGCCACGTGACCTCGAAGCAGGTACTGCTCGGGGGGATCATGGTCGACACGATGCGGGCACTGATCGCCGATCAACAGGCGGCGCTCGACGCCGGTGGCGACGTGCCCCTGCAGCTGCGACGGATCGTCGAGGCGCATGTCCGCTATCACGCGGCACATCGCGAGCAGGCGTTCGTGGGCAACCGTGAGATCGAGAACCTGGAACAGCCCTACCGCGACCAGGTGCTGAGGCTGCGCCGGACCTATGAGCGGGGACTGCGCACCGTCATCGAACGGGGGTGTGCCGAAGGCGACTTCACCGTCGCGGAACCCCGGCTCGCCTCGTACGCGATTCTCGACATGGGTATGGGGGTCTCGGCCTGGTTCCGTCCGGACGGGCCTCATGGCGCCGAGCGGATCGCGTACGCGTACGCCGACTACGCGATCCGCATGCTCACCGGCTGGTCGTCGTCGGACGGTGCGACGACCGCCGACGCGTGACGGTGTGTGTGCCGCTGTCGTCGGCACACACACCGTCCTTGTCCATGCCTACTGCCGGCCGATGCGGGCGTACACCTCGGGCTTCGTCTTCCGGTAGACGAGCGCCAGGACGATGCCCGCGACGAAGATTCCATATATGACCGCGAACATCGTGTTGGCGAGTGTCTGCGAGCCGCTGATCAGCAGGTTGAAGTTCTGGGTCGCCAGGACCACGGAGACGGCGAGGCCGGCGAGCGCGAGAGCGGGAGCGATGACCGAGTTCCAGGGATTCGCCCCGGCCACCCGGTTCCGCCTGAGGTAGACGGGAACGGCGACGCCGGTGACCAGGAGCAGGACGATGAGCGCGTAGCCGAAGATCCCGACCAGTACGGCGTACAGCTTCGAGGGGTCGGTACCGAGGGCGACGAAGGGGGCCAGCCCGAGCAGCGACAGGGCCGTCATGGTGAGGGACGCGCGGTGCGGGGAACCGTGCCGGCTGTGCACCCGGCTGAGGGAGCGGTGCAGGATGCGGTCGGCGCTGAGGTTGTACATGTAGCGCGACGTGATGTTGTGGGCCGACAACAGTGCGGCGAAGATGCTCGTGTTGAGGAGCACGGTCACGAGGTCCACGGTGACGCGGCCGCTGTATGTCTGAAGGCTTGAGATGAACGATCCGGTGGGGTCGGTGGCCGTGGCGGCCACGACCTTGTCGGCGCCCACGGCCTGGATCATCACCCACGCGCCTCCCGCGTACAGGACGGTGACGAGGCCGATGACGAGATACGTCGCTCGGGGAACGGTGCGGTCGGGATTTCGCACTTCGTCGCGGAAGATGGTGGTCGCCTCGAATCCGCCGAAGCATGTGATGCCGTAAAGGAGGGCGATGCCGACCGAGCCGGAGAATATGGCGTGCGGGGTGAACGACGAGGCGCCGAGACCGGAAGCGCCTCCCTGGAACACGACACAGGCGTCGTACACAAGGACAACGACGATCTCACAGACCAGAAGTGCGGAAAGAATCTTCGCCGAGAGATCGAGCTTGAGGTATCCCAGCATTCCGACGATTGCCGTCAACAGGAGAACCCACACCCACCACTTGATATCGGGTCCGTGATAGGTGTCGTGCACGAGTGATTCCAGTACGAGGCCGCCGTACGCGTAGCTGCCGATGACCATGAAGTAGTAGCAGAGCAGCGCGACGAACGAGGACCCCAGACCCACGACCCGTCCGAGACCTGCCGTGATGTAGGCGTAGAAGCCCCCGGGGTTCGGCAAGTGCCGGGCCATGGTGGTGAATCCGGCGGCGAAAAGGGCGATGATCGCCCCGGCGGCGACGAACGCCATGGGTGCGCCGAGGCCGTTTCCGTAGCCGATGACCACCGGGAGAAAGCCGACGACGACAGCGAGCGGAGCGTTGAAGGCGAGCACCGTGAAGAGCAGATGGGCGGTGCCGAGGTTTCCTCGCAGTTGCGATTCCTGCGGTGATGACGCCGTGGGAGTTTTCGGCTCATTCGCCGCTGACACAGAACTCATGTGCACCCTCTCTGATGATGGCCCCGACCCCCTGCTGGGGCATTGGCGAATCTTGTCGGCCCAGTAATGGGTTACTGAAGCGGCCTGTCAAGGTTTTCGGGAAAATTCACGAATTCTGGGGACCGGAATGGAGAGTGCGGGTCTGCTTCCGGGGGTGGGTTGACAGCCTGGTGAGGCAGTCCCACAGTGGACCACTAGTTGGTCATCTGATCAGGTCGTTAGATTACGATGGCGTTCGCCGCTCCGCAAGAGGTCTGTGCATCCTGTCTCCGCCGATGCCGTGGGTGTCGAGCACGTCGGCTCAGGCCTGCGGCCCGGATCGGTGGGCGCCCGAGTCGCCGCGAGGAGCGTCATGTCGATTCAGCCGCAGACCATGTACTCGGAGGGGTTCGTCGCACCGGGTTTCGAGCCGCTACGGGAGGCGTTCGACCGGAACTTCGCGCAGCTCGGGGAGGTGGGGGCGTCCTGCGCGGTCTATGTGGACGGCGAGCTGAAGGCCGACCTGTGGGGCGGACGCGCCGACATCGTCACCGGGGGGCGATGGCGGGCGGACACGGTCGGGCTGGCGTACTCGGTGACGAAGGGCGCCACGGCGATCCTCTGTTGCCTGCTGGCCGACCGGGGGGAACTCGACCTCGACGCTCCCGTCGCCCGCTACTGGCCGGCCTTCGCGAGCCGCGGGAAGGACGGTGTCACGGTCCGGATGATCCTCGCGCACCAGGCCGGACTGCCGGTTCTCGACGGCCGGTTCACTCGCGCGGAGGTCCTCGCGTACGGCGTCGCGGCGCGAGCGCTCGCCGAACAGAAGCCTCTATGGGTGCCGGGCACCGACTTCGGCTACCACGCCCTGACGTACGGCTGGCTTCTCGACGAGGTGGTTCGACGTGCCACCGGCCGGACGATCCAGGACCTGTTCGCCAGTGAGATCGCCGGCCCGCTGGGCCTCGACTTCTTCATCGGTCTGCCCGACGGTGTGGAACGCCGGGTCGCCGCGCTGGTCGACGACCCGCTGTCCGGTCGCCCCGCTGCCTCGCCCGACTCCTCGCTCGCGGAGCGGATTCCCGATCCGGAGCTGAGGCGGGCGATCGGCGCCGACCGGAGAGTTCCGGCGGACCTGTCGTCACTGCTGGTCCGAGCGATGACCGCCAACGGTGCGCTGAGGACGCCCGATGCCGACGAGTGGAACACCCCGAGCGTCCGCAGAGCCTCCCTTCCCGCGGCGAACGGCATCACCAACGCCCGCTCCGTGGCGCGGCTTTATGCCTCCTGCGTCGGCGCGGTGGACGGGCGGAGGCTGCTGGGCGAGGACGTGATCACGGCCGCGACCGCCGAGCGAAGTGCGGGGCGTGACCGGGTGACCGGACTGGAGGCGAGGTTCGGCAGCGGGTTCATGCTGCCCAGCGCGGGGGTGCCGATGCTGTCCGGGAGTTCCTTCGGGCACGAGGGTGTCGGTGGGGCACTCGGGTTCGCCGACCGTGATGCCCGGGTCGGCTTCGGATATGTGCAGAACCTGCTGAAGACGGAGATGACCGGAGGCCCGGATCCGCGCGTCGCGGGACTGCTAGCGGCGCTGCGCGATGCGCTGGACGGCTGAGCGCTCCGCTGGCTGTGTCGATGTGCAGCTCCATCGCGGGGGCGCTGTGCCGTCGATCGTCCGCGGTGCCGTCGTGGCTGGTCGCGCCCATCGGCGGAGCCGCGTATGGATACGGCCGCGCACGCCTTCAGGGCGCTGCCGAACCGCAGCGGACTTCGCTCGAGCCGCTGGGACCGGGTCGGCCGTCGGCGCCTTCGGTGTTCTCCGGGCATTGACACGCGGAAGTGCGGCACGCATTCTGATCGTACGATCAGGTCATTTGATCAGAAGTCCTCGCCGTCGACCCCATTGGAGGTCGCGGCTCGGAGGACACCATCCCTGGCCCTCAGTCGACAGAGGACGGTCATGACTCATCTTCAAGGCGGCGATCCCACGGTCGTCATCGTGGGCTCGGGTTTCTCCGGGCTCTGTGCCGCCATCAAGCTCAAGGAAGCCGGGATCGACGACTTCGTCATTCTGGAGAAGGACTCCGATGTCGGCGGCACCTGGCGGGACAACACCTACCCGGGCGCGGCCTGCGACGTACCGAGCGTGCTGTACTCCTACTCCTTCCGCCAGAACCCGGACTGGACACGGCACTTCCCGTCCTGGGACGAACTCCACGCCTACCTGCGGCAAGTCGTCGACGTCTACGAACTCGGCCCGCACCTCAGGTTCGGCGTCGAGGTGGAGGAGATGCGCTTCGACGACACGACCGATACCTGGACCGTGGTCACAGGGGCGGGTGAGTCGATCCGGGGCAGGTTCGTCGTGAACGCGACCGGGGTGCTGAGCAAGCCGGTGGTGCCCGAGATCTCCGGCCTGGAGAGCTTCGACGGAACTGCGTTCCACTCCGCCCGGTGGGATCACGACCACGACTTCGCCGGGCGCCATGTCGCGGTGATCGGAACGGGTGCGAGTGCGGTTCAGTTCGTTCCCCACCTGGCCGAACAGGCCGAGAAGCTCTATGTGTTCCAGCGGTCACCGCACTGGGTGACGCCTCGTGGCGACGCGGAGATCCCCACGCGCCGGCGCCGTCTCTACGGTCGGCTGCCCCTCGCGCAGCGGCTGCGACGCTGGGCGACGTACTGGGAGTTCGAGACGCTGGCCCGGGGTTTCCTCGGACACCCCAAGGTCGTCGAGCGCTACCGGCAGCGAGCGCTGGACTTTCTCAAGGAGTCCGTGCCCGACGAGGCGATGAGGGCCGCACTGACCCCCGACTACGCCCCCGGGTGCAAGCGCCGCCTGGTGTCCGACGACTGGTTCCCCGCGCTTCAGCGGAGCAACGTCGAACTGATCACGACGGGCCTGCGCGAGATCACGGCGGACGCGGTCGTCGCAGCGGACGGCTCGCCGCGCCGGGTCGACACCATCGTCTTCGGCACCGGGTTCGCCGCTACCGACTTCCTCGCCCCGATGAAGGTGTTCGGGCGGGACGGTGTCGAGATATCGGACGCCTGGAGGGACGGAGCCGCCACGAAGCTGGGCATCTCGGCCTCGGCGTTCCCGAACTTCTTCATGATGCTGGGCCCGAACACCGCACTCGGGCACAACTCGATGGTGTTCATGATCGAGGCGCAGACCCGCTACATAGTCGGCGCCATCAAGCACGCGCGCGTGAAGGGGATACGGGCTCTCGAACTCCGCCCGGAGGTACAGGCGAGCGCCTACTGGAGGACTCAGCGGCTGATGAAGAAGACCGTCTGGGTGTCCGGCGGTTGCCGCAGTTGGTACCAGTCGGCGGACGGCCGCATCGACACGCTGTGGCCGGGTACGACTGTCTCCTACTGGTGGCAGACGAAGCGGTTCAAGCCCCGTGACTATCGGTCGGGGCAGGGAGCGACGGCTAGCGGGACCGCTTAGACGCTTACCGGCCGGGCCTGTTGACGGAACCTGCTCGGCTGGTCATGAGTGACGGAGTGACGCCGTACCGGCATGTCATGGATGCGGCTCGATCGGAAGGTATCCCTACCCAGATGCGACTTGTGCTCATCGGCCCTCCTGGCGCAGGCAAGGGCACCCAGGCAGCCATCCTCCGCGACGATCTAGGCGTCCCGCACATCTCAACCGGTGATCTGTTCCGTGATCACGTCAGCCGTCGGACAGCTCTGGGGCAGGATGCCCAGCGGTATCTCGACACGGGTGAGCTGGTCCCCGACCACATCACGGGCGAGATGATCCGCCGACGGCTGGTGGAACCGGACACGCGGCGGGGTTTCCTCCTCGACGGCTTCCCGCGAACTGTGCGACAGGCGGAGGCACTTGGGTCGATGCTCCCCGGCGCGGACGGCGGGATCGACGCCGTCCTGGAGTTCACCGCTCCCGAAGACGTCGTAGTGGGAAGGCTGTTGGGCCGTGGCCGTGCGGACGACACCGAGCAGGTCATCCGGCACCGGCAACAGATCTACCGCAGTCAGACCGCTCCGCTCCTCGCCCACTACGCGGACAGGCTGCTGACGATCCAGGCCGTCGGCTCGGCCGAGCAGATCGGCGAACGGGTGCGGACGGCACTGCGGCAACGGGGCCTTGCGGCGAGTGAGGACGAGAGCGCGGCGCGGCCTTGAACCACATCCTGTCGGCCGTGTGATCCGCCGGTCGCGGCACCGGGCCGGCTGACTCTCTCGCCTCGATCCACCCGCCGGGCGACGGCGAACACCATCGTTGAACTTGTGAGGGCAACACCATGGGTCTGACCACACTCGAACCGACCGCGTCCGTGGATGACGTCTGCGACGTGATCGCGCGCGACGGCGGCGTGATCGTGAAGGATTTCATCGACAGCGAGCTCTTCGACGCGATCAAGGCCGACCTCCTGCCGGAGCTGGAGCGGGTCGGCTGAGGTCAGGACGAGTTCGCCGGAGCCAAGACGCGTCGACTCGGCGCCCTGTTCAAGCAAAGTCCTCGCATGACCGACCTCATCACCCCCCCCGCTGTTCTACGGTGCCGCGGAGCGCTACCTCCAGCTCCCGACCCCGGTGTGGTTCGGCGATGAGCGCGCGGAGCTGGTTCCGAACATCCAGATCGGCGTGACGCAGCTCATCGGCATCCACCCCGGCGAGGGCTCCCAGCCGCTGCACCGGGACGACGCGGTCTGGCAGTGGCGCCACCCGGAGGGCGGTCGCCAGGCCCGGGTGCAGATCATGCTGGCCGTCACCGACTTCACCGCCGACATCGGCGGGACACTGGTGATCCCCGGCAGTCACCTGTGGGACGACGAGCGCGGTCCCCGCCAGGAGGAGACGGTCCCGACCGGGATGACGGCGGGATCCGCGCTGATCTGGCTGGGGGGCGACCTACCACGCCGGCGGAACCAACAACACCGACATCTCCCGGACCGGGCTGACCCTGACCCTCGACCTGGCCCACCTCCGGCAGGAGGAGAACCAGTACCTCTCCGTGCCCCTCGACGTCGTCAAGCAGTTGCCGGACCGTGTCCAGCGCCTCCTCGGCTACGAGGCGAGTCCGCCGTTCATGGGCTGGATCGAGGTCGACGGTGTGATGACCGACCCGCACCACGTGCTGGAGGACGACCCGTCCTCTGCCCGGACCGCGGTGACATACGAGTAACCGATGGCCCATGGCGGAATGCCCGGGGGCTTGTCCGCTCGATGAGGGTCGAGCGGACAAGCCCCCGTCCACGTTCTTGGCGGCCGAACTGCTGGGCGGAACAGGGACGTTCGGGCTCCTGCCCCGGATCAGCCGTGCACGCGATGAGTGCGGCCGGCCCACTCCGGCTCGCGCAGGGCGAACTTCTGGATCTTCCCGGTCGAGGTCTTCGGCAGTTCGGCCACGAGGTCGATGTTCCGGGGCGCCTTGTATCGGGCGATCTTGGTCCGGACGTGCTCGATCAGCTCCGCCTCGGTGGCCTGCTTCCCCGCTTTGAGGACGACGAAGGCCTTCGGCCGCTCTCCCCATTTCTCGTCCGGCACCCCGACCACGGCGACTTCGAGGACCGCCTCATGGCTCATCAGTGCCTGCTCCACCTCGATGGTGGAGATGTTCTCGCCGCCGGAGATCACCACGTCCTTGGCACGGTCACGCAGCTCCACATAACCGTCGGGGTGCATGACGCCGAGGTCGCCGCTGTGGAACCATCCGCCGGCGAAGGCCTTGGCGGTGCCCTCCGGGTCGCGGTAGTAGCCCGCCGTCACGTTGTTGCCCCGCATCACGATCTCGCCCATGGAACTGCCGTCGGCCGGTACGTCGACCATGTCCTCGTCCACCACGCGCAGGCCCTCGGTCTGGATCATGCCGACGCCCTGACGGGCCTGGACCACTGCCCTTTCGTCGGATGGGAGGGCGGACCAGTGCGGTTGGGCCTGGGAGACGGAGTACGGGCCGTAGGTCTCGGTCAGGCCGTAGACGTGCACGATCCCGAAGCCCATGCGTTCCATCTGCAGGATCGTCGTGGGGCTCGGCGGCGCACCCGCGGTGGTGATCACCAGCGGGTGGTCGAGGGGGCCGGCCTGCGCCGCGTTCAGGATCGTGGTGACCACGGTCGGTGCCCCGTTGAGGTGGGTGACCCGGTGCTCACGGATCTGCTGCCAGATCGCTTCGCCGCGCACCTCGCGCAGACATACGTGCGTCCCGCCGATGCCGGTCACCGCCCACGGCGTGCACCAGCCGTTGCAGTGGAACATCGGCAGGGTCCACAGATAGACGCTGTCCTGATGGTGAGAGGAGTGGACGATCTCCCCGAACGAGTTCAGGTAGGCGCCTCGGTGGGTGTACACAACGCCCTTCGGGCGACCTGTCGTCCCCGAGGTGTAGTTGATGGAGATCGGCGTGAGCTCCTCCTCGACCGACCAGTTCAGCTGCTCGTCCGAACCACGGGCCGTGAAGTCGGCGTAGCTCACCAGCCGCGATCCGATCGCCGCGGCTGCCGCGGGATCCACGCTCCCGCCCGCCTCGGTGTCCTCGAACACGATGACTTCGGTGACCGTCGTGACGTCCTGGACGGCGGCTGCGACGGTGGGGAGGAAGGCCGCATCGGTGACCAGAACCTTCGCGCCGGAGTGATCCAGAATGTAGGCGATCTCCTCGGCGGAGAGCCTGGTGTTGACGGCGACGAGCACGGCCTGGGCGAGCGGTACCGCGAAGTGCGCGACGAGCATCTCGGGCAGGTTCGGCATGAGATAGGCGACCCGGTCGCCGGCCTGGACACCGCTCGCTCGAAGCGCGTGGGCCACGCGGGTCGCCCGGGCAGCGACCTCGCCGTAGCTCAGGCTCCTTTTCCCGTAGATCACTCCCGGCTTGTCGGGCCATACGCGGGCGGTTCTCTCGAGGAAGGACAGTGGAGTCAACGGGGTGTGGGAGACGGCGTTCATGAAAGGTCCTCCTGGCAGCAGCGACAAGAGTTGGCGGTGGCTCGGCCACGGTATTCAGCACACATGCCCAGGTCAAGTGACTTGATCAAATGATCAGGTTCTTTGCCGGCGGAGAGGGGTCCGTCTGGATCCGGACCAGAGGCCTGCTCGCCGCCGCCGGTGGACGTCTAGACTGCGAAGTGACTTGTTCATATGACTCAGACAAAGGATCAGGGAGGTTCTCGAATGGCTCGCGTTCCGATGGATCAGCGCCGACAGGACTTCATCGAGGCGACGGTGCGTGTCATTGGCGAGCGTGGGACGAGGGGGGCGACAACCCGTCGTATCGCGGAGGCGGCCCAGGCGCCGCTGGCTACGCTGCACTACGTTTTTCATACCAAGGAGCAGCTGTTCTTCGCCGTTTTTGAACATGCTTCGGATCAGTTGCTCGAACGGATCAGTGCGAGCAAGGGTGGCTCCGGGCTGGGGAAAACCGCCGCGTCCCTCCTGGACACCACGATGAGCTGGTACATGGAGAACGACGATTACGCCCGTGCGCAGTTCGATCTGTACATGTGGGCGCTGCGGCAGGAGGACGTGCATCCGGGACTGGCCAGCCGGGCCTACGACCTGTTCATCGACCGCTTCGCCGATGTGCTCCGGAAGCATCTCGCGGACGACGACGACCCAGAGCTCGTGGAGCCGCTGGCCCGGATTGTGGCGTCGCATCTTGATGGCCTCTGTCTGCAATGGCACGGATACCGTGACCGCGCCCGGCTGGACGCCGACGTCGCCCTGGCGGGGGAGGCGATCGAGCTGCTGGTGGAGTCGCGACGTGGCCGGAGGCGAGCATAGGGAACTGAGTTCCCTGCTTGGTGACACTCGGCGCCGAAAACCTTCTTGATTGTGGCACTCAGTGCCCCTAATGTAGGGTACTCAGTACCGTCCTGTCAGTTCTCTCGAAGGTTGTGCCCGTGGGCCGCGATGTCGACCTGTACCGCCCGTCGG
>NZ_BARF01000121.1 GCF_000367365.1 Streptomyces prunicolor NBRC 13075 | reverse complement strand
GCGCAGCCCCCAGGGACAGCACCCCCGCAGGCCTAGGCGCCGACGAGACGACCAGCCAGGTAGCCCTCGATCTGGTCCAGCGAGACCCGCTCCTGCTTCATGGAGTCGCGCTCGCGCACCGTCACCGCGTTGTCCTCGAGCGTGTCGAAGTCGACCGTCACGCAGTACGGCGTACCGATCTCGTCCTGGCGGCGGTAACGACGGCCGATCGCACCCGCGTCGTCGAACTCGATGTTCCAGTTCTGACGGAGCGCGGCGGCAAGGCCCTTGGCCTTCGGGGACAGCTCGGGGTTGCGGGACAGCGGAAGCACCGCGACCTTCACCGGGGCCAGGCGGTGGTCCAGGCGCAGCACCGTGCGCTTCTCCAACTTGCCCTTGGCGTTGGGCGCTTCGTCCTCGACGTAGGCGTCGAGCAGGAACGCCAGCATCGCGCGGCCGACACCGGCGGCGGGCTCGATGACGTACGGCGTCCAGCGCTCCTGGGCCTCCTGGTCGAAGAAGGAGAGGTCCTGGCCGGAGGCCTTGGAGTGGGCGTTCAGGTCGAAGTCGGTGCGGTTGGCGACGCCTTCCAGCTCGCCCCACTCGTTGCCGCCGAACTGGAAGCGGTACTCGATGTCAGCTGTGCGCTTGGAGTAGTGGGAGAGCTTCTCCTTGGGGTGGTCGTACCACCGCATGTTCTCCTCGCGCAGGCCCAGGCCGGTGTACCAGTTCCAGCGCTGCTCCATCCAGTACTCCTGCCACGTCTCGTCCTCGCCCGGCTTGACGAAGAACTCCATCTCCATCTGCTCGAACTCGCGGGTCCGGAAGATGAAGTTGCCGGGCGTGATCTCGTTGCGGAAGGACTTGCCCATCTGCGCGATGCCGAACGGCGGCTTCTTGCGCGAAGCGGTCTGCACCTGGGCGAAGTTGGTGAAGATGCCCTGGGCGGTCTCGGGGCGCAGATAGGCGACGGAGCCGGTGTCCTGCGTCGGGCCCAGGTGGGTGGAGAGCAGGCCGGAGAACTCCTTGGGCTCGGTGAACTGGCCCTTGTTGCCGCAGTTGGGGCAGTTGATGTCGGCGAGGCCCTTCTCGGGGGCGCGGCCGTGCTTGGCCTCGTACGCCTCCTCCAGGTGGTCCGCGCGGAACCGCTTGTGGCACGAGGTGCACTCGGTCAGCGGGTCCGAGAAAGTGGCGACATGGCCGGAGGCGACCCAGACATCGGGGGCCAGGATCACGGACGAGTCGATACCGACCACGTCCTCGCGCGACGTCACCATGTAGCGCCACCACTGGCGCTTCAGGTTCTCCTTGAGCTCGACACCCAAGGGCCCGTAGTCCCAAGCGGCGCGCTGGCCGCCGTAGATCTCACTACTGGGGAATACGAAGCCACGGCGCTTGCTCAGGCTGACGATGGTGTCGATCTTGTCGGCGGCCACGATGCTCTCTTCATGACGAATGGACGGTAAGGAGGGGCGGCGCGAAGCGCCTCGATGAGGGGTGGTGGTCGGGAGACGGGCGGGCGAATGACTTAGGTTACCGGCGCGCCCTACCCCCGTATCAAATCGGTTCCTCACCCGGCGCTTGTTGACAACGGTTTCCATGTCAGTTGAAAATGACTGTCATGAACGTACGACGACGCCGCATCTCCGGAATACCCGCGATCGCGATAGCCGCGGCCACCGCCCTGGGTCTCGGGACCCTCTCCGCCTGCTCCGACACCGCGTCCGCGGCCAACACGGACAAGTTCGACGTCGTCGCGGCGTTCTACCCACTCCAGTACCTCGCCGAGCAGATCGGCGGCAGCCACGTCCACGTCACCAGCCTGACGAAGCCCGGCCAGGAACCGCACGACCTGGAGATCAGCGCGCAGCAGACCGCCGCGCTCGGGGAATCCGACGCGGTGCTCTACCTCAAGAACCTCCAGCCGGCCGTCGACGACGCGGTGAGCCAGTCCGAGGTCAAGACGAAGATCGACGCGGCCTCCCTGACCACGGAGGAGAAGCACGGCAACGAGGTCGGCGGCCACGCGGCCACGCACGACACCTCGAAGAACGAGGAACTGGCCGGCCTCGACCCCCACATCTGGCTCGACCCGGTGCGCTACGCCCAGGTCGCCGAGGGCGTCGGCAAGGCCTTCGAGAAGGCCGACCCGAAGAACGCGGCCGACTACAGGACCAACACCGCGGCCCTGGTCAAGAAGCTGGACGCGCTCAACACCGAGTTCAAGACCGGCCTCGCGAACACCAAGACCAAGGTGTTCATCACCACACACGCCGCCTTCGGCTACCTCGCCGAGCGCTACGGCCTCACCGAGGAGGCCATCAACGGCCTCGACCCCGAGTCGGAGCCAAGTGCCAAGCGCGTCAAGGACCTTGAGAAGATGGCCAAGGCCGACGGCGTCACCACCGTGTTCTACGAGACGCTCGTCAGCGACAAGACCGCGAAGACCATCGCCGCCGACGCCAACCTGAAGACGGACGTCCTCGACCCGATCGAGGGCATCACCAAGAAGTCCCGCGGCAAGGACTACTTCTCGGTCCAGCAGGCCAACCTCAAGGCGTTGCAGACGGCCCTGGGAACCAAGTGATCTACAAGTGATCTACAGCAGTACGGAGGACACAGTGGCCGAGCCCGTCATATCGCTGCGCGGAGTCCGCGCCGAGCTGGGCTCGCGCCCCGTCCTGCGCGGCATCGACCTCACCGTGCGGCGCGGTGAGGTGGTCGCGCTGCTCGGCGCCAACGGCTCCGGCAAGTCGACCGCGATCCGCACGATCATCGGCCAAGTCCCGCTGAGCGGGGGCGAGATCGAGCTGTTCGGCACCCCGCGCCGCGCCTTCCGCGACTGGCGGCGCGTGGGTTACGTACCGCAGCGCACGACGGCCGGGGGCGGGGTGCCCGCCACCGTCACCGAGATCGTCGCGTCCGGCCGGCTCTCCCGCGCCCGCTTCGGCCTGCTGCGCAAGGCGGACCACGAGGCCGTACGGCACGCCCTGGAGCTGGTCGGGATGGCGGACCGCGCCAAGGACTCCGTCGACGCGCTCTCCGGCGGCCAGCACCAGCGTGTGCTGATCGCCCGCGCGCTCGCCGCGGAACCCGAACTCCTCATCATGGACGAGCCGATGGCGGGCGTGGACCTGGCCAGCCAGCAGGTCCTTGCGGACACCCTGACCCGTCAAGTCGCCGAAGGCGCAACGGTGTTGCTCGTCCTGCACGAACTCGGCCCGCTGGAACCGCTGATCGACCGCGCGGTCGTCCTGCGCGACGGCTGCGTCCAGCACGACGGCCCGCCCCCGCGCGCGCTCGGCCAGCATGCCCTGCCCGGCCACGACCACGTACACCCGCACTCGGCGGACGCCGAACCGATCCGCACGGGACTGCTGAGCTGATGGACATCCTCAACTACCCCTTCATGGAACGGGCGCTCATCGCGGCCGTCCTCGTCGGCATCACCGCCCCCGCGATCGGCATCTACCTGGTCCAGCGCCGCCAGCCCCTCATGGGCGACGGCATCGGCCACGTCGCGATGACCGGCGTGGGCCTCGGCTTCCTCCTCAACGCCTCCCCGGTCTGGATGGCCACCGCCGTCTCCGCCCTCGGCTCGGTCCTGATGGAACTGATCCGCTGGTACGGCAAGACCCGCGGCGACATCGCCCTCGCGATGCTCTTCTACGGCGGCATGGCGGGCGGCGTGATGTTCGTCAACCTCGCGCCGGGCGGCTCGAACGCCAACCTGAGCTCGTACCTCTTCGGCTCGCTCTCGACGGTCTCGCAGTCCGACGTGACGGCGATCGGCATCCTCGCCGGCTTCGTGATCGTGGTCACGCTGGGGCTGCGGCGGCAGCTGTTCGCCGTGAACCACGACGAGGAGTTCGCGCGGGTCACCGGCCTGCCCGTGCGTGCCCTGAACCTGCTGACGGCGGTCACCGCGGCCGTCACGGTCACCGTCGCGATGCGGGTCGTGGGCCTGATCCTGGTGTCCGCGCTGATGGTGGTGCCGGTCGCCGCCGCGCAGCAGCTCACCCGCAGTTTCGCCGCGACCCTCGCCATCGCGGGCGCGATCGGCGTGACCGTGACGGTCAGCGGCACCGTCACCTCGTACTACCAGAACGTCCCGCCCGGCGCGACGATCGTGCTCCTGACGATCGCCGCGTTCATCGTCCTGACGGCGCTGGCGACCCCGCTGGCGAGGCGCCGGGCCCGGAACGCGGCCGCCGCGCGACCGGCCGGGGACCCGGTGGAGTGCGCGATTCCAGCCACCCGGGGGGCCTCCGACGAGGTCGGTGTCTGACCATGCACAGCCCGGGCTGGCACAATGGCTCGGCACAGTGCAGACGTGAGGAGGCAACGGTGACGACGGCCGGTCCGCCCGTAAAGGGACGCTCCACCCGCCAGCGTGCCGCCGTGTCGGCGGCGCTCAACGAGGTCGACGAGTTCCGCAGTGCCCAGGATCTCCACGACATGCTCAAGCACAAGGGTGACTCGGTGGGCCTGACCACGGTCTACCGCACCCTCCAGAACCTCGCCGACGCGGGTGAGGTCGACGTCCTGCGCACGGACGAGGGCGAGTCCGTGTATCGCCGCTGCTCCACGGGCGATCACCATCACCACCTGGTGTGCCGGGTTTGCGGCAAGGCGGTTGAGGTGGAAGGGCCCGCTGTGGAGAAGTGGGCGGAGGCGATCGCGGCGGAGCACGGGTATGTGAATGTGGCGCACACGGTCGAGATCTTCGGCACTTGTGCGGAGTGCTCCGCGGGTTGAGCGGGATATCTGCGGGCCCGGTGGGGGCTGGTCGCGCAGTTCCCCGCGCCCCTAGGGGGTTGCCGGGACCGCTCGCTTAAATACAGCCCCTCGCCCCTTGGCGGCGCTGTCGGGACCGCTTGTTCAGACGCGAGGGAGCTTGGTGTTCAGCAGGGTGCGTAGCCGGTCCACATCCTGCGGCGTGGGCGCTCCCTGCTTGACGATGACCATCGCGCAGGCTCCGATTCGGTCCGGGCTGCGTAGCACGAAGCAGTGGTCGGTCTCGGCGTAACTGCCGTAGTTGGCCCAGGACATACGTGCGTCCATGTGTGCGCTGACCGTGCGCACACCCTCCTCGGCGACGGTCACCCGCATCACGCCGTGGTGCTCGTTGGCCCGCAGCAGTTGGCGGGCGGTCATGCCGGGCACCCCGAGCATCAGCAGCGGCCAGGCGATGAGCGCGATGCCGAAGGCGAAGCCGATGCCGTCGCCGCCCGCCAGGCCCGCGGTCAGCACGAGCGCGCCCAGCACCATGACGGCCGCGTGGAAGACGGGGTGGTGGATGAACCCGGCCCGGCCGCGCCTGCGGAACAGCAGCCGGACGGCCTCGGTCATGTCCTCCAGCCGGAGTTGGTACTCCAGCACCACTTCGCTCGCGCGTTGCTCGACGCTCTGTGCCTGCTCTGCCTGCTCCATCACGGCCCCTCCCCGTTCCTGCGGTGACGAGCCGTGATAGTAACCCCGGAGTCCGACAGGGGTGTTACTCGTTTCCCCGCATCGCCTGCTCCATCGCGAGCAGCTTCTCGTTCGGCACCGCGCCGCCGAACCGCCGGTCCCGCTGGGCGAATTCGACGCAGGCGCGCCACAGGTCACGGCGGTCGAAGTCCGGCCAGAGGACGTCCTGGAAGACCATCTCGGCGTAGGCGCTCTGCCAGATCAGGTAGTTGGAGGTGCGCTGTTCGCCGCTGGGGCGCAGGAAGAGGTCGACCTCGGGCATGTCCGGGTAGTACATGTACTTGGCGAGAGTCTTCTCGTCGACCTTGGCCGGGTCGAGCCGGCCCGCCTGCACGTCCTCGGCCAACGCCCTTGCCGCGTCGGCGATTTCGGCCCGCCCGCCGTAGTTCATGCAGAAGTACAGCGTGAGCGCGTCGTTGTCCTTGGTCTGCTCCTGCGCGATCTGGAGCTCCTTGGCGACCGACCGCCACAGCTTGGGCATACGGCCCACCCACCGCACCCGGATACCGAGTTCGTCGAGGGTGTCGCGGGACTTGCGGATGAAGTCGCGGTTGAAGTTCATGAGGAAGCGCACCTCGTCGGGCGACCGCTTCCAGTTCTCGGTGGAGAAGGCGTACAGCGAGATCGCGCCGACACCCATCTCGACGCCGCCCTGAAGCACGTCCAACACCCGCTCGGCGCCGACCTTGTGGCCCTCGGTGCGCGGCAGCCCGCGCTGCTTCGCCCACCGCCCGTTCCCGTCCATGACGATCGCCACGTGCTTCGGGATCAGCTCACCGGGCAGCTTCGGCGCGGTGGCCCCGGACGGGTGCGGCTCCGGCGCCTTGTACTCGCGCCGCTGGCGCCCCAGGATCCCGCGTACGGCCATGTGCTTCTCGTCTCCTCTTTCCGACTGCTTCTCTACGACCTGCTACGACTTCTCTACGTACCGCAGCGAACGAAGTCCACGTTCCAGATGCCAGTGCAGATAGGCGGACACCAGCCCGCTGCCCTCCCGCACATGCCGCGCCTCGCACGCGTCCGCCGTCGCCCAGTCTCCCGTAAGCAGCGCGCCGAGGAGTTCCAGGGCCTGCGGTGAGGGTACGACGCTCCCGGCCACCCGGCAGTCGGCGCAGACGACCCCGCCCGACGCCACGGAGAAGAACCGGTTCGGTCCCGGCATCCCGCACTTCGCGCAGTCACCGAAGCTTGGCGCATAGCCGTTGACGGCGAGCGAACGGAGCAGGAACGCGTCGAGGATGAGATGCGGAGCATGCTCCCCGCCGGCCAGCGTCCGCAGCCCGCCCACGAGCAGCAGATACTGCTGCACGGCGGGCTCGCCCTCGTGATCGGTGAACCGCTCGGCCGTCTCCAGCATCGCCGTACCGGCGGTGTACCGCGCGTAGTCGGCGACGATCCCGCCACCGTACGGAGCGATGGTCTCGCTCTGGGTGCACAACGGCAGCCCGCGGCCGATGAGTTCGCTGCCCCGCGCGAAGAACTGCACGTCTACATGGGAGAAGGGTTCCAGCCGGGCGCCGAACTTCGACTTGGTCCGCCGCACCCCGCGCGCCACGGCCCGCACTCGCCCGTGACCCCGGGTGAGCAGCGTGATGATCCGGTCCGCCTCACCCAGCTTCTGGGTGCGCAGCACGATGCCGTCGTCGCGGAACAGGCTCATGCCGCCCATTGTCCCCTACGGCCCTGTGGCGCCACGACGCTTCAAGGCACCTCACCGCGACTGCGGGCGTTCGCGTACGCGGTCGCCGCGCTCAGCCGCTCGGCCGGGGTCGCGTCGCGTACGGCGCCCGGCTCGACGTCCCACTCACGCCCGCCGCCGTACGGGCGGAGCTGAACATAAGGGCCCTCGTGCCCCATGACGATGCCCACTCTCCCGTTACGGGTGTCCACGGCGACCGATCCGACAGGCGGCTTCATCGCTCTCCTCGCACCCGAATCCGGAATTCCATCAAGGTGTCCTTCGCCTCCCAGCAGTGTGCCCACACCTGGTTCCCCTCCCTTTTCGACTTTCACGCTTCGCATCTCAAGGGTGCCCCTCCTCCCCCTACACTCGGCAGGAGTCTGTCGACAACAACTGCGGTGCAGACCAAGGGGGTTGGCTATGGCCAACGGTTCACGGCTGGCGGCTTGGGAGTTTTTCGGAACCGAGCTGAGACGACGCCGGGAGGATATGGGGCTCTCGCAGGCGCAGCTGGGGGCGCTTGTCTTTGTCTCCGGCACTTACATCGGCCAATTCGAACAGGCAATTCGGAAACCGCAGATGGAGCTGGCCATCCGGTTTGACGAGATTCTGAAGACCGACGGTATTTTCGAACGGCTCTGCCTGGGCCTGATCAACGACAGGCGGTACGCGGATTACTTCGCCAAGGCTGCGGAGTTGGAGGCGCTGGCGACGAAGATCTGTGACTTCGCGCCGACGGTGGTTCCGGGGCTGCTCCAGACCGCCGAGTACGCCCGAGCGGTCACCCTCGCGACGAACCCGCTCGCGACGGAGGAGTACATCGAGGAGAAAGTGTCCGGCCGGATGGACCGGGCGCGGATCCTCAAGGACGCAACAAGGTCCGTGTACTGGGTGATCCTGCATGAGAACGTGGTGCGGATTCCGGTCGGCGGCCCTGAGTGCATGGCCCGGCAGCTGGATCACATCGCGACGCTCGTACGCGAGCGGACTGTGCTAATGCAGGTGCTGCCGTGTGCGGCGGGGGCCTTCGCCGTCATGAACGGAACGCTGACGCTCATGGAGTTCGACGACGCCCCGCCAACCGCCTATACAGAGGCCGTGTATTCGGGGAACCTGCTGGACGATCCGGCTGTGGTGAAGCGCGCGTACGCGGCATACGATCTGCTCAGGGCCGCCGCGCTGTCGCCGGAGGCGTCCCTGGCCCTGATCGAATCGGCGGCGGAGGACCACAGACGATGCGCAAGTACGACCTGAGCAAGGCCAGTTGGCGCAAGAGCACCTACAGCGACGGCAACGGCGGTACCTGCGTCGAGATCGCCTACGACTTCCTCGGCGCCGCCCGCTGGCGCAAGAGCACGTACAGCGACGGCAACGGCGGGAACTGTGTCGAGATCGCCGACGGAGTCCCCGGTGTCATCCCCGTCCGCGACAGCAAGGTGTCTGTTGGTGGGCCGGTGATCGTGGTCGGAGCCGATGCCTGGACGGAGTTCATCGGCTCACTCGCCGCCGCTCGTCACTGATCGTCCACAACGTCCACCCCCCCCCCAGAGGGGACCCTCCCCGCGGAAGTGTGACAATTCCGCGCCGAGTGTCACACTTCCACGCCCCACCCCTGGCACCGAGCGTCCCCGCGCACCGGCCATGTACCCGTATCAGAGGTCAGAGCGGGTTGATGCGAGCCTTGAGCAGACAGAACTCATTGCCTTCGGGGTCGGCCAGGACATGCCACTGCTCGTCCCCCGTCTGACCGATGTCGGCCCGACGCGCACCGAGCTTCAGCAGGCGTTCGAGTTCGGCCTCCTGATCGCGGTCGGTGGGGTTGACGTCGATGTGCAGCCGGGACTTCCCCGGCTCCGGCTCGTCCCTGCGGCTGAAGAAGAGCGTCGGATGCGGACCGCCGAACCCCTCGGGCGTCCCGATCTCCACCCACTGCCCGGCCTCGCGTTCGAGCACGACGAACCCCAGGACCTCGCACCAGAACTGCGCCAACACCTCGGGATCGCGGCAACCAAGCACGAGCTCACCGATACGACACGCCACAACGGCCTCCCAGCTGTGAAAACAACCTCGCGACCGTACCGGACGGGACGAGCACGCGCGAAGGGTTTCGGGGCGCGGCGATATCACCGTCACCGCGGCCCCGCCGCCCGGGGTGACGCCTGGCCCGGGCCCACCGAGACCAGCCCCGCCTCATAGGCCAGGATCACCAGCTGGACCCGGTCCCTCGCGTCCAGCTTGGTGAAGAGGCGGGTCAGGTAGGTCTTCGCCGTGGCCACGCTGATGCACAGCTCGGCCGCGATCTCCGTGTTGGACAGCCCCGAGCCGACCAGCGTCAGCACTTCGCGTTCCCGCTCCGTGACCCGTGTCAACTCCCGGCGCGTGCGGGCCAGTTCGGGGCGGGACGAGGCGAAGTCGCGGATCAGGCGCCGGGTCACGCTCGGGGCGATCAGGGCGTCTCCGGCGGCCACCACCCGTACCGCGCCGATGATGTCGTCCAGGGCCATGTCCTTGACCAGGAACCCGGACGCGCCGGCGCGCAAGGCGCCGTAGACGTGATCGTCGTCGTCGAAGGTGGTGAGGACGACGACCCGGGCCGGCGCCGAACTCTCCGTGATCCTGCGTGTGGCCTCGATCCCGTCCGTCCCGGGCATGCGGATGTCCATCACCACGACGTCCGGGGCGAGTTGAGCCGTCAGCCGCACCGCCTCCGCCCCGTCGCTCGCCTCGCCGACGACCTCCACGTCGTCGAGGTCGGCCATCACCATCCGCAGTGCCGTACGGATGAGTTGCTGGTCGTCGGCGAGGAGCACACGGACGGGCCCGCTCATCGGGCCACCGCCGTCGGCACCGGCACCGGCAGCCGGGCCGCGACCCGGAAACCGCCCTCGGGGCGCGGTGCCGCCGTGAACTCCCCTTGTAGCAGGGCCACTCGCTCCCGCATGCCCGCCAGCCCGAACCCGGTGTCGGTGGCCGTGCCGTGGCCACGCCCGTCGTCCGTGACCTCCAGGGCGAGTGCGTCGTCGCCGTAGTCGAGGGTGACCCGGCACGCGCTCGTCCCCGCGTGCCGTACGACGTTGGTGACGGACTCCTGGATGATGCGGAACGCCGACAGGTCGACGTCGGGCGGGAGTTGACGCGGCTCACCGCGCCGCCGCACGTCGACCCGTACGCCGGCCGCCGTGGTCGTGGCGGCGAGCCGGTCGACGTCACCGAGGCCTGCGGGCAGGACGGGAGCCTCGTCGGCCACCCGCAGCGCGACGAGCATGCGGCGCAGCCCGGCCAGTGTCTCCCGGCCCTCGTGCTCCACCGCCCGCATCGCCTCCCGCGCGGCCTCCGGCTGGGTCGTGGTGACCCGGGCCGCCGCGCCGGCCTGGAGGGCGATGATGCCGATGCTGTGCGCCACGGTGTCGTGCATCTCCCGTGCGATACGCAGCCGTTCGACGGTGACGGCCTGCGTCGCGGTCTGCGCGGTGAGCCGCTCGGCGTACGCACGGCCCTGCCGCACGGAGTTGCCGATCAGCCAGGCGACGACGGCCGAGAGAGCGAGCGCCGACCAGCTCTGCCAGTCGCCCCGGCCGGTGTCGTAGAGAGCGACAAGGGGGCGGCCGAGGCCGGTCCGGGTGAGTTCGTAGACGGGCAGGACGGCGATCGCGAGGGCGAGGGCGGTGAGGCTCCGGCGGCGCTCGGAGCTCGCGGCGATCCAGCCCACGGCGATGTCGATCGCCGCGTAGTGGACCAGCCCGATCGTCAGCGCGTTCAGCCCCAGCGTCACGGCGTACGTCCCCACCACCAGCAGCCCGTTCCCGGACAGCGGGCGCCGACGCAGCAGCACGCACCCGGCCAGGGCGAGGGCACTGCCCGACGCGATGAGCACCCAGCCGGCCGGCGTGGGCGGGTAGGCAAACGTCGGCATGAAGGGGAGGTGGAAGAAGGCGCGGACCGCGAACAGCGTGCCGTAGATCCAGGGCACCCCCGCCCAGGCGCCCGGCGGTACGCGCTTGAGCAGGGGCAGCGGTGGGGTGGTGGGCATACCGGGATCGTAGGAGCGGGGGGTGGGTGCGGGCATCGGTCCGGGGGTGTACGACCTGGGTCGACATGGGCGCCGCCCTCGTTGGCCTCGCGGTATCCGAGTCAGAGGGACCTCGATCCAGCGTCTCGGCCCGCGTCCCAGAGTTCGTTGAAGCGTTTCCTCCGCTCAGTGAGGCGTGGTAGCCGCGCGTTCAGTGTGGTGGTGGGGTTGCCCTGCGTACGGTCGGCGGTCAACTCGAAACAGAGTTGGCCGTCGAAGATGACACAGTCGTTGATGGGGCCGCCCTTGAGGTCATGGGACAGTTCGGATCTGACCACGACCCTCGTCTCTATGCGCCGTCGCCCTTGGCTCCGGCAGATCTCCTCCAGGTCACTGTTGACGTCGGCGGCGGTCTCGACGATGAACACGCGCCGCACGATCACACCCCGCCCAATCGCCTCGCTCTGCGCGTCCAGATAACGGCGCGCGGGTTCGGTCGCCCAGAAGGTCAGGTCGACGGAGCTGCTGATCGCGTCGACACTTCGCTCGGCGCAGCCGGTGAGTCCGAAGAGCCAGTCATTGTTCTCCCCAGGCCATTCACTGGTCCCCCCGGTGAGGTTGACCATGGTCGACGCGAGCTTGGCCAACTCCGCGCGAGCGAAGGCCTTCACGATGTCCGGGCCTTGCGACTGCACCTCCGTGGCGCTCTGCAGGAGCAGCTTCACGTCCTCGGTGTCCAGTCCCGCCCGGTCCAACTTCCCGAAGATTCCGGTCACTTCGCCGACCTGCATGAACTTCTCGCTGACCAGGTTCTTCATATCGCGGTGATGCGTCACCAGCGCGCTCTCCACCGATGCCAGCCGCCGCTCGAAGTCGATCATGTACTGGACGATGAGCGCGGCGCCGCCGATGACGATGGAGACCACGAGCTGCCACAGCTCGTTCTGCGACTGGTCGATCAGGTTGGTGATCACATATGCGCCGGCGGCCACGACGGCGGTGACAAGTGTCTTCAGCAGGACGGGAGGTACGCGTACGCCTCCCGCTGCTACCGGACTCGGTGCTGTTCCGGGCTCTCCGCCCGCGGTCAAGTGGCGGCCCCCTCAGGCGGTTCGGCGGGTGTGCCGAACCCGGCGGGTAAGCCGTTGGCAGGGCTGGCGTCCCACAGGTCGTTGAACCGCCTGATCAGTTCCCGGACGTCCTTCTCGCGCGCGGACACCGTGGTCGAGGAGTTCACGCTCATCTGGTCCGCGTTGATCTGGTAGATGAGCGAGTCGTCGAATACGACGAAGTCGACCATCTTGCCCCGCCGGATGTACAGCGGAAGCTGCGACAGCGCGACCACCCGCACATCGATGTGCTTCCTCTTCTGCTCGTCGCAGAGTTGGTCGAGGCCGACGATGTCTGCGGGCTTCCGCACGATGAACAGTCGCCTCACCTTGACGTGCTGCCTGTCGATCGCATCGCTCTGTGCCTGCAGATAGCGGCCCGCGGGCTCGCTGTTCCAGAAGTCCCGGTCGACGGCGGAGGTGCTGATGGCGTCGATGGTCTGCGCGGCACACTTCGTGAGGGACAGGAGCCAGTCGTGGTTCTCACCCTGGCACTCGGCGCTGAGGTTGGTGAGGTCCTCCATCTGGGACGCCACCCGGTTGATCTCCTCGTGGGCGAAGTCGTGCAGGATCGTCGGCCCGATGGAGACGACCCGCGTGGCGCTCTCGGCCAGCCGAGGCACACCGTCGTCCCTCAGCTTCTCCACCTCGTTGAAGAGCTTGGTCGCCTTGCCGATGTCGATGAAGCGCTGCTCAACCACGCCCTTGAGATCGGCCAGTTGACGCACGAACCCCAACATGAACTGAACGATCAGAATCGCGCCGCTGAAGAGGACGGACACGACCACCCGCCACAGGTCGTCCCCGGAAGGAGAGATCACGTTGGTGAGCACATAGGCTGCTGCGCCCGACAACACGGCGACAAGGAAGCGCAGCCCCACGCGCCGTACACCGTCCTCCTTCGTCCCCTCTTCCGCCGGCCTCGGGCGGCCGTCCTGTCGTATCACTGTCGGTGCGTTCATCTCTCTTTCTCCCCCCGTCGGGATCGCGAATGCCTCGTACTATCAGCCTGTCGCCAGTGCCTGGCGCTGTGACATGACGGCCTGCAGGGCCAGTTGGTCACGGACGCGCTGGACCAGCGTGTGCCACTGTCTGCTGAATCCGGGATCCTCCTCGATGACCTCCCACACGGCGCCGAGAGTCCGGTCCACCCGTGCTCCCGGCATCCACAGATGCAGCAGGTGGTCCACGAGCGGGCCCAGTACCCGTAGCGTGGCCGTGCCGTCCGCCGAGCCGAAGCCGTTGTCGTCGAGCTTCTCCACCATCGTCGTCAACAGCCAGTCGTGCAGGGCGAGATCCTCACAGAGCCCGACGACAGCGGTGATCTCGGTGCCGCGCGGCACCCGCAGCAAAACCGTGCGGACCCCGTCCTCGGCCAGCGTGAAGCGCTCCAACGACGCTCCCTCACCGGGCGCGGCCGGCCTGGCGGTCCACCACAGCTTCGTGGCGGCGGACCTGAGGGGAACGTCGTAGTCGAGCAGCCCTGTGTGGCGCGAGATCCTCGCGAGGAGAGCCTCGGCGATCGAGCCGATGTCGAGGCAGCCTTCCTCACGGACCGTCAAAAAGCCTTGCAGACAGGCGGATTCGGGAATCCGGCCGACCGGCAGGAGAGTGCCGGGGCGGGCGAGGTAGTAGCCCCACGGCTGTCGTCTGTCGGGGCCCTCGACGGGTGCGCGGAAGTAGGAGGACGCCTGGAGCAGTCTTCCCTCGGTGAGGGCGGCGCGTGAGGCCACCGTGCCGACGCCTCGGACCTTCGCCCGGTTGGCCAAGGGGAAACGGCAGTCCACGCCCGTGAGGATCTCGGGAGAGAGCACATGGCGACCGGGGCGGGTGGAGACCCGGACGTGGTCGTCGTCCCTCAGCCGCAGCAGGAGTTCGGCCTCCTTGTTACTCAGGGCCCGACTGCTCGGTAAGAGGCAGGTGCGCACCTCACCGCACGCGAGCACCGGGCGGGTTGTCTCCTCCGGGGTGGCCACGTCACAGTCCCGGCGGAAACACGTAGGCCGACCGCTCGACAGCGCCCACGGGAAGGTCCATGCCCTCGGAGGCGGAGAGGCCCGCCACGTGCCCGGCCGCCCCGGTGTCCACCTGGGTCTGCTCCAGAATGACGCGCACCGCGTGCTCGACCGGCAGGAACCGGGACGGGAGAACACTGCATGTGTAGTACGCCGTGAAGGGTGCTGCGGTGGGATTCAGCCGCAGCAGCGGGGGCAGGGCGTCCCAGTCCGCGGGAAAGCTGTCCGCGGCCCAGGGGGTGGGCGTCAGTACGGCCCTGCCCCGGTCGCGAAGGAGTCCCAACCGTGCCAGTTGCCAGACGGCGGCCAGGAAGGCGCAGGACCAGGTACGGCGCTCAACGGACCCGCTCCACAACTCGACGTCCACGAAGACGGAGTGACCGCGGGCTCCGGTCTCGCTGGGAGGTTGCCACCCGCCGGTCGCGTCCAGCGCCGCGGACGTGCGTTCGGCGGGTGCGCGTCGGCCGTTGGCGAGCCAGCCGGTCCGGCTGACGGGCGGACGGAAGCCGTTGCTGCCGGGCGGCGGGGACTCGACCAGCCGCCCCATCACGGATTCGGCGAGGGAGGTCCGCCGAGGCTCGTTCGGGCCGGCGCAGGCCGACTCGCGGGCCAGGTAGTCGATCGTCAGACCGGCGTGTTCGGCCGCGTCGAGCAGCGGTGGGACGAGTTCGGCCGGCGTGGCCAGGCGGCTGAAATAGTCGTCGATCAGAAAGCAGGTGCTGACCCGTCGCCTGCCGTGCTGCGGTGCCACCGCGCCGGCGCGGGCTGCGTCCGCCCAGGGACGTACGGCGGCGAAGTGCCGTCGAAGCCGCTCGGGGCCCTCCGCGAAGTCCTCCATGTAGAGGTGGCCGAGTTCCAGGGAGAGGTGGGCGAATGGCACGCCCTCGGTACGCGGCCGGGCGCTGGTCTCCTGGAAGACGGCTTCGGGCTCGCTCACAACAGCCCCCAGTGCTTGTCGTCGGCGAGCCTTTCCGCGAGTTCCCCGATGGCCTGCCAGGTCTGGATGTTGGCGATCCGGCTGTCGAGTACGTCCTCGTCGGTGATGAGCTGTTCCTGCAACTGGAGTACGGGTTCCAGGGGCACGGAGCCCAGCACCCTGCTCCGGCCGATACCCAGACCGGCCGCGATGCCCTCCAACTCCCTGTTGCACTGCCTCATCCAGGCGAACTGGGCGGGTGGCACCTGGGACCACTGTGGCGAGCCGAGATCGGGCACGGCGGCCCGCACGAAGCGGATGGCGCCGAGGAGTTGGTCCTTGTCGTGGCCCAGGCTCACACCGGCGCTCACTATGCCCCGTTCTCCGGTGACGAGGTCGGCGGCGGCCATGACGTGCTGCCGGGTCCAGCGGTGGTAGACGAGCCAGCGGGTCTTGAGGCTCCGTAACTCTGTCTGCGCGGTGGCCGACAGGGCCAGCTCCATGGCGTAGCTGCGGCCGGCACTCAGATCGACCACGATCAGGTTGAATTCGCGCCTGAGCGCGTTGACGAGATCCACACAGCGGTGCAGGCTCGCGCCGTCCGTGACGAACTCGCCCCCCGTCCGGTCACCCGGCAGCAGGACCAGTCGTCCGGCACCGCTCGGCCGGCTGCGCAGCACCTGGTGCTCGGTGCGGGCCCAGACGTCGACGCGCAGTGCCTCACCCGTCATGCCGTTCAGGTAGGAGTGCAGTCCTCGCCCCTTGGCCTCCTTCGCCACGTCCGGAATGTCGAAGACGGCGGGGGCGGTCGGAGAGCCGAAGTCGAAGTCGAGGTAGCAGACGTCGTCCCCGTCGAGCGCGCGGCGGTAGGCGAGGTTGATGCTCGTCACCGAGCGGCCGGTGCCTCCCTTGTCGGAGGCCGCGAAGACGAGCACGACTCATGCCTTCCGAATTCCGGTGTCCCTGGCCCTTTTCAGGCTGTCGAGTCGGCTCAGCACGCCCAGCGCCAATGCGCAGGACGTGCCGGGCCGTTGTTCGTCGAGCAGTCGGCGGGCCCGCTTGAGATCGGCTTCCACGCCCTTCAGGACCTCTCCCTGGCGACTCGCCGGAGGTGGTGCCAGTTCCATCTGTTCCTCGCCCAGCAGGTGGGTCGACTCGCTGAGCAGGGCCCTTGCGAGCGCGGTGACGTCGTTGCTGCCGATCGGCGGCTGCCGGTACAGCTGGGACGCCGCCACCATGCACTCGGTGACCCGCTCGGTGATGCTCCAGGACAGTGGCCCCTGTTGGGCCGTCACGTGCGGGTAGACAGCACGGATGTTGTCCCACAGGCCCGCCCCTTCGCCGTCGTGGATACGACGTTTCCACAGATGGTCGAGGATCTGTTCGGCGAGCCGGAGCAGACGGTCCTGTGACGCGATGTTCTGGGACAGGGTGCACAGTTGAATGGTCCGTTTGAGCAACTGTGCCGAGAAGTCCGTCATCGCCCACCGCATGGGCGGGCCCAGGGTCTCGCTGCCGAGCAGCGGCAGGGCGACACCCGAGTTGTGGAGATCCGCCGCCGGATCGCCCTCGGTCAGACGCGAGGTGATCCTGCCGCGTTCGGCCAGTCGCTCCATGACGTCCACGGTGCGGGTCAGGTCGTCGTCCGTGGCCCGGCGGCTCACCAGGTCATGAACGAGCAGCGAGGCGACGGAGAGGGAGAAGTACTCGGACTCAAGCTGCTGACCTGTCTGCCAGGGGATGTCCTCCAGCGGCCAACTGCCGTCCCCGAAGCGTGCCAGCGCCGACCAGTACTGCTGGGTGATCTCCCAGCGCAGCCGCAACGCCTCGGCGAGTCGCTGCTGTTCGGCATTGAGCAGACGCAGGGTCAGGGTGCGGTTCGAGAAGAGGTCCTGGATCCCGTCGAGTGCGACCACGGTGAAATAGAGGTAGGGAACGGCTTCGGCGACACCGTTCGGCTGGACACCGACCAGGTCCTCGGCCTCCACCTCCGGCGCGTCTTTCACCAAACTCCACGCCCAGCCGCATTCGAAGAACCTGTTCTCGTTCTGGAGCCGTTCTCCCACGTCGACGCCGAGCACCACGCTGGCACCGATCACGGCACGCAGTGACTTGAAACGCGACTGGAACTGCTGAAGAACTGCCTTGTCGGACAGTCTCCCCTGACCGAGAAGCCGGCAGAGCGCCTGCCCCTGATGGGACTCCACCGAGAAGACATTGACCGTGAAGGACCGGAGCAGACTCACCATGGCGGCGGTCAACCGCTCGCTGGTCGCCTTCTGAAGGTCGTCGATGAGGCCCAGCAACTCGGGACGGTTCGTCTGGGCACGATAGACGTTCAGAAAGCCGAGGGTGGCCAGGCACAAAGTGACCGACATGGAAAAGGAGTCGACAACTCCTGTTTCGCGCTGCTCCTTGGAGAGCTCCTGATCCGGATCTTCGGACACGAAGTAGTAATCACCGGCGAACGTGGGGCCGAGGTCGCCGCCACGGTGAATACCCATGAATTCGGTGAGGACTCCGACAAGATTCGCCGGGATGTCCGTGGCATCCCCCGCCTGTTTCAGCGCGAGTTCGACATCCTCTTCCGTAATATCGGGGTCGTCCAGCCTGAATTCAGGGATCTCGGTGGCAGGATACAGCAAGCAGAGCAGCCGCTCAGCGTCCGCGACACTGCTGCGACCTCCCCATTCACCCCACGCCCACTCCCCTTCCCTGAAGGAGTGCCGGGCGATCGCCTTCCATACGTCAAACAGCTGCAAGCGGGGTTTGATCTGCATACCCGTGCCCCTCACGCAGGCCCGCCACTTCGGGCGAGAACAAATTCCGCAATCAGTTGTTACGGTGGCCGCAGGCCAGGATCATTCCCGTGTACCCCTTACGCACCAGGTTTCCTGGTTTACCGAAATGCGTGAGGTTCACATCACCGGCGTATTCTTTCAGAATACCCAGCACCTCCCGCTCCCCCACATCGATCGCCGGAAAGTCCTCTCGGCCCACTTGATAACCCAGCGAATGCTCCATGAAAGCGGCCGCGAAAGGGGCGCCCGGCTCCAGGGCATTCATAAAGGAAGAGACACCCGATCGGAATTCCTCAAACGACTCGGTAATGGACTCGGCAACGAAGAACATGGTGCCGATGTCCCAGCGTTCCTCGCCCTTCACCAGGTCGAACAGATTTCCCTGCCTGACTTTGGCAACCTTCTGAAACTTTCGCGCAGGACCCTCCTCCAGCGCGCCATAATCCGCGTTCTCACACAGGACGTCCCAGAACTTGTCCCAGTGGGAATCAAGGGTCCCGTCACGCTGACTTTCGAGGTACTTAACATTCGACGGTGACCGCTCAAACAAAGTGATGTCGTGGCACCAGGGAAGCATGGTGAGCGCGGGATAGATGTTCGGCCCGGCGCCGACATCAATACCGGAAGCAGGGCTACCGGGATTTTTTTGAAAATGATCACTGAAATGATCACGAACCGCCGAGATGATCGCCCTGTCGTCGGGATGCAGGGCGAGGTAATTGCGCCTGATGTAGTCCTCTGGATCAATGAGACTCCAGTCCACATCACAATTGAGCTTTTGCGGGCTGCCCGACGGCTCCAAGGTCATAGCCACCAAGAATAGCACCCCACCCACCCCTGGACCGGCGGTCCGGAGACTTGGACCTTGGGATCACTTTCGTCCTACTCCCGCCTTGAAGTGACCGTAATCGACAGCCATGATGGGGAAATCCGAACTGTCGCGCCCAGGGCGACCCACCTTGCTAATCGGTATGCATATCGCACCATTTTCATGCGTCTCGAACATGCCGCACAAGGGGACGAAATGATTCCTGTTCATGGAGATCGGGCACATCCCGAGCAGCTCAGAGCGGGCACCGAAGAGGATCTGTACGAAATAACCCGGATCGACGCGGAGGCGTTTCCGTCGGATCCATACCCGTACTTCGTGGTGCGCCAGTTCTTCGATCTCAGCGGCGGCCGGCTCCTGGTCCTCGACGACAGTCACACCCTGCACGGTTATGTCCTCGCGACTCCGCCCGATGCCGGCCTCAGTTGGATACTCAGCCTCGGCGTCCCCCGCGACCTGCGGGGCCGGGGACTGGGTCGTCGGCTGATGGTCGAGATGGTCAGCCGATTACGCGCCGAAGGCGCACGCGAGATCAAGCTCACCGTCGACCCCGACAACGACCCGGCTGTCCTCCTCTACCGACATCTCGGGTTCCTTGCGGTGGGAGATCTGCTCAAGGACTACTTCGGGCCCGGTGAGCATCGCATCCGCATGGCGCTCGACCTCTGCCGATAGTGCCGCGCCAGCGCGCGAAGCGCCTCCTTCGGCTCCCAGTGCCAGGGTGAACTCGGGTCGTACGGGCGGTCCTTGATGGTCTTGGTGAGGGAGTAGCTCGCCATGTCGAGGTCGTGGCGGGGGTCGTGGGCGCGGTGCGGAGCATCCGGGGTCACGAACTCGAAGGCCATCGCCCCGTACAGGCCCATCGATTCGAAGACCTCCAACAGGTCGACGACGTACGCCGCTTGGGTGTGCTCGCTGCGGACGAGGTGCCCCTTGATCTCCTCCGGGTCCTTGTCGTGGTCGACGACGTTCCAGCCCATGCCGGCCGTCTTCTCGGCGCCCTGGTACGCGCAGGTGCCGAACTCGGTGATGGTCACGGGCTTGCCCCACCGTTGGTAGATCCTCAACTCCCGCACGTAGTCGGCTGGTTGGCGGAAGTAGGAGTAGTAGTCGATGCCGACGAGGTCGAAGAGGGTCCAGTCGACCTCGTCGTCCTGGGCGGCGGCGTAGCTGAGGTTGCCGTGGAAGACCGAACGGCCGCGCGCCGCCGCCTTCTTGGTGAACGCGTCCAGCCTGCGCTGCATCTTCCCCGGGTCGAACGTGCCGTTCAGGATGTTCTGGACGCGGTCCAGGGCCGTCGCGCCGGGCACGATCCCGGGCACGAACAGCCAGAACTCGCAGCCCACGCTGAGGTCGACGCTCGCGCCCTGCCGCCGGAGGCGCTCCGCGAACCGGCCGGTCTCCGCGAGGTGTTCGAGGATGTCCCGCTCGGGGACGTCGGCGAGGGTGGGCTGGAGCCAGATGTGCAGGCCGAGTTCGGCGGCTTCGGCGGCCGTCGCGGTGAGGCGGTCGACTCCGTCGCCGGTGACGTCGACCGTGTCGGCGTGCAACTCGTCGCGGATGGCGCGGAGGTCGGCGCGCATCCGGCGGGGGTTCCAGGCGGTGGCGGGGGTCTCGCCCTCACCGACCGTGTAGACGACGCCGTGGTGGCGTAGACCGGGGCGGGCATTCGTCGCATGGGGCCGCGCCACCGCCTGTCCTGGCGGCAGCAGCGCGCCCGCCGCTCCGAGGGCCAGCGCCCCCGTCAGGAACTGGCCCCGAGTGATCCCCTGTGAGTTCGCCATGTGCCCACTGTGTCGAGCGCGGGCCCGTCGCGGTGTCCGCCGATGGTCCACGGCGGCGCAACCAAGGTATGAGCTCTCGCGTCGATCACTGCAGAGATCGTTGCCGGACAGCGAACAAAGGAGAGCGTGATCTCAGGCTCCGAACAGTCCCCCACGACCCCTACGACAGGCACCGCCACCCGCCGCACCCTCCTCACCGCCGGTGCCGCCACCGCCGCCACCCTCGTCGCCGGCGCCTCCTCGGCCCAGGCGTCGGACAGCACCGGCAGCGGAACCGACACCGGCGTCATGACGGGCCTGCGCGCCCTGGAGGAGCAACACACCGCGCGTGTGGGCGTGTTCGCGCATCACCTCGGTACGAAGAAGACCGTCGTGCACCGCGCCGACGAACTCTTCCCGATGTGCTCGGTGTTCAAGACGCTCGCCGCCGCGGCCGTCCTGCGGGACCTGGACCGGCACGGCGAGGTCCTCTACAAGGTCGTGCACTACACGGAGGCCGATCTGGTCGACGGTTCCGACCAGACCCGGGCGCATCTGGCCGAGGGCATGACGGTCGAGCAACTCGCCGACGTGGCCGTCCGGTTCAGCGACAACGGCGCCGGCAACCTGATCCTGCGCGAACTCGGCGGCCCCACCGCCGTCACCCGCTTCGCCCGCTCCCTCGGCGACCGGGTCACCCGGCTCGACCGCTGGGAGACCGAGCTGAACTCGGCCGAGCCGGACCGGATCACCGACACCACCAGCCCGCGCGCCATCGCCGGCCTGTACCGCAAGCTCGTCCTCGGCGACGCCCTGCGCCGTCCCGACCGCGACCGGCTCACCGCCTGGCTGCTCAACAACACGACGAGCGCCGCCCGTTTCCGCGCCGGGCTCCCCGCGAGCTGGACGATCGCCGACAAGACGGGCAGCGGCGACTACGGCACCGCCAACGACGTCGGCATCGCCTGGACGGAAGCCGGTGACCCGGTCGTCCTGGCGGTCCTGACGACGAAGCCGACCCTGCCCGACGCCCCGTACGACAACCAACTGGTCGCGGACACGGCCAAGTTGGCGGCGGCAGCCGTCAGCTAGTACGGCACGCACCGCCTCTGACGCGCGAAATACCGCCGCTAGCGCGGGAAGTACTGCCTCGGCGTCACCCCGACCACCCGGTGGAACGCCGCCGTGAAGGAGCTCGCCGAGGCGTACCCCACGCGTCGCGCCACCGCCTCGATCGGCAGTCCCTCGGCGAGGAACGGCAACGCGGCCTGCATCCGCAGCCGTTCCCGCCACTGCCCGAACCCGAGGCCGGTCTCCGCGACGAAGAGGCGGGCCAACGTCCGCGCGCCGGCGCCGACTTGACCGCCCCAGGCGGCGAGCGGCCGACTGTCCGACAGGTGGGTCCGCAGCCCGGCGGCCACCGCCCGCGCCCGCGGATCGCGCGGTTCGGGTACGGACACGCTGGTCACCGGCACCGGACGCAGCTCGTCGAGGAGCACCAGCTCGGCACGCGCGCGGGCGTCCGGTGTCAGGTCCGTACGGTCCAAGTGCTCGACGAGCGCCCGGAGAAGCGGGGTGACCGCGACGACCGTAGGGTTCCGCCAGTCGATGTGCGGGCAGCTCACCGGGTCGACGTACGCACTGCGCATGACGGCATCGCCCTCGGACTCCGTGGCGTGCGGGACGTCCGCCGGAATCCACAGGGCCAGCGAAGGCGGCAGCAACCATGTCCCGTGTTCGCTCCGGATGCCCAGCAACCCTCGCTCGGAACAGGCGAGTTGGTGGAGGGGATGCCAGTGCGTGCCGAAGGCCGTCCCGCGCGGCATGGCGAACTGGCCGACGAGGATGGCCGTGTCGAACCGGCGGGCGAACCGGCTCCCCCGCTCCTGTCCGTTCCGCGACATGACACGGCAGCCTAGCCCGTGGCGGACAACCGCCCGTCCCGCCTAGCGTCGACGTATGCCGATGAACCGAGCCCACCGCAAGCTGTGCAGCTCCGAGGGATGGGCGCAGACGACGAAGGACCGCATCCTGCCCTGGGCCCTCGAACACGTCGAACTCGGCGCGGACGTACTGGAGATCGGCCCCGGCTACGGCGCCAACCTCCGCGTCCTCGTCGAGCGGGTCGACCATCTCACCGCCGCCGAGATCGACGCCGACACCGCCCGGCTGCTCCAGTCCCAGTGGGGCGACCGGGCCACCGTGCTCCACGCGGACGGCGCCGAACTGCCGCTGCCGGACGGGGCGTTCGACTCCGTCGTCTGCTTCACGATGCTGCACCATGTGCCCACGGCCGCCCACCAGGACCGCATCTTCGCCGAGGCGTTCCGCATACTGCGCCCCGGCGGCACGTTCGCGGGCAGCGACAGTCAACCCAGCTTCCGTTTCCGGGTGTTGCACTTCCGGGACACGATGAACACCCTCGATCCGGCGACGCTTCCCGCCCGGCTGGAGCGGGCCGGCTTCACGGACGTCGCGGTCGACCTGCACCCGGAGGGCGGCGGCCTACGCTTCCGGGCACGCCGCGCCTGATACCGGCTCGAACCCTTGCACGTACCGCCGCTGCCACGGCGTCTCCACCGCGTGCCGGTCGTAGTGGGCGCGGACATAGTCGACCGCTTCCCCCGGCGGCACCCCGTCGAGGACCGCGAGGCAGGCGAGTGCCGTGCCGGTGCGGCCCCGACCGCCGGCGCAGGCGAACTCGACGCGCTCGGTGAGCGACCGGTGCCAGGCGTCTGTCAGGACCGCGTGCGCCTCGGCGCGGTCGGCGGGCAGCCGGAAGTCCGGCCAGCGCAACCACCGTGCCTCCCACGGCAGTTGGGGCGGCTGCTTGCCGAGGAGATACACGCCGTACGTCGGTGCCGGGCCGTCGGCGGGGAGGGGGCGGCGCAGGCCACGGCCCCGGACCAGGCGGCCGGAAGGCAGTCGTAGGACGCCGGTGGCGGTCGGGTTCCAGGGTTCAGTCACGTCGCCAGCGTAGGGACAGGGAGGGGCTCACGTAGCCGAAGAGCGGGGTCAGCCCACTCCCCGCGACTCCTGTGCCGCGCGCGCCTCGATGCCGCGGAAGTGGTCGGCCATCGCACGCTGCGCACCCTCGACCTCGCGGGCGCGCAGCGCGGTGACGATGTCCCGGTGGCGGCGGACGGTGAGCTCGGGGTCCGGGTCGTCGGTCCAGCCGCGGGCTCCGGCGACCCGGCGGAACACCGTCCAGAAGGCGCCGAGGAGTTGCGGGACGAGTTCGTTGCCGAGCGAGGCGTAGAGCAACTCATGGAATTCGCGGTCGAGTTCGGGGAAGGGGCGACCGGCGCGGCCCGCTTCCTCCATCCGGTCCACGACCGCTTCCAGCCGGTCCAGTTCCGGCTCGGTGACGGTGGCGGCGACCCGATGGATCAGGCCCTCCTCCAGCACCTCGCGCACCTGGAGGATCTCCGCCAGCGCGTCCGCGTCGTCCTCGTGCCGGGCCAGGGTGCGAAAAGTGAGGCCGTCGACGAGCGGGGTCAGCGAGGCGCGGCCGACGTAGGTGCCGTAGCCGTGTCTGATCTCCACGATGTCGAGGGCCTGGAGTGCTTTGAGGGCCTCGCGGACGGAGTTTCTGCTGATGCCGAGGTCTTCCATCAGCTCGGCCTCGGTGGGCAGCGGCGCACCGGGCTGGAGCTTGCGGTCGAGGATCAGCTGGACGACCTCGCGCTGTATCCGACTGTTCCTTGGCTCCCCGGACATGCGCCGCATCGTAGCCGCATCAGAAGTCCCACGTCCCATGTCTGACCTCGGCCGGATCGGAGAGAGCGGCAACTTGCGCCATTCACGGGTGTTTTCGCGTGCCTCTTCAAACTGCCATTGGTCCGACCTCTGACGGCTACGCCATTCGTGTGCGATGCCTTGACCACCCCCACGGGCGCTCTTATGGTCGCGCTGACCGCAGGACGTAGGACGTCGTACCTCCTGGAGGAACCATGCGCGAAGACGTGACCCAGAACGTGCCCGCGCTGCACCGCCGGACGTTCCTGAAGTACTCCGGCGCGCTGGGCGCGGCGGCCGCCATCTCCTCGTCCCTGACGGCCTGTTCGTCGGGGCCGCAGTCGACGAACGACACCGGCGGCGGGGGCACCGGCAAGAACCGGACGCTGACCGCGGTGATCGGCTACGGCAACGACGGCAGCTGGGATCCGACACAGACGGCGTCGGCGTTCGCGATGGCCGGCAACAACCACATCTACGAGGGGCTGATCGACACCGATCCGATCACCCGCGCGCCCTATCCGGCGCTGGCGACCGCCGTGCCGAAGGACACCAGCGGCACCTCGTGGAAGTTCACGCTGCGGGCGGGCGCCACGTTCCACGACGGGCAGCCGGTCACGGCCGACGACGTCGTCTTCGTCTTCGACCGCATCCTCGACCCGAAGACGGCGACCCTCGCGCAGGGCTTCTTCGTCAGCTGGCTGAAGGAGGTCCGGAAGATCGACGCGCGGAACGTCGAGCTGGTCCTCAAGTTCCCCTTCCCTGAAGGGATTTCACGCCTCACCCTCGCGAAGATCATGCCGAAGCACATCTTCTCGAAGCCCGGCGCCTGGGACGACGCGATCAAGGGCAAGGCGGTCGGCTCGGGGCCGTACCGGCAGACCGCGCACCACCCGAAGTCGAACACCACCTTCACCGCGTTCACCGGCTACAACGGCCCGCGCCCGCCCGCCTTCAAGACGATGAACTGGCTGACGATCGTCGACGCGGCGCCCCGCGTCGCCAAGATCTCCGGGTCGAGCGCGGGCGCGCAGATCGCCGACAACATCCCCTACGCCAACATCCAGCGGCTCCAGAGCGGCGGGCTGACGGTCGCGGGCGGGGCCGGGATGAACAACCTGTTCCTGATGTTCAACACCCAGCACAAGCCCTTCGACGACGTACGGGTACGCCAGGCGCTGCACTACGCCATCGACACCGGCAAGATGGTCCAAGTCGCCCTGCGCGGACACGGAAAGCCGTCCTCGTCCTTCCTCAACGAGGGCAACCCGACCTACCGGCGCGCGAAGAGGGTCTACGACTACGACCCCGACAAGGCGAAGGCGCTGCTGAAAGCGGCCGGGGTCAGCGGGCTGAAGGTCAACATCCTTGCGGTGAACGTGAGTTGGATCGTCGACTGCCTGCCGACCATCAAGGCGTCCTGGGACGCGATCGGCGTGAAGACGACGCTCTCCCCGCAGGAGACCACGGCCGTCTTCACCAAGATGGACCAGAAGCAGGACTACCAGGTCGTGGCCGCCGCCTCGAACCCCAACCAGTTCGGCCTCGACGCGGACCTGATCATGCACTACAACTACGGCCCGCAGAACCTCTGGATGGGCTACGCCCGTTGGGCCGGAAACTCCGTCGCCAAGCAGCTCTTCAAGGACATGGACCAGGCGACGCGGGAGCCGGACGCGGCGAAGAAGAAGACGATGGTCCAGGACTACATCGACACCGTCGCCGAACAGGCCGTGCTCTACCCGGTCGTCCACAACGAGCTGATGACCGCCTGGGACCCGCAGAAGCTGACAGGGATAAGGGCACAGCCCTACCCCGGCATAAACGTCCTCCAGGCCAAGTGGGTCTAGCCGTACAGGAGTTGGCCCATGGTCACCGTCGTCAGGATTCTGGCCCGCCGTATCGTCCTGCTCGTGCCGCTGATGCTCGGCATCGTGCTGTTCGTGTTCGTGGTGATGCGCTTCTCGGACGTCGACCCGGCATCCGCGTTCTTCCAGGGCGCCAACCCGACCCCGCAGCAACTGCACGACTTCCGCGAGCGCAACGGCCTGCTCGATCCCCTGCCTCTCCGCTACCTCCATTTCGTGGGCGCGCTCCTCCACGGCGACCTGGGCACCAGCGCGCTGACCCGGGCGCCGGTCGTCGACCAGGTCACCACCGCGCTGCCGCTCACCCTCCAACTCACCTTCCTGGGGCTGGGGATCGCGGTGGTGCTGGCGCTGCTCGGCGGGGTGACGGCGGCGATCTACCGGGACCGGCTGCCCGACCAGATCATCCGGGTCGTCTCGCTCACCGGGGTCGCGGCGCCCGGCTTCTGGCTGGCGTTGCTGATGATCCAGTACCTGGCCGTGGACCAGGGCTGGTTCCCGACCGGCGGTTACATCAACCCGGCGGACTCCCTCACCGGCTGGCTCAAGACGATGGCTCTCCCGGCGCTGGCGCTCTCCCTCCCGGTGGCGGCCCAACTCACGCGCATCGTAAGGACGTCGGTGGTCGAGGAGCTGGACAAGGACTACGTCCGGACGGCGATCGGCAGCGGCCTGCCACCGCGGGTGGTCGTCGGCCGCAACGTGCTCCGCAACGCGCTGATGAACCCACTCACCGTCCTGGGCCTGCGCGTTGGATACCTGCTCGGCGGTGCGGTCGTCATCGAGACCATCTTCTCCCTCCCCGGGATGGGCAAGTTGATGATCGACGCCGTGCAGAACGGCGACCCGGCCGTCGTCCAGGGCGTGGTGCTCACGACGGCGACCGGGTTCGTCGTGGTGAACCTGGTCATCGACATCCTCTATCTGCTGGTCAACCCGCGCCTGAGGGATGCTTCCTGATGTTCACTCAGTTCCCCCAGTTCTCCCGCAAGGGCCTCGCCGAGACCCTGTCCCGGCCCGGCATCCGACTGCGCGGCCGGCGCCGACTGCCGCTGCTGTCGAAGGTCGCGGTGTGCTTCCTGGCGGTCGTGGTGCTGGTGGCGCTGTTCGCGCCGCTCATCGCCCCGCACGACCCACTGGACCAACAGCTCCCCGTCGACGGCACCGGGCACCCGTCCGCCGACCACTGGATGGGCCAGGACAGCCTGGGCCGGGACATCCTCAGCAGGCTGATGTACGGCGCCCGTTGGTCCCTCGCCATCGGGCTCGGGGCGACCGCGCTGGCCCTCGTCGTCGGCGCGCTGATCGGCGCGGTCGCCGCGACCTCCCGCAAGGGCGTCGACGAGACGCTGATGCGCTGCTTGGACGTGGTGATGGCGTTCCCCGGCATCGCGCTGGCGGCGGTACTGGTGGCGGTGTTCGGCGGCGGGATCACCGTGCTGATCTGCGCGATCGCGTTCCTGTTCACGCCGCCGGTCGCAAGGGTCGTACGGGCCAACGTACTTGACCAGTACGGCGAGGACTATGTGACGGCCGAGCGGGTGATCGGCGCCCGCACACCGCACATCGTCATCCGGCACGTGGCCGTCAACTGTGCTGCTCCGATCCTGGTGTTCTGCACGGTGCAGGTGGCCGAGGCGATCGTGTTCGAGGCGTCGCTGTCGTTCATCGGCGCGGGCGTACGGCCCCCGGACCCGTCCTGGGGAAGTGTCATCGCGGACGGCAAGAACATGGTGCTGACCGGGGGTTGGTGGGCGACGGTCTTCCCCGGCCTGCTGATGCTGGTCACGGTCCTCTCGCTGAACATACTGTCCGAGGGAGTCTCCGACGCGTGGGCGGCACCGGCGCCGCGCGAGGTGGACGTACGGCCCGACGAGGACCCGCTGGACGCGCCCGAGCCCGGCAGCGGCGAGGTGCTCCCGCTCCCCGGCCTGACGGAGGCGGCGCTGCGACTCCGGTCCCGCGCACGGCCGTTGCCCGACCCCGACGGCCAACCGGTCCTCGCCGTCGAGAACTTGGCGATCGGCTTCGAGGGCCGGCACCACGGCGTGGACATCGTCGACGGCATCAGCTTCGAGGTGCGACCGGGTGAAGTCCTGGGCCTGGTGGGCGAGTCGGGCTGCGGCAAGTCGCTGACGGCGCTCGCGGTGATGGGCCTGGAACCGAAGGGCGCGAGGGTGCGCGGCCATGTCCGGTTCAACCAGCGGCAGTTGGTGGGCGAGCCGATGCGGGTCCGGCGCAAACTGCTGGGCCACGAAATGGCGATGGTCTACCAGGACGCGCTGTCGTCGTTGAATCCCGCGATGACGATCCGCGCCCAGCTCAAGCAGGTGATACGGCGCGGAGGGCGCCGTGGGGCGGGCGAGTTGCTGACGATGGTCGGCCTCGACCCGGACCGCACCCTGCGCAGCTACCCGCACGAGCTCTCCGGCGGCCAGCGCCAACGCGTGCTGATCGCCATGGCGTTGTCCCGCGACCCGAAACTGATCGTCGCCGACGAACCGACGACCGCCCTCGATGTCACCGTGCAGGCGCAGGTCATAGAGCTACTGCTGCGGCTGCGCGAGGAGTTGGGCTTCGCGCTGATCCTCGTCTCGCACGACCTCGCGCTGATCGCCGACGTCACCGACCGGGTGGTGGTGATGTACGGCGGACAGATCGTGGAGACGGGCGTAACCGCCGATCTGGTGGAGTCACCGGCCCACCACTACACGCGCGGTCTGCTCGGCAGCGTGCTGTCCCTGGAGTCGGCGGCCGAGCGGATGACCCAGATCAAGGGGGTCGTCCCCTCTCCCGCCGACTTCCCGGCGGGCTGCCGGTTCGCGGACCGCTGCCCGCTGGCGAGCGGCCTCTGCCGTACGACGGCGCCGGATCTGGTCGGCCCGCGTACGCATACGGCGGCGTGCCACCATCCGGCGGTCGACCTGGTTTCGACGGAGAGGGGGGCGGTCACGTGAGCGGGGTGGTGGTTGAGGGGGGCCGAGTGAGCCGTGCGGGTGTT
>NZ_BARF01000122.1 GCF_000367365.1 Streptomyces prunicolor NBRC 13075 | reverse complement strand
GGAGTCGGAGTGCGCTCCAACGCAAATACGTCTCGGTCCGGAATTCGGAATGCTGGAGGCCCGGGATAAGAAGTCTTCATGGGCCGACGCTGCGGCGATCACCCGATCTGGCGCCCAGTTCGACCGACCACACCCATCGACCGGTATATCGACCGGTATGCGGAAGCCTTCTCAGAGACAGGAGCGGCAGCGGGGTGACCCTACCGCCCAACGGTCACCAGTCCACCGATCCCAAGCCGGCTCAAGGAGTTCATCAACTCGACGGGTGACCTGAGGCAAGCAGGGGCGAAGCTCGCCAAGTAGTGAACCGGTCAGGTCGCCTGAGCGGGTCGCTCGAGTAGGTCACCATCTGTCCTATATGGCCTCTAGTCTGCGGGTTGTGCAGAACCACGAGGACGGCGTCTCGATCCTTGTCCCCGCGAGCCCGGCCGAGCTGGAGGCGTGGCTCGAAGAGCATCACGGGGAGAAGGCCGCGCTCTGGGTGAAGATCGCCAAGAGGCATACCGGCATCTCGTCGCTCACCTGGGAAGAGATGGTCGACACGGTGCTCTGCTTTGGCTGGATCGACGGTCAGCGGCGAGGCTTCGACGACTCGTACTTTCTGCAGCGCACGACACCCCGCCGCCCCCGCTCCGCCTGGTCGCAGGTGAACGTCGACAAGGCCGAGGCCCTGATCACGGCAGGCCGGATGCGCCCCCGCGGCCTGGCCGAGGTCGAGGCGGCGCGGGCGGACGGCCGCTGGGAGACGGCATACGCCTCGCAGAAGAACGCCACCGCACCACCGGATCTCGTCGAAGCCCTCGACGCGAACCCCGCAGCGCGGGTGTTCTACGACACGCTCGGCAAGTCCGACCAGTTCGCCCTGTACCTCGGTCTGGTCACCGCCCGCACCGAGAAGACGCGGCTGGCCCGCTTGGAGCGGATGGTGGCGTCGATGGCAAGGTCCGAGCGGCCATCATGATCGACCGCTCGGTCAACGCGCAGATCAAGGGCGTCAGGGCCCTCGAAGGCTTATAGGGAGCCCCAAGAAGGCGCTGCGGGAAATTCACCCAAGCCCAATCACCCCGAAAGGCAATAAGGAAACACGATGACCAATTCTGGCGATTTCCCCAAGCCCACCCTTGTTCCGGTCAACGGCGTGGAACTCGAAGTCTTCGAAGCAGGACGAGAAAACAAGGGAAAGCCCATTGTGCTCTGCCACGGCTGGCCTGAGCACGCGTACTCCTGGCGTCATCTGATGCCCGTCCTCGCCGAAGCCGGCTACCACGTCATCGCACCGAACCAGCGGGGTTACGGCAACTCGTCCCGCCCGGCCGAAGTGACCGACTACGACATCGAGCGCCTGTCGGGCGACCTCGTCGCGCTCCTCGACCACTACGGATACGAAGACGCCACCTTCGTCGGCCATGACTGGGGTGCGTTCGTCGTCTGGGGACTGACCCTGCTGCACCCCAACCGTGTGAACAAGGTGATCAACCTGTCCTTGCCTTACCAGGTGCGCGGTGAAACGCCGTGGATCGAGGTCATGGAACAGTTCCTCGGCGGCGACTTCTACTTCGTCCACTTCAATCGACAGCCGGGCGTCGCGGACGCCGTGTTCGATGCGAACACAAGCCGGTTTCTCCGCAGCCTCTACCGGAAGAACGTTCCCCCGGCGCCCCCTGAGCCGGGCATGGCGTTTATCAACCTCGCCCTGGCGGAAGCACCGCTCGGTGAGCCTGTCATGAGCGACAGCGACCTGGCCGTCTACATCTCCGGGTTCGAAACGTCGGGATTCACGGGCGGCATCAACTGGTACCGGAACCTCGACCGCAACTGGCACCAGCTGGCGGACGTGGACCCGATCATCCAGCAGCCCGCCCTCATGATCTACGGCGACCGGGACCCCTTCGGCCCGAGGTCCGAAACCCTGACAGAGTTCGTGCCCAACGTGGAAGTTGTCGGCCTGGACTGCGGGCACTGGATCCAGGAGGAAATGCCTGAGCAAACAAACCAGCTGATCACCAAATGGCTGGAGCAGCAGGATGCCATCATCTGAGAAGGCCTCCGCCCAAAGGGCAAGTTCATCGCCCGGCTGACGTGTTAGGCCTCGCCTGCCAGGTCGGTCGTCTCCAGGTACACCTCGGCCAGTACCTGCAACTCCGAGCCCTCCGCGGCGACTTGCTCGCCCGGGTGCAGGCGGCCCGCCAGGTCGTCCGGGCGACCTGGGATCGTCACCGTGCGCGCCGACTGCTCCCCCGCCGACGTCAGCCATCCCCCGGCGAGTTGTACGCCTGCTGGAGCAGGAGCTTGTCCTCCGCCGCGGTGGCGCCGGTGCCGATGCCCTGCGCGGCGAACGCGAAGTCCGCCTCCTGGTACGGCAGTCCGGGCATGCACCAGGTGATGAAGCTGGACTTGGCCGGCGGGACGCTGCCGTCGCCGCCGGTGAGCACGTTGTACATCTGGTCGCGGAACGTCCGCCCCAGATCCCCCAGTTGGTATCCCATGACCCCGTCCTGCCCGGGTCATATGACACGCATACGGCAACTTGCGACCCTTCACCCGGATAAGTGAGCCTCGCGCGAGTGAGGCGACTTCGACGAGGCTCAGGCTGCGGCCTCGATGTTCCGCATGACGGAGGCCAGGGAGTCGTAGTAGTTCGTCGCGGTCGCGTACCCCGCGTCCGCGACCGCCCGCGCGAAGGCGTACGGGTCGTCGGTGTGCTCGAACGCGGGGGCGTAACGGGCGTTGTTCCGCAGGTGGTTGCCGTGGGCCGTGAAGGACTCCTCGGGGGTCGCGTACACCCGGAACCAGTCCCGGACGACGTACAGGTACTTGCCGTCGGGGCGCCGGGTCACGGAGATGACCTCCGGGAACTGCACGTCGGGGCGGTCCAACACCTCCTGGGTCCTGAGGAGTTGGCGGGTCTCCGGTGGGTCGGTCGCCTTCGATTTGATGCCGAAGAAGTTGTTGCCGGGGGCTGCCGCGCCCCAGCCGGACTCCAACGCCGCCTGGCCGAGCGTGACCAGCGCTGGGACTCCGGTCGCCGTTTCGCCGGCGGTGGCGAACTCGCCGTAGGAGAGCCGGAATTGGGACGCCTTGGACGAGCCGCCGCCCCCGGTCGGTGGGGCCGTGGCCGCGTTCGACCAGATCGCGTCGTAGGGGCCGGTCAGGCCGGGCCACTGGTCGGCGGTGGTGAGCGGGTAGCCGTCCTCCTGTTTCTTGGTGTGCCAGTCGATGGCCACGTACTCGGTGCCCTTGAAGAGGTACGCGCGTCCGTTGCCGGGGTTGAGTGCGCCGTCGATGCCCTCGCCGATCCAGTCGGCGGTGACGCCCGTCCAGCCGTCGGCGATCGGCTTGGGGTAACCGGGGTCCTGGCGGTCGGCGGCGATGTCGTAGCGGACGTACTGCGGGCCGGAGAAGAAGTAGAGCTTTCCGTCGGACCAGTTCATGACCGCGTCGACGGTGTCGAAGGAGAGACCGGTCCAGTTCTCGCGGGTGGTGAGCGGGTAGCCGTCGTCGACGGTCTGGGTGGCGAACGGGATGCGGACGTACTCCGTGCCCCGGAAGACGTACAGGTGGGCCTGGCCCAGGTCGACCGCCGCGTCGACGCCCTCCTCCCAGCCGGACGGCAACCCGCTCCAGGCCGCGCCGAGTTGCCAGTCCTGGGCCGGGTCGGCCGCGTCCGCGTCGATGTCGTACGTGGACACGGTGGCCCCGACGGTGAAGTACGCCCTGTCCACACTCATGCCGGGATGCATGCTCCGGCGGTGCGGTTCTTATGGCGTGACACGGGGTCCCGTTCGAGTGAATCAAGGGGTGATCCACGTGGCGTCAGCGAGGTGGCATGCCGTTTCCAGTGATCGTTTAGGCGTTGATCGGCCCGACGCGCCCGGTTTCCGGCGCGTCATCCAGAGATCTTTGGGAGTAGTCATGCGTATGCGCTCTGCCCTGACCACGTCCGTCCTCGCCGTCGGCATCCTGCTCGGTGGCGCCGGTGCCGCCCTCGCCCACGACAACGGCCCGTTCCCCCACGACGACGGCGCGCTCGTCCAGGGCACCGGTTCCCAGGGCTCCGGGCACGTCGACAACACGATGTTCGCCGGTGTCATCGACCACGTCGGCCCCGTCTACTCCTCGACCACCAAGACGGACCACGACTGGGACCGTGGCACGTTCGAGGGCATCTTCGGTTTCTGACACCACCCCGTGATGGTGTGAAGGGGGCGGCCGACCTTTGTCGGCCGCCCCCTTCTCGTTGCGTCAGATCAATGGCCGTACATCGCGTGCCTCCCTCAACGCCCGTCCCCACCACACCAGTTGGTCCAGCATCGCCTTCGCCGCCGCGTCCGGGGCCGTGGGGTCCTTGAGGCGGCCGTCGTCGTCGAAGGACGCGCCCGCGTTGTGGAAGGAGACGGTGTCGCGGACCGTCATGGCGTGGAGTTCGGCGAAGACCTGGCGCAGGTGTTCCACCGCGCGCAGGCCGCCCGCGAGGCCTCCGTAGGAGACGAGGGCGACGGGCTTGGCGCGCCACTCGGTGAAGTGCCAGTCGATCAGGTTCTTGAGGCCGGCCGGGTAGGAGTGGTTGTACTCGGGGGTGAGGACGACGAAGGCGTCCGCGGAGGCGAGTTTCGGGGTGATGGCGGCGAGTGCGGTCGTCGCCTCCGGGGTCGGGGCGAGGGTCGTGGGCAGGTGGCCGGTATCGGCCACGTCGACGACCTGCAGGGTGAGGTCGGGGTGGTCGCGGACGTGGGTGAGGAGCCAGTCGGCGACGACCGGGCCGAAGCGGCCGTGGCGGTTGCTGCCGATGACGACGGTCACGGTCAGGGGGTGTGCGGGAGTGGTCTCGGTGTCCATGCCGGTCAGCCTGTTACCTCAACCATTCTTGAGGTCAAGTCACCCATTCCTGAGGTCGGGCCTGACCGGTCGTCACCCGTTCACCCGCGCGGCGTGCGCTCTTCGGGTACTCGTTCGGGGCGGGGCCGCCGTACCCCTATGACCTGCTGAAACAGCAAGCTGACGGGCCGCCGCGGCCGCTTCCTGACACCCATTCACCACACTTCTGACGCACGTTCAGGAAGCGGGCTCGGCCCGGTGCCACTTTCCTCGGAAGGGCAGCCAACCACAGCTCGGAGGAGCACCGATGCGTCGTACCGCCCGTCTGCTGACCGGCACCGCGCTCGTCGTCGCCGCCGCGGGTCTCGCGACCGCGCCGGCGTACGGCGGCGAGAGCGCCGGCCTGGAGGTGTTCCCGTCGAACGCCGTGCCGGGCGGCGACGTCACGGTGAACACGGCGGCGTGCGGCGACGACGGTACGGCCGCCGGTGATGCCAGCGCGGTGGGCGCCGGCACGTTCACGCTGGCGCCGAGTGCGCACGAGGGCGATGCGATCGGGCAGTTCAAGGTGCCGCCGAGTGCGCAGCCGGGGACGTACGAGATCGTCGCGAAGTGCGCGGACGGCAAGCAGGTCAGCGGCGATCTGATGGTGACGCTGGCCTCGATGCGGCAGCAGGTGCAGCCGCGCGGAAGTGTGAAGACGGGGGTCGGTGGCGCCTTGGGCCCCGACCCCGTGCAGACCGCGGCCGGTGTGGCGGCTCTCGCCGTCGCCGCCGCGGGCGGTACCTGGCTCCTGCATCGCCGGGCGAGAGGCGACAGGTTCTGACGGACACCCTCCGCTGTCCGTCCGCCGGTACCGCAAGTCCCCTCCCCCTCCGGGTCCGACGCCCCTCGTGACCCGGAGGGGGGCGCGGGGCCAGTTACTGGAGAGGGGTTGATTCCTCATGCGCCGTCGTAGCTACGGCAACACCGCGACCGGGGCCAACACCGCGATAGGGGTCGTGACCGTGGTCGCCCTGTGCGCGGGCGCGTGGCTGTTGACCAGCGGTTCCGGTACGAACGCGCCGCCGCAGCCGTCCGCCGCCGAGGCGCGGCCCGATCCGGTCGCCGGGCGCACCGCGGCGCGTGCGCTGCCGCCGTCGCCGCCGGACCGCATCCGTATCCCGGCCATCCATGTGAACGCCCCGCTGATGGGCCTCAAGCTGACGAGCACCGGCAGCCTGGACGTGCCCCCGGCCGCGAAGAAGAACCTCGCCGGTTGGTACGAGGCCGGGACGACCCCCGGTGAGAGCGGTACGGCGATCGTCGCGGGGCATGTCGACAACGCGGATGGCCCCGCCGTCTTCTATGACCTCGGCGCCCTGAAGAAGGGCAACGCGATTGAACTGGACCGGTTGGACGGGAGCGTCGCGCTGTTCACGGTGGACGCGGTCGAGGTGTATCAGGCGAGCAGGTTTCCCGATCAGAAGGTGTACGGGGCTGCGCGGCGGCCCGAGCTGAGGGTGATCACGTGTGGGGGCGGGTATTCGCGGGCGACGGGGTATCAGGGGAATGTGGTGGTGTTCGCGCACTTGAGTGGTAGCCGGTAAGGCCAACTAACCTGCGGGTGCTGAGCGTTGGGCTGCCTTCATGCCAGCCACTGCTGGTACGCCAGGTTCGCCACCAGCCCGAACACCACCGTCAGCAGGACGACCCGTACGAAACCGCTGCCCTGCTTCAGTGCCGTGTGCGCGCCCAGCATGCCGCCCGCGAGGTTGAACACCGCCATCAGCGCCGCGAGTTGCCACAGGACGGTGCCCTGCCAGGCGAACATCGCCAGGGCGCCCGCGTTGGTGCAGCAGTTGACGATCTTCGCGGTGGCCGAGGCGGTCACCAGGTCGAGGTGGAGCACGGCGGTGAGCGCGAGGACCAGGAACGTACCCGTGCCGGGGCCGACGAGCCCGTCGTAGAAACCGATGCCCAGGCCCGCGAGGCCGATCGCCGCGAGGATCTGGCGGCGGGTGGCCGGGCCGGGGGTGGGTGCCGTGCCGAAGGCCGGGCGGAGGATGACGAAGGTGGCGACCGCGAGCAGCACGACCATGATCACCGGCTTGAGTACGTCGGTGCTCATGCCGGCCGCGAAGAAGGCGCCGGCGGAGCTGCCCGCCAGCGCCGCGAGGCCGATGCGTACGGTGAGGCCGACGTTCACGGGCGCCTTGCGGGCGTACGTCACCGCCGCGCCGGACGTTCCGACGATCGCTACGGCCTTGTTGGTGCCGAGTGCGGTGGCGGCCGGGGTGCCGGCGGGCAGGCCGAGCAGGAGTACCGGGAGCAGGAGGAGTCCGCCGCCGCCCACCACGGCGTCGATCCAACCGGCCGCGAGGGCGGTGAGACAGAGGACGGCGACCATGGTCAGCGGTATGTCGGGCATGATCATGACCTTATGGACGGGGTGCGTGTGCCGTCCATGTATTTGAGGGGGTGGTGAGCTTCGGTGAGCTTCAGCGGCCGGTTTCGAGGGTTCGGTTCGGTTGACCCCACCGACCCGGGGTCGTCCCGGCCTCACACCCCTCCCCCGGCGCGCACCCCGAACCCTCACACCCCCCGCGCGCTCCCGCTGAGGGCAGCGTTCCTCGCGGGAAACAGGTGGGATGCGGTCGGGTAACACCGGCGTCGCAGGCTCCTGGGCATGACCTCGAATCCGCGTGGGGTGCCCACCGTGCCCACCATCGTGCTCGTCGGCCACGGCATGGTCGGTCAGCGCTTCCTCGAAGCGCTCGCCGAGCGCGGCCTGACCGCCACGCACCGTGTGGTCGTGCTGTGCGAGGAACCGCGTCCGGCCTACGACCGCGTCCAGCTCACCTCGTACTTCTCGGGCCGCACACCCGAGGAACTCTCGCTCACGGACGCGGAGTTCATCAGCGACCACGGGATCGAGCTGTACGTCGGCGATCCGGCCGAGACCATCGATCGCGCGGCGAGGACCGTAACCGCCCGCTCCGGTCTGACCGTTGAGTACGACACGCTCGTCCTCGCCACCGGCTCGTATCCGTTCGTGCCGCCCGTTCCGGGCAAGGACTCCGACGGCTGTTTCGTCTACCGCACGATCGAGGATCTGCTCGCGATCGAGGCGTACGCCAGGTCGCGGGCGACGACGGGTGCCGTGGTCGGTGGTGGGCTGCTCGGTCTTGAGGCCGCCGGTGCGCTCAAGGGGCTCGGACTGGCCACGCACATCGTGGAGTTCGCGCCTCGGTTGATGCCGGTGCAGGTCGACGAGGGCGGGGGCGCGGCCCTGCTGCGCACCATCGAGGGCATGGGCCTGACCGTCCACACGGGCACCGGTACGCAGGAGATCCTCGCCGACGCGGACGGCGCCGTCACCGGCATGAAGCTGTCCGACGGTTCCCAACTCGCCACGGACATCGTGGTGTTCAGCGCCGGTGTCCGCCCCCGCGACCAACTCGCCCGCGACTGCGGTCTGTCGGTCGGTGAGCGCGGTGGCATCGCGGTCGACGAGCAGTGCCGTACGGTCGCCGACCCGCACGTGTTCGCGATCGGCGAGTGCGCGCTGGCTGCGGACGGCCGGGTGTACGGGTTGGTGGCGCCCGGTTACGAGCAGGCGGAGACCGCCGCCGCGACCATCGCGCGGGACGAATCCGCCTTCACCGGCGCCGACTTGTCGACCAAGCTGAAGCTGCTCGGCGTGGACGTGGCGTCCTTCGGCGACGCGCACGGTGCCACCGCGGACTGTCTCGACGTCGTCTACTCCGACGCGCGGGCGGGGACGTACAAGAAGCTGGTGATCGGGCGGGGCGGCGAGTTGCTCGGCGGGATCCTGGTCGGTGACGCGGACGCGTACGGCACGCTGCGCGCGTTCACCGGGTCCGTACCGCCCGTCTCCCCCGAGCAGTTGGTGCTCCCGGCCGGTTCCGGGGGCGCCGTCCAGCTCGGGCCGTCCGCGCTGCCCGACGCCGCGGTCATCTGCTCGTGCCACAACGTCAGCAAGGGCGCGATCCGCGATGCGGTCACCGACCACTCCTGCACGAGCGTGCCCGAGGTGAAGAAGTGCACCAAGGCCGGTACGGGCTGCGGGAGTTGCGTCAAGGTGCTCGGCCAGCTGGTCACCGCCGAGCTGGAGGCGAACGGCGTCGAGGTCGACAAGGGCCTGTGCGGCTGCTTCGCGCAGACCCGCGAGGAGTTGTACGAGATCGCCCTCGCGCTGCGGATCAACTCCTACCAGGAGATGCTGGATCGCTACGGCCGTGCGGGCGCCCGGGGCAGCGACGGCTGCGAGATCTGCAAGCCGACGGTCGCCTCGATCATCGCGTCCCTCGCCCCGACGATCGGCGCGAGCGGCTATGTCCTCGACGGCGAACAGGCGGCGCTCCAGGACAGCAACGACCACTTCCTCGCCAACTTGCAGAAGAACGGCTCCTATTCGGTCGTACCGCGCATCCCCGGCGGCGAGATCACCCCCGAGAAACTCATCGTGATCGGCGAGGTGGCCCGGGACTTCGGCCTCTACACGAAGATCACCGGCGGCCAGCGCATCGACCTCTTCGGCGCCCGCGTGGAACAACTCCCGCTGATCTGGGCCCGGTTGGTGGACGCCGGATTCGAGTCCGGGCACGCGTACGGAAAGGCCCTGCGCACCGTCAAGTCCTGTGTGGGGCAGACCTGGTGCCGCTACGGCGTCCAGGACTCGGTGCGGATGGCGATCGACCTGGAGCTGCGCTACCGGGGGCTCAGGTCGCCGCACAAGCTCAAGTCGGCGGTGTCCGGCTGCGCCCGCGAATGCGCCGAGGCCCAGTCGAAGGACTTCGGGATCATCGCCACCGCCGGCGGCTGGAACCTCTACGTCGGCGGCAACGGCGGCGCGACCCCACGCCACGCGGACCTGCTCGCGAAGGACCTCTCCGATGCCGAACTGGTGCGCCTCATCGACCGGTTCCTCATGTTCTACATCCGTACGGCCGACCGGCTGGAGCGCACGAGCGTGTGGCTGGAGCGGATTCCGGGCGGCCTGGACCACGTGCGGGACGTGGTCGTGGCGGACTCGCTCGGTATCTGCGGGGAGCTGGAGTCGCTGATGGCCGCGCATGTCGCCGGGTACCGCGACGAGTGGGCCACGACCATCAACGACCCTGAAAAACTCGCCCGGTTCGTGTCCTTCGTGAACGCCCCCGACACCCCGGACCCGGTGGTCGGCTTCGTCCCCGAGCGCGATCAGATCAAGCCCGACCTGCCGCTGCTGACCATCGGCATGCGGCCGCAGCAGCCCGCAGACGTCCTGGAAGGAAGCGCCCAGCGATGACCCTGGCTCCCGAGACGACCGACCTGAAGGTCCAACTCCGGCTCACCGACGGCTGGTTCACGGTCTGCGACATCAACCGGCTCACCCCCGGCCGCGGAGTGGCGGCCCTGCTGCCCGACGGCAGCCAGGTCGCCCTCTTCCGCGACCGCTCCGGCACCCTCTACGGCATCGACAACCGCGACCCGTTCAGCGGCGCCGCGGTCCTCTCCCGCGGCCTGACCGGCACCCACCAGGGCCGCCCGTTCGTCGCGTCGCCGCTGCTCAAGCAGCGGTTCGACCTGGTCTCCGGGGAGTGCCTGGACGACGCGTCGGTGCGGGTGGCGACGTACGAGGTGCGGGCAGGGTGACAACGTAGGAGAGGTGGTCGAGCTCGGTGACGTGCGAACCGCTTCTCCCCCTTACTGAATGCGATGGGTACGCAGCGCGGTCGTCAGGGCCGCGGTGCTCAACACGGCCGTGAACAACAGGTAGTAGCCCGGCGCCACCGGCGAACCGGTCGCCTCGATCAGGGCCGCGGCGATCGTCGGGGTGAAGCCGCCGAAGAGCGCGACCGTCGTGTTGTAGCTGAAGGACAGGCCCGTCGCGCGGGCCCGGGCCGGGAAGATGTCGGCCATCACCGACGGCAGCGTGCCGAAGTACACCGCCTTGAGCAGGGCGAGGACGGTGGTGCACACCGCGAAGGTGAGGAAGGACGGCGAGGCGTTGAGCCACAGGAAGAGCGGGACGACGCTCACGCCGATCAGCACCGCGGCCGGGATCATGATGCGCAGCCGGCCGTGGCGGTCGCCCAGCAGCCCCACGAGCGGAGTGACGAAGGTCAGGACGGCCCCGGCGATGAACAGCGCGGCGAACGACAGCGAGGCGTCCAGGCCCAGTTGGCCGATGCCGTACGTCGGCAGGTACTGGAGCATGAAGTTCAGCGCCGTCGAGACGATCAGCGCGCCGCCGGCGATCAGCAGCCCGCTCCAGTGGTGCCGGAAGACCGACACGATCGGGGAGGGCTTCGGGGCGTCCGACTCCAACTCCGTTGCCAAGGCCGGGGATTCGTCCATGTAGCGGCGTACGAAATAGCCCACCGGACCGATCAGCAGACCGAACGCGAACGGTATGCGCCAGCCCCACGACGTCATCTGGGCGTCGGACAGCACAGCCGTGAGAACCGCCGCGAAGCCTGCCGCCATGAGGGTGGACAGACCCTGACTGGCGAACTGGAAACTGCCGAGGAAACTCTTGCGCCGCTCGTCCTGCTCGACCAGGAAGGACGTGGCCGCCCCGAACTCGCCCCCGGCGGCGAACCCTTGGATCAATCGCGCGAGCACGATCCCCAGGGTCGACGCGATCCCGAGGGTCGAGTATCCGGGCATCACGGCGAGCAGCAGCGTGCCGAGCACCATCAGCCGGATCGACAACACCAGTGCTTTCTTACGGCCGTTGCGGTCCGCGTACGCCCCGAGCAGCAGCCCGCCGAGCGGCCGGATCAGGTACGTCACGCCGAACACGGCGTAGGCCTGCACCAGTTGGACGCCCGGGTTGCCGCCGGGGAAGAACGTGCGGCCGATGTAGGACGCCATCAGTGCGTACAGGGCGAGGTCGAAGAATTCGAGCGCGTTGCCGATGCCGGCCACCGCGATGGCACGTCGTGCGGTGGGGCGGCTGGGGCCTCGGGTGTCGTCGGGGAGGGTGGACTGGATGGGCTGGGGGGACGGAGCGGTCATCGGGGGTCCTTCCGGCGGGAGTTGGGGAGGGTGTGCCGGACGGGGCGCGGGTGCCGAGACTCGGGGTGGCTTTCGGGGTTACGTGTGGATGGGGAGCGGGCGGTCCGCCGGTGGACGGCCCAGAGTGTGGAACAGGCCCGCCGCCAGGACCAGGCCCTCGCGGGCGATCTGCGCCAACAGGTGTTCGTCGGGGGCGTGTTGGAGGCAGCCGGGGTAGGAATGCGGCAGCCAGAGGGTCGGCAGGCCGAGGACGTCGGTGAAGACGGCGTTGGGCAGCGAGCCGCCGATGTTGGGCAGTACGGCGATCGGGCCGCCCGTGATCTCCTCCAGCGTGGTCCGGGTCCAGCGCACCCACGGATCGTCGAGCGGGGTGCGGCTCGCGGCGAAACTGCCGAGCACCTGGACGTCGACCATCGGGTACCCGTGTGCGGCCAGGTGCCGGGCGACGGCGTCGGCGGCCTGATCGGCGTCGGTGCCTACGACGTACCGGAGTTGGAGGACCGCGCGGGCGCTGCCCGGGATCGCGTTGACCGGCCGTTCGGCGTCGGCGGCACCGAGGGCGAGGACCTCGAGGGTGTTCCAGGCGTAGAGCCGTTCGGCGGCGGACAGTTCGGGCTCGCCCCAGCCCTCGTCCGGCACCGGGTCACCGGGCGAGGCCGCGACGGTGACACCGGCGAGTGCCTCGCGGACCTCCGGCGGGATCGCGGGCGGCAGCAACTCCGGTACGCGGATATGGCCGTGGCCGTCGACCAGGGTGGCGATGGCTCCGGCGAGGGTGGTCGCGGGGTTGCGCAGCAGGCCGCCCCAGTTGCCGGAGTGGTAGGCGTCCGGCCGTAGATCGGCGGTGAGCTGGAGCCCGAGGCCGCCGCGCGCGCCGAGGAACAGCGTCGGTGTCGTGGCGTCCAGGCGCGGACCGTCCGAGGCGACGAGCACGTCCGCGCGCAGCAACTCCCGGTGTTCCGCCGCGAATTCGGCGAGCCCGGGTGAGCCGATCTCCTCGCCGGACTCCAGCAGGAAGGTCAGGTTGAAGCCCAACGAGCCGTGGTCGGCCAGGAGTAGACGGAGGGCGGCGAGGTTGACCAGGTGCTGGCCCTTGTTGTCGGCGGCGCCGCGTCCGTACCAGCGGTCGCCCTCGGCGGTCAGTGTCCACGGGTCGCGGCCCTCGCTCCACCGGCCGGCCTGGCCCTCGACGACGTCCGCGTGGCCGTAGACGAGCACGGTCGGGAGGTCGGGGGACTCGACACGGGTGCCGATCAGGAAGGGGCCGGCCGCCGGATCGGGGTTGTCGTAGCGCGTGACCTCGCAGCCGAGGGCGGTCAGCGCGGGGGTCAGGAACTCGTCGAGGTATGCCTCAATAGCAAGGCGGCCCTCGGGGCGGGAACTCTCCGTGGCGTACGCGACCATGGCGGCCAGCTCGGTGAAGAAGGCACCGGAGTCGACGAACTCCTCGGCTTTACGGGCCAGTTTCTCAGGTATCACGGGAAGATTTCTCCAGGGAGGGCAACGGTCGGGCGGGCGGCGCGCTCTCGTCGTCCCAGCAGAGTAGGGCGGATCCGGGCCTGCGACCATTGCCGTTTGTGACGCGATGCGTTCTACTTTCGGCAACGCAATGTTCGACAACGCAATGTCTGGCCGAATGTCTGATCACAGGGGACCCATGCAACTCCTGCCGGTGAACCTCGCCTACTTCCTGGAGGTCGCCCGCGCCGGATCGGTGACCGAGGCGGCGCACGCCCTGAACGTCGCGCCCTCGGCGATCAGCAGGCAGGTCGCGAAACTGGAGTCCGGCATCGGGGTCCCGCTGTTCGCCCGGCATCCGCGCGGGATGACACTGACCGAGGCCGGCTCGCGACTGCTGGCCCACGCCCGCCGTACCGAGACCGAATCGACCACGCTGGTCGAGGAGTTGAGGACGGGACGGGGTGCGGAGGCGCGCAGTGTCGCCGTCGCCTGTTCGGAGGGGTTCGCGCGGCGGCTGGTGCCACGGGCGATCGCCGACTTCCGGTGCGCCCATCCCGACGTGGCCTTCCGCGTGGACGTGGTCGCCCGCCAGGAGGCGACCCGCCGCGTGGTCGAGGGCCTCGCCGACGTCGCCGTCACCTACACGATGGGCCCGCAGCACGACGTCCGCGTCGAGTGTGCGGTCGTGGTCCCGGTGGCCGCCATCGTCCCCCTCGGTCACGAACTCGCCGACCGCGACCGCATCGGCCTCGCCGACCTGTGCGCGTACCCGCTGGCCCTGGCCTCACCGGGCACGAGTCAGCGTGAACTCTTCGACATCGGGGCGCAGTTGGAGGGGATCACGGTCCGTCCGGCGCTGGTCTGCGACAGCCTCGCTCCGCAGTACGAGTTCGTACGCGCCGGGGGCGGCCTCGCCCTCGTCGGCGACCTCGGCGACATAGAGCAGAGCGCCGCGACCGAGGGCTTGACGTACATCCCCGTGGACCACCCGGTGTTCCGGCAGCGCGAGGCGCAGGTGCAGACGGCGACGGGGCGACGGCCGTCCTGGTCGGCGACACAGTTCACCGAGTTGCTGGTGACGTCACTACGGCGGGACCGCTCGCCCTGAACCACTCCCCCTGAACCACTCCCACCTGCACATGAGCCTCACAGCGGGACGTCACGCCCGTAACACACTTCCCTGACAATCTGATCCGGCCGCGTGGGAGCGCTTCCCATCACAAGTCGGCCGGAGAGAAGGGCAGTTCGGCACGTGAAGCTCGACATGTTCAGCGAGATCCAGGACCCCAGGCCGTGGGCGACCGAGGACCACGAACACCGGCGGATCACGGAGGCGGTCGAACAGGCCGTGCTCGCCGACGAGTTCGGGTACGACTGCTGGTGGCAGGTGGAGCACCACGGCGCGGCGGAGTTCAGCCTCAGCTCGGCGCCGGAGCTGCTGCTGGCGGCGCTGTCGCAGCGCACGTCCCGGATCCGGCTCGGGCACGCGGCGGTGCTGGCGCCGGCCGAGATCAACCACCCGAGGCGGGTCGCCGAACGGGCCGCCTGGCTGGACCAGTTGAGCGGGGGCCGGGTGGAACTGGGCCTGACCCGTTCCACGGCGCCGGAGTGGCGCATGTTCGGCGTGGACCCTGCGGGCGCGCGGGCCCAGACCCAGCGGGCCTTCGAGGAGATACCCCGCTTGTGGACGGGCGCCGGAGACCAGCCACTCGTCCCCGCACCCCTCCAACAGCCGCACCCTCCCCTGTGGCAGGCGGCCTCCAGCCCGGCGTCGTTCGAGGAGGCGGGCCGGCGTGGAGTGGGCGTCCTGGGCACCACCCTCTGGGAGCCGCTGACCCGGGTGGCGAGGCTGGTCGAGCTGTACCGGGACGCCGTAGCCAACTGCGAACAGCCCGCCGGAGCCTTCGTCAACGACCAGATCGCCTTCTTCACGTTCGTCCACTGCGCCGAGACCGACGAGGAGGCGCTGCGGTCGGGTGCCGCAGCGGCGGCGGCCTGGTACACCGCCCGGGCGCTCACCTTCTTCGAGGCGGCGGACGCGTTCGTCGAGACGATGACGATCCAGCAGGGCATCCTGGCCGACCCGGCCGGCGGCGGCCTGACCGGCGCGTTCCTGCGCGACGAGGTCGACACGGCCCCGAACGCGGCCCAACTGGCCATCGGCCGCATCCTCCAGGGCGAAACCGTCCCGGAGGACGAGCTGTTCGAGGCGCTGATGGCGCAGGACTCCTTGATCGTCGGCAGCCCCGACACCTGCCGGAAGAAGCTGCGGGCGTACGCGGACGCGGGCATCGACCGGCTGATGTGCTTCCAGCAGGTGGGGGCGATTCCGCATGAGCGAGTGATGGACAGCATCCGGCGGGTGGGCGAGCTGATCCCGGAGTTCGCGTGACTGAACGGGTCCCTGCGCACGGGTGGGCATTCTTGACTGACCGTTCTCGATAAACCTAGACTGTCGGGCATGTCCAGGACCAAGGAGTTCGATCCCGAGGCCGCGCTGCGGGCAGCCCTGGAGCTGTTCTGGCGGCGTGGCTACGAGGCGACGTCGATGTCCGACCTCGTCGAGCACCTCGGCATCGGCCGGGCCAGCATCTACGCGACCTTCGGCAACAAGCACGACCTGTACCTGAAGGCACTGGAGAGCTACGACCGGTCCGGACTCACCCCGATGGTGCGGGAGTTGTCCCAGCCGGGGCCCGCGCTGCCGCCCGTGCGAGCGATCGTACGGCGGTACGCGGCCGAGGCGGCGGACGAGCAACTACGGCCGCTGGGCTGCATGGTGACCAACACGGCGGCCGAACTCGCCCCGCACGACACGGCCGCGACCCGGCTGGTCGAGCGCAACTGGGACCAGTTGGAGGCGGTGTTGCGCTCGGCGTTGGTGCGGGCGCAGGCACAGGGCGAGTTGCCCGCCGACCGCGATCCGCTCGCCCTGGCGCGCATGCTGCTGGTGCTGATGCAGGGGTTGCGGGTGGTCGGCAGGGCGTCCGGGGACCCGGCTCGGGTGCGGGATGCGGCGGAGCAGGCGTTGACGTTGCTCGACTGAGACGCCCTTCCGTTCAGGGCACTTTCCTGCCTTCTGAGCCATGTTCCCGCGCCCTCATACTGAACCGATCAGTCAAGAAAAGGGGAGATCATGACCAGCACCCGCTTTACCGGCAGGACCGCCATCGTCACCGGTGCCGGGTCCGGCATCGGACGGGCGATCGCCCTGGCGTTCGCGGCCGAGGGGGCGAACGTCGTCGTAGCAGGGCGGCGACGCGAACCGCTGGACGAGACCGTCGCGTTGATCGAGGACGGGGCCGAGGGCGGGAAGGCCTTCGCGGTAACAGCCGATGTTTCAAAGGCAGTTGACGCCCACGCCCTGGTACAGGCAGCCGTCGACCGATACGGCTCACTCGACGTGGCCGTCAACAACGCGGGGATCTTCCGGGGTGGACAGCCCCTCGCCGACCTCACCGAGGAGGACTGGCGCACGCAGCTCGACATCAACGTGACCGGTGTCTTCCTCGCCCTCCAGGCCGAGATCCGGCAGATGCGCACCCAGCCCTCCGGCGGCGCGATCGTGAACGTGGCGTCGACCTTCGGCATCCACACCAGCAGCCCCGGTGCCGCCGCCTACGCCGCGTCCAAGGCGGCTGTCGCCGTGTTGAGCAAGGGTGCCGCCGTGGACCACATCCGCGAGGGCGTCCGTATCAACGTGGTCAGTCCCGGCGCGACCGACACCCCCATGTCCCTGCGCCCCGGCGAGACGGAGGCCGACCGCGCCGAACGGGTACGGGTCACGCTCCCCCTGGGCCGTATCTCCGCCACGTCCGAAGTGGCCGCCGCCGTCCTCTACTTGGCCTCGGACGACGCGTCGTCGGTGGTGGGCACGGACCTGGTGGTGGACAGCGGCGCGACGGCGTGAGGCTCAGGGGCCTGGGGCCTGGGGCCTGGCTTGAATACCGGTAACTCGACCGCTCACGCCTTGAGTTGGTCGTACACGACTCCCGTCAACGCCTCCGAGGCAGCCCAAAGGCGTTGCCCCATCGGGTCGTTGAGAGTCCAAGGCGCCCGCCAGGACGGCGCCGGCGCCCCGCGCCACATGGCGACACGGGGGCCGAAGAACGAATCAGGGCGTACGTCGGGGGCGGTGGCGGCGTAGAGGGAGGGCAGCGCGCCGGCTTCCGCCGACTGGGCGAAGACCCGGTTGCCGACCTCCATGAACCGCTCGGCGCCCTTCCGCCCCTCCGCCTGCGGCCCGGCGGTCTGGAGGTTGGTGGCGGCGTACCCGGGGTGGGCGGCGGTCGCGACCACCCCCGAACCGGCCGCCGCGAGCCGCCGCGCCAGCTCGTGCGTGAAGAGCAGGTTGGCGGTCTTGGAACGGGAGTACGCGGTCCAACGGCTGTACCGGCGCTCGCTGTTGAGGTCGTCGATGTCGATGTTGGCGAGCAGGTGCATAAAGCTGGAGAGCGTGACGATCCGCGCGTCGGGCGCGTCGAGCAGCGCGGGCAGCAGCAGCCCGGTGAGCGCGAAGTGCCCCAGGTGATTGACCCCGAACTGCGTCTCGAACCCGTCCACCGTCGTGCCGTACGGCATCGCCATGACGCCGGCGTTGTTGACGAGCAGATCGAGCCGCTCGTAGGGGAAGGTGTCCGCGAACTCCCGTACGGACGCGAGGTCCCCGAGATCCAGCCGCCCGAACTGCGCCTCGGCGCCGGGCACTTCGGCCACGATCCGGTCGGCTGCCGCACTCCCCCGCGCCTCGCTCCGGCAGGCGAGCACGACCCTGGCGCCCTTGCGGGCCAGCTCGCGCGCGGTGACGTAGCCGAGCCCGCTGTTGGCTCCGGTGACGACGGCGACCCGGCCGCGCTGGTCGGGGATGGCCTTCTCGTTCCAGCCGGACATGAGCGGGCTCCCTCGGTGAGCGTGGACAAGCGTCGGCGAGCGGTGGGGATCTCAGCGTACGAGAGCCGACCCGCCACCGCTCCGCTCGCACCGAGCGACATATCCATCACGAGATGGTCACTCTTCCTTCACCGCCCTCACCGGGGCAATACGGTCCATGTCTCACCGGACACAGGGGGACGAGATGACGCACCCGTACGCCACACCACCCATGCCCCAACCCCAGCCGCCGTTCCAGCCCGTCCGCCCCGCACCCCGCTGGGCCCGCAAACGCTACGTACTCCCCGCCCTCGCCCTGGCCCTCTTCCTCGGCGCGGGTATCGGCGCCTCCGGCCAGGACACGAAGACCGACACGACGGCCGACGCGAAGCCCGCGGCGGCCAAGCCCCAGCCGACGATGACCGTCACGGCGACCACGACGGAGACGGCGGCCCCGGCACCCGCCCCAACAGTGACCGCGACGAAGACCGTCAAGGTCACGAAGACGGTCACCGCCGCGGCCGCCGCGGGCAGCGACTCCGGTTCAGGTTCAGGTTCGGGTTCTGGTTCCGGCTCTGGTTCCGACGACACCAACTCCGGCGGCGGCAGCACCTATTACACGAACTGCACCGCCGCCCGCGCCGCCGGCGTCACGCCCCTGCACAGGGGCGACCCCGGCTACGACTCCCATCTGGACCGGGATGGGGACGGGGTCGCCTGCGAGTGACACCAGACGGCAGGCGGCGGGGACAGGCGGCACCGTCCACGGTGTGAGCCGAGCCCTGTGATCACGAGCGAATGCCGATGTTCTCGTAGTGATCGCACAAGGCGTTCAGGACGCGGGCCAGACGTCTCGCGTAGGCGACCGCTCTGTCCCGCCCTGAACCCGGCTCAAGGCGCAGCCTCTCCCGCGCCTCCCCGACGCATGCCAAGGCGCAGTAATGCGCGACGTTCTTGGGGTGCTCGCCAGTCACTCTCTGGATGTCGGGGATCAGCAATTCCAGTTGCCCGCGCATCAGTTGGATGAGGGTGTCCAACTCGGCGGCGCTCGGTGGGAGAACACCAGGGGCGGCGTCCGGATCCAACAGTCGGTCGGCGGTCACGCGCATCGTCTCGATGTCCGGCGGGAGCCGATCCCTGTCTTCGGCCGTGGGTGGATGCGCGTTACTTGGCCTCATGTCGGCGCTCCTCGCAGCGGGGCCGTGCCCCGGTCCGGCGGCCCAGCCGCTCGCCGGAGCCATGTCGTCACTGCGGAGCCTAGGAGCGCGACAGGCATGAGCTCCAGCAATGTGCAGATATGTGCGCACAACAAGATGGCCAGCCATTGGCTGGTAACGAGCCCTTGACTTGGGTCAGTTCACGGGACGACTGAGTTGCACAGTCCTGCATAACTAGATGCTGGAGGAAACCGTGCCGCTGCTGTTCATCGGAATCGACCAGAACACCGGTGACTACGAATCACCCACGGTCTGGGTCGACCAGGAGAAGCAAGAACTCGTCCTCCAAGGATGGAAGCCGGACCTCGAACTCGAAGCGGAGTGCGCGGCGTTCGAGGTACCAGGTCACGCGATCGGCATCCCCGAGAACGAGGCCGTAGTCCGTATCCCAGCCAGGATGGTGCCGCTGATCAGGGAGGCCTGCGATGCAGTCGAACGTTCCGCCGCAAGCGTTCGCTGACCTCCTCTCCGGCGCCACTCGCACCGCCGTACACCTGGAGATGCGGGACGTCTACGCGGTGGACTACGAGAGCGGTCCCTTCGCGGACTGGCGGCAAGGCTTCCGGCACAACCCCGCCGACCGGGGCTCCTGGTGGCGCCCCTGGCTCGACCTGGTCGAAGAGACCGTCGCACGTGGCGTGACCGTCCGACGAGCCCGGATCGTGTCGGAGCCCGTCAGCGAGTACACCCGCTTCCTCTACGACGGCACCTTCACGAACGTCGCGGCAGGCGAGCAGGTGCGCTGGCTTCCCCGACGCCAGGCCTCCGCCATCGCCCTGCCCGGAAACGACTTCTGGCTCTTCGACGAACAGGTCGTCCGCTGGAACCACTTCAGCGGCGAAGGCGCGTCCCAGGGCGGCGAGGTCACCCACGATCCGGCTGCGGCCAAACTGTGTTCTGATGCCTTCGAGGCCGTCTGGGAACGAGCCATCCCGCACGACCAGTACGAGATCCACTGACGTCGGCAGTATCGGACAGGCCAGTTCATGCCCATCTCCCCGTCCTCGTCCGCTCAGGTTGCGCGCGAGGTCGTCGCACGCCAACTTCGCGACCTGCGGTGGACTGCCGGGCTGACGGTCGTCGAACTGGCCGGCCGATGCGACTGGCATCACGCCAAGACCTCCCGCATCGAGAACGCCAAGACCGCACCGACCGCGACCGACATCCGCCTGTGGTGCCGGGCCTGCGGTGCCGTTGACCAGGCCGAACCTCTCATCGCACGGTCGCTGCACGCGGAATCGCTGTACACGGAATGGCGCGCTCAAGTCCGCGACGGCCTCAAGGCACTTCAGGCCAGCGAGCCGCGGCTGTTCCAAGACACCGCGCTCTTCCGGATCTACTCCTCCTCCCTGGTACCCGGCCTACTCCAGACGGAGGGCTACGCCGCAGGCGTCCTCGGGATCAGCGCTCGCTTTCGAGAGGTGCAGATCGACGACAGCGCGGACGCCGCCAGAGCTCGCGTCGCCCGAAGCCGGATCATCCACAAGCCCGGGCACCGGCTGGTCGCCGTGATCGAGGAGTCCGTCCTCCACCACCAGATACGCGATGCGGACGCCATGGCGGCCCAACTCGGTTACCTCCTCACTGCCGGCGCCCTCCCGCAGGTGTCGCTCGGCATCGTGCCGATGGCCGCTTCACCGAGGGACCAGTGGCCGCGGGAGACATTCCACATCTACGACGACCGCCTCGTCAGCGTCGAGCTGGTATCCGCTCGCGTCCGCATCACCGAGCCGGCGGAAATCACCCTGTATCTGAGGGCCTTCGAGGAATTGCGCGGCATGGCGGTCTATGGTGCCGAGGCTCGCGCACTGATCGTGAAGGCCGTCGAAGCCCTGCACTGATCGGCGATGGCCAGCAAGATCCAGAACGCCCTCATCAACTACAGGCAGCTTTTTGGCTGCCCGCTCCACGGACGTGTGGGTCGACGGCGGAGGGGATGGAAGCCTGGGTAAGGAGGTGGGAAGGCCCCGCCTCCCGCGACCTCCAACCTTCCGCGTCCGCTTGGCCGTTCGGTACCGATCGTTGTCCTGGTCTTTGTCCAGTGCGGTGCCGGACGCTACCGTTCACCGCCATCCGCGCACCCCACCTGACCTGCCGCATGAACGGCCGCGGACGCCCTCGTACGGCCGCACGGACCGTTGGAAAGCGGTGCTGGCTCGGCTGCGTTGCCCAAAGCCCTACGAACTGGCTCGGCTAGAGAGCCAACAGCGCCAGCCACATCACACCGGACAACGCGGGAATCGCGTAAGCGATCACGGGGGTCGAGTTGAAGCCGGGCAGGCGGGTTGCTGCCCGCGTCGCACGGTAGTCGGGGAGCTGCTCTTCGAGGCGGCGCAGAACACGGATGGTGTAGCGGTAGTGGCGGTGGCTCACGTAGATCCAGCAAAGGGTGAGAACGATGCCGAACCCCGCCATGATGTGCCGGGCGTCCTCGGATTGCACGGTGGCGTAAGCGACGGCCTCAACGATTGAGCCACCAGGAACAGGTTCCCCCGCTGAAACAGCATGGTGTCGACGTGGATGCCGTGCTGGAACATGCGTTCTTCGCGAGCGCGCCGGTCGGCCTCTTCGTTGTCCGCATCGCTCATGTCGAAAGTTCTGCCCTCAGCAACCGGAGGCATCCAAGTCAGTTGACTCACATCGTCAGCTGTCGCGTGATCGCACCGCGCGGCGAGGTCTGGCAAGTGGTAGCGCGCGAAGTCTCGGCCGGCCTCCAAGGCACGCAAGTTCCACGAGCACCCCAAGGACAAGCCTCCCGTTTTCCCCCAGCTGTCCCCCGCGCTCTCGCGCACGTGGTGAATGTGCTGGCCAAGGTGACTTGAGCCAGCCCGCTGCACATCTGCCGATGCGCATGAGCCGGGCCGTCTGGAGACCGGCGCGAACGAGAGCCAACCGCACCTCTGAAGGGCACAACGGCCTCGCGCGAGTTCAACGACAACCAACGCCAGCAAACGCCGTTTTGCCTGTCCAGTGACTTAGCTTGCCACCCCTCTCCGCAGATCATGCAGAGAAGGGCGACACCCCCGCACAGGGTGCCACCCCTCCCCTCGCAATCCGGAACCACCGCCGCGTCGGTGAGGGTCAGGATGACCGACAGCAGTTCCGGGGTTCTTGGATGCCGTACGACTGAATCCCGTACGTCCTACCGGTGGTCACTCCCCTGCGCCGCAGAAGCCGCCCGCCCCGCCTCAAGCCGGGCCACCGGAATCCGGAACGGCGAGCAGGACACGTAGTCCAGTCCGACCTCGTGGAAGAAGTGGACCGACTCGGGGTCACCGCCGTGTTCGCCGCAGACGCCGAGCTTGAGGTCCGGGCGGGTTTCGCGGCCCGCCTTCGCCGCCAGCTTCACCAGGGAGCCGACGCCGTCGCGGTCGATCGTCTCGAAGGGGCTGACGCCGAAGATGCCCTTCTCCAGGTAGGCCGTGAAGAACGACGCCTCTACGTCGTCCCGGCTGAAGCCCCACACCGTTTGCGTGAGGTCGTTCGTGCCGAAGCTGAAGAACTCCGCCGCCTCCGCGATCTGACCCGCCGTCAGGGCGGCGCGCGGGAGTTCGATCATCGTGCCGATCGACAGCTTCAGGGACGTACCCGTTGCCGCCTCCACCTCCGCGACGACCTGGTCGGCCTCCTCGCGGACGATCTCCAGCTCCTGGACCGTACCGACCAGCGGGATCATGATCTCGGCCCGCGGGTCGCCCTTCGCCGCCTTGCGTTCGGCGGCGGCCTCGGCGATCGCCCTTACCTGCATGGTGAACAGGCCGGGGATCACGAGACCCAGGCGTACGCCCCGCAGGCCCAGCATCGGGTTCTGCTCGTGCAGACGGTGGACCGCCTGGAGGAGGCGGAGGTCGTTCTCGTGGGACTCCTGGCGGGACTCGGCCAAAGCCACCCGGACCGACAACTCCGTGATGTCCGGCAGGAATTCGTGCAGCGGCGGGTCCAACAGGCGGACAGTGACCGGGAGTCCGTCCATCGCCTTGAACAGCTCGACGAAGTCGGCCTTCTGGAGCGGGAGAAGAGCCTTGAGGGACTCCTCGCGCTCCACCGCCGTGTCGGCCAGGATCAGGCGTTCCACCAACTCGCGGCGGTCGCCCAGGAACATGTGCTCCGTACGGCACAGGCCGATGCCCTGTGCCCCGAAGCGGCGGGCGCGCAGCGCGTCCTCGGCGTTGTCCGCATTGGCGCGCACCCTCAACCGGCGTACGCGGTCCGCGTATCCGATGATCCGGTGGACCGCCTCGACCAGCTCGTCGGCATCGTCGGCGCCCGCGTGCATCCGGCCCTCGAAGTACTCCACGACCGGGGAGGGGACCACCGGGACCTCGCCCAAGTACACCTTGCCGCTGGAGCCGTCGATGGAGATCACGTCGCCCTCCTCGACCACGTGACCACCCGGCACCGTCATCCGGCGCCGCTTGGTGTCGACCTCCAACTCCTCCGCGCCGCACACACACGTCTTGCCCATGCCCCGCGCCACGACGGCCGCGTGGGACGTCTTGCCGCCGCGCGACGTGAGGATGCCCTCCGCCGCGATCATGCCGTCGAGGTCGTCGGGGTTCGTCTCGCGGCGGACCAGGATCACCTTCTCGCCCGAACGCGACCACTTCACCGCCGTGTACGAGTCGAAGACCGCCTTGCCGACCGCCGCACCCGGCGACGCCGCGATGCCCCGCCCGACCTGCTGGACCTTCGCCTCGTCGTCGAAGCGCGGGAACATCAGCTGCGCCAACTGCGCGCCGGTGACCCGCTGGAGGGCCTCCGCCTCGTCGATCAGCCCCTGGTCGACGAGTTGGGTCGCGATACGGAAGGCCGCACCCGCCGTCCGCTTCCCCACCCGCGTCTGGAGCATCCACAACTGCCCGCGCTCGATGGTGAACTCGATGTCGCAGAGATCCTTGTAGTGGTTCTCCAGGGTCTTCATGATCTGCATGAGCTGGTCGTACGACTTCTTGTCGATCTGCTCAAGTTCCGCGAGGGGCACGGTGTTTCGGATGCCTGCGACTACGTCCTCGCCCTGCGCGTTCTGCAAGTAGTCGCCGTAGACGCCCTGGTGGCCGCTGGCCGGGTCGCGGGTGAAGGCGACGCCCGTGCCGCCCCCAATAGATGTAGCTGTGGGGCCGAGGTTGCCGAAGACCATCGAGCAGACGTTGACCGCCGTGCCGAGGTCGTGCGGGATGCGTTCCTGGCGGCGGTAGAGCTTGGCGCGGTCGGTGTTCCAGGAGTCGAAGACCGCGTGGATGGCGAGGTCCATCTGCTCGCGCGGGTCCTGCGGGAAGTCACGGCCCGCCTCGGTCTTGACGATCCGCTTGAACCGGGTGACCAGCTTCTTCAGGTCGGCAGCGTCCAACTCGGTGTCCACGACGACCTTCTTGGCGTCCTTGGCCTTGTCGAGCGCCTCCTCGAAGAGCTCGCCGTCGACGCCGAGGACGGTCTTGCCGAACATCTGGATCAGGCGGCGGTACGAGTCCCACGCGAAGCGCTCGTCGCCGGCCTGCTTCGCCAGGCCCTGCACGGACTTGTCGGAGAGGCCGATGTTCAGGACGGTGTCCATCATGCCGGGCATGGAGAACTTCGCCCCGGAGCGGACCGATACGAGGAGGGGGTCGTCGGCCTGCCCCAGCTTCTTGCCCATCGTCGACTCAAGCGCGTCGAGGTGTGCACTCACCTCGTCACGCAGTGCCGCAGGTTCGTCCCCGCTGTCGAGGTAGGTCTTGCACGCCTCGGTGGTGATGGTGAAGCCGGGAGGGACGGGAAGGCCCAGGTTCGTCATCTCGGCGAGGTTGGCACCCTTGCCGCCGAGGAGGTCCTTGAGGTCCTTGTTTCCCTCGGTGAAGTCGTAGACGAACTTCACTACGTGGGGTTCTTTGTTTTCCGACACGGGTCTCGACTCCTCGGGACGCGGGTGGCTGCCCTGACGGCCAGGAACATACCCAGATCGAAGGCGTCTGGGTACGTCCACTTGCATGTCATGCGTCTGTAACCGGCAGTCCGCCAGCGGATCGAAAGTCAAAGCTCGGCAAGCGAACACCGCCGGATGTTTTCACTTCTTGAACGCGGCGAGCTTCATCGGCGCGTTTTTACGCTCACCTGAGCGGTTAGCGGCTCGGTTGTTTTCGATCGATGAACGATCAAGGGGTGGCACGCAGTGCCACCCCTTGGAGAAGTGCAGCCGCGCAAGATCCGCTCACCTGAGCGCCACCCCTATCAAAGGTGGCGAGAATCACGCTTCCACAACCGCCCGGATTTCACCATCCGGACGAGCAGCGAGACGGAAACCCGGACGTCACATCTCGCGGATCTCACATGCTCAGGGATCTCACATGCTTACGGATCTCACCTGCCCGCTGCCCTCACATGCCCAGCGCGAGCAGTCGTTCCTCGACCCGCTCCGGCGCGTACAGGTGCTCCACGACCAGCGCCCCCGCCCCCACCAGCCCGGCCCGCTCGCCGAGCCGTGAGGTGAGCACGTGCAGATGAGCGGTGGAGCGCGGCAGCGCCCGCTGGTACAGCAGCTCGCGTACGCCCGTGAGGAAGGAGGTGCCGGCCAGGTCTCCCGCGATCATCAGCACTCCGGGGTTGAGCAGGGTCACCACGGTCGCCAGGACGTCCCCGACCTGCCGTCCCGCCTCGCGGGCGAAGGCCGCCGCTCCCGGGTGCCCCGACGCCAGCAGGTCCCGCACATCCGAGCCGGACGCCGCCGGTACCCCGGTCTCGACCAGCCGTCGCGCCACGGCGCCACCACTGGCGACGGCGGCGAGACAGCCGTAGGACCCACAACGGCACAGCGCCTGCGCGCCCGCCGGGACGCGGATGTGGCCGATGTCGCCCGCGCCGCCGTCGATCCCCCGGAAGATGGAGCCGCCTACGACCACTCCCGCGCCGATACCCGTCGACACTTTGACCAGGACGAAGGCCGAGCAGTCGGGGTGGCCGGTGCGCTGTTCGCCGTAGGCCATGAGGTTGGCGTCGTTGTCGACCAGGACCGGTACCCCGGGGGCGCCGGTGTGTTCGGTGAAGGCGCGGGCCAGACGGCCTCTTATGTCGTAGGCGTCCCAACCGGGCATCATCGGCGGCTGGACGACGCGGCCGGTCTCGCTGTCGACGGGGCCGGGAACCGCCAGGCCGATACCGCAGACCTCGGACGGCCGGTGTCCGGCCTTCTCCAGGAGTTCGGCGAACCAGCGGCCGAGTTCGCCCAGTACGGCGTCCGGGCCGTCCTCGATGACCAGCGTGCCGCCGTGCTCGGCGAGGATCTCGCCGGTGAGCGAGAGGACGCACGCGCGCGCGTGGCGGGTGTCCAGGTCCGCCGCGAGGACTACGGCGTGGGCGTCGTCGAATTCCAGGGTGATCGAGGGCCTGCCGCCCAGCGGGGAGTCCACCGGGCCGCCCGCGCCCTCGCGCAGCCAGCCCGCGCGGAAGAGCCGGTCCAGGCGCTGGCCGACGGTCGCGCGTGAGAGTCCCGTCACCTGTTGGAGGGCGCCGCGGGTCGTGGCGCGCCCGGTGCGTACCAGTTCGAGCAGATCGCCGGCGCTCGCTTGACCTCGTCCAGTCATGCGCACCCCCTTGTGTTTCTCAACCCTGCATTACATATTGAGTTTTGCGTGTTAAATAGACGTAACCCTACGGTAGCCATGACCGAACCGGTCGGCACGATGTGTTTCGTGGAGTCCCGAGTGGATCGCACTGCCCAGCTCACAGCCCTCCCCGTGGAACGCACCTTCGTATACGATCCGCCACCCTTGTCAGGTTCGCTGCACCTCAGGGCGGCTGCCGTACTGGAAGGGAACTGGACGGGTGTCTCAACCGTCCCCTCCCGCGGTCTGTATCCGCACCAGTGGTCCTGGGACTCCGCGTTCATCGCGATCGGTCTGCGGCACCTCTCGCCGCTGCGGGCACAGACGGAGCTGGAGACGCTGCTCGCCGCCCAGTGGGGCGACGGCCGTATCCCGCACATCGTCTTCAACCCCTCCGTACCGCTCGACGCGTACTTCCCGAGCCCCGACTTCTGGCGCTCCTCGACCGCGGGACACACCGCGGGCGCCCCGCGCACCGTACAGACCTCGGGCATCGTGCAGCCACCGGTCCACGCGCTCGCCGCCTGGCTGGTCCACTGCGCGGACCCGGGCCTCTCCCGCGCGCGTGGCTTCCTCGCCGGTGTCTACCCGCGGCTGGCCGCCTGGCACCGCTATCTGCTGCACCGGCGGGACTTGGGCGGGGGCGGCCTCGCGTCCGTCGTACATCCCTGGGAACAGGGTATGGACAACAGCCCTTGCTGGGACGCCCCGTTGAGCCGGATCACGCCGGCCCCGGCCCGCTCCTTCCGCCGCGCCGACCTCGACCACGGGGCCGCCGAGGACCGGCCTACGGACTTGGACTACGGCCGTTATGTGCGCCTCGCGACGGACTACCGGGACGGTGAATACGCCGACGGGGCAAGCGAGTTCGCGGTGGAGGACCCGTCCTTCAACGCCCTGCTCATCGCCTCCGAGCACGCACTGGCCCGTATCGCCCGGGAGTTGGGCGCGACGGGCACGGCCCGGCACGCACGCGCGGAGCGCCTCACCGGGGTGCTGATCGAGCGGCTGTGGGACCCGGCGGAGGGCATGTTCTTCTGTCGGGACGTAAGGGGGGAAGGGCTGATTCCCGAGCGCAGCGTCTCCGGTCTGATCCCGCTGCTCCTCCCCGACCTGCCCCGGGACATCACCACGGCCCTCGTCCGTACGGCCTCCGGCCCGCACTTCGGGCTCGGCGACACCACTCAACTCCCGCCCAGTTACGACCTGTTGGGCGAGGCCTTCGACCCGCACCGGTACTGGCGCGGGCCCGCCTGGTTCAACACGAGCTGGCTGCTGGAGCGCGGCCTGCGGCTGCACGGCGAGCGGGCGCGGGCGGACGCGTTGCGCGAGGCGGTCCTGGAGACCGCCGCCAACACCGACTTCGCCGAGTACGTCGACCCGTACGACGGCGAGGCGTGCGGCGCGACCGGCTTCAGCTGGACCGCCGCGCTGACCCTCGATCTGCTCCACGAGCGCCCCGGGCACGGCGTGTCCGGCACGGTCCTCGGCACGTTCGACATGAGTGACACACGTGACTGACACGGACGTCAGTGACACAGAAGTCAAGGTCGCCAGGAGAGTCAAGGGAGGGGACCGGGGATGACGGACCGGCATCATCTGCTCGTGCACGGCGGGACGTTCGCAGCCGTGGGCGACGGCGGGGACATCAGCGGCGTACGGGGCGGCAGTTCCCCGGACGGGTTATTCGTGCGGGACGCGCGGCATCTGAGCCGTTGGCAGTTGACGGTCGACGGCGCGGTGCCGGAGGCGCTGACGCCGGTGGCCGACGGGGACATGGCGCGCTGTGTCCTCGTCCCGCGCGGCGGCCGCCAGGAGCCGCCCGCACACACGCTCTTCCGTGAACAGGCCGTGGGCGACGGCTCGTTCGTCGAATCGCTGAAGGTGACCAGCAACCGTCCGGTGCCGACGACGGTCCGGCTCGCGGTCACCGCGGACGCCGACTTCACCGACCAGTTCGAACTCCGCTCCGACTACCGCACGTACGCGAAGATCGGCGCCACCCGCTCCCGCCAAGTCCTGGAGGACGGCGTGGAGTTCGCCTACCAGCGCGGCGAGTGGCGTTCTTGTACGACGGTCACGGCCGAGCCCGCCCCCGACGGCGTCGAGGAGACCGGCACCGGCGCCCGCCGCATGGTGTGGACCCTGGACCTGGAGCCGCACGGCACCGCCGAGTTGGCGCTGCGCGTGATGGCCCGCCCGCACGGCGACAAGCGCGCCCGGCGGGTACCGCGCTCACCGGCCGCCCTGAACGACCAACTCATCGCCCTGGAGGGCGAGTACGTCCAGGGCGTCTCCTTCCCCACCGGCTGGCCGGAGTTGGCCGCCGCCTGCGCCCGGGGCCTGTCGGACCTGGCCTCGCTCCAGGTCCCGGCGACGGGTCCCGACGGCGAGGAGCTGCGCGTACCGGCGGCGGGGGCACCGTGGTTCCTGACCCTGCTGGGCCGGGACGCGCTCCTCACGTCCCTCTTCGCTCTCCCGTACCGCCCCCAACTCGCCGCCGCCACACTCCCGGCGCTCGCCGCGACGCAGGCGACGGCGGTGGGCGCGGAGTCGGTGTCGCAGCCCGGCAAGATCGTGCACGAGGTGCGGCACGGCGAGTTGGCGCACTTCGGGCAGGTGCCGTACGGGCGTTACTACGGCTCGGTGGACGCGACGCCGCTGTTCCTGGTGCTGCTCGGCGCGTATGTGGAGCAGACCGGCGACACGACTCTGGCCCGGCGCCTGGAGCCCAACGCCCGCGCGGCGATCGGCTGGATGCTCGACCACGGCGGCCTGACCTCGCGCGGCTACCTGGTGTACCGCGCCGACCAGGGCGGCCTGGCCAACCAGAACTGGAAGGACTCCCCCGGCGCGATCTGCGGCGCCGACGGCACGCGGGCGAGCGGTCCGGTGATGGCGGCGGGGGCGCAGGGTTACGCGTACGACGCGCTGCGCCGCACGGCCCAACTCGCCCGCACGGTATGGGAGGACGAGACGTACGCGGCCCTTCTGGAGCAGGCGGCGTCCGATCTGCGGGACCGTTTCCAGCGGGACTTCTGGATGCGGGAGCACTCCTTCCCGGCGCTGGCGCTGGACGGCGAGGGCCGGCAGGTGGACGCGCTGGCGTCGGACGCGGGCCATCTGCTCTGGTCCGGTCTCCTCGACAAGGAGTACGGCGAGCTGGTGGGCCGCAGGCTGCTGGCACCGGACTTCTTCTCGGGCTGGGGCGTCCGCACGCTGGCCTCGGGCCAAGCCGCGTACCACCCGTTGTCGTACCACCGGGGTTCGGTCTGGCCGCACGACAACGCGCTGATCACGCTCGGCCTGGCCCGCTACGGCCTGCACGACGAGGCCCGTACGGTCGCGCACGCGCTGGTCGACGCGGCGACGGCGACCGGCCACCGCCTCCCGGAGGTCCTCGCGGGCTACGGCCGCGACACCCACCCGGAGCCGGTTCCGTACCCGCACGCGTGTGTGCGGGAGTCCCGTTCGGCGGCGGCTCCTTTGGCGCTGCTCACGGCGGTAGGGGGCGCGTGACGCAACGGTGATAAGCCGTTTGCCGGGTGTTTGCCCAGTTCCGTGAACAGGGGCCCGAGGCAATTCGTACGGAAGAGCGGCGGTCCTGCCTCCCCAGTCGGACCGCCCCTCCACTCCGATCACGGGCCTCGCACGGAAGGACCTTCGGGTTGCCTCAGCACACGAGCACGCGCAAGACACCGAACACGGCGGGGGCCTCCGGCGGTTCCGCGGATACCGGCACCGGGGTCAATTCCGTTGCGGGAGTGGGGATTTCGGCGGCCGGCTCGGACTCGGGTGAGGTCGATCCGGCCCCGGAGACAGAAGCCGCCAACCCGGGCGCCAAGAGCGAGGCCGAGTCCGGGACTGGTACCGCTACGGCCGCTGCCACTGAAACCGACAGCGCTTCTCCCTCCGCTGAGACCGAGCGCGCCGGGGACACCACGTCCGAAGCCCCGGCGAAGGCCGCGCCCCAAGCCGGGTCCGACCCCGTGTCCGACGCCATGGCGCCCCGCACCGCCGACGAAGCCGAGCCCACCGAGGCCGCAGGCTCCCAAGCCCCTGGCTCCGAGGCCGGCGCTTCTCCCTCCGCCGCGGAGACCGAGCAGGCCGAGAACACCGCTTCCGACCAGGCCGTAGGAACTCGATCCGAAGCTCCGGCGAAGGCCAGGCCCGAAGGCGCGTCCGACACGGCGGAGCCCGGCACCGAGGTTTCTGACGCCCCCGAGGAGACCACCGCGTCCGCCCCGGACACGGAAACGAACCCGGAAGCCGACGCCGAACCTGAAGCCGACGCCGCCGCCGGCACCACCCCCCGCCCCACTCGCCCCGCCCCCCGCTCCTGGAGCAGTCGGCTCGGTCTGCGCCGTCGGATACAGGCCTGGCGGGAGAAGCATCCCGTCGCCGCTCGCGTGCTCTCCTGGACCCTTACCGTCCTCGCCGCCGTCCTCGTCTACGTCTGTCTGCAGATGCCGACGACGTTGAACAGCCTGAAGCCGACCCAGTTCATGCGGCTTCCGGCGGAGGCGATCCTGGGGGCTGTCGTGCTGGTCAGCCTGCCGCGGCGGCCGCGGATCGTGCTGGCGGCGTGCTCCGGTGCTCTCGCCGCCGTCGTGGCGATCCTGAACATGCTCGACATGGGGTTCAACGAATACCTGGGCCGGGGCTTCAACGTCATCCTGGACTGGAGCCTGTTCGGCGACGCCCAGAGCTATCTCAAGGACACGCTCGGCGGACCGGCCACCTCCGGCATCACCGTCGGCCTGATCCTCTTCGTCCTGCTGCTGATCGTCCTGGTCGCGCTGGCCACGGTCCGGCTCGGCAACCTGCTCGCCGCGCACAAGGCCGGCTCGTCCCGGGGCGCGCTGATCGCCGGCACCGTCTGGATCACCTGCACGGCGTTCGGCCTCCAGCTCTCCGGCGTGCCGCTCGCCGCCGACCACGCCGCCGCGGTCGTCAAGCTCAGGACCGTGGCGATCCGCAACACCCTGCGCGACGAGGCCGAGTTCAAGAAGGTCGCCAAGGTCGACGCCTTCGGCAACACCCCGGGCAGCCAGCTCCTCCCCGACCTGCGCGGCAAGGACATGATCTTCACCTTCATCGAGAGCTACGGCCGTAGCGCGATCGAGGACCCGATCATGGCGCCCGGTGTCGACGAGACCCTCGCCGCCGACACCAGGGCCCTGTCGAAGGCGGGCTTCGCCGCGAAGAGCGGCTGGCTGACCTCGGCGACCTACGGCGGCAGCAGCTGGCTCGGCCACTCCACCACCATGTCGGGCCTGTGGGTCAACAACCAGCAGCGCTACCGCACGGTGATGGCCAGCGACCACCTGAGCCTGACCGACGCCTTCAAGAAGACCGGCGACTACGACACCGTCGGCGTGATGCCGGGCATCCAGAAGGGCTGGCCCGAGCAGAGCTTCTATGGCCTCGACAAGGTCTACAACGCCTTCCAACTCGGGTACCAGGGACCGAAGTTCAGCTGGTCGACGATGCCCGACCAGTACGCGCTGGAGCAGTTCCAGAAGCAGGTCCACAGCAAGCCGCGCACCGACGGCAAGGCGCTGATGTCGCTGCTGATCCTGACCTCCAGCCACCAGCCCTGGGCGCCGATCCCGAAGCTCGTCCCGTGGGACCAGCTGGGCAACGGTTCGATCTTCGACGCGATCCAGAAGGCCGGCAACAAGGCGTCCGACGTCATCGCCGACTCCACCAAGTCCCGCGAGGAGTACGGCAAGTCGATCCAGTACTCGGTGAACTCCCTCACCCAGTGGCTGGAGCGCTACGGCAACGACAACACCGTGCTCGTCTTCCTCGGCGACCACCAGCCCATCGCCCGGGTCAGCGGCAGCCACGCCAGCCGTGACGTCCCGATCTCGATCGTCGCCAAGGACCCCAAAGTCCTTGCGAAGGTGGACAGTTGGAACTGGACCGACGGCCTGCGCCCCGCGCACGACGCCCCGGTGTGGAAGATGAGCGCCTTCCGCGACAAGTTCCTCACGGCGTACGGCTCGACGCCCCACCCGAAGACGAACTAGAGCAGCCGAAGAGGAGGAACTGGGCGCCTGCCCAAGGGGGTTCAGCCCCCGGACGTGTCCAGTTCCGCGTCCTCGCCGATTCCCGCGCAGTCGTACGGGTCCTTCAGCCAACCGTCCGGCAACACCACCCTGTTGTTGCCGGACGTACGGCCGCGGGGCCCGTCCGCGCCCACCGGCCAGGGCTGGTCGAGGTCCAACTCGTCGAGCCCGGACCGGAGTTCCTCCAGCGAGGATGTGATCGCGAGGCGCTTGCGCATCTCGCTGCCGACCGCGAAGCCCTTCAGATACCAGGCGACGTGCTTGCGGAAGTCGATGACACCGCGCGCCTCGTCCCCGATCCACTCACCGAGCAGGGTCGCGTGCCGCACCATGACATCGGCGACCTCGCGCAACGACGGCTCCAGACTGCATCCATCAGCGCCTCCGGCGCGGGCCTGTTCACGCCCCTCGAAGGCCGCCACGAGGTCGGCGAACAGCCACGGCCGCCCGAGGCACCCGCGCCCGACCACGACCCCGTCGCACCCGGTCTCCCGCACCATCCGCAGCGCGTCCTGCGCCGACCAGATGTCGCCGTTGCCGAGCACGGGGATCTCCGGCACATGCTCCTTCAGCCGTGCGATCGCGTCCCAGTCCGCCGTACCGCCGTAGTGCTGGGCAGCCGTGCGCCCGTGCAGCGCGATGGACGTGACGCCCTCCTCGACGGCGATGCGGCCGGCGTCGAGGAAGGTGATGTGGTCGTCGTCGATGCCCTTGCGCATCTTCATCGTGACGGGCAGGTCACCGGCCCCGCTGACGGCCTCCTTCAGGATCGCCCGCAGCAGGTTCCGCTTGTACGGCAGCGCGGAGCCGCCGCCCTTGCGGGTCACCTTCGGCACGGGGCAGCCGAAGTTGAGGTCGATGTGGTCGGCGAGCCCCTCCTCCGCGATCATGCGGACGGCCTTGCCGACGGTCGCCGGGTCGACGCCGTACAGCTGGATCGAGCGAGGCTTCTCGGTCTCGTCGAAACGGATCAGCTGCATGGTCTTGTCGTTGCGCTCGACCAGCGCCCGGGTCGTGATCATCTCGCTCACGAACAGGCCCTTGCCGCCGCTGAACTCCCTGCACAGGGTGCGGAAGGGCGCGTTGGTGATCCCGGCCATGGGGGCCAGGACGACGGGCGGCGCGACGGTGTGCGGGCCGACCTGCAAAGGAGTCACAGTCGTGGTCGCAGCCGGGGGCACGGGCGGGGAGACAGGCGCGGAAACGGGCGTGGACATTGCTCCATTGTCCCGCACCGCTCCCGGTGCCCGACCCCACCCGGCGCCCTCACCCTGCCCAGGATCATGTATCGGTAATTAGTTAGCCGCACTATCGAGTTTGGCGTACGATGGTGCGCATGCCCGAGCTCAGCCACCGCCGCCGACAGCTGGTGCTCGCGATCTGCTGCATGAGCCTGCTGATCGTGAGCCTGGACGTGACCATCCTGAACGTCGCACTGCCCGCGATGCAGACCGACCTGCACGCCTCGACCTCCGGTCTGCAGTGGACGATCGACGCGTACACCCTGGTCCTGGCCTCCCTGCTGATGCTGGCGGGCTCCACCGCCGACCGCATCGGCCGCAAGCGGGTCTTCATCGCCGGACTGGTGGTCTTCAGCCTCGGCTCACTGCTCTGCTCCCTCGCGCCCGATCTGGACGCGCTGATCTGGTTCCGCATGATCCAGGCGGTCGGCGGCTCGATGCTCAACCCGGTCGCCATGTCGATCATCACCAACACCTTCACCGAGCCGCGCGAGCGGGCCCGGGCGATCGGTGTGTGGGGCGCGGTGGTCGGCATATCGATGGCCGCAGGGCCGCTGATCGGCGGGCTGCTCGTGGACTCGGTCGGCTGGCGCTCGATCTTCTGGATCAACCTGCCGGTCGGCCTGGCCGCGCTGCTGCTCACGCTGAAGTTCATCCCCGAGTCCCGCGCGCCCAAGGCCCGCCGTGCCGACCCGGTCGGCCAGCTCATGGTGATCGCCCTGTTCGGCTCCCTGACGTACGCGATCATCGAGGCGCCGGAGTCCGGGTTCACCTCGATCATGCCCTTCGCGGTGCTCGCGCTGGCCGCCCTCGCCGGGCTCCTCTGGTACGAGCCGCGGCGCGACGAACCCCTCATCGACCTGCGGTTCTTCCGTTCGGCGCCGTTCAGTGGGGCGACGGTGATCGCGATCAGCGCGTTCTCGGCGCTGGGCGGCTTCCTGTTCCTGTCCACGCTGTATCTGCAGAACGTGGTGGGGCTTGACGCGCTGCACGCCGGTCTGTGGATGCTGCCGATGGCTGTGCCCACGTTCCTGTGCGCGCCGATCTCGGGGCGGCTGGTCGGTAGTCGGGGGCCGCGCATATCGCTGCTGATCGCGGGGACGGCGATGACTGCCAGTGCGGTGCTGTTTGCCGGGTTCGAGGCGGAGACGTCCGAGGTTTCGCGGTTCATCGGGTACGCGTTGTTCGGGATCGGGTTCGGGTTTGTGAACGCACCTATCACCAACACGGCGGTGTCCGGGATGCCTCGGGCTCAAGCGGGGGTTGCGGCGGCCGTTGCTTCGACGAGTCGGCAGTTGGGGCAGACGCTCGGGGTTGCCGTGGTGGGGGCGGTGTTGGCTTCCGGGGTGGTGGCGTCGTCGTACAAGGAGACGTTTGTGTCTGCTGCTCGGCCCGGGTGGTGGATCTTGGTGGCGTGCGGGCTTGCGGTGCTGGTGCTGGGGGCGGTTACCAGTGGGGCTTGGGCTCGGCGGACCGCTGAGCGTACGGCTGACAAGTTGTCGTCCGTTGAAGTACGCGAGGCTGCGGGTATTAGCGCTTAGTTTCGCGGCTGCAGGCGCGTGGGGGCTGGTCGCGCCCGCGCGGCGGTAGCCGCACATCAGATACAGCCCCGCGCCCCTGCGTATCTCACCTCGCCTGTCCTATCTCGTGCAGCTTCTCCAGGCGCTCTCTCGACTCCTCGTCCGCGGGAGCGTACGTCACCATCCTCGGTCCCCTCGCCGGGCCCAGCCACAGGTCTGTGTGGTCGACGGTGATGCGGCCCACGTGGGTGTTGCGGAACTCCTTGCGGCGGGGGCTGGCGCCCATGACCTCGTGGCGGTCCCAGACCTCGCAGAACTCGGGGGACTTGCGCAGGCGCTTGAGGAGGGTCTTCCAGGTGGGGTCGGCGAGGTGGTCGGCCATCGAGCCGCGGAAGCGGGCGGCCATGAGGCGCTGGCTCTTCTCCAGGTGCACGATCGACGACTGCCACTCCTCGTGCGTGTAGGCGAGGATCATGCAGTTGCGGTCCTCGGGCGGTACCGCGTCCAGGTCGCAGAGCAGCATCCCGTAGGTGCGGTTGTAGGCGAGGATGTCGTACCTGCTGTTCTGCAGACAGGCCGGGATCGGGTCCAGTTGGTCGAGCATCGCCTGCAGGGCGGGCGTGACGACCGCGCAGCTGGTGGCCGGTTGCGGGTCGATCGCACCGGCCAGCTGGAAGAGGTGGGAGCGTTCGCTGCTGTCCAGGAGCAGGGTGCGGGCGAGGGCGTCGAGGACCTGTACCGAGACCTGGATGTCCCGGGCCTGTTCGAGCCACGTGTACCAGGTGACCCCGACCGCGGCGAGCTGCGCGACCTCCTCGCGGCGCAGGCCGGGAGTGCGGCGGCGAGTGCCGCGTGGCAGGCCGACCTGCTCGGGGGTGATGTGCTCCCGGCGGTGGCGCAGGAAGGCGGCCAGCTCATGCCGCCGAACCGTGGACGCGGTCTGCGGAGCGACCGCCACATCAGCCACGGCCCCCGTCACTGCCGCCCCCGCGACCGCCGCCCCCGTCACCGTCTCCTGTGCCATCGTCGTCATCACCCCAGTCTGCCGCTGCGCGGAGCCTGTTTCCAGGTAGTCCTGCTACCAGGATAAGGACACTCTGGTACCAGTCTCACGGGAGGCGCACGCTCGTCAGCGTGACCGAAACCATCGCTTCCCGCACCGTCAGGTCCCCGGCGGCGGCACCCGTGCTCAGCGGCCTCGGACTGTTCACGGTGCTCCTGGCCGCGGCGCTGCCCCTCATCGACTTCTTCATCGTGAACGTGGCCCTGCCGACCATCGGCAAGGACCTCTCGGCGAGCGAGGCCGTCCTCGAACTCGTCGTCGCCGGCTACGGAGTCTCGTACGCCGTGCTGCTCGTCCTCGGCGGACGGCTCGGCGACCTGTTCGGGCGCCGTCGGCTGTTCCTGGGCGGGATGGCCGCGTTCGGCGTCACCTCGCTCGCGTGCGGGCTCGCGCCCACCGCCTGGACGCTGGTCGCCGCGCGGATCGCACAGGGCGCGGCATCCGCGGCGATGCTCCCGCAGGTCCTCGCCACCATCCAGTCCGCGACCCAGGGCCCGCGCCGCGCCAAGGCGATGGGTCTGTACGGCGCGACCGCCGGCCTCGCCATGGTGGCCGGCCAGATCCTCGGCGGTGTCCTGGTCGCGGCCGACATCGCCGGTACCGGCTGGCGCGCGGTGTTCCTGGTGAACGTGCCGGTCGTCGTCATCGGACTGTTCCTGGCCGCCAAGGTCGTACCGGAGACGCGTTCCCAGCACCCGGAGCCGGTGGACGTCCCCGGCACCTTCCTGCTCGGCGCGTCCCTGCTGGCGCTGCTGGTGCCGCTGACCGAGGGCCGGGCGGCGGGCTGGCCGCTGTGGACGTGGCTGTCGCTGGCCGCGTTCCCGGGGCTCGCGTCGGCGTTCTACGCCGTGGAGCGCAGGGCCGACCGGCAGGGCCGTACGCCGCTGGTGCCGCCGAGTCTGCTGGCGCTGACCTCGCTCAGGCGCGGTCTGGTGATGATCCTGCCGTTCGCGATCGGCTTCAGCGGGTTCATGTTCGTGATCGCGGTGGCGTTGCAGAGCGGCGCGGGTCTCGGCCCGGTCGCCGCGGGTCTCGCGCTGGTCCCGCTCGCGGTGACCTTCTTCCTCGCCTCGCTCGCCGGGCCGCGTCTGGTGGCCCGGTACGGCACGCGGGTCGTGACGGCGGGTTCGGTCATCCAGGCGGTGGGGCTCGGCCTGATCGTGCTGGCCGTGTGGCGCTCCTGGCCGCACCTCGGGTTCGTCGAACTGCTCCCGGGCGCCGCGGTCGCCGGTGCCGGTCAGGCGCTCCAACTCCCCATCATCTTCCGGATCATCCTGTCCGAGGTCCCGGCCGCCCGTGCCGGTGTGGGCGCCGGGGTCATGGTCACCACCCAGCAGTCCGCGCTGGCACTGGGCGTGGCCACGCTCGGCACCCTCTTCCTGTCGCTGATCCCGGGCATGGGCATGCGCGACGCCCTGGCGATCACCCTGCTCGCGCAGTTGGCGGGGGTCGTGCTGACCGGGCTGCTCAGCCTGCGGCTCCCGCGCACCATCGGGTGACATATCGGACGACGTGCCGGACGAGACCCGGGATGTCATGTTCACAGCTTGGACAACTCGGCGTGAATTGAGCCCTGTTGATGTTGGTCTTGCTGCACACTCCTTGCCGGAGACTCCTGAACGGAGGCGAGGCGCATGTTGCAGATCAACACGAGCAAAGTGAGCCGCTGGGACCAGCACGGGCGGGAACATGTCGTCCGCGTGCAGCGCAAGGGCGCGCAGCGCACGATCGTGTGCGACACCTGCGGCTGGAAGAAGAACGCTCAGTTCCTGCCCTGGCTGAAGGCGGAGGAACATCTGGCCGAGGAGCATCAGGCGACGGTGGACCCGTCCGCCGACTGACCGGGGAGCGATGAGTTCGGGAGGCGAGGAGAGTCGTATCCGATACGACTCCCCGGACCGGAAGGCCGACCGATGAGCTCTCTCCACGACACCCTGCGGCGACGCGTCGACGACGGCACCGTGCCGGGGGCGGTGGGCCTGGTGGCCCGCGGCGACGACGTCGAGGTGGTCGCCGTCGGCTCCGTCGACGCCGAAGGCACCGCCCCGATGGCCCGCGACTCGATCTTCCGGATCGCCTCGGTCAGCAAGCCGGTCACGGCGGCGGCGGTGCTGGCGCTGGTGGAGGACGGGCGGCTCGCGCTGGACGCCCCGGTGGCGGAGTGGCTGCCGGAGCTGGCGAAGCCGACGGTGGTCCGCACCCCGTCCTCGCCGGTCGACGACGTGGTCCCGGCGGACCGCCCCGTCACCGTCGAGGACCTGCTGAGTTTCCGGGCCGGCTGGGGCTTCCCGGACGACTTCTTCCTGCCGGCCGTCCAGGCGCTGCTCGCGTTCCAGCAGGACGGCCGCGCGCCCTACCTCCAGCCAGGACCCGACGAGTGGCTCGCCGCCCTGTCCCGGATCCCGATGGTGCGCCGGCCGGGCGCCGCGTGGCTCTACAACACCTGCTCGGACCTCCAGGGCGTCCTGGTCGCCCGCGCCTCGGGCTCGTCGTTCCCCGACTTCCTGGCGGAGCGGTTCTTCGGGCCGCTGGGGATGACGGACACGGCGTTCGCGGTGCCGGAGTCGAAGCGGGCCCGCTTCACCACCGCCTACACCCCGGGCGAGCTGGGCACCCTGGAGCGGGCCGACACCCCGGACGGCGGCTTCAGCCGGCCCCCGGCCTTCCCCTCGGGCGCCGGTGGCCTGGTCTCGACGGCCGACGACCTGCTGGCCTTCGGCCGCATGCTCGCGAACGCCGGCGCGGCACCGGACGGCACCCCGGTTCTCTCCCCCACCTCCGTGAGCCGCATGACCACCAACCACCTCACCGCCGCCCAGCGCGAGGCCGCCACCCTCTTCCTGGAGGGCCAGGGCTGGGGCTACGGCGGCCAGGTCGACGTCGCTCCGGTCGACCCGTGGAACGTCCCCGGCCGCTACGGCTGGGTCGGCGGCACCGGCACGACGGCCCACGTGGTCCCGCCCACGGGCACGGTGACGGTCCTGCTGACCCAGGTGGCGATGACCAGCCCGACACCGACACCGCTGATGCGGGAGTTCTGGGGGTGCGCGGCGGGGCACTGATCCTCTCGGCCGACCTGCTCCCCGGCCCTCACCATCAAGGTGAACCGGCAGGAGCCCACGGCCGGTTCACCGCAACCCGCGCACCAACAACTCCACCATCGCCTCGAACTCCCCCTCCACGCCCGGCTTCAGCCACTCCCGCGCGTACGACGGGTCGTGGAAGCGGCCCGTCGCCTGGAACACCACACGGGCGGCGACGGCCGGGTCGGCGACCGTGAAGGCACCGCTCTCGACGCCCGCGCGCACGATCTCCGTCAGCTGGTCGGTGAGTTCGTCGATGTGGTCGCTGACCGCCTCGCCCGCCTCCTCGGCGAGGACCGAGTAGGTGGCGAACAGCTCGGGATCGCCGCCGGCCTTCTTCCGCTTGGCCTCGAACAACCCCGCCAGCCAGTGCCGCAGCCGGGTCTCCGGGTCGTGGTCCTCCGTCACGAAACGGGCCAACGTCTGCGAAGTCCGGTCCAGCCAGCGCTTGGTGACCGCCTCGCGCAGGGTGGCCTTCGTGCGGAAGTGCCGGTAGACGGTGCCATGGCTGACGCCGAGCGCGCGGGCCACGTCCACCACGGTGGCCTTCGCCGGGCCGTGGCGGCGCAGCACCTCCTCGGTCGCTTCGAGGATGCGCTCGGCGGTCAGGGTCTCGCTCGGTGCCATGACGAAGACCGTACCCGCAGGCCGGATCAGTGCTCGCTGTCGAGGTGCGCCATCATCGCCGACGGGTAGCGGTCGCCCACCGCCGAGTCCGCCGGTACGGTCGCCTCGATCGCCGCCAGATCCGCCGCGTCCAGTACGACGTCCAGCGCGCCCAGCGACTCGGTCAGCCGCTCCCGGGTGCGGGCGCCGACCAGCGGGACGATGACCGTGTTGTGTCGCCGACCCTGCGACAGCACCCAGGCGATGGCGAGTTGGGCGACGGAGACGCCCTTCTGCTCGGCGAGCTTCCGCAACTGCTCGACCAGGGTCAGGTTGTGCTGGAGGTTCTCGCCCTGGAAGCGCGGCGAGTGCGCCCGGAAGTCGCTCGCGCCGAGCTGCCGGTCGGTCGTGAAGTGCCCGGAGATCAGTCCCCGGGACAGCACGCCGTACGCGGTGACGGCGATGCCCAGCTCGCGGGTGACCGGCAGGATCCGGTCCTCGATGCCGCGCGTGATCAGCGCGTACTCCAGCTGCACATCCGCGATCGGCGCGGTCGCGGCGGCCCGGCGGATCGTGTCGGCGCCGACCTCACTGAGGCCGATGTGCCGGACGTAGCCCTGCTCGACCAGCTCGGCGATCGCGCCGACCGTCTCCTCGATCGGTACGTCGGCATCGACGCGGGCGATCCGGTAGACGTCGATGTGGTCGACGCCGAGGCGCTGGAGGGAGTACGCGGCGAAGTTCTTGACCGCGGCGGGCCTGCCGTCGTAGCCGAACCAGCCGCCGCCAGGACCGCGCAGCGCCCCGAACTTCACGCTGGTGAGCGCCTGTTCGCGGCGGGCGGCGGGGGCGGTGCGCAGGGCCTCGCCGATCAGCAGCTCGTTGTGGCCCATGGCGTAGAAGTCGCCGGTGTCGAGGAGCGTGACGCCCGCTTCGAGGGCGGCGTGGATGGTGGCGATGGACTCCGTGCGGTCGGCGTCGCCGTACAGCGCGGACATGCCCATGCAGCCGAGGCCGAGGGCGGAGACCCGGGGGCCGTTGGTTCCGAGTGTGCGCGTGGGGATCGTCATGCATGCCACCTTGGCATGACAGCTGACAGATTTCAATATCTGTCATTCCATACTTGTCAGCACGGTCGGCCGGTACGGACCTCTTGACGAAAGGTCTGGACCACGCGCACTGTCATGCCTACGACACCTCACCGCACCCCCACCGGGAGGCCCGTATGCTCCGCCATGCCCTGCGCCTGCTCGCCGCCGCCCTGACGACGGCCTGTCTCGCCCAACTCCCCATCGCCGGGGCCGCGTCCGCGGCCGACACCTGCGCCGTGAAGTCCCGTCCGGCCGGCAAGGTCCTCCAGGGCTACTGGGAGAACTGGGACGGCTCCGCCAACGGCGTCCACCCGCCCTTCGGCTGGACCCCGATCACCAACTCCGCGATCGCCACCCACGGTTACAACGTGATCAACGCGGCCTTCCCGGTCATCCGTTCCGACGGAACGGCCCTGTGGGAGGACGGCATGGACGCGGGCGTGAAGGTTGCGACGCCCGCCGAGATGTGCGCGGCGAAGGCCTCCGGCCAGACGATCCTGATGTCGATCGGCGGCGCGGCCGCGGGCATCGACCTCAGCTCGTCCACGGTCGCCGACAAGTTCGTCTCGACGATCGTGCCGATCCTGAAGAAGTACAACTTCGACGGCATCGACATAGACATCGAGACGGGCCTGGTCGGCAGCGGAAACATCGGCCAACTCTCCACGTCCCAGGCCAACTTGATCCGCATCATCGACGGCATCCTCGCCCAGATGCCGGCCGGCTTCGGCCTGACGATGGCCCCGGAGACCGCGTACGTCACCGGCGGCAGCATCACGTACGGCTCGATCTGGGGCGCGTATCTCCCGATCGTGAAGAAGTACGCGGACAACGGCCGCCTGTGGTGGCTCAACATGCAGTACTACAACGGCAGCATGTACGGCTGCTCCGGCGACTCGTACTCGGCGGGCACCGTCGCGGGCTTCACCGCCCAGACCGACTGCCTCAACAAGGGCCTGGTCGTGCAGGGTACGACGATCAAGGTCCCCTACGACAAGCAGGTCCCGGGCCTGCCCGCCCAGTCGGGCGCGGGCGGCGGCTACATGTCACCGTCCCTGGTCTCCCAGGCGTGGAAGCACTACGGCACGAGCCTCAAGGGCCTGATGGCCTGGTCCATCAACTGGGACGGCTCGAAGAACTGGACGTTCGGCGACAACGTCAAGGCCCTGCAAGGGCGTTGAGCACCAAGGGGTTGGCACCAAAACGCCGGACGGGCACATTCAGCCCGTCCGGCGTTT
>NZ_BARF01000123.1 GCF_000367365.1 Streptomyces prunicolor NBRC 13075 | reverse complement strand
TCGGTGGCCAGGCGCAGGTGCGGGGCGTCAGCGGGGTCTGGAAGGACCTCACGGACAACGTCAACTTCATGGCCCTGAACCTGACTTCGCAGGTACGGAACATCGCCCAGGTCACCACCGCCGTGGCCAACGGCGACCTGTCGAAGAAGATCACCGTCGACGCGCGCGGCGAGATCCTCGAACTCAAGGACACCGTCAACACGATGGTGGAGCAGCTGCGCGCCTTCGCCGACGAGGTGACCCGGGTGGCCCGCGAGGTCGGCACGGATGGTCGACTAGGCGGTCGCGCCCAGGTGTTGGGCGTCTCCGGTGTCTGGCGCGACCTGACCGACAACGTCAACTACATGGCCGACAACCTGACTTCGCAGGTCCGGAACATCGCGCAGGTCGCGACCGCGGTGGCGCAGGGCGACCTGTCGAAGAAGATCGACGTGGACGCGCGCGGCGAGATCCTGGAGCTGAAGACCACCATCAACACGATGGTCGACACCCTCTCCTCCTTCTCCTCCGAGGTCACCCGGGTCGCCCGCGAGGTCGGCTCCGAGGGCCAACTCGGCGGCCAGGCACGGGTGGAGGGCGTCTACGGCACCTGGAAGCGCCTGACGACGAACGTGAACGAACTCGCGCTGAACCTGACCACGCAGGTCCGCGCGATCGCCGAGGTGGCCTCGGCGGTGGCGCAGGGCGACATGTCCCGCTCGATCACGGTGGAGACCCAGGGCGAGGTCACCGAGCTGAAGGACAACATCAACCTGATGGTGGCCAACCTCCGCGAGACGACCCGCGCGAAGGACTGGCTGGAGTCCAACCTGGCCCGCCTCGCCGCGCTGATGCAGGGGCACCGGGACCTGATGGAGGTCGCCGACCTGATCCTGCGCGAGCTGACCCCGCTGGTGAACGCGCAGTACGGGGCGTTCTTCCTGGCCGATCCCGACGAGGACAGTCTGCGAACGGCCATCCCCGCCAAGGGACTTGCCTTCATCGCCGGGTACGGGTCCGCGCAGGCGGCGACCGTGGACACAGGCGGGATGCCGGTGCACGGGCTGGTGCGGCAGGCGGCGCGGGAGAAGAAGCGGATCCTGGTGGAGGAGGCACCGCCGCACTACATCAAGATCAACAGCGGGCTCGGTGAAGCCGCCCCGGCGAGCGTGGTCATCATCCCGATCATCTTCGAGGACAAGCTCCTCGGCGTGATCGAACTGGCCTCCTTCTCCCGCTTCTCCGACGTCCACCTGGCCTTCTTCGACCAGTTCGTGAACACCATCGGCGTCGCGATCAACACGATCATCGCCAACTCCCGTACAGAGTCCCTGCTCGGCGAGTCCCAGCGGCTGGCGATGCAGTTGCAGGAACGCTCGGACGAACTCCAGAAGCAGCAGGCCGAGTTGCAGCGGTCCAACGCCGAACTGGAGGAAAAAGCGGCCCTGTTGGCGACCAGCTCCCAGTACAAGTCGGAGTTCCTGGCGAACATGAGCCATGAGCTGCGCACCCCGCTCAACTCGCTGCTGATCCTGGCCCGGCTGCTCTCCGACAACCCGGACGGTCATCTCTCCGACCAGGAAGTGCAGTTCGCGAGCACGATCCACCGCTCCGGCTCGGACCTGCTCCAGCTCATCAACGACATCCTCGACCTGTCGAAGATCGAGGCCGGCCGCATGGACGTACGCCCCAAGCGGCTCCCGCTCATCAAGCTCCTCGACTACGTCCACGCCACGTTCCGCCCGCTCACCCTGGACCGGGGACTCTCCTTCGAGGTGTCGGTCGGCGAGGACGTGCCGCGCGAACTCTGGTCCGACGAGCAGCGGCTCCAGCAGATCCTGCGCAACCTGCTGTCCAACGCCATCAAGTTCACCGCCACGGGCCGCGTCGAACTCCGCGTCAACCGGGTCAAGGACCCCGAACACCGCTACTCCGACACCAGCGACGAGGTCATCGTGTTCGCCGTCTCCGACACCGGGATCGGGATCGCCCCGGAGAAACTCCCGGTGATCTTCGAGGCGTTCCAACAGGCCGACGGCACGACCAACCGCAAGTACGGCGGCACGGGGCTGGGGTTGTCGATCAGCCGTGAGATCTCCGGCCTGTTGGGCGGCCGTATCGTCGCCGAGAGCGAGCCGGGACAAGGGTCCACCTTCACTCTCTACGTCCCCGTCGTCAGCCCCGGGCACGCGGCGACCGCGCGGACCTCCGAGGACCGCGAACTGCCCGCGATCGCCGAGCAGTTGTGCGTCGAGTCGTTCACCGGGCACGAGGTGGACGACTCTTGGCCGACACCCACCAAGCTGGAGGCGTGGAAGGCCGGGCGAGCGGGTCAAGTGCTGCCGGGGCGGCGGGTGTTGATCGTGGACGACGACATCCGCAACGTCTTCGCGCTCACCCATGTGCTGGGGCGGGTCGGGATGCCGGTGCTCTACGCGGAGAACGGGCGCGAGGGCATCGAGACCCTTGAGCGCAATCCCGACGTCGAACTCGTGCTGATGGACATCATGATGCCGGAGATGGACGGGTACGAGACCATCGCCGCCATCCGCCGTGCGCCGCGCTGGACCGGGCTGCCCATCGTCGCGCTCACCGCCAAGGCGATGCCGGGCGACCGGGAGAAGTCGATCGCGCGGGGCGCCAATGACTACGTACCGAAGCCGGTGGATGTCGATCAGTTGCTGACCGTCGTCTGCGCGTTGCTGGATCCCGAGGCCGTGTCCGAGGACATCGCGGTGGCGGATCCGGGTACTTCAGGTTCAGGTACTTCAGGTGAGTCGGCGGTACCGCCGACGACCGAGTGAGGCACGGTCATCATGAGCGCTGAGGCAACGACCGGCGAGCGCGCCAGCATCCTCCTGGTCGACGACATGGAGGACAACCTGGTCGCGCTGGAGGCCGTCCTGGGGTCCCTCAACGAGCCGCTGGTACGGGCTCGTTCGGGCGAGGAGGCGATGAAGGCGCTGCTGCGGCAGCGGTTCGCCGTGGTTCTCCTCGACATCCGGATGCCGGGCATGGACGGGTTCGAGACCGCCGCGAACATCAAACGGCTCGACCAGACCAAGGACGTGCCGATCATCTTCCTGACCGGCACGGACTCGGACGCGGGGTATGCGTTTCGTGGCTATGCCACGGGTGCGGCCGACTACTTGACCAAGCCATTCGATCCTTGGGTGTTGCGGGCGAAGGTCACCGTTTTTCTCGAACTGCACCGGAAGAACCAGTTGTTGGAGCGGATGCTGGCGCGGGAGCAGGGGCAGTTCGATGAACTGGCGTTGCGGCTCAAGGAGATTGAGGCGCGGGTGGCTGCGAGTTCGGTGGATGAGGTGCGGGAACTTCGGTACCAGGTGCGGGAGTTGGGGCAGCTGGTACGGGATATGCGGCGGCGTCAGGCCTGATGGGTCCGTTGTTGTCTGCGGGTCGGTGGGGGCTTGTCGCGCAGTTCCCCGCGCCCCTGATGGGCCCCGCGGCCCCTTCGGGGCGCGGGGCCCATCACATGGTCACGCTTCGCGCGAGCCCGCGTACATCTCGTCGATCAGGTGCTTGTACTCCCGTTCCACCACCGGGCGCTTGAGCTTGAGGCTCGGGGTGATCTCGCCGTGTTCCACGTCGAGGTCGCGCGGGAGGAGGCGGAACTTCTTGATGGTCTGCCAGCGCTGGAGGCCCTCGTTGAGTTCCTTGACGTAGGCCTCGACCATGGCGACCGTCGCGGGGGCGGCGACGACCTCGGCGTAGGACTTGCCCTCCAGGCCGTTCTCCTTGGCCCATTCCAGGATGGACGGTTCGTCGAGGGAGATGAGGGCGGTGCAGAAGTTCCGGTCGGCGCCATGCACCAGGATGTTGGAGACGTAGGGGCAGACGGCCTTGAACTGGCCCTCGACCTCGGCGGGCGCGATGTACTTGCCGCCGGAGGTCTTGATGAGGTCCTTCTTGCGGTCCGTGATGCGCAGGTAGCCGTCGGGGGACAGTTCGCCGATGTCGCCGGTGTGGAACCAGCCATCCGACTCCAGGACTTCGGCGGTCTTCTCGGGCAGCCCGTGGTAGCCCTCCATGATGCCGGGGCCGCGCAGCAGGATCTCGCCGTCGTCCGCGATGCGCACCTCCGTGCCGGGCAGCGGCTTGCCGACCGTGCCGGTGCGGTAGGCCTCGCCGGGGTTCACGAAGGAGGCCGCGGAGGACTCGGTCAGGCCGTAGCCCTCAAGGATGTGGATGCCGGCGCCGGCGAAGAAGTAGCCGATGTCGGGCGCGAGCGCGGCCGATCCGGAGACGCAGGCGCGCAGCTTGCCGCCGAAGGCCTCGCGGATCTTCGCGTAGACCAGCGCGTCGGCGACCTTGTGCTTCGCGGCGAGGGCGAAGGGCGCGGTGGCCGTGCCGGTGCGGCGGAAGTTGTCCTGGGTGACCTTGGCGTACTCGCGGGCGACCTCGGCGGCCCACTGGAAGATCTTGTACTTGGAGGCGCCGCCTGCACGTGCCTTGGCGGCGACGCCGTTGTAGACCTTCTCGAAGATGCGCGGGACGGCCGCCATGTACGTCGGCTGCACGACCGGCAGGTTCTCGATGATCTTGTCGACCCGGCCGTCGACTGCGGTGACGTGCCCGATCTCGATATGCCCGGACGTGAGCACCTTGCCGAAGACGTGCGCGAGCGGGAGCCACAGGTACTGCACGTCCTCGGGGCCGAGCAGTCCGGTCGCGGCGATGGCCTTCGCGAGGTACGACCAGTTGTCGTGCGGGAGGCGGACGCCCTTGGGGCGGCCAGTCGTACCCGAGGTGTAGATGATCGTCGCGAGCTGGTCCTTGGTGATGGCCCCGACCCGCTCCTTGATCAGGTCCGGGTTCTTCTCCAGGTACGCGGCACCGCGCTGCTCCAGCTCGGCCAGGGTCAGCACCCAGTCGCCTTCGTCGGCTCCGGGCTCCACGCCGGTCGGGTCGATGACCACGACGTGCGTCAGCTCGGGCAGGTCGGCGCGCTTCTCCCGCGCCTTGGCGAGCTGCGCCGCGTCCTCCGCGATCAGGATCCTGCTGTCGGAGTCGGCGAGGATGAACGTCGACTCGTCGGCGTTGGTCTGCGGATACACCGTGGTCGTGGCGGCGCCGGCGCACAGGATGCCCAGGTCGGCGAGGATCCACTCGACGCGGGTGGCGGAGGCGAGGGCGACGCGCTGCTCGGGCTCCACGCCCAGTTCGATCAGACCGGCAGCGATGGCGTAGACCCGCTCGGCGGCCTGCGCCCAGGTCAGCGACTTCCAGTCGTCGGGGCCCTCACCGGAGGCCGTCGGCACCGGGTAGCGGTAGGCCTCGGCGTCCGGCGTGGCCGCCACGCGCTCCAGGAAGAGGCCCGCCACGGACGGCGGACGGTTCTCGATCAGGGTCTGTGTGTCGCTCACGACATCCTCCGGGCCCGCGACAGTGCGGCTACTGGCTTGTTGCTGCGGCGGTCGACTCATTGCTGAGGCGGTTGGCTCACTGCGGCTGGTGGCTCATGTGGCTGTTGTTTAACTCACGAGTAACTATCGAGCAGTGATCAGAGTAAGCCGCGACCGGCCGGTGCGTAAGGGGCGGTGGACGGTCACTTCGAACAGAGCCATGACCACTTCGCGCAGACCCAAGGCATAGGGCCCGCCACGCGAAAGCGCAACGGGCCCGGTGAATCGTCTGACTGTCGTCCGAAATTTCGGTGTACGGGGTCGCTACTTCCCGCGCTCGGCGCCGCCTACTTCTTGCCCTTGCCGCTGCCGGCGTTCTCGTCGCTGGACAGCACTGCGATGAAGGCCTCCTGGGGAACCTCCACGGAACCCACCATCTTCATCCGCTTCTTGCCCTCCTTCTGCTTCTCCAGCAGCTTCCGCTTACGGGAGATGTCACCGCCGTAGCACTTGGCGAGGACGTCCTTGCGGATGGCGCGGATGGTCTCGCGGGCGATGACCCGGGAGCCGATGGCCGCCTGGATGGGCACCTCGAAGGCCTGCCGCGGGATCAGCTCCCGCAGCTTGGCGACCAGCCGCACGCCGTACGCGTACGCCGCGTCCTTGTGCGTGATCGCCGAGAAGGCGTCCACCTTGTCGCCGTGCAGCAGGATGTCGACCTTCACCAGGCTGGAGTCCACCTCGCCGGTGGGCTCGTAGTCGAGCGAGGCGTAGCCGCGGGTCTTGGACTTCAGCTGGTCGAAGAAGTCGAAGACGATCTCCGCGAGGGGCAGCGTGTAGCGGATCTCGACACGGTCCTCGGAGAGGTAGTCCATGCCGAGCAGAGTGCCGCGCCGGGTCTGGCACAGCTCCATGATCGCGCCGATGAACTCCGACGGCGCGAGGATCGTCGCGCGCACGACGGGCTCGTAGACCCTGTCGATCTTCCCCTCGGGGAACTCGCTCGGGTTGGTGACGACGTGCTCGCTGCCGTCCTCCATCTCGACCCGGTACACCACGTTCGGCGCGGTCGCGATGAGGTCGAGCCCGAACTCGCGCTCCAGCCGCTCCCGGATCACGTCCAGGTGCAGCAGCCCGAGGAAGCCGACACGGAAGCCGAAGCCGAGGGCAGCGGAGGTCTCCGGCTCGTAGACGAGCGCGGCGTCGTTGAGCTGGAGCTTGTCGAGGGCCTCGCGCAGCTCCGGGTAGTCGGACCCGTCCAGCGGATACAGGCCCGAGAAGACCATCGGCTTGGGGTCCTTGTAACCGCCGAGCGCCTCGGTCGCGCCCTTGTGCAGGGTGGTGATCGTGTCACCGACCTTGGACTGGCGGACGTCCTTCACACCGGTGATCAGATAGCCGACCTCGCCGACCCCGAGCCCGTCCGCGCCGAGCATCTCCGGCGAGTTCGTCCCGATCTCCAGCAGCTCGTGCGTGGCGTTCGTGGACATCATCCGGATCTTCTCGCGCTTGGTGAGCTGCCCGTCGATGACCCTGATGTACGTCACGACACCGCGGTAGGAGTCGTAGACGGAGTCGAAGATCATGGCGCGGGCGGGCGCGTCCGCGTTCCCGACCGGCGCCGGGACCTCCTTGACGACCTTGTTCAGCAGTACGTCGACACCGATACCGGTCTTGGCGGACACCCGCAGCACGTCGTCGGGATCGCACCCGACGAGGTTGGCCAGCTCCTCCGCGAACTTCTCGGGCTGCGCGGCCGGCAGGTCGATCTTGTTCAGTACGGGGATGATCGTGAGGTCGTTCTCCATCGCCAGGTAGAGGTTGGCGAGGGTCTGGGCCTCAATGCCCTGGGCAGCGTCCACGAGCAGCACGGTGCCCTCGCAGGCGGCGAGCGACCGCGAGACCTCGTACGTGAAGTCGACGTGTCCCGGGGTGTCGATCATGTTGAGGATGTGCGTACTGCCCTTGTCGGCCCCCTCGGTGGGGGCCCACGGCAGACGCACCGCCTGGGACTTGATCGTGATGCCACGCTCGCGCTCGATGTCCATGCGGTCGAGGTACTGAGCACGCATCTGCCGGCTGTCGACCACTCCGGTCAGCTGGAGCATCCGGTCGGCGAGCGTGGACTTGCCGTGGTCGATGTGCGCGATGATGCAGAAATTGCGGATCAACGCCGGGTCGGTACGGCTCGGCTCGGGCACATGGCTGGGGATCGCGGGCACGCAGGGTCCTGATTCTTGAGGCGTCCGCAGTGTCTGCGGTCTCGGGTCGGATCGATACGTAGGCTCCATCGTCCCACGCGTGGGAGGTGCGGTCCGGTTTGGGCCGGTGCGGGTGGGTAACCACGGGGGTTTTCGCGGGTCGGTTCGGTGGCGGGTTCGGGCGCGGGTTCGGGGGCTCAGGGGCTTCTCGGGGAGCGGGAAGAGTGGTCGGGCATGTCTGGGGCCGCTCGGGGACTCGGGGAGCGGTTCGGGTAGGCCTGGGACTGCTCGGGAGCCGGGTCAGGGGCCTGGCCTGGGCCGACAGACGGAGGATGCGGTCCGGCTCGGGACGGTGCGAGAGGTTCGCCGGAGGCCCTCGGGGACCGGCCGGATGCCTCGCGGGGACCGGTTTGGGTGGGCCGGTGGGCGGCTGGTAGCCTGGGTGGCTGTGCCTCATCCCTGACCGGTATCTCCGCTCGGTGCGAGGCGCACCCCAAGAAAAATCATCGGCGCGGGACCCGTGCGGCCCCGTGCCAGAACCTGCAAAGGCTCATTCGTGGCGAACATCAAGTCCCAGATCAAGCGGATCAAGACCAACGAGAAGGCTCGGCTGCGCAACAAGGCCGTCAAGTCCTCCCTGAAGACCGCGATCCGCAAGGCCCGCGAAGCCGCTGCCGCGGGTGACGTCGAGAAGGCCACCGAGTACCAGCGCGCTGCCGCGCGTCAGCTCGACAAGGCCGTCGCGAAGGGCGTCATCCACAAGAACCAGGCCGCCAACAAGAAGTCGGCGCTTGCTTCCAAGGTCACCGCGCTCCAGGGCTGATCCTTCCGCACTTGCCTCGGCCCGCGCTCGCGCGGACCGGACCAGTAGCAATCCACCGTGAGGACAACGTCGAGCCCTCTACCTCGATTCACGGACAGACATCGTGGTCGCCACGCCACGTACAGTGCCCCCGGACCCACTTCGGGGGCATTGCTGTTTCCCGGCCCTGTTGCATCCCAGCCTTGTCGCATCCGGCTCTGTTGCATCCCGGGGAGGGAGCTGATCCCCGGGGACGAAGAGCCGGGGGCAGCGTCGACCGGGGCGGAACTGGAGCAGCGTCGGTCAGGGGCAGCGTTGGCCGGGGGCAGGACCGGGGCAGCGTCGGTCAGGTCTGTCCCCGGGACCGGGCCGCCCGGGCGATCGCGACGACCGCCTTCTCCAGCGCGTACTCCGGATCGTCCCCACCGCCCTTCACTCCCGCGTCCGCCTCGGCCACCGCCCGCAGCGCGACGGAGACCGCGTCCGGTGTCCACCCCCGCATCTGCTGCCGTACCCGGTCGATCTTCCACGGCGGCATCCCCAGCTCACGCGCCAGATCCGCCGGCCGTCCCCCGCGCGCGGACGACAGCTTCCCGATCGCCCGCACCCCCTGCGCCAACGCGCTGGTGATCAGCACCGGCGCCACCCCGGTGGACAACGACCACCGCAGCGCCTCCAGCGCCTCCGCCGCCCGCCCCTCGACGGCCCGGTCCGCGACCGTGAAGCTCGACGCCTCGGCCCGCCCGGTGTAGTACCGCCCGACGACCGCCTCGTCGATGGTCCCCTCGACGTCGGCGACCAACTGGGAGACTGCGGACGCCAGCTCCCGCAGATCACTGCCGATGGAGTCGACGAGCGCCTGGCAGGCCTCCGGCGTGGCCGATCTCCCGGTCGCCCGGAACTCACCCCGCACGAAGGCCAGCCGGTCCGCCGGCTTCGTCATCTTCGGGCAGGCCACCTCCCGCGCCCCCGCCTTGCGTGCGGCATCGAGCAGCCCCTTGCCCTTGACCCCACCCGCGTGCAGCAACACCAGGGTGATCTCCTCGGCGGGCGCGTCGAGATACCCCTTCACATCCTTGATCGTGTCCGCGGACAGATCCTGCGCATTGCGTACGACCACGACCTTGCGCTCCGCGAAGAGCGACGGGCTGGTCAACTCGGCGAGCGTGCCGGGCTGCAACTGATCGGAAGTCAGGTCACGTACGTCCGTGTCGGCGTCGGAGGCCCTGGCAGCGGCCACCACCTCCCGCACGGCACGGTCGAGCAGGAGGTCCTCCTGGCCCACGGCAAGCGTCACCGGGGCGAGAGGGTCGTCATTCGCAGTCTTCCTGGCCATCCCGTAAAGCATCGCACGCGCCACTGACAACGCGTCCCGGGTAGCGGGAGGCGAGTGGGTTCTGGGTGGGGTGCATGTCGGCGCCGGGTGAGGTGCGCGCGGCTCCGGGCGGGGTGCGCGGGGTGCGGATGGGCTCTGGGTGAGGCCCGCGCGGGCCTGGGATCGGGCCGGTACCGGAATAGGGGCCGGTACCGGATTCGGGGCTGCTACGGCTCCTCGCGCCAGCCGTCCCACTCCCCCGCGAACGCGTCCAGCTCCGCGGGGTCGAGCCGCCCGTCCCCGTCCCGCAGAACGAGCAGCCACTGCGCGTCCTCGGCATCGTCCTCACCGGCCAGCGCGTCCCGCACCAACCGCGGTTCCTCATCGAGCGCGAACCGCTCCCCGATCGCCTCGGCCGCTTCCTGAGCCGCGTCTCGGTCGGGCAGTACCAGCACATGTCTCACATCGCTCACGGGGACATTTTCCGGTACGGCCGCGGGCTCGCGCGCACCCCCCAGGGCTAGGCGGACCTACGCATCGTCGGCACCGCCCCCAGTTCGATCCCGAACCGCTCCCGGTACACCGCCAACACCTCCTCGTCCGTGGTCAGTTCGCGTGTGTCCCGCGTCCCGTCCGCCCCCGTCACCGTCAGACCGCGACCGCTGAGCGTGACCCGACCCCCGTCGTCGGTGAGCCGTGAGCAGACCAGTGACCGGGTGAAGTGCGACGCGGGCGAGGTGCTGTGCCACCACGCTCCGGCCACGAAGTCACCGAGCACCCGGGGCCGCGTCTCCAGGCGGTACTCGGGCTCGCCGTTCCGGAACACGTCCAGGTCCCCCTGCTCCGCCGAACCCGCTCCGAACGTCCCGCCCTGCACGCCGGCCGCGTCCGGTCCCGACGCGACAACCCTGAACGTGCCGCCGGGATCCCGCTGTTCACCCCGCTCCTCGTAGGCCAGCGGATAGTGGCTGTGCGTCCCGAACCCCACGTCGGCCAACCACACGCCCCCGTCCACCGTCCCCACCCGCAGCGCGAGATGGTCGTACGGAATCCCCAGCCGCCCCTCGTCCCCGTACACCCGCGCCGCGAGCAACGCGACCTCGAAGCCCAGCGCGCCGAGCAACGCGCCGAACAGCCCGTTCAGTTCGTAGCAGAACCCGCCCCTGCCCGCGCCCACCACCTTCTCCAGCAGCCGGTTCTCCTCCAGCACGATCTCCTCCCCCAGATGGATCGACAGATTCTCGAAGGGCACGGTCTGCAGATGCCGCAGATGCAACTCGCGCAGGGCATCGGCTGTGGGCGACGCCGGGCGCTGGACTCCCAGTCGCCGGAGATAGGCATCAACCTGTGCGGGATTCATGGCCTCAGTCTCGCGCGACCTGGGGCTCAATGGCCGTGGCGGCGGTTGCGCGTCACCGTCGACTGATCGCCCCCTCTCCTTCCCGG
>NZ_BARF01000124.1 GCF_000367365.1 Streptomyces prunicolor NBRC 13075 | reverse complement strand
GGGCTGACGGGGCTGACGGGGCTGACGGGGCTGACGGGGCTGACGGGGCTGACGGGGCGATCCGATCAGTCCACCAGGTCCCGCACCACCGCGTCCGCCAGCAACCGCCCCCGCAACGTGAGCACCGCGCTCCCCGCCTCGTACGGCCCCGCCTCCAGCAGCCCCTCCCCCAGCGCCCGGCGCGAAGCCGCGAGCCCCTCCGGTCGGAGCAGGTCCAGTGGGGCGCCCTCCCGGAGTCGTAGTTCCAGGAGGATGCGTTCCACCCGGCGGTCCTCCGCCGAGAGGATCTCCCGGCCCGCACCCGGGGAGCGGCCGGCCGCCAGCGCCCCCGCGTACGCGCCCGGGTGCTTCACGTTCCACCACCGAACCCCGCCCACGTGCGAGTGCGCTCCGGGGCCCGCGCCCCACCAGTCGGCGCCGCGCCAGTAGAGCTCGTTGTGGAGACAACGGCCGGAATTCGACGTTGCCCAGTTGGACACCTCGTACCAGTCGAAGCCCGCCGCCGACATCACCTCGTCGGCGATGAGGTAGCGGTCGGCGTGGACGTCGTCGTCCGTCATGGGGACCTCGCCGCGGCGGATGCGGCGGGCGAGCTGGGTGCCCTCCTCGACGATCAGGGCGTACGCGCTGATGTGATCCGGGCCCGCGCCGAGGGCGGAGTCGAGGGACGCGCGCCAGTCGTCGTCGGTCTCGCCGGGGGTGCCGTAGATCAGGTCGAGGTTGACGTGGTCGAAGCCGGCCGCGCGGGCCTCCGCGACGCAGGCTTCGGGGCGGCCGGGGGTGTGGGTACGGTCCAGGACTTTCAGTACGTGCTGTTTCGCGCTCTGCATGCCGAAGGAGACGCGGTTGAAGCCGCCGTCGCGGAGGGCCGCGAGGTAGGCGGGGTCCACCGACTCCGGGTTCGCCTCCGTCGTGATCTCCGCGTCCGGTGCCAGGCCGAACTCGTCGCGGATCGCGCCCAGCATCCGTACGAGATCGCCCGCCGCCAGCAGCGTGGGCGTACCGCCGCCGACGAAGACCGTGCGGACCTGGCGCGGGTCGTCGCCGAGGACCTTGCGGGCCAGGCGGACCTCGTCGATCAGGGTGTCCGCGTAGTTGTCGCGGGAGGCCAGCACTCCGCCCGTGCCGCGCAGCTCGGTCGCCGTGTAGGTGTTGAAGTCGCAGTAGCCGCAGCGGGTCGCGCAGTACGGGACGTGCAGGTAGAACCCGAGGGGGCGGTCGGCGGCCCCGGCGAGCGCCGCTGCGGGCAGGGAGCCGTCTTCGGGGACGGGATCGCCGTCGGGGAGTGCGGAAGGCATGTCTTCCATTGTCCAGCACCGGTGCGGCTACCTACTCCGCCTGTCCGCTCCGCCTATTCCGCTTGGAGCACCAGCAGCGCCATGTCGTCCTCCGGGGGACGGCCGCCGAACTCGTGCACCAGGCGTTTGATGCGCTCCGCGATCAGCTCGGCGCTCAGCCCCGCGCACCCGGCGAGCGCGGTCGCCAGCCCGTCGCCGTCGTCGAACTGGACCGCCCCGGAGCGCCGCTCGGTCACCCCGTCCGTGACGCACAACAGGCTGTCGCCGGGCCGCAGTTCGAAGGTCTCGCTGGTGTACGTCACGTCCTCTATGACCCCGAGGAGGGTCTGCGGGCGGGCTGCCGTACCGACGCTGCCGTCCGGGCCGAGGAGCAGCGGCAGCGGGTGTCCGGCGGAGGCGAGGGTGCAGCGGACGCCTCCGTCGAAGGGGACCAGCTCGCCGTAGAGGAGGGAGAGGAAGCGGGGGCCGTCGCCGACCGGGCCCGGCATGCCGCCCGCCGCCACGAGGGCGTGGGCGGCCGCGTCGGCGGCCTCGGTGGCGTCGTCGAGGAGGAGCTGGTTGAGGCGGTCGAGGACGTCCGCGACGCCGTAGCCCTCGCGGGCGAGCAGCCGTAGCCAGGGGCGGGCCAGTCCGATCACTACGGCGGCCTCGGGGCCCTTGCCCTGGACGTCGCCGAGGGCGAAGCACCAGCGGCCGTCACTGGCCGGGAACAGGTCGTAGAAGTCGCCGCTGGGGCCGCCTTTGTCGCAGGGTTCGTAGACGAGGGCGCTGTGCAGGCCGGGGATCTCGGCGACGGCGCCGGGCAGCAGGCCGCGCTGGAGGACGCGGCTGATGGTGGCCTGGCGGGCGTACTGGCGGGCCGCGCCGATCGCGAGCGCGACGCGGCGGCTGAGGTCCTCGACCAGGCCGGTGACCTCGTCGGGGAAGTGCGGCAGCCCGGACCGTCCGATGACGAGTGTGCCGAGCGGACGGCCGCCCGCGATCAGGCGGTACGAGAGTGCGGCGCCGTGCGTGCCGTGCGGGCCCAGCGCGTCGGTTGGCCAGGGGTAGGTCACGGGCCGCAGGGAGTCCGGTGGGCGGGGCGGGTCCTTCTCCAGGGCGCGGCGCAGCTCCTCGATGCGGTTCTCGCTGCCGTGCCAGACGCGGGCGAGCCGCGGCCCGCCGCTGGTTCCGGCGCTCTCGCCCCAGCCGCCGCCGCGGCCCATCGACTCGTCCTCCAGCCATACGGCGCACCAGTCGGCCAGTCTCGGCACGATCAGCTGTCCGGCGAGCGCGGCGACGAGGTCCTCGTCGAGCTGACCGGCGAGCAGGTCGGAGGCCTCGGCGAGGAAGGAGAGGGCGCCGCGGCCCAGCCAGTCCCGGTCGCGTTCGGCGCGCTGGGGTTCGGGGGCGAGGATCTCGGCGACGCGGAGGCCGCGCTCCACGGCGTAGCTCTCCAACTCCTCGGCGGCCGGGGTGCCTTCGGCGGGCAGCCGGGCCCATACGGTCTTGGTGCCGGTGCGGTAGGTGACGCCCCAGGCCTCGGCGAGCGTGGAGACGAGCCGCAGGCCGCGCCCGAACTCCGGGGTCTCGTACGCCGGTTCGGCGCTGTTGTCGCGCGGGGCGCGGGAGGGGTGGTGGTCGGCGACCTCGACGACGATCGAGTCCGCGTCCTCCAGTCGGCACACCAGCTCGACGTCCGTGCCCGCGTGCACGACGGCGTTGGTGACGAGTTCGCTGACGACGACCATCGCGTCGTCGGCGAGCCGGTCGGTGAGGAACTCGGTTCCGGGCAGGCCGAGTTCGGCCCACTCGCGGAGCGCGGAGCGCACCAGGCCGCGGGCGGAACCGGGCGCCAGGGGGCTTCCGGACAGTGTGGCGCGCACCGTCGCACGCGGGTCCGCGCCGTGGTGTGCGCGGTGGTGCGCGGGCGCGTCGGGAGGACGCGAAGTGGTCTCCCGTTGCGTCGGTATGGCCCCCATGCACAGCTCCCCGAGCAGTTCGGACGATTACGCCTCGGTCGATGCGGACAGAGTGACAGACTGACCGCGGCCATAAGCGCCGAGTTACCGAAGTGGGCCGCCATGAGTGAGAACAGTGCTACTCGTGTGCTCGAAGACGGTCACAAAGACGACTGGATTCGAGCATCCGATCTCCGTCCGCTGCTCGCCGTGATGACGGCCGCCCGCGACGGCGACTTCACGAAGGCGCCGGAGACGGGCCACGGCATGGTGGCCGAACTGACCGCCGCCTTCAACCAGATCATGGACCGCAGCACCCACTTCAACTCCGAGACGCAGCGCGTCAAACGGGAGCTGATCCGCCACGGCCGCCTCGACGAACGCCTCTCGGCCAGCCCCGGCCAGGGCAGTTGGACCTCCCGTGTCAACGACGTCAACCAGCTCCTCGACGCCCTGGTCGCCCCGGCCGCCAACGCGACCCGGGTGCTGGACGCGGTGGCGGGCGGCGACCTGACCCAGCGGGTCGATCTGCACGACGGCAGCAGGCAGTTGCGCGGTGATCTACGACGGCTGGGCCGCGCGGTGAACAAGATGGTGGACCAACTCTCCCTGTTCACCGGGGAGGTGACCCGGGTCGCCCGCGAGGTCGGCACCGAGGGCAGACTGGGCGGACGCGCCAAGGTGCAGGGTCTGTCGGGCAGTTGGCGTGATGTGACCGAGGCGGTCAACACGATGGCGTCCCGGCTGACCGCGCAGGTGCGGGACATCGCCCTCGTGACGACGGCGGTGGCGCGGGGTGACCTGACCCGTACGGTCACCGTCGAGGCGACCGGTGAGCTGCTCGAACTGAAGCTCACCGTGAACACGATGGTCGACCAGCTGTCCGCGTTCGCCGACGAGGTCACGCGTGTCGCCCGCGAGGTGGGCACCGAGGGCCAGTTGGGCGGGCGGGCGCAGGTGCGGGGCGTGTCCGGGGTCTGGAAGGACCTGACCGACAACGTCAACTTCATGGCCTCGAACCTGACTTCACAGGTCCGCAACATCGCCCAGGTGACGACGGCCGTGGCGAACGGCGACCTGTCGCAGAAGATCACGGTGGACGCGCAGGGCGAGATCCTCGAACTGAAGTCGACCATCAACACGATGGTGGACCAGCTCTCCGCCTTCGCCGACGAGGTCACGCGCGTGGCCCGCGAGGTCGGCACCGAGGGCAAC
>NZ_BARF01000125.1 GCF_000367365.1 Streptomyces prunicolor NBRC 13075 | reverse complement strand
AGCCCCGCGCCCCTTAGGTGGGCAACACTGGCGGGGTTTTTGCCGGAACGGTCTCCAGTGACTCCAGCGCCAACCTGATTGCCTCGTCCAGCTGGGTGTCCCTTCCCGCCGCGTAATCCTGTGGGCGCTGGACCACCTCTACGTCCGGGTCCACCCCGTGGTTCTCGACCCCCCACCCGTAACCCTCAAGCCAGAACGCGTACTTGGGCTGGGTGATCAAGGTCCCGTCCACCAACCGGTACCTGCTGTCGATGCCGATGACGCCGCCCCACGTGCGCGTGCCGACCACCGGGCCGATTCCCAGTGCCTTGATCGCCGCGTTGACGATGTCGCCGTCGGAGCCGGAGAATTCGTTGGCGATGGCTACGACGGGGCCGCGCGGGGCGTCCTCGGGGTAGCTGTACGGGCGCATGCCTCGGGGGAGGTCCCAGCCGACGATGCGGCGGGCCAGCTTCTCCACGACCAGCTGTGAGGTGTGGCCGCCGCGGTTCTCGCGGACGTCGACGACCAGGCCCTCGCGGGCCACCTCCACGCGCAGGTCGCGGTGGATCTGGGCCCAGCCGGGGGCCTGCATGTCGGGGACGTGGAGGTAGCCGAGGCGGCCGCCGGACTTCTCGTGGACGTAGGCGCGGCGGTCGGCCACCCAGGCGTGGTAGTAGAGGGGTTCCTCGTCCGCCAGGGGGACGACCACCGTGTGGCGTGGGTCTCCGCCGCCTGCCGGGGAGATCGTCAGCTCGATCGGTTTGCCCGCCGTGCCGACGAGGAGGGGGGCCGGGCCCGTCAGCGGGTCCACGGGTTGGCCGGCCACCGCGAGGATCGCGTCGCCCGCGCGGACGGCTACCCCGGGGGCGGCGAGCGGGGCGCGGGCGTTCGGGTCGGAGGTCTCCGAGGGCAGGATGCGGTCGATGCGCCAACTGCCGTCCTCGTGACGGGAGATGTCGGCGCCGAGCAGGCCCTGGCGTTCGCCGTGGCCGTGGCCGCCGCGCGGGGTGACGTAGGCGTGCGAGGTGCCCAGTTCGCCGTGCACCTCCCAGAGGAGGTCGACCAGGTCGTCGTGGGTGGCCACGCGGTCGAGGATCGGGCGGTAGCGGTCGAGGACGCCGGTCCAGTCGACGCCGCTCATGTCGGGGCGCCAGAAGTTGTCGCGCATGATGCGGCCGGTCTCGTCGAACATCTGGCGCCACTCGGCGGCCGGGTCGACGGTCTGGCGGATGCGGGACAGGTCGACGTTGATGTTCGAGTCGCTGTCGTCGTCGTCCGAGCCGGAAGCGCGGCGGTCGCTCGGGACGACGCGGAGTTTGTGGTCCGTCCAGAGCAGGACGCGCTTGCCGTCGCCGCTGACCTCGAAGTGGTCGGCGTCTCCGGCGAGGTGCTCGATGCGCTGTTGGGCGAGGTCGTAGCGCTCCAACTCCGTTTTGGGGTCCGGGTCTTCGGGGGTCGCGCGGGTGGCGCCGAGGACTCCCTGGACCGGGTGGTGCAGCCACAGGACGCCGTCCTTGGCCGCGCGCAGGTTGGAGTAGCGGCCTGCCTCCACCGGGAACGCGACGATGCGGTCGGCCAGGCCTTCGAGGTCGACGCGGGTGGCCGGGCGGCCCTCGCTGTCGGGGGTCTCGTCCTTGTCCGGGGTCTCGAAGGGGCGGCCGTGGCGCTGCGGTCCGAAGGGGGACGGGGTCGTCGCGGCGAGGGTGATCAGGTGCGGGCGGTCGCCGACCACGAAGGCCAGGTCGAAGACGTACTCGTCGTAGACCGGGTCGAAGGAGCGGGTGGAGAGGAAGGCCAGGTGCTTGCCGTCGAGGGTGAAGGCGGGGGCGTAGTCCTGGAAGCGGAGCGGGGTCGCCTCGGTGACCGACAGGTCGGTGGTGTTGGCGAGTTTGAGCTGGCGGAGGGGGCGCGGGCCGGGGTGCGACCAGGCGAGCCAGGCCGAGTCCGGGGAGAAGGCGAGGCCGGTCGCGTCGCCGTTCTCGCTGCGGTCCACCTCGCGGACCTCGCCGGTCTCGCGCTCGACGAGGAGGACGCGTCCGTCGTGCGAGCCTACGGCGACCCGGCTGCCGTCGGGGGCCACGGTGAGGGCGAGGACGCGGCCGAGCTGTCCGGCGGCGAGTCTGCGCGGGGTCGCGCCGGGGGCGAGGCCGGTGGCGGGGGCGAACTCCAGGGCGTCGTCGCCCTCGGCGTCCGTCACCCACACCACCCACTCCTCGCCGTCGGCGCGGAAGGTGCGGGGCAGTCGGGCGCGGACGCCGGGGGTGGCGGCGAGGGCGCGGGCGGGGCCGGAGCGGTGGGTGACCCAGTGGACGGCGCCGCGTACGGCGACCGCGCTGCCGCGCGCGGTGTGGTCGGGCGACGCGGAGCCGAACCAGCGGGCGGCGGCCACCGGGAACGGCTGCTGGTCGGTGCGCTGGCCGCCGAGCCGGAGGTCGAGGCGGCGCGGTTCGGCGCCGTCCAGGTCGTCCAGGAGCCAGAGTTCACCGGCGGAGGAGTAGCTGATCCGGGTGCCGTCACCGGACGCGTGCCGGGCGTAGAAGCCGTCGAGGGGGGTGTGGCGGCGGAGGTCGGAGCCGTCCGCGAGGGAGGAGTAGAGCGCGCCGGTGCCTTCGTGGTCGGAGAGGAACGCGATCCGCTCCCCCGCCCACACCGGGTACTCGATGTTGCCGTCCAACTCCTCGTGCAGGCGCGTGAATTCGCCGTCGCCCTCGCGGTCGATCCACAACTTGCCCGCCGTGCCGCCCCGGTAGCGCTTCCACCAGGCTGCCTCGCGGCCCATGGGGGCGGAGAGGAGGACCGTGGCCGTCTCACCGCGGGCGACGTCGCCGACCCAGCCGTACGGGAGGATCGTCGCCGGTCCGCCGTCGAGCGGGACCGAACGGGCCCAGCTGCGGCGGAGGTTGGCCTGGCCGTGGGTGCTGAGTGCGAGGACCTGGCCGTCCGCCGTCCAGCCGCGCACCTGGGTGCGTGAACTGCCCCAGTACGTCAGGCGTTTGGCGGGGCCGCCGTCGACCGGGGCGATATGCACCTCGGGGGCGCCGTCGCGGGTGGAGGTCCAGGCGACGGTGGTGCCGTCGGGCGAGATGCGGGGGTGGGTCACCGGCACGTTCTCCGCGCTGACCCGCCAGGCCCGGCCGCCGCCGTCGAGGGACGCCAGCCACACGTCGTCCTCGGCGGTGAAGGCGACCAACTCGCCGTGCAGATGCGGGAAGCGGAGATAGGCCTGGGCTGCGGACGCTGAGGGCTGAGTCACCTGATCAGCGTATGCAGCTACGGCCTGCGACGACAGCGGTTTGGATCACTTGCTCCCGACAGCGCCCTCCGTGGGCCGGCGGTCACTTGCCTTCGACGGGCCAGCAGGTCGGGTCGCCCTTGCACCACATCGTCTTGGTGACGGTGACGGTGACGGTCGGTCCCGGGCCGTAGGTGAGACTCGGGTTCGGATTGGACACGGACGATGGTGTCGCCGCGTTGCAGTCGCCGAGCCCGGTCACGTGGAACACCTGCTTGCCGGCGACCTTGCCGACCAGGTCGCCGCGCACGCACGCGCCGTCGACGGCCCGGGTGACCTTGCCGGTGACGGTGATGTCCCGGTTGTCGTTCGTCTGCCCCTGGCAGTCGACGCTGACGACGGTGGTCTCGGTCGGCGAGGGCGAACTCCCGGACGTGGAGGCCTTGTTGTTGCTGCCGTAGTTGCCCGTGCAGGTCAGCCAGCGCACGCTCACATGGTCCCGCTTGAGCTCCGCGGTCGCCGTCTTGTCGGTGGTGTACGCGACGGTCGCCGCGCTGAGATCACCGGGCTGGCACGCGACGGCTCCGCCCACGGTCACCACCGCGAGCCCCGCCACAGCGGCCACCCGCCGACCGCGCGGCCGACGCCAGTTCCGTCTCAACGCCCCCATGGACGGCAGCCTGCCACCGTCGGCGCGCACGCGGAAGAGCGCATACGGCCACCCGTGCGCCGGGGGCGCGGTCACCGGCGCACGATCCGTCAGCCCCGGAGCAGCAGCCACTCCTGAAGCTCCACCACGTTGCCCTCGGGATCCTTGAGATGGGCGACCCGCATCCGGTCCGTCATCGGCGCGGGCCCGTGCACCAACTCCGCGCCCCGCGCGGTGATCTGCCCGCAGTACCCGTCCAGGTCGTCCACCCGCAGCACCACGAGCGAGCGGTGCCCGGTCGCCAAGTCCCCCAGCTCGACCAGGACTTGGGCCATCATCGCCCGGTCCTGGAGCGCGATCCCGGCGGATCCGAGGGAGGGGGAGAACTTCTCGTACGGTCCCTCGGCCGCCCCCGACTGGGGCTTCAGACCGAGGACCTCGGCGTAGAAGCGGTAGCAGGCGGCGAAGTCGGTGACGAGCAGCCGTACTTGGGCGAGTTCCACGGCGATCCCCCCCCTGGTTCAGGACCAGCGTCCGGTACGGCCCAGGAGCAGGGCGCTCGCCGCGGTCCCGGCCGTCGATGTACGCAGCACGCTACGCCCGAGGCGGTAGGCCTTCGCCCCCGCGTCCTCGAAGAGGGCCAACTCCTCGGGGGTGACGCCTCCTTCGGGGCCCACGACCAGCACGATCTCGCCCTCGGTGGGGAGTTCGGCGGTGGCCAGCGGCTCGCTGCCGTAGTCGCGGTCCTCGTGGAGGACGGCGGCGAAGTCGGCTTTGGCCAGAAGTGCCGCAACCTGTTTGCTCGTTGCCGCGTCCGTGACCTCCGGGAAGCGCAGCCGGCGGGACTGCTTGCCGGCCTCGCGTGCGGTGGCCCGCCACTTCGCGAGGGCCTTGAGACCCCGGTCGCCCTTCCACTGCGTGATGCAACGGGCGGCCGCCCAGGGGACGATCGCGTCGACGCCGGTCTCGGTCATCGTCTCGACGGCCAGCTCGCCGCGGTCGCCCTTGGGAAGGGCCTGGACGACGGTGATGCGGGGCGTGGGCTCCAACTCGACCGGGAAGTCGTGGAGTTCGACGATCAAGCGGTCCTTGCCCTCGGCCCTGAGGACCACACCGGAGGCGCCCCGGCCCTGCCCGTCCGTGAGGACGACGTCCTCGCCGGGCTGCAGCCGCCGTACGGAGACCGCGTGCCGTCCCTCGGGACCGGCCACCTCGGCGACGGAGCCGGGGCCCACACCCTCCAGGGACTCGACCACGAACACCGGCGCGGTCATCGGAGGCCGCCCCCGGTCGACAACGCTGTCCGGGCGGAGGCGAGTTCGGCGACCAGGACCTCGACCAGTTGGCCGGCGGGCAGCTCGCGGGCCATGCGGTGGCCCTGTCCGGCCCACAGCGCCATGCCCTGCGGGTCGCCGGACGCGGCGGCCTTCTTGCGCAGCGGCGAGGTCAGGTGGTGGATCTCGGGGTACGCGGCGGGGGCGTACGGGCCGTGCTCGCGCATGAAGCGGTTGACCAGGCCGCGGGCCGGGCGGCCGGAGAACGCGCGGGTCAACTCGGTACGCGTGAACAGGGGGTTGGTGAGCGCCTGCTTGTGCAGCGCGTGGGCGCCGGACTCCGGCGCGGCCACGAACGCCGTGCCGAGCTGGGCCGCGCTCGCGCCCGCCGCGAGGGCCGCGGCGATCTGGCTGCCGCGCATCAGACCGCCGGCGGCGACGATCGGGAGGTTCACGGTCTCGCGGATCTGGGCGACGAGGGAGAGCAGGCCGAGACCGGCCCCGTCGTGCTCCGGGAGGTCGCGGTGGGTGCCCTGGTGGCCGCCGGCCTCGACGCCCTGCGCGATCACCGCGTCGGCACCGGCCCGCTCCACGGCGAGGGCCTCCTCGACGGTGGTGACGGTGACGAGGGTGAAGGTGCCGGCCCGGCGCAGCGAGTCCAGTACCTCCGGGGTGGGGATGCCGAAGTGGAAGGAGGCGACCTTCACCGGGTTGTCGAGCAGGACGGACAGCTTGGCGTCGTAGCCGTCCTCGCGGCCGCTGTCCGGGTCGCCGAGTTCCGTCTCGTACCACGTGGCCTCGCCGGCCAGCTGGTGGGCGTAGACGTCGACGGCGGCCTTGTCCGCGTACTCCGCCTGCGGCATGAACAGGTTCACGCCGAAGGGGCGGGTCGTCAGGCTCCGCAGCTGCTTGATCTCCTGGTACATGCCGTCGGCCGTTTTGTACCCGGCGGCGAGGAATCCCAGCCCGCCGGCCTCGGACACGGCGGCCGCGAGACGCGGGACGGAGACACCGCCCGCCATCGGGGCCTGCACGATCGGATGAGGGAAGAGATCGGTCAGTGCGGAGGACATGACGGCATGTTGTCACGTCCTCCGAACAAGTCCGAATCCGGCCTTGGCGCTGGCACATGCCATTGGTTTCAGCCGGTCCGGCCATCGAGGACGAGGCTGTTCGGACCGGAGCCGGATCAAAGAGAGGGTCCGGGGGCGGCTGCCCCCGGACCCTCTCAGCGACCGTTGAAAGCGTCCTTGAGGCGTGAGAAAAGCCCCTGCTGACCCGGCTGGAACGTCCCCATGGGCCGCTCCTCGCCGCGCAGCTTCGCCAGTTCGCGGAGCAGACGTTCCTGCTCGACGTCCAGCTTGGTCGGGGTGGTGACCTCGACGTGCACGATGAGGTCGCCCCGGCCGCCGCCGCGCAGATGTGTGATGCCTCGGGTGTGCAGCGGGATCGACTGGCCGGACTGGGTGCCCGGGCGGATGTCGACCTCCTCCATGCCGTCGAGCGTCTCCAACGGCACCTTCGTGCCGAGGGCCGCCGCCGTCATCGGGAGGGTGACCGTGCAGTGCAGGTCGTCGCCGCGGCGCTGGAACATCGCGTGCGGCAGCTCGTGGATCTCGACGTACAGGTCACCGGCGGGGCCGCCGCCGGGGCCGACCTCGCCCTCGCCCGCGAGCTGGATCCGCGTGCCGTTGTCCACACCGGCCGGGATCTTGACGGTGAGGGTGCGCCGCGAGCGGACGCGGCCGTCACCGGCGCACTCCGGGCACGGCGTCGGCACGACCGTGCCGAAGCCCTGGCACTGCGGGCAGGGGCGGGACGTCATGACCTGGCCCAGGAAGGACCGGGTCACCTGCGAGACCTCACCGCGACCGCGACACATGTCACAGGTCTGCGCGGAGGTGCCGGGGGCGGCGCCCTCGCCGTTGCAGGTGTTGCAGACGACGGCCGTGTCGACCTGGATGTCCTTCGTGGTGCCGAAGGCCGCCTCGTCGAGCTCGATCTCCAGCCGGATCATGGCGTCCTGGCCACGGCGGGTGCGCGAGCGCGGTCCGCGCTGCGACGCCGTACCGAAGAACGCGTCCATGATGTCCGAGAAGTTCCCGAAGCCGCCCTGGCCGAAGCCGCCGGCGGCGCCGCCCGCTTGCGAGAGGGGGTCGCCGCCGAGGTCGTAGACCTGCTTCTTCTGCGGGTCCGAGAGCACCTCGTAAGCGGCGTTGATCTCCTTGAACCGCTCCTGGGTCTTCGGATCCGGATTCACGTCCGGGTGCAGCTCGCGCGCGAGCCTACGGAAGGCCTTCTTGATCTCATCCTGCGACGCGTCGCGACGCACGCCGAGAACGGCGTAGTAGTCCGTGGCCACTTAGGACTCCGCCAGGATCTGTCCGACGTACCGTGCCACTGCGCGTACCGCTCCCATCGTTCCCGGGTAATCCATGCGGGTCGGTCCGACCACGCCGAGCTTGGCGACTGCCTCGCCGCCCGAACCGTAGCCGACCGACACCACGGAAGTGGAGTTGAGTCCCTCGTAGGCGTTCTCGTGACCGATCCGTACGGTCATGCCCGAATCCCCCGCCTCACCAAGCAACTTGAGGAGGACGACCTGCTCCTCCAAGGCTTCCAGGATGGGGCGGATGGTGAGGGGAAAGTCATGTCCGAAGCGGGTGAGATTGGCGGTGCCACCGATCATCAATCGCTCCTCGGTCTCCTCGACGAGGGTCTCCATGAGGGTGGAGAGCACCGTCGTGACCGTGCCGCGGTCCTCGGCCTCGAAGGCCTCCGGCAGGTCCTGCACGAGTTGCGGTACGTCCGCGAAGCGGCGGCCCGCGATCCGGCTGTTGAGCCGCGCGCGTAGATCCGCGAGCGAGCTCTCCCCGAAGGGCGCCGGGCAGTCGACCATGCGCTGCTCGACCCGCCCGGTGTCGGTGATCAGCACGAGCATCACGCGCGCGGGGGCCAGCGAGAGCAGCTCCACGTGGCGGACGGTCGAGCGGGTCAGCGAGGGGTACTGCACGACGGCGACCTGCCGGGTGAGCTGCGCGAGCAGCCGCACCGTACGGCCCACGACGTCGTCGAGGTCCACGGCGCCGTCGAGGAAGTTCTGGATCGCCTTGCGCTCGGGGCCGGTCATCGGCTTGACGCCGGCGAGCTTGTCGACGAAGAGCCGATAGCCCTTGTCGGTGGGGATGCGCCCGGCGCTGGTGTGCGGCTGGGCGATGTACCCCTCGTCCTCCAGGGCCGCCATGTCGTTGCGCACGGTCGCCGGGGAGACGCCGAGGCTGTGCCGCTCGGTGAGCGCCTTGGACCCGACCGGCTCCTCGGTGCCGACGTAATCCTGGACGATGGCGCGCAGCACCTGAAGCCTGCGTTCGCTGAGCATCGCGCACACCTCCAGTTCTGGTCGCCGTTTTGGTACCGGGCTGCCCTTTCCTGGCACTCTGTGCGCGCGAGTGCCAGCGTTCCCCGGCCCAGTGTACGGCCGTGAGGTACACCCCGGGCAAGGCCGGTCCTGCGATGTCACGCCCTGAGTGCCGTCACCGCTAGCGTCGCTGCATGACGGTGACTTGGGAAGGGGCGGGGTGGGAGCGGCTGGCGGCCGGGGTGGGCCGGTGCCGGCTGCCTGGCTGGGACTGCACGGTCGGGCTGGTCGTGGGGGCGGGCTCGGCGCTGATGATCGACGCGGGGTCGAGCCTGGCGGAGGGCGCACGGTTGCGCACGGAGGCGCGGGCCCTCGCCGGGCACGCTGTGACCCATCTCGCGCTCACCCACGCCCATTTCGACCATGTCTTCGGGGCGGCGGAGTTCGCGGACGCGGAGGTATTCGGCGCGGCGGGCGTGGAGCGGGTACTGACGGACGAGCGGGAGGAACTACGCACGGACGCGGTCCGGAACGGCCTCTACGCGCGCGTGGCCGACAAGGCCGTAGCCGCTCTGACGTACCCGCGGCACCTGATCTCGGACGAGTGGACGCTCCCCCTGGGCGACGACCGACAGGTCCTGCTCGCGAACGTCGGCCCCGGACACACGGCCCACGACCTCGCGGTCCTCGTCCCCGGCTCCCCGCCGGTCGTCTTCTGCGGCGACCTGGTCGAGGAATCCGGCGAACCGCAGGCGGGCCCCGACGCCGTACCACCCCACTGGCCTGCGGCACTCGACCGACTGCTCTCCCTGGGCGGAGAGGACGCGCTGTACGTACCCGGTCACGGAGCGGTGGTGGACGCGGCCTTCGTGCGGGCCCAACGGGACGCGTTGGCAACGCGTTTCGGCGTGTCGTGAGGACCGTCGGCCCGGTTCTCCTATCGTCATCCGAATGCGCCAGTACTCCGCCGACCTGACCCCGCCGTGGAAGAAGCCCAAGCCGGCCCCCGAGGTCCCCGCGGAGGCGGGCCTGGTGGTCGAGGAGCCGGGCACCGGTTTCTGCGGAGCGGTGATCCGCTGCGAGGCCGGCACGGTCACCCTGGAGGACCGCTTCGGCAAGCACCGGGTGTTCCCGATGGAACCCCGCGGCTTCCTCCTGGAGGGCCGCGTGGTGACCCTGGTCAGGCCGCCGTCGAGTGCGCTACGGCCCACTCGTACGGCTTCCGGTTCGGTGGCCGTCCCCGGTGCACGCGCGCGTGTGGCTCGCGCCGGGCGGATCTACGTGGAGGGCCGGCACGACGCCGAGCTCGTCGAGCGGGTGTGGGGCGACGACCTGCGCATCGAGGGCGTGGTGGTCGAGTACCTGGAGGGCGTCGACGACCTGCCGGCCATCGTGGAGGAGTTCGCCCCGGGCCCGGACGCCCGCCTCGGCATCCTGGTCGACCACCTGCTCCCCGGCACCAAGGAGTGGCGCATCGCCCAGTCGGTCACGAGCGAGCACGCCCTGGTCGTCGGCCACCCGTACATCGACATCTGGGAGGCCGTGAAACCGTCCTCCGTCGGCATCGCCGCGTGGCCCCGCGTCCCGCACGGTCAGGACTGGAAGACGGGGGTGTGCCGGGCACTGGGTTGGCCGGAAAACACCGGTGCGGTGTGGCAGGCGATTCTGGCCAGGGTGGGGTCTTACAAGGATCTGGAGCCGGAACTGCTGGGGCGGGTGGAGGAGTTGATCGACTTCGTCACGGCACCCGAGGGCGGCTGACGGGGCTGACGGGGCTGACGGGGCTGACGGGGCTGACGGGGCTGACGGGGC
>NZ_BARF01000126.1 GCF_000367365.1 Streptomyces prunicolor NBRC 13075 | reverse complement strand
TTGGGCGGGGTGGAGGGTGCGGGTGTCGAGCGGGAGGCAGAAGGATGAGCGGCGCGGGTGTTGAGGCGGAGGGTGATCAAGTGAGCGGTGTGCTGGTCGAGTTGGCCGGTGCTCATGTCGTCCACAAGGCGCGCAGCGGTGGGCTGTTCAGCCGTGATCGGGTCTACGCCCTGACCGGTGCCGATCTCAGCATCGCGCCCGGCGAGACGGTCGGCGTCGTCGGCGAGTCGGGCTGTGGAAAGTCCACGCTGGCCAAGGTGTTGGTGGGCGTACAGCGGCCGACGTCCGGCACGGTGTCCTTCCGGGGCCGGGACCTGTGGTCGATGCCGGAGGGCGAACGCCGGGCGGCCGTCGGCACGGGCATCGGCATGATCTTCCAGGACCCGTCGACCGCGCTGAACCGGCGTCTGACGATCCGGCAGATACTGCGGGATCCGTTGGACGTGCACGGGCGCGGCGACAGGAGACAACGCGAGGAACGCGTACGGGAGTTGATGTCGCTGGTGGGCCTCCCACGCGCGCTCGCGGACGGTCTACCGGGCCAGCTCTCCGGCGGGCAACGCCAACGCGTCGCGATCGCGAGGGCGTTGGCGCTGAACCCCGACCTCGTGGTGGCCGACGAACCGACCAGCGCGTTGGATGTGTCGGTCCGGGCCCAGATTCTCAATCTGTTGCTGGACCTGAAGGAACGGCTGGGCCTGGCCCTGGTGTTCGTGTCCCACGACATCCAGACGGTACGGCGGATGAGCGACCGTGTGATCACGATGTACCTGGGCCGGATCGTCGAGGAGACCCCGGCCGACCAGGTCACCGACCGGGCGAGGCACCCGTACACCAGAGCCCTTTTCTCGGCGACGCCAAGCCTGCTGCATGCGGTCGACCCGATCACGCTGGAGGGGCCGGTACCGTCGGCGACACGACCGCCGAGCGGCTGCCCGTTCCGCACACGCTGCTGGAGGGCCGACGACATGTGTGCCGAGGTGATGCCGGGCCTCGCGAATGCGTCGACGCCCGGCCACAGCTACCGCTGCCACCATCCTTTGACATCCCCCACTCTCTGAAGGAGATGGGTTCCAGCCCTGAACGGACTGGGGTTCACGGGCGCTCGACCACTCACGTGACGTCACCCCTCCGGCGTGTCCCGCCGCGACACCGGGACTATACAAGATAGTTGACGCAAATTGCCGCAGACCGAGGGAGCCCCATGACCTTCCCCGCCCCGCTCACCGGTGTCGTACCGCCCGTCTGCACGCCCCTGACACCGGACCGCGAGGTGGACGTCCGTTCCCTGCTCAGGCTCGTCGACCATCTGGTGGAGGCCGGGGTACACGGGCTGTTCCTGCTCGGCTCGACCTCGGAGGCGGCGTATCTGACGGACCGGCAGCGGAGGCTTGTCGTCGAGGCCGTGGTGGCTCATGTCGGGGGTCAACTGCCGGTGCTGGCAGGGGCGATCGACATGACTACGCCCCGGGTTCTGGACCATGTGGCCGCGGTGACCGATGCGGGTGCGGACGCGGTCGTAGTGACTGCGCCTTTCTACACGCGCACCCACCCCGCCGAGATCGCCCGCCACTACCGCCTGATCGCCGCCGCGTCCCCGGCCCCTGTCGTTGCCTACGACCTCCCCGCCTCCGTCCACACCAAGCTGCCCTCCGAGCTCGTCCTCGAACTCGCCGCCGAGGGGGTCCTCGCCGGGCTCAAGGACTCCAGCGGGGACCTCGGGGGCTTTCGAACGGTGGTGACTGGCGCGCGTGTTGATCCGGACATCACCGGGTTCAGCGTGCTCACCGGTTCCGAACTGTTCGTCGACTCCGCGCTGGCGCTGGGCGCGGACGGGGCGGTGCCCGGTCTCGCCAACGTCGATCCGCACGGGTACGTCCGTCTCGACGCGCTGTGCCGGGCCGGGGACTGGGATCGGGCGCGTGCCGAACAGGAGCGGCTGTGCGCGTTGTTCGGGCTGGTGGGGGTGGGGGACCCGGCGCGGATGGGGGGTAGTTCGTCGGCGCTGGGGGCATTCAAGGCGGCGCTGCAGCTGCGGGGCGTGATCGAGTGTGCGGCGACTGCGGAGCCTCAGGTGTCGTTGTCGGCGGACGAGGTGGGACGGGTGGGGAAGTTTCTGGCGGCGGCGGGGTTGCTGTGACCGACCGGGATTCCCACCCACCCGTTTGAGCTCAGGGCACGTTCACCACGGAAGGTTCCCGGACCGGTCGATGAACTGTCCCGTCGGTCCGTCCGGGCCGATCGTCGCGAGGGTCACGATGGACTCCGCGCCCTCGGCGACGCCGTGTCCGAGGCCGCCGGTGAAGTCGGTCGCGGTCTGCCCGGGGTCCGCGGCGTTGACCTTCACGTCCTTCAGTTCCTTGGCGTACTGCGTCGTGAGCATCGTGACCGCGGCCTTCGAGGCGCTGTAGAGGGGCAGGGTGTACTGCGACTCGATCCGCGCCGGGTCCTGGGTCATGCCGAAGGAGCCCATCCCGCTGGACACGTTGACGATGACGGGGTTCGGCGAGTTGCGCAGCAGTGGGAGGAAGGCGTGCGTGACGCGCACGATCCCGACGACGTTCACGTCGAGCACGGCGCTCACGTCGGCCGCGGTGTACTCCTCGACGGGGCCGACCTTGCCGAGGACGCCGGCGTTGTTGACCAGGACGTCGATCGTTCCCTCGTGCGCGGCGACGTCCGCGGCCGCGGCCTGGACCGAGGCGTCGTCGGTCACGTCGATCCGGACGAACCGGGCGCCGAGCGAGGCGGCAGCGGCCCGACCGCGCTCACGGTCGCGGGCACCGAGGAGGACGGTGTGACCCGCCTCGACGAGGCGACGGGCGGTTTCCAGGCCGAGGGACTTGTTGGCCCCGGTGATGAAGGTGGTGGTCATGCTGGCTCCTCCTGGTCCGGACAGCACGGTCGTGCGCTGTTCACGCACTTCATGCTGGGTCCCTGGGAGGGTCGGCGGGAGCTACGGGACTTCCTGGTACGGCGCGTACCACCCGGCTTCACTTCTGCGGAGACATCCGCTGGACCCCGATGGCCGCGAGGAGTTCGAGTTTGCTGCGGGCGTCGGTGCCCGGCCGCGGCGTGTACACCACGAGGCGGAGGTTGGTGTCCTGGGTGGCGAGGATGTCGGAGTTCATGGCGATGTCTCCGACGTCCGGGTGCCGGACGAGTTTGTGCGCACTCTGGTGACCGCCCACCGCTCGGCGGCTCCACAACTCGCAAAACCGTGGGCTGAGGTTCAGCCTCGACACCAGCGCCGCGAGGTCGGGATCGTCGGGGTACCGGCTCGTCGTCGCGCGCAGGTCGGCGACGAGGGACTCCTCGAACGCCGCCCGCTCGGCCGCCGTCCGCCGGATCCGGGGCAGCTCACCCAGGAACTGCCGGACCAGGACGTTGCGGTCGCCCACATCGTGGACCGTGGGGTCGCCGAACGTGGCCGCGAACAGCGGGTTCCAGTGCAGCAGCTGCCAGGTGGCGTCGTAGATCGCCAACGGGTTGCCGGCGAGCTGGTCCACGATCCGGTACAGGCTCCCCGTGATCACGCGCGGAACCCGGGCGGGATCCGCCGCGTGCCCGGCCATGCGCATAAGGTGCGCGTGCTCGTCGTCGGACAGGTGCAGGGCGCGGGCCAGGGCCGAGCAGACCTGCGCCGAGGGCGTCGCGACCCGTCCCTGCTCCAGCCGGACCACGTACTCGACCGAGATGCCGGCCAGCGTCGCCAGCTCCGCGCGCCGCAGACCGGGGACCCGACGGGGTGAGCCGTGCGCGAAGCCCATCGTCGCGGGATCCAGCCGGTCCCGCCACGCCCGCAGCGCGGCACCGAGTTGATCCATGCCCACCATCCTCCCGCACACCCCGCCCCACCGGGTGGTACGCGCTGTACCACGAAGCCCCGCAGCTCCCGCCGACGCTCCCCGGGGACCAGTGTCGAGTCGTGAACGGCGCACGACGATGCTGTTCGGAGTCAGGAGGAGCAAGCCCGGGAAGGAAGCCGCGATGAAGGCGTTTCCTGCGGCCGTTCCGCCCGGCGCGGTAGGCCGACCCGGAGCACGGCCGTCCTTCGTGACCACGAGGGCCTGGGGGTGGAGCCCCCAGGGACGCTCACCCACCACTCAGCCCGGCCACGCCCACCCGCCGAAACTCGATCGTGTCGTACGCGCTCGTCCCCCCGGTCTCATAAAGCACCCCGACGGTGTCCCCGTCCACCGCCACCAGATCCGAGTACCCCGCCCACTCCCCCGACAGCACAACCGCCTTCGCAAAGCTCCCCCCGCCATCCGCACTCCGCCAAATCGCCATCCCTTGGCGGACGTTGGGCACGGACGGCGCCGAGAACAGCAACGGAGCCCCCACGACCGGCAGTTGAAGAACACTCCCCTCGACCACCGGCGCATCATCCAAGGTGTGCTGGATCGCGTAGGGCCGATCCAGACTCGCACCCCCGTCGCTGGAGTACGTGTCGAGCCGATTCCCCACGCTCGTCCCCAGTTGGTCCCGGGAGCTGAAGTACAGCCGACCGTCAGGGAGTTGAGCAGCAGTGGATTCATTCGCGTTGTCGACCCCGTCGTACGTGGCGTCCACGAACCCCAGCCGCCACGTCTCGCCCCCGTCGTCGCTGTACAGGTCGTGCCCGCCGTAGTACTTCGCCTCCTGCCCGGTGTCGGTCGACCCGGCGGCCGGTGCGGCGGAGTGGTTGGCCGGGATCACCAGCCTCCCCGCGTGCGGCCCCCGCGTGAGCGCGACGGCATGCCCGGGCCCGGTCGCGTACCACCGCCAACTCGGCAGCTTCACCTCGCCCGTGATGTCCCGAGGAGCGGTAAAACTCCGCCCGTCGTCCCAGCTGCGCTGCACGAACACCCGACGGCTCTGTTCCGGCGTGACCTCGCCCCGCATGATCCGGCCCTCGGTGACGGCACCGCTGTTGTAGGAGGTGACCAGCACGATCGCGCCGGTGCGGGGGTCGACGACGGGCGCTGGGTTGCCCCGGGTGTCCCCGTCCCCGGCGGCCACCACCGACAACGGACCCCAGGTGCAGCCGCCGTCGCCGGAACGTCTGAGGACGACGTCGATGTTGCCGGTGTCGCCCGCGCTGTTGTGGCGTCCCTCGGCGAAGGCGAGGACGGTGCCCTGGTCGGTGGTGACGGTCGCGGGGATGCGGTAGGTGTCGTAGCCGCCGCTTCCCGAGACGTACGGCACGGAGGACGTGCAGCCGGAGTGCGCGGAAGCCGTCTGTGTGGCGGTGAACGGAGTGAGGAGCACGGTGCCGGCGAGGAGGATGCGGCTCAAGAGGATCACGCGGACATACTTCCCGGAGTCGTTGTTCCCTGCTCCTCGGAAAGCCCCGCCGCTGGGCCATGCCGCTGCGCCCAGGCCTCGCCTCTAGGCCACGTCGGCGTTCACCCGCTCCAGGACTCTCACCGCGGCCTGCACGCACAGGCCTCTGATGCACACCTCCAACGGGCTGGCGTCGGGGAAGAGCCGCTGCCCGTCCCTGGTGCGCCAGGCCGTCCGGAACTCCTCCGGCTCCGCCCAGGACAGCGCCGAATAGCTGGAGGTACTGACGGGGAACGCCTCAAGACCCGAATGAAGCTGCGCGACCAGCGCCACCATGAACGTCGGCTCGACGCTTCCGTCCCGCCCCGTCGGATCCTCGACGTCGCCCCGCAGCACACAGTGGACGAAACACTCTCCCGAGACCAGTCCCGACTCAAGAGCCTCCCCCATCCGCAGTTTCTTCGCGAGCACGGTCTCCACCAGCAGCCCCTCCACCGTCGTGGTCGCCCGGGAGACCCCGAACGCCCGGTGCGGGCCGTTCCCTTCGGAACCGGCGAAGCCGGGGAGACCGACCGTGGCCAGGCACGCCAGTTGCAGTGCCAACTCCGGTGGTATGCGGATCGTGGGCACGCTGACCACGCCCGGATGCCGGTCGTTGTACTCCGGCCTTCGTATGCCCACCAGAATCCTCGGCCTCGGGCCCTCACTCAGGAAGACGAAGGCCGCCACCGCTTCATGGTCCATCAGGCACCACCGGAACAGGCTCGTTGAAGACGTGGGTCACCAACCACTCCCGAGCACGCAACAGGAGCCGGTTGAGCTCTTCGTCGTACGTTCCCGAATAGAGGGCGGACTCGCCCACTTGAGACAGCATGCGGAGATCTCCCAGGTTCCACTGGATGGCGAGGCCGAGTTCGTCGGGCTCCCGGCGGTAGAGGATCACTTCGAAGATGCAGAAGAACAACTGCTCGTGGGTGTTCTCCCGGTCCACCACCCGGAACCCGCACAGCCGGAACCGGTTCTCCGGGATGTCGAGACCGGTGGAGTAGAACAGTTCGCGCTGCCCGGCGTGGATGAACGCCTCCCGCGACAGGGTGAGGGCCGAGGCGGGATCGTTGGCCGCCATCCACATGCCGTCGATCGCGCCGGTGGAGTCCCGGTCCAGGAAGGGCACGACCCCCAGCGCGACCGCGACGTCCTCCTCCAGCACCCGCGCGCTCAACAGCGACAGCTTTCCGAAGTCGTCGTTGGCGGTCATGTGGGTGCGTCGCTTCAGAAGGACGACCGGATGCCCCGCGGACCTCGAACGCACCACGCAGATGGCGACGGGAAGGCACGTCCTGTGCTTCGGCGTCGCACCGTACGGTTCGAGTGACCGGACGGGCAGCTTCCACAGTTCCGGATCCGTTGTCGGGGTTCCCGACGCGAGGAGTTCGTTGCCCACATCGGCGATCCTCGGATCGACGGGCTCGCAGTCGACCTGCCGGGTCAGGAAGTCGCTGGCGCCGTCGGCCCACCCCCTGATGCTGTCGGCGATCTGCTGGAACTTGGGCGCGTCGTCCTCGTAGGACTCGTACTGCTCGACACCGGAGACGGACGGCGGCCCGATGGGCGCCCACACCCGCTGCCGCCCGGTCTCCCGCTGCTTCACCAGGATCGACATCTGCAGGTACAGCAGGTTCATGGACAGCAGGTGGAACCCCCGGTCACGTGTTCCCGACTCGGTGGGCGTCGGCTGCCACTGCTGGACCGAGTTGCGCAGGGCCGTCACGGCCGACTGCCACTGCTGCACCACCGGACCGAGGCGTACGTTCCACCGGTTGGCGAGAATCAGGGTCGGTGCCGGTGTCACATAGCGGAACACGTCCCAGGGAAGTTCCGCCGGAGTCCCGTGCGCACTGGAGGCCACCGCCTGAATGGCCGTGATGAACTCCCGGGACGCCACCCCGCACACCGTGACCTCGGAGGCCTCACGCAGTGCCTGACCCAGCTCGCTCTGCAGTGAGGCGGCGGTCATGCTCACCGCTCCGGCGTTCTGCGCGACGCCGGTCGCGGTCTGCCCCACAGCGGAACCGGAACGCAGTAGTCCTCTGGCCGCCAGTGCCTGGTCGGCTTCTATCCCCGATGGCATATGCCATCACCATCCCCCGATGAACCTTCAGGACATTCGCTACGGATATGGGCTGTTCCTCAGTTTTGGGACCGATACACCCGAGCGACTTCATGAATCATCACGCTCCACCGGACCAGCAGTTCATCCTCCTGGAAGTTGGCACCGACCGCGTATTCGACAAGATCGTGGCACGCCTGCCTCGCCCGGTCGTCCTGAATGCGAACCGCCCGCAGCAGAAGAGTGCGCCTTACGACGCTGCTCGATTCGGTCAGGGTCTGGACGACATCGACCCCTTGAAAGAGCATGAGTATTTCGTCGCACTGCACGCGCTGATTTTCGGCCCGGCGTTTACGGCCGTCGAGTAAATTGCTCACCATGGGCGCGAGCAGTCCGGCCACCAGGCCGAGTATCGCCGTACCGGTGGGCAGCAGCGCACTCAGCATTTCCCCCTCGCTCCCCCGTTATGGTGATGTGAGCAGACCGCGCTCGATTCCCTTTTCGATGGCCTCGTACGCGACCTTCGCCAGCGCCGGGATGGTGTCCTCGACACCTTCCACTCGATGCCGTACGGCCGCCGCGGCCACGCCGTGCCGCCGCCAGGAGGACTTCTCGCCCGCCATGAGGTTCATGAAGATCGGCAGCAGTACGTCCAGGGCCATGACGTACTTGCCCTCGGCGGTCTTCGTGAACTCGTACTCGCGCCAGCCCTGTTCCAGGACCTCGCGCTCCCGGGTCGGCAACGGCTCCAGGAGGACTCCGATGGCGTGCTCCTCGCGCCGGCGGCGGCCGGCGGCCGCGGGACCGTAGACGAACGTGTCCCCGGCGACCACCTCCACCATGTCGTGGAGCACGGCGAGCCCGACACAGCGCATCGGGTCGATCGGCTCGGTGGCATAGCGAGTGAAGAGTAAACAGGCCAGGGCGACGTGCCATGAATGTTCAGCGGTATTCTCCGGGCGCGACCCATTTGATACCGGATTCTGCCGTTGGACGTGTTTCAACTCATCCATCCGGCCAAGGAAATCGAGGAGCTGTGAGAGTTCCGCATCCGGAGCCGCTATTTCCAGTTCGTCCAGCCCACTCAGGAACGCGTATCCGGGAAGGGTTCCCACCGCTTCAGCCCATGTCATGATCTTCCTCCCGTTGATTGATCGAGACATCGAGGCTAGCAGCACAACATGGCCGAAGTTGCGCCCTTTGCAGGTACCCGACGCGCGATGATCAGCGCAGTTGATCGAGCGCAGCACGACGGCCTCGAAATTCGATCATGCCAGGATGTACGTGGACGTAAACGTTCCCCCTTCCCCCGTGCCGGCCGGACCGGCAACTTCACTCCCCCCATACCCGCACGCACGGATGTGCAAAGCAACAGAGAATACCGAATATGAGTTCCACAGGAATATGACCGATTTTCGACGAGTGCCCGTCAGGTGGTACCCGGAACGATGAGTCCGGACTCGTACGCCACGATCACCAATTGCGCCCGGTCCCGCGCCCCCAGCTTCCCCATGATGCGGCTGACGTGCGTCTTCGCGGTGAGCGGACTCAGGCCCAACGCTTCGGCCACCTCGGTGTTGTTGAGGCCGCGCGCGACCAGCGCGAGGACTCCGCGTTCGCGTTCGGAGAGGCATTCGGGACCGCCGGTGGTGGGCGTTGCGGGACCGCGCAGGAAACGGGCGATCAGCCGGGACGTGGGACCCGGTGACAGCAGCGCCTCTCCGGCCGTCACCGTGCGGATCGCGTCGAGGAGTTCGGCCGGACGGGTGTCCTTGACCAGGAATCCGGAGGCGCCGGCGCGCAGCGCGTCGACCACGTTCTCGTCGGTGTCGTAGGTCGTGAGGACGAGGATCCGCACCCCGGCGAGGTCCTCGTCGGCCGCGATCAGGCGGGTCGCCTCGATGCCGTCCAGGTCCGGCATGCGGATGTCCATCAGGACGAGGTCCGCGCGCGAGGTGCGGGCCAGCGCCACCGCCTCGCGTCCGGTCGCGGCCTGTCCTACGACCTCCATGTCCCGCGCCGACTCGACGAGCATCGCGAACGCGGCCCGTACGAGGGTCTGGTCGTCGGCGAGGAGCACCCGGATGGCAGCGGCGGTGGCGGTCATCGTGCCTCCTCCTCGCCGCGCGCCCGCAGCGGCAGTACGGCGGTCACCGCGAAGCCCGCCCGCTCGCCCAGCTCGTCCAGTTCGTCCAACGGCCCGGCGTCCAGCGTGCCGCCGACACTGCGGACGCGTTCGCGCATGCCGACGAGCCCGAAGCCGGGGGTGCCGTCACCGGTACCCGCGCCGTCGTCCGTGACGTCCACGCGGAGCGCGCCGTCCCGCTCGTGCACACCGACCCGGACCGTGAGGTCGGCGCGCCCGCCATGTCGTACGGCATTGGTGAGCGCCTCCTGGACTATCCGGTACGCGGCGGCGCCCACTGCGGCCGGGATACCCGCGGCGGCCTCCACCGACAGGTCGACCTTCGCGCCCCCGGCCCTGGCCGTCGTCCGCAGGGCGGTCAGCGCGGCGGCGACCGGTTCGGCGCCCCGGATCGCCTCCTCCCGCATCCGGTGCATGAGGAAGATGCCGTAGTCGACCCCGAGGGCGACGAGAAAGACGAAGGAGAGCAGTCCCAGCACCGGGTCGGCGCCCTGGAATCCGAACAGCGGGCCGAACACCAGCTCGCCGATGCCGAGCGCCGCGCCCCACACCGCGATCACGGCTAGTGCCGACGTCAGTGACCAGTGAACCGGGGCCGCCGACCTAGAACCGTCAACCCGCCCTTATCGTGGGCGACTCGGCGGATATCGTCGTTGAGGGCGGTGCGCTTCTTCTCGTCGTTGCCGGGCCAATTGCCGGTGACCGGGTACATGAGGTTGACATCCTCCGCCTCTTAGAAGAGGGGGATTCCAACCCAGGTGGGTTGAGGTTCACGGGCGCTCGAACGACTGGTGGCCGCTGTCACCCCTCCGGCACCGGCAGTACGCCGGGGGCGGGGGATCCCGCCCTGTCCTGCCGCGACATTGACTGCTGCGTTGCTGTCCGCGTTACAGGTGAAACCACAGGAGGAGCAGACGAAGTCGGCTTGGCTCTTGCGCGAGTTCTTGTCGATCCATCCGCAGGCACTGCACCGCAGAGACGTGTAGGGGGCGGGTACGTCCTCGACCCGGCCCGGCGCCTTATCTTCGGTGCGCCGACGCAGCATTCCCCAACCTTGGGCGAGGATGGCCCGGTTCAGCCCGGCCTTGGCGGCCCGGCCGTTCTTCAGGAACGTACCCGGCTGCTCCAGGTCGTGCTTCGGCTTGGCCCTGGCGGTCATGTTCCTGATGTTCAGCTTCTCGAACCGGATCAGGCCGTAGGTCCGGGCGAGCATGGTTGAGGTCTTCTCGCACCAGTCCTTGCGCCGGTCGGCTTCGCGGGCCTTGAGCCTGGCGGCCTTCGCGTACTCGGCACTCTTCCGCTCGCTGCCTTTCGGGGCGCGGGCGGCACGGCGCTGGTGCTTGCGGACCTGCGCCCGCTCTTTCACGGTGAGCTGGGGGCAGTTGAGCCTGCGTCCGTCCGAGAGGGCGGCGGTGATGGTCACACCCCGGTCGATGCCGATGACCTCACCCGTGCCGGGCGCGGGGAGCGGTGCGGGGATGACGGCGAACGCGATGTGCCACTGGTTATCGCGGAAGGTGACCCGGAATGTCTTCGCGTCCGGCAGGCCGGTGCGGGTGAGCCGGAAGCGGACCCAGCCGCAGCCGGGGACCTTCACCTGCGCCCAGCGGCGGTTGAGCTTCTGCACGACCACCGAGCGGCCCATGACCTGCTTGCCGGTCCTGGCGTTCAGCTTCGGACTGCCGTCCGGCCCGGACTCGGGAACGCGGTCGGTGCCGATGACGCGGAAGCCCTCGTGCTGGAACCGCTTGCGCCAGGTCGGTTCACCGAACCCGGACGTAAAGCGGGCGTTCTTGGCCTGCGCGAAGTCCTTGAGGGCCTGCTGCATCACATCGGCGTTGCCCTCACGCAGCCACTCGTTCTCCCGCCGGGCCTCGGTGAGCTGACGACACTGCTCTGCAAAACCCGGCGCCGCCTTCCTGCCCCTGCGCCAGTGGGAGTGCTGCTCGACTGCCAGGTTCCACACGTACCGGGCGTGCGCGCAGTGACCGAGCATGACGCCCGCCTGCTCACTCGTCGGATACATCCGGAAACGTGACATGGCCCCACTTTAGGGCCACAATTGACACATGATCAAGCTGAATCTCCGACTCCCCGACGACCTGTACGCCAAGGCCAAGACGCTGGCCGCCGCAGACGACCGCTCCCTCAACTCATGGCTGGTATCACTCGTACGACGCGCGGCCGAGGACAGCGAACGCCGCTCCACTCCCGGGACGTAACAGCCACTCCCGCCGTGCTCTCAGGGGCTCGCGCTCACCCCCGGCGCGGATGTCTGGTTGCAATCTCCAGACTTCCGGCGCGGGAGGGCTGAGTCATCGCACGGGAGGGCGAGTTCTGGCGTACTGCCGGGGGCGGCCGGGGCGGCCGTATTACTCCCTGGGGAGTAGCGGGCGGGTCGGGGTTACGACGGCGTCCGCGCCGCCGCCAACAGTCGGGTCACGTCGTCCGCGCAGATGGTCAGGGCCGCGCCCACCGTCGCGAGGGCGTCGCGTTCCGCCGGTGTGTACGGGCCGTCGGCGAGGGCGATGCGGGCGCCCTGCAGCAGGATCGATTCGCGGCCGGCCGGGGCGAGATGCGGGGCGAGCGGGTCGAGGGCCTCGTGCAGCTCTATGGCGAGGCCCGCACCGCTCGGTTCGCCGAAGATACGGCCGGTGTCGGCGGCCAGGGCCTCGACGAGGGCGCCCAGTTGTTCCTCCGTGCACTCCTGGAAGCCGGCGGCCCGTACGGTGCCCGCGGCGGCCTCCAGGGACGTACGGGCGCAGCTGCCGCCCGCCGCGAGGACCGCGAGGGCGACCGTGTGCACGGCGTCGCGGAGCATCGCGGAGAAGCGGCTCGTGGTGGGGTGGTCGAGGACGTCGGTGCCGTAGTGGCCCTGGCAGGCGGCGCACTCGACGACGGGGCCGGTGTCACCGCGCGGCAGTACCGGCATGCCGAGGAAGGTGAAGCGGCGGCGCCCGGTGAGTCGCTGGTAGTTGCGGTCGCCCCCGCATCCGGGGCAGAAGAACTCGCCGTCTCCGACGCTGGTCCACGCGGTACGGATGCCCAGCACGCGCGCCGCACGGCCCTCATGGACCACTCGGCCGTCTCGTCCCCGTTCAGGCAGCACGTCGCACCTCCGTAACGCCGCGGCAACATCGCCGCGCTGGCGTGATGTTAGCCACATTGTCGAGCCGGAGTCAGTACCCAGGACGAGACCTCTCCGTGACCTGCACACGGAATGGCCGGGAAACGACGGGGCCCCGCCCGCCGGAGACCGGCGTACGGGGCCCTTCTGCGACGAGTAAACCGCCGGTCAGGATGGTTCAGCGGGTAGCGCGGTTGACGGCGGAGACGACCGCCTTCAGGGACGCACGTGTCGTATTCGCGTCAATGCCGATTCCCCACAGGATCTTGTCGTCGATCGCGCATTCGATGTACGACGCGGCCTGCGAGGAGGCTCCCTCGCTCATCGTGTGCTCCTGGTAGTCCAGGAGCCGTACGTCGATCCCGACGGACCCCAGGGCGTCGAAGAACGCGGAGATCGGGCCGTTGCCGGAGCCCGTCAGGACGGTGTCGACGCCGTCGACGCTCGCCTCCACCTTGAGCGTGTCCACGCCGTCGGTGTCGGTGGTCGACTGGCCGTTCTTCACCTGGATACGGCCCCAGGCGTTGTCCGGGTTCGGCAGGTACTCGTCCTCGAAGGTCGCCCAGATGTCCTTCGGGGTGACCTCGCCGCCCTCGGCGTCCGTCTTGGCCTGAATGAGCTTGGAGAACTCGATCTGCATCCGGCGCGGCAGGTCCAGCTTGTGGTCGTTCTTCAGGACGTACGCGATTCCGCCCTTGCCCGACTGCGAGTTGACCCGGATGACGGCCTCGTAGGACCGGCCCACGTCCTTCGGGTCGATCGGCAGGTACGGGACGGCCCACTCGATGTCGTCGACGGTGACGCCCTTCGCGGCGGCGTCGGCCTCCATGGCGTCGAAGCCCTTCTTGATGGCGTCCTGGTGGGAGCCGGAGAAGGACGTGTAGACCAGGTCGCCCACGTACGGGTGGCGCGGGTGGACCTCCATCTGGTTGCAGTACTCCCACGTACGACGGATCTCGTCGATGTTCGAGAAGTCGATCTGCGGGTCGACGCCCTGCGAGAACAGGTTCATGCCCAGGGTGACCAGGTCGACGTTGCCGGTGCGCTCGCCCTGTCCGAACAGGCAGCCCTCGACGCGGTCGGCGCCGGCCATCAGCGCCAGTTCGGCGGCGGCGACGGCCGTACCGCGGTCGTTGTGCGGGTGGATCGACAGCACGACGTGCTCGCGGCGGGACAGGTGGCGGCCCATCCACTCGAAGCGGTCGGCGTGGGTCGAGGGGGTCGAACGCTCAACGGTGGCAGGCAGGTTGAGGATGATCTCGCGGTCCGGGCCGGGCTGCCAGACGTCCATGACCGCCTCGCAGACCTCCAGCGCGAAGTCCAGCTCGGTGTCCGTGAAGATCTCCGGCGAGTACTGGTACCCGAACTCGGTCTCGGGGCCCAGCAGTTTCTCGGCGTACTCCATCACCAGGCGGGTGCCGTCGACGGCGATCTGCTTGATGTCGTCCTTGGAGCCGCGGAAGACCACGCGGCGGAAGACGGGGGCGGTCGCGTTGTAGAGGTGCAGGGTCGCGCGCTTGGCGCCCTTCAGGGACTCCACGGTCCGCTCGATCAGGTCCTCGCGGGCCTGCGTCAGCACGGAGATCGTGACGTCGTCCGGGATCGCGCCCTCTTCTTCGATGATCGAGCGCACGAAGTCGAAGTCGGTCTGGCCGGAGGCCGGGAAGCCGACCTCGATCTCCTTGTAGCCCATCTTGACCAGCAGGTCGAACATCGCGCGCTTGCGCGCCGGTGACATGGGGTCGATCAGGGCCTGGTTGCCGTCGCGCAGGTCCGTGGAGAGCCAGCGGGGGGCTACGGTGATCCGCTGCGAGGGCCAGGTGCGGTCGGGGATGTCGACCTGCTCGTACTGGCCGTACTTGTGGATCGGCATGGAACTGGGCTGCTGGCGATTGACGCGGCTGCTTGCCATGATGCGGGGGCTCCTCGTGGTGTCCTGAAGGACGGCCGACGGCGCAACGCCAGACTCCGCGGGGAGGGGGTCGGCCTACGACTACAGGCCCTCGCCGCGGCAGCTAAGGAGAAGCAGCCCGATACGCATGATGTTCAGCAGACTAGCCGAGTCGTGCGCGGTGCGGGGGGCCGTATCACTATGCGGGATATTCGCCGTCGTATACCACTCTCCGCTACGAGACTGTGATGAATGTCCGCGTTTTCCACCAATCATGGTTGCCGGTAGTGACATCTGCGTCACTCGGTGCCAGGGTGCCGGGCATGACGACTCACGGGGGCTTCGAGCCCGTCTTCTGCACGATCGTCCCGCCGCATGTCCTCGACCGGCTCGCCCAGCACGAGGACCCCGCGCTCGCCGGTCCCGCCCGCGAGACCCTGGAGCGCGACGCCTACGAGCGCACCCACCGCCGGCTGACCACGGTCATCGGCGCCCCGACCCTCACCGCGCCGGTCGTGTCCGACAAGCCTCAGCGCACGATCTACGACGCGAAGCACAAGCAGGAGCTGCCGGGGAAGAAGGTGCGCGCCGAAGGCTCCGACCCCGGCAAGGACGCCACCGTCAACCGCGCCTTCGCCGGTCTCGGTGCCACCTTCGAGCTGTACCTCAACGCCTTCAACCGGCACTCCATCGACGGCGAGGGCCTGCCGCTCAACGCGTCCGTCCACTACGACGTGAAGTACGACAACGCGTTCTGGAACGGCGAGCAGATGGTGTTCGGCGACGGCGACGGCGAGCTGTTCCTCGACTTCACCATCCCGGTCGACGTCATCGGCCACGAACTCACCCACGGCGTCACGCAGTACACCGCGAACCTGACCTACTTCGGCCAGTCCGGCGCCCTGAACGAGTCCATCTCCGACGTCTTCGGCTCGCTCATCAAGCAGTACACGCTCGGCCAGACCGCCACCGAGGCCGACTGGCTGATCGGCGCGGGCCTGCTCGCCCCGCGCGTCTCGGGCGTCGCCCTGCGCTCGATGAAGGCCCCGGGCACGGCCTACGACGACGACGCCCTCGGCAAGGACCCGCAGCCCGCGACGATGGACGACTTCGTCAAGACCGGCAGCGACAACGGCGGCGTGCACATCAACTCCGGCATCCCCAACCACGCCTTCTACCTGGTCGCCGACGCCCTCGGCGGGCACGCGTGGGAGAAGGCGGGACAGATCTGGTACGACGTCCTGACCGGCGGCGAGCTGAAGAAGGACGCCCTGTTCACGGACTTCGCGACGCTCACGGTGGCCGCCGCGAAGACCCGGTTCGGGGACGGCGGCGAGGAGTTGCAGGCCGTGTCGAAGGCATGGGAACAGGTCGGGGTGCCGACCTCGTAGTCGCGACGGTCGCGGTGTCGGCGGCAGTCGCGCCGGATCCGCATCCGTACTAGACAGGACCCATGCGTATTCAGGTACGGCGCACGGGCGGTTTCGGCGGTATCCAGCGCCGCGGCGAGGTCGACACCTCGACGCGGCCCGACGCCCATGAGTGGCACGCGCTCGCCGAACGGGCGGTCGCCGCCGGCCACAGCGCTCCCTCGACGGGGGTCCCGGACGGCTTCCACTACGAGATCACGGTGGACGGAAAAACGGTGCACACGGCCGACCCCCGGCTCACCGACGATCAACGGGAGCTGATCTCAAGGGTGTTGAAGGAAGGCGCGTGAACTGATGTCCTCGGGCGGGCGTAACTGCTTGTTCACGCCCGCCCGTTGACACCCGTTACCGCCGGTACCCATGATCCGGCGCATGGCGACTGATGCAGGCAATCCGATACCTCGGTTCCCGGCCGATTTCCTCTGGGGCGTCTCGACTTCGGCCCACCAGATCGAGGGCGCGGCGGACGAGCGCGAACCGTCCGTATGGGACCGGTTCGAGGCCGAGCCGGGCCGGATCAAGGACGGCTCGACGGCGGCGGTGGCCTGCGACCACTACCACCGCCACCGCGAGGACGTGGCCCTCCTGGCCGACCTGGGCGTGGACGCGTACCGCTTCTCGATCTCCTGGCCGCGGGTGAACTCTCCCGGCGGCCTCGACTTCTACGACCGCCTCGTCGACGAACTGGGCGAGGCGGGCGTACGTCCGGTCCCGACCCTGTTCCACTGGGATCTCCCGGTCACGCAGGACTGGTTGAACAGGGACACGGCATCACACTTCGCCGAGTACGTGTCGCTGGTCGCCGACCGCCTCGGCGACCGGGTGAAGAAGTGGATCACCCTCAACGAGCCCGCGGAACATACTCTGTTGGGCCACGCGCTGGGCGCCCACGCCCCCGGCAGGACGCTGTTGTTCGACGCGCTGCCGGTCGCCCACCACCAGTTGCTCGCCCACGGGTTGGCGGTACGGGCCCTGCGCGCCGCCGGTGCCACCGACATCGGGATCGCCAACTCGCACGGCCCGACCTGGCCGGCCTCGCAGGAGCCGGAGGACATAGAGGCGGCGAACTTCTACGACCTGCTCCTGAACCGCCTGTTCGCCGACCCTCTCCTGTTCGGTGAATACCCGTCCGGGCTGGGCGAGTTGATGCCGGGCGACGTCGAGTCGGACCTGAAGGTGATCGCCGAGCCGATCGACTGGTACGGCATCAACTACTACGCGCCGAGCAGGGTCGGGGCACCCCAGGGCGCGGAGATCGAGTTCGGCGGCCTGACCCTCCCCGCCGAACTCCCCTTCTCCGTAAGGGAGATCGAGCACGTCCCGGTGACGGACTTCGGCTGGCCCGTGGTCCCCGAGGGCCTCACCGAACTCCTCACCACCTTCCACGACCGCTACGGCGACCGCCTCCCGCCCGTCGTCATCACCGAGAACGGCTGCTCCTACGACGGCGTCGACGACCAGGACCGGATCGCCTACCTCGACGGCCATGTCCGGGCGCTGCACGGGGCGTTGGAGGCGGGCGTGGACGTACGCGGGTACTTCGTGTGGTCGCTGCTGGACAACTTCGAGTGGGCGGAGGGCTACGAGCGCCGCTTCGGCCTCGTACACGTGGACTACGAGACACAGGCGCGCACTCCGAAGGCGTCGTACGGCTGGTTCCAGGGCATGCTGCGGGCGCAGAGATGACGACGACGGGGAGTTCGGTGGACGACGGCAACCCGGCTCCCGCCACGGCCACTTCGGCGCTCGCCCTGGCCGAACCCGTCGAACGCGTGGGCCGGGGCTGGACGTCCGCGCTCTCGCTCGCCAACGGGGCGATCTGGGTGGGCTGGTACGGCCCCCTGCAGATCCTGCTGGCCTCGCAGGCCAAAGACTTCGCACCCGGCACGGGCATGTCCAAGGAGTCGATGCTGGCGTGGGTGACGGGCGCGGGCGCGCTGGTGTCGCTGGTCGCCAATCCGCTCTTCGGCGCGCTGTCGGACCGTACGTCGGCGCGGTGGGGGCGCCGTACGCCGTGGATCGTGGGCGGGGCCGCGGGCGGGGCGCTGTCGTTGCTGCTGCTCGCGGGTGCGGGCGGGGTGTGGACGATGGCGGCCGGCTGGTGCCTGGTCCAACTCACCCTGAACGCGGCCTTCGCGGCGGTCACGGCGGCGGTGCCGGACCGGGTGCCGCGGCTCCAACGGGGCTCTGTGGGCGGCTGGTTGGGCGCCGCGCAGATCCTGGGCGTGGTCGGCGGTACGGGTCTGGCGACGGCGGCCGGGGGCATCGGGGCGGGTTACGTGGCGTGCGCGGTGTTCACGGCGGTGGGCGTGCTGCCGTACGTACTCCGTTACAAGGATCTCCAACTCCCGCCCACAGCACGGCCGGTGTGGTCCTGGCCGGGCTTCGTGCGGGGCTTCTGGCTGAGCCCGCGCCGCTATCCCGACCTGGGCTGGGCGTGGCTGACCCGCTTCCTGATCAACCTGAGCAACGCGCTGGTGTTGCTGTATCTGTTGTATTACCTGCGGGACCGCCTCCACTACCACGACCCCGACCAGGGCGTACTGATCCTCACGGCGGTGAACGGCCTGACGCTGCTGGCCACAGTGGTGGTGGGTGGGGTGTGGTCGGACCGGGTCGGCCGCCGCAAGCCGTTCGTGATCTGGTCCGGCGTGCTGATGGCGGTGGCGACGGCGGTCCTCGCGGGCTGGCAGACCTGGCCCGGCGCGGTCGTCGCGGCGGCGGTCCTGGGCATCGGCTTCGGCGTCTTCACGTCGGTGGACTTCGCCCTGATGACGGACGTACTCCCGAAGGCCCTGGACCGCGGCAAGGACCTCGGCGTGATCAACGTGGCGAACGCGTTGCCGCAGGTCGCGGCGCCCGCCCTCGCCGCGCCGATCGTGACGTATCTGGGCGGGTACCGGGTGCTGTATCTGGTGGCCGCGGTGATCGGGATGGTGGGGGCGTTGCTGGTCCGGCGGATTCGGGGGGTGGACTGAACAGGTGCGGGGGCAGGGTCAGAGCACGCCCGCGTCCCGTGCCGACCACGCCGTCGGGAACAGCGGGCGGTAGCCCAGCTCGCGGCGGATCCGTTCGGTGGACATGATGCCCAACCACGGGTCGGGGTCGGTGCGTTCGTGGAGTTCGGCGGGGATCTCGACGCCGTTGAGCAGATGGAGTTCGACCGCGGTGACCGGGGCGTCGTCGGCGATGTTGTAGATCCGGCCGGCGATTCCCGGGGCGTGCAGGATGCGGAGGAGGCCCTGGGCGACGTCCGCGTGGTGGCCCATGTGCAGGCGCTGGTTCGAGGCCCAATGGGCGGCCCAGCGCAGGGAGTTGGCGAGGTGGGGGTCACCCTCGCCGTAGACGAAGGGGAGTCGGGCGACGCGGACGTCCATGCCGTCCAGGGCGAGCAACTCCCGTTCGGCCGTGGCCTTCGCGTCGGGGTAGGCACCCCACATCTCGCCGCCGGGGCGGCTCTCGTCCTCCTCGGTCATGGGGCGACCCCGCCCGGTGCCGTACACGAGCCCCGTGCTGACCTGCACGAAGCGCCGCACGCCGGAGGCGAGTGCCGCCTGTCCCAGGGCGACCGCCGCCGCGTGGTTGACGGCCCAGGCCTCCTCGTCCGGTACGCCGCGGAAGGACGCGGCGACGTTCACGACGGCGTCGACGCCGGAGACCGCCTTGCCGAGGGCGTCCTCGTCCCGCAGATCGCCGAGGACGACCTCCGCACCCAGCTCCGCGAATCGCTCGCCGCGGGCCTCGTCCCGCACCAGCACGCGCACCCGCTCCCCCGGCCGGGCCTGCGCCAGCAGCCTCGGTACGAAGCGACGTCCGACCTGTCCCGTCGAGCCTGTCACCAGTGTCAGCATCATGTGCTCCTCTCGTCGTGTCCCGTCCTGTCCCGACCAGCTTCGGACGGGCGGGTCGGCACCGGGAGAGACCTTCCGATCAGGGGATCAGCAGTCCCTGGATAAGCCGGGCGGACTGCCGCACCCTGGAAGCGTGAACCGAGCCGAACTCGCCGACTTCCTGCGCCGCGGCCGGGCCCGCCTGGACCCCGCCGACGTGGGCCTCACGGCCGGCGCCCGGCGCCGTACGCCAGGGCTGCGCCGCGAGGAGGTGGCCCAGCTGACCGGCATGTCCGTGGACTACTACACACGCCTGGAACAGGCCCGCGGCCCGCACCCGTCCCGCCAGATGCTGACGGCACTGGCGCGGGCGCTACGGCTCACGGAAGACGAGCGCGACCACCTGTTCCACCTGACCGGCGAGGAGCCGCCGCGCCGGGGCGCTACATCCACGCACCTACGGCCGGGCCTCCTCCTGGTCCTGGACCGCCTGCACGACACCCCGGCGCACGTGTCGAGCGACTGCGGCGAGATGATCGCGCAGAACGCGATGTCACGGGCGCTGACGGGTGACGTGTTCGCCCGCCCACCCCAGGACCGCAACCTGCTCCGCCGTTTCTTCCTGAACCCGACGGCACGGGAGATGTTTCCCCCGGAGGACATCCCGGACCACGCGCGCTCCCACGTCGCGAACCTGCGCGCGGTGGCCGCGGCCCGCCCCGACGACCCCGAGCCGGCCGCGCTGGTGGCCGAACTCCGGTCGTCCAGCGAGGAGTTCGCGCGACTGTGGGAGGAACACGAGGTGGCGGTACGGCGTCAGTCAACGAAGCGCTTCCGCCACCCCCTGGTGGGTCTCCTGGAGCTGGACTGCGAGATCCTCCTCAACCAGGACGCCCACCACCTCCTGATCATCCACACGGCCCGCCCCGGCACGGAGTCGCACGAACGGCTCCAGCTGCTCCGGGTGATTGGCCTCCAGGACATGTCCCTGCCCAGCACTTGAAAGTCCCGGCCGACGGCAATTCAGCCCCTCCGGCGTTTGAGGAGCGGGGCCTGGGGCGGAGCCCAGAAGGATGGGACGGGTAGGGGCGGCGGGGGCGAGAAAAGCCCCCCAGAACCCCAACTCCCCCTCTAGAACCCCAACTTCCGCAACTGCCGAGGATCCCGCTGCCAGTCCTTCGCCACCTTCACATGCAGGTCGAGAAAGACCGGCGTACCCAGCAACGCCTCGATCTGCTTACGCGACTTGATACCGACCTGCTTCAGCCGCGCACCCTTCGGCCCGATGATGATGCCCTTCTGGCTGGGCCGCTCGATGTACACGAACGCATGGATGTCGAGCAGCGGCTTGTCGGCGGGCCGGTCCTCGCGAGGCAGCATCTCCTCGACCACAACGGCGATGGAGTGCGGAAGCTCGTCCCGAACCCCCTCCAGCGCGGCCTCCCGGATCAACTCCGCGATCATGACCTGCTCGGGCTCATCGGTGAGGTCACCCTCGGGGTAAAGGGCCGGCCCCTCCGGCAGCAGCGGAATGAGCAGATCGGCAAGCAGACCCACCTGCTGGTCCGCGACCGCCGACACCGGCACGATCTCCGCCCACTCGAACCCGAGCTCCTTGCCCAGCTGATCAATGGCGATCAACTGCTCGGCAAGGGTCTTCGAGTCCACCAGGTCGGTCTTCGTAACGATCGCGATCTTCGGCGTCTTCTTGATGGACGCCAGTTCCTTCGCGATGAAACGGTCACCCGGACCGAGCTTCTCGTTCGCCGGCAGGCAGAAACCGATGACGTCGACCTCGGCCCACGTCGTACGCACGATGTCGTTCAGCCGCTGCCCGAGCAACGTGCGCGGCTTGTGCAGCCCAGGCGTGTCCACCAGGATCAACTGCGCGTCCGGCCGGTGGACAATGCCCCGCACCGTGTGCCGCGTGGTCTGCGGCTGGTTGGCGGTGATCGCCACCTTCTGGCCGACCAGAGCATTCGTAAGGGTGGACTTGCCCGCGTTGGGGCGGCCCACGAAGCAGGCGAAGCCGGCGCGGTGGGGAGGCTCCGACGACGCGGGCGGCTTGGATGACGGGGTACGAACGCTCATGGCGCCCATTGTCCCTGATCCACAAGCTCCCGCCGCACAACAGTCCACCCGCGCCCACCACGGTGAGCTTTCGGTAACCCCACCGCAACGAAACATCACGGAAACACCCCCGTGCACAACCGGAAACCAGCACCGGTGACCCTCTGACGAGCCCCCACACCGTTGGAGACGACCGTGCCCCTCGCCGCCACCGAAGCCGTCACCGATGCCGTCACCAAAGCTGCCGCACTGGCCGACGGCCGCATCGACACCGGCGACACCGCCTGGCTGCTCGCCGCCACCGCCCTCGTCCTGCTGATGACCCCGGGCCTGGCCCTCTTCTACGGCGGCATGGTCCGCACGAAGAGTGTCCTCAACATGCTGATGATGAGCTTCGTGTCGATCGCCCTGGTCACGGTGGTCTGGCTGACCGCCGGATACTCCCTCGCCTTCGGCGACGACATCGGCGGCGGACTCATCGGCGGCCTGAAGCACGCCGGCATGGCCGGCCTGGGCCCGAACTCCGTCCACGGCACCGTCCCCACCCTCCTCTTCGCCACCTTCCAGCTCACCTTCGCGATCATCACCGCGGCCCTGATCAGCGGCGCGGTGGCCGACCGGGTCCGGTTCGGGGCGTGGCTGGTCTTCGTCCCCGTCTGGGCGCTCCTCGTATACGTTCCCGTCGCGCACTGGGTATGGGGCCCGGGCGGCTGGATCGCGACGCGCCTCGGCGCCCTCGACTTCGCGGGCGGCCTCCCGGTCGAGATCACCTCGGGCGCCTCGGGTCTGGCCCTGTGCCTGGTGGTCGGCCCCCGTCTCGGCTTCAAGAAAGACGCCATGCGCCCGCACAACCTCCCCATGGTGATGCTCGGCGCGGGCCTGCTCTGGTTCGGCTGGTTCGGCTTCAACGCCGGTTCCGCGCTCGGCGCCAACGGCCTCGCCGCCGCGGCCTTCCTCAACACCCTCACCGCCGGCTGCACCGGCCTCCTCGGCTGGCTCTTCGTCGAGCAGAAGCGCGACGGCCACCCGACGACCCTGGGCGCGGCCTCGGGCGCGGTCGCGGGCCTGGTCGCGATCACCCCGTCCTGCGGCTCGGTCTCGCTCCTCGGCGCACTCGGCATCGGCCTCGCCGCCGGTGCCGTCTGCTCGTACGCGGTCGGCTGGAAGTTCAAGCTGAACTACGACGACTCGCTCGACGTCGTCGGCGTCCACCTGGTCGGCGGCATCATCGGCACCCTCCTGATCGGCGTCTTCGCCACCACCGAACTGACCGGAAAGACGGACGGCCTCCTCTACGGCGGCGGGCTCGCCCAGCTCGGCAAGCAGCTGGTGGCCGTGGTCGCCGTAGGGGCGTACGCGTTCCTCGTGACGTACGGCATCGGCAAGCTGCTCGACCGGCTGATGGGCCTGCGGGCGAGCGAGGAGCAGGAGCAGACGGGTCTTGACCTTACGGTGCACGCCGAGACCGCATACGATCACGGCGTCCTGGGCCACGGAGCCCCGGTCGGCGCATCCCTCCCCTCCCTTCAGAAGGTCAAGTCCCAGGCATGAAGCTCATCACCGCGATCGTCAAGCCGTACCGCCTCGACGAGGTCAAGACGGCGCTCCAGGAGCTCGGCGTGCACGGCCTGACCGTCACCGAGGCCAGCGGCTACGGCCGGCAGCGCGGCCACACCGAGGTGTACCGCGGCGCCGAGTACCAGGTCGACCTCGTGCCCAAGGTGCGGATCGAGGTCGTCGTCGACGACGCGGACTCGGACGCCGTGATCGACGCGATCGTCAAGGCCGCGCAGACGGGGAAGATCGGGGACGGGAAGGTGTGGTCGATGCCGGTCGAGACGGTCGTACGGGTTCGGACGGGCGAACGCGGCCCCGACGCGCTCTGACCGCCAGCACTCCCCCGACGAACCCGACCGCGAGCAGCAGCGCCGCCGCGAGCCACGGCAGCGCGAAGAACGACGCGCTCGCCGACTGCTTCGTGCCCGGCGCGCTCGCGGTCAACGTGATGTCCCCCCAGTCGAGTTGGGGCGACCCCTTCCACGGCTCGCTCAGCTTCACGCGCTGCCCCGGCAGCAACTCGGCGGGAATCCTGGTCAGTCCGCGCGACAACAACGTACGGCCGAAGAGACCCTGCGCCTTCAACGTCACCTTCGGATCGAGGGTGACGTTGCCGGTGTTGTGCAGCGTGTAGGAGATCGTCGCGTCGCTGTCCCCCAACCCCGGTACCAGCGGCTGGTGGTGGGACACGTGGACGTGCTCGACGGCGAGTGCGGGCAGCGTAGGGCCGCTCACCCGCAGGTACACGCGGGCGCCGACGGCCCGCTGCACACCGAGGGCGAGCGAGCCGTCGCCCTTGTCGACGCGTTCGTCGAGGGCGACCAACGCGCCCGGGTGGTCGCCCGGTTCGGCCCCTTCAGGCACGTGCAGGGTGAACGGCACGGCAACTGTCTTGTGGGCGGGCACAGTTACCCGGGTTTTCGCGGGCTTCGCCCACGCGCCCACCCCGTGCATCGTCTCCGTCACCGTCCGCACGGCGAACCCGCCGTCACGCGCGGTGTTGTAGGCATCGGCCGCGTACAGCCGGAAAGTCAGCGGCTCGGCCGTCTTGTTGGCGACGACGACCTTGTCCTGGATGGTCTGGCCGGGGTCGGCGGAGAGGTAGAAGTACGGTCGCGCGGCGACTTGCGAGGCGGCCGGGTACACGGACCAACTGCCGTTGTCCGCCGCGTGGGCGGAGGGCGCGGCGAGCACTCCAAAACAGCCAAAACAGAGGCCGAGGCAGAGGCTCAGGAGGAGGACGTACAGCTTGCGCATGGGTGCGGACCCCCACGGACGAGGTGTGGCGGTCGGGCGGGTGCGAGCGCCCGGCCACCGGAAATGAGTGGGACGGTCAGGTGAGCGTCAGCGTGAGCACACCGGAGTACGAGCCCGGAGGCGTGAACGCCGGTACGTTCAGGGAGAGTCCGGCGTCGACGGTGAACTGCCCGCCGGTGAGCGTGCCGTCGGGTGTGGACGCGAGCGTCGCTCCCGAACTGCCCACCGTGCCCGCCGAACCGGCGACACACGTGCTCGGGCTGCCCGCCTTGGTGGCGCAGGCGGGTGTCCAACTCAGCGCCCCGGCATCGATCTTGGCGCCGGGACCGGTGAAGTCGGTGACCTTGCCGGTCAGGGACCAGCCCGCGGGTCCGCCGCGGAAGTCCTGGACCGTCACCGTGTTCAGGGCGCCCGTGGAGGCACCGCCCTTGCCGAAGTCGACGGCGGAGAGGCCCACGGCGTCCCCGGCCTGGGCCATCGACAGCGTGCCCGCCTTGACGGTGGTCGTCAGCCTCTGACTCCCCGGCGGAACGGGCGTGGTGTCGTTGACGACGTAGGCGGCCGGCCCGGCCCCCAGGTCATCGGTCCACGCACTGCCCTCGTAAGCGACGACCCCGGTGGTCGTCTTGTCGTTGACGACGAGCGAACCACTGATGGCACCACTCGCACTGGCCGTGACGGTCGCCGTGTCCGCGGTCTGGGCGGTGCCGGAGCGTCCGGCCAGGGTCACGGTGGCACCCGGGGTGAAGTTGCTGCCGGTCACGGTGACGCTGTCACCGGCATTCCCGGAGGCCGAACCCAGGCTGATCGCACGGGTGTTGACCGGAACGGTGGCGGTCGCGGTGACGGTCTCGGAGACCGGGGCCGGCGGGTTCGTCACCGTGCAGGGGGTGTCCAGCTCCAGGATGTAGCTGGTGTGGATGTTGTAGTCGCCGGGCGAGAGGGTGATCGCGCCCGGGGTGGTGACCGTGAAGGTGCCGGTCATGGAGAACGACGGGAAGGCGCCGTTGCCCGGCACCGGGTCGTTCTTCTTGGGCCCGGCCACCGTGAGGCTGCCGGTCTGGGCACCGCCGAGGGTGACCTTCCCGGTGGGCGTCATGATGTCGGCGGGCAGGGCGATGGCGGTGGGGTTGCTGGCGGCGGGCTTGACCACCGTGTACGTCACGGTGACGGTGTCGCCGACCTTCGGCGCGGTGTTGTCCACCGTGATCGCGGCGGTCGTGGTGCCGTCGATGGGCGGGATGCCCGCGATCGCCGGCGGGATGCAGTGCGTGGCGAAGTCCACGTTCGTGGACGCACCGGCCGGACAGGCCAGCGCACCGCCCGTGGCGACCGCGAGCGCGGTCACCCCGAGCAACGACGCCCAACGGCGTCTTCGGAATGTCGTAGCCATGGCTGTGCCCCCTCCTGAGGACGATGGGCGCAGCGGCTCGTCTGCGCCCACAGGGGGCATTGATGTGGGGATCGCGTGAGAAGTCAATGGACACGGTGAAACAAACTGATGGGCCGTCAGTTCCCGCAACAGCGGGAACCGACGGCCCAGTTGAGCCCGTGGGGGGAATTCTCAGGCGCCTCCTCAGCCGACTTCCCAGCCGACTCCTCAGGCGACTTCTCAGTCGAACACGAACGGACCCGGCGACTGCGGTCCGGTGGCCGTGCACGTGACGGCGATCCCGAAGATCGTCATCTGCAGCGACCCGCCGTACGCCTCCAGGCTGTCGCCGGAGGCCACAGTGCCGTCGAGGGGACCGACGGTGACGGCGTCGCCGGTCGCCATGGCCGGGTTCTTCGTGCCGCTGAAGACGGTGGTGCCACCGCTCGCGTTCTCGAACGTGAAGGTGGAAGAGATCGAGTCGGCCGACAGGGCGAGTGGCGCCGTGATGGAGGAGGTGATGGTGACCGTGGCCGCGGTGCCGTCCTGGGTGGCGGTGAGCGTGGCCGCGCCGCCGCCGAAGATGCCGCAGTCCGCGGTGATCGTCGCCGTCTGGGGAGTGACGGCGAGCGCGGCGGGCGCGAACGCCAGCGAGACGGCCGCGAGGACCCCCGTCACCAGTGCCGCACCGGTACCGATCCGCTTGCTTCTCAGCGTGCCTTTCATGGGTCTGGTTCCCTTCCCGTGTCTGGGAATGCCATGTGGGGACGGACGGAAGAAAAACCTCAGAGCCCCCTCACGGACGCGGTGCGGTGCGCCACGCGAGCGAGAATCTGACGGTCCGTCGGAACTTACGGTTCCATTGATGCGCGGGAGACGGGGGGAGAGCAAGGGCGAAATCCGGACGGGTTACTTCCGGACACGGTTCCTGTCAGTTGCTGGGGAGCGCCTCAACCGGCGGTCACCGTAAGGTGAACAACCCCGTCCGGCCCAGCCACCAGCACGGGCGTCTCCGGCCCACCCAGATCCCGTACAGCCGCCAGATCCTCCGCAGCCACGGACTCCGCCGCCGTCACAACCGCCGCCGCCTCCAAGGACTTCGCCCCCGACGCCACAGCCATGGCCACCGCCGTCTGCAACGCGCTCAACTTCAGCGACTCAAGAGCAACCGTTCCGGCGACATACGTACGCCCGGTCTCATCCCGCACAGCGGCACCCTCCGGTACACCATTACGGGCCCGAGCCGAACGGGCCAGGGTGACGATCTTGCGGTCCTCGGGATCAAGCGCGCTGCTGTCGGTCATGACCAGAGCATACGAAGAAGTACCGGCGCTATCCCGCCACGGGGTACATCGCCCCCCGCCGCCCCTCCGGCGAGGCCAGCCACTCCAGCTTCCCCACCGTGTTCGCCTCGTCCAACGGCGTGTGCAGCACGATCGTGAGATCGGGCCGCGCCGGCACCTTCAACGCCGTCGACTCGACACACAGCAACCCGACTAGCGGATGATCCAACTCCTTACGGACCACACCCGCGTCCAGAATGTCCCGCCGCGCCCACAACGCACTGAACTCCGGGCTCACGGAGGCCAGTTCGGCCAGCACCGCCTGCAAGCCCTCGTCATCGGGCCGGTCCGCGCACGCCGCCCGGAACTGCGCGACGACGGTCCGCGCGTTCCGCTCCCAACTCTGCGAACGGGCCCGGTAGAGCGGATCGGTGAAGAAGTCGACGAGGCAGTTCTGCGTGTTCTCGGGTCGCATACCGAGCACCCAGCCGGCCGCGTCGTTGTACATCACGCAGTTGTAGTAGCGGTCCATGATGTGCGCCGGAAACGGCATCCACGCGTCGATGAGCCGCCGCATGCCCTCACACCCGTGATCGGCGGCGGGTTCGGCCGCGGGCGGGTTCAGCCCGGCCAGGACGTACAGATGCCGCCGCTCGGCGTTGCTCAGCCGCAGCACCCGGGCGACGGAGTCGAGGACCTGCGGCGACACGGAGATGTCCCGCCCCTGCTCCAGCCACTGGTACCAGGACGCGCCCACCCCCGCGAGCACGGCGACCTCTTCCCGCCGTAGCCCCGGTGTACGGCGCCGCGCCCCACCGTCCGGCAGCCCCGCCTCGGCCGGGGAGACCCGGGCGCGGCGGCTCATCAGGAACTCACGCAGTTCGCTCAGCCGACGACTCTTCAGGGCATCCTCAGCCACGTACACATCCCCCTAGACCAGTGGTGCCGCTGCCTGGTGGTGCCACCACCAGCACAACTTCCGGCTCCCCACGCCTATTCCGACGGCCACAAGCTCTCCCTATGGCGACCGACACGACAACTACCGGCACCCACACACCACTTGGCACCCCCACCAAACTGTCCACCCGCGACAAACTCGTCCTCTTCGTCCTCTGCGCGGCCCAGTTCATGGTCGCCCTGGACTTCTCCGTCCTCAACGTGGCCCTGCCCACCCTCGGCGCCGACCTCGGCATGAGCCAGTCCGGACTCCAGTGGGCGGTCACCGCGTTCGCGCTGCCGTCCGGCGGCTTCCTGCTCCTCTTCGGCCGCATCGGCGACCTCTACGGCCGCCGCCGACTGTTCCTCACCGGCCTGGCCCTGTTCGGCGCGGCCTCACTGCTCGCCACCTTCGCCTGGGACCCGGCATCGTTCCTGACCGGCAGGGCGCTGCAAGGCCTCGGCGCGGCAACCATCGTGCCGACCGGCATGAGCCTCCTCACCACCACGTTTCCCGAGGGTCCGGCCCGCGACCGCGCGCTCGGCATCTCCGGCACCCTGCTCTCGCTCGGCTTCACGGTCGGCATGGTGGCCGGCGGTGTCCTGACCGACGCGTTCGGCTGGCGCTCGACGATGGCCCTGCTCACCCTGTTCGCGGTACTGGTCCTGCCCCTGGCCCCCGCCCTGCTCCCCGAGTCCCGCACCCCGGACCGCCCGCGCCTGGACGTCCCCGGCGCGTTCACCGTCACAGGCGGCCTACTGGCCCTGATCTACGCCCTGTCGACGGCGGCGGACCACGGCTTCGCCCGCCCGGACGTGATCACGACACTCATCGCGGGCGTCCTGCTCCTGACCACCTTCGCGTACGTCGAGTCCCGCACGACGCACCCCCTGGTCTCCCTCCCCATGCTGCGCCGCCGCACGGTGGCGTGGGGCAACCTGGGCGGACTGGTGACCTTCTCGATGATGTCGACGGTGGTCTTCGTCCTGACCCTGTACCTCCAGGAGATCCTGCACCTGTCGTCCTTCGAGACGGGCCTGGTCTTCGGCGTCCAGGGCATCCTCTCGGCGGTCGCCGGGGTCTACGCCCCGAAGGTCATCGGCCGCATCGGCGCCCGCCGCACCCTGATCGCCTCCCTCACCGGCCAGGCGGCCTTCACCGCCACCCTCCTCACCCTCACCACCCACACCTGGTCGGTCTGGGTGGCGACGGCCGCCGTCTCCCTGGCGAGCATGTGCCACCTGGGCGCGATCATCTCCTACGGCCTGACGGTCACCTCGGGCGTCCCCGACGAGGAACAGGGCCTGGCCACCGGCCTGGTGACCTCCACCCAGCAGGTCGGCATCACCATCGGCATCCCGCTGCTGGGCGTCCTCGCCACCACTTCGGGCGATCTCATGTCGGGGGTCCACACAGTCGTCGGCATCGACGCGGCGATCGCGCTGGGGGCGGCGGTGCTGGTGGCCGTAGGACTGCGGTCCCGGCGGGCCGGGTCAGGGACGGTCGAGACGGAGCCGCTCGGCGCGCGGTAGCCCGGCGACGACGAGGTCGTACGAGTCCTCCACCAGCTCCCGGACCAGCCGGTCCGGGAGTTCCCCGTCCACCGTCACCGTGTTCCAGTGCCGCTTGTTCATGTGGTACCCGGGGATGATCAACCCCGGGTACTCCTCCCGGAGTCGGATCGCGTCCTCCGGGTCACACTTGAGATTGACCGTGAGCGGGCTGCCGTCCAGCCGGGTCAGCGCGAACAGCTTGCCGAGCACCTTGAAGACGGACGTGTCGGGGTTGAACGGGAAATCCTCCACCGTCGCGTTGAACGACAGGCAGAACGCGCGCAGTTGCTCGGGGCTCACTCCGGCTTCGTCTCTTCCTCGGCCGGCTCCACCGGCTCGACCAGCACCGTCACGATCTTGTTCCTGCGCCCGGCCGAGGCCTCCGCCGTCAGCCGCAGTTCACGCCCGTCCGGCAGCTCCACGACCGACGAGGCACCGGCGATCGGAACCCGCCCCAGCGCCTTCGCGAGCAGCCCCCCGACCGTCTCCACGTCCTCGTCGTCGTAGGCCTCGAAGCCGTACAACTCCCCCAGGTCGCCGATGTCGAGGCGGGCGGTGACCCGGTAGCGGTCGTCGCCCAGCTCCTCCACCGGAGGCAGTTCCCGGTCGTACTCGTCGGTGATCTCGCCGACGATCTCCTCCAGGATGTCCTCGATGGTGACGATGCCGGCCGTGCCGCCGTACTCGTCGATGACGACGGCGACGTGATTGCGCTCCTGCTGCATCTCGCGCAGCAGATCACCTGCGTTCTTGGTGTCCGGCACGAAGCTCGCGGGCCGCATGGCCGTGGAGACCAGCTCCGACTCGGCGTCACGGCTGATGTGCGTCTTACGGACCAGGTCCTTCAGGTACACGATCCCGACGATGTCGTCCTCGCTCTCCCCGGTCACCGGGATCCGCGAGAAGCCGGAGCGGAGCGCGAGGGTGAGGGCCTGACGGATCGTCTTGTACCGCTCGATGACGACGAGATCGGTCCTCGGCACCATCACTTCCCGGACCAGGGTGTCGCCCAGCTCGAAGACCGAGTGCACCATCCGGCGCTCCTCGTCCTCGATCAGCGACTCCTTCTCGGCGAGGTCCACCAGCGCCCGCAGCTCGGCCTCGGACGCGAACGGACCACGCCGGAACCCCTTGCCCGGGGTGAGCGCGTTGCCGATGAGGATCAGCAGATACGGGATCGGGCCCATGATCCGCGCGAGCGGCAGCAGCACGTACGCCGCCGCCGTGGCCGTGTTCAGCGGATGCTGGCGCCCGATCGTGCGCGGGGAGACCCCGACCGCGACGTACGACACGAGGACCATGACGCCGATCGCGGCGAGCAGCGCGGGCGCGGTGCCGTGGATCACGTGCAGGCACTCGTAGGTGACGAGCGCGGCGGCGGCCATCTCGCAGGCGACCCGCACCAGCAGGGCGACATTGAGGTAGCGGGTCGGGTCGGCGGCGACCTGCGCGAGCTTGGCACTGCCGCGCCGACCGGACCGTACGGCCTCCTCGGCGCGGAAGCTGGAGACGCGCGCGAGGCCCGCCTCCGCGCAGGCGGCGAGCCAGGCGACAACGACAAGGGCGATGGCCCCGACGACGATCTGAGGACTCATGAGAAGTGGTGCCCCGGTGCCCTAGGAGACCGTCGGCGCCGGGGAGGGGCCGGTATGGCCCTTCTCCGCGCGCCAGCCGTCCACGATGGCGGCCTGGAGGCCGAACATCTCGGCCTTCTCGTCGGGCTCCTCGTGGTCGTAGCCGAGGAGGTGCAACACACCGTGGACGGTGAGGAGTTGGAGCTCCTCGTCCATGGTGTGCTGCGTCTCGGCCTCGGCCCCCTGCTTCGTGGCGACCTCCGGGCACAGCACGATGTCACCGAGCAGCCCCTGCGGGGGCTCCTCGTCGTCCTTGCTCGGCGGACGCAGCTCGTCCATCGGGAAGGACATGACATCGGTCGGCCCGGGCAGGTCCATCCACTGGATGTGAAGCTGCTCCATGGCGTTCTCGTCCACGACGATCACCGAGAGCTCGGAGAGCGGGTGGATGCGCATCCGCGCGAGCGCGTAGCGGGCGATGTCGAGGATCGCCTGCTCGTCGACCTCGGTTCCGGACTCGTTGTTGACGTCGATCGACATGGTCGTGCTGATCTACTTCCGCTTGTCACGGGCACCCTTGTGGGTGCCGTTCTCCGTACCGTTCTCGCTGTCGTACTTCTCGTACGCGTCGACGATACGGCCGACCAGCTTGTGCCGGACGACGTCCGCCGACGACAGGCGGGAGAAGTGCACGTCGTCGAGCCCCTCCAGAATGTCCTGCACCTGCCGCAGCCCCGATTTCGTGCCGCTCGGCAGGTCGACCTGCGTCACGTCACCGGTGATCACGATCTTCGACTCGAAACCGAGCCGGGTGAGGAACATCTTCATCTGCTCGGGGCTCGTGTTCTGGGCCTCGTCCAGGATGATGAAGGCGTCATTCAAAGTGCGGCCACGCATGTATGCCAGCGGCGCGACCTCGATCGTGCCCGCCGCCATCAGCTTCGGGATCGACTCCGGGTCCAGCATGTCGTGCAGGGCGTCGTACAGGGGGCGCAGGTACGGGTCGATCTTTTCGTAGAGGGTGCCCGGGAGGAAGCCGAGGCGCTCGCCGGCCTCGACCGCCGGGCGGGTCAGGATGATCCTGCTGACCTGCTTGGCCTGGAGTGCCTGGACCGCCTTGGCCATGGCGAGGTAGGTCTTGCCGGTGCCGGCGGGGCCGATGCCGAAGACGATCGTGTTCTTGTCGATCGCGTCGACGTACCGCTTCTGGTTGAGGGTCTTGGGGCGGATCGTGCGGCCTCGCGAGGACAGGATGTTCTGGGTGAGCACCTCGGCCGGTGTCTCCTCGGGACCATCTCCGTTCTCACTCGCCCGCAGCATGGCGATCGAGCGTTCCACCGCATCCTCCGTCATCGGCTGCCCGGTGCGCAGCACCAGCATCATCTCGTCGAACAGGCGCTGGACGAGGGCGACTTGGCGGGCGTCGCCGACCGCGCTGATCTCATTGCCCCGGACGTGGATGTCGGCCGCCGGGAAGGCCTTCTCGATCACGCGCAGGAGGGCGTCTCCGGACCCCAGGACGGTGACCATCGGATGCTGGGCGGGGACGGTGAACCGTGCCTTCGCCTGCTCCTGCGCGGGGCTGTGAGCTGTGGGTGTCTGAGTCATGGGCCGGCTCTGTAGGCCTTGCTCGTCCTCCTCGAAAAGACTCGCCCGCCACAAGGGCGGCCTGGTGATTCCCAGGGTACGCCGGGCCACTGACAACGCCGTAGGGCTTTTCGGTGACCGTCGGGCCACGAAATCCGGGCCGGTCCCGGGACTGGGTCCGGGCTTGTTCCTGGAGCGGGTCCGGCCTTGCTCCGGGAGCGGATACGGCGCAGCGGAGGCGCGCGGGGTGACGCCGTGAGCCCTGTTCGCGCCCCCTCGCTTGTACGGACAATGCGCTATGTCCGCCAAGTAAGCCTTGCAGGGAAAGCAGGTCGGCCGCTGTGCTCGTGCGTCTGCCCAGGTCCGTGTCCGAAGCACAGTCGTGCCTGGCCGAGGGGGCGGTACCCGTCGGAGGGGCGACCCTGGTCTGGGCCGGCTGGCAACGGGACGGTTTCCCCGAGCAGGCGGTGTCCCTGCGGGAGCTGCCCGAGGCGAAGGTGATCGGGGACGGGACGCTGGGCTCGGCCGTACTGCTGCACGAGATGGACGAGCGGGTCCCGGAGGTGCTGCGGAAGGCCGCGGGCGGGGTGGGCACCGGGGCCGTACGCCGGACCGCCACCGTCGGCGGCAACATCGTCGGCAGCACGCTGCGCTGTCTGCTCCCGGCGGCGCTGGTGCTGGACGCCCGCGCCGTCGTCCTGGAACCGGACGGTCCCGTCGAGACCGACCTCGCCGAGCTGCTCGCGAAGCGGCCCCTGCTGCTGAGTCTGCACTGGCGCGAGCCCGTGGCCAGCGGTTACCACAAGCTGACCGACCAGCTGCGGGGCGAGGTCCCCTTCGTGGTCGCGGCGGCCGTGGGGGCGGACGCGCCTGTCCTGCGGGTCGCCGTGCGTGACGGCTACGACGTGCTCAGCGAGACCGTCCCGTACGACACGGACACGAGTCGGGTGCTGCGTGCCTTGGCACTGACGCCGCTCGGCACGTTGCCCGAGGCGGTCTTCGAGGCCGTACGGGACGTGGTCGGCGGTGTGGTGGAGCGTGCGGGGGCTCGCTGAGGAGGCGGCTGGGGCAGCTGAGCAGGAACGTTCACCCTGACCGGCCGGGCGGCTTGGTGGCTGGCCGACTGGGTGGCTTGGTGGCGAATGTCCGGCCGGGCAACAGGTGATCCGGTCCCTCGCTCCACCCCTACGTCGACCGTCCGAACCCGATCGTCGGCACCGCCCGCCGCAACGGCCACGGACTGCCGCTGCCCTGCTCCTCCGGTACGAGTCCCGCGAGGAACGCGTACCGGCGCAGGGCCGTCGGGTCCTGGCCCTCGACCGACTGCACCTTGCGCCACCAGGCGCCGATCTCGGACCAGCCCGGTGCGGAGAGCGAGCCGCCGAACTCCTGGACGGAGAGGGCGGCGGTGAGGCCGGCGAAGGCGAGGCGGTCGGCGAGCGGCCAGCCGGCCAGGGTGCCGGTGACGAAGCCGGCCACGAAGACATCGCCGGCGCCGGTGGGGTCGAGGGCCTCGACGGCGATCGCCGGGACCTCGGCGGACTCTCCGGTACGCCGGTCCACGGCGTACGCGCCGTCCGCGCCGAGGGTGACGACCGCGAGGGGTACGTGTTCGGTGAGCGCGTGGGCGGCGGCGCGGGGGCAGTCGGCGCCGGTGTAGCGCATGGCCTCCTCGGCGTTCGGCAGGAACGCCTCGCAGTGCGCGAGGTCGGCGAGTCCGGCGAGGTCCCAGGCGCCGGTGTCGTCCCAGCCGACGTCGGCGAAGATCCGCGTGCCCTCGCTCGCGGCCTGGGCGACCCAGGGTGCCTGCTTGCCGGGGGTGAGGGAGGCGACGGCGGCACGCGCGCGTGGCGGGCAGTCAGGTGCGCCCCCTTGGCCGAACACGACCTCCGGGGGCGGCTCGTGGCCGTGGGAGACCATCGTGCGTTCGCCCTCGTAGGCCATGGACACGGTGACCGGGGAGTGCCAGCCGGGTACCGAGCGGGAGGCGGAGAGGTCGATGCCCTCGCCCTGTTCCAGCGCGTCCCAGCAGTACTCGCCGTAGTGGTCGTCGCCGAAGGCCGCGGCGAGGGAGGTCCGCAGCCCGAGCCGGGCCAGCGCGGTCGCCATGTTGGCGACGCCTCCCGGGCTGGACCCCATCCCGCGCGCCCAGGACTCGGTGCCGCGCACCGGGGCGGATTCGAGCCCGGTGAAGATGATGTCGAGGAAGACGGTGCCGGTGAGATACACGTCCCAGGGCGGATCGTCCGCCGCGCGCAGCCCGGCCAGCGGATCGACCCCGCAGGACGGCCCTTCGCTGCGGGACGACGGTCCCTTTCCGGTGGACGCGTTGGACGCGGTCACGGTGCGCTCCCTGACGTGATACGGATCAGGCCAGTGTGCACCACCGTGCGCGCGTGGGGGCGGCTCCCGCTCCGGTGCCGACCGTCGCGCCGGTACCGGCCGACCGCAGGTCCGGGCGCTACGGCGGGTGCCGCGCCTGGTGCCGGTCCGTCCACGGGCACCGCGGGGGCGCGTCGGGATCCGGCCGCGCCCGGCGTCGTCGTACGCCCCTACCAGCGCGGCATCGACGGCGTCACCCACTCCGGGTCCGTGATCCGCATCGCCGCCGCGTCGTCGCGGTCGCGCAGTGAGCCGTCGTCGTCGAGCCAGCGCTGGTGCAGGAACTCCAGCTTGGCGCGGTCGAGTTGGACGCCGAGGCCGGGGGCGTCGGAGACGGTGACCTTGGCGTCGGTGAAGGTGAGGCGTTCGGTGAGGACGTCCTCCGACTGCCAGGGATAGTGGGAGTCGCAGGCGTGATGGAGGTTGGGGACGGTCGACGCGACGTGGGTCATCGCGGCGAGGCTGATGCCGAGGTGGGTGTTGGAGTGCATGGAGATGCCGACGCCGAACGTGCGGCAGATGGCGGCGAGTTGCTGGGTGTTGCGCAGCCCGCCCCAGTAGTGGTGGTCGGAGAGCACCACCTGCACAGCGTCCTTCGTGAAGGCTTCCTTGATCTCCGCGAACGTCGTCACGCACATGTTGGTGGCCAGTGGCACATCGGTCCCCGCGGACACCTCGGCCATGGCGGGGGTGCCCAGGGCCGGGTCCTCCAGGTATTCGAGGACATCCCCCAGTTCCTTCGCGACCTTCAGCGAAGTCTCCACGGACCAGGCGCCGTTGGGGTCCAGGCGGAGGGGGTGGTCGGGGAAGGCCGCCGCCAACGCCCGTACGGCGGCGATCTCTTCGTCGGGCGGGAAGACCCCGCCCTTGAGCTTGAAGGAGGTGAAGCCGTACCGCTCCTTGAACTTCCGTGCCTGTTCGACAACTCCGGCCGGGTCGATCGCGGCGCCCCAGTCGTCCTTCTCGGCCGCCACGCCCTCGGGGTGGTCGGCCCACTTGTAGAACAGGTACGCGCTGTACTCGACCGCGTCCCTCAACTTGCCCCCGAGCAGGGCGTGTACGGGTAGTCCGAGCGCTTTGCCGAGGGCGTCGAGGCAGGCGACCTCGAAGGCGGAGACGACGGAGAGGCGCAGCTTGTCGGCGGTCTGGACACCGCGCAGCCCACCGACGTCGACCTGCCCGGAGACCCGCGAACTGTCGACGGCGACCTCGTCGGCGACCGTGAACAGGCCGTTCAGGTCGCTGACTTGACGGCCGATCAGCTTCTCGGCGAACGGCCGGGCCAGTTCCAGGTACTTGGTGTCGCCGTAGGTCTCGCCGAGGCCGGTGATCCCGTCGGCCGTCTCGATCTCGACGATCAGGCGCGGGGTGTAGGGCTGGTGGACGCCCTGGGTGTTCAGGAGGGGCGGGTCGGCGACCAGGATCGGGGTCAGGCGGACGTCGGCGATGGTGAGGTTCACAGCGCGGCTCCTACGAGGTCGAGTCCGGTGGTGAGCAGGTTCGTGAGCTCGGCCAGGTCGGCGGCCGAGGGGTCGGTGAGCGGGGCGCGTACGGGTCCCACCGGCTGGCCGCGCAGCCGGGCCGCCGCCTTGACCAGCGACACGGCGTATCCCGGTACCCGGTCGCGGAGTTCGACGAGCGGGACGTAGAAATCGCGCAGCAACCGCTCGATGGTCTTGTCGTCGCCGTCGTGCAGGGCCGCGAAGAAGGCGTTCGCGATCTCGGGGGCGAAGGCGTGGACGGCCGAGGAGTACGCGGGGACGCCGACCGTGGCGTAGGCGCGGGCCTGGATCTCGGCGGTCGAGGCGCCGTTGAAGAAGAGGAAGCCCTCGGGGGCGGCGAGCGTGAGGCGTTGCAGGCGGTCGAGGTCGCTGTGGCCGTCCTTGAGGCCGATGACGCCGGGGATCGCCGCGATGCGCTTCAACGAGCTTGCGGTGAAGGCGACTTGGCCGCGCTGGTAGGCGATGAGCGGGAGCCGGGTGCGGGCGGCGAGCTGCTCCAGCTGGGCCACCAGGCCGTCCTGGGGGGCGGCGACGAGGTAGTGCGGCAGGACGAGGAGCGCGTCGGCGCCGGCCTCCTCGGCGATGCGTGCGAAGCGGGCGGCCTGCGCCCAGCCGTAGCCGACTCCGGCGACGACGGGGACGCGGCCGGCCGCCTCCTCGACGGCGATGGTGACGACCGTGCGGTACTCGTCCTCGTCGAGCGAGAAGAACTCGCCGGTGCCGCAGGCGGGGAAGACGGCGCCGGGGGTGGTGGCGATCCGGGCCGCGACATGGGTGCGGAAGCCGTCGGGGTCGAGGGAGCCGTCGTCGTGGAAGGAGGTGAGCGGGAAGGAGAGCACACCGGCCACCATCCCGTCCCGGAGCCTGCGCACCACGGTCTCCGTTTCGCCGTTCTCCGTTTCGCCGTTCACTGAGGCCATCTCGCGGCCATCTCCCTATGTAGACGTTATCCACGTATGAAGACAGAGGTTAGATACGCGAACCTCGACCGTCAATGGGGCACCCGCGCTCGCTAACATCGCCCCATGTCAGAGCCCGGTGGCGTCCGCGAGGTGAAGTCCGCCGCCCGCACGGTCGAGCTGCTCGAACTGCTCGCCGCGCGCGGCGACCGTCCCGCGCGCCTCCAGGAACTCGCCGACGCGCTCGGCGTGCCGCGCAGCTCGATGTACGCCCTCCTCCAGACCCTGATCGCACACGGCTGGGTCCGTACCGACATCACCGGCTCGCTCTACGGCATCGGCATCCACGCCCTGCTCACCGGCACGAGCTATCTGGACTCCGACCCGCGCGTGAGGGCCGTACGGCCGTATCTCGACGAGGCGTCCCAGACGCTCGGCGAGACGATCCACCTGGGGCGGCTGGACGGGCGGGACGTGGCGTATCTGGCGACGCGGGAGTCGCACGAGTACCTGCGGACCATCAGCAGGGTGGGGAGGCGGCTCCCGGCCCACGTCGGCGCCCTGGGCAAGGCGCTGCTCGCCGAACGGCCGGACGCCGAGCTGCCCGACGGGCCGTACGAGGCCGCGACCCCCAACACCCACACGTCCCGGGAGGCGTTGGCCGCCGACCTCGCTTCGATTCGCGCCCGGGGTTACTCGGTCGACCGCGAGGAGGGGGTCCTCGGGATCGTCGGGTTCGGGTTCGCGCTGCGGTACGACAACCCGGCGCTGGACGCGATCAGTTGCTCGGTGCCGGTGGTTCGGCTCACGCCGGAGCACGAGGGGGAGATCGTCGCGGTGATGCGGGAGGTGCGGGCGAAGATCGAGACCGCGTCGACTGCGGCCGGTGGAGCTGTGCACTGGCGGTAGTGGGCGCGCCTTCCGGGGGCTGCGCCCCCAGACCCCCGCTTCGGCCCTGAAGGGGCCTCGTCCTCAAACGCCGGACAGGCTGACGGTGCGGGCCTGCGCCCAGAAGTGAACGGACGGAGTGCCGGCCCGCGTTGAGAAGAGCCGGAATTGAGAGGCGCCGGGCTAGCCGCCTGTGCTGGCCTGCATGAACACGTGCCGGACGGCCGAACGAAGCCGCCCGGCACCGGAAATTGGGCCCTCGTTTACCCGGCCCCCCAACCCCCAAACCGAACGTGCCCCAGATCACACCCCCCGCCCTTCTTTCGCGAACCGCGTGCTTGATACAAATTGGCCGCGCGTTCCTGTCCGTCGACGGTCGTCGCCCAACCCCCTTCTTGAGCCGCTTCTTTCGCATGCCCTGGGAACGCCCGTGTTCGCCCGCAGCACCACCACGCCCTGGCCCCTCGTCGCCCTTTTCACGGCCGGGTACCTCGCCCCCTACCTCCTGCCCACCACCGTCGGCCGCCTCGACGCCGGGCTGCCGTTGTCCGCCACGCAGGCCGGTGCCGTCGGCAGTGCGCTGCTGTTGAATTCGGCCGCGGCGGGGTTTCTGCTCGCCTCGCGTGTCGACCGGGTCGGCCCGCGCACACTCGCCCGGATCGGCCTCGCGCTGGCCGTTCTCGGGTACGGCTCGGCCGCCCTCACCCACGCCGTCCCCGCGGTCGTCGCGGGTGCGGTGATCGGCGGCTTCGGATCGGGTACGGCCACCACGGTCGCCGCGTCCGGGATCGCCGCCGAACGGGACCCCCACCGCGCTTCCACGCTCGGCCTGTTGTGCGTGTCGGCGCTCGCGGGCGCCGTCTATCTGACGGTTCCGCACCTCGGCGCGGGCCACGGCCAGCCGCTCGCCGCGATCGCCCTCACCTCGCTCGCCGTATGGCCGTTGACCGGCCGCCTCCCCGTCCGTACGGCGACACCGCACACGCGCGTGGAGACCGCCGGGCTCCCCCACCGCCGCGCCGGACTGGTCCTCGCCGGCACCCTGCTGTGCTGGTCCCTCGCCCAGAACTCCCTCTGGGGCGTCAGCGGCCGCATCGGCATCGACCAGGCCCACCTCTCCGAGGTCACCGTCGGCGCGGTCTTCGCGATCGCGCTCGGTACCGCCCTCGTCGGTGTCATAGGTGCGGGCGCGCTCGGGGCCCGGCTGGGGCGCGCGGTGCCGATCGGCGCGGGTACGGCGCTCATCGCGGGCTGCATCGTGCTCAGCGCGTCCGCGCACGACCTGAGGACGTTCGCGACCGGCGAGATCGCCTGGAACACCCTCTACCCGATCGTCCTGTCCTACGTCCTCGGCCTCGCCGCCTCCCTTGATCCGCGCGGGCGTTGGGCCGTCCTCGTCGGCTCTGCCTCGTCGCTCGGTACGGCGGCGGGACCCCTGGTGGGCAGCGTGCTGTCGGCGCGGGCCGGGTTCCCGGCGATGGGCGTGATCCTCGCGGTGGGGCTGGTCGTGATCGCCGTACCGATGACCGGGGTCGCTCTCCACACCGGCGGTCGGCTGCTGCTGCCGGGCACGGTCCGGCGGCGCGGGGGCACCCCGGGTGCCGTGGTCGCCGCGTCCGGCGGTATCCCCACCGGACCGGTACCGGAGATCGGCGCGCCCGAGCAGCCGGTCGTCGAGATCCCGCTGGACACCCCGGCCATCCCGGCGCAGGGGGCCTACGACACGGCGGGCCCCCGGCACGCGGGTGCCACAGCCACCGGCAACGGCGGCTAGTAGACGATCGCTTCCGAGGGGTCAGTGGTCGTAGGCGGCCAGTGAGCGCAGGACGGGCTGTCTGGTGTGGTCGTTGTGCCGGATCGCGACGGTCAGCGCGAGGGTTCGCCGCATGACGCGGGCGTGGCGGAGCCGGCCGGCATGGTGCCAGATGCCGGGACGCCTTCAACAGGTCGTCGGTCTTCGCATGGAGTGCGGTCGCGAGGGTGTCCAACTCTGTCTTCACACACTGCCGTTGGGCACTCTCGTCCCCTGCGCGCAGCCGATCCCTCGGAATCGATCATCCAGGGGTGCCGCGTCGGGAAACCGGCGGCCAGGCGTCGGCCGAGCGGGCGGCGGCGCACCGTCCCCGGATCGGGCCCGACCGGAGCCGGTGACCGGTGCGTTGGCCAGGCCGCTCTGCCGACGCCGCGTCAGTGTCCCTGTCCCTGGCGCACCGCGTGATCCACGCTCGCGTGCCGGGCGCCGCTCAGGCCTCGGCGGATGCGCCCGTCGCCGCCGCGATCAGGGCGGCCGCCGCCGCGCGGGTGGTCGCGGCCACCGTGGAGTCGTGGTCCATCAGGGCGGAGATGCCGGCGCCGTCGTAGAGGATCTGGAGCTGGTGGCCGAGGGCGTCGGGGTCGGCGGCGCCGGCCTCGGCGGCGAGGCGGGTGAAGAGTTCGCGCATCCAGCCGCGGTAGGCGTCCGCAGCTTCCTGGACCAGCCCGCCGGGGCCGGCCTCGGCGCCGGCTCGGATGAAGGCGCAGCCGCGGAAGTCGGGCCGGTCGAACTGCCGCCCCTGGGTCTCGAAGATCGCCAGCATCTGCTCGCGGGGCGTGTCGTGCTCCGCGACAGCCCGCGTGATCCGGTCGGCGGTGCCCGCGCGCCGGGTGTCGAGGTAGGCCCGGACGAGCTGCTCCTTGCCGCCGAAGGTGTTGTACAGCGACGCCTTGGCCACGCCCGCGTGCTCGATGACCCGGTCGATCCCGACGCTCTGCACGCCCTCGGCGTAGAACAGCTCGTTCGCGGCGGTGAGCAGGCGCTCACGCGCCGACGGCTTCGCGGTGCTCTGGACACTCGCCATGACGGTCACTCCTTCAGACAGATCTGTCTACATTATGCGCCGGTCGCGGCCCCTCCGACGCAGTCCCCACCATGTCCCGGCCATGCTCCGGCCCTGTCCCGGCCGGAGGCCACCCCTCAGGCGTTGCCGCCGATCCGCTCGCCCGGCAGGACCGCCGCCCCGTCCCCGCCGCCGCGCACGAGCCCGAGCAGCGCGAACGCCGCGAGGACGATCACGGCGACGCCGTACTCCTGCGCGGTGGCGGTCAGTCCGCCCGCGTGGACGACGAGGAACCCGGCGATCACGGCGGGCACCCCCATCCCCAGGTAGGAGACGACGAAGAGCAGCGACAGCACCCCGGAACTCTCGTGCGGCCGGGCCAGCGGCATCACCGTACGGATACCGCCCTGGAACCCGCTGCCGAAGCCGACGCCCGCGATGGCGGTGCCGACGAAGAAGCCGGTGGCGGAGGAGTCACGGATCGAGACGAGGGTGAGGGCCACCCCGGCGATCAGCGCGAGGATGCCGGTGAGCATCACCGTCCGGGTCGCCGCCGTCCGCAGGACCAGCACCGAGACGGCGGCCACTCCGGCGAGCACGAACAGGCTCAGCCCGCCGAGGACTTCGGACCTGGAACCGGTCAACTGCCGTGCGAGGGACGGGCCGAGCGACCCGTACAGCCCGGCCAGCGCCCAGACGGCGAACAGCACCGGCGCGGCCACCAGCATCGGCCGGCGCACGGCGCGTGGCAGCTTGATCTCCGGCGCCAGGCTGGCCAGCGCGCCCGGCTTGCGGGTCACCGTCTCCGCCATCAGCGCGACGGCGACGGCCTGGAGGACGAAGAGCGCCAGCAGCCCGAGGTAGACCAGATGCGTGGGGGCGGGCAGGAACTGGACGACGAGGCCCGAGACCAGCGCGCCGGTCGCCGTGCCGATGCCCGGGACGACCGCGTTGGTGATCGTGCCGCGCGGCCGGTCGATGTCCATCATCCCCGCCCCGATCGCGCCGAGCGCTGCGCCGGTCGACAGCCCCTGGACGATCCGGGCGACCATCAGCCCCGATACGCCGTCGGCGGTGGCGAACACGATCATCGAGGCGGCCTGCGCCGCCAGTGCGGCGAGCAGCACCGGCCGCCTGCCGACGTGGTCGGAGAGCTTGCCCATGGTGAGCAGCCCGAGCAGCACGGCCACCGCGTAGACGCCGAAGACCACGGTGACGGTGATCGGGTCGAAGCCCCATTCGGCCTGGTAGACCGCGTAGAGCGGGGTCGGTGCGCTGGAGGCCGCCAGGAACGAGATGGTGATCGAGGCGAGTACGTACAGCGCCACTTTCGGCGGCAGCCGTCGGCCCCGCGCGGATACGGCGGCGGATACGGCGGCGGTGTCGGATCCGGAAGCGGATGCGGCGTCGACGGGCGCCGCATCCGAGGTGCGCGCCATTTTGGACGCCGGGACGACCGAGAGATTCGTCATGACCATTCCCGTCCGAAGCATGAGTAGACCTGTCTGTCTAGTCGCGCATCAGATTAGACAGACAGGTCTACTCAGGTCAAGCGGGAGAGACGAGCGCCACTCGGGACGCGTTCACGGGCTCACGGGCCCACCTTGGAATCGACCAGCTAGAACTAGAAGACGTACGCCTCGACCTCGGCGAGGTAGCGTGCCCGCCGGTCCTCGTCGTCCTCCAGGAAGGACGCCACAAAGGAGTTCCGGGCCAGCTCCCGCAGCCGCTCCTCGGTCAGGCCAAGGGCCTCCCGCACCGCGTCGAAGTTGTCGCCCGCGTACCCGCCGAAGTAGGCCGGGTCGTCGGAGTTGACCGTGCAGAGCAGGCCCGCGTCCAGCATCGCGGGGAGCGGGTGCTCGGCGAGGACGTCCACCGCGCGCAGCCGGACGTTCGACAGCGGGCAGAGGGTGAGCGGGATGCGGTCCCGCACCAACCGCGCCACCAGCTCCTCGTCCTCCATGCACCGCAGCCCGTGGTCGACGCGCTCCACGCCGAGGATGTCCAGCGCCTCGGTGATGTAGGCCGGCGGGCCCTCCTCACCGGCGTGCGCGACGCGTCGTAGACCCAGCGCCGCGGCGGCCTCGTACACCTCGCGGAACTTCACCGGCGGGTGGCCGACCTCGGCCGAGTCGAGGCCGATGCCGGTGATGCGGTCGAGGTACGGCTTGGCCGCGTCCAGGGTTTCCAGGGCCGACTCGGCGGACTCGTCGCGCAGGAAGCACAGGATGAGCCGGGTCGAGATGCCGTGGTTGGTCTCGCTGCTGCCCAGCGCCCGCCACAGGCCCTCCACCACCGTGCCCATGTCCACGCCCCGCGCGATGTGCGCCTGCGGGTCGAAGAAGATCTCCGCGTGCCGTACGCCCTGCGCGGCGGCGCGGGCGAGATAGGCGTTGGCGAGGTCCTCGAAGTCCCGCTCGGTGCGCAGGACGGCCATCAGCTCGTAGTAGAGGTTCAGGAAGGTCTGGAGGTCCTCGAAGAGGTACGCCTTCCGGAGTTCCTCGGTGTCCGCGTACGGCAGCTCGACGCCGTTGCGGGCCGCGAGCGCGAAGGCCAGCTCGGGCTCCAGGGTGCCTTCGATGTGCAGGTGCAGTTCGGCTTTGGGAATGGGCATCGAAGTATCGTACGGGTGTTTTACCGCCGTTTCGGAACCGGCACCCTGAGTAGATCGTGGGCCACGGTCAGCTCACCCTCGTAGCCCGCCGCCCGCGCCTGCCGCTCGAACTCCTCCGGCTCGGAGTACCGCTGGCTGAAGTGGGTGAGGACCAGGTGCCGTACGCCTGCCTCCTGCGCCACCCTCGCCGCCTGCCCTGCGGTCAAGTGACCATGGTCCACGGCCAGTTGCTCGTCCTCGTCCAGGAACGTCGACTCGATGACCAGCAGGTCGCAGCCGTCCGCGAGGGCGTGCACTCCGTCGCAGAGGCGGGTGTCCATGACGAACGCGAAACGCTGGCCGCGCCGTACCTCACTGACGTCGTCGAGCGTGACATCGCCGATCGTGCCCTCGCGCTGGATGCGGCCCACGTCCGGGCCCTTGATGCCGTGCGCGGCGAGGCGGTCGGGGAGCATGCGGCGGCCGTCGGGTTCGGTGAGGCGGTAGCCGTAGGACTCGACGGGGTGGGAGAGCTTGTGGGTTTCCAGCGTGTAGCTCCCACCGGTGGCGATCACGCCGTCCGACGACACCGGGGACTCCGTGATGCCGACTGTCTCGCGGTACGCCGTGGCGTAGCGCAGGCGGTCGAAGAAGCGCTGGCCCGACTTCGGGTAGTGGGCGGTGATCGGGTGCGGGACGCGGTCCAGGTTGATGCGCTGGATGACGCCCGCGAGGCCGAGGGAGTGGTCGCCGTGGAAGTGGGTGACGCAGATCCGGTTCAGGTCGTGCGCGGCGACTCCGGCGCGCAGCATCTGGCGCTGGGTGCCCTCGCCGGGGTCGAAGAGGATGCCCTCGCCGTCCCAGCGGAGGAGGTAGCCGTTGTGGTTGCGGTGGCGGGTGGGGACCTGGCTGGCAGTGCCGAGCACCACCAATTCGCGTACGGACACGGTGAGTTAACCGGGGGGCCACTGCATGCCGCGGCCGCCCATGACGTGGGCGTGGGCGTGGAACACGGTCTGGCCCACGCCGCTGCCGGTGTTGAAGATGACGCGGTAGCTGTCGAGTTTCTCGTCTGTTGCTACCTCGCCGGCCTCGCGGAGTACGTCGGCGGCGACTGCGGGGTCGGCGGCGGCGAGGGAGGCGGCGTCGGGGTAGTGGACTCGGGGGATCACCAGGACGTGGGTCGGGGCCTGGGGGTTGATGTCCCGGAACGCGACGGTGGTGGGTGTCTCTCGGATGATCGTCGCGGGGATGTGGCCTGCGACGATCTTGCAGAAGAGGCAGTCGTCCTGCGGGTCCCCTGACATGTGGGTTTCCTCCGAGGCTGGGAGTGATTTACGCGAGGCATCGTATCGTCGTTGGGTGCGGGTGCGTGGGGGCTGGGCGCGCCCACGCGG
>NZ_BARF01000127.1 GCF_000367365.1 Streptomyces prunicolor NBRC 13075 | reverse complement strand
CCCAACTGCCGCCCCTCCCCGCCCACTTCACCGGCCGTGCCGACACCCTCCGCGCCCTGCACAACACCCTCGCGCCGCCGGCGACCGAGCCCACCCCCCGCCCCCTCGCCGTCATCAGCGGCATGGCCGGCGTCGGCAAGAGCGCCCTCGCGCTGCACGCGGCCCATGAGCTCCGCAACCGTTTCCCCGACGGCCAGTTGTACGTGAACCTGCACGGCGCCACCCCCGGCAGAACCCCCCTCACCGCCGGCCAGGCGTTGCACGCGCTGCTCCGTGACCTCGGCGCCGAACCCCGGCACATCCCCGAACACCCGGACGCGGCAAGCGCGTTGCTCCGCTCCCTGCTCGCCCCCACCCGCACGCTGATGGTGCTGGACGACGCCGAGAACGCCGCCCAGGTACGGCCGTTGCTGCCGGCCGGCACCGGGTGCGCGGTGATCGTCACCAGCCGTTCGCCGCTGACCGCGCTCGACGGTGCCCGCCGCTTCCCGCTGGCGCCCCTGTCCGGCGAGGACAGCGCCGCCCTGCTGCGCGCGGTCAGCGGACGCGACGGCCTCGACGCGGCCCACCCCCTCGTCGAACTCACCGGCCGCCTGCCGCTCGCCCTGCGCGTCGTCGCCGCCAGGCTGGCCGCCCGCAGCGCCCTCACCCCGGACTTCCTCGCCGGTCAACTGGCCGCCACGGAAAGCCGGTTGCACCACTTGGAGTACGACGACCTCAGCGTCCGCCGTTCCCTTGCCGTGGCCCACGACGCCCTCGCCGCCTCCGAGCGCGAGACCGACCGGGCCGCGGCCCGCGCCCTGTGCCACATCGGCGCCCTCGACCTCCCGTCGTACGGCGCCCCCCTGCTCGCCCGCCTCGCCGGCACCGACGAACGCCGCACCGAGTCCGCCCTCGACCGCCTCGTCGACGTGGCCCTCCTGGAGGAGACGGCGTACGGCCGCTACACCCCCCACGACCTGGTCCGCGACTTCGCCCGCGAACTGGCGGAGGGGGGAGGGGAGTTGGAGGGGGAGAGGGGCAAGGGAGGCGGCAGGGAAGGGAAGGCCGCCCGCGCCGACACCGACCTCATGGAAGCCACCCCCTTCGAAGCCACGCCCTTCCAAAACGCTCTCACCGGCACCGCCCCCACCGGCACCGCCCCCACCGAAACCGACCTCACAGCAACCGCCCTCGCCTGGTACGCCGCCCGCGCCGAACGCGCCCTCACCGCGATCGTCGAACCGGGTCTTGACCAGGACGACCGCCGCCGGCCGACCGCCGCGCAGCCCCCCGGTCACGCCACGGAAGTGGCGGCCACCGCCCCCTTCCCCCGCCCCGAAGACGCCTTCGCCTGGGGCGACTTGGAGCTGGAGAACGTGGTGACGCTGGTAACCCGGTACCACGACACTCCCGATGTCGACCTCCACCGGACCGCCCACGTCTCCACCCTCGTCCGCCTCCTCTTCCCCTACATCCTGCGCGGCGGCCGCGTCGCCGAGATGGAGGTGCTCGGCCGGGCCGCCCTGAGCGCGGCACGGCGGCTCGGGGACGCGGCGGCGGAGGCGTACGCGCTGGGCGATCTCGCCGGGCTGCACTTCCTGACCGGTCGGCAGAACGAGGCCCTCGTCCTCAACGACCAGGCCCTCGCGATCTGGTGGCGGCTCGACACCGTCTCCTGGATCCGCCGTTGCCTCAACAACCGCGGCCTGCTCCTCGAAGGTCTGGGCCGCTACGCCGAGTCCGGGGTCGCCCTGCGCCAAAGCCTCGCCCACTCACGGCAGTTGAACGACCCGTACGGCGAGGCCGTGACCCACAGCCACCTCGGCAACCTGTACGAGCACACCGACCCCCGCGCCGCCATCGAACAGCACCGCCGCTCACTCGCCATCGGCGACGAGATCGGCGCCGTCATCGTGCAGCACTCCGCGCACTGCAACATCGGCTACGCCCATCTCGCCCTCGGTGAACCGGCCGCCGCCGTACCGCACTTCGAGGAGAGCCTGCGCATCCTCGGCGGCCACGGCGACTGGCACGGCGAGTCGCAGACCCGCCTCGGCCTGGTCCGCGCCCTCCGCCTCCTCGGCCGCACCGAACGGGCCGATACCGAACAGGCCGATACCGGACGCGGCGCCGACACCGAACGCGCCGACATCGAGTGCGCCGAACTGATCCGCCGCGCGGACGCCCGCGCCGACCGCTACATGGGCGGCCTGGCCCGGCACCAACTCGGCCTGCTGCTACGGGGACAGGGCCGCGTGGAGGAGGCGTACGAGGAATGGCGGGCGGCTCTCGAAGCGCTCGACGGGACGGACGAGAAGGCCGTCGTCCAGGAGCTGGGCGAGCTGTTGTCGCAGCGTGACGCGCGTCGACCCCCGCAGCCGTAGACCCAGGCCCCCTCAGCGACAGGCCCCGCACACCGCAGCCGTAGGCCCTACTTGGCGTCGGCGTAGCACTCGACCACCGCCACCGTGAACGGAAACCGCACCGGCGTCTCCCCGAACGTCAGCCGCCCGGCGAGGTCGGCCGCTTCCTGTATCGCGGCGGCCACGGCCGGGGCCTCGTCCTCGGGGCAGTGCACGATCACCTCGTCGTGCTGGAAGAAGACCAGCTCGGCCGCCAGCTCCGCGCAGGACCGGCGGAGCGCGGCCAACATCAGCAGGGCCCAGTCCGCCGCGCTGCCCTGGACGACGAAGTTGCGGGCGAAACGGCCCCGGGCGCGGGAGTTGGTGGAGGCGTAACCGGGCACCCAGCCCTGGTCGGCGGGGGCCGTGACCGGATCGTCCTGGGGGATGCCCGCCTCCTCCGCCGCGTCCTCGCCCCCGGCCACCGGCGGGCAGGTCCGCCCCAGCCAGGTCCGGACGAGCCGCCCCTCCTCGCCCGCCTTCGCGGCATCGTCGACGTACGCCACCGCCTTGGGGAACCGGCGTCTGAGCGCGGCGAGGTTCTTGAGGCCGTCGCCGGAGGTCTGGCCGTAGACCGCGCCGAGCACGGCGATCTTGGCCTGGTCGCGGTCGCCGGAGAAGGCGCGGTCGGACACGGACTGGTAGAGGTCGGTGGCGCGGCCGGCCACCTCCATCAGCCCGGGGTCGCGGGAGATCGCGGCGAGCACCCGCGGTTCCATCTGGTCGGCGTCGGCGACGACGAGCCGCCAGCCCGGGTCGGCGACGACGGCCCGCCGGATGATTTTGGGGATCTGCAGCCCGCCCCCGCCGTTGGTGACCCAGCGCCCGGTGACCGTCCCGCCCGCGAGGAACTCGGGCCGGAACCGCCCGTCCCGCACCCAGTCCTGCAGCCAGGACCAGCCGTGCGCCACCCAGATCCGGTACAGCTTCTTGTACTCCAGAAGCGGCTTCACGGCCGGATGGTCGAGGGACTGGATCTCCCAGCGCCGGGTGGACTTGACCTTGATCCCGGCCTCGGCGAAGGCCTTGACCACGTCAGCCGGCAGATCGGGCCGCACCCGTCTCCCGAAGGCGGCGGACACCTCGTCGGCCAGCTCGGCGAGCCGCCGGGGCTCACCGCCGCCCGCGTACCGCTCGCCCAGCAACTCGTGCAGCATCTCCCGATGCACGTCGGCGCTCCAGGGCAGCCCCGCGCGGTTCATCTCGGCGGCGACCAGCATCCCCGCCGACTCGGAGGCGGTGAGCAGCCGCATCCGGTCGGGGTGGGTGGTGGCGTCGTGCCGCCGCTGCTGCTCGGCGTACACGGCGAGCAGGTCGGCCAGCGGGAGATGGACGCTCTGCGGCTCGAAGAGCGAGGGCTGCGCGCCCGGTTCGGCGGCCCGCTGCGGCGGATCCGGCGGGACGGCCCCGCCGCGCAACCGGGCCAGCGCGGCCGCCGCGGACCGCGGTTCACCGTGCCGCCCCTCGTGCCCGAGCAGCAGGGTCTCGGCGTCCTCCACGTCGTAGCACCGCTCCACCCGCACCCCCGCGGCGAGCAGCACGGGATACACCTCGGGAGTGGACCGCCACACCCACCGCCCCACGTCAGGCCGCCGACGCACGGCCTCGACAAGATCCGCCTCCCACCCCACCGCCCCCACGGGCAGCCCGTCAGGACCGAGGGCGGCGACCTCCGCACCACCACCCTCGGCCGGAGCGAGCGCCCAGCGATCGGTCATGTCCGCGAGTGTGGCAGGCGGCACTGACAATCCCCGTGACCTGCGGCTCAGCCCTGTAGCTGATGCAGCATCTCGGAGATGTGCCGTTCGGAGGTCGGCTTGTCGATGCCCAGGCCGTTCAGCACGCCCTCGCCGTTCTCGTGCTCCAGGAGGGCGAGCAGGATGTGCTCGGTGCCGATGTAGTTGTGGCCCAGGCGCAGGGCCTCGCGGAAGGTGAGTTCCAGGACCTTCTTGGCGTCGGGGCCGTAGGGGACGAGGTCCGGGACCTCGTCGGCGGCCGGCGGGAGCGCCGCGGTGGCCGCCTGGCGTACGGCGTCCAGCAGGATCCCCTGCCTGGTGATCGCCTTGCCCGCCAGGGCGTCCGGTTCGGCCAGCAGACCGAGGACCAGGTGCTCGGGGCGGCCCTCGGGGTTGCGGGCGGCGATGGCCTCGTTGTGCGAGGCCATGACCACGTTGCGGGCGCGCGGGGTGTACCGGCTGAACCCCTGACTGGGATCGAGGTCCGCCGACTCCTTCGCCACGAACCGCTTCTGCGCCGCCTGCCGGGTGACGCCCATGCTCTTGCCGATGTCCGTCCAGGAGGCACCGGAACGCCGTGCCTGGTCCACGAAGTGCCCGATCAGATGGTCGGCCACGTCGCCCAGGTGGTCGGCGGCGATCACGGCGTCCTGGAGCTGGTCGAGCGGCGCGGGGTGGACCTTCTTGATGGCGTCGATGAGGTCGTCGAGACGTACGGATGAGGTGACGTTCGGGTTGGTCGTCATGTGTCAACCTTAGGTTGACAGGGTGGGAGTGTCAACCTTGGGTTGACATCTGTCCCGCAGGTGAAGGTGAGGGCGTGATCAAGTAAAAGTCGACCCGCATCGATTTCGACAATGATAGATATGGCAGGTCATCCCCCCGCCTCCCCGACGGAGTTATCGTGCAAAAGGTCATCGATTACATAGAGGAATGCCGGGCGTCGTACGAAGGGCATGAATTCTTCACCGAATTATTGGCCGACGAATCTCTCCCCGGCGAAAAGCGCCTGGCCTGGGGACCCAGTGTGATTCCGTTCATCATGGGCTACTCCGACCTGAACAAATACGTCTTCCGCAAGAGCGCCGAGGAGGCCGAACGCGACCCGTTGCAGTCCCTGCTCAACGCGCACACGTACGAAGAGGACTTCCACTGGCAGTGGATGCTGGCCGACCTGGAGAAGCTGGGCGCCGACCGCGAGTTGCCCCTGTCGGACGCCACCCGCGTCCTGTGGAGCGCGGACTTCCAGCACTCCCGACGCCTCGTCCTGGAACTGGCCGCACTCGCCGCCGGCGCGCCCACGTATGCCGTCTTCGCCATGGTCGAGTCCATCGAGGCGGTCTCCATCACGATCTTCACCCACTGCCGTGGAATCGCGCTGCGGGACGGTCGTGAATGCGAATTCTTCGGTACGAAGCATTACCTGGCGGAGGCGTCGCACAGCATCAAGTCACCGGAAGTCGAAGAAACGAGCCTGCCGTCCCTCGACGAGGCCCAGCGCGAGGAATCCAGGCGCATGGTGGACCGCACGTTCGTGCTTTTCGACGACTGGTCCGGCGCTCTCCTGCGATTCGCGCTCGACAATTCGGACCCCGACCGCACCTACGCGAGGATGATCCAGCAGAGCAAGGACCTGCTGCCGGAGGCCGAGGCGGCGGCCGCGAGCGCCTTCTAGCCGGCGGACGCAAGCGGCCTCTCCGTAGACGACCACTCCGTAGACGACCACTCCGTAGACGACTGCTCCGTAGGCGACCACGAAGTAGACGACCTCTCCGTAGGCAGCTACTTCGTGAGTGACTCGGCGGCGCTGGCCAGCAGCCAGTCGAGGCCGCGTTCGAAGCTCGCCTCCGGGTCGTCGTTGTGGAGCAGCTCGGAGAAACCGGTCTCGGCGAGGTGGGGGAGCCCGCCGGCGTCGATCTGCTTCTGGACGTACTCGGTGGTGGCCGCGCGGCGGGCGGTGCCGGCCTCCTCGGTGGTCCGGCGCCGGATCCCGCCGGACAGCTCGGCCATCACATGCCCGAGCGTGAACGTGTCGACCGCGAGGATCAGCGCGCGCAGCACGGCGCTGTCGGCGTCCAACCCCCGTACCGCGGCGGCGGATTCGTCCATGCGCCTGAGCGAGGCGGGGCCGACCGGGCACCCCGTGTCCCGGGTGGCCAGCAGCCACGGGTGGCGCAGCGCGGCGGCCCGGTTGGACCGGGCGAGCACGCGCAACGCCTCGCGCCAGTCGGAGGGGACGTCTCCCACGAGCGTCTCCTCCGCGGCGGCGTCATGCATCAGCTCGAACAGATCGTCCTTGCTGGCGATGTGCGCGTAGAGGCTCATCGGCCGGGCCTTCAACTCCCCGGCGATCCGCCGGATCGAGACGGCGTCGAGCCCCTCACTGTCGGCGACCGCCATCGCGGCCCGCACGATCCGCTCACGCGTGAGCGGCTGCGCCTTCGGCTTGGCGTCGCGCCCGGCCTCACGAAGCCAGATCGGCTCGCCGTGGTTCTGGGCGGGAGGACGTTGTGTGGGCACGGTGAACGGAGACGTGACCTGGCGGATCGGCGAGTGGAACCGGACGACCGGGCCCGTCCGCTGCTGTGCGAACGGCCTGCACGTATCCCCGACGCCGAGGGACTCCCTGCGCGACGTGTACGGCCGGCGCTGGTTCCTCGCGGAGGCGAGGGGCGAGATCTCCCGGCAGACCCACAAGTTCGCGGCGAGCGAGATGCGGCTCGTGGAAGAGATACCGGCGGGCGTTCTACGACGGTTCGCGGTCCGGTGCGCGCAGGACGCCCTCGACCATCTGGAGCGGCGACACCCCGTCGACGCCCGGGCCCGTCAGTGCCTCCGGGCCGCGGAAGGCTTCCTGGACGGCACGCTCCACGAAGCCGACCTGCTCGAAGCGCGCCGGGCCGCAGGCGGGTTGGCCGCCTCCGGCGCGCCCATCGGCGCGGACACGGGACGCGCCGTGGCCGCCACGATCGCCGCGTCCCGCGCGGCCGACGGGACGCCGCCTCCTGGGCGTCCGCGGCGGCGGCAGCGGCGTACGCGGCTCATGCCGCCGCCGACGCCATCGAGGCGGCCGAGGCCCACGTAGCCGTATACGCACCGGTGCACAACGTCGCGGCCGGCATCGCCGCCTCGCACACCGCCGACCGCGCTGCCACCGCCGCGCACACGGCCGCCGCGGCAGGCGCCGGCGCCCACGCCGCAGCCGTTGCCGCGGCCCGCGGCACGTACGCGGCCGACACGGCGGCCGACCCCTACTTCGCGGCGTTCTCGGAGTTCTCCGCGCACCCCGCCGGCACTCATTACCTGGCGGAGAACGCGGTGCTTCTTGCGTTGATCGGCGATGCGCGAGCAGACCACGAGTGATCGTCGCGAGGGCGGCTCAGGTGCAACACCCTTGAGAGAAAACGGAGTTCACCGCCGGAACCCCTACGGCCCCGGCCTCCGCCTCACCCCCGGCGCAGCAACGGCGCGACCGCGTCCCGCAGTTGACCCACGTGCTGGTAATGCAGTCCCGTCAGCCCCGCTTCCCGGGCCGCGACGACATGGCCGACGGTGTTGACCACCGCGTCGAACGACTCGGACAGGCCGATCTCCGCGAGGTAACTCTCGAGCCGGATCGTGGCGTTGGAGAGCAGGACCACGGGCACCGTACGCCGGACCTCGGTGAGCAGTGCCATGATGTCGGGGTCGACCCGGCCGGTGAGCACGCTCCACGCAGACACCAACTCACGGGCCTGTTCGGCCGATCCGCAGACCGGCGCCAGGTCGTCGGCGATCCGGGACCGCCACTCCTCGTCACTGATCCGCCCCGTCACGGCCGCCCGCAGCAACTCATCCTCGAACGCGGCCCCGGCGAGCGTCCCCTCGACCAGCCCCCAGCCCCCAGGCCCGGTCCAGCGCGTTCATCCCGTCCGGATCCCACACGTGCACGACTCCGTCGAAGTCGCACAGCACGGCGTCGAACGGCAGCGTCTCCATGCGAACCGATCTTGTCACGCGGGCCGAAGCCCCACCGTTCCAACGCCCGCACATCCACGAGGAGTTGGTTGTCCACAGGGTGTGGACAGTCCGGAGCGCGCCCCCGGCCCGGATCTCCGGGAGGCACCCCCAGACCCACCCCTCCCGGCGACTCCGCAAGGTACCCCGCGCCTCTCCCCGCCACCCCATGACACGATCAACCGGTGAGCAGCACGACCACCGTCGAGCGCGCCTTCGAGGCCGCCCTCTACACCGACACCCACGACGCCCTCGACGCGGGCGCCTCGATCCTCGCTGCCGACCCCGCCGCGGACCCCGAACTCGACCGCCGTGGCCGTGAGTTCGTAGCGGCGGCCTGGCGGCGCGGATGGCAGCCCGCGGATGTCGTACGGCTGGTCCGGCGGGAGTTGGACGACGTACACGTACGGCTCGTCTCGGCGCTGATCCGCGCGCAGGCGCCGGACGACCGGGCGCGCGGCCCCCGTTGGGCAGCGCAGCTCGACGAACTGACCGCCGAGGAACCGCCCCGCACGGACCGTTTCACGCACGCCACCACCGTGCTGGAGCTGTACCGCCTGCTGCTGCGGCTGCCGAGCCTCGAACCCCTCGACGAGCACGCACCGAAACGGCACGAGAACCGCCGCCCCGCCTCCCGCATGCTCACCCGCATCCGCGCGCTGCTCGCGAAGGCGGAGGCGACCGGGTTCCCGGAGGAGGCGGAGGCGCTGAGCGCCAAGGCGCAGGAGTTGATGGCGCGGCACAGCATCGACGAGGCGCTGCTCGACGCGCAGGCGCCGGCGAAGGACGCGCCCGGCGCGTGCCGGATCGGGGTCGAGGCGCCGTACGAACAGGCGAAGGCGGTGCTGCTGGACGCGGTCGCCGGCGCGAACCACTGCCGGGCCGTGTGGAACGAGGCCTTCGGGTTCTCCACCGTCGTCGGCTTCGAGGGCGATCTGGAGGTGGTCGAACTCCTCTACACCTCGCTCCTCGTGCAGGCCACGACGGCGATGACGCGGGCGGAGGCGGCCCAGCGCGCGGCCGGCCGCCGGCGGACCAAGACCTTCCGGCAGTCCTTCCTCGCGGCCTACGCCCACCGCATCGGGGACCGGCTGGCGCGGGCCGCCGGGACGCAGGTGACCGACGACCTGCTCCCGGTGCTCGCCACCCGCGAGGTCGCCGTCACCGACCGTGTCGACGCGATGTTCCCGGAGACGACCACGACCCGCCTGCGCGGGGTCACCGACGAGGCGGGCTGGACGGAGGGCGCCGAGGCGGCGGACCGGGCCCAGGTCAGGGCCCGGCCACCACTGGACTGACGAGATGTCTTGAGCGAGTGGGGTCAGTCGCCGGCCTGGGTGAAGGCGCTGACCGAGGCGTCCGAGTCGCTCACGGAGGTCTTGCCCTGGACGGGGCCGTACGACCACTTGTAGCTCGCGGTGTCGCTGCTGCCGGGCAGGGTGATGACCAGCTTCGTCGCGGCCAGGCTCAGCTTGCCGCCCGCAGCGCCGCGTACGTAGGTGATGGTGAAGGACGCGGCGTCGCCCTTGGCGAGTGTCAGCTTCTGCGCCTTGGCACCCTTCTGTGTGGCCAGGGCGACCTTGGTGCCGCCGCCCTCCAAGGAGGCGCCGGCGAAGCCGTCCAGAGTGCACGGCTTGCTCTGGTTGGTGAGCGAGACGGGAACCTCGCCCGTGTCACCGGCGGACGGCGCGGTACTGGCGGGCCCGACCTGGACGCCGACTCCGTCGAACGAGCAGGCGGAGCCGTTCTTGCTGTCACTGTCCGAGGAACCACCGCCGCTGCCACTGTCGCAGGCGGTCAGAAGCAGAGCCGACGCGAGTGCGGCGACGGCGAGGGGAATGGTGCGCATGAGGGGATCATCCCGCACCGAACCCCACTCCGCCGACAGGCCTACGCCCCAGGGCCCACACCGGGCCCTCGCCCCAAGGGCTACGACTACAGAGCTACGCCAGGTCTACGACCCCAGAGTTACGCCGGGCTCCCGGCCCGAGGGCTAGGACTCCGGGGTTACACCCGGTCTACGACCTCAGAGTTACGCCGGGCCCCGGGCCCAAGGCCCACGACTCCAGAGCCCCGCCAGGTCTACGACCCCAAGCTCGCCGTCGGCAGCCCCGACGGCCACTTGTCGCCCTCCGCGTGCGTGTACGTCTCCTTGCCGAGACTCCCCGACCAGGTGACCGCGAGCCCCGACTTGCTGACGGAGCCGATCATTCCGGTGGCCCGGGTCTTGCTGCCGTCCGTGCACTTGAGGTGGATCATCTGCATGCCCGCCTCCTCGCCGGCGGTCCCGCTGCACACGTTCCCGCTGGTGGTGAAGAGCGCGGCCTGCTTGCCGGTGATCACCAGGGCCACCGCCTTGCCGTCGGTCGTGGCGAGCCAATTGCCCTGCAGCCCGTCGGACGCGGCCGACGGGCTGCTGCCGGAACCTCCCGAATCCGCCGTCGCGGTCGAGGTCGCGGAAGCGCTCGGCGTCGACGACGAGGCCCCGTCCTTGGAGTCCCCGCCGCTGCACGCGGTCAGCACGAGCGCGCCCGCCAGACCGGCGACAGCGCCCACGATCCGCACCGTCGACACCTTGGACACGGTCGACGCCTTCCGCATGGTCGACACCTTGGACACCTTGGACACCTTCGACACCGTCGAACTCGCCGTAGTCACTGGTAGCTCCCAAGTCGTAGCCGGACGGCCGCCCGGTCGGCCTTGGCCGGAACGACCGGAGCAAGTTACCAGGGGCTACCAGGAGGATTTGCGGACGCCAGGTAGGTATCCGCTGTGAGCCTGTCCGCGCAGGTTCACCCGGGACAGCCCGAAGGCACGGAAGTAACCGCGGGGCCGCCCGTCGACCTGGTCGCGGTTGCGCACCCGGGTGGCGCTGGCGTCACGCGGCTGACCGCGCAACTCCCGCTGGGCGGACGCCCGTTCGGCCTCCGTCGAGCCGGGCCGCCGAATGATCTCCTTCAACTCGGCCCGGCGCGCGGCGTATCGCGCGACCACCCGTTGCCGCTGCTCGTTCTTCGCGATCTTGCTCTTCTTCGCCATCAGATCCGCACCCCCCGGGCGCGGATCCGCGCCACGGCCGCCTCGACGCCGATCGTGTCGACGGTCCTGATCCCCTTGGTGCTCAGCCGCAGCCGTACGTAACGGCCCTCGCCGGGCAGCCAGTAGCGCTTGGACTGGATGTTCGGGTCGAAGCGGCGCGAGGTGCGCCGGTGGGAGTGGGAGATGCGGTTGCCGAAGCCGGGCTGTGCGCCGGTCAGCATGCAGTGGGCGGACACGAGTGACGTACCTCTCCTCGATCGGGGCCGTAGCCGATGCTGCTAATGGAATTCATTTTCAGTAAGGTACCAGCCATGCCTCGCAACGAACTCCGCCCGGTCATCAAACTCAGGTCCACGGCCGGCACCGGCTACACCTACGTGACCCGCAAGAACCGCCGGAACAACCCCGACCGCCTGACCCTGCGCAAGTACGACCCGGCCGCCGGCCGCCACGTCGACTTCCGAGAGGAGCGCTGACCGAGATGCGCGAGAACATCCACCCGCCCTACGGCCCGGTCGTCTTCCGGGACCGCGCCGCGAACCACGCCTTCCTCACCCGCTCGACGATGACGAGCGCGAAGACGGTCGAGTGGGAGGACGGCAACACCTACCCCGTCGTGGACGTCGAGATCTCGAACGTCAGCCACCCCTTCTACACCGGCACGGCCCGCGTCCTGGACACGGCCGGCCGCGTGGAGCGCTTCGAGCGCCGGTACGGGAAGCAGGCCTGACCGTGCCCGACCTCTCCGTCGCGATCGTCGCCGGCCTGCACGCCGACGCCCGCAGAGCGACCGTCGCCCGCCTCCTCCACGACGTCCCCGGCAGCGTCGTACTCCACCACGACCTCGCTACGGCCGTCGGCGGCACGGTCGTCCGCACGATCAGGGACGCCACGGGCATCCTCGGCGCGGGCGAGACCCCGCTGGTCAACGACTGCGCGTGCTGCGCCCTGCGCGAGGACCTGGTCCCGGAACTGCGCCGACTGGCCGCGGCCGGCCAAGTCGGCCTCGCCGTGGTCGAGTTGTGGGACTCCGTCGAGCCCAAGGCGATGGCCGAGGTGATCACGTCCGGCGGCCTCACGGTCACCGGCGTCATCACCGCCGTAGACCCGGCCCTGCTCCTCCCGTACCTCGCCAACGGCGACGACCTCGCCGAAACCGGCCTCGCGGCGGCGGCCACGGACGAACGCACGATCGCGGACACCTTCGCCCGCCAACTGGAATACGCCCCCGTCCTGGCCGTCCTCGACTCGCCCGACGCCGACGACGAAGACCGGGAGCTACTGGGCCAGTTGCACCCGACGGCCCGCCAAGTACCGGTCGGGGGCGGCGACTTGCCGAGGAGCAGAAGCATCCAGGGCGCCCGCGACACCCCGGCGCAGGCTCCCACCCCGCCCACCCCCAACCCCCAAGGGGCGCGGGGAACTGCGCGACCAGCCCCCACCGACCCGCACCCTACAAACAACCCAAACCACCCACCCCAACGCAGCGTCCTCGCCCACGCAGCCCTAGCCGGTTTCGACGTGGAAGCCGCAGCCGCCGCCCAACACCCCGCCTGCGCCCTGCTCCCCGTGGACGCCGACGCGCACGGCGTGACCACCCTCGTCTGGCACCGGCGCCGCCCCTTCCACCCGGAGCGGTTGTACGCGGCACTTGAGGACATCACCTGCGCCGCCGCCCGCAGCCGGGGGCGGTTCTGGCTGGCGGACAAGCCCGACTCGCTGCTGCACTGGGACGCGGCCGGCGGTGCCCTGTGTGTGGAGAGTGCGGGGCCGTGGCTCGCCTCGTTGCCGGACGCCGCCTGGGAGTTGGTGCCGGCGGTGCGTCGGGCCGCCGCCGCGCTGGACTGGCATCCGGAGCACGGGGACTGCTGTCAGCACCTCGTCTTCACGTCGCCCGGCCTCGACCGCGACGGGCTCGAACTGCTCCTGGAGTCCTGCCTGTTGACCGACGCCGAGTACGCCGCGGGCCGTAGCGCCTGGAAGCGCATCCCGTCCGCCTTCGACACCCTTCTGGAGATCTGACCGTGCACCGCAAGCCCGACCTCAAGTCCGCGCGCCGGCCTGCCAAGTCCCGCCGTAACCCCTTGGACGCGGCCGAAGTGACATACATCGACTACAAGGACACCGACCTGCTGCGGAAGTTCGTCTCCGACCGTGGCAAGATCCGCAGCCGACGGGTCACCGGCGTATCCGCGCAGCAGCAGCGGCAGTTGGCGGCTGCGATCAAGAGCGCCCGGGAGATGGCATTGTTGCCGTACTCGACCCGATAGCCGCCCGGATGGAACACAAGGGCCCCCGTACACGTCTTCCCTAGTACATGTCCTGCCCGGTCCTGGGCAGACGCTGGAACGGCATCGGTAAAGCGGTCGTCAAAGCTGTAACCGGAGGACCACACCCCGTGCACGTGCATCTGCTCATGCATCTGCACATGAACAGGGCTATGATCCGGAACAGTTGACCACTGCATCAATGGCCACACCAGCCAGTGCACAACCGGGAGCGACCTGTGGACCACCGCGTTGACAGCGTGTACTTGGGGTTCGACGTGTACAACGGCATGGCTGCCACGCAGCTGGACGGAGTGGCCTGGCAGAAGAGCCGGCACAGCAACTCGCAAGGGTCCTGCGTGGAGTTCGCGCGGCTGCCCGGCGGAGACGTCGCCGTACGCAACTCGCGCTTCCCCGACGGCCCGGCGCTCGTCTACACCCGCGCCGAGATCGAGGCGATGCTCCTGGGCATCAAGGACGGCGAGTTCGACCACCTGATAGCGGGTTAGCGCCCCGACGTGCCCTCGTGTCGGCAACGCGCGTAGAACCGCGGCCCGAAAAAGAGCCGCGGTTCCTCACGCGTTGTTCTGTGCCGGTTCGTCCTGGAGTCGGAACAGCGCCCAGACCACCTTGCCGCTCAGCGTCCCCGCCAGCGGGTGCCAGCCCCAGCCGTCGGCGAACGAGTCGACGAGGAACAGGCCGCGGCCCGACTCCGCCGAGAAGTCCTCCGACTCGCAGGCGATGGGGCTGTCGTGACTGGGGTCGCGCACGGCGCACACGAGCCGCTCGGTCCAGCGCATCAAGTGCAGCCGCACGGGCGGGTTCTGCTCCGGGACGCGCGGGGTGTTGGCCGGCAGGGCGTGCCGCAGCGCGTTGGTGACCAGTTCGGAGACGACCAGGCAGACGTCGTCGAAGCGGTCGCCTATGTCCCACTGGTCGAGCGTGCGACGGGTGAACTGCCGTGCCTCGCGCACCGCTTCGTAGCGGGCGGGCAACGCGCAAGAAGCGGCACTGGACACCGCTGACGGGTCCAGTGGCGGAAGGCCCTGCCGTAACGGCTCGAGCATGGTCGATCCATTCGTCCCCATGCGAGGCACTCCCGGGAATTCGCGGTCGTTGCGATGCAGCGGTGGCGCGAGACCATGGTTTCGGATGCGTACAGCAGATGCAAGGGCAGATGCACGTGCAGCTGACCGAATTGGACCCTCCCGTACCGCTTGTTGGCCATTTTTTCCGCCAACTTCACGCCGATCTGGCGCGCGGGTCTTGCATCTTTCTGACGTCTTCCTGGCAACTTCCTGTGAACGGCCGCCCCTTCTTTCCATATCTGTAATCGAACGAGTACTGCTCGAAGTGTTTTAGTGGCAGACTGCGGCCCCTGAAGACGGTTGGGGAGGCTGGCGAACGTGAGCGCGGGAGAGCCCGGATCGGTGGTGCGGCGGATGCTGCTCGGCTCGCAACTCAGGCGACTGCGGGAAGCACGTGGGATCACCCGAGAGGCCGCGGGGTACTCGATCCGCGCTTCCGAATCCAAGATCAGTCGCATGGAACTGGGGCGAGTGAGCTTCAAGACGCGGGATGTAGAGGACCTGTTGACGCTGTACGGCATCACGGACGAGGCGGAGCGCATCTCACTCCTCTCCCTCGCGAAGGAAGCCAACGTAGCGGGCTGGTGGCACAGTTACTCGGACGTCCTGCCCAGTTGGTTCCCCACCTATGTGGGCCTGGAGGGCGCCGCCTCCCTCATCCGCGTCTACGAGGTGCAGTTCGTGCACGGCCTCCTCCAGACCGAGGCCTACGCCCGCGCGGTCGTCCGGCGCGGCATGAAGGGCGCGAGCGAGGCGGACGTGGAGCGGCGGGTGGCGCTGCGACTCGAGCGGCAGAAGTACCTGGTGAACGAGAACGCGCCGGACTTCCACATCGTCCTGGACGAGGCCGCCCTGCGCCGCCCGTACGGCGACCGCGAGGTGATGCGCGGTCAGTTGCAGCATCTGATCGAGGTCTCCGAGCACCCCAACGTCCGCCTCCAGGTCATGCCGTTCGGCTTCGGCGGTCACGCCGGCGAGTCCGGTGCCTTCACGATCCTGTCGTTCCCGGAGTCCGACCTCTCGGACGTCGTCTATCTCGAACAGCTCACCAGCGCGCTCTACTTGGACAAGTCCGAGGACGTGGCCCAGTACGAGAAGGCACTGAAGGAGCTCCAGCAGGACAGCCCGGGCCCGGACGAGAGCCGGGATCTTCTTCGGGGACTGCTCCAACTCTCTTGAAACACAAGTACGATGACGTGTGATCAGACCGTGATGATCGTGAGGGATCGCCCGGTCTGCTGTTGATCGTGTCTGCAACTGATCGTGCCTGCTGACGATTTGAGCGATTGAGGGATCACATGTCGTCCTACTTCACCGACCTGGCTCAGCAGTACATCGACGGCGAGTGGCGCCCGGGCACCGGCTCCTGGGACATCATCGACTTCAACCCGTACGACGGCGAGAAGCTCGCGTCGATCACCATAGCCACGGTCGACGAGGTCGACGAGGCGTACCAGGCGGCCGCCCGCGCCCAGAAGGCATGGGCCGCGACCAACCCCTACGCCCGCCGTGCGGTGTTCGAGAAGGCGCTGCGGATCATCGAGGACCGCGAGCAGGAGATCTCCGAGGTGATCGTCGCCGAACTCGGCGGCACATTCCTGAAGGCCGGCTTCGAGCTGCACCTCGTCAAGGAGTTCCTGCGCGAGGCGATCCACCTCGCGCTGCGCCCCCAGGGCCGGATCATCCCCTCGCCGGTAGACGGCAAGGAGAACCGCGTCTACACCGTCCCGGTGGGCGTCGTCGGTGTGATCAGCCCCTTCAACTTCCCGCTCCTGCTCTCCCTCAAGTCGGTTGCTCCCGCACTGGCGTTGGGCAACGGCGTGGTCCTCAAGCCGCACCAGAACACCCCGATCGTCGGTGGCTCCCTGGTCGCGAAGATCTTCGAGGACGCGGGCCTGCCCGGCGGTCTGCTCAACGTCGTCATCACCGACATCGCGGAGATCGGCGACGCGTTCATCGAGCACCCGATCCCGAAGGTCATCTCCTTCACCGGTTCCGACAAGGTCGGCCGCCACGTCGCGACCGTCTGCGCCTCGCAGTTCAAGCGCGCGGTGCTCGAACTCGGCGGCAACAGCGCGATCGTGGTCCTCGACGACGCCGACATCGACTACGCGGTCGATGCGGCGGTCTTCAGCCGCTACGTCCACCAGGGCCAGGTCTGCATGGCCGCGAACCGTGTCCTGGTCGACCGGTCGATCGCCGACGAGTTCACCGAGAAGTTCGTCACCAAGGTCAAGTCCCTCAAGGTCGGCGACCCGCGCGACCCGCAGACGGTGATCGGCCCGGTCATCAACTCCCAGCAGGCGGACGCCCTTTCGGGTGTCGTCGAGCAGGCGATCGCCGAGGGCGCAACGGCTCTGGTCCACGGCACGACCACCGACAACCTGGTCGCCCCGTCGGTCCTCACCGACCTGCCCGCCGACTCGGACCTGCTCCGCCAGGAGGTCTTCGGCCCGGTCGCCTTCCTCATCACGTTCGACGGCGAGGAGGAGGCCGTGAGCATCGTCAACGACACGCCGTACGGCCTGAGCGGCGCGGTCCACACGGCCGACATCGAGCGCGGCGTGAACTTCGCCAAGCAGATCGACACGGGCATGTTCCACGTCAACGACGGCACCGTCCACGACGAGCCGATCGTCCCGTTCGGCGGCGAGAAGGCCTCCGGTCTGGGCCGCCTCAACGGCGAGTCGATGCTGGACGCGTTCACCAGCCTGAAGTGGATCTCGGTGCAGCACGGGCGGAGCGGGTTCCCGTTCTAGACATGTGCGTCCCGTTCTGGACATGTGCGTCCGGTTCTGAACATGTGCTTCCGGCGGGCCATTGAGGACAGAATCTGACCTCAATGGCCCGTAGCTTCATCGACGTCGGGCAGGGGGACAGGCTCCCGGCCGGCACCGGCGAAAGGCGAAGGCCATGGTCACGCATGTACCCGCGGACGCACAGGGCGACGAGCGCGGGTCGCTGCTCACGTTCATCGAGGACCAACGGGGCGGTATCCGCAGGTCGTTGCTCGGGCTGAGCGAGGAGCAGGCCGCGAGCAAACCGAGCGCGAGCGGGCTGTCCCTCTCCGGGTTGCTCAAGCACTGCGCCGACGTCGAGCAGGGCTGGATCGCGCGGGCGAAGCAGGAGCCGCCGGCTGTTCAGCGGGACCAGGCCAACTGGCACGAGACGTTCCAACTGGTCGACGGCGAGACCGTCGAGTCGCAGCTCGCGTACTGGGAGAAGGTTGTCGCCGAGACCGAGGCATACGTCCGCTCGGTGCCGAGCCTCGACGACACCTTCCCGGTCCCGAGCGAGCCCTGGTTCCCGCCGGAGGGCAGGGTCTCCGTGCGCTGGCTCTGCCTGCACCTGATCCGCGAGACCGCCCGGCACGCCGGCCACGCCGACATCATCCGCGAGTCCCTTGACGGAGCCACCGCCTACGAGCTGTTCACGAAGGAACGGGGCGCGACCGGGGGCTGACCTCGTGGGTTCTACGCTGGCCCCATGTCAGCGATCCGTCTCCTCGTGCTCGGCGCGGTGCGCCAGCACGGGCGGGCCCACGGCTACCAGGTGCGCAACGACCTCGAATACTGGGGCGCGCACGAGTGGTCCAACGCCAAGCCCGGCTCGATCTACCACGCGCTCAAGCAACTGGCCAAGCAGGGCCTTCTGCACGCCCACGAGGTCGCACCGTCCACGGTCGGGGGTCCGCCCCGCACCGAGTACGAGATCACCGACCAGGGCACCGAGGAGTACCTCCGGCTGCTGCGCGAGGCGCTGACGTCCTACGACCAGCAGATGGACGTCAAGTCCGCCGCGATCGGCTTCATCGTGGACCTGCCGAGGGCCGAAGCGGTGGCGCTGCTCAAGGAGCGCACCCGGGGTATCGACCAGTGGCGCGCGTCCGTCACCGAGCACTACATCCCCGAGGACGGGCCCGAACAGCTGGGCCACATCGGCGAGATCATGAACCTCTGGATCCATACGGCCGACGCAGAGGCCGCGTGGACCCAGGGGTTGATCGACCGGATCGAGGGCGGGGCGTACACCTTCGCGGGGGAGGGTGCGCCGTTCGTCGGTGTCCTGCGGGACGACGAGGAGAACCCGTACGCGACGGGGGAGCGGCATCCCGGGGACGCTCGCTGATCAAGCTCGCTAATCAAGTTTGACTAATGCCTTCGGTGGCGTTACCTTCGGGGTCTTCGGGTGAGTAGTCAAACTTGACTAGCGAGGGAGTGTTCAGTGGCCGACGCGGCGATCATCGTCGAGGACGCGCACAAGACGTACGGGGGGAAGAAGGGCCGGAAGGCTGAGGGAGCTCAGGGGGCTGAGGGGGGTGACGGCTCCAAGGGGGTCAAGAAGGCGTTGGACGGGCTCGATCTGCGTGTCGCGCGCGGCACTGTGCACGGGGTGCTCGGGCCCAACGGTGCGGGCAAGACCACTCTGGTCCGTGTTCTGTCCACCCTGTTGCGGCCCGACTCCGGCCGGGTCGAGGTCGCGGGGTACGACGTGCTGAGCGAGGCTCGTGCGGTTCGGCTTCGTATCGGGCTGCTCGGTCAACATGCGGCGCTGGATGAGGAGTTGGGTGGTCGGCAGAATCTGGAGATGTTCGGTCGGCTCCATCACCTCGGTGGCCGCCAGGCGCGTGTGCGTGCCGATGAGCTTCTGGAGCGTTTCGACCTCGCCGAGACTGGGCGCAAGCCGGTTCGCTCCTACAGCGGGGGTATGCGGCGTCGGCTGGATCTCGCTGCCTCGCTCGTCACCGCGCCGGAGATTCTCTTCCTGGACGAGCCGACTACCGGCCTCGATCCGCGCGGGCGTGTGGAGGTGTGGTCGGCGGTCCGGTCCTTGGTCGGTGGGGGTACGACGGTTCTGCTCACGACCCAGTATCTGGAGGAGGCCGATCAACTCGCCGATCGGGTCTCGGTAGTTGACCGGGGGCGGGTCATCGCCGACGGCACGCCGGACGAGCTGAAGTCCCGTACGGGCGGTGACCGTATCGACGTCGTTCTGCGTGACGCGGGTCAACTGGGGGCCGCCGTCGCTCTGTTGCCGTTGCCTGCTGCCGACGTCCGGGTCGATACCGATCGGCGGTTGCTCAGTGCGCCGGTCACTGACCGGATGACGGCGCTCTCCGGGGTCGTACGGGCGCTGGAGGAGGGTGGGATCGATGCCGAGGATGTGGCGTTGCGGCGGCCGACCTTGGACGAGGTGTTTCTGCATCTGACGGGGCACGGTGACGGGGCGGATGCGGGCGATCGTGCGAACGTGAAGGAGGCCGTGTGAGTGCTTACGCTCTGACCGATTCCTGGACCATGACGCGGCGTGAACTCGCCCACTGGGCGCGGCAGCCCGTGCAGGTTGTGGTGAGTCTGGTTTTCCCGGTGATGCTGCTGTTGATGTTCGGGTATCTGATCGGTGGTGGGCGGGCGGTCGAGGGTGACTACGTCGACTACCTGGTACCCGGGATGCTTGCGCTGACCATGGCCTTCGGGCTGGAGGGCACGATGCTCGCCGTCACGCAGGACCTCAACAAGGGGGTGATCGACCGGTTCCGGTCGATGCCGATGGCTGACGGGGCGGTGTTGGTGGGGCGTTCGGCCGCCGACATGTTGCAGTCGACGATCGGGCTGGTCGTGCTGATCGGGGTTGGGCTCGGGCTTGGTTGGCGGCCGCATGCCGGGCCCGGTCAATTCCTGGGTGCCGTGGGGCTGTTGCTGCTGTTCCGGTTCGCCATGTTGTGGGTCGGGATCCAGTTGGCGTTGGTGGCGGGGCGGCCGGAGATGGTGCAGGCCGTGCAGATTCTGGTGTGGCCGGTCGGGTTTCTGTCCAATGCTCTTGCCACGCCTGCTGCCATGCCTGGGTGGCTGGGCGTGGTTGTTCAGTGGAATCCGATGTCCCAGACCGCTACTGCCGTGCGTGATCTCTTCGGTGGGCCCGGGGGCGAGTCGGGACACGTCTGGGCCGCTGTGGTCTGGCCGTTGGGCTTGCTGGTGGTGTTCTTTCCGCTGGCGGTGCGGCGGTTCCGGGGGCTTGGGGGGTGAGTTGTCGGGTGCGGGGCAGTGGGGGCTGGTCGCGCCCCGCGGCGGAGCCGCTAATGTCACAGCCCCGCGCCCCTGGGTGGTTGGGGGTGCGGCTTTGTGTCTCAGTGCGGGTGCGTGGGTGGGTCGCCTGGGGTGCGTTGTGGGGCGGCGCCGCGCCGGGGGGTATCCGTCCTCGGATTGGCGCGGGGACCGTTGCTCACCGACTTGCCCGTGTTGACGCGCCAACCGCTGCGGGCGGACACCCCCCGACACGTCACCTTCTCGCCGTACGCGGCCGGCGGGCCTGCTGCCCTTGTGTCTCAGTGGTGGAAGCCCGTCGCCGCTCCCTTGTCGCGGGTGAACGGGTGTGGCTGGCGGCGTAGTTCGGGGAGGAGGCGGGTCAGGTCGTCCAGGAACAGTTCCGCCAGGTCTGCCGAGAAGCCGTTGCGGCATACGATCCGGAGGACCGAGAGGTCCTCGCGGTTCGCCGGGAAGGTGTAGGCCGGGACCAGCCAGCCGTGTTCGCGTAGGCGCCGGGAGACGTCGAATACGTCGTACGCCGTGACGTCGGGGCCTGTGGTGAAGGCGAAGACCGGCAACTCGTCGCCCCGGGTGAGGAGTTTGAAGTCGCCGAGGGCTTCGATGCGGTCGGCCAGGCCGCGGGCCACCTCGCGGGTTGACTGTTGGACGGCGCGGTAGCCCTCTCGGCCCAGGCGTAGGAATGTGTAGTACTGGGCGACTACTTGGGCGCCGGGGCGGGAGAAGTTGAGGGCGAAGGTGGGCATGTCGCCGCCCAAGTAGTTGACGCGGAAGACGAGTTCCTCGGGGAGAGCCTCCTTGTCGCGCCACAGGGCCCAGCCGACGCCCGGGTAGACCAGGCCGTACTTGTGGCCCGAGGTGTTGATCGAGGCCACGCGCGGGAGGCGGAAGTCCCAGATCAGGTCCGGGTCCAGGAAGGGGGCGACCATGGCGCCGGACGCGCCGTCGACGTGGACCGGGATGTCGAGGCCCGTGCGTTCCTGGAGCGCGTCGAGGGCGGCGCAGAGGTCGGCGATCGGTTCGTAGGAACCGTCGAAGGTGGAGCCCAGGATGCCGACCACGCCGATCGTGTTCTCGTCGCAGAGTTCTGCGGCGGCCTGGGGGTCGAGGTGGAAACGGTCGCCGTCCATGGGGACTTGGCGGGCCTCGACCTCCCAGAAGTTGCAGAACTTCTCCCAGCAGACCTGGACGTTGATCCCCATCACCAGGTTCGGGCGGGCGGCCGGGTAGCGGTCCTTGTTGCGTTGCGTCCAGCGGCGTTTCAGGGCCATTCCGGCGAGCATGCAGGCCTCGCTGGAGCCTGTTGTTGAACAGCCCACCGCGGCTGAGGGGTCCGGTGCGTTCCACAGGTCGGCGAGCATGGCCACGCAGCGTTTCTCCAGCTCCGCGGTGCGTGGGTACTCGTCCTTGTCGATCATGTTCTTGTCCCGGCACTCCGCCATCAGGACGCCGGCTTCCGGCTCCATCCAGGTGGTGACGAAAGTCGCCAGGTTCAGGCGGGAGTTGCCGTCCAGCATCAGCTCGTCGTGCACCAGCTGCACGGCCGTCATCGGCGGCAACGGTGTTTCCGGGAGCCGGTGCTTGGGTGGGGCCTCGGTCATGCCGCCGACCGGATTGGCCTCTCCGTAGAAGGGGTTCACGGACATGGGGCGCTCGTCGGGCTGCTCGGGACCTTTGTGCAACGGCATGGGCGTGCCTCCGATAAGGATCAAAAGAACCAACGGGTACTAGCGAACCGGAGTTCCGTCCGCGCGCAACTGCATCTGCGGTCTCCCGGTCACCAACAGCCAGGCCGGCAGCGAGCCGATGCAGAGAAGGGCGAGGATCGCCGGGGAGGCCACCAGGATCGCGGCCGTGAACAGGCTCACCCAGCCTTGTCGGGTGATCGCCAGGAGCATGCCCAGGACGCCCGCGGCGACCGCGAGTGCCGGGTCCACGGCCGGTACGACCGCGTGGGCGAAGAGGCCGAACGCGACGCCGATGAAGACGGAAGGGAAGATCCGGCCGCCCCGGAAGCCGCAGGACGCGGCGACCAGTAGCGCCGCGAGTTTCACGACGGTCATCGTCGCGAACTGGCCCGCCGACCAGCCCTCGGGATCGGCCGCCAGCTCCCCGACCTCGTCCAGCCCCTTGAAGAGCGTCAGATGGCCGCCCACGGCCGCCAGAAGGCCCAGGACCAGTCCACCGGCCGGCAGCGCCAGCATGGGGTGCTTGAGGCGGGAGAAGGCGCCATGGGCGTACGGGAAGACGTAGACCGCAGTCATGCCGAGCGCCGCTGCCAGGGGTGCCAGCACCAGGACGGCCAGCAGATCGCCCCAGCCGGGCCTGCCGAACGCGGGCAGATGCAGGTCGAAGGTCGGATGGGCCACCAGGGTGGTCGTCATGGCACCTGCTGCGGCCGCGGCGAGCGGCGCGAACACGTTGTCCCACAGGGCCCCCTTGGTGTTCCGCGCGGCCAGCGCCTCCGAGATGAGCAGCGCCGCCGCCACCGGTGTCCCGAACAGCGCCCCGATCGTCGCCGACTCGGCCAGTGCCCCCCACACCCCGCCCGGCAGCCTTGGTGCCAGCCTGCGCCCTACCCACAGCGCGAGCCCCACGTTCACGGCGATGATCGGGTTCTCGGGACCCAGGCTCGGCCCGCCCGCGAGCATCAGCGCGGTCGCCAGGACGAGGCCGGGCAGTACTCCTGGGGGCAGCGGTACGGCCTCCAGGCCGGTGGTCGCCGGATCGGGACCGGCATGCCCCGGCACCTTCCACACCACCAGCCCGACCACGATCCCGGTGGCCGTCAGCATGACGAGCATCCAGAGGACCGAGTAGCGGCCGATGCCCAGGGCGTCGGGGAGGTTCTTCCAGAGCACGTGCTGGAGCTGTTCGGCCGCCTCGCTGACCCCGATGAACAACAGACTCGCGAGCACGCCCACGACCAGAGCGGGGACGATCAACGGCAGCAGGGTGCGCGCCGGGGTCGTAGGGGCGGCTGGTGCCTGTTGCGCGCTGTCCTGGGCCACGGGCTCACCATAAGCGGGCAAAACGGACCCAACATCTTGAGAAGGCGAGCACTACAGGGACGTGAGGCTTGTGGGGCTTGCACCTCACGTGGCGTGAGGCCTCAGCGTGGAGCGCGGACACAAGAAGGGAGCGGAAAGTGAGCTACTCCGTAGGACAGGACTCCTACTCCGTAGGGCAGGTCGCCGGGTTTGCCGGGGTCACCGTGCGCACGTTGCACCACTACGACGACATCGGCCTGCTCGTCCCGAGCGAGCGCAGCCACGCGGGTCACCGGCGATACGGCGACGCCGACCTCGACCGGCTCCAACAGATCCTGTTCTACCGGGAACTCGGTTTTCCGCTCGACGAGGTCGCGGCCCTGCTCGACGACCCGGAGACGGACCCGCGCGCGCATCTGCGCCGCCAGCACGAGCTGTTGACCGCCCGGATCGAGAAGCTGCAGAAGATGGCCGAGGCCGTGGAGCACGCCATGGAGGCACGCACTATGGGCATCAACCTCACCCCCGAGGAACGCTTCGAGGTCTTCGGCGACAAGGACCCCGAGCAGTACGCCGAAGAGGCCGAACAGCGCTGGGGCGGCACCGAGGCCTACGCCGAATCGCAGCGCAGGGCCGCCCGCTACACGAAGGCCGACTGGAAACGCCTCCAGGCCGAGGTCGACGCCTGGAGCGAGCGCTACGCCACCCTGGTGACCGCCGGCGAACTCCCCACCGCCGACGCGGCGATGGACCTCGCCGAGGAACACCGCCTGCACATCGACCGCTGGTTCTACGAGTGCCCCTATGAGATGCACGTCTGCCTCGCCGAGATGTACGTCTCCGACGAGCGGTTCAAGGCGTTCTACGACGCGATGGCCCCGGGCCTGGCCGAGCACCTGAGGGACGCGATCCTGGCGAACGCCTCCCGGCACAGCTCCTCTTAGGAGCCTGGCCCGGGGGTGCCGCTACTCCCGGGCCAGGACCACCGCCGTCCCGTAGGCGCACACCTCGGTGCCGACGTCCGCCGCCTCGGTCACGTCGAAGCGGAACGCCAGGACGCCGTTGGCCCCACGCGCGCGTGCCTGCTCGATCAGCCGCTCCATGGCCTGGTTGCGGGTCTGCACGAGGGTCTTGGTGAGGCCCTTCAGTTCACCGCCGACCATCGACTTCAGACCGGCGCCGATCTGGCTGCCGAGATGCCGTGAGCGCACGGTCAGCCCGAAGACCTCGCCGATCACCTGCTCGACCCGGTACCCGGGGATGTCGTTCGTCGTCACGACCAGCACATCGGCCTGCGGCCCCTGGCCGCCGCCGTACTCTTCGATACCCATGGCTCACAGCTTTGTCCTATGGGTTGCACAGTGCATCCTGGAGTCACCGGTGGAACCTGGGACGGACACATCGCGTTGATAGCTTTGTGCGGCTGTACCTGGACGCTGGCACCTCCCTCCACCCCTCAGGAGCCCGGAACCGTGATGACGCTCGCCCTCGGCCCGAGCTGGCTCGATCCGAACACCATGCTCGACCGGTTCGGAATCTGGGGCCTCCTGCTCGTGGTCTTCGCGGAGTCCGGCCTGCTCATCGGGTTCTTCCTGCCGGGTGACTCCCTGCTGTTCACCTGCGGCCTGCTGATCACCGCGGGCACCCTCGACTTCCCGCTGTGGGCGGCCGTCGCGCTGATCTGCGTCGCCGCGATCCTCGGCGACCAGGCGGGCTACGTCTTCGGTAAGAAGGTCGGCCCCTCGCTCTTCAACCGCCCGGACTCACGCCTCTTCAAGCAGGAGAACGTGGTCAAGGCGCACGAGTTCTTCGAGAAGTACGGCCCCAAGTCCCTGGTCCTGGCCCGCTTCGTGCCCATCGTGCGCACGTTCACGCCGATCATCGCCGGCGTCAGCGGCATGAAGTACCGCTCCTTCATCACGTTCAACGTCATCGGCGGCGTCCTGTGGGGCGCGGGCGTGACCCTGCTCGGCTCCTGGCTCGGCAACATCGACTTCGTCAACAAGAACATCGAAGCGATCCTCATCCTGATCGTCCTCATCTCGGTCGTCCCGATCGTCATCGAGTTCCTCCGCGCCCGCTCCAAGGCCAAGAAGCACCCCCAGGAGCAGCACCAGGAACAGCCCGGCGACCCGGCCGCGACCCAGCCGTTCCCCGTGATCATGGACGACTCGACGACCCAACTCCGCCGCGTGGACGAGCCCCAGCAGCAACCTCAGCAGCAGCCCCAGCACAACAACGGCTACGACCAGAACAACGGTTACGACCAGTACTACGCCCAGCCCCAACAGCAGCAGCCGTACCCCCAGCAGACGTACCAGCCGCAGCAGCAACAGCCGTACGGCAACCAGCAGTACGGCAATCAGCAGTACCCGCCGTACGACAACCAGGGCCAAGGCCAGGGCTACCCACAGGCCTAGCTGCACGCCCTTAAGGGGCGCGGGGCCGTATCGATATGCGGCTCCGCCGCGTGGGCGCGACCAGCCACAACGAGCCTGCACTCGCCCACAAACAGCCCGCCCCGAGCTATTAGGCGCTCAGAACCCCCGAGTCCGCTTGGCCGCCCGCCGCGCCCCCGCAGAAGCCCCCGGAATCCGCAAGAACAGCCGCGAGATCTCCGACCCCAGATTGACCCCGATGGCGATGGCCATGGCGAGGGACGCCGCCGTGGCCAACGACACCAACCCCTTGTCGACCTCGTTCTGCGCGATCGCCAACAGCCCGAAGTAGGTGGCGGAACCCGGCAACAGGGGCCCGATCGCCGCGGTCGTGTAGGGCAACGCCGACGCGAACCGGTACCGCGACAGCAACTGCCCGAACAACCCGACCAACCCGGCCGCAACGGCCGTAGAGGCAACCGGCGAGATTTCGGCGACGAAATGCATCGCCCCGTAGACGGACCAGGCGACACCTCCGTTGAGGGACACCAGGAGCACGGTGGATCGTTCCTGCTGGAGCAGTACGGCAAAGGTCAGCGACAGCAGGACGGACGCGCCGATCTGCCACAGCGGCCGGTCGGAGTTGCCGAGGGCCACGTCGGGGTTGAGCTGTGCGCCGAGCTTCACGCCGAAGTACAGGACGATCAGGACGCCGGCCACGATGCCGACGAAGAAGTACATGACCTCCAGGAGCCGGGCCGACGCGGTGATGTAGAAGCCGGTCAGGCCGTCCTGTACGCCCGCCACGAGCGCCCGTCCGGGCAGCAGGGCGAACAGCCCACCGGTGATGACCGCGGAGGCCTTCACATCGACGTTGGCGACCGTGAGGGCGACCCCTATCGCGGCGGGCGGCATCGCGGCGACCGTGAACTGGTAGAACTCCGGCAGCCCGCGCCCCGCGCACAGCCACGCCAGCCGGTCGCCGAGCATCGCCCCGAGCACGGCGGCGAAGAACACGATGACGTCACCGCCGACGAGCACGGAGGCGGCACCGGCGAGCAGCCCGCTGGCGGAGGTCAGGACCCAGCCGGGGTACGGGTGCCGGTTGCGCCGCATCTCCGCGAGCCGCCGGTAGGCGTCCTCCAAGGAGAGTGCGGTTTCCGGATCGCTGAGGTCCTGGACCAGCCGGAACACGGCCGCGAGCCGCGTGTAGTCGGTGCCCCGGCGCCGTACGGTCCGGGACGCGGTCACCGGATCGTCCACCAGGGAGGGCTGATAAGAGATCGAGAGCAGGGTGAAGGTGACGGTCGGCTCGCAGCGGTCGAGGCCGTAGGAGCGGCAGACCGCGAACATCGCCGCCTCGACGTCCTCCGCGCCCTCGCCGCCCGCGAGCAGCAACTCGCCGATGCGGAGCGTCAGATCGAGCACGCGCGGTACGGCGGGACCGCTGTCGTCCGGCTTCTGCACCGGCTCCGGAGCGGGCCGTTCGGCCACCGGCATCCGCAGCATCGTGCGCATCCGGTCCTGCCAGGGCACGTCCTTGGTGAGGCTGACGACGGGAATCCCGGTCGGCGGTGTGAAGGCGGGCGGCGCCTTGCGGGCGCTGTAGAGGCTGGGCGGATTGAACGCCGACCCCTCGGAGTCCTCGACGGCCGGCGCGGGCGTCACGTCGAGCCCGCTCGGAACGGCGAACTCAGAGGTCGTGGACGACTCCCCGTCAGCTGCCATGACCGCCGCCTCGACGCCCGCCGGAGCTGTGAAGGCGCTCCTGGCCTCGTCCGACTGCGGTTTGCGGTCCTCCGCTTCCGTCACTCCGTGGCACTCCCTGTACGACGCCTCCAGTGATCCTCAGTATGCGCACAGACGATCAGGAGGGGCGGCGCGTAGCGCCTCGTTGAGGGGTGGTGGTCGGGCGACGGGCGGGCGGGCCGCACGCGTGTGCGTGCGGCCCGTTTGTGCGCCGGGGGCTCAGTGGCCGCCCTGCTCCTTGAGTCGCTTGTACGAGCGCTCGATCTCCGCCTCGGCGTCCACGCGGCCCACCCAGTTGGCACCCTCGACCGACTTGCCGGGCTCCAGGTCCTTGTAGACCTCGAAGAAGTGCTGGATCTCCAGGCGGTCAAACTCCGACACGTGGTGGATGTCACGCAGGTGCTCCACACGCGGGTCGGACGCCGGGACGCACAGCAGCTTGTCGTCGCCGCCGGCCTCGTCGGTCATCCGGAACATGCCGATCGCGCGGCACTTGATGAGGCAGCCGGGGAAAGTCGGCTCCTCCAGGATGACCAGCGCGTCGAGCGGGTCGCCGTCCTCGCCGAGAGTGTTCTCGACGAAGCCGTAGTCGGCCGGGTAACTGGTCGAGGTGAAGAGTCGACGGTCCAGGCGGATCCGACCGGTCTCGTGGTCCACCTCGTACTTGTTCCGCGAACCCTTCGGGATCTCGATCGTGACGTCGAACTCCACCGGTGGCTCCTCCATGATCAGCACATGTTTCTGGTGGTTAAGTGTCCCTCACGCAGGTGTGTGATCGCGAAAGGGGCTGGTGGTCGTGCCGGAGCTGAGGCCTTGGCAGGCCGCGAGACCGCAGGTGAAGCGGGTCGCGCGAGCCGTCCGGCCCCGTCTCAAGCGGGCCGCACAATCCGTGAAACCGCAGGTCACACGGGTTACACAAGCCGTGTCGCCCCAGGTCGCGCGACTCACCGAAGCCGTGAGACCACAGGTCACGCGGCTCAATCAAGCCGTGTCACCGAAGGTCGCCCGGCTCGTCGGATCCGTGTCACCTCAGGTCGCGAAGTTGCCGCGACCGAACAGGACCTGGCAGTTCACCGCCGTCGCCGCCACCGCCGGAATGGCGCTGGCCGCCGGTGTGGTGACCGCCGCCGGTCCCTGGGACTCCACCGGTCAGCGTACGGCCGAGCGGGACTACGCAGCCGCACAGGAACGTTCAGGTGGCGTAGATCACGGCCGTAATTCCGATACGTCCGCCAAGGCACCCCGCCCCGCCCCCAGCGCCGCATCCGTCCTGGTCGGCCTCGGCGGCTCGACCAACTCGGTGAAGTCGGCCCCGACCGGCACGGCCCTCGCGGACGTCCTGAACCCCCTCCTGGCCAACTCGGCGCTCGGCACCCGCCACACGGCCGCCGTGGTGGACGTTTCGACCGGAAAGCGCCTCTACGGAGTCGGCGCCGACGACGCGTTGACCCCGGCCTCCACGACGAAGATCGCCACCGCGACGGCCGCCCTCTCCGCCCTGGGCGCCGACCACCGCTTCACCACCCGCACCGCCCTGGAGCCCGACACCAAGGAACTCGTCCTGGTCGGCGGCGGCGACCCCACCCTGACGGCCCACCAGGACGCCGAGGGCTGGGCCAGCCTGCGCACCCTCGCCGACAGCACGGCGACGGCCCTGAAGAAGCGCGGCGTGAGCGAGGTGACGCTGTCGTACGACAAGACCCTGTACTCCGGTGCCGAACTCCACCCGATCGGGGCCAACGAGAACCTCGCCCCGGTCAGCGCCCTGATGGCCGACGAGGGCCGTACGGACGACTCGTCCAGCGGCCAGGTGCTGCGCGTGACGGACCCGGCGGCGGACGCGGCCGAGAAGTTCGCGGGCTTCCTGAAGAAGCACGGCATCAGGACGACGTCCCCGGGCCCCTCCAAGGCGACCGCCCGCGCCGCCACCCTCGCCACGGTCTCCTCGCCCCCGCTGTCCGACATCGTCGAACGGATGCTGACCAACAGCGACAACGACATCGCGGAGGCACTGGCCCGCCAGACCGCCGTGGCGACAGGAAAGCGGGCCGACTTCGACGGCGGCGCCGCCGCGATCCAGGCCCAGCTGACGAAGCTTCAACTCCCGGTCAAGGGCGCCGTGTTCAACGACGGCAGCGGACTGAACCGCGACGACCGCCTCACCGCCGACCTCCTGACCGCCCTCCTGGTCAAGGCCGGTTCCCCGGCCCACCCCGAACTCCGCCCGGTCCTCACCGGCCTCCCCATCGCCGCCTTCACCGGCACCCTGACGACCCGCTACACGGACGCGACAGGCGCGGCGGGGGTGGTGCGGGCCAAGACGGGCACCCTGACGGGCGTCAACACGCTGGCGGGCACGGTCGTGGACAAAGACGGCCAACTCCTGGCCTTCGCCTTCCTGACCTCCAACACGACGAACGCCCTGGAGGCCCAGGCGGCCCTGGACCACACGGCAACGGCGTTGGCGGCCTGCGGCTGCACCTCGTAACCGGGTGCTGTTCAAACAGGCGCTCACCTGACCGACGCTCGCGGCCTGCCTCAAGCGGCAGCGCTCACGTACGGTTGACGCATGACGAGCATCGGTGGTGCCGAGATGGTCGACTGGAATCTCGCGGTGGCGACCGCGACCCGACTTGTGCGGCCGGGCCCCGAGGTGAGCCGTGACGAGGCCCGGGCCGTCGTCGCGGAGCTGCGCCGGCATGCGAAGGCCTCGGAGCAACACGTCCGGGGTTTCACCCGGATGGGTACGGACGACATCCACGACACCCCGATCCTGGTCGTCGACCGCCCCGGCTGGGTGCGGGCGAACGTCGCCGGGTTCCGGGAGGTCCTCAAGCCGCTGCTCGACAAGATGCAGGAGCGGCGCAGCAACACTCCAGGGGGCGCCGTTTTCGGCGCGGTCGGCGGCAAGGTGACCGGCGTCGAGCTGGGCATGCTGCTGTCGTTCCTGTCCTCGCGTGTGCTCGGGCAGTACGAGACGTTCGCCCCGGCGTCCCGCGAGTTGCCGGCGGGTGCGAAGGGCGGGCGGCTGCTGCTGGTCGCGCCGAACATCGTGCACGTGGAGCGCGAACTCGACGTAGAACCGCACGACTTCCGCCTGTGGGTGTGCCTGCACGAGGAGACGCACCGCACGCAGTTCACGGCCGTGCCCTGGCTGCGTGACCACCTGGAGGGCGAGATCCAGTCGTTCTTGGGGGAGACCGAGGTCGACCCCATGACCGTCCTGGAGCGCATCCGGGAGGCCGCCCAGTCGCTGGCGGGCGGGCGGCCCGAGGGCGAGGAGGACGACGAGGGCCGCTCCCTCGTGGAGATCGTGCAGACTCCCGCGCAGCGGGAGATCCTCGGGCGGCTCACCGCCGTGATGTCCCTCCTGGAGGGGCACGCCGACTTCGTGATGGACGGCGTCGGCCCGGACGTGGTGCCGAGCGTCGCGGAGATCCGCGAGAAGTTCCAGCAGCGCCGCGCGAAGGGCGCCTCCCGGCTGGACTCGGCGCTGCGCAAGCTGCTCGGCCTCGACGCCAAGCTGCGGCAGTACCGGGACGGCGAGCGGTTCGTACGCGCGGTCGTCGAACAGGTGGGCATGGACGGCTTCAACCGCGTGTGGACCTCCCCGAACACGTTGCCTACGAAGACGGAGATCGCCAAACCGGCGGACTGGGTCGCGCGGGTGCATCGCAAGGCCGAGTCGTGAACCGGTCGCGGATGTGGTGAAACGGATTCGGCCGACGGCAGGCGAACGCCCCTGCAATCACCCGTCCGAGGGACCGTGAGCGATGGGTAGGCGTGCGATGCTCGGGGAACGCCCCGGTTCTGTCACCATCTACACACTCTGAGTGACCGAACCTCGGGCCAACCCCCCGAAAACTTCATGAAGGGAACCGGACATGGGTCCCCATCCTGCGGTCGCGGCGATACGCCTGGCGGTCCGCCGCGTCCTCCACGACATCCTCACCGACCACGAGGCCCTGCAGACCGCCGGCGCCTCCCGGCACACCTCGCACGAGCGCCCGCCCTCGCCGCTCGTGCTCGTCGCATGCTCCGGCGGCGCCGATTCCATGGCCCTCGCCTCCGCCCTCGCCTTCGAAGCCCCCAAGCTGGGCATCAGGGCCGGCGGCATCACCGTCGACCACGGCCTCCAGGCCGGCTCCGACCTGCGCGCCGACGAAGTCGTCCTGCGCCTGCGCGAACTGGGCCTGGACCCCGTAGAAGCAACTTCAGTGACCGTGGGCCGCGAGGGCGGCCCCGAGGCAGCCGCCCGGGACGCCCGCTACGCCGCCCTCGACGCCTGCGCCGCCCGGCACGGCGCCGCCGCCGTCCTGCTCGGCCACACGCGCGACGACCAGGCGGAAACCGTCCTGCTGGGCCTCGCCCGCGGCTCGGGCATCCGCTCCCTGTCCGGGATGGCCGCGGTCTCGGGGGCCGACGGCCGTTACCGCCGCCCCTTCCTGCAACTCGACCGGCAGACCGCCCGCAAGGCCTGCATGGTCCAGTCGCTGCCCGTCTGGGACGACCCGCACAACGCCGACCCCGCGTACACACGTTCCCGGCTGCGCCACGAGGGCCTGCCCGCCCTGGAGAAGGCGCTCGGCAAAGGGGTCGTAGAGGCACTGGCCCGTACGGCGCAGCTGTCCCGGGACGACGCCGACGCCCTCGACACCTGGGCCAGCCAGGCCGAGGCCTCCGTACGGGACGCCACCGGCCTCCTGGAGTGCGCCAAGCTCTACGCCCTGCCGCCCGCCGTGCGCCGCCGCATCCTGCGCCGCGCGGCCATCAAGGCGGGCGCCCCGGCCGGTTCGCTGTTCGCCCGGCACATCGAGGAAGTCGACCGCCTGATCACCGGCTGGCGCGGTCAGGGAGCCATCAATCTCCCGGGCAAGGTCGTCGCCCAGCGCCAGGGTGGCAGACTGGTGATTCGGCAAGGCTGAATCGACACCCCCTCCGGGCCTCCGGGGGAGGGGCCAGGTAGTAGCCGGTTGGACGACCGAAAGTGATGCGGGTGGACGCGAAAGACATGGGTGACGACCTCCAGTCGGTGCTCATCACCAAGGAAGAGATCGACGCGAAGCTCGTGGAGCTCGCCGCGAAGATCGACGCGGAGTACGCGGGCAAGGATCTGCTGATCGTCGGCGTCCTCAAGGGCGCGGTGATGGTCATGGCGGACCTCGCCCGGGCGCTGTCCACCCCCGTCACCATGGACTGGATGGCCGTGTCGTCGTACGGCGCGGGCACACAGTCCTCCGGTGTCGTGCGGATCCTCAAGGACCTCGACACCGACATCAAGGGCAAGCACGTCCTCATCGTCGAGGACATCATCGACTCCGGTCTGACGCTGTCCTGGCTGATCTCCAACCTCGGCTCGCGTGAGCCCGACTCGTTGAAGATCTGCACCCTGCTGCGCAAGCCGGAGGCGGCCAAGGTCGCCATCGACGTGGAGTGGGTCGGCTTCGACATCCCGAACGAGTTCGTCGTCGGATACGGCCTCGACTACGCGGAGAAGTACCGCAACCTGCCGTTCGTCGGTACGCTCGCGCCGCACGTCTACGGCGGCTAGAGCCACTCGGCCCAAGCCCTGTAAGACGATCGGGAACCCCAGCGGGTTTCGCGCCGTTGGAGCATGCAGACGCGTCTCCCAGCCGTCCCGTGAGACTTCGGGCAACATGGCTGGGGTACGGTCAGAAGAACTGTCTTTATCAAACTCACTATGGCAGGAGGGACGGAGCGTTCTCGCTCCGTATGGATGGACGTGAAGCGATACTTCCGTGGGCCGGTCATGTGGATCGTGCTGGCCGTCCTTGCCGTGGTCGTGTTGATGCAGGTCGTCGGCTCGTCCGGCGGCTACAAGACGGTGGACACCGGCCAGATCGTCCAGGCGATCAATGACAACAAGGTCGAGTCGGCCAAGATCACCACCGGCGACGAGCAGACTGTCAAGGCCACGCTCAAGGACGGCGTAAAGGTCGACGGCAGCTCCAAGATCCAGGCGAGCTACATCGGCGATCAAGGCGTGGACCTCGCGGCCACGCTGCAGACCAAGTTCCAGGACAAGCAGATTCCGGACGGTTACACGGTCTCTCCGACGAAGCAGAACGCTTTCGTCGGGATTCTGTTGTCCCTGCTCCCCTTCGTCCTCATCGTGGTCGTCTTCCTGTTCCTGATGAACCAGATGCAGGGCGGCGGCTCCCGAGTCATGAACTTCGGGAAGTCCAAGGCCAAGCTCATCACCAAGGACACCCCGAAGACGACGTTCGCGGACGTCGCGGGCTCCGACGAGGCCGTCGAGGAACTGCACGAGATCAAGGAGTTCCTCCAGGAGCCGGCGAAGTTCCAGGCCGTCGGCGCGAAGATCCCCAAGGGCGTACTCCTGTACGGCCCTCCCGGCACCGGCAAGACCCTGCTGGCGCGCGCCGTCGCAGGCGAGGCCGGGGTGCCCTTCTACTCGATCTCCGGTTCCGACTTCGTCGAGATGTTCGTCGGTGTCGGTGCCTCCCGAGTCCGTGACCTGTTCGAGCAGGCCAAGGCGAACGCCCCGGCGATCGTCTTCGTCGACGAGATCGACGCGGTCGGCCGCCATCGCGGCGCCGGCCTCGGCGGTGGACACGACGAGCGCGAGCAGACGCTGAACCAGCTGCTCGTCGAGATGGACGGCTTCGACGTCAAGGGCGGCGTGATCCTCATCGCCGCGACGAACCGGCCCGACATCCTCGACCCGGCCCTCCTGCGCCCCGGCCGCTTCGACCGCCAGATCGCGGTCGACCGCCCGGACATGCAGGGCCGTCTGGAGATCCTCAAAGTTCACCAGAAGGGCAAGCCGGTCGCACCGGACGTCGATCTGTCGGCCGTCGCGCGCCGTACGCCGGGCTTCACCGGCGCGGACCTGAGCAACGTCCTCAACGAGGCCGCCCTGCTCACCGCCCGAGGCAACCGCAAGCTGATCGACAACTTCATGCTGGACGAGGCGATCGACCGTGTGGTCGCGGGCCCGCAGAAGCGGACCCGGATCATGTCGGACAAGGAGAAGAAGATCACCGCGTACCACGAGGGCGGACACGCCCTGGTCGCGGCGGCTTCTCCCAACTCCGACCCGGTGCACAAGATCACGATCCTCTCCCGAGGCCGTGCTCTGGGCTACACCATGGTCCTGCCGGAAGAGGACAAGTACTCGACCACGCGCAACGAGATGCTCGACCAGCTGGCCTACATGCTGGGCGGTCGCGCGGCCGAGGAACTGGTCTTCCACGACCCGACCACGGGCGCCGCGAACGACATCGAGAAGGCCACCGCGACGGCCCGCGCGATGGTCACGCAGTACGGCATGACCGAGCGCCTCGGCGCGATCAAGTTCGGCGGCGACAACACCGAGCCCTTCCTGGGCCGGGAGATGTCGCACCCGCGTGACTACTCGGAAGAGGTCGCCGCGCTCGTCGACGAAGAGGTCAAGAAGCTCATCGAGAACGCGCACAACGAGGCCTGGGAGATCCTGGTCGAGAACCGTGACGTGCTCGACGCGCTCGTGCTCCAGCTGCTGGAGAAGGAAACGCTGAACAAGGAGCAGATCGCCGAGGTCTTCACTCCGATCATCCGGCGTCCGGCCCGTCCCTCCTGGACCGGCTCCTCCCGCCGTACGCCGTCCACCCGCCCGCCGGTGCTCTCCCCCAAGGAGCTCTCACTGACGAACGGTTCGAACGGCGCGGGTCCCGCGATCACCGCCGGTGCGACCGCCGAGTCCTCTCCCACGCTGGAGAAGGCCCCGGAGGAGCGCCCCGAGAACTGACGCGCGTCTCACACGGCTCGAAATGGAAGCCGCGCCCCCCTGGATTTAGCCTGGGGGGCGCGGCTTTTCCATATGCCCGCAACTGAGGCGTGTGTCCGCACACGCGCGACCCGCACAGGAACGAGGCACCGACATGACCGACCCCGTGACGCTGGACGGCGAGGGAGAGATCGGCGTCTTCGACGAGAAGCGCGCCGAGAACGCCGTACGCGAACTGCTGATCGCGGTCGGGGAGGACCCGGACCGGGAGGGGCTCAGGGAGACGCCGGCGCGGGTGGCGCGGGCGTACAAGGAGATATTCGCGGGGTTGTGGCAGAAGCCCGAGGATGTGCTGACGACGACGTTCGATCTGGGGCACGACGAGATGGTCCTGGTGAAGGACATCGAGGTGCTCAGCAACTGTGAGCACCATCTGGTGCCGTTCGTGGGTGTCGCCCATGTCGGGTACATCCCGTCCGCCGACGGGAAGATCACCGGGTTGTCGAAGCTGGCTCGGTTGGTGGATGTCTATGCGCGGCGGCCGCAGGTGCAGGAACGGCTGACCACGCAGGTCGCGGACTCCCTGATGGAGATTCTGGAGCCGCGCGGTGTCATCGTCGTTGTTGAGTGCGAGCACATGTGCATGTCGATGCGGGGGGTGCGGAAGCCTGGCGCCAAGACCATCACGTCTGCGGTGCGGGGGCAGTTGCGGGATCCGGCTACTCGTAACGAGGCGATGAGTCTGATCATGGCTCGCTGACGGTTCGCTTCGCTGGAAGGACCGGGCGGGTCGTCTGTCGGGTGCGGGTCCGTTGTGGCTGGGCGCGCAGTTCCCCGCGCCCCTTCAGGGCGCTCAGGTGACCGGGGTCGCTCCGGCACCGTGGCTGGTCGCGCCCACGCGGCGCAGCCGCAAATCGACACTGCCCCGCGCCCCTTTGGGGCGCCCTCGCTTGAGGGCACTCTCAGGTGACCGGGGTTGCCCCTGCCGCATTGTTGTCGTCGTCCTCCGGGAGCTTGCAGACGCGCTCCAAGAAGATCGCGGCCGCTATTACCGCGATGCCTGCCAGGACCGAGAAGCCGGCGTAGATGGCCTGGTCGCGGCGGGCGGGGATGTCCAGGGACTCCAGGAGGTAGGCGCCCGTGCCGCCGTACATGCCGGCGACGAGGGCGGCCACCAGGGCGCTGGACTGGCCGAAGACGACCGCGCGGGCGGCCATCAGGGGGTCGACGCCCTTGGCGCCGGGGCGGCGCTCGCGCTGGGCCTTGAGGCGGGCGCGCAGGGAGAGCGCCGTGGCCAGCAGGACCACGGCGATCACGGCGAGGACGATGGGCGCGGCCAGCGGGACGCTCGGCAGGGTCCCCACCGCGCTCCACAGCCGGGCCCCCGCCCAGGACAGCACTCCGGCGATCACGAACACGCCGGCCAGCACCCTGATCCGCAGCTCTCTCACGGTGTTCCTTCAGCTCCCCGTGCCCAGTCCGGGCGTAGTGGTCGTCTCGACCTTAACGACTACTCGGGCAGCCGGAGTTCCAGATCCTTGCGGGGCGCTACGCCGTCACGTGTGACGGTGTCGAGGAGAGTGGCCACCGGGCCGCGGCCGGGCAACTGCGCCTCGGGTTCCACGTCGTGCCATGGGGCGAGCACGAAGGCCCGCTCGTGGGCGCGCGGGTGGGGGAGCGTCAGGACCGGGTCGTCCGAGACGACGTCGGCGTACGCGACGATGTCGACGTCGATCGTGCGCGCTCCCCAGCGCTCCTCGCGGACCCGGTGGAAGGCCTCCTCGACCGCGTGTGCCCGCTCCAGCAGGGAGGACGGGGGCAGGGTGGTCTTGAGGACGACGACCGCGTTGAAGTACGAGGGCTGGCTGCCGGGGTCGACGCCCCACGGCTCCGTCTCGTAGACCGGCGATACGGCCTTGATGCGGACCCCGGGGGTGTCCTCCAGGGCGTCGATGGCTCCCTGGAGGGTCTCCAGGCGGTTGCCCAGGTTCGCGCCGATGGAGATCACGGCGCGCCTCGGGTTGCTGAGCGTGGTGTCGGCGGCGTCCACCTGCTGCACCACGGAGGCGGGCACCGGCTGGACGGTCGGGTCGCTGTGACCCTCGGTGAACGAGAAGGTCATACTCGGCTCCGGGTGATGGTGACGGTCACGTCGTCGAAGGGGACGGTGATCGGGGCGTCCGGCTTGTGGACGCGGACCTCGACCTCCTCGACCCCTTCGTGCTTCAGGCAGGTCTGCGCGATGCGCTCGGCGAGGGTCTCGATGAGGTTGACGGGCTCGCCCTGGACGACGGCCACGACCTCTTCGGCCACGATGCCGTAGTGCACGGTCTTCGTCAGGTCGTCGTCGGCGGCGGCCGGCCGGGTGTCCAGGCCCAGGACGAGGTCCACGATGAAGGTCTGGCCCTCTTCGCGCTCCTTGGGGAACACGCCGTGGTGCCCGCGGGCCTTCAGGCCGCTCAGCGCGACACGATCCACGCGAATCACTCCTGCAATCGTCGGTGGTGGCTGGTTCGTACCGTGTGCGGGCGGTACCCCGGCCTCGAACGAATCTACCTGCGGGCACTGACAATGCCGGGCCACGAGGACGCGGGCACTGTCCGGGGCCGGAGGATTCATCGTGCGTTTCCTCTGGGGAACCCGGTGGCTCATGGGTCGGTAGCCGCCCCTACCCCGGGGTTCGTGATTCCAACCACTTCTTGGTCCCGACGGGTTGCGACGGGACCCGAACGGGGGCGGAAGGGCGGCCGAAGGGTGTCGGGCGGGTTCTCCTCGGGGGGCGCCTACCCACTCAGGTGGGGGTGTCCTCGCCCTCGTCCTCGTCGTTTTCGGCCAGAACGGGGGACGCGTGGTGCGACCAGAGCTTCCAGCCCTCGGGGGTGCGCCGGAACACGTTCGTGGCGACCACGAGCTGGCCGACCAGTGGGCCCAGTTCGTCGCTGTCGTCGGGGGAGGGGCCGCCGCTGAGGATGTTCTCCGTGCAGGTGACCAGCGCGGTGTCGCCGGTCACCGAGACGTGCACGTCGGTGAGGAAGAACTGGATGTACTCGGTGTTCGCCATGATCAGCGCGTACGACCTGAGAACCTCGCCGCGGCCGGTCAGCACCGGCCAGCCCGGGTGCACGCAGGAGATCACGCCGCTGTCCGCCGGGTCGTGGTACTCCTCGTCGACGCCGAGGTCGGCTGGGGTCAGCCAGAGCGCGGACAGTTCGTCGAAGTCGCCGCGCTCCAGGGTCTCGTAGAACGCGGTGTTGGCGAGTTCCACCTGCTCGACGTCGGTGTGCGGGGCGGTCACAGGGCGGCCTCGGAGTTGGTGTGCGCGGCAGGTCGGGCGCCGGGGGCGCGCGCTCCCTCGACGGCGCGGGCGACGCGTACGGCGTCGGCGGTGGCGCGGACCTCGTGGACGCGCACCGCCCACGCGCCGGCGTGCGCGGCGAGCGCGGAGACGGCGGCCGTGGCGGCGTCGCGCTCGCGCGCGGGCGGGGGCGCTCCCTCGGGGCCCGCGAGGACGCGGCCGAGGAACCGTTTGCGGGAGGCGGCGACCAGGAGGGGGTGGCCGAGGGCGAGCAGGCGGTCGAGGTGGGCCAGGAGGACGAGGTCGTGCTCGGCGTCCTTGGAGAAGCCGAGGCCCGGGTCGACGACGACGCGGTCGGGGGCGACACCGCCGGCCAGAACGGCCTCCACGCGTGCGTGCAGTTCGTCGACGACCTCGGTGACGACGTCGTCGTAGACGCCCTTGACGTTGCCGCCCTCCAGGAAGCCGCGCCAGTGCATGACCACGAAGGGGGCGTCCGAGGCGGCGACGACCGGGATCATCGCGGGGTCGGCGAGGCCGCCGCTGACGTCGTTGACGAGGGCGGCGCCGGCGGCGAGGGCCCGCTCGGCGACGGAGGCGCGCATGGTGTCGACGGAGACGGTGACGCCCTCGGAGGCGAGGCCGCGCACTACGGGGATGACGCGCTTGAGTTCCTCGGCCTCGTCGACGCGGGAGGCGCCGGGGCGGGTGGACTCACCGCCGACGTCCACCAGGTCGGCGCCCTCGGTGACCAGGTCCAGGCCGCGCTTGACGGCGGCCGTGGTGTCGAAGAAGCGGCCGCCGTCGGAGAAGGAGTCGGGGGTGACGTTCACGACTCCCATGACCGCGCACCGGTCCCACTCCGGAAGACCCGTGACGCGCGCGCGTCCGCTCTGCTTGCTCATACGTTCAGCCTAGGCCCAGAGCGAGGGGGTATGGCCCTGCGGGCCGGGTGGAAGGGGGCTGGTCGGCAGGGGGAGGGGTGCGGGAGCCGGTGAGTGGGCGCTCGGCCGTGGACCGTTCGGTGGCGGCCCGTCTTGGCGGTGGTGGTGCTCGGCTGTGCCGTACGTGCTTGCGACCTTGGAGCGCCTGTCGGCGGGCGTCGGCCTTTGCCGTGGTCGTCCGGCGCGACCTTTGGCGGACCGGAGCGTGTCCGTCGCCGTAGCGCCCCGTGGTCCGGGTGAAGGCCTCCGGGTCGGGCGGGTGGGGACCTCCGGCCCGGCCCGGCCCGGGCGGTACCCCCAGCCGGAGCTGAGGTTTCCGCCCGGAACGGGGCCGTTGGTCAGGCCGCGCGTGCGTCCCGTTCTGCCAGGCCGTGGGTGCAGGCCGGGGCCGTGGCCGTGCGGCGGCGGAGGAAGCGGGGCAGGGGGAGGGCGAGGTTGACGAAGCCCTCTGCCTGCATCGCGGCGAAGCCGATGCGGGGGAGGTCGCCCGAGGCGCGGTAGACGACGAAGCGGGGTTCCCAGCGGGGCTGGAACTTCGCGTTGAACTTGTACAGGGACTCGATCTGGAACCAGCGGGACAGGAAGACCAGCAGTCCGCGCCAGGCGCGCAGTACCGGGCCCGCGCCGATCTTCTCGCCCCGCGCGAGTGCCGCGCGGAACATGGCGAAGTTGAGCGACACGCGCGTGATGCCGAGCTTCGGTGCCGCCTGGAGGGAGGCCACGATCAGTAGCTCGTTCATTCCCGGGTCCGCCGCGCGGTCGCGGCGCATCAGGTCCAGGGACATGCCGTCCGTGCCCCAGGGCACGAAGTGCAGGATCGCCTTCAAGTCGCCGTACTCGCCCGGCTGTTCGTCCGCCTTGTGGGCGGTGGCGATGAAGCAGTCGCCGTCCTCCGGGTCGCCGATACGGCCGAGCGCCATGGAGAAGCCGCGCTCGGTGTCGGTGCCCCGCCAGGCCTCCGCGGCGAGCCGGATCCGCTCCAACTCGCCCTCGCCGAGGTCACGTACACGCCGTACCCGGGTTTCGTAGCCGGCCCGCTCGATGCGCTTCACCATTTGGCGTACGTTGCGCATCGCGCGCCCGGCGAGTGAGAAATCCGCCGCGTCGACCACCGCCTCGTCGCCGAGTTCGAGGGCGTCGAGGCCGGTCTCGCGGGTCCACACCTCGCCACCCGTCTCGGAGCAGCCCATGACCGCGGGCGTCCAGGAGTGGGCCTTCGCCTCGTCCATGAACCGCTCGATGGCGCCCGGCCAGGCCTCCACGTCACCGATCGGGTCACCACTGGCGAGCATCACCCCGGAGACGACGCGGTACGTCACCGCCGCCTTGCCGCTGGGCGAGAAGACGACGGCCTTGTCGCGGCGCAGCGCGAAGTGACCGAGCGAGTCGCGTCGGCCGTGCTTCTCCAGGAGGGCACGCAACTGCGTCTCGTCCTCCGGGGTGAGGCGCGCGGCCGGGTGTTCGGGCCGGAACGCGAGGTAGATCGTCGTCACGGCGGTGAGCAGCCCCAGGGCGCCGAGCGAGAAGGCGACCGTCCAGGAGGTGCTGCCCTCGTAGTCGACCGGGCCCTCGAAGCCGATCAGGCCGTACAGGACGTGCGTAATCCGATCGGCCAGGCTCGGGTCGCCGACCATGCGCTTGGAGTGGACGCTGACGATGACCAGTCCGAGGACGAGGGAACCGGCGCCCATGAGCACGAAGTTGGCGAGCGCGCGCCACCTGCTGCGCGGGTCGGGCAGCGCCCGGAACTCGTCCCGGTGCATCAGCAGCGGCGCGAGCAGCGCGGCCGAGATGACCACTCCTATGAGCGAGTGCCGGTACGCGAACTGCGCCACCGCGCCCGCCGGCAGCAGCGCGACCGCGGCCCGCCAGGCCCGGCGCTTGCGGCGCCTGAGCCCGTGCGCCAGGAGCAGCAACAGCACGCCGGCGCTGAGCGAGAGCGCCGCGGCGAAGGGGCCGAGCGCGCCCGGCAGCACCTCCGCCATGGTGTGCATACGGCTGTGCCGGAAGCGCGGGAACACCCCCGCGGCGATGTCCAGCAGGCCGACCAGGGCGCAGGCCCTGGCGACGAGCGTGGGAACGACCTCGGGGCGCGGACCTCGGACTATGCGCCGGACTCGGCCTGAACGGCTCGGAACCCCACCCGACATTTCCCCATCTATCCTGACAGACATCGCATCCCGTAGTTCTGCGAGAGACCTTGGATCCGGGCCCGATTCGGGCATCCGGCGACATTGCGCCCTCTAGGACGGTGTCTAGAGGAAGGAGGTTCCTTCCTTACCGAAAAGCCGGTTCAAAGGCAGAGGAAAGCCCGGGGCAAGCGTGCGCGAAACTTGCGTGCGCCATGGGCGGGAAGCGCAGGCGGGGACAGCTGATGGGACTCACGAGCAGGAAAGTGCTGGTACTGGCGGTCGTGTGCGCCGTGCTGCTGTTCATCGGCACAGTATGGCTGTGGCCGCGCCTGGCCAGACGCAACTGGCGGGCCGTCAGCGGACGCGTGGGCCTGCTGCTGGCAACGCAGTTGGCGCTCTTCGTCTCGGTCGGCCTCGGAGCCAACCAGGCCTTCGGGTTCTACGCCAGCTGGGCCGACCTGTTCGGCAAGGAGACCGACCAGGGCGTCGTCGTCGACCACACGGCGCTCCAGGGCGCCGGCGGACCGCTCCATGTGGTCGAGACCCGGCGGGTGGACGCACCGGGCGGCGCTTCTCTGCCGCAGAGCGTGGGCCAGGTGCAGCGGGTCGAGATAGTGGGCCGTACGACGCATATCGCCACCCCCGCCTACGTCTACCTGCCGCCGGAGTACTTCCAGCCGCGGTACCGCACGCGCACATTCCCCGCCACGGTCGTCCTCACGGGGTACCCGGGCACTGCCAAGGCACTCGTCGACAAATTGAACTACCCGCGTACGGCCCTGGAGTTGACCAAGAAGGGGCGAATGCGGCCGATGATCCTGGTGATGATGCGGCCCACGGTGGCGCCGCCGCGCGACACGGAGTGCGTCGACGTCCCCGGCGGGCCGCAGACCGAGTCGTTCTTCGCCAAGGACCTGCCCGATGCCGTACTGGCCCACTACAGGGTGGGCAAAAAGCCCGGGAGCTGGGGAATCATCGGCGATTCCACGGGCGGTTACTGCGCCCTGAAACTCGCGATGCACCACCCCGGGGTGTACGCGGCGGGCGCGGGCCTCTCGCCCTACTACAAGGCGCCGAGCGACCCCACCACGGGCGACCTCTTCCAGGGGAACGGGACGCTGCGCAACGAGGCGGACCTGTGGTGGTACCTCAAGCACCGGCCCGCGCCCGACACCTCACTGCTCGTCACGAGCAGCAAGATCGGGGAACACAACTACAAAGACACCCTGAAATTCATCGACCGGGTGCGGGCCAACAACTCCACCCGTATCGCGTCGATCATCCTGGACAGCGGCGGGCACAACTTCAACACCTGGCGACGGGAGATCCCGGCGGCTCTCCAGTGGATCGGCGGGCGGCTCTCCGACGGGTGAAAGTGACCGCCGAACCCGTGTGAGGGAATAGGGGTCACTGTGTTTTTACCGCGCGGGGCACCATCATTCGCCTACGCGCGGTAAGTTTCTGGCCATGCCACGTGGACGTCACCGCCATTCCCCGCCGTTGCACCGGTTGTTGCCCCCCTCGGCGATCGCAGGCGTGTCGCTCGTCTGCGCCTTCGGGCCCTGGGTCTTCTCGCAACCGGCCGCGCTGCGCATAGTCGCGGCCATCGCCGCCGCGACCGCGCTCGTCGGCGCGGCGTTCATGCGCCGCTGGGACACACAGGCGGGCAAGCAGGTCGCCGACCTGATACGCGCGCGTACGAGCGACGAATGGCGCTACGAGGAGCGGCTCGCCGAACTCGAGTCCGACCTCGACGAGTCGCGCGAACTCCGCGTCAAGCTGGAGCACAAGCTGCGCGCCAAGCGCACGGAGCTGGCGGGCCTGCGCAACGAACACGCGGCCCTGCTGCGCCGGTACGCCACGGCGGAGACCGAGCGCGCGAGCGCCCTGGAGGGCCGCCGCCTGCTGGAGATAGAGGCCGCGGAACCCACGCGCGCGTTGCCACCGGTCGCGGTGGACGGCGACGGCGACGCCTCGGCGGACGTGGACGCCCACGCGGACCTGGAGCTCCAGGACGACGAGGTCGCGACGGACGACACCGAGGCTGTGGCTGCTTCGGTCGACTCCGCGGACGAGACGGACGCCGAGGGTGAGACCGAGGACGAGGAGTCCGAGGCGGTCGAGGCCGTCAAGGAGCCCGTCGCGGAGAAGCCCGCGGAGTCCACGGTGTTCTCCCCGGAGGGGTCCAAGCTGTTCCTGCGGGCCAAGGCCGCGCTGGTCCGGCTCGACGACGACGGTGAGACCCCGGCGCCCGAGCCTCAGGATTCCGCGCCGAAGGACACGGAGCCCCAGGACCCCGAGCCGAACGTCCCCGCGCCGAAGAACCTTGCGCCCAAGAACCTTGCGCCCAAGAACCTCGCGTCGAAGGACACCGGGCGGGCCCGGCCCGCCCCGGTGCCGGCCGACAGCGGCGGTGCCGACTCGGAGGCCGCGCAGGAGGACGAGGCGGAGGGGAAGCCCGAGGCGGTCGACGGGCATGAGCACGCGGCCGCCGTTCCCCCGGCCGCGCAGTCCGCCCAACTGCCCCAGTCCGCGCACCCGTCGGGGCACTTCACCGTGCCGACCGCAGTGGCCGTCGTACCGGCGTCTCCCGTACGGCGGCCGATGATCGAGGGCGGGTTCGACTTCTTCGGTATGCAGAAGGGGGCGACGACCGCCGCGATGGACGCCGTACAGAACGAGGATCTCGCCGACGTCGTGGGCCAGGAGGCCCTCGCCGTGCACAAGGCGGAGGCGGAGGGGCAGTTCAAGCCCGCCGACGAGCGGTCGCGCGATGTCGGTGTCGGCCAGATCATCGACCTGACGGCACACGACGAGACCGAGCAGATCAACCTCCACGGCCTGCGCAGCGCCGCTTCCTGAACGGGTCCTGACGTGACGTCAGGCCATCCAGCGGTCCGGGCGGGCGTCCCGGCGGCCCGTCCGTGACCGCTCGGCCTGCCCCCTGAGCAGCTCCGCGGCCTCCTCCGCGTCCCGCAGACGCGCTGTGACGGTCTTGTTCGCCCCGGTGTCCACATGGACCTCGGCAAGCCGCCAGAAGCGCTCCCAGGGCCCTTGCGTGAGCCGTACGCTCTGCACCTTCGCGTGCGGCACCAGCGCCAGGCTGCGGCGGAGCAGTCCGTGCCGGGCCGCGAACACCGTGTCGGTGACCGCGAGGCCGTAGCCGCGCCACCACAGCGGCACGCAGCGGCCGGCCCGTCGCGGCGGGCGGGACAGCGCCTCGCGTGGCGGCACGGTCACGCCGGGAAGCACGCGCGCGACGACCGACTCGGCGATCTCGCGCGGGGCGACCGGCACCAGAACGGAGTTGGACGACCCGGCCACGTCCAGCTCCACCCGCACCCAGCCGCGCCGCCGCCACAGCAGCGGTTCCACGATCCGCACGGTCTGCACCCGTCCCGGGGGCACCGTCTCGTGCGTGCGGTCCAGCAGCCCGTGGTCGATGCGCAGCCCGTCCGGGGACTCGCCCACCGTCCAGTCGTACTCCCCGACGAACCGCCCCACGCTGCTCGCGCCCGCCGCGCCCAGCAGCGGCAGCGCGGTCGCGAGGACCGTCCACACGCTGTGGGTGGCGAACCACAGGAGTGGCGGTACGACGAGTGCGGCGGCCAGCGACACCCAGGTGGCGGCGGTCAGGACCAGGGACACCGCGAGGACACCGGCCGGCACGTGCAGCAGCTGCCTTGAGGGCGCCTCGCCGACCTCGTGCGCGGTCTCGGGCGCGAACCCGGCCGCCCGCGCGAGGAGTTCGGCCCGCAGCGCCCGCGCCTCGCCCTCTCCCAGGAAGGCGAGTTCGTCCTTCTTGTCGGTCCCTACGACGTCCAGCTTCAGCTTGGCGACGCCCGCCACGCGCGCGAGGAGGGGCTGTGTCACGTCGACGGCCTGGATGCGCTCCAGCCGGATGTGCGCGGTGCGCCGGAACAACAGCCCGGTACGGATGCGCAGTTCGGTGTCGGTCACCGCGAAGTGCGTGAACCACCAGGTGAGAAAGCCGTACAGAGCGGCGGCCGGGACGAACACGGCGAGCCCGATGAGCAGCGTGACCGTGGTCAGCCGGGTCAGCTGCTCCTGCGCCTGGTTGGGGTCGTGCACCGCCCACCCGATGATGACGGCGACCGGCGCCCACGCCCGCCGCAACGGCGTCACCGGATGCAACCGCCGCTCCACGAGCGGCACTTGCATCCGTACGACCTCGGTGGCCTCGATGCCCTCGATCGCCTCGGGTACGTCCTTGTCGGCGCCCGGCGTCGTCACAGCCCCGCCGATCGGGCCTCGCCCAGCTCGGTGAGCCGGTCGCGCAGCCGTTCGGCCTCGGCCGGGACGAGCCCCGGGATGGTCGCGTCGGTCGCCGCGGCCGCCGTGTGCAACTGCACGCTGGCCAGCCCGAAGTGCCGCTCCACGGGCCCCGAGGTCACCTCCACGAGCTGCATCCGCCCGTACGGCACGATCGTCTCGTGGTGCCACAGCACACCCCTGCTGATCAGCAGGTCGTCGGCGCGCTCGGCGTACCTCCAGGAGCGCCAGTTGCGGCCCAGCAGCACCCAGCCCCACGCGATGAGGGCGAGCGGCAGCAGCGCGAACGCCGCCCAGGCGGGCCCCGCGAACAGGTTCAGGAGCACGCCCAGGACCACGGTCAGCAGCCCCAGCCACACCACCAGCAACAGCCGTCGCATCTTCAGCAGCCCCGGCGGCAGCCCGGTCCACACCGGCTCGCGCGCCGCGTCGTCCTGCGTGGCAGTCCCCGTTTCCATGCCGCAAGCGTACGTACGAGAGACTGTGTCCATGACTCCCACGACGGAGACCATGGTCGGGATCGGCGGCGCCGCGGAGAGCACCGACATGGTGCTCAACATCGGCCCCCAGCACCCCTCCACGCACGGTGTGCTGCGGCTGCGGCTCGTCCTGGACGGCGAGCGCATCCAGCACGCGGAGCCGGTGATCGGCTATATGCACCGCGGCGCCGAGAAGCTCTTCGAGGCGCGCGACTACCGCCAGATCATCATGCTCGCCAACCGCCACGACTGGCTGTCGGCCTTCTCGAACGAGCTGGGCGTCGTCCTCGCGGTGGAGCGCATGCTCGGCATGGAGGTGCCCCCGCGCGCGGTGTGGACGCGCACGCTGCTCGCCGAGCTGAACCGGGTGCTCAACCACCTGATGTTCCTGGGGTCGTACCCCCTCGAACTCGGCGGCATCACCCCGGTGTTCTACGCGTTCCGGGAGCGCGAGGTCCTCCAGAACGTCATGGAGGAGGTTTCCGGCGGGCGCATGCACTACATGTTCAACCGCGTGGGCGGCCTCAAGGAGGACGTCCCGTTGGGCTGGACGGCACGCGCGCGTGAGGCCGTCGCCGCGGTGCGCTCCCGGATGGACCGCTTCGACGACCTGGTGCTCGGCAACGAGATCTTCCGGGGCCGCACGCGTGGGGTGGGCGAGCTGTCGGCGGAGGCCGTGCACGCCTACGGAGTGAGCGGGCCCATCGCGCGCGCCTCGGGCGTCGACTTCGACCTGCGGCGCGACGAGCCGTACCTCGCGTACGGCGAACTCCAGGACACCCTGAAGGTCGTCACACGCCAGGAGGGAGACTGCCTCGCCCGCTTCGAGGTGCTCCTGGAGCAGACCCACAACGCGCTCGACCTCGCGGACGCCTGCCTCGACCGGCTCGCCGGACTGGAGCCCGGGCCGATCAACCAGCGGCTCCCGAAGGTCCTGAAGGCGCCCGAGGGGCACACGTACGCATGGACCGAGAACCCGCTCGGCATCAACGGCTACTACCTCGTCAGCAAGGGCGAGAAGACCCCGTACCGGCTGAAGCTGCGCTCGGCGTCCTACAACAACATCCAGGCGCTCGCGGTGCTGCTGCCGGGGACGCTGGTGGCGGACATGGTGGCGATCCTGGGGTCGTTGTTCTTCGTGGTCGGGGACATCGACAAGTAGTCGGGGACATCGACAAGTAGGGGCCCAGTAGGGGCTGTTCACTGTTTTGGCGAGTCACGGCTCGTCGAGCGGGTCCGGAATTCCAACCGACCGCACGAGCCAGCCGAAGTCGCCGAGTCCGCCGGTCGCGGTGAGTTCGGCCGCCTCGCCGGCGCCCGCGAGGGCGCGGACGTACGCCGTCGGGTCGGTGGAGGCCAGCGTGAGCGGGGGGCGCGCGCCTGTGATGCCGAGGGCGCGCAGGGCGGCGCGTTGCGTGAGCAGGCGTGCCCTGGGGAGCGCGCCCGCCGGCGTGGTCGCCGTAGCGCCCGCTTGCGCGCAGGCGTCCAGTGCCACGTGTGCCGTGACGTCGCAGGAGCCGTCCGGTACGGGTGCCGTCTCGCGGCCCTCGCGGAAACCCGTGAGCGTGCCGAACGGGGGGCGGGTGTCCCTGGTGTGCGTGTAGTCGACGGCGATCGCGAGTCCCCGGTCGACGCAGGCGACGGCGGAGGCCCAGGCCGTGTCCCTGGGGAGGCCGATCTCGGCACGCAGCCCCTCCTCCGGCGCCAGCGGCCACCACCGCGCGAGCCACTCGGCATCCGTACCGGCCACCGGCTCCCCGAGCCGCTCGGTCCCGTCCTGCCGTACGAGCACGAGTCGCGGTACGCCGGTGGAGTCCACCTCGGCGACCTCCACGGGCACGTTGTCCAGCCACTCGTTCGCGAACAGCAGCCCGGTGATCCCCTTCGGGGGCTCGGTCAGCCACTCGACACGGGGATCGAGTCCTACGGGGCGGTCGGCGATCTCGACGGCGTACGCACGCACGCGTGCGGTCACTTCGGCGGGCAGCGCGGCGAGCACGCCGGTCACCAGTTCACCGCGGCCGGCGGCCAGGTCCACGAAGCCGAGTTCGGGTGGTCGGTCCAGCGCCTCGTCCACCCGGCACAGCAGCCGCGCCACGGCGCCCGCGAAGAGCGTCGACGCGTGCACCGACGTACGGAAGTGTCCGGCGGGTCCCTCGGGTCTGCGGTAGAAGCCCTCGGGCCCGTACAGGGCCTCCTCGGCCGCCGTCCGCCAGCCGCGCCACCGGCCCGTGGTGTCTTCCGTCACGTGGTCAGACTAAGTGCAGAGGACAACGGGGCCTCCACCTTGGGGAGTACGCGGGGCGTATACGGATCGATCCTCCGGTTGACCCCGGCACACCGCACGCATCCCTACGCTGGGTTACGTGCAGCGCCTCTACGACTTCCTCCGCAGACACCCGACATGGGTCGACACCTTCTGGGCTGTCTTCCTGCTGGGGCTGAGCGGCGTGAGCATCGCGAGTACCAGCTATGCGTCGGGCCGGCACGGGACGGCCGCCGGGGCGATCGCGGCTTCCGCCGTCATGTGTGTGGCGATCGCGCTGCGCCGCCGCTGGCCGGAGAAGATGCTCGTCCTGGCCGGGGCGACGGGCCTCGCGCAACTGGTCCTCGACATCGAGCCCGTGGTGGCCGACTTCGCCATGCTGGTGATCGTCTACACGGTCGCCGCGGTCGGCGCCCGCTGGGCCTCCCGCTTCGCCCTGGCCTCCGGTCTGTCCGCGGCGACCCTCGCGCAGATCCGCTGGCCCCAGGAGCACACCAGTTCCGCCGGGCTGGTCGCGCTGGCGATCTTCCAGACGGTGCCGTTCGCACTGGCCTGGGTGCTCGGCGACTCGATGCGCACCCGGCGCGCGTACTTCGCGCAGCTGGAGGAGCGCGCCGCCCGGCTGGAGAAGGAGCGCGAGGCGCAGGCGAAGGTCGCGGTCGCCGCCGAGCGTGCCCGGATCGCCCGCGAGCTGCACGACGTGGTCGCGCACAACGTGTCGGTGATGGTGGTCCAGGCCGACGGCGCCGCCTATGTCCTCGACTCGGCGCCGGACCAGGCGAAGAAGGCCCTGGAGACGATCTCCTCCACCGGCCGCCAGGCCCTCGCGGAGATGCGCCGTCTGCTGGGCGTGCTGCGCACCGGCGAGCACAAGGAGGCCGGCGAGTACGTGCCGCAGCCGGACGTCGAGCAGATCGACGACCTGGTCGAGCAGTGCCGTACGTCCGGACTGCCCGTCGACTTCAAGGTCGAGGGCACCCCGCGCCCGCTGCCCAGCGGCGTCGAGCTGACGGCGTACCGGATCGTCCAGGAGGCGCTCACCAACACCCGCAAGCACGGCGGCCCGAACACGGGCGCCAGTGTGCGGCTGGTCTACTTCGACGACGGCCTCGGGTTGCTCGTCGAGGACGACGGCAAGGGAGCCCCGCACGAGCTGTACGAGGAGGGCGGCGCCGACGGCCAGGGGCATGGTCTGATCGGTATGCGTGAGCGGGTGGGCATGGTCGGGGGAACGCTGGACGCGGGACCGCGGCCCGGTGGCGGCTTCCGTATCAGTGCGCTGCTGCCACTGAAACCCGCGCACTGATCTTTCGTACGCCGGGCAGTGACACCTGTAAGGAATTGTTGAACGACCTGTTGAACGACCGGTCGTCGAACGACTTGTTGAGCCAATTGTTGAACGATCCTGTTGACGGAACGGAAGAGGACCCGATGGCGATCCGCGTGATGCTCGTCGACGACCAGGTGCTGCTGCGCACCGGGTTCCGGATGGTGCTCGCCGCCCAGCCGGACATGGAGGTCGTCGCGGAGGCGGGCGACGGCGTCGAGGCCCTTCAGGTGCTGGCGGCGACCGCGGTCGACGTGGTGCTGATGGACGTCCGTATGCCGAAGCTGGACGGCGTGGAGACCACCCGCCGCATCTGCCAGGGCGAGAACCCGCCGAAGGTGCTGATCCTGACCACCTTCGACCTCGACGAGTACGCCTTCTCCGGGCTGAAGGCCGGTGCCTCCGGCTTCATGCTCAAGGACGTGCCGCCGGGCGAGCTGCTCACCGCGATCCGCTCCGTGCACAGCGGCGACGCCGTGGTGGCGCCCTCGACGACCCGCCGCCTCCTGGATCGCTTCGCCCCGATGCTGCCCGCCACCGGGAAGGAGCCCCAGCACAAGGAGCTGGAGCGGCTCACCGAGCGCGAGCGCGAGGTCATGATCCTCGTCGCCCAGGGTCTGTCCAACGGCGAGATCGCGGCCCGCCTGGTGCTGTCCGAGGCGACCGTGAAGACCCATGTCGGCCGCATCCTGACCAAGCTCGGCCTGCGGGACCGGGTGCAGGTCGTCGTCCTGGCGTACGAGACGGGGCTGGTGCGGGCCGGCGGGCACGGCTGAGGGCCGGCTGCCCGGGGTTAGCTGGTCGGTAGGTCGGTTAGCTGCTCGGTTGGTCGGTTACCTGAGGATGCCCTCCAGGAAGTCGCTGCCCAGGCGGGCCACCATCGTGACGTCCAGCTGGTGCAGGACGTAGCGGCCGCGGCGGCGGGTGGTGATCAGGCCGGCCTTCTTCAGGACGCCGAGGTGGCGGGATATCTCGGGGGCGGTCATGCCGTGCACCTGGGTCAGCTCGCTCGTGGTGAACGCGCTGCGGGCCAGGCTGCGGCACAGGCGCATGCGGACCGGGTGGGACAGGGCGGTCATCCGCAGGGTCAGCTGCTCCAGGGAGGTCGGCGCGGCGAGCTTCGGGGTGTTGTGCACGGGGTAGTGCACGACGGGCTGCCAGCCGTACCGGTAGAGGACCGTCAGATGCGGCCAGCCCAGGGTCGTGGGCACCAGGAGGAGGCCGCCGTCCTGGGTCGCCGTACGGCCGGTGCCGAGCTTGTCGACCGTGATGCGGGTGGCGCTCTCGTCGAGGGTCACCGCGCTGGATATCGACGTCAGCGCCTCCGCCAGGCCCTTGCGGTGCAGGAGATCCGTCTTGTGGCGGGCGTCGGTGGCGAGTTGGTGGTGCATCCGGGACCAGGTCTCCGCGAAGAACGCCTCGTCGCAGTCCTCCAGGAACTGCCGCAGCCAGGCCCTGGTCCGCGGCGGGTCGGCCAACAGCCGCTCGGTGAAAGCCAGTTGACGTGGACCGCGCGCGGCTGCCTGCTCCAGGGCGCGCTGCCGGATCCCGGCGTCGGTGAGCGGGCCTGGTCCGCCCGTGCTGTAGGAGGTCGCGCAGGTGGTGAACTCCATGGCCGCGTCCACGAACTGCTCGTCCGTCAGCTTGTCCAGCAGGTCCAGCTCCTCGGCGAGCGTGTCCCCGGGGAGCGTACTGCGGCCCGGGATGCCCGCGTACGGCACGAACAGGTCGGAGAACGTCGACCGCCACAGGAAGTCCGCCTCGCACATCCGGTCGGCCAGATGCGGATCGAGCCGGGCGGTGACGCCGGTCACCCAGCCCTGGAGGCCGGGGTGGTGCCCCGGCTCGGACATGGCGTGCAGGGCCATGCACAGCTCGCCCAGGGGTGAGGGCGCGAAGGTGATCCGCTCCTGCCGCAGCCCGGTGATGTCGATGTGCACGCTCATGTCCCCAATCGTGCACCCCGCCACTGACAACGCCCCCCCTCGTTTGACGGCCCCCGTCAATCGACGCGACAGCCACGGGGGAGCGGCGCAGCCTGGAGCCATGAGCGTCACCCAGCAGTACCTCCTGGACACCTACCGTGCCCAGCGGCTCGGCGAGGCCCCGCCGCCCCCGCCCGGCACCCACGACTGGCAGACCGCCCGCGAGCTGAGCGGCTACTGGCAGTTCCGCGCGGTCGTCGCGGAACGCCCGGCTCGTGGTCGGCTACGGCGGGCTCTGGGACGGTGGCTGCACCCGCGGGCGCGTTCTGCTTGCTGACGGCCCGCGCGCGCGTGCTGGCCACGGGCACCCGTGCTTGCGTTCCGGCCGGCTGACATCAGCGTCGCCGTTCCGGCCGCCGTCGGCCTGCGCGCGTATCGGCGACTCGTACCGCAGCTTGTGTGCAGCCCCGCTGACGGCCGGTTCCGCGTTCCGCCCGTCGGCAGCTTTCTCGTGCTCCGCACGCCTTCATGGCCGTCGGCCCCTGCGCGCCGGTGGATGACAACGCGCGCGTGCCGCCTGCGGACGATCCGCCCGTGCTCGCGTTCCACCGGCTGACAGCCCGCGACCGCCATGCGCGCCCTCATGGCCGGCGGCTCCCGTGTTCCGCTGCCGACCCGGCTCCGCTGCCTCCTAGCGGCCCGCCTCCTCCTTGAGCAGGACCACGAAGTCCGCGACCGCCGTCTTCACGTCCTCGGCCGTCCACTCGAGGGCGGCGGCCCGTACGTAGACCTCGGTGAACGCCAGGCCCGGGCCCTTCGCGTCCCAGGGGTTGGAGAAGAGGGCGGTCTTCGTCTCCTCGGCCTGCCGGATCGCGGCCTCCGCGACGGCGTCGGGGTCGTACGGCAGCCAGACCTGGAGCTCGTTCGTGTGCGGCTGCTCGGGGTGGACGCGCATCCAGGGCACCCCGGCCGCCGCGAACCCCTCGCGCAGTGCCGCGGCGACCACGCGCGCGTGGGCCACGTACTCGGGCAGTCGGGGCAGTTCCCGATCCAGGCCCGCGAGGGCCGTCAGCACGGTGGGGAACTGCTGGAAGACCATGCCCCCGTAGCGGTGCCGCCAGGTCTTCGCCTCGTCGATGAGGCTTTTCGGACCGACGAGCGCGGCGCCGCCGAGGCCTTCGAGGGACTTGTAGAACGACACGTAGACGCTGTCGGCGAGGTCGGCGATCTCGTCGAGCGGGCGGCCGAAGTGGGAGGCGGACTCCCACAGGCGGGCGCCGTCGAAGTGGACCACCGCGTCGCGTTCGCGTGCGGCCTCGACGACGGCGGAGAGTTCCTCCCAGGAGGGCAGCAGGAAACCGGCGTCCCGGAGGGGCAGTTCGAGCATCAGCGTCCCGAAGGGCTCCGGGAAGTCACGGACTTCGGCGGCGGTCGGTTGCCGGGGTTCGCTCGTCACGTGGACCGGGCGCAATCCGCTGACCTGGCTGAACGCGTCCCCTTCGTGCACTTCGGGGTGGGCGAGCGGATGCAGGGCGACGGTCGGGTTGCCGGTACGGCCCGCCCAGCAGCGCAGGGCCACCTGCTGGGCCATCGTGCCCGTGGGGAAGAAGGCCGCGGCCTCTTTGCCGAGCAGTTCGGCGACCCGCTTCTCCAGGGTCTCCACTATGCCGCCGCCGTACATGTCGGACGTCTCGTCCAGGTCGTACAGCTCGGCGGCCTCCTGTAGGAAGGCGAGCCGTTCTCGGAGCGTGCCCAGGAAGCCGAGGTGGGCGAGGGTGCGCTCCGCGTTCCGGTTCGCGCCGAGGCGCCGTTTGCGGCGCGCCAGGAGGCGTTCCTCTTCGGTTGTCGGCTCCGCTCCCTGCTCGCCCTGCTCCGCCTGATCCACGTCCTGGTCCGCCGTATCGCTCATGCCCCGGATGATGCCTGGCGCGGGTCCGTAGGAGCACCCGGATTTCCCCAGGCTTTCCCGTGCGGCACGGGTGTGCGACAACCCACAGCCTGTGGACAACCGGACGCCCCTCGAACCGATCGCGTTAACATGACGAGAAATCGTCCGGTACCCGGAGCGGACTGGAACGGGAAGGCCGCCGTCGCGTGAGTACATTCCAACAGCCAGAGCCCAAGGACCGCCCCGCGCGGCTCGCCGTCGGTGTCGTCGGCGCCGGCCGGGTGGGCCCCGCGCTGGCCGCCTCGCTCCAACTGGCCGGGCACCGCCCGGTGGCCGTCTCCGGAGTGTCCGACGCGTCCAGGCGACGGGCCGCGCTGCTGCTCCCGGACGTGCCGGTCGTCACGCCCGCGCAGGTCCTGGAGCGCTCCGACCTGGTGCTGCTGACCGTCCCGGACGACGCCCTGCCCGGCCTCGTGGAGGGCCTCGCCGACACCGGGGCCGTACGCCCCGGGCAGCTGCTCGTGCATACCTCCGGGCGGTACGGCGCGAAGGTCCTGGACCCCGCTCTGCGGGTCGGCGCGCTGCCGCTGGCCCTGCACCCCGCGATGACGTTCACGGGCACTCCTGTGGACGTCCAGCGGCTCGCCGGGTGCTCCTTCGGGGTCACCGCGCCCGAGGAACTGCGACTGGCCGCCGAGGCCCTGGTGATCGAGATGGGCGGCGAGCCGGAGTGGATCGCCGAGGAGAGCCGCCCGCTGTACCACGCGGCCCTCGCGCTGGGCGCCAACCACCTGGTGACCCTGGTCGCCGAGTCCATGGAGCTGCTGCGCACGGCCGGCGTCGAGGCCCCCGACCGGATGCTCGGCCCGCTGCTGGGCGCTGCCCTGGACAACGCCCTGCGCTCCGGCGACGCGGCACTCACCGGCCCCGTCGCGCGCGGGGACGCGGGCACCGTCGCCGCGCATGTCACCGAGCTGCGCAAGCACGCCCCGCAGACCGTCGCCGGCTATCTGGCGATGGCCCGCGCGACCGCCGACCGGGCCCTGGCCCACGGGCTGCTGAAGCCGGAACTCGCCGAGGACCTCCTCGGAGTGCTCGCCAACGGCGCCGAGGGAGATGCCGGATGACCACCACCCTGCTGCGCACCGCCGACGAGCTGCACGCACGCACGCGTACGGGCCGCCGAGTCGTCGTGATGACGATGGGCGCCCTGCACGAGGGCCACGCCACGCTGGTCCGCACGGCCCGTGAGATCGCCGGACCGGACGGCGAGGTCGTGGTCACCGTCTTCGTGAACCCGCTGCAATTCGGCAAGGGCGAGGACCTCGACCGCTATCCGCGCACCCTGGACGCCGACCTCAAGATCGCCGAACAGGCGGGCGCGGACGTCGTGTTCGCCCCCTCCGTGGACGAGGTCTACCCCGGTGGCGAACCCCAGGTGCGCATCTCGGCGGGCCCCATGGGCGAACGCCTGGAGGGCGCGGTCCGCCCCGGCCACTTCGACGGCATGCTCACCGTCGTCGCCAAGTTGCTGCACCTCACCCGCCCCGACGCCGCCCTGTTCGGCCAGAAGGACGCCCAGCAGCTCGCCCTGATCCGCCGCATGGTGCGCGACCTGAACTTCGGCATGGAGATCGTCGGCGTGCCCACCGTCCGCGAGGCCGACGGCCTGGCCCTGTCCAGCCGCAACCGCTATCTGTCCGCCCGGGAGCGGCGTACCGCGCTCGCCCTCTCCCAGGCCCTGTTCGCGGGCCGCGACCGGCACGCCGCCCAGGAGGCGCTCCGCGCGCGGGCCCGCGAGGTGCCCGCCACGCACGCGCGTGCCGAGGCGCTCAGCGCCATAGGGGAGTCCCGCGCGGCGGCCGACGCACACGCCGTCGCCAAGGCCGCCCCCGGCCCCGGCAACCCGGCGTCCGTCCGCACGGCCGCCCGCCTGGTCCTCGACGACGCCGCCCGCCTGGACCCGCCGCTCGCCCTGGACTACCTCGCCCTCGTCGACCCGTCCGACTTCACGGACGTCGACGAGGACTTCACCGGGGAGGCCGTCCTCGCCGTCGCCGCCCGGATCGGGACGACCCGGCTGATCGACAACATCCCACTCACTTTCGGAACCCTCGGAGCCGCCTCGTGACCAGCACAGGCATACGACTGCACGCCCCCGCCCCCGGGTGGTCCATCGCCGCGGACGTCGTGGTCGTCGGCTCCGGAGTGGCCGGGCTGACCGCAGCCCTGCGCTGCGAGGCGGCCGGGCTGCGGACGGTGGTCGTCACCAAGGCCCGCCTCGACGACGGCTCCACCCGCTGGGCCCAGGGCGGTATCGCCGCGGCCCTGGGGGAGGGCGACACCCCCGAACAGCACCTGGACGACACCCTGGTGGCCGGCGTGGGGCTGTGCGACGAGGAGGCCGTACGGATCCTCGTCACCGAGGGCCCCGACGCCGTACGGCGGCTCATCGAGACCGGTGCCCACTTCGACGAGTCCTCCGAAGGAGGACTGGAGCTGGCCCGTGAGGGTGGCCACCACCGGCGCCGCATCGCGCACGCGGGCGGCGACGCGACCGGCGCGGAGGTCTCCCGGGCGCTCGTCGAGGCCGTGCACGCGCGTGGGCTGCGGACGATCGAGAACGCGCTGGTGTTGGACCTCCTGACGGACGCGGAGGGCCGGACGGCGGGCGTGAGCCTGCACGTCATGGGCGAGGGCCAGCACGACGGTGTGGGCGCCGTGCACGCGCCCGCAGTGGTCCTCGCGACCGGCGGCATGGGGCAGGTCTTCTCGGCGACCACCAACCCGTCCGTGTCGACGGGTGACGGGGTCGCACTCGCCCTCCGCGCGGGTGCCGAGGTCTCCGACCTGGAGTTCGTGCAGTTCCACCCGACCGTGCTGTTCCTCGGCACCGACGCGGAGGGCCAGCAGCCCCTCGTCTCCGAGGCGGTGCGCGGCGAGGGCGCCCACCTGGTCGACGCCGACGGCGTGCGCTTCATGGTGGGCCAGCACGAACTCGCGGAGCTGGCGCCCCGGGACATCGTCGCCAAGGGCATCATGCGGCGCATGCAGGAGCAGGACGCCGAGCACATGTTCCTGGACGCCCGGCACTTCGGCGCCGACATGTGGGAGCACCGCTTCCCGACGATCCTCGCCGCCTGCCGCAGCCACGGCATCGACCCGGTCACCGAGCCCGTCCCGGTCGCTCCGGCCGCCCACTACGCCTCCGGGGGCGTCCGCACCGACTCACGGGGCCGTACGACCGTCCCGGGGCTGTACGCGTGCGGTGAGGTCGCCTGCACCGGCGTGCACGGCGCGAACCGGCTCGCCTCCAACTCCCTTCTCGAAGGCCTCGTCTACGCCGAGCGCATCGTCGCCGACATCACTGGCAACCAGGCCGAGAACGCCCTCCACGCGCGCGTGCCCGAGCCGGTCCCGCACCCCCAGAAGCCCGCGCACCCGCTGCTCGCCCCCGAGGCCCGCTTCGCGATCCAGCGGATCATGACCGAGGGCGCGGGCGTCCTGCGCTCCGCCGACTCCCTCGCCCGGGCCGCCGAGCAGCTCCAGCGGCTGCACACCGACGCCCGCGACGCCCTCGACGAGAACGGCAAGACCGCCGAGCCCGGCGTCGACACCTGGGAGGCCACCAACCTCCTGTGCGTGGCCCGCGTCCTGGTCACCGCCGCCGCCCGGCGCGAGGAGACCCGCGGCTGCCACTGGCGCGAGGACCACGCCGAGCGCGACGACAGCGCCTGGCGCCGCCACATCGTCGTACGGCTGAATCCGGACCGCACGCTGGCCGTACACACCACGGACACCGCAGACTTCCCCCCGACCCGGCAGCACCGTCCCCAGGAGCAGTGACAGAAGTGAGCACCCACGACCTTCCCCTCGCCGACAGCGGTGGCTGCGGCGACGGCTGTGCCTGTGGCGCGGGCGCCGACGCGGAGTACATGGAGTGCGGCCTCGACCCCGCGCTCGCCGAGCTGCTGGCCGACGCCGGACTCGACCCCCTGGAGGTCGAGGACATCGCCAATGTCGCCCTCCAGGAGGACCTGGCCGGCGGCGTCGACGTGACGACCGTGGCGACTATCCCCGAAGAGGCCGTCGCCACCGCCGACTTCACCGCGCGCGAGGCCGGTGTCGTGGCGGGCCTGCGGGTCGCCGAAGCGGTGGTCTCCGTGGTCTGCACCGACGAGTTGGAGGTCGAGCGGCACGTCGAGGACGGCGACCGCGTGGAGGCCGGACAGAAGCTCCTGTCGGTCACCACGCGCACGCGTGACCTGCTGACCGCCGAGCGCAGCGCGCTCAACATCCTGTGCCGCCTCTCCGGTATCGCGACCGCCACGCGCGCGTGGGCCGACGCGCTGGAGGGCACGAAGGCGAAGGTCCGCGACACCCGCAAGACGACGCCCGGGCTGCGCTCCCTGGAGAAGTACGCGGTCCGTTGCGGCGGCGGCGTCAACCACCGCATGTCGCTCTCGGACGCGGCCCTCGTCAAGGACAACCACGTGGTCGCCGCGGGTGGCGTCGCGCAGGCCTTCAAGGCCGTACGGGAGGCCTTCCCGGACGTGGCGATCGAGGTCGAGGTCGACACGCTGCACCAGCTCCGCGAGGTCCTGGACGCCGGCGCCGACCTGATCCTGCTGGACAACTTCACGCCCGACGAGTGCGCGGAGGCCGTCGGCATCGTGGACGGCCGCGCCGCCCTGGAGGCCTCGGGCCGGCTCACCCTGGACAACGCCAAGGCCTACGCCGACACCGGGGTGGACTACCTCGCCGTAGGAGCCCTGACCCACTCCGCGCCGATCCTGGACATCGGCCTCGACCTCCGTGAGGCGCAGTAGTCATGCTCCTCACGATCGACGTGGGCAACACGCACACCGTCCTCGGCCTGTTCGACGGCGAGGAGATCATCGAGCACTGGCGCATCTCCACGGACGCGCGCCGCACCGCCGACGAACTCGCCGTACTCCTCCAGGGCCTCATGGGCATGCACCCACTCCTCGGAGAGGAGCTGGGCGACGGCATCGACGGCATCGCGATCTGCGCCACCGTCCCGTCCGTCCTGCACGAGCTCCGCGAGGTCACCCGCCGCTACTACGGCGACGTGCCCGCCGTCCTCGTCGAACCCGGCGTCAAGACGGGCGTCCCGATCCTCACCGACAACCCCAAGGAGGTCGGCGCGGACCGCATCATAAACGCGGTCGCCGCGGTCGAGCTCTACGGCGGCCCCGCGATCGTCGTCGACTTCGGTACGGCGACCACGTTCGACGCGGTCTCCGCGCGCGGGGAGTACATCGGCGGAGTCATCGCCCCCGGCATCGAGATCTCGGTCGAGGCTCTCGGCGTCAAGGGCGCCCAGCTGCGCAAGATCGAGGTGGCCCGGCCGCGGAGCGTGATCGGCAAGAACACCGTAGAGGCGATGCAGTCGGGCATCGTCTACGGGTTCGCCGGCCAGGTCGACGGCGTCGTCACCCGCATGGCCAAGGAGCTGGCGGACGACCCGGAGGACGTGACGGTGATCGCGACCGGCGGCCTGGCCCCGATGGTCCTGGGCGAGGCCTCGGTCATCGACGAGCACGAGCCCTGGCTGACGTTGATCGGCCTGCGGCTGGTGTACGAGCGGAACATGTCGCGGATGTGAGGTGGCGCCGGGGTGCGGGATGAGGCTGCCTGGCGGCGCCCCGCCCGCGCGGGTGTCGCCACCGCTTTCGCCCGCACAGAGTGTCGCCGCGTGTGACGGCGCCGGCGCGCTTATGAGGGCCGTGGTACTGCCGGGGCGGCACCCCGCCCTGCAGGCGTTGCTCAGGTACGCGCCAAGGAGGAGCCCCAGCTGCTTCCGCCCACATGAGGGCGCCGTCGCGCTCGACGGAGCCGTAGTACCGGGCCGCAGTGCGCCCGCCCCGCGCGCGGCCAGAGACACACGGCCGCCCGTCCGCCGGGCGAAAAGCCCGCGCCACACCCACCCCCTATGTCGAATTTGTCTGATTAGCGCGTATCGTCGCCGCATGCCCACGCCATACGGATCCCGCGGCGGCATGGCGTTCGGTGCGGAGGAGCTGCGTGTGCTCCGTCGCGCTCTCGCCCTCGCCCTCCAGCCCCAAACCGCCTCGGCCGAGGACGTCAAGGACTGTCTTCGGCTCGCCGAATCGCTCGACGAAGCGGTGAGGGAGGGGGTTCGGCTGCGTGCCTTCCTGGTCGCCGACCTTGCTCGGTACCGCGCCGCTCTGCCCGGCACCACCGCCGGTTACCTCACGCTCCTGGAGGAGGCGCTCGGCGCCGGGTACCGCCCGGACGTCGACGATCTCTCCGCGCTGCGGGCGCTGCGCGGGAACCCGGTGGCGGCCGTCCTCCTGGACCGCTGCCTCGCCCTCGCCGAACAGGACGTACGCGCGCGCCTGGCCCGCCGGACGACCGCCCTGCCCGCCCCGACCGTCCCCGCCTCGCGCACCCGCCTGCTGGCGCTCCCTGGAGGCCTCTCCGGCGGCTTTCGCGCAGTCGATGGCGAACCGGTCGGTGAGGACGCCAAGGAGCCCGTACGCAAGCCCGTGGAGCGGCCGGCGCCCACGCCCGCGCCCGCGGCTCCGAAGCCGTCCCGGCCCGTCCCCACCCCGGGCGAGGTCTTCCCCCGGCGCAAACCGGCATCACCTCCCGCGAACCCGCCGCAGCAACTCGCCGCCGGCTGAACCGACCCCGCCCCGTCCTCCTTCGGGCCCGTGGCTACTCTGGACGGCATGGACTATGTCTCCGCGCTCGTGCCCCCGGTCGTCATGGCCGTGTTCTTCATCGGACTGATCCGGGTCATCGTGAAGACCCAGGGCGGGGCCATGAAGGCCAAGGAGGACGCGGCCGTCGACGCCGCCATCGCGCGCGCGGAGAGCGCCCGCCAGGCCACGTCGACCACCGACGCCTGAACCTTCCCCTTTCGACGGCGTCTTCAGGTGGCGTCTTCGGACAGCGTCTTCAAGGGCGTACGACTCCCGCACGCGTGCGCGTGCTTTCCGAGTCGTACGCCCTTTTTGTGCCTTTTCCACTATGGTTCTGAGCTGTGCCTCGCCCATTGGGAGAACTCGAAGACTCGGTCATGACGCGGGTGTGGAAGTGGAACCGCCCGGTGACCGTTCGAGAAGTGCTGGAAGACCTTCAGCAGGAACGGTCGATCGCGTACACCACGGTGATGACCGTTTTGGACAATCTCCATCAGAAGGGCTGGGTGCGTCGTGAGGCGGAAGGCCGGGCGTATCGATATGAGGCGGTCTCCACACGAGCCGCCTACTCAGCGGCACTGATGAACGACGCCTGGTCGCAGAGCGACAACCCCGCCGCCGCTCTCGTCGCCTTCTTCGGGATGATGAGCGACGAACAGCGTGAGGCCCTGCGCAGTGCCGTACGCATCGTCCAGGGACCGGAAACACCCGAACCCGCGGATGGCGTCCAGAACCCCGGCTCCGCGCCCTCCGGTGGCGGGCGATAGCGTCCGCTCATGTCAGCAGAGCACCCCGAAGTCACCGCGAAAGCCATCACCGTCCGGCGGGCCAGGACCGGCGATGTCGAGGCGGTGCGCCGACTCCTTGACGCCTACGTCCGCGGTCGCATCCTGCTCGACAAAGCGACGGTGACTCTTTACGAGGACATCCAGGAGTTCTGGGTCGCCGAACGGGACGACAACGCCGAGGTCGTCGGCTGTGGGGCACTGCATGTCATGTGGGAAGACCTCGCGGAAGTCCGCACTCTCGCGGTGAAGCCGGGCTTGAAGGGTGCCGGTGTAGGTCATCAGTTGCTGGAGAAGTTGCTGCACACGGCTCGCTGGCTAGGCGTTCGTCGCGTTTTCTGTCTCACCTTCGAAGTCGACTTCTTCTCGAAGCACGGCTTCGTGGAGATCGGTGAGACACCCGTCGACACCGATGTCTACGCGGAGCTGTTGCGTTCCTATGACGAGGGTGTGGCGGAGTTCCTCGGGCTCGAACGAGTGAAACCGAACACCTTGGGCAACAGTCGGATGCTTCTGCATCTGTGATCGCGACCCTCAATTCGGTCGGGTCGCCCTGCCCAGGTTCCCTATGTCCGAAACGCGCATCTTTCTGGACGGGTGAGGTCACTCCGTCTCTCCCAGGGGTTTGTGTTTTTCCAGCAAAAGCGGTTTGCTTTCCGACGTAGTGCAGTACTGCATATAACAGGGGACGGCGAAACGGCGGACGCCGCAGACCCCAGACCCGCAAGTAATCGATGAAAGGAAATCCGGTGGCACAGAAGGTTCAGGTCCTTCTTGTCGATGACCTCGACGGTGGCGAGGCGGACGAGACGGTGACGTTCGCGTTGGACGGCAAGACGTACGAGATCGATCTCACCACCGCGAATGCGGACAAGCTCCGTGGACTTCTCGAGGCTTACGTGAAGGGTGGGCGCCGTACCGGTGGCCGCGCTTCGGGTGGTCGCGGAAAGGCGCGCGTCGCTTCCGGTGGCAGCCAGGACACCGCGCAGATCCGCGCGTGGGCCAAGGAGAACGGTCACGACGTGAACGACCGCGGTCGTGTTCCCGCGGCCATTCGCGAGGCCTACGAGAAGGCCAACGGCTGAGCGCACGAGCGCCGCAGCCGTACCCGGTGGCACTGTGTGGCCACCGTGTCCACAAGTCGTACGAGATCAGGGGCGTCCCCCACGCCCCCCACGGCCGGCATTGTCGGCAGCGAGGCCTCGACCTCGCACCCCGGCTCGGGGGGTCGCAGCCATACGGCGGCCCCCTGCAAGGGACGAGAGCGGCCCGCGGGGAGCGGTTGCCCCTTCATCGGTCCCGCGCCCGGCAGTGGTGTCCCTGCGGGCCTCGCCCCGGGGATCGGCGGTGCCTCCATGTGCCCGTCCGCGCCGAGCGCGACCAGATCCAGCGTCGGCGCCAGCGCGCCCCACTCCAGCCAGTCCAGCAGCCCCGGGAGTTCGTCCGCGCTGCCCGCGGCCACCAGCAGCCGCATCCGGTCACCCTGTACGGCCACCGGAGAGCTGGGCCCCAGCCGCCACAGCACCGCGATTCCGGCCTCGACCGGCACGTCCAGGACGTCGAAACGCAGGCCCGTGACGAGCCGTAGCGGCTCTCCGGGCACCGTGCGCCACCCCAGTTCGTTCTCGTACCAGTCCCGCTGTCGGTCGTCCGGATCGAGTGGGCGTCGGGGGAGCGGGACCGTGTGGAGAGGGGGGACTGTGCGAACCATGCCAAGAGCAACCGCCGAAGCGGGCCGGGAGTTACGCTGGGTGGTCCGGTCAATGCGCTGGGTGCCGGAAAAAGGGGCCTTCGGAGGTGCGGCGCGGCGCAACGTTGTTCGCCCGTAGCGGAGGGAACCAGTGCGAACGGCATGGAGTGTCAGTCCGTACGGGTAAGACAATCCCTAGTGGGAGGGGGCGACACGCAGAAAAGGGCGTCTCACGTTCGCCATCGGCGTACTCATGGTGAGGGTAACTGCCTGGCCTGCGGGAACATCGTCTCGCACCATCAGGTTGGAGCAGATGTCGGCGTTACGGTTCAGGAGGCAGTGTTGGTTCTCGGTCCGGTGTCGGCAGTTGGAATGAGCGGTCCCCGCTTGCGGGACTAAGCTGCGGAAGGACAGGGAGGGGAGCGTCCCCTTACTGCCTGACCGCTCTGAGGAGCGATTAACGATGTTCGAGAGGTTCACCGACCGCGCGCGGCGGGTTGTCGTCCTGGCTCAGGAAGAAGCCCGGATGCTCAACCACAACTACATCGGCACCGAGCACATCCTCCTGGGCCTGATCCACGAGGGTGAGGGTGTCGCCGCAAAGGCCCTGGAGAGCCTCGGCATTTCGCTTGAGGCGGTCCGCCAGCAGGTTGAGGAGATCATCGGACAGGGCCAGCAGGCTCCGTCCGGCCACATCCCCTTCACTCCCCGAGCCAAGAAGGTCCTGGAGCTGTCGCTCCGCGAGGCCCTTCAGCTGGGCCACAACTACATCGGCACGGAGCACATCCTGCTCGGCCTGATCCGTGAGGGCGAGGGCGTCGCCGCCCAGGTCCTGGTCAAGCTGGGCGCTGATCTCAACCGTGTGCGGCAGCAGGTGATCCAGCTGCTCTCCGGTTACCAGGGCAAGGAGACCGCCACCGCCGGCGGCCCTGCGGAGGGCACCCCCTCGACGTCCCTGGTCCTCGACCAGTTCGGCCGGAACCTCACCCAGGCCGCTCGTGAGTCCAAGCTCGACCCGGTCATCGGGCGCGAGAAGGAGATCGAGCGGGTCATGCAGGTGCTGTCCCGCCGCACCAAGAACAACCCGGTCCTGATCGGTGAGCCCGGCGTCGGTAAGACCGCCGTCGTCGAGGGCCTCGCCCAGGCCATCGTCAAGGGCGAGGTGCCCGAGACCCTCAAGGACAAGCACCTCTACACCCTGGACCTCGGCGCGCTGGTCGCCGGCTCCCGCTACCGCGGTGACTTCGAGGAGCGCCTGAAGAAGGTCCTCAAGGAGATCCGCACCCGCGGCGACATCATCCTGTTCATCGACGAGCTGCACACGCTGGTCGGTGCGGGTGCCGCCGAGGGCGCCATCGACGCCGCTTCGATCCTGAAGCCGATGCTGGCCCGCGGTGAGCTGCAGACCATCGGTGCGACGACGCTGGACGAGTACCGCAAGCACCTGGAGAAGGACGCGGCCCTCGAGCGCCGCTTCCAGCCCATCCAGGTCGCGGAGCCGTCCCTGCCGCACACCATCGAGATCCTCAAGGGTCTGCGCGACCGCTACGAGGCGCACCACCGTGTCTCCATCACGGACGAGGCGCTCGTGCAGGCCGCCACGCTGGCCGACCGGTACATCTCGGACCGCTTCCTCCCGGACAAGGCGATCGACCTGATCGACGAGGCCGGCTCCCGGATGCGCATCCGCCGGATGACCGCGCCGCCGGACCTGCGCGAGTTCGACGAGAAGATCGCCGGCGTCCGCCGCGACAAGGAGTCCGCGATCGACTCGCAGGACTTCGAGAAGGCCGCCTCGCTGCGCGACAAGGAGAAGCAGCTCCTGGCCGCCAAGGCCAAGCGGGAGAAGGAGTGGAAGGCCGGCGACATGGACGTCGTCGCCGAGGTCGACGGCGAGCTGATCGCCGAGGTCCTCGCGACCGCCACCGGCATCCCGGTCTTCAAGCTCACCGAAGAGGAGTCCTCCCGGCTCCTCCGCATGGAGGACGAGCTCCACAAGCGGGTCATCGGCCAGAAGGACGCCGTCAAGGCGCTCTCGAAGGCGATCCGTCGTACGCGTGCGGGCCTCAAGGACCCGAAGCGTCCCGGTGGTTCGTTCATCTTCGCCGGCCCGTCCGGTGTCGGTAAGACCGAACTCTCCAAGGCCCTCGCCGAGTTCCTCTTCGGTGACGAGGACGCGCTGATCTCCCTCGACATGTCGGAGTTCAGCGAGAAGCACACGGTGTCGCGGCTCTTCGGTTCGCCCCCCGGATACGTGGGCTACGAAGAGGGCGGCCAGCTCACGGAGAAGGTCCGTCGCAAGCCGTTCTCGGTCGTCCTCTTCGACGAGGTCGAGAAGGCCCACCCGGACATCTTCAACAGCCTTCTCCAGATCCTGGAGGACGGTCGCCTGACCGACTCCCAGGGCCGGGTCGTGGACTTCAAGAACACGGTCATCATCATGACGACCAACCTTGGAACCCGTGACATCTCGAAGGGCTTCAACCTGGGCTTCGCTGCCACGGGTGACACGAAGTCCAACTACGAGCGCATGAAGAACAAGGTCTCGGACGAGCTCAAGCAGCACTTCCGCCCCGAGTTCCTCAACCGTGTCGACGACGTCGTCGTCTTCCCGCAGCTCACCCAGGAGGACATCCTCAAGATCGTCGACCTCATGGTCGGCAAGGTGGACGAGCGCCTCAAGGACCGGGACATGGGCATCGAGCTCTCCTCGGCCGCGAAGGAACTCCTCTCCAAGAAGGGTTACGACCCGGTGCTGGGCGCGCGTCCGCTGCGGCGCACGATCCAGCGCGAGATCGAGGACACGCTCTCGGAGAAGATCCTCTTCGGCGAACTGCGTCCCGGTCACATCGTGGTCGTGGACGTCGAGGGCGAGGGCGACGCGAAGACCTTCACCTTCCGGGGTGAGGAGAAGTCGGCGCTGCCGGATGTTCCGCCGATCGAGGATGCCGCTGCTGGTGGCGCGGGTCCGAATTTGAGCAAGGAGGCGTAAGGCTCAGCGGGTTGGGTTTTACGGCTGGGAAGGGGTCGGTGCTTTTGGCACCGGCCCCTTTTGCTTGTCCGGGTGCGGTTAGAGGCGGTCGTCGGTTACTTGGGCGTTGGGGAAGAATTCGGCGTAGGAGTCGAGGGGGACGCCCCTTCTGCCTGACGCCTTGAGGGTGATCGTCCGCAGGCCCGGGAGGCGGGAGGCGAGGATGCGGAAGTACTTGTCGCCCGTGCGCTGGGAGGGAACGGAGAGGGACTCGACGGAGGGAAGTTCCGGCATGAACTCCAGGGCGTAGCGGTTGAGGGACGTGTTCAGGACGAGGTTCCGCAGGACGGGCAGGCGTTCCACTTGCCCCCAGTCCACGGCGCCCATGACGGCGGGCGGCCTGCCGAGGCTGAGCGAGGTGAGTGTCGGCCAGCCTTCCAGATCGCGCAAACCGGTCGTGGCCAGTGTTTCCTGGCCCAGGAACAGGTACTCCAGGGGTGCGTCCAAGGGCAGATGGTCGGAAAGGCGATCGCCCTCGAACGGCTGGTCCAGGGAGAGCCGGGTGAGCCCGCCCAGAGTCGGCAGGCCCGACGGATCGGCGATGCGGTTGAACGCCAGATCAGTGAGAGGCAGTTCGGACAAGCAGCCGAGATCCCGGACACCGAAACAGTCCTGCAGCCACAATGCGCTCAGCGACCGGAAGGCAGGCACCGCGTCCAGGGTGGACATGGTGGTGTGGTGCTCAAGGCTCAGGAGGTCGACCACGTCCAGATCAGGGACGGCATCGATGACCTCGCCGATGTCGTGTGATCCGTTGATCGTCAGCCTGCGCCAAGGGCGCATCAGCCGCAGTGCCGCCAGTTGTTCGGGCGATGAGCAACGTACGAAGAGATCGTCCCGGACCAGATGGTCGAGTACCTCGACCGCGTACTCCCGGGTGTCGAACCGGTCCCAGGTGCCCGCGAGTTGACGCCGTACGTCGAAGGAAGGATGGTCGCGGAAGCGCCGCAGTACCGCCATCGCGCCCTCGGGTTCCTGCCCGCCCAGGATCGAGGCGGTGACCGTGACGCATCGGGCCTCGTCGTTCGTCAGCCCCTCGGGTCCTGGCAGCAACTCCAGAACCAGCGGCCCGGCATCCGCCAGTGTGTGCGCGTCCGCCGTGGTGCGCGGTGGGATCAGCGCGGCCGAACGGCTCTCGACCTCGGCTCGTACCGCTGGATCCAGTGCTGTCGCATGCTCCAGGCAGACCAGTGCCAGCAGCGTCAGCCGAGGGTCCTCCCGGGCCAGCAACTGCCGTAGCACCACGACCCGTTCGCGCGGCCGGGCGTGGGCCACCGCCATGCGGATGACGTCCTCCCACTGGGTGTCGTCCGCGCGGCTGGTGAGGACGTCGAGGTGGCCCTCCTCCACGGCGTAGCGCGCGCCGAGGTAGTCCTGGAAGGTGCGGTGGACGAAGTCGACGACACCGTCGGCGGGTTGGCGGAGCAGGCCGCTTCTCAGCAGAAGGTCCCGTAGTACCGTCCTGGCGTCGCCCTGCCCGGCGACCGTGGGCAGGCACCGTTCGACGATTCCCTCCGCTGTCTCCTGGTCCATCTCCGTGCGGCCGCTCAACACCAGGGCGTACGCGAGCCGTTGGAGGATCTCCAGCTGAGCCTCCTCGCCCAGTTCCGCTCCCTCCAGCGCGCCCATGCCTCGCTCGCGGTCCCGCCGAGCCAGCAGCATCGTCAGGGCCGCGTCGTACAACTCCTTGCGGCCTGTGGGGAGATAGCCCCGGCGTTCGCGATGCAGGGCGCAAATCAGGCCGCACATCAGGGGGTTCGTGGCGAGCCGCGCCAAGTCCCGTTTCGTGCGCAGGGAGTCCAGGAGAGGGGCCTCGTACTCCGGAGCCTCTGCCGCCGTGTGCCAGCGCTCGACGAAGGTCTTCACCTCGGAGCGGCGCATCGGGGTCAGGGTTAGTTCGCGGAAGGCCTCGGAGGACAGCCAGTCGGGGCGGACCGCGCTGGGGCGGGAGGTCAGGAGCCAGCGGTTGCCCGGGAAGGCGCGGATCAGGGACTGGAGCCAGTCGCGGGTGCGGTGGCGGTCGGCCGAGGGGATTTCGTCCAGGCCGTCGACGAGGATCAGGGCGCGGCCGGCGGTCAGGACGCGTTCCGTCCAGCCCTCGGGTGGGGTGTGGGGGCAACCGGTGGAGGACAGGAAGGCTTCGGGGGAGGGGAGTTGGCCGGCTCGGATGAGGGTGCGCAACGGGAGGACGTACGGGATGCGGTCGCCGTCCCTCGCCGCCGTCACCGCGAGCCACTGCACCAGCGTCGTCTTGCCGGAACCCGCGTCGCCGCGCAGCAGTACGCGGTCGTGGGTCGACAGGGCGTCCTCGGCCGGGAGTTGGACGGTGAAGGCGGCACCCGGGTGTTCGTCGGGGAGCTGCCGTTCCTCCGTCTCCGCTGCTTCCAGGCTGAGGTACGCCACCTCCAAGGGCCAGCGGTCCGGAGAGTCGCGGAGGTCGATGCCGTAGATGGTGATGTGGTTGTGGCGCTCGGCGACGTACGGGAGGTAGCGCCGTTCGAAGGCGCGGTCCTGGGAACCGGGGCGGGGGCTGCGGGCGATCAACTCGTCGATGCGGGCGATCAGTTCGGCCTGGGTGCGGGTCTGTTCGACGAGGGTGCGGGCCACGAACGTGGAGCGGCGGGTGAAGAACTCCAGGATCTGGAGGCAGGCCCACTCGGTGGCGTTTCCGAGGAAGTAGCGGGCGTCGGTGGAGAGTCCGTCGGGGGCCGGGGCGCCGTACTCCAACTGCCTTGCCAGTTCCCGGTGTCCGAGGCGTACGGCCTGGACGTCGTCCATGTCCAGGCTGCCCAGGGCGAGCAGGCGGCGGGCCAACGCGTCGGCCACGGCGGTCTGTTCGTCGGGTGGGAAGGGGGCCTCGCCGGGGGAGTCCACCGCCCGCGCGACCAGGTGGTCGGCGAGCTTGTGGACGTCCTTCTCCGTCAGGGTGCGTTTCTCGCCCTTGAAGGAGACGAGGGAGGAAAGGCGGACCGGTTTGTCGACCAGGCCCGCGCCGGGGGCGTCGGGCACGAACAGCTTCTTCAGCAGCGGTGTGATCAGGCTTGACGCCAACTTGCCACCGAGTACCGCGGGCTCCATCCGCCGCCTCACCCCCGTCGTCGAGCGAACGGACGGAGCCTAACGGGTCACGACAACTGGCCGTCGTAGTCCGGCAGTTTGAAGGTCTTCTCGGCGTGGCCGCCCGACAGGTCGGTGGCGCTGTTGCCGATGTTCGCGATGATCGTGTAGCCCTTGTTCTCGATCGCGGTGCGCTGGGCCGTCTTGTAGTCGGCGACGTCCTTGAAGAGGTCCAGGAGGCCGCGCACGTAGAGGCCGTCGACGTCGTAGCCGTCGTGTTCGAGGTTGTACTCGGTCGGCAGGTAGATGATGCCGGGGCGGGCCGTGACGAAGAACAGCGAAACCCCGTGTTCCTGGGCGTACTTGGCGACCGCGAGGACCGGCTTGTTGGCCGGCTGCGGCCAGCTGAAGCCGAAGTCCGTCTCCAGGGTGGTGTTGTCGATGTCGAAGACGATCGCCTGCTTCTCGCCGGGCCTGGTGGCCGCGATGCGCTGCTTCAGGTAGGGCAGGGCCTGGTTCATCACCGTCCGGCAGTCCGCCTGCCAGGTGCCGTAGTCGACGGTGGCGGTCGCGGCGGTGGTGCTTGCCGTTGTCGCGGCTTCTGCGGGGACGGTCAGCGTCGCGAGGGCGGTCGCGGTCACGGCGACGGTGGCGGTACGGCGGGCCCAGGGGCGTCGTCTCGTCATGGGGGTGGGGGTTCCTCTCACGTCTGTGCGCTGCCGGTTGGTGCAGATGGCATGGTCGCGGGCGAGGGTGGCGTGAGGGGAACCGTAAGGTTACTGGAGGGTAGGTGTATAGAGGCTTGCGTCAGTTGAGCTTGATGGTGGCGGGGAGTTTGTCGGCGTTGAGGAGGCGGCAGGTGGGTGGGGTGGTTATGCGGATGAGGGTGGGATGGGTGGCGAGGGGGTTCACGTCGATCGCGTCGACCCCGTAGATGTGGAGGGAGGTCATCGCGGGGAAGACGGTGGCGGCCGCCCTCGGATCCAGTGCCGCCTGTCCGGCCATCACAAAGACGGTCTTCACCTGGTCTAAGCAGACACCGGTGGACGCACTGTTGGTGAGTTCGGCGGGGTTCAGACTCAGGATCGTCAGGTTTTCCAGGCGCGCTACCGCCTGCCAAGTCCTCCTGGGTGAGCGGGGTGTCCACGTCAAGTCCGAGCTGAACCAGCAGGGGAAAATCAGTCAGCGCGCTGAGGTCGCGGGCGTTGCGCGGCAAAAAGAGGCAATCGAGTGGAGCCTCACGTGGCACGACGTCGAGCCCCTGCCACTCGGATTCCGTACGCAGGCCGAGCATGGTGAGCCGGGTGAGTTCGCGCAGTGGGCTCAAGTCGCCGATTTCAGGGAGATTGGCCATATGCAGCCTCTCCAGAGGTAGGCGCGTCAGCGGAGCGAGAGACGAGATTCCCGGGCAATCTGTTAGGTAAAGGATGCGAAGGCGCTGATATCCCCTCAAGAAAAACAGGTCTGTGACTAGGGAGTTGTTTCTCAGGGCGAGGCTCTCGAGTTGCTGTTCACCCAGTGTGGCCACGATCTGGGCCTGGCTGAAGTCGCCATGCAGCTCGACGTAGCTGTGTCCTCCTAG
>NZ_BARF01000128.1 GCF_000367365.1 Streptomyces prunicolor NBRC 13075 | reverse complement strand
CGGGGGCTACAGCCACCCCTGCTGTCGGGCCTCCCGCATCGCCTCCATGCGGTTGCGGGTGGCTGTCTTGCCGATCGCCGATGAGAGGTAGTTGCGGACGGTCGACTCGGAGAGGTGGAGCTTCGTGGCGATGTCGGAGACCGTCGCGCCGTCCACCGAGGCCTTGAGGACGTCGCACTCGCGGGCGGTGAGCGGGTTCGGGCCCGCGCTCAACGCGGCGGCGGCCAGCGCCGGGTCGATGACCGTCTCGCCGGTCAGGACGCGGCGGATCGCGGCGGCCAGGTCCTCGACCGGGCCGTCCTTCACCAGGAAGCCCGCCGCGCCCGCTTCCATCGCCCGGCGCAGATAACCGGGGCGGCCGAAGGTCGTGAGGATCAACACCCGGCAGTCCGGGGCCTGTTCGCGGAGTTCGGCGGCGGCGTCCAGGCCGCTCATGCCGGGGAGTTCGATGTCGAGGAGGGCCACGTCGGGGCGGTGGGTCAGGGCGGCGTCCACGATCGTGTCACCCCGTCCGACCTGGGCGACGACCTCCAGGTCCGGCTCCATGCCGAGCAGCAGGGCGAGGGCGCCGCGCATCATGCCCTGGTCCTCGGCGAGCAGCACTCTGACGGACTTGGCGGGCCGGTGGTCCCGGGGCATCTCATCCACGGGGCAAGGGTAAGGCCCGGGGAGACTCGGGGCGGTTATCAAAAACTCTTCATTGTTCGCGTCCGCGAGTCTTGACGGTCTCCGGCTGCGGGCAAACAATCGCCTCGGCATTCTGCAATCACCTTGGAATTTCCGGGCGCCGGGCCGCTTTCGGAAAACTTTCGACCACCTCTCGACAGTTCGACATTTCGATCGCGAATTGGTTCGGCATTTCGATCGAACGGCGTTCGGTATATCGACCGCGTCGATCGGGCGCCGATGCTCCACCCGCACCCGCACCCGCACCCGCACCCGCAACTGCACCCGCGTCAACCACCCGCACCGCCCTACCAGGAACAGAAACAGAATGAGGTGCACCGTGTTCTTGAGATTCCTCCGCACCGGGCCGCGTCGGCTGAGAAACGCCACCCTGGCCGCACTGTCCGCGCTCGTGACCGTCGTCGCGCTGGCCGTCGGCGTCCCGCAGGCATCCGCCGCCACCTCGCTGCCGTGCGACATCTACGCCACCGCCGGCACGCCCTGCGTCGCCGCGCACAGTCTCGTCAGGGCGCTCTACTCGTCGTACAACGGCTCGCTGTACCAGGTGCAGCGGGCCTCCGACAGTGCCACCGCGAACATCGGCCTGCTGGCGGCCGGTGGGTATGCCAACGCTGCGGCGCAGGACTCGTTCTGTTCCGGTACGACGTGCATCATCACCAAGATCTACGACCAGTCCGCGCGCCACAACGACCTCACGATCGAGGGCGCGGGCGGCGCCGGCGTCGCGGACGTCGGAGCGCCCGCGGACGCGCTGCCGGTGACCGTCGGCGGGCACCAGGTCTACGGCCTGGAGATCTCGGCCGGCATGGGCTACCGCGACAACTCCACCTCGGGCGTGGCCACGAACGGCGCCGCCGAGGGGATGTACATGGTGACCTCGGGCACGCACGTCAACGGCAGTTGCTGCTTCGACTACGGCAACGCGGAGACCAACAACCAGGACACCGGCAACGGTCACATGGACGCGATCAACTTCGGTACGGAGTGCTGGTTCGCCCCCTGCTACGGCAGCGGTCCCTGGGTGCAGGCCGACCTGGAGAACGGGCTGTTCCAGTCGGACTCCGGGTACAGCAAGAACACGGCGAACACCGGCACCGGAGCGATACCGTTCGTCACCGCTTTGCTGAAAAACAATGGTCAGGACCATTTCGCGCTGAAATACGGGAATGCGCAGTCGGGCAGTCTCACGACCACCTATTCCGGGGGTGAACCCACCACCAGTGGTTACTCGCCCATGCACCAGGAGGGCGCGATCGTCCTGGGCACCGGCGGGGACAACAGCAACGGCTCCATCGGCTCGTTCTTCGAGGGCGTCATGACCGCCGGCATCCCGACGGACGCCGCCGACAACTCCGTACAGGCCAACATCGTGTCCGTCGGCTACGGCGGCTCGACCGGCACCACCGGGACGCTGGCGGCCGGTTCGGAGATCTCGCTGCGCGCGACCACCTCGTGCTGCACGGCCGACTACATCCGACACCAGAACAACGCGGCGGTGCTCTCGGCCATCACGTCGAGCAGTGCGACGCTCGACAAGGGCGACGCCACCTGGATCGTCCGCAAGGGACTCGCCGACAGCTCCTGCTATTCGTTCGAGTCACGGAACTACCCGGGCGACTTCCTACGCCACTACAACTACCAGCTCTACCGCCAACCCATGGTCGGCACAACGCAGTTCAGACAGGACGCCACGTTCTGCGCCTCGACTGGCAAGAGCGGCACGGGCACCTCGTTCGCGTCGTACAACTACCCGACGAAGTTCATCCGGCACTACAACCTCAACGTCTACATAGCGAGCAACGGCGGCTCCAATACCTGGGACAGCGCCACCTCGTGGACGGATGACGTGAGTTGGGTGGTCACGGCTCCCTGGGCGCCCTAGATCCCGGCGTAGTCACTACGGAGGACGTCAACTCCGCTGCCTCCACCGGGAGTTCGGCGGTCACGGTGAAGCCGCCGCGTGGCGACGGGCCGGCCTGCAAGGAGCCGCCCGCCACCGCGAGGCGTTCCGTCAGGCCCTTCAGACCGGTCCCGCCGATGCCCTCGGCGGGGCCGGTCCCAGGGGAGCCCCCGTTCCCGTCCCCGGGACCGTCGTCCGCGATCGTCAGGCGGACGCGGTCCAGGACCCCGTCGAGGGTGATCTCGCAGCGGGTCGCGCCGCTGTGCCGTATGACGTTGGTGACCGCCTCGCGGACCACCCAGCCCAGCAGGGCCTCGTTCTGCGGGGTCAGGGGTGGGCCCGACTGGCGGACGACCGGGGCGATGTCGGCGGCGGACAACGCGGAGCGGGCGCGGTCCAGTTCGGTGGCGAGGCTGCCCTCGCGGTAGCCGGTGACCGCCTCGCGGATCTCGGTGAGCGCCTGCCGGCCGACCGATTCGATGTCGGTGATCTGGTCGAGCGCGGCGTTCATGTCGCGGGGTGCGAGGCGCCGGGCCGCCTCCGACTTCACGACGATCACCGAGAGGGTGTGCCCGAGCAGGTCGTGCAGATCGCGGGAGAAGCGCATGCGTTCCTTCTCGACCGCGCGGCGCGCCAACTCCTCGCGGGCGGCGCGCAGTTCGCGTACGGCTTCGGAGAGGGAGAGGATCGCCGCGGTCACCATCGTCGACAGGAACGTGCCGTAGGCGACGTTGATCGCGTCCCAGCCCGCCCGGTACACGGAGACCGCGGCGGCGAGTGCGGTCAGAGCGAGGCCGACCTGGCCGAGGCGCGGGCCCCGCACGACGGCGCCCGTGGCGAGGCCGAGGAGGGGGAAGAAGTAGAGCCAGCTGCCGCCGTAGCCGAGGGCGAGGCCGCAGGTGATCAGGCCCATCACGATCAGCGCCACCAGCGTGGAGACCGCCTGGCGCTTCTCCTTCACGAAGGAGCGGAACACCACATAGATGTAGAGGGAGTTGAAGACGAACAGGCCCAGGCCGCCGATCCAGGGGTTGGCGGTCTTGCCCTGGAGGAGGTTGGAGAAGGAGCCCATGCCCATCAGCAGCCAGGGCAGCAGGGAGAAGCCCGTCGGCGGTGGACCCGGGTTCTCGGGCCGCTCGCCCTTGCGGCGGGCCTCCTTCTGCGCGACCTTGAACTCCGCCATGTCGGCCTTCCACTGGGCCCGCGCGGCCTTCCACTGTTGTAGCTGGCAGGTGATCCCTCGCATCCAGGTCATCTCTCTCGCTCCCCCGGTCACACGGTCCGCCCGGTCCGGCGGTACGCCAGCACAGCGTACGAACCGAACGCGAGCAGCCAAGCCGTCAGCACCGCGATCGCGCCGAGCGCCGGGGCGTGCCCGTCGGCGACGGAGGTGCCGAGTTCGGCGAAGCGGTTGGTCGGGGTGTAGTGGGAGATCGCGCGCAGCCAGCCGGGGAAGAGGCTGATCGGGAACCACAGGCCGCCGAGCACCGCGAGCCCCATGGTGCAGGCCATGTTCGCGACGCCGGTGGTCTGGGAGGTGAGCCCGTAGCCGTTGCCGAGGCCGAGCAGGGTGAAGGGGATCGAGCCGAGCCACAGCAGCAGCGCGATCGCCGCCCACTGCCAGGCGTCCAGCCGTACGCCGTTGACCAGGCCGCCCGCCGCGAGCACCGCGACGATCGCGGGCAGTACGGTCACCGAACCGGTCAGCGCCCGGCCGAGCACGACCTGGCGCGGGCTCATCGGCGTCACCCGCAGTTGCCTGAGCCAGCCGATCGCCCGGTCCTCGGCGACCCCGCCCCCGGTGTTGAGCGCGGAGCCGACCGCGCCGTAGGCAGCCATACCGACCATCGCCGTGGCCTTGTAGCCGCTGTCGTCACCGCCGAGGTTCGTGAACAGCAGGTACATCATCACCGGCATCGCGATCCCGCCGATCACGAAGCCGACGTCGCGCAGGGTGCGGCGTACTTCGAGGCGCAGATAGTCGAGCATCACACCGTCTCCAGTTCGGGTGCCGTCAGTGCCAGGAACGCGTCGTCGAGGGAGGCCGGGGTGACCTCCAGGCCGTGGATCGCGTCCAGGTCCGCCAGTGCGCGCACGGTCGCGTCCGAGTCGTCGGTGCGCAGCAGGGCGCGGTCGCCGCGGACTTCGAGGGACCGTACGCCGGGCAGCTGGGCGAGGCCCTCGGTGGCGCGGCCCGCCAGGTCGAAGGAGACGAGGCTGCCGCCGGCCGCCCGCTTGAGCTGCTCGCCGGTGCCGTCCGCGACGATCCGGCCGCGGTCGATGACGACGATGCGGTCGGCGTGCGCGTCGGCCTCCTCCAGGTAGTGCGTGGAGAACAGGACGGTGTGCCCGCGCCGGGCAAACGCCCGCATTGACTGCCAGAACGCGTGCCGCGCCTCCACGTCCAGCGCCGCGGTCGGCTCGTCGAGCACGATCAGCGACGGGTTCCCCGCCAGCGCCACGGCGAACCGCACCCGCTGTGTCTGCCCGCCCGACAGCCGGTCCACCCGCCGCCCGGCCAGCTCGCCGATCCCGGCCAGCTCCAGGGCCTGCGCGACCGGCATCGCCTTCGGATAGCGCCGGGCGACGAACGCGACCAGCTCGCCGACGGTGACCCGGGGCACCGCCCGCGACTCCTGGAGCATCGCCCCGACCAGGCCGCTGCGTACGGCCGACTCCGGTGCCCCGCCGAACAGTTCGACCGTGCCGGCGTCGGGCGCGTTCAGCCCGAGCAGCAGCGAGATCGTCGTCGACTTGCCCGCACCGTTGCGGCCGAGCAGCGCGACCGTCTCGCCGCGCCCGATCTCCAGGTCCACGCCGTCCACGGCACGCACCGCGCCGAAGTTCTTGACCGCCCCCGCGAAGGACACGGCACGCTCTGACCGGTCTGACGTCCCGCCGGCCGTCCCACCCGCCGCCCCACCTGTCTGTGTCATGGCTACGACGCTACGGATCCGGCCCCCTCGCCCGGCAGATGCGCATGTACGGACTCGGGCAGGACAAATGTCACGGGTGCCGGAACGGATGCAGGAACGGATGCAGGAACGGACGCCGGAACAGATGCCGGTACGGGCACCGGTGCCGACACCCACCTGACGCACCGTCAGGAGCCTTCACAAGTGCGGGGCGCTCGGCTATACAGAAGGGCGCCGGACTGGAACGCGTTCTAGGTCGGCCCGTGACGACCTCGGTGCGGCCGACGGTGCGGACGGCCGCACCGAGGTCTTCGACCACCGGCGATCAGGAGCCCCATGCCCATCGACGCAGCCCAGGCCCTCGCGGCCGAACCCCGGACCGGCGAGATCTCCTGGACCACCAAGGACGTCCAGCTCTACCACCTCGGCCTCGGCGCGGGCACCCCCGCGACCGACCCCGACGAGCTGCGCTACACCTTGGAGTCCCGGCTGCACGTCCTGCCGAGTTTCGCCACCGTCGCGGGCAACGGATCACCCGGCGTGATCAGCGGCCTGTCCATGCCCGGCATCGAGGTCGACCTCGCCCGCGTCCTGCACGGCGGCCAGTCCCTGCGCCTGCACCGCCCGATCCCGGCCCAGTCCACCGCGACCAGCACCGGCCGCATCGCCGCCGTCTACGACAAGGGCAAGGCGGCCGTCCTCGTCATGCGCACCGAAGTCGCCGACGCCGACGGCCCGTTGTGGACGAACGACGCGCAGATCTTCGTACGGGGAGAAGGCGGCTGGGGCGGCGACCGCGGCCCCTCCACCCGCCCCGAACCACCAACAGGCGAGCCCGACAAGGTGGTTGAGCGGCACATCCGCGAGGACCAGGCCCTCCTCTACCGCCTCTCCGGCGACTGGAACCCCCTGCACGCCGACCCCGAGTTCGCCAAACTCGCCGGGTTCGACCGCCCCATCCTGCACGGGCTGTGCACCTACGGCATGACGCTGAAGGCGGTCGTGGACACGTTGCTCGACGGTGATGTGAGCCGGGTGCGCGCCTACGACACACGGTTCACCGGAGTGGTGTTCCCCGGCGAGACGCTGCGCATCCGCATGTGGCGGCAGGGCGATGCCGGAGCCGGCGTGGTGCGGGTCGCGGTGAGCGCCGCGGAACGGGACGACGCGCCCGTCCTCGCCGACACGATCGTCGAACACGCCTGAGCCAGGCCAGAGTTGACCCGAGTTGAGGGGAGCCGCACCATGCTCGCAGCCGTACTGCACGAGATAGGCCAGGACAAACTGGAGGTCCTCGACGACGTCGAGGCGACGGGCTTCGGGCCCGGCCGGGTCAGGATCCGGGTGCGCGCCACGGGGCTGTGCCACTCGGACCTGTCCGCGATGGCGGGAGTGCTGCCACAGCCCGCACCCTTCGTACCGGGACACGAGGGCGCGGGGGAGATCCTCGAAGTCGGCGAGGGCGTAAGCCACTTGAAGCCCGGTGACCGGGTCGTCGTGTGCTGGCTGCCGGCCTGCGGTGTGTGTCCCGCGTGCAAGCGCGGCCAGACCCAGCTGTGCCTGGCCGGTTTCATGAACGCGGGCACCCCCAACTTCAAGCGCCCCAGCGGCGACGTCTTCGGCTTCGCGGGTACTGGCACCTTCGCCGAGGAGGTCGTCGTCGACGCGGGCTGCGCCGTACCGATCCCCGACGACGTGCCCTTCGACATCGCCGCCCTCATCGGCTGCGGCGTCACCACCGGACTCGGCGCCGCCCTCAACACCGCTGACGTGGAAGCCGGTTCGTCGGTCGCCGTGATCGGCTGCGGAGGCGTCGGCATCTCCGCGATCCAGGGTGCCCGGCTCAAGGGCGCCGCCGAGATCGTCGCCGTCGACCCGGTCGCCTCCCGCCGCGAGGCCGCCCTCAAGTTCGGTGCCACCAGGGCGATTTCACCGGACGAGCTGCCCGACGCCAAGCAACAGGTCACCGGCGGCGAGGGGTTCGACTACGTCTTCGAGGTCGTCGGCCGCTCCGCCACCGCCCGCACCGCCTACGAGAACACCCGCCGCGGCGGCACCCTCGTCGTCGTCGGCGCGGGCGCCCTCGACGACTATCTCCAACTCAGCATGTTCGAGCTGTTCTTCGACGAGAAGCGCATCCTGCCCTCGATGTACGGCGGGGGAGACGTGCTGCGTTCCTACGAGCGCACGATCGCCCTGTGGCGGGCGGGCCGCGTCGACCTGGAGAGCCTGATCACCCACCGGGTGCCGCTGGCCGACATCAACGAGGCCCTCGACCAGATGCGCCAGGGGACGGCCCTGCGTACGTGCATCGAGATCTGAGGGTCTGGGGGATCCGAGCCGATCTGCGGGCGCCTCTTCCACCGAAAGGACTTTGATGACGCTGCCACTTGAGGGACTCGCCGCGATCGTCACCGGCGCCGGACGCGGCCTCGGCCGGGCCGAGGCGCTGGAACTCGGCCGGCTCGGCGCGGCTGTCGTCGTCAACGACTACGGACAGCCGGGCCGGGACGGTTCGGGGGAGGCGTCCGCCGGTCCCGCCGGAGAGGTCGCCGCCGAGATCCGCGCGGCGGGCGGACGCGCCACCGCCCACACCGGGGACGTCGCCGACTTCCAACAGGCCGCCGGACTGGTCGAGTTGGCGATCGCCGAGTTCGGCAGGCTCGACATCCTCGTCAACAACGCGGGCATCCTGCGCGACCGCATGGTCTTCTCCATGACGGAGGGCGAGTGGGACGCGGTGATCCGGGTCCACCTCAAGGGCCACTTCAACACGACCCACTTCGCGGCCCGGCACTGGCGCGAGCGCTCCAAGGCGACGGGCGCACCGGTGTACGGCCGGATCGTGAACACCTCGTCCGAGGCATATCTCGCGGGTTCGGCCGGACAGCCCAACTACGCTGCCGCCAAAGGCGGAATCGTCGGCCTGACCACCTCCACCGCCCTCGCCCTCGCCAAGTACGGCGTCACCGCGAACGCCATCTGCCCGCGCGCCCGCACCCGGATGACCGAGGACGTCTTCGCCGGTTTCCAGGAGCCCGAAGACGGCCTCGACCCCCTTGCACCCGAGCATGTCGCCCCGCTCGTCGGCTACTTGGCCTCACCCGCCGCCGAACGCATCAACGGACAGCTCCTCGTCGTCCACGGCGGCATGGTCGCGATCGTCGAACGCCCGCACGTCCAGGCCAAGTTCGACAGCAAGCAGGACGTCTTCAGCTACGACGAGCTGGACGCCGTACTCACTCCGCACTACGCGGAGCGACCGCCGGGGGAGACCTTCGCGGCGGCGGAGGTGCTGGGACTCAAACGGGAACCCGGCACGGGATGACAAACGGCCCTGCCCGTCCGGAGACGAGCGGGGCCGTGTCGTGCGAGATGGTGCAAGGCGATGGTGCAAGGCGCCTGACGTGTTGTCAGACGGCCGCGTACTTCGACTGCGTGGACTGCTCGGACGGCTTGCGGTGCCGGCCGTGGGCGGCGGCGTCGCCGTCCTGCGCCGAGACCGGGCCCCGGTGCTTGCCGTGACCGGAGGCCTCGTGTGTGTCGGCAGACATGGTCTGCGCGGTGTTCGTGTCGTTCATCGGAAACTTCACCCCGTAGCAACATGATCCTTCATACAGCCCGGCGATCTTATCCAGCCGTGCCCGGGGTGAAGCGAGACGGCCTGCCGTCCGGGACGAGTTCGTTACCGAGCCGCACCACTTTGTTACCCGACGGCCACCCGGCCTTTGAGTGGCGCTTCCCGCAAGGGCACCGGACGCGGTGCGACCGGCACCGGAGGATCCGGTTCCGAGGGCGGTGACGGCACCGGCGCGGCCTCCCCAGGCGCGCCCACCGTCCCGCCCCGAACCGGATCCCCCGGGCGTGTTTCCCCCGTAGCCCCCGTAGCCCCCGAACCCCCCGCAGCCACAGGGGCCCCCACCCCCGGGCTCCCCGCGTCCCCCGTTCCCCCCGCCCCCCTGGGCACCGCGAACCGCGCCACACCGCACGGCACTTCCCGTGTGGCGTACGGCAGTTGCAGCACCCCGCTCTCGGTCCACAGCCCGGCACCCGCCAACCAGCCCTCGGGCGCCGGGAGTTGGAGCAACTGCCGCTCCGCGGGCCGCCATACGGCGAACCAGGTGACGGCCGGGCCGTCGATGCGCAGCGCCACCCCGCAGTTCTCCGGCATCAGTACCTGCCCCGGCTGGATCGCGAACGGCGTCACCGTGCAGTCCGGCAGCCGCAGGCACTCCGGGAACCGCACCGGCAGCGTGGAGCCGATCACCCCCCAGCCCAGCCGTTGCTCCCGCCCCGGCGACGGCGCGTCCGAGCTGATGAGGAGCAGCCCGCTGTCGGGGTCGGCCGCGAGCAGCCGGTCGTCGCTGTCCGCGGCGATCTGCAGCAGCGGCGACACCTCCCCGTCCCGCTCCAGGTCGACCACGATCGCCTTGGTCCGCCCGCCGACCTCCCGGTCCAGGGCCAGCATCCGCCCCGCCCGGTCCAGCCAGACCCCGCCCGAACACCGCCCCGGGACCATCGCGAGATGCTCAGGACCGAACGCCCCGCCCGCCACCAGCCACACGGCGGTCGAGCGCCGGCCCACGGCGAGGGCGTACGCCTTCTCGCCCCCCGGCGCGGGCGGCAGCAGCCGCAGCCGGGTGTCCGGGTCCGGGCACTCGACCGCGCCGAGCGGCAGCTCACCGGTGCCCGGACCGGTCGGGTAGAGCAGCGAGAACGCGTGCCGCCCGTCCACCAGCCGCCGGATGAGCACCCGCCCGTCGCTCATCGGCTGGACCTCGGTGCCGGGCTCCTCGGGCTGGTTGCCGGGCAGCGGCACGGCGTACGGCTCGGGGCCGTCCAGCGTCCACCGCTCCGGGAACAGACAGTCGCCGGCCGGCGCGAGACGGGCGGCGTACGCCCCGTCCGCGGTGATCGCACACGCGGTGCCACCGTTCCGCGGGACCCCGGATGCGTCCCAGCATTCGTCCCCGCACTCGTCTCCGCGGTCGTCCCCGTCCTCGTCCGCCGCCGTGGGCTCGATCGCACAGGCCGTCATGGTTCGATCACCTCCGGCGACGAAACTAGTTTTCGCACGTACGGACGTGGGACCGATGAGCAGCCGCTTCACCAATAAGGGTGGCCAAGTAACGATTCGCCTGAGGAAACCGGGGCGGGTGTGCTGAACGGGGTCGTAGGCCCGCATACGGCTGCTTCAGCGGTTCAGCCCCTCAGCCCGGCCAGGTAGCCTTTCCCCGTGCCCCGTCAGTCCGTACCCCGCCTGTCCGAAGTCATCGCCGCGCTGGAGAACCTGTGGCCCGCCGAGCGGGCCGAGTCCTGGGACGCGGTCGGCACCGTCGTGGGCGACCCGGACCAGGACGTCACGCGCGTGCTGTTCGCCGTCGACCCGGTGCGGGACATCGTCGACGAGGCCGTGAAGCTGGGCGCCGACCTGCTGGTCACCCACCACCCCCTCTACCTGCGCGGTACGACCACGGTCGCGGCCTCCACCTTCAAGGGCCGCGTGGTGCACACCCTGATCAAGCACGACATCGCGCTGCACGTCGCCCACACCAACGCCGACCGCGCCGACCCGGGAGTCTCCGACGCCCTCGCCGGCGCGCTGGACCTCAGGGTCGTAGGACCGCTCGTACCGGACCCGACCGATCCGGAGGGCCGCAGGGGCCTGGGCCGGATCTGCGAGCTGGACCACCCCCTGACCGTCCGCGAGCTCGCGGCCCGCGCCGCCGAGCGCCTGCCCGCCACGGCGCAGGGCATCCGCGTCGCGGGCGACCCCGAGGCCCTGGTCCACCGGGTCGCGGTGAGCGGCGGCTCCGGCGACGGCCTCTTCGACGACGTGCGAGCGGCAGGCGTGGACGCCTTCCTGACCGCGGACCTCCGCCACCACCCGGTGTCCGAAGCACGCTCCCAAAACTCTCAGACCCCCCAAAACCCTCTCGCGCTGCTCGACGCGGCGCACTGGGCCACCGAGTGGCCCTGGTGCGAGCTGGCCGCAGCCCAGCTCGACGAGATCTCCGACCGCGAGGGGTGGGACCTCAGGGTCCACGTCTCCAAGACGGTCACCGACCCCTGGACCGCCCACGCGGCGTCCACCACCACACCTGACAAACCTGGAGCCCCCAACTGAACGCCGCGCCCGCCGACCAGATCCGACTTCTCGACGTCCAGGCCCTCGACGTACGCCTGTCGCAGCTCGCGCACAAGCGCAACTCCCTGCCCGAGCACGCCGAGATCGACTCGCTGACCAAGGACCTCACCCAGCTGCGCGACCTGCTCGTGGCCGTGCAGACCGAGGAGAGCGACTGCGCCCGCGAGCAGACCAAGGCCGAGCAGGACGTGGACCAGGTGCGCCAGCGCGCCACCCGCGACCAGCAGCGCCTCGACTCCGGTGCCGTCACCTCGCCCAAGGACCTGGAGAACCTCCAGCGCGAGATCGTCTCCCTCGCCAAGCGCCAGGGCGACCTGGAGGACATCGTCCTGGAGGTCATGGAGCGCCGTGAGTCCGCGCAGGAGCGCACCGCCGAACTGACCGAGCGGGTCGGTTCCGTGCAGGGCAGGATCGACGACGCGACCGCCCGCCGTGACGCCGCCTACGAGACCCTCGACGCCGACGAGGCCACGGCCGAGAAGGAGCGCGAGGTCGTCTCGGCCACCATCCCCGCGGACCTCCTCAAGCTCTACGACAAGCTCCGCCAGCAGCAGGGCGGCATCGGCGCGGCCAAGCTGTACCAGCGCACCTGCCAGGGCTGCCGCCAGGAGCTCGCCATCACCGACTTCAACGAGGTCCGGGCGGCGGCCCCCGACACGGTGGTCCGCTGCGAGAACTGCCGCCGCATCCTGGTGCGCACGTCCGACTCCGGCCTGTAAGGAGCTTGCGCCGTGCGGGAGTTCATCGTCGAGGCGGACGGCGGTTCCCGGGGAAACCCGGGTCCCGCGGGCTACGGCAGCGTGGTCATCGACGCGACGACGGGAGAGACGCTGGCGGAGGCGGCCGAGTACATCGGCGTCGCCACGAACAACGTCGCCGAGTACCGGGGCTTGTTGGCGGGCCTCCGCACGGCCCACGCCCTGGATCCCTCGGCCTCTGTCCACGTCCGCATGGACTCCAAGCTGGTCGTGGAACAGATGTCGGGCCGCTGGAAGATCAAACACCCCGACATGAAGCCCCTGGCGGCAGCGGCGGCCACCGTCTTCCCGCCGGACCAGGTGACGTACGAGTGGATCCCCAGAGCCCAGAACAAACACGCGGACCGCTTGGCCAACGAGGCGATGGACGCGGGGAAGCGGGGCGAGCAGTGGTCTGCGTCAGAGTCGACGGCGGAACTTCGCAGCACAGGCGCGGCTGAGGCTTTTCAGGGGCGCGGGCGCGCCCAGCTTTCCAACACAGGCCCAGGCGAGACACCTAAGGGGCGCGGGGCTGTATCGATCAGCGGCTCCGCCGCGGGGCGCGACCAGCCCCCACCGGCCGCCACTGTGACCACGACCGAAAAGTCCTCCGCCGACACCCGCGCCGCCCGCAACGTAGCGACCCCCACCCCAGGTTGGGCCCCCGCAGACATGGGCGCCCCCGCAACCTTCGTCCTCCTACGCCACGGCGAAACCCCCCTCACCCCCCAGAAGCGTTTCTCAGGCAGCGGCGGCACCAACCCCTCCCTCTCACCCGTAGGCCAGGACCAAGCCACCCGAGCAGCAACCGCGTTGGCAACCCGAGGCACGATCCAACACATCATCGCCTCCCCCCTCACCCGCACGAGAGAAACCGCCGCAGCCGTAGCAGACCGCCTGGGCCTGCCCGTGACGATCGAAGAGGGCCTGCGAGAAACGGACTTCGGCGCCTGGGAAGGCCTCACCTTCGGCGAGGTCAGAGAGCGCTACCCCGAAGACCTGGCCACCTGGTTGGCCGACCCCACTGCCCAACCCACAGGCGGAGGCGAGAGTTTCGCGGACACGGCAACCCGAATCGCCGCCACCCGAGACAAGCTGACGGCGACCTACGCGGGCCGCACAGTCCTCCTCGTCACCCACGTCACCCCGATCAAGACGTTCGTCCAACTCGCCCTGGGCGCCCCACCGGAGTCCCTGTTCCGCATGGAACTCTCGGCCGCCTCGATCTCGGCCGTGGCGTACTACGCCGACGGCAACGCGAGCGTACGACTCTTCAACGACACGTCCCACCTACGCTAACGACACGTCCCACCTACGCCGAGCGCAGCCCCGCCGCCTCCCGGGCCAGCACCTCGACCCGCCCCCAGTCACGCGCGGCCACCGCATCCGCCGGAATCATCCAACTCCCGCCCACACAGCCCACGTTGGGCAACGCCAGGTATTCCGGCGCGGAGTTGACCCCTATCCCCCCGGTAGGACAGAACCGCGCCTGCGGCAACGGCCCCGCCAGCGCCCTGAGATACGCCGTACCGCCCGAGGCCTGAGCCGGGAAGAACTTCATCTCCCGCACCCCGCGCTCCAACAGCGCGACCACCTCCGACGTGGTCGACACCCCCGGCAGGAACGGCACCCCGGACCCCTGCATGGCCTCCAGCAACAACTCGGTCCACCCAGGACTCACAAGAAACTGAGCCCCCGCCCCCACGCACTCCTTCACCTGCCCGGGCGTCAGCACGGTCCCCGCCCCGACCACGGCCCCCGGCACCTCGCCCGCGATGGCCCGCAAGGCATCGAGCGCGACCGGCGTCCGCAAGGTCACCTCGATCGCCGGCAACCCACCCGCCACCAGCGCCCGCGCGAGCGGCACCGCATCGGCGACGTCCTCGATGACGACGACGGGCAGCACGGGAGCAAGATCGAGCAGGCCGGAGGAAGGCCACGGCGAGGAAGGCATGCCCTCATCCTGCCGAGCCGATGCAGTGCGCGCAAAGCCCATTGCGCACACTGCAACGCGTGCGCTCGAAAACCCTCAGCGTCCCTCGAAAACGTCCCTCGAAAACCCTTAGTGGATCTCGTCCACCAGCACATCCAGTGCCCAGGCCCGCCCCGCCTGCGAGGGCGCCTCCGCCTCCACCTCGTACCCCAACTCCCGCAACGCCTCCACCAGCTCACCCGGCGTCCCCGGCACCCCCGCCGAGGTCAACAGACTCCGCACGATCCGCCCCTTGGTCGCCTTGTTGAAGTGGCTGACGACCTTCCGCGTCGGCGCATGCAGCACCCGTACGGTCGCCGTCCGCCCCGCGACCTCCCCCTTCGGCTTCCACGCCCCCGCATACGCCGACGACCGCAGATCCAGCACCAGCCCGTCCCCGGCAACCTCCGGCATTGCAGCCGCCATCGGCCCCCGCCAGTGCGCCCCCAGCGCGCCGAGCCCGGGCAGCCGTACCCCCATCGAGCAGCGGTACGACGGAATCCGGTCCGTCACCCGCACCGCGCCCCACAACCCGGAGAACACGAGCAGCGAGCGCGCTGCCCGCTTCTTCGCGGCGGGTTCGAGCGAGGCCAGGTCGAGGGCGTCGTAGAGGACACCCGTGTAGATCTCCCCGGCGGGCCGCGCGCCCGCCGTCCGCAGGTCGATGTTCTTCGCGATCTCGCCGCGCAGTCCCTCGCTCAGCCCGAGGATCTCGCGTGCCTTGTCCTCGTCGGCGGCGCACAGGTCGACGAGTTCGTCGAGTACGGCGGCGCGGGCGTCGGCGAGGCCCGGGAGGGAGAGCGATTCCGGCTTGAGGGGGGCACCGCGGCCGGAGGAGGCCTTGCCTTCGGAGGGCGGCAGCAGGACGAGCACGGCGGGTTTCTCCTTAGGGGACTTCTGGAGGGAACTTCTGGAGGGGACTTCGGGGCGGAACTTCTGGCTTACGTGGGGGCCTGCGCCAGCGTAAAGGGTGCGGGCCTGCGGATTGTGCCTACGCTCGTGTCATGCCCAGCCGCCGTATCCGGGTGACCGGCGCCCCCGAAGCCCCGCTCCGCGCCGCCCTCGCCGCACTCCGTACCGAACTCGGCGTACCCGAGACCTTCCCGCCGGAGGTGCTCGCGGAGGCGGAACGCGCGGCGAAGTCCCCGGTGCCGCCCGCCGAGGACGCGACCGACATCCCCTTCTTCACCATCGACCCGCCGACATCCATGGACCTGGACCAGGCGATGCACCTGTCCCGTAGGAGGACCGGGCGGACCGGGGGGACCGGTTTCCGGGTCCGGTACGCCATCGCCGACGTCGCCGCCTTCGTGGTCCCCGGCGGCGCGCTGGACGCGGAGGCCCACCGCCGCGTCACCACCCTGTACTTCCCCGACGAGAAGACCCCGCTGCACCCGCCCCTGCTGAGCGAGGGCGCCGCGAGTCTGCTGCCGGACGTGACCCGGCCGGCGGTGCTGTGGACCATCGACCTGGACGCGGACGGCCGTACGTCCGCCGTCGACGTCCGCCGCGCCCTCGTCCGCAGCCGGGCCAAACTCGACTACGCGACCGCGCAGCGGCAGATCGACGCGGGCACCGCCGAGGAGCCGCTCGCCCTGCTGAAGGACATCGGGGAGGCACGCGAACGCCTGGAGGTCGAGCGCGGCGGCATCTCCCTCAACGTGCCCGAGCAGGAGATCGTCGAGCGCGACCACACCTACCAACTTGCCTACCGCGCCCCGCTCCCCGCCGACGGCTGGAACGCCCAGATCTCCCTCCTCACCGGCATGGCCGCCGCCGACCTGATGCTCACGCACGGCACCGGCGTCCTGCGCACCCTGCCCACCGCTCCCGACGGCGCGGTCGGCCGCCTCCACCGCACCGCACACGCGCTGCACATCGACTGGCCGCACCACATGGCGTACGCCGAACTCATCCGCTCCCTCGACCCGCACCTCCCGCACCACGCGGCCTTCCTCCAGGAGTGCACGACCCTGCTGCGCGGCGCCGGCTACACGGTCTTCCGCGACGGCAACCTCCCCGCCATCACCACCCACGCGGCGGTGGCCGCCCCCTACACCCACTGCACGGCACCCCTACGGCGCCTGGTCGACCGCTACGCCGCCGAGCTCTGCCTCGCTCCCGGCAGCCCACCCGCCTGGGTCCTGGCCGGCCTCGACGCCCTCCCCAAACAGATGGCCGACGGCACCCGCCTCGCGGGCACCGTCGAGCGCGAGTGCGTCGACATCGTCGAGGCGGCCCTGCTGAAGGACCGCGTCGGCGACTTCTTCGACGGCTGTGTGGTGGACGTCGACGAACGCCAACCCACCGTGGGGAAGGTGCAGTTGGACACCCCGGCCGTCGTGGCCCGCCTCGAAGGCGGCACGACTCCGCTGCCGTTGGGGGAACGCCTGCGCGTCCGCCTCACCCAGGCGGACCCGGGCACGTCGAAGGTACGCTTCGCCCCCGCCTGACCGCCCGCAGCTGGGCCTGAAGGGTCGCTACGACGAGTTCGGCGTCGTCGGCGTGGAAGTGGACGGCGTGCACCTCTCGTTGTCGGCCGAGAAGCGTGAAGTGGGTTACCGGCTCGGCGAGTTGGAGGGTGATGGAGGTGCGGAAGCCGACGGGGAGATCGAGTTCGCCGTCGGACCGGCGCCGGGCCACCCGCAACTCCCGCTCGGCGGAGGCGATATGACCCAGCGGGACGATCACGTCGGCGCGGGCGGCCCGCCGGAGCCGTAGCGCAAAGGTGTCCTGGTCCAGCAGGTGCGGGCGGGCGACGGAGGACGCGTGCAGGGCGGCGACGGACGCGACCGCGAACAGGCCCAGGACCGGCACCACTTGGTCGAGCGGTGGCCAGTCCCGCAGCAGCACCGACATGGTGAGCGTCTCCAGCACGCACGCGAGCGCCGACCCGGCCACCAGGGCCCGTCGCCCCCGCGCATACCCGAACACCCGCCCGCCGCCCGCCCAGTTGGTCCTCATGGGGATCAGTACAGATGCTGACGTCGCGGCAGGGTCAAGCGCCAAGCGGCGCGCCGAACCACAGTCGCAGTGCCTCCGTCGGGTCGTCCTCGGTGCCGTCCACGTCGGCCGCCCATGCCGTGATCCCGTCCGGACGCACCAACAGCCCGGCCAGTTCCGGGTGTTGGGGGCAGGTGGTGGTCAGGACGTCCACCAGACCCTCGTAACCGGCCGCGCGCGCCCGGAGTTTGGGGTCGTCGGAGAGGTCGAGGAGGAGGGCGTGGCCGGTGTGGAGGTGGTCGGCGAGGTGGGTGCCGTCGGCGAGTTCGAGGTCGGGGGCGCTGCGGCCGGTCAGCGGGTGGTCGCCGGGGAGGTCGTAGCGCTGCCAGACACCGGAGATCCGCTTGACGAAATACGTGGTGCCGTCGACCGTCCCGGTGAGGTCGGTGACCACCTCACGCAGGGCGCGGGAGTGCGGCTCGGGGCGCATCACCGCGATCTGGGCGCGGGTCCAGTCCAGCACCCAGGCGCCGATCGGATGCCGTTCCGCCGTGTAGGTGTCCAGGAGTTCCACCGGCGCCCGGCCGTTCACCACGAGGGCGAGCTTCCAGCCGAGGTTCATCGCGTCCCCGGCACCGAGGTTGAGGCCCTGCCCGCCGAACGGCGAGTGCACATGCGCCGCGTCGCCCGCGAGCAGCACCCGGCCCGAGCGATAGGTCTCCGTCTGGCGGCAGTTGTCGGTGAACCGGGTCGAGGAGTGGACCTTGTGGACGGTGACGTCGACGCCGGTCACCCGGCGCACGCTGGCCTGCAACTCCTCGGCGGTGACGGCGGATTCACGGTCGGCGGGCGGCCCGTCGAACTCGACGGTGAGGATCCGTCCCGGCAGCGGACCGAACGCGTACGTCCCCACGTCGGTGGTGTTCCAGCCGCCGCGCAGGGGCTCGGTGCCGGTCATGTCGGCGAGCGCCTGGTAGCCGGTGATCTCCGGTGGGGTGCCCGGGAAGTCGAACCCGGCGAGCTTGCGCACGAGGCTGCGCCCGCCGTCGCAGCCGACCAGCCAACCGGCGCGGACGGTCCCCGGCGCGGAGCCGTCCGTAGGGCTCAGGCGGACCGTCACGCCCTCCTCGTCGGTGTCGAAGCCGGTCAACTCGACCTGCCTGCGCACCTCGACGCCGAGTCCGTCGGCGTGCCGGCCCAGCAGCCGCTCCAGCGGGGCCTGCGGGACGAGCCCGACGCGCTCGACCGGACCGAGCTCCGCGAAGGCGGGGTCCGAGTCGTCGAGCAGATCGGCCCGCAGCATGATCCCGGAGAAGTGCCCGGCGAACCGCGGCGGCGGCACGGGATCGGCATCTCCGTCGCCGTCGCCGTGACCGGGACCGCCCTGGGTCCGCATGAACTCCTTGAAGCGGCTCATCGCCTCCTCGTGCACCTCGGCCAGCGCGGGCAGCAGTCCTCGGCGGTAGAGGGCGACGGCGGTGGTCGAGTTGATGCCGCCCGCCTTGATCGTCTCGTTCACCTCGGCCAGCCGCTCCACGACCAGCACGCGTGCTCCGCCGAGTTTCAGCTCGGTCGCCAGCAGCAGTCCCACGGGACCGGCTCCGGCGACCACGACGTCGTAGCGCGTGTCGGTGGTCGTGTCAGCGGTCGCCTCAGAGGTCGTGTCGGTGTCGGTGTTCGTGTCAGTGTCCATGGCTTGAGTGTAGTCACTAAAAAATTATGTTCGCTACACTATTCCCATGAGTGAGAGCACGAGTGGCAGTGACGGCGCGGTCGAGCTGTCCCTGAGGGAGCGCAAGAAGCGGGCGACCCGGCAGCGGATCTCGAACGTCGCCACCGGCCTGTTCAAGGCGCGGGGCTTCGACCAGGTGTCGGTCGCGGAGGTCGCGCGCGCCGCCGAGGTGTCGACGATGACCGTCTTCAACTACTTCCCGCGCAAGGAGGACCTGTTCCTCGACCGCATCCCGGAGGCGGTCGAGGTGCTCAGCGGGGCGGTACGCCACCGTGCCCCGGGCGAGACCCCGCTCGCCGCGCTGCGCCGCCTCTCGCTCGAACTCCGCGACCAGCACCACCCGTTGGCCGGTCCCAACGACGCCTTCCCGGACTTCTGGCAGGTCGTGATCGACTCGCCGGCCCTGCGCGCCCGGGCCCGCGAAGGCCTGGAGGAGATCGAGAACGCCCTGTCCGACGCCCTTGCCGAGACCGCCCCGGACCTCCCTGACCCCGCCCTGGCCGCGGCCCTGATCGTCGCCGCGTACCGATCGGTGTACGGCACCACCGCGCGCCGCCTGCTCGCGGGCGAACGCGGGGAAGAGCCGGCCGAGGACCACCAGGTACGGATGGCCGCGGCCTTCGACACACTGGAGCGGGCGCTCACCCCGGCATGACACGCGGCCCCGGCGCGTTGCACCCTGTGGAGGAGAGGGGGTGCGGCCGGTGAGCGCACGTGAGCAGGCACTGTGGACGAGGGCGAGACTGGGCCGCTGCGGCCCGCCCCTCGACCTCCTGACCGCCCGTTTCGACCGGCACGTCTACGCCCCGCACGCCCACGAGGAGTTCACGATCGGCGTCTGCGTCGGCGGCTCGGAGGTCATCGACTACCGCGGCGGCCGCATCCGCACGCACCCGGGCTCCATCGTCGTACTCGCCCCCGGCGAAATGCACACGGGCGGCCCCGGCACCACCACCGAGGGCTACGCCTACCGCGCCCTCTACGCCGACCCGGCCCTCCTCACCGACGGCATCCTCGGCGCCGCCCTCCCACACTTCCGCGAACCTCTCCTCGACGACGCCGAACTGGCCGTAGCCCTGCGCACGGCGCACACCCAACTCAGCGTCTGCCCGGACCCGTTGGAGGTGGAGTCCCGCCTTCCTTGGCTCCTCACGGCCCTGGCCCGCCGCCACTCCACATCGAGCCCGGCACCGGACGAGATCCCGGGCGCGGCCTGGGTGGCGCACGCGGTACGGGACCGCCTGGCGGACGAACTACTGACCCCACCATCGCTTTCATCCCTGGCGGCGGACTTCGACCTGTCCCGCTACCAGCTCCTCCGAGCCTTCCGTACGACGATGGGGATACCGCCGTACGCCTGGCTCGCCCAGTACCGGGTGACCCGGGCCCGCGGTCTGCTGGAGGCGGGCGGGCGACCCGCCGAGGTGGCGGCGCAGGTGGGCTTCGCGGACCAGGCGCACCTGACGCGGTGGTTCAGGCGGGTGCTGGGGGTGACACCGGCGGCGTACCGCAACAGCGTTCAAGACCGCGGGCGCTGACCGGTCCGACACTCGCCGTATGACTGCACGCGGCTGGTTCCTGTTCTCCCTGATGGGAGTGGTGTGGGGCATCCCCTACCTGATGATCAAGGTGGCGGTGGACGCCCCGCTGTCCCCGTCCACGGTCGTCTTCACCCGCTGCGCCGTGGGCGCCGTACTCCTGCTGCCCTTCGCGCTACGACAAGGCGGCCTCGCCGGCACACTCCGGACGCACTGGCGCCCGATGCTGGCCTTCGCGTGCATAGAGATCATCGTCCCGTGGTTCACGCTGACGGACGCGGAACGGCACCTGTCCAGCTCTACGGCGGGCCTGCTGATCGCGGGCGTCCCGATAGTCGGCGTGCTGATGGCGCGCTTCTTCGGCGAGACGGAGCGATTGGGCGCCCGGCGTGTGGCCGGCCTGACGCTGGGCCTGGCCGGGGTCACGGTCCTCACGGTCCCGCATCTGACGGGCGGCGACGCGCGCTCGCTGGCGGAGGTGCTGCTGACGGTGCTCGGCTACGCGACGGCGCCGCTGATAGCGGCCCGCTACCTGAAGGACGTCCCGACACTCCAACTGACCGCCCCGTGCCTGGCGTTGGCGGCGATCGTCTACGCCCCGGCAGCGGCGCTGACCTGGCCGTCCTCGGTCCCGTCGCCCCAGGTCCTGACGTCCCTCGCCGGTCTGGGGGTGATCTGCACGGCGGTGGCGTTCGTGGCCTTCCTGGAGCTGATCAAGGAGGTCGGCCCGACCCGTTCGACGGTGATCACGTACGTCAACCCGGCGGTCGCGGTGGCGGCGGGCGCGCTGTTCCTGGGGGAGAGCCTGACGGTGGGCATCGTGGTGGCGTTCACGCTGATCCTGGCGGGGTCGGTGCTGGCGACGGCGGGAGGAGGCGGGGGCGGATCGGGGCCGCTGGACCCGGGGGGACCGGCCGTCGGTCGGCGGGGTCGCGCCCGCCCGGTAGCATGGTCGACACGGCAGACGAGCCGGGCGGACGGCCGCGTGGAGTGCCCCTAGGGGGACTTCCCGAGGAACGTCCGGGCTCCACAGGGCAGGGTGATGGCTAACGGCCACCCGGGGTGACCCGCGGGACAGTGCCACAGAAAACAGACCGCCGGAGATCTCGATCTTCGGTAAGGGTGAAACGGTGGTGTAAGAGACCACCAGCGCCTGAGGTGACTCAGGCGGCTAGGTAAACCCCACCCGGAGCAAGGTCAAAAGGAGCGCCGCCGTGAAAAGCGCGCTCTGCGCGGACGTTCGAGGGCTGCCCGCCCGAGTCCGCGGGTAGACCGCACGAGGCCGGTGGCAACACCGGTCCTAGATGGATGGCCGTCGCCGGGGGGATCGTGAGGTCCTCCCGGACACAGAACCCGGCGTACGGCCCGGCTCGTCTGCCGCCAAGGACCTCTGACCAGGGAAAGTACTGGTCAGGGGCCCTTTTCATAGATCCAGGGGTTTGGTCGGACCCCGGTCCGTACGGGTTCAAACGGGATCGCACGGCTACGTAGGTAGCCACGTAGGTAGCCATGAAAACTGGGGCCAGAGCCGGGCGGCGGCGCGGCCGGACCTGGCACAAACGGCTTCTGCCCTGGGGCGTCCGAGTGGTTCCGCCACGATGCCTGAGGATGTGGCGCAGCCGCTTCTGGCTCGTGCCTCGACCGGGTGGCACTCATCCTCAGCAGTCCGGCTCTGCCGCCTGAGAACCTCGACCCGACGAAGTTGGCGCAGAAACGCTCCATGCCAGCCTGTCGGGCGCCGAGCATCGCGCCTGCCGACCGGGAGATGGCTGTGTCACCCCGTGGTTGTGACGAGTTCGTCCAGCATCTGCTCTGACAGGCTGTTGTCGCCGAGGAAGCTCTTTACCGAGGCGTCCTCGTTGCGCTGAGGGTCCAGGGTCGACCAGTTCAGGTCGTAGCTCGCGTCGGTGCTGAGCTGGGTCAGGAACGCCCGCTGGGTGCGGCCGTTGCCCTCGCGGAACGGGTGGAGGACGTTCAAGTCGCCGTACAGCGCGGCAAGTCGGATGACGAATTCCCGCCGGGGGAGATCCCGTAGGTGACCGGACGAGGCGAGACGGCCGAAGATCTCTCCGGCGTAGGACGCCAAGTTCTTGCCGGGCAGAACGGTGTGCGCTTGGCGATGTTCACGGTGCGTAACTCGCCTGCCCACGGATAGATGTCACCGAAGATCGCGGCATGGAAAGCTTGGAAATGGCCGAGGTCGTACGCGCCGGGTAGGGGGCGTTCGGCGAGCATGACCAGGCGCGCCCGGGTGATGTCCGCCTCCGCTGCCGCGAGCAGTTGATGGTCGGTGATGCCGAGCTTGTTGCGCAGCACGCCGTTGGGTATGGCGTACGGATCGTTCACCCTGCCCGCCGCTCCGAAGTCTGTCGGTGGCGGGCGATCGCGCGGGCGACAAGGGTGTCCGCGTCGAGGTCGCCCTTCACGTACGCCTCGGTGTCGCGATCGGAGGCCTGGGAAGCCTGGAGCCCCTCGGCTTCGATGGAGCCGGTGGCCGAGGCGACGGCTGCACGTCGTGCCGCTCGGCCGCTCAGCGCTTCGAAGGCCTCGACGGACAGGAGGACGCCCTGGGGCTTGCGGTGGGCGCCGATCAGGACCGGGTCGGCATCCGCGCCGGACTCCGACAGGTCAGTCAGGATCCGCGACAGCCTCGCGCGCGCATCGCTGACGGTCACGACCTCAGGGATCTCCATGCTGTCACCGTACCCATATAGAGGCTTGATTCTGTACAGATTCTAGTACGGATTCCGGTGAATGTCCCGTCCCGGGCGGGTTCGCCGTCCTGGAAGCGGAGCTGGACAACGGGCCGGTGGCGCCACAGGGGCCGGAACGAACCGAACCGAGACCGCGAGGTTCGCCGATGTCGGCGGGGTTGAACGGGACCACCGGTACACCACGCCGGTGAGTTCGGTGATCACCATGTCGGCGGTGATGTCGTCCGCCTCGGTGGCCACCAGAACTGGCCTCTCCGAGAACGACGAAGCCCCCGTCCGGACCGCTCCGGCGTGGGGCGCCTCCTTACGTAGCCATCAAGGTAGCCACGGAAACGCCCTCGCTGCACGTTTGTGCAGGTCATAGCGCCGCGGTGATTCTCCCCGGCGTACGGCCCGGCTCGTCTGTCGGCAGGGCTCTGACCTGGACTTGTGGTCCGGGTCGGGGCCACTTTCCGTGTCTGGGGGCTCCCCGCTTCTACCTGGGAGTTCCTGCGGAAGGGAAGCAGACGCTTCGACCTCGACGTGTGGATCTGGCCCCCGTGCGCGGTGGGACGGCATCCTGCCCACCCGCACGATCCTCATGGAGTGGCCCGCCGGCCACGGCTCCCGCGAACTCAAACACGGCCTCGGTCTGGACCACTTCGAGGGTCGCCGGTGCTGGAAGTCGTCCCAGGCGGCCGGGTCGAAGTTGACGTCCCTCACTCGTCACCGGCCAGTCCCTGGAACTCCTCCAGGGACTGGGTGACCCTTGTCTGGCCCGCACGGTCGCGGGCTACGGCTTCCATGAGGCGGCGGGCGTTGGCCGGTGAGCGCAGGAGGTAGACGGTCTCCTGCCAGGCGTCGTAATCCTCTGCCGGCATGAGGATGGCGTCGCCGTTCATGGAGTGAATCCGTACCTCTTGGAGAGGTGGACTCCGGGTCGGTGTGCACGTGATGTGCGCGGCCTCTGGTCCCGCGGAACGTCCGCACAGCTCAGAGGGTGCTTCCTCGGGTATCGAAGCCATCCCCGGTGTACAGCCCGACTCGGCCCGTCCCATGGCGGGCACATCAGTCGGAAGACATGGACCAGAAGACATGAACTGGTGTGTTGGAGAAGGGAGTTGAGTCGTAGGATGTGCCGCCAATGATCCCCGCCCCGGTTGAAGGACGCACACGACTCATGAGCGATCCCGTGCCGGTGCCCGAATCGGCGGAGCAGCAGAAGATCGACACGTCGGTGCCGCACTCTGCCCGTATCTGGAACTACTGGCTCGGCGGCAAGGACAACTACCCCGTCGACGAGGCGGCCGGTGACGCGTACACCGAGGTGTTTCCCGGGATCGTCACCATCGCTCGCTCCAGCCGTGGCTTCCTGCGGCGGAACATCGCGTATCTCGTTTCCGAGGTGGGCATCCGGCAGTTCCTGGACGTCGGTACCGGCCTTCCGACCGCGCAGAACACCCATCAGGTCGCCCAGGGGCTCGCTCCCGAGGCGCGGATCGTCTACGTCGACAACGATCCGATGGTGCTCGCGCACGCCCGCGCCCTGCTGTACTCCACCGCGGAGGGTGCGACCGCCTACGTCGACGCCGATGTGACGGACCCGGACCGCATTCTCGAAGTCGCCGCCAGGACACTGGACTTCGGTCGTCCTACCGCGCTCATCCTCAGCAACATCCTGGGTCACGTCGCCGACCACGATCAGGCCCGCTCCATCGTCACCCGGCTGATGGAAGCCCTGCCCTCGGGCAGTTACCTCTCCGTCAACGACGGGTCGCGCGGCATCGACCCCGTCTTCGAGCAGGCCCAGGACGCCTACAACACCAGCGGCGCCGTTCCGTACAACCTGCGCGCCATTGATGAGATCACCGCGTTCTTCGACGGCCTGGAGCTTGTCGAGCCCGGTGTCGTCTCGGTGACCCAGTGGCGTCCGGAGCCCGGTTCGGGCGTCCCGGAGGTCATCGCCGAGCACGGTGGACTTGCGCGTAAGCCGTGACGACCGCGTGAGCCGTGACGACCGCGTAGCCGTAACGGCAGGACAGGAAGAACCGCAGCGGCGCACAACCTTCCGGAAGGCCGCCGGTCTGAAAGGACACACACCTACGCGAGCTACCGGGGGTAGTCATGCGACGGATAGGTACTGCACTGGCCGCGACAATGCTGGCGGGCGGCGGCCTGCTGGCCGGCACGGTTCCGGCGGTGGCCGCGCCGGCGGCCGTGGACTGTGCCGTGACGTGGGGAAGCCTGGACAAGACCGGTGACGCCGTCGCCTCCAGGCGACTGACCGACGTGCGGACCGGACAGCACGAGTGCTTCGACCGCCTGGTCTTCGACGCCCAGGGCACGACGGCCGACCCGATCGGTTACACGGTCCGCTACGTCGACGTACTGCATCAGGACCCGAGCGACATCGTGGTTCCGATCAAGGGCGGAGCCATTCTGGAGATCTCGCTGTTCTCCTCGCGCTACGACCCGGCGACCGGACAGCCCTACCCGCCGCTTCCGTCCGTCGACGTCACCGGGTACCGGACCTTCCGGGAGTTCAAGGTCACCGGCGGCTCCGAGGGATACACCCAGGCCGGACTGGGCGTCCGTGCCCGGCTGCCGTTCCAGGTCTTCCAGACGGCCAACCATCTCGTGGTCGACGTGGCTCACACCTGGTGACCCCGGAGGGGTCGACTCGTTTGCCGCTCCTCGTGTCCAACTGCCCGCCGCCGCACGCCCCTTGAGGCGTACGGCGGCCGTGGCATCGGCTGCGCGTCAGCAGGTAGGTACGTCCAGCCAAGCCGCGCCCTTGATGTAGATGTTGGTCAGCCAGGAACCGTCCGTCAGTTTGGACCAGGCGTCGTTGGTGTAGCCCTCGGCCGTGACCTCCTGGGCGTGTGCCTGGCAGACGACGTTGACCGTGGTGGGCTGGGCGAAGTAGTCGACCACGCCGGCGTTGACGTTCGGCTGGCTGTGGGTGCGGACGCCGGTGCCCCAGGTCTGGAAGGGCTTGCTGCCTCCCGAGGGCGGCGGGGTGCTGCTGCCGCCGCAGTCCGGGATGCCGGGCAGCGAGGCCGGGCCCTTGATGTAGATGTTGGTCAGCCAGGAACCGTCGGCCAGCTTGGACCAGATGTCGTTGGTGTAGCCCTCGGCGGTGACCGTCTCGGCGTGCTGCTGGCACTGGACGGAGACCTGGGTCGGACCGGCGAAGGTGTCCACCACGGCACCGCGCACACTCGGCGTGGAGCGGGTGCGCACCCCCGTGCCCCAGGTCTCGAAGACCGTACCGCCGTTCGCGGGTGGGGGAGTTGGCGTGCCCGAGCCGTTGATCCGGATCGCGCCCGCGTAGTCGCCGCCGGTACGGACGGGGGCGACCCGGATGTGGGTGCCCGACTCGTACGCCTCGACCATCTGCCCGTTGCCCAGGTACATGGCGACGTGGTGGATGTGCCCGCTGCCCCAGAACATCAGGTCGCCCGGCAGCAGCGGGGCGGAGCCCTGCGAAGCGGCGAAGCGGGCCGAGGCCTGCGAGCTGTGGAACTGGTCGTCCGCCGTGCCGTTGAGCAGGTCCCGGCCGGTGGCCTGGTAGTAGGCGTAGCGCGTCAGGCCGGAGCAGTCGAAGCCCTTGCGCTCGTTGTCGTGGAGGCTGTCGGGGTCCGAGCCGTCGTAGTAGCCGTAGCTGGCGCCCGGCGTGGCCGCGTGGCCGCCGCCCCAGCTGTACCAGACGCCGATCTGCGAACAGGCGGCGTTCACCGCGGCCTGCGCGGTGGCCGAGGCGCCCGGTGCCAGGACACCGCAGGTGGCGGCCTGCGCGGCGGCGTGGGCCGGGGCGGAGACGAACGCGGACAGGGCGAGGACCGAGGCCCCCAGGAGCGCGCCGCTGGTCCGGCGGCGCGTGCTGCTGGTGTTCAAGGAAGTCTTCCTTCGTCGGGACGACGTCACCGGACGGGCCGGGGACGGCAGTTGGGGACGGCGGTGGGGGGACGTGCGTGCCGCTCCCCACCCCCGTGGGGGAGCGGCACGTGGGTGGGGCTAGTCGCCGAGCGCGTCGCGCATCTTGGCCAGGCCGCGCATCCGGTTGCGCTGGACCGTGCCGCGGTGGGCGCCGAGGCGTTCGCCCGCGGTGTCGTGGCTGAGGCCCTCCAGGTCCACGAGGATCACCGCCGCGGCCTCCTTCTCGGAGAGCATGGCCAGCAGCGCCAGCGTGGTCTGGGACGCCTCGTAGGAGGCCAGCCCGCCGTCCCAGCCCGATTCGGGCAGCCGGTCGGTGGACTGCTCGCGCCGGGAGGGGTGCTGCCACGCGTCGCGCAGCAGGTTCAGGGCGACGGTGCAGGTGTAGGCGTACGGGTGCTGCTGCCGCGTCAGGTTCTGGGCGCGGGCGCGTCGGGAGAGCCGTAGGTAGGTCTCCTGGAGCAGGTCGTCGGCGTCGTGCGGGTTGCCGGTCAGGGCCAGCAGTCGGCGGCGCAGGCGTGGCATGTCGGCGGCGAAGGACGCGTCGAAGTCCTTCGGACTCATCCGGTCGCCGTCCTCGCGCTGCGGTGGCGGGACGGCGCAGGTTCTGGTCTCCATGCTGTTTCCCCCTCGGTCGTGAACTCGGTCGTGAACTCGGCCCGGCCGTGAACTCGGTCGTGAACTCGGCCGTACGGTGCGGTCGTTGGGTGTCCCGGTCGGCGGCTGGTCAGGCCGTCGAGCCGGGTAGGCCGGGTGAGCCGGGTGGGGTGGCGGGGCCGTAGCGGGCGGCCGGTGCCCGGCGCAGCAGCGCCCAGTACCGATCGCCGTACGACCAGTGCCACCATTCGGTCGGGTAGTTGACGAAGCCGGTCGCGTCGAGGGCCCAGCTCATGAGGGCCCGGTTGGCACGTGCCTCGGCGCTGATATTGGGTGCTTCGGTGCGGCAGGCGCCCTCGCTCTCCTCGGGGGTCGCGTTGACCTCCGTGCCCAGCGGCAGTTCCCGGCCGTCCTGGTCGCACAGCGTCAGGTCGATGGCCCCGCCGCTGACGTGCGGTGCGACTTCCGGCGGGGAGATGTACGCGCTCGCCAGTTCGCGGATGCGTTCCGGCGACGCGTCCGGGTGGGCCCGGCGCATGGTCTGCGCGTACTCCTCGAAGTACCGGCGCTGCAGAGCGGGCGGCCGGTACCCCTCCACCACCAGGAACCGGACCCCGGCCGGCAGCAGCCGCTGGGCTCGCACCAGCCGCCGTAGCGCACCGGTCCTGAGGTGGGCGTAGTTGCCGTCGTCGTCGGCCTGCCGGTGGTCGATCCACAGGTTGCCCGTGCCGCGCAGGTCGACCAGGGCTTCCCCGCAGTCGTCCTCCGCGACGGCGGCGACCCGGGCGTCCGAGAGCGTGATGATCTCTGTCACGTGCATCAGCATCGCGGACCCCGCTGCAACTGCTCTGCAAGTTGCCTGTAGGTGGCCCACCAGGGCTTCTACAGGCGAAGCCGGGTAGGTACGGACTAGACGGCGTCCGGCGCCTGCTCCTGTGCCTCGCGGCAGTCCAACTCCCGGAAGACGCCGAGTGCTTCGGCCCTGGCCGCGCGCGCCGCCGACGCGTCGCCGTGCGCCTCCCGCACCTCGGCCAGGTCCCGGAGTGTGCGGGCCCGCCACAGGGGCAGCCGCAGGGTCTCCCAGGTCGACAGGGCCCGTTCCAGCGGCTCCCGCGCGCTGTCCGGGTCGCCGGCGGCCAGGTGCCACTCGCCCAGGGTGCGCAGGACGAGCGCCTCGCCGAAGCGGTCCTGGCGCTCACGGGCCACGGTCAGGCAGCGGCCGAGCCGCGCCTGTGCCTCGTCGAGGCGGTCGAGCCTCAACTCCGTTTTGGCCAGCGACTGTTCGGTGTACATCACCCCGAAGGTGTCCCGCAGAGCCGTGAAGATCCGCAGTGCCTCGTGCAGTTGCCGCTCGGCGTCCGCGAGCGCGCCCTCGGCCCGGTGGCACAGGGCCAGCGACCGCAGGGTCAGCGCCTCATTGTGCCGGTCGCCCGCCGCGCGGTACAGGTCAAGTGCCTGCGCGAGAGCCTCGCGGGCCTGCGCGCCGCGTCCTTGTTCTCGGTGCACATATCCGATGCCGTACAGCACCCGGGCCCGGGCGCCCTGCCCGCCGGACTCCCCGTACCGCTCCAGCGCCGCGTCCAACAGCTCCAACGCCTCGGCGTACCCGGCCTGTTCGCGGCGGGCCGTCCCCATCCCGGCGAGCGCGAGCGCCACCCCCTCGGGCACGTCACCGCGCGCCTCGAACAGGCGCAGGGCCTTGCCGAAGTAGGTGTACGAATCCTCGAACTCGTCTTGTTCGTAGCGCAGTTGGCCAAGACCCGCGAGCAGCCAGGCCTCGCCCTCGCCGTCCCCACTCCGGTGTACGGCGGCCATGGCCGCGGCGTGCGAGCGGGACCAGGCGTCGAACTGGTTGTACAGGGCGGCCGAACTCGCGATCAGCGCGCCGGCCAGATCGCGGGCGGCGCGGACCATGCCGTGGTCGGCGCAGTACTCGACTGCCGCCAGCAAACAGGCCTGTTCGGCGGCGAACCAGGCCGTGGGCCGCTCCAGCAGCTCCTCCTCGGTCGCCGCGTCGAGGGGCCGTACGGCGGCCGGTTCGGGGAAGCGCCGGGCGGCTCCGCCCGGGCCGAGGGCGGCGGCCTTCTCGGCAAGACCCAGCCAGGAGGCCACCAGCCGCAGCACGGCCGCCGTACGTTCCTCGGGGCTCTCCTCGGACAGGCAGCGCTCGCGGGCGTGTTCGCGGGCCAGGTCATGGATGCGGTACCGGCTGCGACCCGTGTCGTCCACGCCGATCACGTCGATGAAGTGGCAGTCCACCAGCCGCTCCACCGCCTCCTCGGCCTCCTCCGTGCCGATGTCCAGCAGAGGGGCGGCGATCCAGGCCGCGAAGTCCGGCAGGTCCAGCAGGGCCAGTCGGCGCAGCGCCCGGCGCTCGGGCAACTCCAGGTCGGCGTAACCGAGTTCGAGGCTGGTGCGCAACTCCAGGTCCCCGGCGCGCAGTTCGCTCAGCCGGCGGCGTTCGTCGCGCAGCCGGTCGGCGAGCCGGCCGGGCGCCCAGTGCGGGCGGGCCGCCAGCCGGGCGCCCGCGATACGCACCGCCAGCGGCAGCCGTCCGCACAGCGAGACGATCTCCGCGGCCCGCTCCGGCTCGGCGCTCGTGCGGTCAGGACCGGCGACCCGGCGCAGCAGTTCGAGCGCCTCCGCCTGACCGGGCACGGCCAGGTCCAGGTGGTCGGCGCCCTCCAAAGCCACCAGCCGGCGCCGGCTCGTGACGAGGACGGCGCAGCCCGGGCCGGGCGGCAGCAGGGGCCGTACATGCGCCTCGCCCGCCGCGTTGTCCAGGATCAGCAGGACGCGCCGGTGGCCGATGTGGGTGCGGTACAGCCCGGTCAGCTCCTCGACCGAGGTCGGCAGGGTCTTGGGGTCGGCGCCCATGGCGCGCAGCAGCCGGGCGAGGGCGTCGGCGGGTTGCAGCGGCGCGGTGTCGGCCGCACGCAGGTCCACGAACAGGCGTCCGTCCGGGAAGAGTTCGGCCGTACGGTGGCCGACGTGCACGGCGAGCGCGGTCTTGCCCGTGCCGGACCGGCCGGAGATCACCCCGATCGGCGGAGCGGTACGGCCCGCCTCGTCGACCCGGCCCACCAGCGAGGCGGCCCAGGCGATCTGCCCGGAGCGGCCCACGAAGTCGGCGATGTCCGGCGGGAGATGGGACGGTGCGGGGGTGGAAGTGGAGCGGTCGGCGGCCGGCGGCCTCGGGGGCCCGGCGGGTTCCCGCCCGGTCCGGTGCGGGCGTGCCGGGCCGGCCACCTGTGTGTCGTTGGTCAGGACCGCCTGGTGCAGTGCCTGCAACTCCGGGCCGGGATCGATGCCCAGCTCCTCGCGCAGGATCGCGCGGCCCTCCCGGTAGGTGCGCAGGGCGTCGGAGCCGCGGCCGGTGCGGACCAGCGCGGTCATCAGCTGGCCGCGCGGCCGTTCCCGCAGCGGGTGGGCGGCGACATGCGCGAGCAGCGGAGCGATCGTCCGGTCCGCGCGGCCCAGATCGAGATGCAGTCCGAAGGACTCCTCCTGGGCGATGAGCCGCAGTTCGGCCAGCCGGGCCGCCTCGATCCGGGCGAAGTTCTGACCCAGTCCTTCCAGCGCTTCCTGGCCGCGCCACAGCGCCAGCGCCTCGGGCAGCAGCTCGGCGGCCTCCTCAAGGCGGCCCGCCGCGGCGGCGGCCCGGCCCGAGGCGAGCAGGTCCTCGAACCGGCGGGCGTCGACCTGGGACGGTTCGAGGTCGGCGACATAGCCCGGCGGGCGCGTCCGGACCACCGCGTCCTGCGTGACCTGGGCCAGTGCCCGGCGTACTGCGGAGACATGGGTGGCGACCAGGGCGCCCGCGGTGGCCGGCGCCTCCTCGTCCCAGACACAGTCCACGAGCCGCTCGGTGGAGAGCACCTCACCGAGGTGGACGACCAGTGCCGACAGGACCGCGAGGGGTCTGACGCCACCGAGCGGGGCCCGCCGGTCGCCGGCCCACACCTCCACCGGACCGAGCAGCCGTACTTCGAACATCGTTCCCCGATCGCCGCACCACCCGCCCGATGGAGCAGGGCAAAGATATCGGCGAACATGCCCACGACATAGCGAAGGCACAGCAACGGCCGGACCGCCGTGACCGGATTCGATCGATTCGGCGGACCGGTGTCCCTCACCTGCAACGTCGTGGCAGGTGACGTCTGTCGTACGCGCCTCGGCCGGTGGTCGGCGCTCCTCCCTCCTCCCGCCGGTTGGCTGGTTTCGGCCGGTCGGCGAGGACTGTCGCGCGCAGGGGGGACGGTTCGCCGGCCGCCCTCGTATGACCGCCGGAGAAAGAAGAAAACCTTGTGATCCGGGGGCATACGGACAGGGCCCGCGGGGCGTCAACGGCTCGAAAGCAACACGCTCGTTCGCCCACTCGCTCGTTCGTCCATTCGCCCGTTCGACCAGATCCCCGGGAGCCGCCCCATGCACCGCTGGACCCTGACCCTGCTGACCGCCGGTCTGCTGGCGACGACGGCCACCGGATGCGCGGGCACCACGACCACCCCCGGGGCGACCGGGAGCAGCACACCCCGGGCCGCGGGCAGCACGGCCGAGACGCTACGGCTCGCCGAGCAGCTCCTCATCAAGAAGTGCATGGAGAAGGAGGGACACAAGTACTGGGTCGAGCCGGCCGCCCCCGACGACGTCTCGGTCCGCTTCCCCTACGTCGTGGACGACCCGGCATGGGCCAGGGCCCACGGCTACGGCACCGATCTACGGCGGCAGCGGGTGGCCGAGGTCCGGAGCGACCCCAACCAGCGGTACTTCCACTCCGTGCCGGCCGGCACCAGGGCCGTCCTGGTGAGCGACCTCAACGGGGCGCAGGCGCAGGGACTTTCGGCCCGCCTCCCGAACGGCATCCGCGTCTCCCACAGCGACCAGGGCTGCCAGGCCACCGCCCAACGGCAGCTGTACGGCGATCTCCAGGCCTGGTTCCGGGCCACCCGGGTCACCGACAGCCTGGCCGGCATGCGCGTCGGCCTCGTCACGGACGACAAGCGCTACAAGGCGGCCGTCAAACCGTGGGCGCGCTGCATGCGCGAGCGGACGTACACCTACGCGGACCCCGCCCGGGCCCGTGCCGCGGCCACCGGGCCGGAGACTCCGTGGCCGCACGCCAAGGAGGTAGGACTGGCCTCGGCCGAGGCGGCCTGTGCCGTCTCCAGCGGCCTGTCGTCCGTGGCCAAGTCCCTGGACGCCGAGTACCGGGACCAGCTTCGGCGGAGCCACCCCCGGGAGACGGCCGACCTGGCGCGCCTCAAGCGCGAGGCGCTGCCCCGGGCCCGCGAGATCGTCGCGCACGCCGACTGAACCCGGCCCGCTTCCTCCCCAACTCACATAGACCCCAACACACACAGACCACCACGGCCGTCGAGCCGTGGGCGCATCACCCCACCGCGGGCGTATGACCCCGGCGTGGGCGCATCACCCCACTCACAACGAAACGAGGGAAACCATGTCCGTCAAGCGTCTCCTCACCGTCGCGGCCTCGGCCGCCGCCGTCGCCGCGCTCTTCTCCCCGGTCTCCAGCGCCAGCGCGCTGGACGCGGGCACCCAGAAGACCGCGACCGCGCAACTCGCCGGGGACGGCTACCTCCACGTCTACACCCAGCCCTACGGCGGCGGCCGCGAGTGCAAGTGGTCCGGCAACTCCGACAACTGGGGCAGCTGCCGCAACCTGACCTCCGACATCTGGAACAACGGCTACGCGGGCGGCCTGGACGCCGTAGACCTGTACACCGCCCCCAGCGGCGGCGGTGCGCACGCCTGCATCAGCCAGGGCGACCGCTGGTGGGACACCACGACCGGCAATTACCGCTTCACCTACGGCGCGGGCCTGGACCAGTTCGGCAAGAGCGTCAACAACAACATCTCCTCGCACCGCTGGGTGGACTACTGCAGCCAGGGCTGACGACCCGACGGACCCGCCCCGGTACACCTGCGCACGGGTGCACTGAGGCGTCCTGGATCCGGGGCCCGGAGCGCCCCCCGCGCGCCCCGGACCGTGGACCCCCCATTCCCCCGTCGTCGTTCAGCTCTTCGGTGACCCCGTGGAACACGGGGGAGTTGGCGCCGGATGTGCTGCGGTCGAGTGCCCCCGGCATATCGACCGCAGCACGCGCCTCGGGTTCGTCCGAAGGCATGATCAGTGCGCCCGTTCCCCCATGGGGCGCGCCCCCGTGCCCGTAGGCTCCGGCACAGACAGCTTCCCCGGTCATCGGGCCGGACCGGAGGGGTCGGGTGTTGCCAGCGGGTATTTGGCAACACCGTTCGGGCGGTGTGTTGTTGGGGGGATGGTCATCGAGTACGACGGGTTCGGCGCCGAGTTACGTCGGCGCCGCATCGCGGCAGGCATGTCGCTGAGTGAGCTGGCCGGCAAGGTGTACTGCAGCCGCAGCTTCCTGAGCCGCGTGGAGAACGGGCGCCGCAGGGCGTCCCTGGAGTTGGCCCAGCTGTGCGACGAGGTGCTGGGTGCGAAGGGCGCGCTGGTCGGGCTGGCGCCGCTGCCGGGCTCCGACGCCGTACCGAAAGCGGTCCGGGGCGGGGCCGGTGAGCGGGCCGCCGGGGCGGTCAAGTCGCCCGAGCGGGACGGGCGTTCGGCCGGCGGGCCGGACCGCGCGGAGTTCCGCCGGCTGCTGCGGCGCGGTGACCTCAGCCATACCGCGGGCGAGATGCGGGAGGCCGAACGGCACTACACCGCCGCGTACCGCGGCGCCGAGGGCGATCCGCGGGCGCAGGCCGAGGCCGTGATCAGGATGGCCCGGCGCTGGTCCGATCCCGGGCAGGCCGACCGCGAGCTGCTGCAGTCGCTCCGGGGCTGCCTGGCCGCGCTGGACGGCGACGGCAGCGCGGAAGCGGCGGGCTTGCGGCTGCGGCTCGAAGCGCACCTGGCGAAGAAGATGGCCCTGGCGGTCAGCCAGGACACCGCGGCCGGACTCGCGGGGCCCGCCGAGGGAGCGCGGCTCGCCGAGGACACCCTGCGCCGATTACCCGACGACGGCGACGGCGAGGTGCGCTGCGAGGTCCTCACCGAATGTCGCTGGGCACGCTACGACTTCATGCCGGCCCCCGAGTCGCTGACGCTCTCCGAGCGGCTGCGCGAAGCCGCCGCCCGGCACGACTCGCCGTACTTCCGCGGCGAGGCCCTGATGGCCGTCGCCATCGACCAGCTCCGCAACGGCAGGATCTTCAGCGCCCTCGCCACCGCGAACCAGTACCGCAAGCACGCCGCGGACACCCACAGTGCCCTCGCCCTCTGGCAGCGGCACACCCTCGACGCCCTGCTCGACCTGTGGCACGGCCGGTTCGACGCCGCCGCCGAGTGGATCTTCGTGGAGTCGCTGAAGTTCATCGAACTGCTCCGCGCCGACTACGCAGTCCCCGCGGACAACCTCACCCAGACCCGCCTCGGCCAGGCCTACTGGCTGCTGCGACAACAGGGCAGACTGGCCGAACTGTTCACCTCCGACCTGGCCGGCGACGTCGAGCGCCACGCCTACTTCCCGATCTGGCGGGCCGGCCTGGCCCTCGCCCTGTGCGAGACCGGGCAGTACGCCGAGGGCGCGGACCTCCTCCTCGGCTGCGTCGCCGACGTCGACCGGTTCCCGCCGTCGGGCTGGGCCGTCCCCGCGCTCGTCCTGCTGGCGGAGGTCTGCGCGGCGCTGGACCTCCAGGGCGGATTCGACACGGAGTTGGCACCGGTGCTGCCCGTACTGCGCGCACGCCTCGCGCCGCACGACGGCGAGCAGATCGCCCTGGGCGGCTGGCCCAGCGTCCTCGTCGGCCCGACCGCCCGCGCCTGCGGCGTCCTCGCCCTGGCCGCGGGCGAACCGGAGACCGCCCTCGAACACTTCCGCCGGGCCGCGATCCCGGCCCGCTCCTCCCAGCCGGAACTCGCCCGCCTCCGCCTGGCCCAGGCCCGCGCCGTGCGCCGCGTGGGCGGCCCGGGGAGCGAGCCGAACGCGGTGCGGTTGCTGCGGGAGGCGTCTCGGGGGGCGGAGACGTATGGGATGACGTGGCTGGGGGCGCAGAGTGAGGGGTTGTTGGGGGCGCCGGGGAGGGGGTGAGGGGGCGGGATCCGGGGGTGGTTGAGCGCGTACGCCCAACTTGGCGCGGCACGCGGTGCTCCGTCAGCCGCGCTAGCCCTTGATCAACCGCCCTGGCCCCCCGTCAGCCGCCCCAGCCCCCCGTCAGCCGCCCCAGCCCTCCATCAGCCGCTCCGGCCCGTACGCCGACACCAGCCCGTCCACCGCGAACCCGCACCGGGAGACCGCGACCAGCGGAGTGTCCTCGTCGGCGCCGGGCACGGCCATCGCGTCCCGGGCCAGAGAGGCCAGGGCCCGGTGGTCGAAGGGCCCCCGCTCGTGCCACTTGATCGAGCCGACGAAGGCGATCTCGCGGGCCGGCGAACGGTCCGCCCCCACCAGGTCGACCTCCGGGTTGTTCGTCCGGGGCCACCAGCCGCCCACCTCCCGGACCTGCGGCCAGGTGCGGTCGGGGAGCAGCCGGGCCAGGGACTCCCTGACGACGGGTTCGATCGCCCGTCCGCGCCATGAGGTCCAGCCGCGTTCGACGGCGTCGCTCACGATCCGCCCGCGCCCACGCTCGATCTCCGGGATGCCCCGCTCCAGGAAGGCCAGCCAGAACCGGAGGTAGGGGTCGGCGACGCGGTAGCGGCGGTCGCGGTCTCCGGGCCGGGTGGACAGGGGAGTGTCCACGGCGATGAGCCGCTTGTCCGCGAGGGTGCGCAGCGCCGCGTTGAGCGAGCCGGGCTGGAGCGGCCGGCCGGACGAGCCCGCCCTCGCGGCGATCGTCCCGAAGGTCCGTTCGCCGCTGCCGATCACGGAGAGCACGTGCCTGGCCTGGAGGGCGGCGGGGAACTCCGCGGCCAGCACACGCTCGCCGGAGACCAGGAGCGGGGAGGTGGGGTCGTCGAGGGCACGCGCGAGGAAGTCGGTACGGGACTCGCCCTCCCGCCACTCCTGGCAGACGAGCGGCAGGCCGCCGGTGATCAGATGGGCGTCGAAGGCGTCCGCGGCGGGGAGCCCGGTCATCGCCATGACCTCGGCCGGGGAGAGGGACGTCAACACCATCTCGATGCCGCGCTGATGGAAGGGGCGGCCGTAGGCGGAGAGCTGTTCCATCATCGCCAGGTCGCTGCCGATGAGGACGAGCAGCACCGGTTTCCGGCTCAGCACCCGGTCCCACACGGTCTGCAGGGTGCCTTCCAGCACCGGGTCGCCCTCCAGCATCCAGGGCAGTTCGTCGAGGACGACGATGCTGGGGGTGTCGTCCGGGAGCACCGCGGCGAGCTGGCGCAGGGCGGTGTCCCACTCGGCGACCGTGGTGACGCCGGCGAGGAGGGCGGTGTCCGGCAGCGAGGAGTGCCGCACCTCGGTGAGGAAACGGGCCCGTTCCCGGTGGGCGTCCTCGCCGCGGGTGGCCTGATGCACGACGTACGGCACCTGGGCGCGCTCACAGAAGAGGTCCACCAGCCGGGACTTGCCGACCCTGCGCCGGCCCCGGAGCAGCAGGGCCCGGCCGCGCTGGTCGCCCCGGCCCTCGCGCACCCACGCGAGGTGGCGCTCCAGCGCGGCCAGCTCGGACTCGCGGCCTACGAAACCCGCCATGGCGCACCCCTCGGTCTTGCTGGCATCGAACCTAGCCCGTGCTACTAGTATTGGTCATAGTCAAGTGAACCATAGTAACTTCAATGCTAGTAACACAGAGATCGAATGGAGTTACGACTGGTGACAGCCCTGCGTGGCCCGGAGGGGGAGGTGTTGACGGAGTGCGGCGGACTCTTCACTCCGCCCCTTGCGCCCCTCGAACTACCCTTTCCCCCTCGCCTCACCCTGGGTAGTCAGCCAAAACGTCTTCGTGGCCAAGGGGTTGGGAAAACGTCGGTGTCGCAGTTCTTCACCGCAGCTCCTCCTCTCCGCCGTGCCGTCGGCTGCCGGTGGGCGAGGTGAGCCGACATCGGGGTACGTCCGCGCCGGCGGGGGCGGGCGCGAAGGCCGGTCGGGGCGCAGTACCAGGCCCAGTTGGCCACCGTACGGAAGCGGCTCACCGGGCTGACCGCCGAACGGACCGCGGTCGACGACGGGAAGGCCACCCTCTTCGGCGCGATCAGCGAGACGACCCCGCTGCGTACCGAGGAACTCATCACCGAGGCCGGCGTCGGCGTGGACAACCTCGTCGGGGTGGAGCAGAAGACCACGACGACGGTCGCCATGGACTTCGGCCGGATCACGCTGGGTTCGGCCCTCGTGGTCTACCTCTTCGGGGCCCCCGGCCAGGACCGGTTCTGGTTCATGTGGGACGACCTGTCCCGCGGCGTGCTCGGCGCGGTCGTCCTCGCCGACACCCGCCGCCTGGAGAACTGCTTCCCCTCCGTCGACTTCTTCGAGCACCGCGGCATCCCCTTCGCCGTGGACGTCAACTGCTTCAACGGCGTCTGCGAGGAGGACCCCGAGGAGATCCGCGCCGCGCTCGACCTCGCCCCCGACATACCGCTCGTGCTGTGCGACGCCCGCGACCGGGAGTCGGTGAAGACGGTGCTGCTCGCGCTCCTCGAACACGTCATGCGGGGGCTGGCGGCGGAGGCGTCGGGGGACCGCCAGCCGGTGTAACTGGCTTCAGCCGTACGGTCATACGGTCATGAGGGCTTCGTCGCCGTCACGGCCGTAGCGGTCAGCGTGCCGTCGCACTCCGCGAACTGGCCATCATCCAGGGCGACTTGGTGTGCGCCGGAGTTCGGCAGGCCGATCACCATCGTCGGGTACACGACGGGCGCCGAACCGGACTCGCAGTAGCCGTCGCCCTCGCCCTGCACCTGCACGAAGGTCAGCTTCAGCCAGGCCTGGGCGCCGGGGGCGAGTTTCACGGGGGAGGCGGAGCCGACGGGGGTGACCTGGAGCGGGACATTGAGCTCCGGGGAACCGTTCGCGGCGCCGGCGACGGTGGGGTGGCCCTGGAGGACGCAGGGCTTGGCGGTGGTGTTGGTGAACTGGACGATCGCGGCGCCGGTCCCGGTACCGGTGGGGCGGTCGGCGGCCTGATAGGCGCTGGCCTTCAGGGAGTTCGGCGCGCAGGTCTTCACCGACGTACCCGTGGACCCGGACGTGCCCGTGGACGTGGAGGAGACGGGGGAGGAGATGGGGGAGGAACTGGTCGCGGTCGGCGCCGTCGACGTCACGTCGTCGGACCCGGTCTCCGCGTCGCCCGGCTGACACCCCGTCATCATCGCCGCCGCCACCGACACCACGGCCACCGCCATCGCGCCCCTACGGATGCTGATGCTGCTCTTCTGCATGACGTCCCCCGAACTTGCTGTGCACGGACCGGCTCTCACCGGCACTCGCGGAGAGAGACAGGTCCGTCGCACCCAGGGTTTCGCCCGTGCACCACCTGTGACGCAATGGTGACGCTCAGTCGCCCGGCTTCTCGCCCGCGCCCTCCTCGAAGCTCGCGAAATACGCCGCCGCCATGTCCTCGTCCCCATGCCCCTGCGCCGCCGCCCGCGCGAACCGTTCCGCACTCGCCGCGGCCACGTCCAGCCGAACGCCGTTGGCCGCGCCCGCCTGCACGATCAGCCGGGCATCCTTCTCGGCCGTAGTGACCGCGAAACTCGCCGGAGTCAGCTGGTCGTTGAGGATGGCGGCCGACTTGGCGTGCAGATACCCCATGTCGAGGGGACCGCCGGCGATGAGGCCGAGGAAGTCCTGCGGGTCCACGCCCAGGCCCTTGGACAACGCCAGAGCCTCGCCCGCCGCGTTCGTCACGGCCAGCACCCAGCTGTTGGCCACCAGCTTCAGCCGGGTCGCCGTCGCCGCCGCGCCCTCCTCGCCGACCCACATCGTGCGGGCGCCGACCGCGTCGAACACCGGGGTCACCGTCTCGCGGCCGCTCACCGGACCCGCCGCCAGGACGGTCAGTTGACCGGCCTCGGCGGGCTGGCGGGTGCCGAGGACGGGGGCGTCGTAGAAGACGAGGTCGTGCCGGTTCGCGAACTCGGCCAGTTCGCCCACCGATTCGAGGCTGGAGGTCGTCGACTGGATCCACGCGGCGCCGGGCCGCAGCACGGGGGCGGCCTCGCGCATCACATCCAGCACGGCGTCGCCGTCGTAGAGCATCGTGAGGATCACGTCCGCGTCACGTACGGCGTCGGCCACCGTGCCGCTGACGTGCGCGCCGTCGGCGGCCAGGGGCTCGGCCTTGGCACGGGTCCGGTTCCAGGCGTGCACGGTGTGCCCGGCGCGGGCGAGGTTGCGGGCCATCGCGGCGCCCATGATGCCGGTGCCCAGGACGCCTACGGTGAGCTTTTCGGAGGTCATGACTCGGCTTTCGTCCTCGACGGTGTTGTCGAGGACCAGCGTGCCAGGCCGCCACGCACCCGGCCTCCCGGCGGGGCGCGCGGCAGCCGTTGCCGTCAGCCCGTGACCGTGAACCAGGTCGACCGTGACTTCTTCCACTCCTCGTGGGAGAGGTCCTTCGCCTCGGTGCCGTCGCCGTAGAGGTCGGCCGCGCCGTCGTCGGTGATCAGCTGGGCGCGGGCGCCCGAGGTTGTCAGGTCCGGTACGTCTACGACCGCTTCCCAGGCGCCGGGGTCGGTCGTCGGCAGGTCGCGCAGTTTGACCGGCTGGTCGGTGGGGTTGCCGGTCCAGGAGTAGAGGGCGTACGGGTCCGAGTTGTCGTCGGCGGCCCAGGAACCGGCGACGATCAGGTACTGGTTCGCCGCGTTCTTGCGGATGTCGCGCACCGAGAGACCGCCGAGGTCGAGCTCGATCGGTGTGCCGAAGGTCGCGGCGGTGCCGTTCGCGACCACCTTGTCGATGTTGGTGACCGGCACGAGCAGCGCCTTGCCGCCCTCCACCGCCGGGGCGAGCGGCGCGCGGAAACCGAGGTACGCCGTGCTCGTCGAGCCCGGCGCGAACTCCAGGCCCTCCACGTTGAACCCGTTGATCTCCTTGGGGATTTGACCGTCCGCGGTGCCCGCCGCGAAGCCGTACCGGTTGCCGTTCGCCTTGTCCCACGCCACCAGGTCGTCGCGCAGCTTGCCGTACGAACTGCCGTAGGAGAGCGTCGTGTTGGCCCCCGTGCCGGTCACCTTCGTGGTGAAGACCGTGTTGCGGGGCGCCTTGTACTCGCCGTCCTTGTTGTTGCCCAGCGAGCCGGTCCAGTAGATCGTGTCGCCGACGCGGGCCGCGCCCTCGATGTCGATCTCCTTGGAGACGTCGATGTCGTCGCTGAAGTCCCAGGTCTTGATCGGCGCGCCGGAGGTCGAACGGTCGTACAGGCGGAGGACGTTGGACTCGTCATCCGCTACGACGATGTAGCCGCCGCCCACGTCGACCGCGGCGGAGGCGTCGCTGGAGCCGGTGAAGTAGCGGGTGTCGGCGGGCTGTTGGACCGATGCCGAGGCCGCGTAGTGCAGGGTCTTCGTCGCTGTCTTGCCGCCCAGGCCCGTGACCTTCACCGTCAGGTCCGTATAGCCCTGCGCGGCTGCCGTGACAGCGAGTTGGCGGGTTGCGCCGGTGCCCGTCACGGTCACCGCGCTCGTCGGCGCCACGGACGTCTTGCTGCTCTTGCTCGCGGCGACCGTCAACGCGCCGACGTCCGCGCCGCTCTGAGCGACCGTCACCTGGACCGTCGGATCACCGACCGCACCCACCGCGCCCGAAAGGTACGTTGCCGAGAGGGAGATGGTCGGGGTGCCGTAACTCGCCGCGTGCGCCTGGCTGTTCAGGCCCATATTCAGACCCAGGGCCGTGAGGGCGAGGCAGGTGCCCGCCACGGCGACCGTCCTGCGCCTGTTGGCGAACGCTCCGCTGGAGACTGCGTAGTCCTGCACTGGGACCCCTTCGTCGGCTCGGTGTCGACGAGAAGGTTCAGCGGACCTCACCAACTCCGCGGGGTGTGGGCACGTCCTGGGGGTGAACAACTGCCGACGGGCCGAGGGAACGTTCCATGACCCGGGCCAGGTGACGGGTGAAGACCTGCCGCGTATCGGGGGTGAGCGTGCGCAGCGCCACCAGCGCGGTGATCACCACGTCGCACAGTTCCGCCTGCACGTCGTCCCAGGTGTGGGTGACGCCCTTGCGCGGGTTCTGCCCGGTCGCCCCGATCACCGCCTGGGCGACCTCACCGACCTCCTCGGACAGCTTCAGCATGCGCAGGAGCAGGCCCGCCCCGCCGTTCTCGCCTCCCTCGCCGGTCAGCGGACGGTTGTCGTCCACCCAGGTCCACAGGTCCTCGATGCCGGCCCAGAGGTCGGCGGCCCGGTCGTTGTGCTCACTCATACGCCCAGCCTGCCATCACCGCCCGACCGGTCCGACCTACTCGTCGAACCGCGTCCTGCTTCCCGAAGAGAACCGCGTGCTACTTCCCGAAGACCGCATCCGCCTCGTCGAACAACGTCTCCTGCCCGAACTCCGCCGCCTCCCGCACCCGCCTGTTCCGCAACCCCACCACCACGGCCGTCGCCGCCCCCGTCACCGCGAGCGCCGCCGGCACCATCCAGCCCCGGTTCACCGCGTGCCCGAGCGCGTTGTCCAGGGAGAGCCGCCCCGGGCCCGTGACCGCGAGCCCGGCCGCGGTCAGCGCGAGGGAGGCCGCGTACTCGTAACCGCCGCCCGCCGCGAAGAACCCGTTGGGCGCGTGCACGGCCGCCGCTCCCGTCATCGCACCGGCCGCCGCCGCGCCCGCCGCCGGAGTCGCCAGGCCCAGCGCGAGCAGCGCACCGCCGCCCGCCTCCGCGAGCCCCGCCATCACGGCACTCTGCTTCCCCGGCGCGTACCCCATCGCCTCCATCGCCGCGCCGGTGCCCTCGATCCCGCCCCCGCCGAACCAGCCGAACAGCTTCTGCGCGCCGTGCGCGGCCAGCACTCCGCCGGTACCCAGCCGGAGCAGCAGCAGGCCCAGATCTTGTCGGTCGTAACAGGTCACGGTGACTCCCTGAACAGGCGACGGGGACGGTCTCCCCACGGTCGCACCTCCGACCTCCCACGGGCCTGCGCAGACCGCCGTTCGGGTGGCGGGCCCCCGTGAACGGTGTGAGTCTGACCGGCATGACGATTCAGCCAGCCAAACTCAGCGATCCGGCCGTCCGGGCCTTCGTCAGCGCCGTCAACGCCCATGACCGCGACGCCTTCCTGGAGGTCCTCGCCCCCGGCGCGACGATGGCGGACGACGGCTCCGACCGTGACCTCGCCGAGTGGATCGACCGGGAGATCTTCTCCTCCCACGGCCACATGGAGGTCGACCGCGAGTCCCAAGGCGGCCGTGCCCTCGTCGCCCGCTACTCCAACGACGCGTGGGGCGAGATGCGCACCCGGTGGAGTTTCACGGTCGGCGACGACGGCAGGATCGCCCGCTTCGAGACGGGCCAGGCCTGACCGCCGTAGAAAGCCGCCGCAGAAAACCGCCGCAGAAAACCGCCGTGGAAAACCGCCGTGGAAAACCGAAAAGCCCTTGCCCTGAAGTGCGCTCCAACTCCTAGTGTCCCCAGGCATGGAGACCAAGTCGAACATCAGGACCCTCGGCCGCAGCGGTATCGACGTGAGCGCTCTCGGCTTCGGCTGCTGGGCCATCGGCGGGGAGTGGCAGGACGCGAGCGGGCAGCCGCTCGGCTGGGGCAGGGTCGACGACGAGGAGACCGTACGGGCGGTCCGGCGCGCCCTCGATCTGGGTGTCACGTTCTTCGACACCGCCGACACCTACGGCGCGGGGCACAGCGAACGCGTCCTCGGCCGCGCGCTCGGCAAGCGCCGGGACGACGTGGTCCTCGCCACCAAGTGGGGCAACGTCTTCGACGAGGACACCCGCACCCTCACCGGTTCCGACGACTCCCCGGAGTACGCCCGCCGCGCGCTCACCGCGTCGCTGGAGCGCCTGGGCACCGACCACGTCGACCTGTACCAACTCCACCTGTCCGACGCCGACTTGGCGCGTGCCGCCCAACTCCGGGACCAGTGCGAGGAGTTCGTGCGGGAGGGGCTGATCCGCGCCTACGCCTGGAGCACCGACGACCCCGCCCGTGCCGCCGTGTTCGCCGAGGGGGAGCACTGCGCGGCCGTACAGCACTCGGCGAACGTGTTGCAGGATGCCCCCGAAATGTTCGCGCTGTGCGAGGAGTTGGGGCTGGCCAGCATCAACCGCAGCCCGTTGGCCATGGGCCTGCTCACTGGAAAGCAGGCGCCGGGACGGGAGTTGGAGGCCGGCGACATCCGCAACACGCCCCCGGCCTGGATGCAGGGCTTCAAGCAGGGCGCAGGTGCCGACGAGGACTACGTAGCGCGCGTCGAAGCCCTCCGCGAGATCCTCACCTCCGACGGCCGCACCCCGGCCCAGGGCGCCCTCGCCTGGCTCTGGGCCCGCAGCCCGCGCACCATCCCGATCCCGGGCTTCCGCTCGGTCGCGCAGGCCGAGCAGAATGCGGGCGCGATCGCGAAGGGGCCGCTCACCGCCGGGCAGTTGGCCGAGGTCGACCAGGTGCTCGGGAGGTGAACGGCCCCGACGGGACCGGCAGGCGGGCTCAGTAACCCTGGTTGCCCTGTTCCGCGTACTGCTGCTGAGGGGTGAACCGGCCGTTGCCGCGGCCCTGTTCGGTCAGGGTGATCTGGCCGGCCTTGATGGTGGCCAGGCGCGGCGCGCGGCGGGCGATCGACGAGTCGTGGGTGACCATGATGAAGGTCAGCCCGTACTCGTGCCAGAGGCCTTCGAGCAGGCCCATGATGTCGTCGCGGGTGCCCTCGTCGAGGTTGCCGGTGGGCTCGTCGGCGAGGAGCACCTTCGGCTTCTTCACCAGCGCGCGGGCGATCGCGACGCGCTGTTGCTGGCCGCCGGAGAGTTCGGACGGGGCGTGCTTGAGGCGGTCGCCGAGGCCGACCGACGAGAGTGCCTCGGCGGCCCGCTCGCGGCGCTCGGCCGGCTTGACGCCGAGCGGGACCAGGGCGGTCTCGACGTTCTCCTGCGCGGTGAGCGTCGGGATGAGGTTGAAGGACTGGAAGATGATGCCGATCTTCTCGGCCCGCAGCCGGGTCAGCTTGGCCTCGCTGATGGTGGCGAGGTTGACGCCGTCCAGCTCGACACTGCCCTCGGAGGGGCGGTCGAGGCCGCCGATCATCTGCAGCAGCGTCGACTTGCCGCCGCCGGTGGGGCCCTGGATGACGAGCTGGTCGCCGTCCTCGATCGTGAGGTCGACGCCGCGCAGCGCCTCGACCGTCTCCTTGCCCCGCGAGTAGCGCTTGGTGACGCCGGTGAGCTTGTACATGGGATCTCCGTCGATACGTCTGTGAAGAAGAGGGTCGGGGCGCCGCCGCCCGGGGGGAACGGTGGCGGCGCCCCGGTTCAGGGGGTGCGGCGCGGTCGGCGTCGGGCGGCGTGACGAGCCGCCTCCGCCGGACCACGCCACCACGGCCGCGCTACGACACGCTGCGCAGCGCGTCCGCCGGACGCATCCGCGAGGCACGCCAGCCGCCCATCGCGCCGGCGATCAGCCCGCCGGTGACGGCCAGGCCCACCGCGAGGGCGATCGTGGTCAGCGAGACCGGCGCGTTCAGGGCGATCTCCAGGGTGTTGGAGGTGGCCTGCTGGCCGGGGCCGCCCTGGCCGCCACCGCCGGGGCCGCCGCCCATGCCGCCACCGCCGGTGGAGGTGGAGCCGAGCTGCGCGGTCAGCTTGGGGCTGATCGCGGTGACCGTGTAGGCCGCCAGGAGGCCCAGCGCGATACCGAGACCGCCGCCGATCAGACCGTTGACCATGGACTCGCCGACGACCTGCCGGGTCACCTTGCGGCTCGGCCAGCCGAGCGCCTTCAGCGTGCCGAACTCACGCACCCGGCGGGAGACGGCCGAGGAGGTGAGCAGCGCGGCGACGAGGAACGCGGCGATCAGGACCGCGATCGACAGCCACTTGCCCACGCTGGTCGCGAGGTTGGAGGCGGTGGACAGCGAACCGGAGACCGTGGACGCGAGGTCGGCGGAGGTGGTGACCGTCGTACCCGAGATGTTCTTCTGGATGGTCGTCTTGACGGACGAGATCTGCTTCGAGTCGGTCGCCTTGACGTAGATCGTGGTGACCTTGTTCTTCGAGTCGCCCAGCGTCTGCGCCTGCTTCAGCGGCACGTACACGTCGATCGTGGACTCGCTGCTGTTGGGCGTCGCGATGCCGATGACCGTGAACTTGGTGCTGGAGATCTTGAAGGTCGAACCGACCTTGTACTTCTTCGTCTTGGCGTACGACTTGCTGACGACGGCGACCTTCGCGTTGGTCTGCGCGGTCGTGAACGTCTTGCCGGTGGTGATCTTCGACGTGGACAGCGGGCCGAGTGTCTGGTCGGTGACGTCGATGCCCGCGACCGAGTACGAGTTCACGTTGAAGTTGGCGCCGCCACCCTGCACTTGGGGTGCACCGGTGCTGCTGGTTCCGCCACCGCCGCCGGGGCCGCCCTGCTGAGAGGAGCCCGAAGAGCCGGACGTGGTGGAGGACTTGGCCTTGCCCTGGGTGAAGGAGCCGTCGACCTTGGTGACGTTCAGGGTGAGCGCGCCGACCGCGGCGGACACGCCCTTCTGCGAGCCGACCTTGGTGACCAGGGAGGACGCGAGGGCCTGACCGCCCTGCGTGTTCACCCGGTCCGTGCTCTGCGAGGTGCTGCTGGAGGAGGTGGCGCCGAACTTGAAGCTGGGACCCTGCGAGCTGCCGGCCTTGGGGGCCGACTGCGCCTTGGTCACGGTCATGTCAGTTCCGAGACCGTAAAGAGACTTGAGGACCTTGTCCTGAGCCTGATTCATGCCGGCCGACACCGAGTTGACGGTGATGACCAGCGCGATACCGAGCGCCAGACCCATCGCGATGACCAGGGCGGCCTTCTTGCGCCGGCCCAGCTCGCGCTTGAGATAGATGCCAAACATCCCATTCCCCAAAGGTTCTTGGCGCCCGCTGTGGGCGCGGCCACAAGCTATGGAGGAACCTTTGAGTCGACCTGAGTAAAGGATGTGTCTGGCCTGAGAAAAAGAGGCCCGAAATCAGAATTGCGTCAGACAGCTCATTCCTAAGCTGCCGAGGGCTTCCTGCCAGGAAACCCCTGTTCAATGGCCTGCTGACATGGGATGTCGATCATCCTTTCGGCGCCCCGCCATGGACCTCGCCATGGACCCCGCCGTGTACGCGCGCGGCCTCATTTTGTACGGTCCCGGGATGCGCGATTCCTCTCGGCTCACCCGGCGTGCCGCTCTCGGTCTGACCGCCGCCGCCCTTCCCGTGGCGGCGGCCACCCCCGCGTCGGCGGCGACGGCGATAGGCGGTGAGCGCCTGGCCCGCGCCGGGATCCAGGTGGGCGATGCCGCCACGCTGCCCAAGAAGCTCACCGCCCGCTCCTGGCTGATCGCCGACCACAAGACCGGCGAGGTGCTCGCCTCGTACCGCGCGCACCAGCGGCTCGCGCCCGCCTCCACGCTGAAGATGCTGTTCGCCGACACCGTGCTGGGGAAGTTCGAGCGGACCCGCACCTACCGGGTCACCGACGCCGACCTCGCCGACGTCCCCTCCGGCTCCAGCCTCGTCGGCGTCAAGCCCGGGATCACCTACAGCGTCCACCAGTTGTGGCAGGGCGTCTTCCTGCGCTCCGGCAACGACGCCGTGCACGTGCTGGCCCACATGAACGGCGGGATCGCGGCGACGGTCGCCGAGATGCAGGCCAAGGCGAAGGACCTCCAGGCCCTGGACACGCACGTGGTGAGCCCGGACGGCTTCGACCACCCCGGGCAGCTCTCGTCGGCGTACGACCTCACGCTCTTCGCCCGGCACGGGCTGTACGACGACGACTTCAGCGCCTACTGCTCGACCAGGACCGCGAACTTCCCGGCCGGCGGCAAGAAGACCTTCCAGATCCAGAACACCGACCGCCTGCTCAGCGGCGCCTACGGCCTGCGCCCGTACCGGGGCATCATCGGCGTCAAGAACGGCTACACCAGCCACGCGGGCAACACCTTCACCGGCGCCGCCACCCGCGACGGCCGCACCCTCCTGGTCACCGTGATGCACCCCGCGAACGGCGGCAACGAGGTCTACAAGGAGACCGCCGCGCTCCTCGACTGGGGCTTCGGCAAAGGGAGTTCGGCCACGGCCGTGGGCACGCTGGTCGATCCGCTGAGCGAGGGCGGGGCGACCGCGAGCCCCACACCGTCGGGGAAGGGCGTCAAGGGCGCTCCGGGTGCCACCGGGGCGGCGGCTTCCTCCTCGGACGCTCCCTCGCCCTGGCGGCTGCTGGAAGGCGCGGCGGGGGCGGTCGTGGTGCTCGCGGGCGGCGCGTTCGCGCTGCGCAGGCGACGGGCGGCCGTGGCGGCGGCGAAGTCTCAGGAAGGTGTCAAGTCTCAGGAAGCGGCCAAGTCCCCGGAACTCGACGGGAGTTGATGTGACGCGACAGCCGCTCCACGGTCCGGTGCGTAACCCGCGGTCCCTCGCGGGCTCCACCCCCACCCGGGCCGTGGAACGACTGTCGCCTCTCCCCCCTCGGTGTGGCCTGCGGAACCCGGGACTCCGATACCGCGGAAGCCCCGTGCTCCAAGTGTGAAGCTTTGGTGGAGAAGAGTTGAGCATAGGTCAGCAACCGGCCGCAATGGTACGGATGGTCAAATTCCGTTTGTGCAACTTGCCCTAGCCGCGCCCCACATACGGCATCGCGGTCGCCAGCACCGTCGCGAACTGCACATTCGCCCCCAACGGCAGCTCCGCCATGTGCCGCACGGTGCGCGCCACATCGGCGACATCCATCACCGGTTCCGGGGCTACCACCCCGTTGGCCTGCAACGCCCCGGTCCCCATCCGCGCCGTCATGTCGGTCGCCGCGTTCCCGATGTCGATCTGCCCGACCGCGATCGAGTACGCCCGCCCGTCCAGCGACAGCGACTTCGTCAGCCCCGTCAACGCGTGCTTGGTCGCGGTGTAGGCCACGGAATGCGGCCGAGGCGTATGAGCGGAGATCGACCCGTTGTTGATGATCCGCCCGCCCTGCGGCACCTGCTCCTTCATTCGCCGGTAGGCCGCCTGCGCACACAGGAACGCCCCGTTGAGATTGGTGTCCACCACGTGCCGCCAAGCGTCGTACGGCAACTCCTCGACCGGCACCCCACCGGGCCCGAAGGTCCCCGCGTTGTTGAACAGCAGGTCGACCCGTCCGAACCGTTCCACGACGGCGTCGAACAGCCCGTCCACATCCTCCGGCCGCGCCACATCCGTCGCTACGGCGAGGGAGGCGCCCTCGGGCACCAGCGCGGCCGTCTCCTCCAGCGTCCCGGCGCGGCGGCCGGCCAGCGCCACCGACCAGCCAGCGCGCAGCAGTTCCACGGCGACCGCGCGGCCGATGCCGGAGCCCGCGCCGGTCACCACGGCGATCCTCGACGATTCCTCAGCGTTCATGGCCGCAGCCTACGAGTCACCCTTCCTGCGGGTACCGCACCCCGATCCGCTCCCGCACCGCGTCCAGCGTCCGCATCACCGCGAGGGTGCCCTCCAGCGGCACCAGCGGCGACTCGGTCTCACCGGCCCGCAGCGCCCGCATCACCTCCGACGCCTCGTGCCGCAACGTGTTGCGGGGCCCGTCGGCCGGGTCGAGGACGAACTCCTCGGGGTCACGCCCGTCCCGGTGCAGCACGAACCGCTCCGGGTGGAAGAAGCCGTCCGGAATGTCGATCCGGCCCAGCGACCCGGTCACCGACGCCGAGGTCCCCGTACCGCCGACGATCGAGCAGTGCAGCGCGGCCAGCGCGCCGCTGTCCCACGAGAACAGGGCCGCCGTCTGGAGATCGGCGCCCTCGGGGGAGAGCACGGCAGAAGCCTTGATGTCGGCGGGCTCACCGAGCAGCAGATGAGCGAACGACACCGGATACACCCCGAGGTCCAGCAGCGCGCCCCCGCCCTGCGCGGGATCACGCAGCCGGTGCGCGGGCGGGAAGGGCCCGGCGAGCCCGAAGTCGGCCTGAATGGTGCGGACTTCACCGATGGCCCCGTCGTCGACAAGCGACTTCAGCCGCCGTACCAGCGGATTGCAGTACATCCACATGGCCTCCATCAGGAAGCTGTCGCGCTCGCCCGCCAGCGCGACAAGTTCCGTGGCCTCGCGGGAGGTGAGGGTGAAGGCCTTCTCGACGAGCACGTTCCGTCCGGCCTCCAGACAGAGACCGGCCGCCGTGCGGTGCGCCGAGTGCGGGGTGGCGACGTAGACGATGTCGACGTCCGCGTCGTGCGCCAGCGCGTCCCAGTCGCCGTAGGCCCGCTCGATCCCGAACCGTTCCGCGAAGGCCTTCGCCGAGGACTCCGTCCGCGAGGCCACCGCGACCACCTCGGCGTCCGGCAGATCGACCAGCGCCGCCGTGAACGCGGCGGCGATCCCGCCGGTCGCCAGGACTCCCCAGCGCACCCTCTGTTCCGTCATCGCGGCCCCACCCTCGCTCACCAGACCCTCGGCACCTTGTACGAGCTGAGAGCATAGGTGGCGGATCACCAGGAGAGGGAGGGCCACATGTCCGAGCAGAGAGCGAAGGCACCGACGCCGGCTGTGCCGCGGTCCGCCGTACCGTCGCTCAAGGCGTCCCGCCGGACCGGCCTCCTCGTCATCCTCATCCTCGGCGGCCTCACCGCGACCCCGCCGCTGTCGATGGACATGTACCTCCCCGCGCTCCCGGCGGTCACCCGCTCCCTGCACGCGCCCGCCGCGACCGTCCAGCTCACCCTCACCACCTGCCTCGCCGGCATGGCGCTGGGGCAGCTGGTGGTCGGCCCGATGAGCGACAAGTGGGGCCGCAGACGCCCACTCCTGACCGGCCTCGCCGTCTACATCGTGGCGACCGCCCTGTGCGCGATCGCGCCGAACGTCGAATCCCTGGTCGCCTTCCGCCTGCTCCAGGGCCTGGCGGGCGCGGCCGGAATAGTGATCGCGAGGGCGGTCGTACGCGACTTGTACGACGGCGTGGCGATGGCCCGCTTCTTCTCCACCCTGATGCTGGTCTCCGGGGTGGCCCCGATCGTCGCGCCGCTGGTGGGCGGCCAGATCCTGCGGGTCACGGACTGGCGGGGCGTCTTCGTGATCCTGACCTTCGTCGGCGCGGCCCTGGCCGTCCTCGTCTGGACCCGCCTCCCCGAGACCCTGGCCCCGGCGGACCGCCACGCGGGCGGCACGGCGGAGGCCCTGCGCGGCATGCGCGCCCTCCTGGCGGACCTCCCCTTCACGGGCTACATGCTCACGGGCGGCTTCTCCTTCGCCGCATTGTTCGCGTACATCTCGGCATCCCCCTTCGTCGTCCAGGAGATCTACGGCGCCTCCCCGCAGACCTTCAGCCTCCTCTTCGGCGTCAACTCGGTCGGGCTGGTGGCGGTGGGCCAGATCAACGGCAAGCTGCTGGTGGGCAGGGTCTCGATGGACAAGGTCCTGGGCACGGGGTTGGCGGTGGTGGTGCTGGCGGCGACGGCGCTGCTGCTGATGGCGACGGGAGCGTTCGGGGAAGTGGGCCTGGTCCCGGTGGCGGCGGGGCTCTTCGTCCTGATGTCGGCGATGGGCGTGACGCTTCCCAACGCCCAGACCCTGGCGTTGATGCGCACCCGCCACTCCGCGGGCTCGGCCTCCGCCCTGCTGGGCACGTCGTCCTTCTTGATAGGCGCGGTGGCGTCCCCGTTGGTCGGCATAGCGGGCGAGCACACCGCCGTGCCGATGGCGGTCGTCCAACTGGTGGCCGCACTGGTGGCGGTGGCCTGCTTCGTGGGAATGTGCCGTCCTTGGAACACACGTACGACCGCGGAGGGAGTGGGGAGCTGAGCGCCCCGAGACTGCGCAACGACACCCCGGAACGGGCCGGCCTCGACCCCGAGGAACTCCGCCACCTGATCCGTGAGGTGCACGCCCTCACCACCGGCGACCGCCCCTGGGCGCCGGGCACCGTCGTGGTCGCCGGCCGCGGCCCGGTGATCGCGGTGGAGGAGGCGGCGGGCTGGGCCGTGCGGTACGCGGCCTACGACCCGGAGACGGACAGCGGCATCGAACTCCCCCCTGCCGCCCGCGTCCCGACGACGGTGGACACCCCCTTCGACCTGGCCTCCCTGACCAAACTGTTCACGGCGGTGGCCGCGATGCAGCAGATCGAGCGCGGCACGCTGGGCATAGACGCGAGGGTGGGCGCGTACCTGCCCGACTTCCGCGCGGCGGCCCGCCACGGCATCACCGTCCGCCAACTCCTCACCCACACCTCGGGCCTACGCCCCGAACTCCCGCTCTACGCCTGCGCGGACGACGCGGAACGCATGGCGATGCTGCGGGCGGAGGCGCCGGTGGCGGAGCCGGGGGAGTACGTCTACTCGGACCTGAACCTGCTCCTCCTCCAGTTCGTCCTGGAACGCGTCAGCGGCCGCACGCTGGACGTCCTCATCCACGACGGCATCACCCGCCCGCTGGGCATGACGTCGACGGACTTCGGCCCGTGCCCCGGCGCGGCGGCGACGGAGGACCAACGCCGCCCGTGGGCCAAGGCGGACCGGGGCATGCTGCGGGGCGTGGTCCACGACGAGAACGCGTGGGCGCTGGGCGGGGTCGCCGGCCACGCGGGCCTGTTCTCGACAGCCCGAGACCTGGCGATCTTCTGCCGCACGCTCCTGGCGGGCGGTTCCTACGGCCCGGCCCGCATCCTGGGATCCGACTTCGTGGAGCTGATGCTGACGCCGCCGGGGCTGGGCTTCGGGGTCGATCAGGCTTGGTTCATGGGGGAGTTGGCGGGGCGGGGGGCGGTGGGGCACACGGGGTTCACGGGGACGTCGGTGGTGTTGGATCCGGCTACGGACACGTTCTTGGTGCTGCTGGCCAACACGGTGCATCCGCGGCGGCGGGGGGCGGACAGTGGGCCTCGGGCGGCGGCGGGGACTCGGGTGGCGCGGGCGGTTAGGGGCTGAGGGGGGTGCGGGGTGGTGCCGGTTGTGTTGTGTGGTGCGGCCCGGTGGGGGCTGGTCGCGCAGTTCCTCGCGCCCCTTCGAAAGCGGGGCTGTGTTTGAGAGGTGCGGGTGGTGCGGGCTTCGGCTTGTCGAGTTGGCGGGTAGGGCGGGGTTTTTGAGCCGAGCTCTTCCATTGCCCGAGACGGGTGATGGGTGGGCATAGGCCTCGGGGGTCTGGGGGCGGAGCCCCCAGGGACCTCGGCTGCGACCCCGGGCCACTTAGAATCGGCGGGTGAACGACCCCGTGGCCCCGGCCGAAACCCTCCGTACCGCTCTGGCCCGCCTGCTCGACGGGCTTTCGCCCAGGCAGGCCGCCGGGGCTGTGGAACGCCTGATCGGCAACTACCGCGGGGCCACCCCGACCGACGCCCCGATCCTCAGAGACCGCGCGGATGTCGTCGCCTACGCGGCGTATCGGATGCCGGCGACTTTCGAAGCCGTACGTTCCGCACTGGACGCCTTCGCGGACGCCGTACCCGAGTGGTCCCCGCAGGGACACGTGGACGTCGGCGGCGGCACCGGTGCCGCGACCTGGGCCGTCGCCGCGACCTGGGACGGCGAGCGCCCGGTGACCGTACTCGACTGGGCCGAACCCGCACTCGCCCTGGGGAAAGAGATCGCCGCGGCCAACTCGGCGCTGCGCAACACCAGTTGGCGCCGCGCACGCATCGGCTCCGCGCTCACCCTCGACCCCACCGACCTCGTCACCGTCTCCTACGTCCTCAACGAACTCACCGTCCCCGACCGAGCCGCCCTCGTGGACGCGGCGGCCACCGCAGCCCAGGCCGTCGTGATCGTCGAAGCCGGTACCCCGGACGGTTACGCCCGCGTCATCGAGGCCCGGGACAGACTCGTCGCCGCCGGTTTCCACATCGCCGCCCCCTGCCCGCACAGCGCCGCCTGCCCGATCGTCCCCGGCGAGGACTGGTGCCACTTCTCGACGCGGGTCAGCCGTTCCTCCCTGCACCGCAAGGTCAAGGGCGGCTCCCTGCCGTACGAGGACGAGAAGTTCAGCTACGTCGCCGCCGCCCGCTTCCCCGTCGAACCCGCCCCCGCCCGCGTCGTACGCCGCCCGCAGATCCGTAAGGGACAGGTACTCCTCGACCTCTGCGAGACCGACGAACAGCTGCGCCGGACGACGGTCACCAAACGCCACGGCGACCTGTACAAGGCGGCCCGGGACGTGAGCTGGGGAGACCCCTGGCCGGAAAAAGCGTGACACTTGCGCCGAAAGCGCCACACGTGTGTCTCGTCCCACCCACCCCGGATGTGGGGTACCGCCTCTCGGGGCGCAGGATGGTGGGACCATAGGGGAAGTTCTCCGCACAACGGCAGGGCTTCTCCGCACACGGCAGGGCAAGAACAAGCAGGGCAAGACGGCAGGGCGACAACAGCAGGGCGAGGAGATAGATGAGCGCGACGTTCGGTGGCCGGACCGGTCGGCAGGGCAAACTCTCCTCGTGGCTGCGCGGACGCCGCCCCCAGGAGGCCCCCGACGACGGCAGCGGACGCGAGGCGCTGCTGCTGGCCGCCGCCGAGGCCGGGCTGCCGCTCGCGCCCGCCGCGCACCCCGCCCCGGGCTACCGATGTTCCTGCGACCGTGTGGGCTGCCCCACACCGGCCCGCCACCCCGTGTCGTTCGCCTGGCAGACGCAGTCCACGACCGACCGCGCCCAGATCGAGCGCTGGGCCCGCCACCAGCCGCAGGCCAACTTCATCACCGCGACCGGCATGGTCAACGACGTCCTCGACGTCCCCCTGGAGGCCGGCCACGAGGCACTGGAGCGACTGCTCGCCGCCGGTGTCGAGGTAGGACCCGTCGCCGCGAGCGACGACGGCCGGCTGCTCTTCTTCACCCTCACCCGCGGCACCCCCGAGGACGAGGACGAGTGGTGGCCCTGCGAACTGGACTGCCACCCCGAGACGATGGACGAACACCCCGGCCTGCGCTGGCACTGCCGAGGCTCCTACGTCCTGGTCCCCCCGGCCCAACTCCCCGGCGAGAACCAGTCAGTTCACTGGGTACGCGGCCCCGAGCACCCCCTGCCCGACCCGCTGACCCTCCTCGAAACCCTCACGGACGCCTGCGCCCGCCACGCGGGTGCGGAACCGGACCACGCGAACTCGGCCTGGCCACTGGGCCGTTAGGACTCGCGGGGATCTGTAGGACTCGTAGGACCTAGCCGCCCTGCGCCGACGTGAGGCCCTCGATCCGCCCCAGCACCGACACCTTCCCGCCCCGCTTCGGATCCAACGCCACCTGGTTGGACACGAGTTGGAGTGTGAGGGACTGCTCGACCTCGCCCGTCGTCAGCGCCTGTACGTCCTTGTTCTGGGTCGGCACCGACGTGCCCTCCGCAGCGGTCTCCTTCTGGAAGTACCGCGTCGTGAAGAACACCAACGCCCCGCCGTCCGTCGTACGAAGCGCCAACGGCGCGTAGTCGCCGCTCGTCAGCGGCTGGTCGAGGAACTGGACGGCCAGACCGGGCTTGGTGGCCTTCTCCCGGTCCGCACGCCACGCGCTGGTGTGCGCGCCGTCCGCGAAGGCCGTCCCGCCGCTCTTCAGATACGTCGCGTAGCTCTGGCTCAACCGGCCCGGCGCGACGGCGAGTTCGGCCGAGTTCGCCGGTACGGCCTCGGCCCAGCCGTCCTTGTCGGTCTTGAACTTCGGTACGGCGGTGGGCGCGAGCAGCGTCAGATACGCCACCTGCCACGGCTCGGACAGATCGTTGCGCGTGAAGACCAGCAACCACCGCGCCGCGCCACCCTTGTTGGCGGCGGCGTCGGCGACGAACCAGCGCGGCCAGCCGGCCTTCTTCGGGATGGTGAACTTCGCGTCCGTCAGCTCCAGCGGCGCGTAATTCGCGTTCCCGGCCGGCGAGTTGGTGTGCCCCGCCTTCAACCGTGCCCCGTCGATGTCACCGAGCGCGCCGGTGACATGAGCGGAGTCCAGGGAACTGTCGTACGCCTTGTCGGCAGCGTTGTACGCGGTCGTGAACTGCTGGAGCGCCGTCGCGGCCTCGGCACGGGTGGTGGCCGGGAGGACCTCCCGCTCGCCGTGGACCACCACACAACCGCTCGCCGTCAGCGACAAAGCGCTCACCGAGGCCGCTATCAGTACGCGCCGGTCAAGCCTGCGGAGCCTTCGAGGGCTGCGATCCCTGCTCATCAGGTGTCTTCACCTTCCCCTTCCCGGAGGCGAACCCTACCGGGGCGAAGAACAGGGCGAGCGCGGGGACCAGGTACAGCAGCCACACCGTGATCTGCAGGACCGTCGGGTCCGGCTGGAAGTTGAAGACGCCCTTCAGGAGGGTGCCGTACCAGCTGTCCGGCGGGATCGTGTCGCTGATGTCGAAGGCCAGCTTCGTCAGCCCCGGGACCCAGTCGGCCTCCTGCAAGTCGTGGAAGCCGTACGCCAGTACACCCGCCGCGACGACGACCAGCATCGCGCCGGTCCAGGTGAAGAACTTCGCGAGGTTGATCTTCAGCGCGCCCCGGTAGAACAGCCAGCCCAGCAACACCGCCGTGGCCAGACCCAGTCCTACGCCGACCAGCGGGCGCGGGGTGCCGTCGCTCGCCGCGTGCACCGACGCCCACACGAACAGCGCGGTCTCCAGCCCCTCGCGGCCGACGGCGAGGAACGCGGTGGCGACCAGCGCACCCGTGCCCATCGCGAGCGCCGCGTCCAGCTTGCCGTGCAGTTCGGCCTTCAGATGCCGGGCGGTGCGCCGCATCCAGAACACCATCCACGTCACCAGACCGACGGCGAGGATCGACAGCGAACCGCCGAGCGCCTCCTGCGCCTGGAACGTCATCTCCTGCGAGCCGAATTCGAGCGCGCACCCGAAGCCCATCGCGATGAGGACGGCGACGACGATGCCGATCCAGATCGGCCTCAGCGCGTCGCGCCGGTCCGTCTTGACCAGATAGGCGATCAGGATGCAGACGACGAGACTGGCTTCCAGGCCCTCGCGCAGACCGATCAGATAGTTCGAGAACACGGTCTACGACTCCTTCGCGTCCTTGGAGAACAGCGTGCTGCCCCACCAGTCGTCCTTGTCACGGACGCCCGGCGGGACGGCGAAGACCGCCGAACCCACGTGCTGGATGTACTCGTTGAGCGCGTCGGTCGCCGACAGCCTCCGCTGGAGCGGGATGAATCCCTTGCGTACGTCACGCTGGTAGGCCAGGAAGAACAGGCCGGCGTCGAGCCGGCCGAGGCCGTCGGTGCCGTCGGTGAAGGAGTAGCCCCGGCGCAGGATCGTGACCCCGCTGTTGGAGTCGGGGTGTGCGAGCCGGACGTGCGCGTCGGGCTTCATCGCCTTCAGGAACGGCGGGTCGTGCTCCTTCGCCTTGCCGACCGCAGCGCCCTCGCCCTTGTCGCGCCCGAAGACGTCCTCCTGCTCCTGCAGCGAGGTCCGGTCCCAGGTCTCGACGTTCATCCGGATCCGCCGGGCGACGAGATACGAACCCCCGGTCATCCAGGCCGAGTTCGCGCTGTTGTCGCCCTCGCCGACCCACACGAACTTCTTCAGCCGGTCCGTCTCGGTCCCCGCGATGTTGCGGGTGCCGTCCTTGAACCCCATGAGATTGCGCGGGGTTTGAGCCCCCGGGGTCGTCGACGAGGTCTTCCCGAAGCCGAGTTGGGACCAGCGGATCGCGACCTTCCCGAACCCGATACGCGCCAGGTTGCGGATCGCGTGCACGGCGACCTGCGGATCGTCCGCACAGGCCTGCACACAAAGGTCCCCGCCCGTACGGGACTTGTCGAAGTTCTCGCCGGGGAACTGCGGCAGATCGACGAGGGCGTCGGGACGACTGCCGCTCAGCCCGAAGTGGTCGAAGAACGACGGCCCGAAGCCGATCGTCAGCGTCAGCCGCGAGGGTTTCAGCCCCAGCGCCTCACCGGTGTCGTCCGGCGGCGCCTCGGCGAGCCCGCCGTAGGCCCCCTCACCGACTGCGTGCCCACCGGTCATCCGCCGCGCGGCGGCCGTCCAGTCCTTCAGCAGCTGCACGAACTCGGCGCGGTCGTCGGTCTTCACGTCGAACGCGGCGAAGTGCAGCCGGTCCTGCACGGGCGTCGCGATGCCCGCCTGGTTGGCGCCGTGGAAGGCGACCGCGGCACCGGTGTCGGCACCGGCCGGATCGACATCGTCGCCGACCCGGGTCATCGCGACCGCACCACCGGCCGCGACGGCACCGAGCGCGAGCCCGGCACCGCCCCAGCCGATGAGCGAACGGCGGGAGGGGCTCTCGGATTTCGGGGTCTCGGCCATGGTGATCCCCCCTACTTCACGACGGCGGCGGCGAGCTTCGACAGCGGCTCCGCAAGCGCGTTGACCCCGTCCGACAGCTCCTTGCGCTGGTCCTTGGTGACCTTGTCGTACGACACGAAGCCGTCGGAGGTCGTGGTCGAGCGGTACTTGTCGAGCAGCGTGTCGAGCGCGGCGAACTGCTTGTCCAGCTCGGTGGTGAGGGCCGCGTCGTTCTTCTGCGCGACCGGCTTCAGCAGCTCGTACGCCTTCTGCGCGCCGTCGACGTTGGCCTTGAAGTCGCTCAGGTCGGTGTGCGAGTAACGGTCCTCCTCGCCGGTGATCTTGCCGGTGGCGACCTCGTCGAGGAGTTCCTTGGCACCGTTGGCCATGGAGGTCGGGGTGATCTCGGCCTTGCCGACCCGCTTCTGCCAGTCCTTCAGATCGGTGACCAACTCGGCGGCGAGGACCTTCTGTTCGGCGCCGATCTTCTTGTCCTGCCACAGAGCCTTCTCCAGCGCGTGCCAGCCGGTCCACTTCTGGCCCTTCTCCAGGCCGTCGGCGCGGGTGTCGGTCTTGGGGTCGATGTCCCCGAACGACTCGGCGATCGGCTCGGTGGCCTCCCAGCCGACGCGGGAGGGGGCGTAGGCGTTCTTGGCGGCGGTGAGGTCGCCCGCCTTGATGGCGTTGGCGAAGGTCTCCACCTTCGGGATCGTCGCGTCGGCCTGCTCCTGCGCGTACTCGCGGTACGCGGCGACGGCGGCGTCCAGCTTCGGATCACGCTTGGCGACGCTGCCCCCGGTGACGGTCAGCTTCTGCCGCACACCGTGCCCCTTCATCCCCGGCCGGCAGGCGATCTCGTACGACCCCGCCTTCACTTCAGCGGTGAGCGTGTACTTCGTCCCCGGCCCGATGTTCTCCTTCTCGGAGACGATCCGGTCGTCCGGGAAGAGGATCTCGACCTCGGTCGCCTTCGAGCCGGTGTTCTCGATCTTCAGCGTGACCTGCCCGGCCGGGATCGACTTGGTCGAGGTCGTGCACTTGGAGTCGGCCGCGGTCACCTGGATCGCGTCGCCGTCCTTGGCGTCGCTCTTCGCGGTGCACGCCGTGACGGCGGTCAGGGCGGCCGCGGCGGCGACGGCGGTGGCGACGGGAAGTCGGACGGCACGCATGCAGGCTCCAAGCGGAAGTGTGTGACGAGGCGATGTCGGGAGGCGGTGTGGTGAGGCTGCCCTAACTTACCTGAGGCTTACCTCAGTCCTACCCGTCCGGTCCGGTATTCACTGCCCACGGAAAAATCACAGACACGGCTTGATCTCAGTGGCGAAAAACGAACGCCAAGGGATAGTCAAGAGAGGGTCAAGCGGGCCGGTGCGGGGTCACGACGACCGCCCCCGTGCGCGGATGCGGAAACACCTCGACCTGCTGGTCGTAGACGTCCGACAACAACTCCTCGGTGAATACGACCCCCGGTGGGCCGTCGGCGGCGACACGACCGGCGCGCAGAATCGCGACCCGGTGCGCGTAGGCGGCGGCCAGCGCGAGATCGTGCAGCACCACGACCACCGCCGCCCCCGAGGACACCCCGATGACACCCGGCTCGGCGTGCGGATTCCCGAACACGCCCTGCATCAACGCCCCCGCGCACCCGAGCGACGCCCCGACGAGCAGCGCGAGCACGATGCGCGGGAACCGCACGTTCCACAGCACCGAATCCGGTACGCGGTCCAACGCCCCGCCACCGAGCCCGAGTCGGTGCTGCACCGAAGCCAACACATGACGAGCCTGGGCGAGAAGTCCGACGACGTGGTCCTGGCCGACCTGAAGGCAGGATCGACCGACCTCACCGCGAAGAACGACGTCATCACCCTCGACGACGTCACCGCCACCCTCACCGCGGCCGGCGCGAAGGCCTTCGGCGGCTTCTACCAGACCGGCGCCGAACTCGACCCGCTCGACCTGACGTTGGCCCTGACGGCGGACGCCACCCTGCCCTCGGACGGCTCGTCGTCGACGTCCGGCACCGGCACGGGCTCTTCCGGCAGCACCGACAACTCCGGTACGACAGGCTCGACTTCGGGGGGCGTCACCGGCTCCACGACAGGCAGCGTGAACGGCTCCCTCGCCTCCACCGGTTCCGAGATCCCGGCGGCGGCCCTGGGCGCGGCGGCCGCGGTGACCGTGGCGGCGGGCGCGGGTGTGGTGCTCGCGATGCGTAGGCGGCGTAAGACTGTGCCCCATGGAGACCAGGGGGCGTAGAGAACCACTGCCGGAGGGCGGACTGGTGCTGGCCGTGACAGGCCGGCCCGGTCCGCCTCCGTTGCGCTTCGAGACGGCGGACGGCGGCCGGCTGCTGCTCCGCCAGGGCGGGCGGCCCTTGCTGTTGGGCCGGGAGGAAGAGGGCGGCTGTTCGCGCGAGGGCCTCTTCGTGCACAGGCTCGACGGCTTCCGCTCACCGCTGCCCCGGATCCGGTCGGGCCGGATGAGGAGCCCCGGCAACTGGGTCCACCAGTACACGAGTTGGCTGGAGGAGGCGAAGGAGGGCCCGTTGCACGACGCACGCTGGCACCTCCGGGAGAGGCGCAAGTTCCCGGCGTACGTGTGGTGGGGCGACTTCATGCGCGACTGGCCCGCCTGCCATCTCGACTGGTGCGCGGGCGGCTGGGAGGGCGTCGTACCGCTGCGTCCGCTCTCGCCGACGGACGCGCCACGCGTGAAGGCCTACCGCAAGCACGCCCGGGAGGACACACTCGCCCCCGTCCTCCTGTGGCGGGTCACGCCGTTCGACGGCTGGGCGCTCCTCGACGGTCACGACCGGGCCGTGGCGGCGCTTGCGGAGGGCCGTACCCCGCCGTGCGTCGTCCTGTACCGCGTACCGGACGACGAGACATGGCGGCGGACCGCCGACGAGTTGACCGAGGACCACGAACAGCGCACGGAACTGCTGCTCGCGGGCCGTGCCACCACCACCGGCACTGACGCCGAGCGCAGACGGGCCGTCCTGGAAACGGCGTACGAGGACACGATGTCCTCGCTGCCCTACGACGAGGCCCCCACCCTCACCTGGCCCCTCCCCGGCGGAGCCCCGGCCTGGGATGGCCTCGCGGCCCGGGCGATGTTTGAATGCCCCCGTGACTGACTACGACGTGCTGCGTGTCTTCTGCGGCCCCAGCGGTGGATACGGCAACGAACTCGGAGTCGTCCGCGAGGGTTCCGTGATGCCGGACCCGGACGAGCGGCAGGTGTTCGCCGGGAAACTCGGCTTCAGCGAGACGGTGTTCGTCGATGACCCCGAGCGCGGAGTCATCGACATCTACACCCCGACCACCCGCCTGCCCTTCGCCGGCCACCCCTGCGTAGGCACGGCCTGGCTCCTGGACATACCCGAACTGGTCACCCCCGCAGGCATCGTGGGCGCCCGTCTGGACGGCGAGTTCAGCTGGATCGAGGCCCTCCCGGAGTGGGCCCCGCCCCGCACCCTCCGCCAGTACGCCACCGCCCCCGAGGTCGACGCCCTCCCCGTGCCCCCGCCCGGCGAGTGGATCTACGCCTGGGCCTGGGAGGACGAGGCAGCGGGCCGCGTCCGCGCCCGCGCCTTCCCCGGCCGTGACGACGGCATCCACGAGGACGAGGCAACGGGCGCGGCGGCACTCCTGCTGACCGACCAGTTGGGCAGAGCGCTCAACATCACGCAGGGCGCGGGGTCGCAGCTACTCACGGCACCGCAGCCGGGGGGTTGGGTGGAGGTCGGGGGACGGGTGTTCCTGGAGCGCTGAACGCTTTTGGGAACAGGGTTACTTGACCTGCGCCACGAAGAAACTCCAGGCGAAGCGGCCGAAGGGTATGACCGGGCCGGTGGGGGTTTTGCTGTCGCGGATGGGGGCGAGGGCGGGGATGTCAGGGGCGAGTTCGAGGCACTCGTTGTTGCCACCGCTGTAGCTACTGCACCGCCACCTCGCGCCCGACAGGTCCGGCGTGTTGTGGCGTGCGGTGTTCATGCCCTGTGCTCCTTGGCCCTGTGTCGGATGACGGCGAGGGATTCCACGGGAGAGAGCGCTGACGTGCGCGCGGCGTCGAACAGCTCCTGGTACCGGGCGACTTCAGTCTCCCGTTCGAACCACATGGAGCCGGTCGGGTTGTCCGCCAGCACTACGTCGAGTGCTGCCTCCTCCGGGAAACCCAAGACTACGTACGGCCCGAACATACTCGCATGGGCGCCGTGGGAGAACGGCAGCACCTGGATGGTCACATTTGACTGTTCCGAGGCGGCCAGTAGCTGTGCCAGCTGCCCTTTCATCACATCCGGCCCGCCGACCTGCTGGAGGAGTACGGCCTCCGACAGGACTGCCCAGAGGTGGAGCGGGGAGTCCCCGGTGAGGCGTTCCTGACGGGCGAGACGCACCTGGACGAACTTCTCGATCTCGTCCGCCGTCTGCCATTGCCGCGAGGCGACGGTGACGGCGCGGGTGTACTCCGGAGTCTGGAGCAGGCCGGGGACCAGTTGCGCCTGAAACGTATGGATCGTCCCGGCCATGGCCTCCAGGGCGATGTAATCGCGGTAGGTGTCCGCGAGCACTGATCCGTACTCGTTCCACCACCCTTGCCTGCGACGGCGGTTGGCCTTCCGGGCCAGCTCTGAGAGCCGACCGCGAAGCTCGGCGTCCGCCGCTCCGTAGGCGTGCAGCATCGCGGTCAGGTCCGGGAGCCGGACGGCGACCCGGCCGTTCTCGATCCGGCTGATCTTGCCCTTGGTGCAGTCCAGTGCTTCGGCCGCCTGAGCGGTGGTCAGCTCCGCCGCTTCCCGCAACCTGCGCAATTCGTCGCCGAGTTGACGGCCAAGGACGGTCGAAGGGTTCGGGGTGGTGCTTTTCGCAAGCATGGCAACACCTTCTAGCAGGACGGCAGATGCGGTGGCGGTGACTTAACTCGAAGGAGTGAATATCGGCATCATTCTAGTCGGCAACGTTGCAGACTCGCATCATCCTTGGGCATCCTGCTGATGTCCGCGACTCCAACCGGAGCCGCGCTGCGGGGAGTTCGCCACAGTCGCCGAGTCCCGAGGAGGCCACCGCATGGCCGCACCGAACGAAGTCACCTTCCGGCTGCCCCGTTGCCATCGCAGCGTGCCCAGGGCGAGGGCCGCGCTGCTAGCGGTGCTCGGTGACTGGGGTGTCGATCAAGAGGTCCTGGGCAACGCCGAGTTGGTGCTCTCGGAACTCGTGACCAACGCGCTGCGCGTACCCGTGCCGAGCGATCGCCAGGTAGGCGTACGGATCGCCCGCACGGTGGACGAGGGGACGCTGCGGCTGGAGGTCAGCGACGCCGGAGCGGGGACGCCTGAGTTACGGGAACCCGGAGACGAGGAGACGGGTGGGCGCGGGCTGCTCCTGGTCGAGGCGCTCGCTCACCGCTGGGGAGTGGAGAAACGCGCCGCCGGGATCGGCAAAACCGTGTTCGCGGAGCTGAAGGCCCCGGACATCGTGGCCGAGCCTGTCGAGACGGAGGTTGCGGCGGTCATGGTCCGCCCCGGCCAGTACGTGCGGGTATGGGGTGCCTGGCGCGCGGTCCTCGACGTCCATTCCGAGCAGCGCGAATCGCACGAATCCACGGTGGTACTGAGGCTGGACGAGGGCCCGGCGCTGCGCGTACACGCGACCGAGCCGCTGGCCGTACGGCGGACAGGGGGCGGATAGTGTGGCCGCGCAACCGCTTCGCGTACACGCGGTGAGTGAGGAGCAGCAGTGATCACCCGGATCGAGATCGACGGCTTCAAGACGTTCGACGACTTCTCACTCGACGTTCCGCCGTTCCTGGTCCTGCTGGGAGCGAACGGCTCCGGCAAGTCCAACCTGCTGGAGGCGGTCGCTCTGCTCGGTCGCCTCGTACGGGACCCCAGCGGTCAGACGCTGGTCCGTCACGCCAGGCGAGGCGGGCCCCGGGAGCTGTTCCGGCGGCGTCCGGACGGGAGCCTGGTGGACGAGATCCACATCGGCGCGAGCGTTCTGCTGGAGACCTCGGAGTTCGGTCTGGTTCATGTAGGGGTCGACGCGTACATCGCCTATCGCGAGGCGCCGGACCCGTTGGACGTAGAGGTGTCGATCGGGGGAGTGGGCAGCTACGGTCTGCCACTGCCGGAGCAGGTGGCTGCTGACATCGACGAGTCGGCGCCGTACGTATATCGGGAGGGGCCGGGAGAGTCCCCTGGCCTTGATGGCGCGGTGTCCCACGCTCTGAAGCGAGCGACCGACGGCTGGCGCCTGCTGGATCCGCTGCCCGATGCCATGCGCCTACCCGCTGACGCGTACGACGCCGAAGCGTTGACCGAAGACGGTCGTAACCTCGGTGCCGTACTCGGCCGGTTGTGGAGGACACCGGAGCTGAAGTCCGCCTTCCTGTCTGACGTGGCGGCCGTTCTGCCCGATGTGCGGGAGATCGACGTGGTGCAGGACGAGAACCAGGCTCTGTGGGACATCTGGATCCAGCACAAGCACGAGCCGAGGATGGCGCCGCGAGTCGTGTCCGGCGGAACGCTGCGGGTGCTCGCCCTGCTCGCCGCCGCACATGACCCGTCGCATCCGGGTGTGCTGATGGTCGAAGAACCTGAGAACGGCCTGCACCCGAATCGCGTCCCTCGTCTGCTGGAGCGGCTGAAGGCACGCGTCACGGATCTCGCCACGTACGAGGAACTCGCTGAAGGCGATCGTGACGCGCGCCGTCAGATCATCGTCACTTCCCACTCGCCGGTCGTGCTGGCCTCACTGCTGGACGAGGCCTCACAGGACGTGGTGTTCATGGACACGGTCACACGGCTGGAGCGAGGAGAGTCGCCGACCAGACTGACGCGGGCCCGGCGGGTCGGCGTGACCGGTGAGCGTGGCACGTACGTCACGCCCATGGAAGTAAGCCAGTACCTGAACCCGGTGGGATACGCCCCTGGGGCTTAGGTACTTGAGCATTGCACTGCTCACCGAAGGGCTCAGCGACCAGTGGTTCCTGCTGCCGCTCATCGACCGCCAAGTGGCGGCCCTGGAGCCGGAGTCCACTCCCGGATTCGATTTCGGAGGCACGGCGCCCGGAAGCCGTTTCACGGTCGCGCCGCGCGACCAGGTGGTCCAGGAGGTCGCCTCGCTTCTGGAGCACATGGACATCGTGCTGATCCATCATGATCACAACGAGCGGAGCAAGGTCGAGTCCGTCCGGGCGAGGCTCGGCCGCGAGGCGGAGCGGCTCGTCGGGATCGTCCCCGTGCGGGAGACGGAGGCGTGGATGCTGGCCGACGCCGCCGCGCTGCCCACCGCGACGGCGGAGGCGTCGGTACGGAACATGGTCCGGTCACCTCGCGACGCCGAGAAGGTTCCGGATCCGAAGAAGGCTCTGGCCGAGGCGTTCGGCCCACGGCACCGGCCGGAGTACGACTTCGATCGGCTTGGCCAGCACGTGTCCTTGGCGGCGCTTCAGCAGCTTCCCGCCTATGCCCGCTGGGTCGGTGAGTTGCGCACGGCGATGGAGCGGCTGCGCTTCCTGTGACGGTGGCCTCGCAGGCGCAGCCCGACATCACGCGGACATCGGGAACTCGTCACCCAGCGCCCGAAAGACCCCCGTGTTCAACGCGAACGCCCGCTTGCACTCAGCCACGATCCGCTGCTTCTCCAGGTCATCGACCTGAACCCCGTCCAGCAGTTCCCGATACCCCCGCTTGAACGCCGCCGGGTTCCCGATCCCCTCGAACACATAGAACCGCACCCCGTCCCCCCGCCGCGCGAACCCCCACGTCCGCTCCGCCTTGTCCCGGATGATCTGCCCGCCGGAGAGGTCCCCGAGGTAGCGCGTGTAGTGATGGGCGATGTACCCGGCCGGCCACAACTCCGCGCACTCCCGCACCCGTTCGGCGTACGCCCGCGTCGCGGGAAGTGCGGTCAGCCCCGCCCGCCAGTCCGCACCGCGCAGATGCTCGAGGTCACGCTCCAGCGCGGGCAGCCGGAACAACTCGGCCTGGATGAACGCCCCGGCCACCGGATCCGCCGCGAGCCGCTCCGCGCCGGTCTCCAACGCCTCGTAGACGAACCACAGTTGCTCGGTGTACCGGGCGTACGCGTCCACGCCCAGCCGGCCGCCGAGCAGGTCGCTCATGAAGGTGGAGGTCTCGGCTTCCACGTGCTGTTCGTGGGACGCGGTGCGGATGACTGTCGAGAAGGAGTCCATGGGGCCTATCCTCCAAGGTAAGGCTTACCTAAGTCAACAGGTTTGCCGACACCCTGTCGGTAAAAGCGTACAAGAAAAACGGCCCGCACCACGAGGGCAGCGAGCCGCTTCCACCAGTACCTACGCCCTACGGGAGGGTGAGAACCTCCGCCCCCGTCTCCGTCACCACCAACGTGTGCTCGAACTGCGCCGTCCGCTTCCGGTCCTTCGTGACGACCGTCCACCCGTCGTCCCACAGGTCGTACTCGTACGTCCCCAGCGTCAGCATCGGCTCGATCGTGAACGTCATCCCGGGCTGGATGACCGTCGTCGCGTGCGGGCTGTCGTAGTGCGGGACGATCAGGCCGGAGTGGAAGGACGAGTTGATGCCGTGGCCGGTGAAGTCCCGGACCACGCCGTACCCGAAGCGCTTGGCGTACGACTCGATGACCCGGCCGATGATGTTGATCTGGCGGCCGGGACGGACCGCCTTGATCGCGCGGTCGAGGGACTCGCGGGTGCGCTCCACCAGCAGCCGCGACTCTTCGTCGACGTCCCCGACCAGATAGGTCGCGTTGTTGTCGCCGTGCACCCCGCCGATGTACGCCGTCACGTCGAGGTTGATGATGTCGCCGTCGCGCAGCACCGTGGAGTCCGGAATGCCGTGGCAGATCACCTCGTTGAGCGAGGTGCACAGGGACTTGGGGAAGCCGCGGTAGCCGAGCGTGGACGGGTAGGCGCCGTGGTCGCACATGTACTCGTGCGCCACCCTGTCGATCTCGTCCGTGGTCACCCCCGGCGAGATGATCTTCGCGGCCTCCGCCATCGCCCGCGCGGCGATCCGCCCGGCGATCCGCATCGCCTCGATCGTCTCGGGGGTCTGCACCTCCGGCCCGGTGTACGGGGTCGGCGCGGGCTTGCCGACGTACTCGGGGCGACGGATGTTTCCGGGCACGGAACGGATGGGAGAGAGCTCCCCTGGTACGAGCAGCGACTGGCCAGACATGCCAGCGAGTCTAACCAGCGGACATGGGGGAACATGGCCGTAGGGAAAGGAGCCGTTGATGGCCCTGTTCAAGAAGCGCACGGTCGGGAAGCCCGGCGAGTGGTACTACTGCCTCGAACACAAGAAGGTCGAGGAGGGGCCGGAGTGCCCCGCCAAGGACCGCTTCGGGCCGTACACCACCCGCGCGGAGGCCGAACACGCGATGGAGACGGCCCGCGAGCGCAACCTGGAGTGGGAGACCGACCCGAAGTGGCACGACGCGACCGACGCGGCCAAGGGGAGCACGGACGACGACTGATCAGGCATCGGCGGGGGCTGTGGGGGCCGTGGAGGTTGTAGGAGCCGTGGCCGCCCGCTGTTCCTTCAGCCGTAGCGCGTGCTCGTCGGTCCGCGCGTCGTAGGACATCAACTTCGGCAGTCCTACGGCCAGCAGCCCCACCGCGCCCACGCACATCAGCCCGCCCGCCCACACCGACGTCCGCACCCCGGTCAGCGCGGCCATGCCGCCCGACCGGACCTGGCCCAGCTGCGGGCCCACCGAGTACGACAGCAGCTCGATCCCGGCGAGCCGGCCGCGCAGCTCGTCCGGGATCGTCTGGTTCCACATCACCCCGCGGAAGATGCCGCTGACCATGTCGCAACCGCCCGCGACGGTGAGGAACAGCAGCACCAGCCATACGTTGCCGACCGCGCCCGCGCAGGCGATCGCCGCGCCCCACAGCGCCGCCGCCAGCACCACCATCCGCCCGTGCCGCTGGATCCGCGAGGTCCAGCCACTGGTCACACTCACCAGCAGGGCACCGGCCGGGACGGTCGAGTACATCAGCCCCAGCGCCCACGGGGCGTGCAGATCATCGGCGAGGAACGGCAGCACGGCGAGCGGCATCGCGAAGAACATCGCCGCGAGGTCGATGGCGTACGTACCCAGGAGTTCCTTACGGCTCCACGCGTACCGGGCGCCCTCCGCGATCGCCTTCAACGAGGGCTTCTGCGCCTCGTGGGCGCCGGGGGAGGCGGCGATACGGAAGATGAGAACGACGGAGATCGCGAACGTCACCGTGTCCGCCGCGAACGCGTAAGGCAGCCCCGCGAACGCCACGACCACCCCCGCCAGCGCCGGTCCGGTGACCCCGCCGACCGTCCAGCGCAGGGAGTTGAGCGCGGACGCGGCCGTCATGTGCTTGTGGGCCACGATCCGCGGCCACAGCGAGTCCAGCGCGGGCCGTTGGATCGCGCCGAGGGTGGAGGTCAGGGCGGCGATCACATAGAGCGGCCACACGGCGGGCCGCGGCAGCAGCGAGTTGAAGAGCAGCGCCCCGCACAGCACCCCCAGTCCGACCTCGGTCCACACGATCAACTTCCGCTTGTCCCACGCGTCGGCGAGGGCACCGCCGTAGAGCCCGAACACGATCAGAGGCACCAGCTCCACGGCCCCGACCGCGCCCACCGCCGCCGCGGAGCCGGTGAGTTCCTTGATCTGCACCGGAAGCGCGACGAACGTCAGGAAATTGCCGAAGTTCGAGATCAGCCCCGCGATCCAGAGCCTGCGGAAGTCGACGGAGGCGTGCCAGGGGGCGAGGTCGGGGAGGAGGGCGCGGAGGCGGGTGGGTTCGGT
>NZ_BARF01000129.1 GCF_000367365.1 Streptomyces prunicolor NBRC 13075 | reverse complement strand
CGACCAGGAGGACCAGAACCACAAATGCGGACAGGCCCACCGCTCCCTAAGAAGCTGCCTGGCTGGTCGTCGCCATCAACGACTGGCTGTGACCACGAGACGAGCGCGACGATCGGCCGGCACTGCCGCTACCGACAGCACCCGACGCGGCTGGCCCTGGCCGTCCCCGCGGGCCAGGCGCTCGCGGGCGAACCGCAGTCGGTGATCGACGAGGCCTTCACCGTCCCGGAAGCCGAATCCGTGGCCGCGGCGCGGATCCTGTTCGAGCGCACCGGCATCCTCGCGGGCACCCACCGGATCACGAGATCCACCGGCGCCTCCGATACCACCACTGCTCATCCGAACAAGAGCAGTCAGCCGTCGCGACCGCCTCGCGCCGACACGCAGTTCCTTCCGCAAGGTCTCAGGAGAGATGGGCCGCTGACGCAGATCCCGATGAAGCTCGACCGACAGAAGCAAGGCCACCGGAGGCCACCCCGCGACCAGCACCGGCTGCCACTCCAAAGCCGGTGCCGCCGCGACGTTCGCGGCCAAGGAGACCGCGATCCCCAACAGAAATGCCGACCACACGCACCCCGCTCCCGGTCGCGTCCCTGGACCCGACGGCTTCAACAGCCCAACTGTCGCCAAGAGCAACAGCCAGTCGACCGACAGCGGCCACAACGAGGGACTGGCCGTGTCCGCTCCGCCCTGATGGGCGAACTCCCGCTGGTGCACGTAGGGGGCATAGGCGGCCACCCCCGCCACGACCAGCGCACACAAAGGACGGATCCAGACTTCAGGGTCAAAGCCACGACTGGTGGCCTCGCCCTCCTGCTGCTCCGTGTCAACGCTCATCAAGCCCACCGCCCAGGCCTCGGATTCAGTGCACAACCCGCGCACGCTCCCACCGGAACTCCCGGGAACTCCCAGGTAGAAGCAGGAAGCCCCCAAGCGCATCGATCGACCCCGACCAGGCGAAAGAGCCTGGTCAGAGCGCCAACGGTAGGCAAGTCACGCCCTACACCTTGTAAGGTGAGCGCCATGGCTGGCAGAGACCCGCAGGTCCGGGCGGAGCGGCGCAGCGCCGGTGAGTTGGAGAGCGAGGTCCTCGCCGCGCTGTGGGCGACCGACCGCCCCCTGACACCGGCCGAGATCCAGGCCGATATCGCGGGCCCGCTCGCCTACAACACCGTGCACACCATCCTCAAGCGGCTCTACGACAAGGGGCTCGTCCTGCGTGACGCGGACGGGCGGCGCGGCGCCTACCGGCCGGCGAAGAACGCGGCCGAGTCGACCGCCGCGGCGATGCGCGAGGCGCTGGACCGGGGTCCGGATCCGATCGGCGCACTGCAGCGGTTCGTGACCGGTCTGCGTCCCGAGGAGGAGCGGGCGCTGCGCGATCTGCTGGCCGGGGGTACGGGATGAGGTTCGAGGGCGGCGGGCGCGGTCGGCGACCGCGACCGTGCGACCACCGCCCACGCCCTCGCCTAGCCGAGGACCCAACACGCCTGGCCCGCCTATGAGTTGAGCGTCGGCTACCGAGCCCTGGCCGAAGCGGCCAGATGGTCGTCGATCTTCCTTCGCATCAACACCGAGGATTCCCGGGCCCGTTCCTCCCAGGCGAACACGCACGCGGTGAGGGTACCGTCGAAGCCGCCCGCTCGTAGCGCGCGGAACAGTTCGTCGAAGTCCACCTCGCCCTCGCCCATGTCGAGGTGCTGGTGGATCCGCGCGGTGGTGCCGGGCGGGTTGAGGATGTACCGGTTGCCGGACGAGGCCGTGTGGTCGAAGGCGTCGGCGAGGTGCACGTGGGTGAGCAGGTCGCCCGCGTACTCGATGATGCCGGGGGCGTCGTTTCCGATGTGGAAGGTGTGCGGGGCGCAGTAGAGGAAGGTGACGTTGGGGTGGTTGATGCCCCGGATCAGGTTGACCGCGTCGTAGCCGTTCTCGATGAAGTCGTCCGGGTGGGGTTCCAGGGCGAGTTTGATGCCCTCGCGCTCGAAGAGCGGGAGGAGTTCGTCCATCGAGTTCCAGAACTGGGCCTCGCTGCGGTCCGGTTCCTCGGGGCGTCCGTTGAACTCGGAGATCATGCTGTCCACTCCGAGGTCCGCGCAGATCTGGATGGCGCGTTTCCAGTAGCGTACGGCGGCCTGCCGTGCGTCCTCGTCCGGGCCCGACCAGCGGAACAGTGGCAGCAGGGACGAGATGCCGACGCCTGAAGTGTCCAGCGCCTTGCGGAACTTGCGGACGGTGGCGTCGTCGACGCGCGGGTGCCGGAAGAAGGGGATGAAGTCCTCGCGGGGCGAGAGCTCGATCCATTCGTAGCCCAACTCGGCGACGACGGACGGGAGTTCGAGCAGGGGCACGTCGCGGATCATGTACGGGTCGAGCGCGATCCTCATGGCGTCACCTCGTTCCCTTCGCGGCGAACTTCGCGACCGCGTCCACGTTGGCCTTGTCGACGAAGGCCGGGCCGGTCAGCACGGGCTCCTCGCCGCCGCCGCTGTAGTTGCCGTTCGTCTTGTAGAGCCACAGGGAGTCGACCGCCAAGTAGCCCTGGAGGTAGGGCTGTTGGTCGACGGCAAATTGAATGCTGCCCTTCTCTATCGCGGAGATGAGGTTCGCGTTGAGGTCGAAGGTGGCGACCTTGGCCTTGCTGCCCGCGTCGGACAGCGACTGCACGGCCGTCAGCGCGAAGGGGGCGCCGAGGGCGACGATCTCGTCGATGGTCTTGTCCTGGGTGAGCTTGGCGGTGATCGTCGACTTCACCGACGGCATGTCCGTGCCGTTGACGTAGAGGATGTCGGTCTTGCCGCTGAAGGTCTTCTTCACGCCGGCGCAGCGCTGTTCGAGGTTGACGTCACCCTGGGCCTGGATCACGCACACCGCGTGCTTGACGCCGGTGGAGTTGAGCTTGGTGCCGAGCGCCTGGCCGGAGACCGACTCGTCCTGGCCGAAGAAGGACAGCAGGCCCTGCTTCTGCCAGTCGCTCAGACCGGCGTTGAAGCCGACGACCGGGATGCCGGCCTGTTCGGCCTTGGCCACGACGGCCTTCATGGCGTCGGGCTTGGCGAGGGTGACCGCGATGCCGTCGACCTTCTGGTCGATCGCGTTCTGCACCAGGTTGGCCTGGTCGCCCGCGTTCTCGTCGTTGGAGTAGACGAGCTTGACGTTGTCCTTGGCCGCGGCGGCCTCGGCGCCCTTGCGGATGGTGTCCCAGAAGGTGTCACCGGAGGGGGCGTGCGTGACCATCGCGATGGTCATCCGGGGTGTACTGGCCTTGCCCACCGAGGCGTCGGCGGCGGAGTCCGCGGACTTCTTGCCGCCGGAGTTGCTGGAACAGCCCGCGAGGGTGAGGGCGGTCGCGGCGGCGACGGCCACCACGGGAAGGACTCTGCGAGAGCGGGGGCGGGGGTCGGGGTGGTGAGCGGATGTGCTGTTCATGATGCGTGCACCTCACTGTGCAGCGGAGCGGATGGGGTCGTGCGGAGACGGGTCAGAGGCCGTTCAGAGCTGTGCGGCGGCGGACTTGAGGTTCTCGGCGGCCAGGCGCAGGCCCTCGATCTGGTCGAGTTCCTGGTCCTCGTGCTCGATGTTGACCGCCATGTCCGGGTCGACCTCGCGCAGCGCCTTCAGGAACTCGGTCCAGAAGGGCACGTCGTGACCGCGTCCGACTGCGACGAAGTCCCAGGAGGCGTTCTTCGGCCAGCGGCTGAGCGTGTAGCGGCCACCGAGCGGGACGACGTCCGGCTCGTCCGGGCGGACCCGCACATGGCGGTGGTCGAGGACCCCGTTGATCTTCGCTTCTTCGTTGACACGGGTGTCCTTGGCCGCCGCGTTGTAGACGAGGGAGCCGAGTCGTCGTACCGCCGCGACCGGCTCGATGCCCTGCCAGAACAGGTGACTCGGGTCCATCTCCGCGCCGACGTGGGTCGCGCCGATCTCGGTGGCGAGGCGTTCCATCGTGCCGACGTTGTAGACGAGGTTGTGCGGATGCATCTCGATGCACACCTTCACATCGGCGTCCGCGGCCCGCGCCTGAATGTCCTTCCAGTACGGGATCGCCACCTCGTCCCACTGGTAGTCGAGGGCGTCCAAGTAGGCGCTGTCCCAAGGGAGTACGGACCAGGACGGTAGCCGGCCACCGGGGTCGGAGGCGGGCAGCCCGGACATCGTCACGACCCGCCGTACCCCGAGCAGGGCACCGAGTTCGATCGCGTCCCGCACGTCCTGGGCGTGCTTGGCGCGTACTTCCGGGTCGGGGTGGAGCGGATTGCCGTTGCAGTTCAGCGCGGTCAGGGTGATCCCGGCCGCCGCGAACTCGGCGAGGTAGGCGTCGCGCGCGTCCTGGCTCGCCCGTATCTCCGCGATGGGCAGATGGGGCGCGGGAAGGAACCCGCCGGAGTTGATCTCCGCGCTGTCCAGGCCGAGTTCGCGCAGGACGCGCAGGGTCTCGGTGAGCGGCTTGTCGTGCAGGACGGCGGTGTAGGCGCCGAGCTTCATGGCTGCTTCCTTACTGCTGAACGGTGAGGGGCTGGACGTCGAGGGGCTGGACGGCGACGGACCGGCCGTCGGCGTGGGCGGAGGCGACGATCGCGTCGAGCACGCGCAGGTTGTGCAGGCCGTCGGCGAGGGTGGGGCAGGGCGGCAGTCCGTCGACGCCCGCGATCTGTTCGAGGAAGGCCCGGGCCTGCCAGACGAAGAACTCGTGCTGGCCGTGGCCGACGCTGGGGAAGTCCATGGGCAGGCCGCCGGCGATGTAGGGGTGGCCGGGGCCGATCACCACCCGCCGGTAGCCGTCCACGGGGTCCGGGGCCGCCGCGTCGGCGAGGGTGAACTCCGCCGGACGCGACAGCTCGAAGGTGGCCGCGCCGCCCTTCGAAAACACCTCGAAGCCAAGGGAGTTGGCCAGCCCACGGGCGATCCGCGACACCGAGAAGGTGCCAACGGCTCCCGAGTCGAACATCGCGGTGAAGGTGGCGATGTCGTCGTTCTCGACCGGCTCGCGCTCCTGACTCACCCGCACATCGGCCGAATGCCCCACCGCCGTGCCCAGCGGTACGGGCCGCTCGTGCACCTGCGTGGACAGGACGGCGCCCCGCACGCTGCGCACCGGACCGCAGAAGTACTCGCCGAGATCGACGAGGTGGCTGCCGATGTCGGACAGCGCCCCCGAGCCGAGCGGGCCGCGGTAGCGCCAGCTCATGGGCGCGTCCGGGTTGTGGCCGTAGTCGCACCAGTAGTGCCCGTTGAAGTGCTGGACCGGTCCGAGCGAGCCTTCCAGGACCTGTTGCCGGATGGCGTTGACGGCCGGCGAGCGGCGGAAGGTGAAGCCGGTGGCAGCGACCAGTCCGGTGTCCTGGGCCGCCTTCACCATCGCCTCGGCGTCGGCCACGGACGGTGCGAGCGGCTTCTCGCACAGCACGTGCTTGCCCGCCGCCAGCAGCCCCTCGACGATCTCGCGGTGCAGATGGTTGGCGACCACGACACTGACGGCGTCGATGTCGTCGGCCTCGGCGATCGCCCGCCAGTCGGTCTCGGCCCGCTCGTAGCCGTAGCGACGGGCGGCGTCGAGGGCGAAGGGCTCATGCGCGTCGGCCACGGCGACCAGACGCACCTCGGGCAGCCCGGCGCCGTACACGGACACGGCCTGCCGGTAGCCGTTGAGGTGCGCCCGGCCCGCCATTCCGGCGCCGATGACCGCCACCCCGATCGGCTTCGTCGTCATCTGAAGTCCTCTCCACTCTGATCCACGCTGATCCACTCCGAGCTGCCATTTGTCCGGGCAATAGAACTTTTTAAAGCGCTTTAAGTCCTGGTACTATCAGTCCGGTTTCGCAGGCGTGTCAAGGGTGTTGCAGCAGGAGAATCCGACCGGAGGATCAGTGGCCGATGCAGGTTCCCGCCCCCGCCTTGAGGACGTGGCGGCGCGGGTCGGACTGTCCACGGCGTCGGTGTCCCTGGTCCTGCGCGGTGCCCCCGGCCCCAGCGAGCGCACCCGGCAGCGCGTCCTCAAGGCCGCCGCCGACCTCGGCTACCAGGCCGACCGCAACGCGAGCCTGCTGGCCAGCAGACGCAGCCGACTGCTGGGCGTGATGGTCGACGTGCACAGCCCCTTCCACGCCGACCTGGTGGAGCACCTCCACACGGCCGCCGAGGAGGTGGGATACGACCTGGTGCTCAGCACCCAGACCCGCAGCCGCGACGAGCACACGGCCGTCGAGACCCTGCTCGCCTTCCGCAGCGAGGCCCTGATCCTGCTCGGCCCGCTCGCCCCCGCCGACACCCTGATGGCCCTGCACCGCAAGGCGCCCGTGGTCGTGGTCGGCCGCCGGATGACCGGCACCGAGCTGGATGTCGTACGCACCGCGGACGACGACGGAGTGGGTCAGATCGTCGACCATCTGGTGGGCCTCGGCCATCGGTCGATCGCCTACGTAGACGGCGGCAAGGGCGTGATCGCCACCGACCGCCGCCGCGGCTACCGCACGGCCATGCGCCGGCACGGCCTCGACGAGCAGATCAGGGTGCTGCACGGCGACCACACCGAGGCGGCCGGCGAGCGGGCCGCCCGCCAGCTCCTCGACGGGGGTCAACTCCCCACCGCCGTCGCGGCGTTCAACGACCAGTCGGCGATCGGTGTCCTCGCCGCCCTCACCCGGGCCGGGGTCGCCGTACCCGGCGCGGTGTCCGTCGCCGGCTACGACGACGACGCGCTGTCCCGACTGAGCTGCTTCAGCCTGACCACCGTCAGCCAGACCGCCGAGGCACAGGCACGGCACGCGGTGACCGCGGCGGTGGAACGGCTCGACGAGGGGCGGACGGCGGCCCGTGAGGTCGTGCTGCCGCCGCGTCTCACGGTGCGGGGTTCCACGACGGTGAAGTCAGCCTGAGCGGACTGCGTCAGTTATCAGCGACTGCAAGGGCAGCGACTTCGTCGGCTGTCAGCGACCTCGGGGCTTGCCGCGCTTGGTTCCCTTGGCGCCGCCGGAAGCGCCGCGAGGGTTCTTGCCGGTGTTTCCGGACCTGCCGGTCTTGCCGCTCGTCTTTCCGGCGGCGGGCTTGCGGCGCGCGGGAGCCTCGGTGCGCTTCGCCTTCGTCTTCGGCTCGGCGGGCGTCGGCGTACGGCCCCGGGTGCTGTTGACCGTGCGGCCGCGGACGATGCCGATGAAGTCCTCGACCAGTTCGGTGGTCTTGTCCTCGGGCCAGGACAGGGCGACGTCCGACTGGGGGGCGTCGACGACGGTCCGGTAGGTGAGGTCCCTGCGGTGGTGCAGCCGGGCCAGGGACTGGGGGACGTAGAGGATGCCGATGCCGGACGCCACGTGTTCGACGGCGTCCTCGGTGGTCGCGGGACGCTCGAACGCGGGCTCCCCCGGCGGCTGTTCCCAGTCGAGGACGTCGTCGAGGGGGTGGAGGACCACCTCGTCGGCGAGCTCGTCGAGGGACACCTCTTCGGCCACCGTCACAACGTGGTCCTTGGGGGCTACGACCACGGTCGCCTCGGTGTAGAGGGCGATCGCGCTGAAGACCTCACGGTCGACCGGCAGCCGTACGAGTCCGGCGTCGGCCTCACCGCGCCGCAGCACATCGGCTGCTTCGGCGGCCGGAACCGGTACGAGAACGAGGGGGACGTCGGGCCGGCGCTCGTTCCAGATCCGCACCCACTTGGCGGGCGTCACCCCGGGGACGTACGCGAGCCGGAACGTGGGGGATGCTTCCGAGCCTGTCACCCCGCAAGGTTACCCGCCGTGGTCGGAGGTCTCGAACGCGGTCGATACTCTTGACGGTATGAAGTCGCACCAGACCGCCCAGACCATGAAGGCCGCCACGGCGGCGAAGAAGCTGGGTGTGTACCTAGAGGCCACCCCCGCCGAGTTCCAGAAGGGCGAGGTCTCCCGCGCCGAGCTGAACGAGCTGCAGGCCAACCCGCCCGAGTGGCTGCGCGAGCTGCGCACCAACGGCCCGCACCCGCGCCCGGTCGTCGCGGCCAGGCTCGGCGTCTCCATCGCCGGTCTCGCCCGCGGCGGGGTCACCGAAGCCCTCACCACCGAGCAGATCGAGACGCTGAAGAAGGACAGCCCGGAGTGGCTGGAGAAGGAGCGCGCCACGCAGGCCGAGGTCCGCAAGGAAGCCGAGCGGATCAAGAACAAGAAGAGCGCCGAGAACGCCGACAACGACTGACGGCCTCGGTACCCAGGGAGAGGCGCACGGTGACGGACGGCCCGGCCGGCACGGGAAAACCCCCGGCGATGTACCGCAAGGTCGCGGCCGACCTCGGCCGCGAGATCGGCGAGGGCCGCTACGGCTCCGGCGGACGGCTGCCCGCCGAGGGTGAACTCGCCGAACGGTACGGCGTCTCCCGGGGCACGATCCGCCAGGCGATGGCCCTCCTGCGCACCGAGGGACTGATCGCCTCCCGGCGCGGCACCCGCCGGGTCGTGATCGGCGCGCCCCGCCCGCAGAGCTTCGGCGAACTCCTCAGCTTCACCCGCTGGGCCCGCTCGACCGGCGAGGAACCCGGCGGCCGGACCGTCACCGTCGAGACTCGCCCCGCCGACCCGACCGAGCGGGACCGACTGCGCCTGCCCGCAGGGGCGGAGATCTACGAGGTACGGCGACTGCGCACCCTCTCGGGACGACCCGCGATGATCGAGCGCACCGTATACCCGTCCGCCGTGGGCGAGTTGATCGCCTCGCTGCCGCCCGACACCGTGTCGCACACCGTGGCCCTGGAGGAGTCGGGCGTGCTGATCGCGGACGCCCAGCACACCATCGACCTGTGCCGGGCCGACGAGGAGGACGCCCGACTGCTCGGCTGCCGACCCGGCGACCCGCTGCTCCGCGAGCGGCGGTGCAGTACGGATCCGGCGGGCACACCGGTCGAATGGTCCGAGGACCGGTACCTTCCGGAGACCGTGGCCTTCACCGTGCACAGCTCGACCGCGTCCGGCTCGCTGGCCCGCCGCCCGGCCGACGACGCCTGAGTCAGTCCTCGTAGTCCTCGTAGTCCTTACAGGCAGGCCCTGTTCAGCCCTTCCGCGACGAGGCCATGAGCAGCGGCCGGAAGTGCGCGAAGTCCGGGGTCGGCGCCTCGGGGTCCTTGCCCTCGTCGTCCCAGCGGCGCACCGCGACCCCGTCCGCCGCGTAGGGATTCGCCTCGTACGCCGCGACCTCCGCCGGAGACATCGGGCCACCCTGCACCTCCAGCGTGTACACCGAGGCCTGCGAGAGCCGGCCGAAGTATCCCGGCTCGACCGCGCACAGATACCGCTTCGCCGCCACGTGCAGCCGGATCGGCTCGGTGACCTCGGGTCCGAACCACTCGGCCAGCCGGTCCGCCCCGGTGTGGCTGTGCCGGTTGTCGGTGCCCTCCATCAACTCCGCACCGCTGACCGGCCCGTGGAAGTGCCCGAGGTCGTGCAGCAGCGCGGCGGCGACCAACGCGTCGGGCGCCCCCGCCTCTTCGGCCCGGGCCGCCGCCTGCAACATGTGCTGCGCCATGGTCACTTGCTCCCCCAGGTAGGCACTCGCACCCTCGCCTGCGAAGAGTTCAGCCAGCTCGTCCACGAACTCCCTTGCGGCTACGGCCCGTTCGCGACGCAGTACGGCCAACGTGCCGGCCAGTGCGTCGAGGTCGGCGTAGGTGCCCTGGAGGTGGCGGGCGCCGCTCTCCTCGAAGGCGGTTCGCGCGTGCAGCAGCCGTACGTTGTCGAAGATGAGGCAGTCGCCGGGCAACAGCCGGAACTCCAGCTGGAGTTCGGGGCGCAGGGTGATCTCGGCGAAGGTGCGGTAGGCCCGGTAGAAGGCCTCCAGTTCGTCGGCGGGCAGCAACAGGGTGCCGATGGAACGGTTGTTGAAGCGCACCTCGCGGATCCGGCCCCGGCCGTCCACGTCGATCAGCGGGCGGTCGGCGGCCAGTTCGGTGCGTGCGTCGCTGAAGCGGAACGGCACGGGGGTGCGGGTCAGTACGGCGAACGCCTCCGGGTCCTCGGCCCGCAGCAGCGCGGCGGCCTTGAATCCGTCCACCAGTCCTGAGTCGCCACCGACCGCCGCGTTGGACAGACAGTGCAGGAGTTGGAGCGTGGGCACCGGGTCGCGGTACGGGTTGTCGGTGTGCGGGGTGATCCGGGCGCCGGTGAAGGCGAGGTTGTTGGGGTCGGGTTCGACCCGTACGTCGAAGAGCCGCCCGTAGTTGGTCTCGCGGACGTACCCGAAGGTCTCCGCGACCTCCAGCACCTGCTCCTCGCGGCACGGCACATCGCGCAGGAGGGCGAAGCCGAGCCCGAGGACTGCCTCCAGCACCCGCGCCTTGACCGCAGGGTTGCCCAGGTACTCCGTCCAACTCGCCTCGGGGAGGCGGCCGTTCAGATCGGCGGCGGCCCACAGGGTCTTGCCGTTCTCGCCGCGCCGGTCCTCGGAACCGTCCCCGGCGGCGGGCCGGTTGGCGGTGAGCCACTGCGCGGAGTACGCGGAACGGTGTCCGTCGGGCGCCCAGTCGATCTCGACGCCGTCGACGGTCCGACGCACGGCGTCCAGCGCGAGGCCGGTGGGCAACTCGGTGATCTGGAACAGCTTCTGTCCGTTGCGCGGGTCGCGGCACCGGGGACAGGGGCAGTTGTCCCGCAGCCAGGTAAGCGGCAGGTCCTCTATGCGGTTCCCTGCGAGGTCTTCCACGGACAGTGACATTGCCATCACTCCCTCTCAAAGTTGTATAGCCAACTTTTCCGACAGAGGGAACGTCTCAGCGCGGGATGAGCAACAAGTGACGCACTGGCTACCGGCGCATGAACGAGGCGACCGCAACCCGGTCAGCGGGACAGGCGCATGCCCGCGACGAAGACATCGACAAGCCGGAGCGCGTCGTAGCGCTCGTCGCCCTCCGCGCCGACACAGAGGTTGCCGACGCCGCGCATGATCTCGTAGGACGTCAGGTCCGACCGGACCTCACCGGCGGCGACGGCCGCGTCGAACAACTCGGCACACACGGGCAGCAGGCGGTCCAGGAAGTAGCCGTGCAGCGCCTCGAAACCGGCGGTGTCGGACCGCAGCACCGCGGCGAGTCCATGCTTGGTGACCAGGAAGTCGACAAACAGATTGATCCACTCCCGCAGCGCGGCGTACGGCGTGGCGCCACTCGCCAGCAGCGCCGGACCGGCTTCGGCGCAGGCCTCGACCTGGTGCCGGTAGACGGCGATGACGAGATCCGCGCGCGTCGGGAAGTGCCGGTAGATCGTGCCGAGTCCGACACCGGCCTCGCGCGCGATGTCGCGTACCGGAGCATCGACACCCGACGCGACGAAGACCTTGGCTGCGGCGTCGAGGAGGGTCTCCTTGTTGCGCCGCGCGTCGGCCCGCTTGGACGGGACCGCGCCGCCCGCTTCCGCCTCGTTGTCGCCCACCGCGCAGTTCCTCCACCGCTAGAACTTGATAAACGGAACATCGTTCCGTATCGTTTTCCGGAACACAGTTCCGCTTGCCCATCATGCCAGAGCGGCAGCCGGACGGCCAAGCCATGCCTGCCGCCACGCGCTGCCGAAGGACGGAAGGCGCCATGCCCCGCACACCCCGAACCAGCTTCGGAATCATGACCGCCCCCATGCAGGTCGAGTACCCCGACCTCCTCCGTGTCTGGCAGGAGGCCGACACCGTCCCGGAGATCGAGCACGCCTGGCTGTTCGACCACCTCATGCCGATCGGCGGCGACCCGGACGGACCGACCTTCGAGGGCTGGACGCTGCTCTCCGCCCTCGCCGCGCGGACCCGCCGACTGCGGCTCGGCGTGATGGTGACCAGCAACCGCTTCCGGCCGCCCGCGATGCTGGCGAAGATCGCCACGACCGTCGACGTCGTCTCCGGCGGTCGGCTCGACTTCGGCATCGGCGTCGGCTCACGCCCGGACCATCCGCTGGCCCGGCGCGAGTACGAGGCGCACGGCCTCCCCTTCCACGACTCCGCGCACGCCGTCGCGAGCCTCGCCGAGGCCTGCACGGTCATCCGGCGGCTGTGGACCGAGGAGAAACCGTTCGACTTCCACGGCACCCATCACCACCTCACCGGGGCGTTCGGCAGCCCCGAGCCCGTCCAGCGCCCCCACCCGCCGATCCTCATCGGCGGACGCTCGGCCGCGACCCTGCGCGTGGTCGCCGAGCACGCCGACCTGTGGAACATCCCCGGCGGCGACATCGAGGACGCCATCGACCGCAGCGCACTCCTCGACCGCTACTGCGCCGAGATCGGCCGCGCCCCCGCCACGATCACCCGCTCCATCCACCTCTCCGCCTCCTACGACCGTCCCGAGACCACCCGGGCCGCGATCCGCGAGGCGATCGACGCGGGCTTCCACCACATCGTCCTCGGACTGCCCTCGCCCTACCCCGCCGGCGTAGCACGCTGGGTCGCCGACGAGTTGATCAGGAAGTCGACCTGAGCGCCCTTTCAGCCTCAGTCGTGCGGAAACTCAGCCTCAGTCATGCGGAAACGAGTGGTGTTCATGCGCGACCAGCCACCGGCCCTTCTCCTTGCGCAGGCCGAAGGTCAGCCGTAGCCGCAGGCTCGGGCAGGCGGCGAACTCCTCGGGGGTGCCGCACCGGAGCAGCGCGTGGGCGTAGGCGACGTCCGTGCCGGCCGTGATGTCGAGGGAGTCGATGTCGAAGCAGGCGCCCTGGGCCTGCCACTCGAAGAACGGCGGCCAGGTGGCGCGGTAGGCGGCGAGGCCGTGGATGCCCGCGTGGGGCGGCGGGACGTCGTACATCACGAGGTCCTCGGTGTGGTCGGCCATGACGCCCTCGAGGTCGCCGCGGTGGACGGCCTCGGCCCAGTCGGTGATCAAGGTGCGGATCTGTGTCGCGTCGTCGGGCATGGACGGCTCCTGTTCCTGTCCCCCACTCCATGGTCTCTCTGCCGACTCGACTCCCCGATCTTCCGCCCATCATCGCCCCGGCCGGGCAACCGAGACGGATGGCACACTCTCGGTGTGCCACTGACTTTCGACGACCTCCTCACCCGTGCCACCGCCCTCGCCGCCCCCGGCCGCCGTGCCGTCCTCGGTATCACCGGCAGCCCGGGCGCGGGCAAGACCACCCTCGCCGAGCATCTGGTGCGCGCGTTGAACGGCACCGGCGAACCATGGGTCGCCCACGTCCCCATGGACGGCTTCCACCTCGCCGACGTCGAACTGGACCGCCTCGGCCGCCGCGCTCGCAAGGGCGCGCCCGACACCTTCGACGCGGCCGGCTACGCGGCGCTGCTGCGGCGCGTGCGCGAGGACACCGACGACGTCGTGTACGCACCGGGCTTCGAGCGCGTCCTGGAGCAGCCGATCGCCGGTGCGATCCCGGTACTGCCGACCGCCCGCCTGGTGGTGACGGAGGGCAACTACCTGCTGCTGGAGGCGGGTTCATGGGCGCGGGTACGACCGTGCCTGGACGAGGTGTGGTTCTGCGAGACCGACGAGGACGAACGCGTACGGCGGCTCGTCACCCGGCACGAGGAGTTCGGCAAGGACCACGAGACCGCCGTGGCCTGGGTGTTGGGCACGGACCAGCGCAACGCCGACGTGGTGGCGACGACCCGGGATCGGGCGGACCTGGTGGTGCCGGGCGGCGCACTGCCCGCGCCGGAGCAGAACTCGGCGGCGCGGGCAGGCAGTTGAGTGGCCCTCAGGCCCGCAGGGTGAGCTCCGGCTCGGCGTCGGCATTGCCCGCCGGGTCGCCGATCACCGCGGTGAACGCCTCCGTGCGGACAGTAAGAGTCAGACCGTCCTCACCGGTCTCGAAGGCGGGCGCGAACTCCCCGGCTCCGGGTCCGTACCGTACGGCGAACACGTGCAGGTTCTCCGGCGCGCCCGGTGCCGGTTCGGCCTCGAGTGCCGTGGAGGTGACCAGGTGACCCCAGCCCTCGTCGGGGTTGCCGTAGCCGCGCGGGTCGGCCGCGAGGGCGAACGCCGCCTCCTGCTGGGAGAGTTCGGAGCGGGCGTCGAAGTGGTCGGCGCCCTCGCCGGTCGGGTGGGTGAGACGCAGGGTGCCCGCGGAGGTCACGTCGCCCTCGGCCGTCCTGCGCACCCGGTCCCCGTCGTCCGCCGCGTACGGCAGCCCGGCCAGCAAGTACGGTGCTCCGTCGAGCCGTTGGACGGCCACCGTCGTCCACAGGCGCGTGCCGTCGGTGACGTACAGGGAGCGGACGTGCCGCAGGACGTGGTCGCGGCCGACGACCGGCTTGGTGACCAGCTTGGCGGTCAGTCCCTCGGCGCGGACGTCCCGGACGCGCACCTCGCCCATCGGGCGGCAGAACAGGAAGCCGTCGAGCACCGGGCCGAACCCGTGCTGGCGGTTCACTGCGGCGGGCAGGTAGTACGTGCCGGCCGCCTCGACAAGTGACGGGGTCATCCTGTCGTCGAAGGCCACCGACACGGTCCCGGCCCGGAGTTGATGGCGGGCCGCCTCCGTCGACGGCGTGCGGTGCCAGCGCGTGGTGTCCTGGATCTGCCAGACCAGCATCCACGCGAAGTGCCCGTCCACTCCCCCGTCGGGCTTGACCGCGTGCCGGGCCCAGCGGCTGTCGCCCCGGTAGCGGCCGATGTCGGAGCCGATACGGCTGCCGAAGTAGCGCAGGCCGAGGACCGATTCGAAGGCGGAGTGCTGTTCGCTGTAGCGGGGGCCGCCGTTGTCGAAGCCGCCGTTGGTGAGGCGGGCGTCGACGTAGCGGGCCAGCGCCTCCCCGTCCTCGGCGAAGACGTCCTCGCCGCTGACGATGTGGGCCTGTGCGAGGAAGGAGAGGGAGATCGGGCCGTAGTTGTTGTCGTACGCTCCGCCGTGCTCGGGCGGGAGAAGGGCGCCACGGTCGCTCACGCGGTGGGCGCGGATCTCGTCACCGTAGACACGGAGTGCGCGCGTACGGACCAACTCTCCTTCTGCTGAAGGGAGATGGCGGGCCAGCATCAGGCCGCCGACGACACAGCCGATGGCCTGGTTGCCTGCCTCCTGCGGGTTGAAGAAGGTGGCCTCGGTGAGCCAGCGCCAGTAGCCGTGCGCCAACTCGGCCAGAGCGGTGCGCTGTTCGTCGTCGACGAGTCCGTCCGCCGCGTACAGGACGTTGACCGCCTGGAGGAGTGCCCACGCCGTGCTCGGCCAGTCGCCGATGGGGTGCGCGCCCGCTTCCAGGACGTAACGGGCGTACGGGAGACCGGAGTTGCGGACCTTCAGGTTCGGGTAGCCGGGGTTGTCCTCGGTGTAGACGCGCTCCCGGAGGTGGAAGGCGAGGCTGCGCCGTACCGCCTCCGGCAGGCGGGGGTCCTTGCCGCGCTGCCAGGCGAAGGCCAGCAGGGACGTGATGCCGAGCGAGGTGTCCCCGATGTCGTCGTAGCAGTCGGGGTGTTCGAGGTTGCCGTCCGGCGTGATGCGGCGCAGGGCCTGCTCGACGACGTCGGCGAGGACCGCGTCGTAGGCCTCCTGGGTGTCCGGGAGGTCGTGCAGCGGGCCGCGCTGGTGGAGGAGGTGCACGGGTGGTTCAGCCCTTCATGCCTGAGGTGGCCATGGTGTGGGTCGTCGGGGTCAGCGGGCGGGTGCGCTGCGGCGGGCGCGCAGTGCGACGGTCAGTGTCTGCGGGCCGAGTCCACCGAGGTAGACGCGGTTCCCGGTCGTCGCGTCGGTGCCGCCGGCCACGGTGTAGTCCTGGCCCGGGTCGTAGCGCAGTACGTCGCTCCGGTCCGGTCCGGCGAGGGGTTCGCCGGCCTCGACCTGGGCCTCGACCCGGATCTCGTCGTCGCCGACACGGTAGGTCAGCGGGCCGGTGGTCAGGCACCAGCGTCCGTCGCCGATCGGGACCGCGCCCTCTGCAACTCCCCCTGCCCGGAAGGTCAGTTCGAGGGCCCAGGGCACCGATGGACCGCTGATGTCGATCCGCAGGTCGGCCCCGTCCTCCCGCAGGTCGACCTCGACCCGGGTCGTGTGGGAGACCTCGTCCTGAGGGCGGTCGGGGAAGGCCATCGCCGCGGAGAAGCGGCCCTCGTCCACCAGACGGTAGGCGCCGTCCTCGCGCCTCCGGTCCTTCGGGAGCGGCTGGTAGTAGGCGGTGGTGAGGGTTTGGGTGAGCCGGTACCGGTTGTCGGCGAGCTGTTCCATGTCGGCGGCGCGGAACGGACCCAGGTCGAAGAACACCCGCGAGAGGCGGACCGCGTCGAGGACGGCGGCACCGGCGAACAGGCGCAGGAAGGTGGGGTTGCAGGCGAGGCCCGAGCGGATGCGCCGGTGCTCGGGCACGTCCGAGCCGCCGTACACCACGGTGTGCGCGGTGTTCGAGACGTGTGCGGCGAGGCGTGCGGTGGGGAGGTACCGGTCGCGCGGGAGCTGCTCCGCGTCCGGGGCCGGCAGGGCGCGGCACAGATCCGGGGTGAGAAGGGTCTGGGCGAGCAGGTCGGGGTCGTCGATGCCGTCGGCGGCCGCCAGGCGGGCCGCGCGGGCGAAGTCGCCCCGGCCGGTGCGGATCGCGAGCAGCCGGTAGTGCGGCAGGTAGGGCCACAGCGCGAACGAGAGCTTCTGGTCCTGGCGGCGCGAGTGGACGGTCTCCACCGTGCCGTCCGGCCTGATCAGGTCCAGGGTCGTGGCGAGGTTGCGTTCGACGGCGTCCAGCAGGTCGGTACGCCCGAGCACCTCGGCCAGCAACAGCAGCGACGGGTTGGTCACGATGGACGCGTAGACGGCACTGCGTTCCGAGTACAGGCCTTCCGTGTCGAGGTCGACGCCCTCGGCGAGCCACTCCTCGACGCGGTCGAGCAGCCGGTCGTCGGGGAACGACCGGTGCAGACGGGCGAGCGCCGCGCTCAGCTCCCAGCGGTGGTTCGGGGTGTGCACGCCACCGGTCAGGAGACTGGCGGTGGCGGCGCTCGCGATCTCGGCGAGCACGGCCGTCACCTCGCCCAGTTCCGGTCCCGCGTCGGCGGCGAGGACGTACGCGTCGCACACGTCGTTGACGGTGAACGCGGAGTCGGGCGGTGACTGGACGTTGTCTCCGCCCGCGAAGAGACCGGAGCGCGTCTGCACGGCCCGCAGGGCGCGGAGGTGGGTCGTCGCGGCGGCGACCGCCTGTCCGCTGCCGTGCAGTGCCGAGTCCGGGGACCGGTACGCCGCGACCAGGGTCTTCACCCGGCGCGCCAGACCACGGTGCGGCACACCGGCGGGTTCCTCGTCGGGGCCGGCCGCCAGCGGGGCGGCCGCCCGGTCGGCGGCTCCGGCCGCCGCGCGGACGAAAGCGTGGTCGAGCGGGGTGGGCAAGGTCAGTCCTTCAGTCCGGCGTTGATGTCGGCGCTCATGACGTAGCGCTGGAAGACCAGGAAGATGAGGATCAGCGGGATCATCGAGATGACCGAACCGCCGAGCAGCACCGACCAGTTGATGTTCTGCGCCCCGACGAGGCTCTGGATGCCGATCTGCACGGTGAACTTGTTGGGGTCGTTCAGCATCAGCAGCGGCCAGATGTAGTCGTTCCACCGCCACTGGAAGGACAGGATGGCGAGGGTCAGCATGATGGGCCGGGAGATCGGCACCATGATCCGCAGGAAGATGGACAGTTCGCGGGCGCCGTCGATGCGTGCGGCTTCCACGAGTTCGTCCGGGACCGTCAGGAAGAACTGGCGGAACATGAAGCATCCGGTCGCGGTGAGCACGGCCGGGAGGATGATGCCGGCGAACGAGTTGTAGAGGCCCAGGTTGCGGACCACCAGGAACTCCGGGGCGAGCATGACCTCGGACGGCAGCATCGTGGTGGCCAGGATGCAGATGAAGAAGAACTTCAGCCACCTGTTGTTGTACTTGGCCAGCGCGTACCCGGTGCAGCAGCTGACGCCCACCGTGAGGATCGTCGTGATCACGCACACGAGGGCCGTGTTGATGAAGTACTGGGAGAAGTTGGCGCTGTCCCACGCCGCCTTGTAGCCCGACACGGTGGGGTTGTGCGGAAGCACCGTCAGCGGAAGGGAGAACAGGTCTCCCGCCGGCTTGAAGGAGCTGAGGACGAACCACAGCACCGGCAGCCCGTAGAGGGCCGCCAGGATCCACAGCAGTGTCGTCGCGGGTACCGCGCGCCGGAGCCCACCGTCGCGCACGTTGCGTCGCTGCCTCTTGGAAAGGGTCCGGCCGGATTTGCCCTCGACCGGACGCGGCGTGTCTGTGGTTGTCATCGGTTCTCCACCCGCCGGTTGACGATCAGCTGGATGATCGCGACGGCCATCAGGATGAGCATGAGCACGAACGACGCGGCGCTCGCGTAGCCGATCTGGCCCCGGTTGAAGCCGGTTTGGTAGATGTACTGGACAAGCAGGTTGTTCGAAGTACCCGGTCCGCCGTTGTTGAGGGAGACGAACAGCGGGTATTCCTTCATCGCGTTGATCGTGTTGAGCAGGATGACGATGAAGGAGGTGGGCGCGATGCTCGGCAGCGTGATGCTCCTGAACTGGCGCCAGGGGCCGGCACCGTCGAGCGAGGCCGCCTCGTAGTACGACACCGGCACGTTCTTGATCGCCGCGATGAACAACAGCATCGAGAAGGCCGTGCCCCACCAGGCACCGGCCATCACCACGACGCCCAGCGACAGGTCCGCGTTCGACTGCCACGCGATCGCGTGCCCGCCGAGCTTCTCGATGACGTAGTTGATCAGTCCGAAGTTCTCACCGAACAGCCACCGCCACAGGACGCCCACGACGATGGGCGAGATGAGCCACGGGATGAAGAAGACGACACGGGCGACCGACGCGCCCTTGGCCTGCTTGCTCACCACCAGGTTGGCGATGAACAGCGAGAGCACGAAGTTCAGCGGGACGACGAGCACGGTGTACAGCAGCGTCCGGATCAGCGCGTCGTAGAACGTGGAGTCCCCGAACAGGTTCTGGTAGTTGTCCAGTCCGATGAACTGGAACGCCCCCACACCGGTGTAGTTCGTGAACGAGTAGACGAGCCCGATCACCGCCGGCCACACGAAGAACAACGCGAAGAGCACGACGTTGGCCGCGATGAGGACGAGCGGCGCGAGGGTGTAGGTGCTTCGTCGTTTCCTGGGCGGCCTCACGGACACGTCCGCGGCGCTTTTTGTCATCTTCCTGACTTCCGTGCTGGTGGAATGGATCGCTGTCGGCTCACGTCATGAGCCCGGCATCACATGGGCGACCAGGGCGGGCGGCGGCGTCTCGACCCCGCCGCCCGGCCCTCTGGCCCACGATCAGCCGCCGACCGCCGTGTTGTAGCCGTCCACGATGTTCTGCAGGGCCTTGTCAGCGGACTGCTGGCCGTTGATCGCCTTGCCGAGCTCCGTCTTGGTCGGGTCCTCGGTGAGGCTCTTGCCCTTCAGCACCCAGTTCGTCTGCGCGCCGTTGAAGTAGCCCGAGATGGGGGCGTACAGCGGGATCTCCTCGTTGTACAGCTTGAACGCCGCCTGCGCCGCCGCCGACTTGAAGGGGTACTTCGGGGTCAGACCGCTCTCGACGGGGAGGAACCCTGAGGTCTCGACCAGCTCGGTGTAGTTCTTCGGCTCGTACACCCAGGACATGAACTTCTGCGCGGCGGTGGCCGCGGCCCCGTTGTTGTTGAAGCCGACCATCATGCCGCCGCTGTTGACGTCACTGGCCTGCACCGGCTGGGCGGGGGTCGGGACGCTGGCCCATTCGAACTTCTTGATGCTGTCCGCGAAGGCGGGCACCTGCCACACGCCGGACCAGTAGGCGACCACGTCACCGCTCTGGAACATGGCGGACGGGTCGGCGCCGCTGGTCCACACCGACTTCGGCATGACCTTGTCGTCGTTCAGTCCGACGAAGTAGTTCACGGCCTTCTTGGTCGCGGCGTCCACCGAGAACTTGCCGGAGGAGTCCGCGTGGACGTACTTCCCGCCCATCTCGTACACCATGGCGCGCAGCCGGGACGGAGACTGGTCGAACGTCAGGGAGTACTTGGCGCCGGTCTTCTCGCGCACCTTGTTGGCCGCCGCGATGAACTCGGTCCAGGTCCAGGTCTTCGCCGGCGAGGCGGGGACGGCGACGCCGGCCTTCTCGAACAGCGACTTGTTGATGAACAGGCCGGACGCGGTGACGTCCGAGGGGATGGCCAGCACCTTCCCGGACGAGTCCTTCGCGAGGAAGTTCGAGTTGATGTTGTAGCTCTTGTTGTTCGCGATGGACTTGAGGTCGATCAGCTTGCTCGACCAGATCGGGTCCAGCGCGGGCACGTCCGCCACGTCGGGCAGCGAGTTCGCCTGCGCGGCGTTGTGCAGCTTCGTCGTGTACCCGTCGTAGGGGATGTTGACGAGCTTGACCTTGACGCCGGTTTCCTTCTTGTACTGCGCGATCAGCTTCTTCCAGCCCGCGTCCTGCCCCGGAACCGTGGAGATCCAGAAGGTCAGCGACTTGGCGTTGCCGCCGGAGCCGGACCCCGACCCACAGGCGGAGAGCAACAGGGCTCCTGCCGCGGTCGCGGCAGCGAGGGGAACCAGGCGGCGCATGCCGCCGCGGCCGAGTCGGCTGGAGCGCCGCACACCCACAGTGGTCATCTTCGATCCCTTTTTCGTCGTAGGAGACGGAGCACGGCGCCGACCGATGCGGCACGGGTGCATTTTGCAGGAAAGGTCACTTTCCGGGGGCACGGCCTCGCCCGGCCGCGTCGTCCACACGGGGCGAGATCCCCGGCCGTCCTGGCCGTCACCGCACAAGCACACCCTCGTGCGGTTGCCGTACGTCACGTACGGGCTGAGAAGGCTCACCCCAAGTCGGCGTCCCGGCCGACTTAGAAAGCGCTTGTCCGGACATTGGCAGACCAAGTCGGAGGCCGTCAATCCTTCGCCCCCGCACCATCGGTCACGGTTTGGACTCCTCTGGCGACCGCGAGCCGGGCGGCGCCCACCACGGTGCCGAGATCACCGACCGTGCTGCTGACCACCTCGGTGGGCCAGCTCAGCCGACCCAGCTCGGTCCGCACCCCGGGCAGGAGCTGCGGGTCCGTGCCCGTGCTGCCCCCGAGGACGATCAGTCCCGGGTCCAGTACGGCGGCCACGGCGGCGGCGAGTCTGCCCACGTCGGCGGCGTGCCGGCCGACCAGTGCGCTCGCCGTGTCGTGTCCCTGCCGGGCGAGGGCGAAGAGCTGGTCCGCGCTGCCGGGGCACGGTTCGCCCGTGTCCGGCCAGGCGGCCGCCGCCCGGCGCAGCAGCGAGCGGGCGCCCACGTACTCCTCCAGGGCCTCCCGGCGCGGTTCCACGGCGTCGTCCCAGGGGTAGGGCAGCCGGGCCAGCTCACCGGCCGCGCCGTTCGCGCCGCGCAACACCTGGCCGCCGACGACGATGCCGAGGCCGATACCGACGCCGATCCGCAGATAGCCGAAGGTGTGGCGGCCCCGGGCGGCACCCTCGTGCAGTTCGGCGAGGGCGGCGCAGTTGACGTTGTTCTCCAGGTGGACCGGCACGCCCGGCGGCAGGGCGACCGTCATGGCGTCGAACACCGGGCCGGCCTTGGCGGTCGCGGGGCGCATTCCGGCGCCCGCCTGGTTCCGCGCCAGGACGTCACCGACGGCGACGACGACCGAGCGCAGCGGGATACCTACAGGCAGTGCGGCAAGGGCCTCGCGTACGGCGCCTGCGGCGTCCTCCCGGGATCTGCTGGCCTCGGCCAGCAGGGTGCCGTCCAGGGCGCAGCCACGCACCCGGGTAAACGCGGGGCCGAGGTCGACGGCGAGTACGGCGCCCGCGGCCGGGCCGAGACGGTATACGGCGGCGTTGCGTCCGGTGCCGCCGGAGGCGGTGCCGGAGTGGGCGGCCAGCCGGACGTTCTCCAGCTCCACCACGGCGGAGGACACCGTCGGTTTGGACAGGCCCGCAAGGGTCGCGAGCTGCGGCCGGGTCGCGCTGCCGGCTCTCGCCAGCACCGCGAACACCGCACTCGCGCTCTCGGTCAGCCGAGACGCCTGCGCCACGACGTGTTCCACACTTCCCCCAGTTCACAGGCCGCGCTCCCGGAGGGGTTCCGTGGGATGCGGCGACGGGATGTCCTGACGTCACGCGGGCCCGGACAGTGGTCTCTGTGGCCGAGTGCGCGATGCCTCTTGACGCACTGTACTTCGTTAGTTAACTTCCTAACGAACGTCACGGTACTCGCCTGCCGTGGTCCGTCAGAAGCCCGTCCCGGGGCTTCCCTAGTGCTTGAACTGCCGTTCCCCCGAACACGGTTCGCCCAACCGTCGCAGCACAGCGCAACGACGAAAGAGGTTCCGTGCAGGACTTCACGCCCCTCGTGGTCGGCATCGACGTGGGTGGCACCAAGACACATCTGCGCGCGTGCGCGGGCGCGGATGTCGTCGCCGACCACATCCGTGCGAGCAGCGGCTGGCGGCCGCACGACCCCGCGACCGCCGCCGACTGGCTCACCGCGCTGATCCACGACGCCCTGCCCGCCCACACGCGCCCGTCCGCGGTCGCCGTGGGCGGGCACGCCTGTGAGACACCCCGCCAGTGCGCCGAGATCCGTGCCGCGCTGGAGGAACGCCTCAAGGTGCCCGCGCTGGTCGTGGGCGACGCCGAACTGCTCGTCCCCGCCGCCGGGTTGGACAAGGGGGTCGGCCTGGTCGCCGGCACCGGTTCGGTCGCGGTGGGCCTGCTCGCCGACGGCGGCCGACTCCAAGTGGGCGGCTGGGGCGCGGTGTTGGGTGACGAGGGTGGCGCCGCCGGACTCGTCCGCGAGGCGGCCCGCGCCGCCTGGGCCGCGCACGACCGGGGCGAGGCTCCGGACCAACTCGCCCTGGGACTCGTCGAGGCGTTCGGGGTGGCCGAAGTGCCCGCGCTCGGCGCCGCGTTGGAAAGCGCTTCCGACGTCTCCGCCGACTGGGGGCGGCACGCCCGGGTCGTCTTCACCGCGGCCGACGCGGGCTCGCTCCTCGCGCGCGAGGTGATAGCCGAGGCCGGCCGGTCCCTCGCCGCACTCGTCGTACGGCTCGCCGAACGCGGCGTCCCCGTCGACGACGTGGTGGTCTCGGGCGGCACCGTCCTCGCCCAGCCCCTGCTGTACGACGCCCTCACCAGCGCACTCGCCGAACAGGTACCCGGAGCACGGCCGTGGCCCATCCAAGTGCCGCCCGTCGAGGGCGCGGTGGCGTTGGCCCGATCGATCCTGTGAACCGCACGGCCCCCGTTCACCCGGGGGTCATGTCGTGGCCGCCGAACCCCCTCCAACGGGACACGGCTCACCGCAAATCTTCGCACGTACGCACCAGTTGACGTATGCGCTTTCCCACGTCGTACGGTGCACCCCGAACCACAGCCGATCGCACGATCCCCTCCCTGGTCGCACGACCTCGCCGGCCTCATCGGCCGTAGAACTCAAGAGAGGCTCACCCATGCCGTCACCCGCCGGGCAGCGCACGAACGCCGTTCGACCCGCCGTGAACAGACGTGGTTTCCTCAAGACCTCGCTCGGCGCCTCGGCCGCCGTGGTCGCCGCGCCCACGCTGGTCAGCTGGCTGGCCGCCGCGGACGCCAAGGCCACCACGGTCCCGCTCGCGTTCGTCGACGACTACAAGACGAACGTCATCGCGAACCTGACGCCCGAGACCAACGCCGTGGTCCGGGTCCTCGGCGGCATGGCGCAGATATGGAAGACCGGCGCCGCCTGGAACACCGGCACGCCGCTCCGCCCGGACATCCTGCGCGCCAACGTGCGGTACTGCGTCGACCTCACCACGCACCGCACCGAGGCCGAGGCGAAGGAGGCGTTCCTCTACGACCGCCAGCACCAGAGCTACGCGATGATCGCGGGCCTGGGTCCGCTGGCCGACCTGTACAAGTCCGGTGCCCTGGCGGTCACTTCGATCACCAGCGCCCCGGACGGCACGCCCGCCACCAAGATCGACGACGCCGTCCCGGCCGACGCGCCCGCCGGTTCCGCGCTCGGCGCAGGCTCGCACGACTCCGCGCTCGGCAAGGTCGCCGAACTGGTCGACACCCTGCGCGGCAACTACGCGTCGGGCAACCCGGGCAAGTACGCCTACCAGTACCCGCGTCCGTACCGCATGAACGAGAAGAACGAGGTCGTCGACACCGGCAAGGTCGACGCGCTCGGCTTCCCGGTCTACGACTCGAAGGTGGTCGTCGCGCCCCAACTCCTGCGCCAGCGCAGCACTTCACCGGTGGACGACGGCGGTTTCCCCAGCGGCCACACCAACGCCTTCCACCTGGCGGGGCTCGCCTACGCGTACGCCGTACCGGAGCGCTTCCAGGAACTGGTCACCCGCACCTTCCAGTTGAGCCACACCCGGATCATGGCCGGCATGCACTCGACGGTCGACGTGATGGGCGGCCGCATCATGGCCACCGCGCTGGCCGCCGCCACGCTCGCCGACCCGGCCAACGCCACGCTCAAGGCGGCCGCACGCGCGCAGGCCCTCGCCTACTTCGAGGCGAAGACCGGCACGACGGCGGACACCCTGTACGCGTACGCCCACTCGGCGACCACCGCGACCGACCCGTACGCGGACCGGACCGCCAACTCCCGTCTGGTGAAGCCCAAGTTCACCTATGTGCTCACCCGCAGCGGCCGTGACAAGCCGCTGACCGTGCCGAAGGGCGCGGAGGTCCTGCTGGAGACCCGGCTGCCGTACCTCGACGCGGCGCAGCGGCGCGAGGTGCTGCGGACCACCGCGCTGCCGTCCGGCTACGTCCTCCTCGACGGTTTCGAGCAGTGGGGGCGCCTCAACCTCTTCGCGGCGGCGGACGGTTACGGCTCCTTCGAGTCCGACGTCGTCGTCTCCCTCGACGCGGCGGCCGGTGGCTTCGGTGCGGCCGACGCCTGGCGCAACGACATCGACGGCTGCGGCGGTCTGACCAAGGAGGGCACCGGCACGCTCACCCTGACCGGGCACAACGCGTACACCGGCGGGACCGTGCTCAAGTCCGGTGCGCTGGTGGCCGGTTCGGCGCACGCGCTGGGCCACGGTGACGTGAGTGTGCTCGGCGGTGCGCTGCGGGTCTCGGAGTCCGTGCAGATCCACGGCGCGTACGCCCAGCAGTCCGCCACCCTTGAGGTCAAGCTCCGCTCGGGTCACCAGCCCGCCGTCGAGGTCACGCGGCGCGCGACGCTCGGCAAGGGCAGCGCGCTCTCCCTGCGGTTCGACGCCGAGCACCCGCCGATCGCGGGCTCCACGGTGCGGGTTCTGAGCGCAACCTCGCTGCGCGGCCAGTTCGACAGCATCACGCTGAACTCGGACAAGCTGCGGGCCGTACCGGTGTATACGGCGGAAGGTCTGTCGGTACGACTCCTGAAGCGGTGACGCCCCTGGTGGCGGGAGCGATGCGACAGTAGGGCCATGACCCGGCTCCGCCTCGCTCCCGCCACCCCGTGGCCGGCCTCACCGCAGGGCGGATGATGGCGCGCGAACAGCACTCGGTCCTCGACCCCGACACGCTCGACGACGGCGGTGGCGGGGACTCGCCGCCGCGCGCCGGCGGCTCGCGGTCGGCACGCCTCTACGCCGGGCTGCGGCGCCGTAAGCGATGGCTGTTGCCCCTCCTCGTGGTGGCGCTGCTCGCGCAGATGGCCGCCGTGATGATCACTACGGCCGTACAGCAGACACCGACCATCGACGAGCCGGTGTACGTGGCCACGGCCACCGTCTATCTCCGCGAGCACAGCCTCGACTACAACCCCGAGCACCCGCCCCTGGGGAAGCTGGTGATCGCCGCCGGGATCGCCCTCGCCGACCCGCACTTCGACACCAACTACAAAGGTGACCAAGGCGAGTTGGGCCGCCATCTGCTGTACGCGTCGGGCAACGACCCCTGGCGGCTGATGTTCTGGGCGCGGCTGCCGGTGATCGTACTGACCCTGCTGTTCGGGCTGGTCGTGTTCGCGTTCGCCCGTGAACTCGTGGGCCCGGCACGGGGGTTGGTGGCGCTCGCCCTGTACGCGTGCTCGCCCGATGTCGTCGCACACGGCTCGCTGGCGACGCTCGACGTACCGCAGGCCGGCTTTCTGCTGACGTCGGTGTGGCTGCTGTGGCGGGCCAGGCGGCGCCCGTTCCTGTACGTCCCGCTCGCGGGGGTGGCGCTCGGTGCCGCCGTGGCGACGAAGATGAGCGCGCTGCCCGCCGTACCGGTGCTGATGCTCCTGGCCGTCGTGTCGGTGTGGTCCGCCCGCCGCCCGGCCGACCGCGACTCCAGGCGACGTGCGTTGGCCCTCGGGGTCGCGGGCGCCGCTGCGGTCGCGGTGGTGACGGTCGCCGTCGTATGGGCGTCGTATCTCTTGGTCGATCCGCACCTGCGGTTCACGTCCACGGAACCGGTGCCCGTGATTCACGGGCTGCGCGGGCAGTTGGTGGATCTCATGCCGTTCCCGCGTGCGTTCCGGGACGGGATGCTCATCCAGTTCGGCATGGAGGACTACCCGTGGCAGGGCTTCCTGTTCGGGCACCTCTACACCGGGTCGCACTGGTACTACCTGCCGGTGGCCCTGCTGGTGAAGACCCCGCTCGGCATGATCGCACTGTGGGCGGCGGGTGCCGTCGCGGTCGTGGCGGTACGGCGGCTGCGGCCCGCGGCGCCGTATCTCCTCGTGCCCACGGCCGTGTTGCTGGCCACGGCGATGGACGGCTCGCGGGACTTCGGCACGCGCTACGCGATCTTCGTGCCGATGTTCCTGGCGGTCGCGGCGGCCTGTGTGCCGGCGCTGCGGTCGTGGTGGCGGTGGGCTCCGCTGTCCACGGGCCTGCTGGTGGCGTTCGTCGCGGTGAGTTCGCTGCGGACGTTCCCCTACTATCTGCCGTACTCCAACGAGGCGTTCGGCGGTCCGTCGAAGACCTATCTGCGGCTGCACGACTCCAACGTGGACTGGGGGCAGGATCTCGGCCGCCTCGCCGACCGGCTCCACGAGCGGTACGCGGGCGAGCGGGTCTGGCTCGTCTACAAGGGCAGCGGTGTGCCGTCGTACTACGGCATCGAGTCGTCCGATCCACGCAAGGTAGGGGTGCACGGGCTGCTGGTCGTCTCGGACACCTCGATCGACAAAGCCCGGGGAAAACTGGCCGAGTTGATCGACAGCAGTCGTCCGATCGATCAAGTCGGTCATTCGATCACGATCTACCGGCGGTGATCACCCTCTGGTCACAACGCTCCGTGAGCTATGTTCAGTGGCTGTGGGAGACAAAGGAAGCGCACCGGTGCCATCGCCGCAGCAGGCACGCGCCCAGGCATCCGTGATCACCTCGGGAAAAACCGACCCGGAAGTCGGCGCGGCACCGACGTCCCAACTCCGAGAACTCTTCGACGGGCCACGCCTGTCGCCGGGCCAGCGGCGCATCGCCCAGTACCTGATCGAGCACATCACCGAGGCGGCGTTCCTCTCCATCACCGACCTCGCCGAGCGCGTCGGCGTCAGCCAGCCCTCGGTGACCCGGTTCGCCGCGGCGGTGGGTTTCAGCGGTTACCCGGCGCTACGGGAACGGCTGCAGGCGATCGCCCTGCGCACCCTCGCGGGCGGCCCGGCGGCCGAGGAGAACCGGAGCAACGAACTCCAGGCCGCGGTCGACGCCGAGATCGCGAACCTGGAGAACCTGCGCCGGGACTTCGCCGACCCCGACCGGCTGATCGAGGTCGGCCGCGAACTGTCCGCGTCCACCCCGCTCACCGTCCTCGGCCTGCGCATCTCCGTCTCGCTGGCCGAGTACTTCGCGTACGCGGCCCGCCGCATCCACCCCGATGTGCGGCTGGTGACGCGCGGCGGCAGCGTCGCCTACGACGCGATCCTGCAGTCCCGCGAGGCGGGCGGCACCTGGCTGCTCGCCTTCGACATGCCCCGGCACGCGCACGAGACGCTCACCACGCTCCGGGTGGCGCGCAGCGCCGGGCTCAAGGTGGCCCTCGTGACCGATCTGGCGCTCGGCGCGCTGGCCGACGAGGCCGACGTCACCTTCGCCACCGGCACCGGCTCCCGCCTGGTCTTCGACTCGTACGCCGCGCCCGGCGTGATGGCCTCCGCCCTGCTCCAGGCCATGACGGACGCCGATCCGGAGCGGACCCAGGCCCGCCTGGAGGACTACGAGCAGATCGCCGAGCAGCACCAGTTCTTCATGCGGGACTGACCCACCACTCCCCCCTCATACGAACTCGAACTGGGATGATTCCGCCCATTTCGCGTATGAATGTTTTCATACGCCTTGCAAAGAAGACGGCATATATAAATACTGCTCACGGATCGCACCCGCCCCGAGAAAGCCCGGTCCGCCCATGCGCACCTCCGCTCGACCCGCCGCGCCGGCGACACCTGCTTCCCGGGGCCCTCGCACGGGCACGCCCAGCCGCCGTCTCCTACCCGCGTCGGCGCCGGACGTGTTCGGTCGGGCATCGCTTCCGCGAGCGCCCAGGGCGGCCCCGGTCATCCCCTGGGCCGGGGCCGCCACCCACCGTCGACCCACCCCCGCGACGCCGCACACCGGGAAGCGATGACATGCAACTCACCACCACGCGCATCAGCCAGGACTGGCCCTGTCAGGTCAAGACACCCGGCAGCTACGACTGGGAGCGCTCGGCCGCCAAGTGGCTGCGCGAGCTGGTGCCGGCCCGCTACGCCAGCTATCCCGCGTTCATCCGCCACCCCGTGCTGCTCGCCCGCCACGCACAGATCCAGGTCCAGCACGAGATCCGGGTGGCCCGGACCGCCCTGCAGACCGCGCGGGCCGACCTGCCCGGCATCGGCCTGCCCGAGTCGGTCATCGAGCACACCATCAAGCTGTACGCCGCCGAGGTCCTCCAGCTCCAGCACATCGCGCGCAGCGTCCGCGCGGTGACCGAGGCGCTGGTCGGGCACAGCACAGGACGCTGACCGCACCGCCGGTGGAGTTCAGTCGTCGTCGCGGTGCCGCCAGTACCAGAACGCGCCCACGACGAGGGCCAGCAGAAGGACTCCGGGCAGGATCAGACCAGGAACGCGGGAGCCGCTCATCGGCGTGGTCTTCGGTTCGCAGCGGGCACGACACCGCCGACCTGCGGCGCCGCGCTGTCCATGATGAGGCTCTACGGCCCCACCACCACCGACTTTCCGCAGGCCTTGCCCCGCGTTCGAAACCCCGAATACTCGAAACCCGGTCGCCTACTGGCCGTCGTCGAGGGTCGTCCGCGACTCCAGGTCCTTGCGGGTGTCGTCGCCGTACACGCCGTTCTCGTCGCCCCGGATGCCGTACCAGAGCTGGAAGCGGGCGACCGCGGCCGTGAGGGTCGCGTCGTACTGGCCGCTGGTGGAGCCGTTCTCGTAGACGTTGGGGATGCGCAGGAGCCGCTGCTCCAGCTCCTTCACCTCGGCACCGCTGTCGCCTTCGCGGAGGGTGCCGGCGCCGTCCGGATCGGCCGTCGCGCCGACCGTGGCGGACGCCACCGGGGTGGGTGTGGCGACCGGCTGGGCCGTGCTGGCCTCTCCCTTGCCGGGCAGCAGGAGAGCACAGGCGAAGCCGACCAGCGCGGCGGCGCTCACCCCGACCACGACCGCGGCCCGGCGCAGACCGGGCCCGAAGAAGCCTGTGGTGGTCGGCAGCGGGCGCGACTCACTCGGTACGGGCGGCAGTTCCTGTGTCTCGGCCTCGGAGCCGAAGATCGGCCTGGGCACCGGCACGGACTCGAAGACGGAGGAGTCCCGGCGGGGCTCCCGCATCAGCGCCGCGAGATTGTCGGAGCGGCGGCGGCGCAGAACTCGGGCGGGTTCCAGGACCGGGCCGCCGGGCGACGATCCCGGTTCGGACGGTGTAGACACACTGCTCTCCTTCCGTTCCGCGCGCACGGACTTCCACCATCCCCCTGGAGAGATACGCGCGCACGGCCGCCGGAGTTCAGCTCGACCTCATGCTCGCGCGAACCGGTGCAGAGCCGCCTTCAGCGCGGCGACGAAAGCGTCCCGCCGCGTGTCGTCGAGCGCCTCCAGGGAGAGGTACGGGTTCAGGTCCTCCAGCTCGACCAGGAGCAGCCGGCCGTCGGGCGCCCGGCAGGCGTCGACGCGCTGGATGCCGTGGTCGATGCCGTTCCAGTCGATGAACCGCTGCGCGAACTCCAGGTCCGCGGGGGCGGGTTCGTACGGTTCCAGCTGCCAGCGCTTCTCGGTGTCCGGGGCGTAGAGGGCGTACTGGAAGTCGTGGTCGACGAAGTAGAAGGACACCTCGTACGAGAAGTCGACGCACGGCTGGATCAGGACGCTCCCGTCGGCCAGGGCGGACAGCCGGTCGGCCTCGACGATCTCCAGGCCGATGGAGTCGGCGCCGAGTTTGGGCTTGACCACGTAGCGGTCGGTGCGGGGCAGCAGGTCCAGGTCCTCGACGCGGTCGACGGTCGGGATGACCGGGAACCCGGCGGCGCTCAGGTCGAGGAGGTACTGCTTGCCCGCCATGTCCGCGCGGCCCGTCAGCTGGTTGTAGACCCGGGCACCGGTGCGGAACGCGCGCTCGCGGAACCCGTCGTACTCGGCCTGGTACCCGAGGACGGGACCGCTGTTGCGGACCACGACCACGTCGAAGCCGTCGATCAGCGCGGCCGCGTCCAGCGGATGACACAGCGCCAGGTCGAAGTCCTCGCGCAGCCGGGAGGTCAGGTCGATGTCCTCGTCGCAGTAGCGGCGCCCGCGCGCGGGGTACGTCAGGTCGGTGACGTACAGGATGCGGGGACGGGGGCGGGGGCGGGGTATGGAGGGCATGCCGGTTCTCCTTGGTCGAGGGCGTTCACCGAGAGCGTTCGCCCGGAATGATCAAAACGGTCGGCCCGTGGTCAATGGGCGAGCGTTTTGGCTCCGCAGGACGAGCGGATCCTCAACTCGGGGAGGAGTTCGACGTGTTGACGCGGGGCCGGCCGGCGTCCACTGCCGCGCTCGGCGAGCCGTTGCAGGAGGAGTTTCGCGGCCGCCTCCCCCACCGCTCGCTTCGGCGGGGCGACGGCGGTGAGCGGTACGTCGGCGAGCGGGGCGACCTCGTCGTCGTAGGCGATGAGCGCCAGGTCGTCCGGGACGCGGATGCCGCGCGCCTGGAGTCGGGGGGCGAGCACGATCGCGTCCTCGTCGCTGTGCACGAGGGCGGCGGTGACTCCGCGCTCGCGGACGGCGTCGACCAGGTAGTCCACGCTCGAGTCGTAGTCGCCGTGTTCGCGGACGGACGGGGCACCCCGCGCGTGGTCGAGACCGAGGGAGCGTACGGCCGAGTCGTAGCCCGCGCTGATCTGCGCGGCGTGCGGGCCCTCCTGGAGTACCGCGGTGATCCGGTGGTGGCCGAGGGCGGCGAAGTGGCCGACGGCGACCGCGGCTCCGTGGGCGCGGTCGGTGCGCACCCGGTCCAGGGCCGCGGCGGGGTTGCCGGGCGGGGCGGAGCGTTCGACCAGGACGGTGGGTACGCCTCGGTCGAGGAGCCACTGTTCCTGGCCGCCGACGGGGACACCGCCCGACCAGCTGGGCGCGACGAGCAGCCCTTCCGCGCCGCCCGCGAGGAGGTGCCCGGCCTGGACGGCGTCCTCCGTGTCGACGTATCCGGACACCCCGAGCACCAGTCGGCCGCCCTGCGCTCCCACGGCCTCGCGGGCGCCGCGCACTATGTCGGCGAAGAGCGAGGCGGTGGTCGGCACGATCATTCCGATCACGACGCCCTCGGCGGACTCGGCGGATCCGGTGGATGGGGTGGACGCGGTGGACTCGGCCGACTCCTGTCGCGCCCGCGGTCCTACGGTGCTCACGCCGCCCGGCCACACCACCGCGCCGTGCAGCCGGTGCACCCGGCCCTGGCCGGCCAGCGCCTCCACGTCACGCCTCAAGGTGACGGCGGAGACGCCGAGTTCGGCCGCGAGGTCGGCGACCCGCAGGCTGCCGCGCTCGCGGACGAGTTCGAGCACCCGTTCATGGCGCTGGTCGACGTGCGGTCGCATGGGTCCCCCTGAAGGTGAAACTGGTCGCGGTCACTCTATGCGGCGGATCGTATCGATCGTTTTGATCACATCGATCACTCCAGATCCACGAGGGGACTCAGTTCCCTCCTTGGAGCGCACTGAGTGCCATCCGGGTCGGCCTGGTGCTACGTTCCCGTCCATGAGCTCCAAGCCGCCCATGCGGGACGCCCTGGTGGCGGCCGCGTTCCAGTTGTTCCTGGAGCGGGGCTACGAACAGACCACCATCGACGACATCGTGGCGCTGGCCGGGGTGGGGCGGCGGTCGTTCTTCCGCTACTTCCCGTCCAAGGAGGACGTGGTCTTCCCCGACCACGAACGCTGCCTGGCCGACATGACGGCCTTCCTCTCCTCCGGCGGCGACGAACACGAACCCGTCCGCCGGGTCTGCGACGCGGCCCGGCTCGTCCTGCGCATGTACAACGAGAACCCGACCTTCTCCGTGCAGCGTTACCGCCTCACCAAGAAGGTGCCGGGGCTGCGCGCGTACGAGCTGTCGGTGGTGTGGCGCTACGAGCGCGCCCTCGCCGACTATCTGCGCGGGCGCTTCGCGGGCCGGCCGGACGGGACCCTCCAGGCGGACGTGATCGCGGCCGCCGTGGTCGCGGCGCACAACAACGCCCTGCGTTCCTGGCTGCGTTCGGACGGGCAGCGCGACGCGGGCGCCGAGGTGGACCACGCCCTGGGGTATGTGCAGTCCGCCTTCGGACACCCCCCGGTGCGGCCCGTCGGCGAACTCCAGGAGCAGCGCCCGGAGGACGTCGTGGTGGTCGTCTCCCGGCGCGGGGCCCCGATGTGGCGCGTCGTCCAGGAGATCGAAGCCGCGTTCGGCCGCGACTGAACCGGAAAAACGGAAAAGTCGAGGGTACGCAGTATCTTTACGGCTGGCACTGAGTGCCATACGCTGTGGCCGTGCACGGTGGCACGGCGAGCCGCGCACATGCGTGCCCGGCTAGGCCGCGCGCGCGGGATTCCGGCCGAGCGCAGGGAGTTGACAGCGTGTACCACCACTCAGGATTCGCGACCCGTCCGGTAGTCGGCTCCCTCGCGGGCGTGCTCGATCCACCCGCCACGGACGGGGCCACCATTCTCTTCCAGCGCTGCACCTGGTGCGGCACCGCCATGTACCACCGGCTGCTGTGCCCGGTCTGCCAGGGCGGCGACCTGCGCACGGAGCGCAGCGAGGGCACCGGCACCGTCCGGCACTCCACGGTCGTGCACCGCAACACCCCCGCCGCGCGCAATGTGTCGCTGATCGAGATGGCCGAGGGCTTCGTGGTGCGCGGCCGGGTCATCGGCCCGCCCATCGGCATCCACAGCGGCGACCGCGTCCGGCTCTCCACGGCCAAGGACCCGGTGCGCGGCGAACCCGTCTTCCAACTCCTCGACGAGCCGTACCGCGCCTGGCACTGACGGCCCCGAACCGGCCACAGCGGCCGACCCGTCGGGCACCGACCGGCCTCGATCTGCGGGCGGTTCCTGAACGGCCGTAGCGCGCAACCGAGTTCGAGCCCGCCCGACGAAGATCGGCCGAATCCTCCTCCACAGGCAACCCATAGGCTCCGCTTCTCGTCCTCCGGGGCGCGAGAGGCTCCCGTGACCAACGGGGCGCCTGAGCCTGGGGTTCGAGGAGGAGAACACATTGTTCCGTGCCCGGCGAATATGGGTCACGGCCGCGGCGGTGCTCGCGGTGGCGGGAGGGATGTCCGGGTCGGCGCAGGCCGCGCCACCGTCGGACACCGGACCGTTCACGGCGACGGCAGCGGCCAACGACGGTACTCTCCCGCCGGGTTGGCGGATCACCGGGAAGGGCTCCGCACAGCAGTTGGTCTGGCGCTCGGGCACGCGGGTGCCCATGGGGGACGCACGCGTCGAGTTCCACGCCGGGGGCCAACTCCTCGGCGTACCGAGACCGGCGAAGGACGGGCGGACGTTCCGGCTCGGCCTCGGTGCCGTCGCGCCTCAGAAGCTGACGGACCTTCAAGTACTGGCCGCAGGGCGCCGGTTGGACACCACGGGTGACAACAGCGGCTCCACCGACGGACGTTCACAAGCCGCCGCGCAGCCCACCGCCCCGCTCCCGGCCGGCGCGATCGACCCCGGCAAGCCGGGCACGTACCGTACGACGACCGGCGAGTACACGCTCAACTCGGTTCGTCTGCCCGGGTATCCGCAGCCGATCGAGATGCAGGCCGTCGTGGTCGCACCGAAGGGCGCCACCGGCAAGCGCCCGCTCGCGCTCTTCCTGCACGGCCGTCACTACACCTGCTACAAGCCCGGCACCGAGGACATCACCGGCGACTGGCCCTGCCCCACCGGCCTGAAGTCGGTCCCGAGCTACCGGGGTTACCTGCGCGACCAGCAACTCCTCGCCTCCCAGGGCTATGTCACGGTGTCGATCTCCGCGAACGGCATCAACGCCCAGGACGCCGATGCCGAGGACGCGGGCGCGCAGGCCCGTTCCTCGCTGGTCCGGCTCCACCTGGCCCACTGGGCCGACTGGTCCGCCCACCCGCAGACGGCACCGCCGGTCGTGCGGAACGCGCCCCGGGCCGACCTCTCCCGCGTCCTGCTGGTCGGCCACTCGCGCGGTGGCGAGGGCGTCAACCGCGCGGCGATGGACAGCCTCTACCCGCCGCCGGCCGCCCAGGACGGCTACCGCGGCCCGGTCCGCTGGAAGATCCGCGGCACGGTCCTCATCGGCCCGACGATCTTCGGCCAGAACCCGGTGGCCGACGTGCCGTCGGTGACGCTCCTCCCTGGCTGCGACGGTGACGTCTCCGACCTCCAGGGCGAGGTCTACGTCGACGGCACACGCGGGGTCAGCAAGGGAACCGCCCTGCACAGCGCGGTCTATGTCGAGGGCGCCGACCACAACTTCTTCAACACCGAGTGGACGCCCGGCCAGGCCGAGGCGCCCGCGTCCGACGACTTCTACGACGACCCCGACCAGCGGGACGCGGTGTGCTCACCGGGCGCCGCGACCCGGCTGACCGCCGACCAGCAGCACAAGGCCGGCTCCACCTACATCGCCACGGCGGCACGGCTGTTCATCGCCGGTGACGACCGGGCCCGCGAGCTGCTCGACGGTTCCGGCCGCCGGGCGCCCTCCGCCGACCCCGCGCGCGTCCTCACCCACGCGGTGGGCGCGAACCGTGGTGCCGGGTTCCTGCCCGACGGTCAAGTCACCGTCTCCGGCGGCAAGTTGTGCGCCGCGGTGGACCCCGACCCGGCCGTCGCCTGCCTGAGCGACGACTCCAAGGGCAGCTCGCCGCACTTCGCGCAGTGGGAGGCCACGAAGGAGGTCGGCCGCCGCGCCGTCGCGCTGCGCTGGTCCGCGGCCGGTTCGAAGGTGACGGTCCGTCCGAACAAGCCGGTCTCCGTCAGCGGCGCCAAGAGCCTCGCCCTGCGGGTGATCGTGCCGCCCAACACCACCGGCACCCAGCTCGACGTGTCCGTGACGGACACCGCCGGCCACCGCGCGACCCTCGGCCGGGTCCGCGTCGACGGCCTCCCCGGCACCCAGCGCACCGCCTCCTACTGGGCCCGCGAGGTCCGCGTACCGCTGGCCGCCGCCGCGCACGCCGGACTCGACCTGCACCGCATCAAGTCCCTTGACCTGACCCCGCGTTCGCGCTCCGGCCAGGCCTGGCTGATGGACGCCTGGGCCTGGCACCCGGGCACTCCGGCTGCCACCTCCGCCCCGCTCCCCCGCGTCGACATCGGCCGCCTCGCCGTCAAGGAAGGCAACTCGGGCGTCAAGACGTACCGCGTCCCCGTCCAGGTCACCGGCCGGGGCAGCGGCCAGGTGCGGCTCTACGTCGGCGACCCGGCCACCGGCCGGGACACCTCACGGCTGGTGACGGTACGGCCCGGCGCCAACTCCATCGACGTACCGGTGAAGGTGGCGGGCAACACCCGCTTCGACTACGGCGTCCAGCACGACATCTTCGTGAAGGCGGTGCACGGTGCGGTGGTCGGCGCCCATCGCGGTGGGGTGACCACCGAGAACGACGACCCGATGCCCACGTTCACCGTCACGCCGATCGCCGACCGGGTCACCGAGGGCCAGCCCCTCAAGTGGAAGGTGACGCTGTCCGCGGCCGCCGACGTGGAGCTGAACCCGTCGTTCCTCGTCCAACCGGTCGCCGCGGGCCCGGAGTTGTCGACCCTGGACGTCAACCCGCAGTGGCTCAGCGAGAATTCCGGTGAGGAAGCCGCGCCGGAACGCCCGCTGTCCAAGGTGCTGGGCCTGTTCCTCTGGACGTCCGTCCCGCCGGGGCTGCTCAGCGGGGAGATCAGCGTGCCGACGATCACCGACCAGGTGACGGAACAGCCCGAGTCCGTGCGGTTCCTGGGCGTGGACGAGAACGGCGACCCGCAGAGCGGCGGACCGGAACTGACCGGCACGGTGCTCGACGCGCCGTAGCGGAAAGTCGTAGCCGAATGTCGTAAGAGAACGTCGCACGAAGTGAAGGGGCCGCAGCGCGAAAGCTGCGGCCCCTTCCTCATGCGACTGCATCGTGCGACTGGCTACATCGTGCGGGTGCTCAACTCGGCTTCTGTGTCCCGCTGTTCATCTTGGCGCGGTTCTCGGTGAGGAGTTCCTGGACGCGTTGTTCGACCTCGCGGGGGTCGAGGCCGAGCGCGGCGCCGATGTGGGCCGACCAGACCTCGGAACGGAGGTTGGTCTCGAAGTCGAGGTCGGCGCGGACGTTCTCGCGGGCCGCCTGGCGGTTCTGGCTCACCATGACGAAGGTCGACAGGAAGATGGCCTCCAGGCTGACGATCATCGTGAGCAGCCCGTACGGGTACGGGTCGAATATCCCGGCCCGCCCGAGTAGCCCTTCGTTGAGGGCGATCCAGACGGCGAACCACAGCGCGTGGATGTAGACGAAGAGCATGGTGCCGGCGAACGCGGTGATCGCGTCGGCGACCCGGTCCTGGGTACTGCGCATCCGCGCGAAGACGACCCGCTCCTGCCGCAGCGGCAGCTCGGCCGGGTTCAGCGGGTCCACGGAGGCTCCCTGTGTTCGGTGGTCGAGGGGATGGTCGTCAGGGCGCGAGCGTCACGCGGATGCCGACGGTGCCGTCGAGCCCGCGGCGCAGTCGGCTGCCGAGGAGCGTGATGCGCCCGGTGAGGCCGTACTTGCGGGTGATCAGCTTGCGATAGCGGGCGGTGGTCTCGGCGTCGCAGATCTCGGCGGTGCCGGGGACCTGGTTGCCGGTCGGGTTGCCGCGCAGGTCACAGGGGCCGACGAGGACATCGGCGCGGGCCCGGATGCGCTTGACCTTCCAGGAGTCGGCGACCGTCCAGACACCGAGTGTCTCGCCGTCGCGCACCACCCACACCGGGGTGGCGACGGGGGAGCCGTTCTTGCGATAACTGGTGATCAGCAGGTACTGGCTCGCACCGAGCCGGTCCAGCGGGGTCTCGTCCATGGTCGGCAGTCTAAGCACCCGACGCTTCTCGAAGGAGATCGAGATACCGGCGGGCGAACAGGTATGCGTCGCCGGGCCAGCGCGCCGACAGGTAGCTGCCGTCCCGTACGACGAACGCGTGCGTGTCGTCGCTCGAGGTGCCGCGCCGGGTGAGCTCCTTGGGCCCGCGCTCGAACTGTGCGCCCGGATCGTCGAGGGCGGCCCGCACCTCGTCCTCCACGTAGGCGGGGTAGGTGCGGTAGTAGCGGCCGAGGCGCCAGGCGGTGGTCAAGTAGGCAGTACGTTCCATGTACTTGGGGAGACAGGTCGTACGGCGTCCGGCGATGACGCTGCGGCCGGTGTCCGGGTCGCCGGTACGCGCCAGCACGAGAACGCCGTGGCAGATGGCGCCGACAGGCCGACCCGACTTCCAGAACTCCCCGACTGCGGCCTGCAGTTCAGGCGACCCCAGGTACTGGCGCATACTGGGCGCGTGTCCCCCGGGCAGCAGCAGCCCGTCGAAGCCGGTCACGTCAAGGTCCGCCCACGCGACGGTGGCGCTGAACTCCGGTGCGGCGGTGAGCTGTTGGTAGAACCGCTTGGGTTCGTCCTCGGCACCGAGTTGCCCGAAGAGAACGCCGGTCAGCAACCGGGGGTCGGCGGCGGGCCGGGTCCCGGCCCGCTCGGTGGCGAACACGACCTCGTGCCCGGCATCGGTGAGCAGCCGCCAGGGCACAGCGACCTCGGTGACGTCGAAGTCCCGGTCGGGGACCGGCATCAGCACGCGCATGGGGCCATCATGGCAGCCCGGGTGGGTGTCCATGACAGCGCGGCCGGGCGGGTCACTGAGGTGCCACCGGCACGCCCCGTACGACGGGGGCCACGTGACGTGCTCCGGCGCCGTACTCGACGCGGCACGACGACCGCCTCACCCCCAGCACCGTCGCCGTACTCACCGCGGCACGCCTGGGCGGCTCGCCCCAGCACGGTTACCCCCACCCCAGCACCAGCGCCACGCTCAACGCACCACGCCCACCCGGATAACCGAAACGCCCCCTCACCCCAACGCAACCCCCATCCGCCGCACCGCCTCCGCAATCACCTCCGGCGACGTCGCCAAATTCAGCCGTACATGCCCAACTCCCCCCGTCCCGAAGTCGATCCCGGGACTCACCGCCACCCGCCCCCGCTCCAGGAAGACCCCCGCGGGATCATCACCGAGGCCGAGCGCACGGCAGTCCAACCAAGCGAGGTAAGTAGCCTCGGCAGGGCGGTAGCCGATCGCCGGCAGATACTCCGCGAGCAGGTCCGCGAGGAGCCGCCGATTGTCGTCGAGGCCGGCCAGCAGCGCGTCCAGCCACCCCGTGCCGTCGCGCAGCGCGGCCGTGTGGGCGATGACCCCGACGTGACTCGGGCCATGGCCGACCTCCTCCGGAAGCCGGGCCAGGTCGGCGGCCGACGCAGGGCCCGCGACCGCGAGGGCCGCCTTGAGCCCAGCCAGGTTCCACGCCTTCGACGCCGACATCAGCGACAGACCGCTCTCCGCGCCCGGCACGCTCAGATACGGCACGAAGTTCGCGCCCGCGGCGACGACCGGCGCGTGGATCTCGTCGGCCACCACCCGCACGCCGTACCGCTCGGCGAGGGCGGCGACGGCGGCCAGCTCGTCGGCGGTGTGCACCGTACCGGTCGGGTTGTGCGGGCTGCACAGCAGATACGCGGCCCGCCGCCCGCCCTCGACCGCCCGTCGGAACGCCTCCTCCAGCGCACCGAGGTCGATCCGCAGATCCGCCCCCAGCGGCGCCTCCGCCACCCGCCGGTCCATGTGCCCCACGAACTGGAAGAACGGCGGATACACGGGGGGATTCACCACCACTGCATCACCGGCACCGGTCACCAGCCGGAGCATCTCGACGACGCCCAGCATGACGTCCGGCACGATCCGCGTGCGCTCCACGGCGAGCCCGTCCCAGCCCCACCGCTTCTCCGCGAACCCGGCCAGCGTCTCCGCGTACGCCGTACCGGCGGGATAGCCGGTGTCCCCCAGCGCGAGCGCGTCCGTGACCGCGCGGACCACCGGTTCCGCGAGCGGTACGTCCATCTCAGCCACCCACACGGGCAGCACGTCCTCCGGATACGTGCGCCACTTCATGCTCGTACGGTGGCGCAGGCGGTCGAGCGTGAGGGCGCGCAGGGGATTCGGTTCACCGGACGTGTCCTGCGGGATGCTGGTCATGAGGCTCAAGATAGGGGGATGTGCGATGACCGGGAATCCTGAGAACGGCGCCCTGATGGAGATCGCCTGCGACGAGTCCGGCTCGGACGGCGAGAACCTCACGGGCGGGAACACCGACGTCTTCGCCCATGCGAGCGTGCGGCTCCCCGTGGAGACCGCCGCCGCGTACGTACAGGAGATACGGCACCGGATCCGCTCGCCGGCGACGGAGTACAAGGCGAACCATCTGCTGCGGGACAAGCACCGCGCGGTGCTGGAGTCGTTCCTCGGGCCCACCGGACCACTGCGCGACGGCAACGCCCATGTGCATCTGCTCGAGAAGACGTTCTTCGTCGTGAACCGCGCCGTCGACCTGCTGCTCGGCGAAGACGGGGACGGAAACGGGGACAGGGACGGCGAAGGCCCCGAGGCGATCACCCTGTTCCAGGAAGGACCCCGGACCTTCGGCGAGCGCGACTGGCGGGACTTCCTCACCGCCTCCAACCAACTCCTCCGCGTCAGGAACGACAACGCGGCGACCGTCCCCACCGACGTCTTCTTCCGTACGGTCGACGCCCTGCGCGACGCGTACTCCGGTACGACCGCGGGCGTGATCGTCGGGCGGCTCGCGACGGCCCGGTCCCGGTCACGCGCCGAGTCCTACCGGGAGCGGATGCGGCACTCCCCCGTGCTCTTCCCCGTCCTCAACCCCCTGCTCCCGGCGATCGTCAGCACGGCCCGGTACTGGCTCGCCGAGGGCCGGTCCGTCCGGCTGGTGCACGACCGGCAGAACATGCTCACCCCGGAGCGGATCGCCTGGATCATGGAGGCGGCCCCACTGAGCGACGTACAACTCGTCGCCGCCCGGTCCGACGCGCGGGTGCAGCTGGCCGACTTCCTCGCCGGCATCGCCCGCAAGCTCGCCTCGGACGAACTGAACGGCCGCGGCGACCCGGCCCTCACCGCGCTGCTCCGCCCGTACGTCGGCACGGATTCCGTCTGGGGCGACGAGGGCAGCGGGCTCCGGCTGGGCGCGGCCGAGGCCAACTCGGCGGTGTAGAACGCCCGTTGGACACGTGGCCCGAAGCCGTTCCGCCACCTGATTGCCCATCCGATCCGCTGCCCGATCCCCCATCCGATCCGCCCTCTGGTGAACGCGACGGCGCCGGGCCACGTATGGAGGAAGGGCACTCAACGACCGGAGCGCCCCGCGGTGTTCCGCACCGCACGATCGGGGTTCGGGAGCCAGGCATGAGGCACGCACGACGACGGGTCATCCGGCGAGTTACACGGTTGGCGGCCGTCGGCGGACTCCTGCTGGGAGGTGCCATGGTCACCCAGGCGGCCATGGCCAGCGACTCTTCCGGCACGTCCGCCGCCACGCTCAGCGCGCCACAGACACCCGCGGACAAGGGTTCCGCTCTGGCGGCGAAGCTCGGTTCGGCCCGTACGGCGGGCAGTTGGGTCGACACCGGCGGCCGTACGGTCGTCGCGGTGACCGATGCGAAGACCGCGGCCGAGGTGACGAAGGCGGGCGCCGAGGCGAAGGTCGTGCGGTACAGCATGAACGAGCTGAACTCGGCTGCCGGCACGCTGAGTTCGGCGCCCAAGGTGCCGGGCACCGCGTGGGCGATGGACTACCGAAACAACCGGGTGCTGGTCGAGGCCGACAGCAGCGTCTCCACCACCGCCTGGACGGCGATGACGAAGGTCGCCAAAGCCATCGGCGCCTCGGTCCAAATGCAGCGCACGCAGGGCAAGTTCACGACCCGGATCAACGGCGCGCAGCCGATCCTGTCGACCGGCGGGCGCTGTTCGGCGGGCTTCAACGTGACCGATGGAACGAACGACTTCATCCTCACGGCCGGGCACTGCGGCCCTGTCGGGTCCATCTGGTTCGCCGACAACCAGGGCGACACCCAGTTGGGCAAGACGGTCTCCGACAACTTCCCCGGCAGTGACTTCTCCCTTGTGCAGTACGCGAGTGGTTCGGCGGGCGAGGGCGCGGACGTCGTCGCGATCGGCAACGGCAGCGGCGTGACCATCACCGGCCTGGCCGACGCGGCCGTGGGCGAGAAGGTGTTCCGCAGCGGCAGCACCAGCGGGCTGCACGACGGCGAGGTGACCGCGCTCAACGCGACGGTGAACTACCCGGAGGGCACGGTCACCGGTCTCGTCCAGACCACGGTGTGTGCCGAACCGGGCGACAGCGGCGGCCCGTTGTTCGCCAACGGCATCGCGCTGGGCGTGACGTCCGGCGGCAGCGGTGACTGCACGGCGGGCGGTACGACGTTCTTCCAGCCGCTGACCAAGGCGCTGGCCGCGCTGAACGTGAAGCTGCTGGTGGCACCGAAGACTGCCGCGTCACCCGCGCCGTCCGCCTCGGCCGCCGGGAGCGGGGCAGCCGCCGGTGCGGCCACGCCCGGCACCTCGGCGCCCGCGACGAACACCACATCGGGGTCGACGACGCTGGCGTCGCGGCTCACGGACCCGAAGAACGTGGGTCCCGGTCTACTGGTGATCGCGGGAAGTCTGATCGCGCTGGTGGCGACGCGCTGGATCCGCGCGGAGCAGGACCGCAAGGCGTTCCAGCGGCACTACTCGGCGATGTGGGGCTGATCACTCAAGGGAGTGCGACGGGGGGCGAGTGCCACGGGGGATACGGGGCCGGTCGGGCCGACAGAGGCGCGGCCGGCTGGACCGGTGGCCGGGGGTCACGAGGAAGGCCGGGCGGCGGGATACCGAATACCGACAACGACACCTGCGTCGGTCGACAGCGGTGACGCTCAGGCCGCCTCGGCCGACTGGGGAGCCGCGGCGGCCCACTCCATCACAAGCCGTCGGTACTCCTCGCGCTGTTCGACGCTCAGTGTCCCGCCCGATCGGTGCCACAGGGCCCTGATCTCCTCGTTGACCTCGGCTGCCGATCGCTCGGTGGCTGATTCAACGCTGGTGGACATGGTGTGAAGCATACGTCGCCCAAGGTGAAGGCGATGTGAGTAATCGCGAGCGAACCGGACATATCGGACCGTGTTACTGATCACGTCATCTGTCAAGCCCCGTAACGCAATTCACACTTCGGCCACACCCAGCACCAGCACCTGGATCGCCAACACCGCCGCGCCACGCGCCCAGTCGTGGAAGTCGGACACCTTCGTCTCCACGTCGAGCGGGGCGGCCAGTGGATGCCGGTGGGCGCGGAGCGTGTCGTCCACCGTCTTGCCGGCCACGTCGATCAGGCCGACGCCCTCACCGGCGAGCAGGATCTTCTGCGGGAGCACGAAGTTGGCGATCTGGGCGACCAATGTACCCAGCGCGCGGGCCGCTTCGTCGATGACGCGGGCAGGCATGGGCTCACCGGCGGCGGCGCGGGCGAGGATCTCCTCGTAGGTGAGGTCGAGTCCGGTGGCGGCCCGGATCTGGTACCGGATGCTGGGGATGGTCAACAGCGAGACGGCGCTGCCGCGTTGACCGGCGGGGGTGATCGGGCCGTTGGGGTTCAGGATCCAGTGGCGGCCGAACCCGCGGTCCTCCTCCGCGTACGGCACCCGCTTGCCGCCGAGGACGAGGCCGTAGCCGATGCCCGCGCCGATGGTGAGGACGACGAAGCGGTCGAGGCCGCGCCCGGCGCCGAACCAGGTCTCGGCCTCGACGAGAGCGGCCACGTCGTTCTCGACGACGACCGGCAACCCGGTGCGTTCTTCGACGAGTTGGGCCAGCGGGACGTCGCTCCACTGCAGGAAGGGCGACTCCCCCACCACGGCACGGTCCTGCACGAGTCCGCCGACGCCGATACCGATGCCGGTGAGCGTGCGGAACCGGGCGGTGATCTCGCCGGTCATCTCGCCCAGCAGATCGGCCACTTGAGCGGGGTCGTGAGTGGTGAGCGGCCGGTCGAGGCGGGCGACGATCTCGCTCCGGAGGGTGGTGACGACGCCGTAGACCATGTCCTCGGTGACCTTGAAGCCGAGGAAGGTGCGGGACTCGGCGACCACGTCGAGGGGTTGCGAGGGGCGGCCCTGACGGACCTCGGCCGGGCTACCGCCGTCGGGGACCTCGACCAGCAGGCCGGATTCGATCAGCGGCTTGGTGAGGCGGGTGAGGCTGCCCGCCGAGAGGTCGAGCCGGCGCGTGAGGTCGGTGCGCGACAGCGGGCCGTGGACGAGCACCTCGATCGCCACCGAGCGTTCACCGGGGCTTAGCGGCTGCCAGCTGGCGGCACGTGTGGTCATGAGGGTCACACTCCCACAGGTCTCTTTCTTTCACCATGGAAGTAACACGACCACTCTACGACCGAGATCCGGCAAAGAAAAGACCCACGCACAGCTATTGACGCCTGGATTCTTTCGTGACGAAAGTAAGTGGCCCGAGGACGAGCCGTCGTAGACAAGGGAGTCTCCAGATGACCATCGCCTCAAGCAGTCCCCCGACCCGCAGGCCGCGGGCCCGTGAAGACGGCGGCGACGGTCGGCTCGCGGCGGTCTTCATCGCCCCCGCCCTGCTGGGCTTCCTGGTCTTCCTGCTCTGGCCGACCCTGCGCGGTATCTATCTGAGCTTCACCCGCTTCAACCTGCTGACGCCGGCGAAGTGGGTGGGCCTCGACAACTACGACCGGATGGTCCACGACCCCATCTTCTGGTCGTCGTTGAAGGTCACCGTCGAGTACGTGCTCATCAACATCGGTATCCAGACGGTCACGGCCCTCGCCGTCGCCGTGCTGCTCCAACGGCTCACCCAGTCCGCCCTGTTGCGCGGGATCGTGCTGACGCCGTACCTGATGTCGAACGTCGTCGCCGGCATCGTCTGGCTGTGGATCCTCGACACCCAGCTCGGCATCGGCAACGAGATCATCGGCGGGCTCGGCTTCGACCACATCCCCTTCCTCGCCGACAAGACCTGGGCGATCCCGACGATCGCCCTGATCAACGTGTGGCGGCACGTCGGCTACACCGCGCTGCTGCTGTTCGCCGGGCTCCAGGCCATCCCGGGCGACATGTACGAGGCCGCGAAGGTGGACGGCGCGAGCGAGTGGCGCATGTTCTGGCGGATCACGATGCCGCTGCTGCGGCCGGTGCTGGCGGTCGTGCTGATCATGACGGTGATCGGTTCGTTCCAGGTGTTCGACACGGTCGCGGTGACCACCGCGGGCGGCCCGGCGAACGCGACGAACGTCCTCCAGTACTACATCTACGGCTCCGCCTTCGGACGCTTCCAGTTCGGCTACGCGTCCGCGATGTCCGTGGCCCTGCTGATCGTGCTGAGCGCGATCACATTCCTCCAGTACCGGCTCACCCGCGCCGGCCAGACCGACCTCGGCTGACCGGAAGGAGTCGACATGGCCACCCTGACCACCACACCCAATGTGCCCAACACCCCTACGCCCACGGCAAAGCAGGAGGTCGTACGGCCGCCCCGGCCCCGGCCCTCCGTCGGCAAGGTCGCCGCCTGGGTCGCGATGGCCGCGATCATGCTGATCACCCTGCTGCCCTTCTACTGGATCCTGCGCACCGCGCTCTCCACCAACACCGGGCTCGCCGCCCACCCCTCGGACCCGCTGCCGGTCGACTTCACCACCGGCGGTTTCGAACGGGCCCTCGGCCTCCAGTCGACCAAGGAGGCGATCGCACAGGGCGGTTCGGGCGGCGGCCTCAAGTTCTGGCGCTATCTGCTCAACTCAGTGGTCGTCTCGACCCTGGTCACCGTCTGCCAGGTGTTCTTCTCCGCGATGGCCGCCTACGCCTTCGCCCGCCTCCGCTGGCGCGGCCGGGACCGGATGTTCGGTCTCTTCCTGGCCGGACTGATGGTGCCGGCCATCTTCACCCTGCTGCCGAACTTCGTCCTCATCAAGCAACTCGGGCTCGTCGATACCCTGTTGGGGATCGCGTTGCCGACGATGTTCATGACGCCGTTCGCGGTGTTCTTCCTCAAGCAGTTCTTCATGAACATCCCGCGCGAGGTCGAGGAGGCCGCCCTGCTCGACGGCGCGGGCAAGGTCCGGGTCTTCTTCCGGGTCCTGCTGCCGATGGCGTCCACGCCGGTCCTCACCCTGGGCGTGCTGACGTACATCACGTCCTGGAACGACTACTTCTGGCCGCTGATGGTGTCGTACAGCGACAGTTCGCGCGTGCTGTCGGTGGCGTTGGCGATCTTCCGCTCGCAGACCCCGCAGAGCGGCTACGACTGGTCGGGCCTGATGGCGGCGACCCTGATCGCCGCGCTCCCGATGCTCGTGCTCTTCGGGGTGTTCGCGCGCCGCATCGTGAGTTCCATCAGCTTCACCGGAATCAAGTAAGGGGCAGGGCATGCGATTTCGTACGGTCATGGCATTGACCGGGGCGCTCGCGCTGTCCCTGACGGCGGGCTGCGCGAAGGGCGACTCCGTGGGCTCGGCCTCGGACACGGTGACGTACTGGCTGTGGGACGCCAACCAACTCCCCGCCTACCAGGCCTGCGCGAAGGGTTTCGAGCAGCAGAACCCCGGACTCAAGGTGAAAATCACCCAGTTGGGCTGGGCCGACTACTGGACCAAGCTCACCGCGAGCTTCATCGCGGGCACCCAGCCGGACGTGTTCACCGACCACATCCAGAAGTTCGGCCAGTTCGCCGACCTGAAGGTGCTCCAGCCGCTGGACGACCTCGACATCGACGCGTCGGCCTATCAGCCGGGTCTCGCCGCCAACTGGCAGGGCCAGGACGGGCATCAGTACGGCACGCCCAAGGACTGGGACACGGTCGCCCTCTTCTACAACCAGAAGATGGCCAAGTCGGCGGGCCTGAGCGCCGATCAGCTCAACAGCCTCTCCTGGAACCCGACGGACGGCGGCACCTTCGAGAAGGCCATCGCCCACCTCACCATCGACAAGAACGGCAAGCGCGGCGACGAACCGGGCTTCGACAAGCACCACGTCAAGGTGTACGGCATGGCCACCGGGGGCGCCGGCGACTCCGACGGGCAGACGACGTGGAGTCCCTTCACCGCCTCGGCCGGCTGGAACTACACGGACAAGACCCGCTGGGGCACGAAGTACCAGTACGACAGCAAGACCTATCAGTCGACGGTCAAGTGGTACTTCGGTCTGGCGAAGAAGGGCTATCTCGCGCCGTTCACGGACTACAGCGACGGCGCCAACCCGCCCAACGTCCAGATCGCGGCGGGCAAGGCGGCGACCGCGTTCGACGGCGCCTGGATGATCTCCACGTACGCCGCGGCCAAGGGCATCAAGATCGGCACCGCGTATACCCCTACCGGTCCGACCGGGAAACGGGCGACCATGATGAACGGACTGGCCGACTCGATCACCAAGAACGCCCCCAACAAGGCGGGCGCACGAAAGTGGGTGACCTATCTGTCGTCGAACAACTGCCAGAAGACGGTGGGGAGTTACGGCATCGTCTTCCCCGCGACCCCGGACGGCACGAAGGCCGCCGTCGCCGCCTACAAGAAGAAGGGCATCGACGTCACGGCCTTCACGCGGCCGGTCGCCGACAAAAAGGACTTCTCCACCTTCTCCTTCCCGATCACCAACTACTCGGCGGACGTGTACGCGTTGATGCGCCCCGCCATGCAGGACGTCTACGCCAATGACGCACCGGTGAGCGGCCTGAGCAAGACCAACAAGCAGATCAACTTCATCCTTGGTCAGTGACTCATCGGTCGACGACTCATGAGTCAGCGAAAATCTCGTCAGAGAAGGACACGCACCTATGACGTTCTCCCTCGGCATCGTCGGAGCAGGCCAGTTCTCGGGCCAGTTCGCCAGACTGTTCCAGGCCCACCCGGGCGTGAGTGAGGTCTATGTGACCGACCTCCTGCCGGAGCGGGCGGAGCAACTGGCCGCCGAACAAGGGCTGGCGGGCACTTTCCCCTCCTACGAAGCGATGCTGGACTCGAAGGCCGTCGACGCCGTCGCGATCTTCACCCAGCGCTGGACGCACGGCCCCCTGGTCCTCCAGGGGCTCGGCGCCGGCAAGCACGTGTACTCCGCGGTCCCCATGGCGATCAGCACCGAGGAGATCGCGGCGATCATCGACGCGGTCAAGGCGACCGGACTGACGTACATGATGGGCGAGACCAGCCAGTACAACCCGGCGACCGTGCACGCCCGCAACCAGATCGCGGAGGGCGCCTTCGGGCGGATCTTCTACGCCGAGGGCGACTACGTCCACGACATGGATCTGGGGTTCTACGAGGCGTACCAGTACAGCGGTGGCGAGGGCTGGAAGGCCACCGCCAGCTATCCCCCGCTGCTGTACCCGACACACTCGGTGGGCGGGGTGCTCGGCGCGTGGCAGACGCACGCGGTGAGTGTGTCGGCGATCGGTGTGGTCGACGAGCGCGGGGACGGGGTCTTCGACAAGGAGGTCAGCCAGTTCGGCAACGACTTCTCGAACGCCACCGCGCTGTTCGAGGTCGCGGGCGGCGGTTCGTTCCGTACGAACGAGTTCCGGCGGGTGGGCTATCCCTCGCAGATCCGGGAGTCGCGTTTCCGGTTCTTCGGTACGGAGGCGAGCATGGAGCAGCTCGCGACGGTGGCCTTCTGGCAGGACAAGAAGGGGGTGCAGGACATCAGCGAGCTGCTGGAGCCCAAGCCCACCATGTCTCCTGACGATCCGTCACTCCAGCACATCGCGCCGGATCTCCGGGCCGCCTTCACCTCGGGCTCGGCGCCGGTGCACGACCGGTCGCGGCTCCCGCGGGAGTTCGACAACCTGCACAACGGCCATGAGGGCAGCCACCACTTCCTGGCGGACGACTTCGTGACCGCGGTCAACTCCCGCACCCTGCCGACCGTGAACGCGTGGGTCGCGGCCCGCTACACCCTGCCGGGTGTCATCGCGCACGACTCGGCACGGCAGGGCGGGGCGAGGCTGGAGATCCCGGACTTCGGGGACGCGCCCGAGTAACTCGGCTGTCACGCAAGCCGGGTGACCGAATGTCAGGTCCCCGGCTTGCGGCTGTATCAGGTACCCGGCTTGCGGCCGTAGACGAAGACGTCGTCGCCGTTCTTCAGCAGCGACCAGTACTTCTTGGCGGTGGTCTTGGTCATGTTGACGCAGCCGTGCGAGCCCGGCGGGTTCCACATGCTGAGGCCGACCGAGTGGAAGGCCTGGCCACCGTCGAAGAACTGGCTGTACGGCATGGGCACGTTGTAGATGTTCGAGACGTGGTCGATGTCCCGCCAGTAGATCTTCTTCAGACCGGTGCGGGTCTCGTAGCCGTTGCGGCCGGTGCGCACCGGGACCGGGCCGTAGACGAGCCGGCTGCCGTCCTGGATCCAGCTGATCTGGAGCGTGAGGTTGACGCAGGCGATCCGGCCCTTGTTGGTCGGGCACTTGCCGGCCGCGTTGGGCTTGTTGCCCACGGCCTTCTGCTTGTTCATGAGGTCCATCACGCCCCAGGTGACGGACCCCGCGTAGCCGATGTTCGGCGTGATGCCATGCTTGGTCTGGAAGGCCTTGATGGCCTTGCAGTCGGCGGCGGACTGCTTCCCGTCGACCGGCCGGCCGAGGAACTTCTCCACCTGCTTCTGGTACGGCCCCTTCTGCGTCGTACAGCTCGTCGCCGCCTGCGCCGGAGCGCTGCCCAGCGCGAGCGTGAGCGGTGCCACCAGCCCGGTGATACCGAGCACCACGGCACCTCGTCTGCGTATGTCCCCCATGTCGAACCCTCCCCCTCAGCAAGAACTGCGATCTCTGCCACCTAGACCGGAGTATGGCGGTCGAGGTTGTAGCCCGGGTCACGCTGCGACGAAACGGTGACATTCCTCGCTCGACGGTCAGTGTGCGCACCGGTGGCCGCTGCCCACCCACCAGTCCAGTTCCCCGAAAGTGGCCCGATACCCCACCCGCCACCTCCGCCTACGCTGCCGCTCATGCACCGCACGCTCGCCGACGATCTCTCCCGGCTCCCCGCGCTCCTCCAGTCCGCCCGCGATATCGCCGCCCGTGAGCTGGGCGGAGTGGCGGAGCGGCCGGTCGTCCGGCTCGGCAAGGCGCCCGACCGGGAGCCGCTGCCGGTCGAGGGGGCCGGTGGCGAGGCGGCTCTCGCCCGGTTCGCCGAGCGGTGGGCGCCCGGCTTCTCCGGGTCGGCGGGCCCGCGCTACCTCGGCTTCGTGACCGGTGGTGCGACGCCCGCGTCGGTCGCCGGGGACTGGCTGACCAGCGCGTACGACCAGAACGTGTCCGGGGCGGCCGGTTCCTGGGCGGCGGCGCTCGAGCGGGAGACGGTCAGCTGGCTGCGCGAGCTGTTCGGGCTGGGCGAGGCGCACTCCGGGGCCTTCGTCACCGGCGCGACCATGTCCAACACGGTCGGCCTGGCGATCGCCCGCGAGTGGCTCGGCGAGCGCCTGGGCGTGGACGTGTCCCGGGACGGGCTCGCCGCGCTCGGCCCGGTCGACGTGCTCTCCGGCAGCCCGCACTCCAGCGTCACCAAGGCACTGTCCGTGCTGGGCATCGGCCGCAACCGACTGCGCCACGTGCCCGTGCTCGCCGGCAACCGCGAGGCCGTCGACGTGACCCAACTGGACACCGCCCTGGCCGAGTTGGACGGCCGCCCGGCGATCGTCGTCGCGAACGCCGGCACGGTGAACACGGTCGACTTCGACGACCTGCGGGCGATCGCGGCCCTCAAGGAACGGCACGACTTCTGGCTGCACGTGGACGCCGCGTTCGGCGGCTTCGCCGCGCTCTCCCCCACGTACGCCCACCTCGTCGACGGCCTCGACGCGGCCGACTCGGTCTGCGTCGACCTCCACAAGTGGCTCAACGTGCCCTACGACGCGGCCGTCCAGTTCACCCGCCGCCGTGACCTCCAGACCAGGGTGTTCCACAACGCGTCCCCGTACCTGGGCCTGCCCACGGGCGACCCGGACTTCCTCCACCTCACCCCCGAGAACTCCCGCCGACTGCGCGCCCTCCCCGCCTGGTTCTCCCTCCTGGCCTACGGTCGCGCCGGCCACCGCGAGATCGTCGAGCGCAACGTCGCCCTCGCCCACCGTCTCGCCGAGGGCATCGCCGCGCTCCCGGGCCTGCGGCTGTCGGCGCCGGTCCGGCTGAACGTCGTCTGCTTCACCCTGGCCGAGAACCCCACCCAGGAGCGGGTGGCGGCGGTTGCGGAGGCCGTGTCCGCCACCGGCGAGGCGTTCCTGACCCCGACGGTCTACGACGGGACACCCGCGCTGCGCGCCGCGTTCAGCAACTGGCGTACGTCCGAGGCCGATACGGACCGGGTGCTGGCGGCGCTTGACTCACCGCCCCTCGCTCGCCTGCTCTGAAAGCGCCCTGCGGAACCCGGTGTTGACCGCGGTGACCCCTCCGTCGACGGTGAGCGTGGTGCCGGTGATCCACGAGGCGTCGCGCGAGGCGAGAAACGCGACAGCCGCGGCGATGTCCTCGGGCTCACCGACCCGGCCGAGCGGATACAGCCCGCTCAACAGGTCCAGTTCGGCGTCCCGGCCCTCCCACGCGGAGGTGCGGACCGTGCCCGGCACCACCAGATTGACCCGCACACCCCGCCGGGCGGCGTGTCCGGCGAGGGTGCGGGTCAGGGAGACGAGTCCGGCCTTGGCGGCGCTGTAGGCGTGGTTGCCGAAGTCCTGGGCGCCGTTGACGGAACCGATGCTGACGATCGCCCCGCGTCCCGAGGCGACCAGGTGCGGCAGCGCGGCGCGGCAGCAGCGGAACGTGCCCGTCAGCGTGACGTCGAGGTCACGCGCCCACTCGCCGTCCGGTTCGTCCTCGAAGAGCGGGACGTCGGGCGTGCAGTGCGCGGCGCAGTTGACCAGGACGTCGAGCGACCCGAAGGACTCGACGGCCCGGGCGACGGCCCGCTCCACCGCCTCCCGGTCCCCCACATCACAGCCCAACGCCTCTACCGCCAGCCCGAGTTCGCGCAGTGCCGCCGCCGTCTTCTCCGCCTCGGGCAGATCGGCGTCGGTCACCAGCACCCGCGCTCCCTCCTCCGCGAGCCGCCGGGAGATGGCCGCGCCGATGCCACGGGCCGCACCGGTGACGAGAACTCCGTACCCCTCGAAGCGCGTTGTGTCAGTCATGGACCCGAACGTACTGCCGGAACGATCAACTCGGCAGGTAGCGTGCGGACATGAACGCGTTCCTCCAGCAACTGCCCGCGCTCATCGGCGTCGTGATCGGCGCCCTCGGCTCGTACGTGGCGATCGTGCGGGGCGATCAGGCGAGGTTCCGCCGTGAGCGGGCGGCCCGTTGGGAGGAGCGGCGGCTGGAGGTGTACGCCGAGTACGCCCGGACGCTGAAGAAGTCCGTGACCTTGGCCTACCGGGTCGCGTCCCATCTCGGCAACGACCCACACCCGCACCCGCTGAACCTGACGGAGGCGGAACCACTGCTGGCCGAGGCGACCGTCGGCCGCGATCCCTCCGGCGAGGCGCTGATCCTGCTGGGAAGTCCGGAGGTGGTGGAGCAGGCCCGGGTGTGGGTCACCGCGGTGATGGAGATGGAGCGGTTCATGCGCACGGAGACCCATGACCCGGACGCGTGGCGGGAGTTGATGGACCGTCAACGCGCCGGCCGCGAGGGCTACTACGCGGCCGTACGGGACGACCTGGCACTGCCGCCCGGTCACTCGGGCCGCTGGTTGACGCCCCAGGAGTGACCGTCCTCGTACCTCACCGGTACCCGGTCGCATCCGCCGGTTTCCCCACGTCCTGCACCTCCACCAGGTATCGCCACGCGTCCGGGCGGCTCCCGTCCACGTCCGTGAAGCCGTACACCGGGGCGAGTCCGCCGCTGGACAGTGACTGCCCGTTCCAGCGGGCCACTTCGGGGTCGGCGGCGAGGGCGGCGACGGCGCGGCCGACGTAGCGCGGGGTCTCCGAGATGGCGAAGTGGGGGACGCGTTCCAGGGCGTCGCGCCAGTTGTCCTCGCGCACGCCGAACTGTTCGAGCATGATCTCCGAGCGCAGCCAGCCCGGGGTCAGCGCGAGGGCCGTGGCGCCGCGCGGGCCGAGTTCGTGGCCGAGGGCGAAGGCCATGCGCAGGACGGACGACTTGGCGAGGTCGTAGAAGAAGGAGACGCGGTAGGTGTCGCGGTTGTACTCGGCGGTCCCGTCGGTCATCTCGACGACCAGGCCACCGGGCCCGCGCAGCAGCAGGGGCAGCGCGTGGTGGCTGGTGATCGCGTGCGTCTCGACCGCCAGCCGGAGGAGGCGGAGCCCCTTGTCGAGGTCGTGTTCCCAGACGGGGGTGTCCCAGGCGAAGAGGTGCTCGCCGCCCCAGATGTCGTTGACGAGGAGGTCGAGGTGGCCCTGTTCATCGTCGATCCGGTCGACGAGGGCCCGTACGGCCGAGGGCTCCAGGTGGTCGGTGGGTACGGCGATGCCCTGGCCGCCGGCCGCGGTGACGAGGTCGGCGGTGTCCTCGACGGTCTCGGGCCGGTCGTACTCGGACCGCTTGGCACGAGTGCTGCGACCGCTCACGTAGACGGTGGCACCGGCCGCGCCCAACTCCACGGCGATCCCGCGCCCCGCTCCGCGCGTCGCCCCCGCGACCAGCGCGACCTTGCCTTCCAGTGGACCCGACATGTCCGACCTCCCGTGCTCGTTCGACGTGCTGTCCTGTCGATCGTGCAGGAGAAGCCGGACACCTTCTGTCGGGTTTTAACGGGTGTCTCAGTGCCCCCGCGCGATCCACTCCTCCAGGTGCGCGGCCTCCGCACCGACAGTCGTCGAGTCGCCGTGCCCGGTGAGCACCTTCGTCTCGGGCGGGAGGGTCAACAGCCGGTCGCGGATGGAGTCGATGATCGTCGGGAAGTGGGAGTACGACCGTCCCGTGGCCCCGGGCCCGCCGTGGAAGAGCGTGTCGCCGGTGAAGACCGTGCCGAGCCCGGGATCGTAGAGGCACACCGCGCCGGGCGCGTGCCCCGGCGTGTGCAGGACCTTCAGGTCGGCGCCCGCGGCCTCGATCACCTGGCCGTCGGCGAGATGCGCGTCGGGCTCGCGGTCCGGGTGGGTCTGCTTCCACAGGGGCAGGTCGTCGGGGTGCAGCCAGATCGTGGCGCCGGTGCGGTCCGCGAGTTCGGGTGCCGCGTCGATGTGGTCGTTGTGGGCGTGGGTGCAGATGATCGCGGTGAGCCGACGGTCTCCGACCGCCTTCACGATGGCGTCGGCGTCATGGGCGGCGTCGATGACGACGACCTCGTGGTCGTCGCCGACGATCCACACGTTGTTGTCGACGTCCCAGGTACCGCCGTCGAGGCTGAACTGGCCCGAGGTGACGAGGTGTTCGATGCGAGCGCCCATCACAGCTCCACCACCGAACGCAGCACATCGCCGCCGTGCATCCGCTCGAACGCCTTCTCCACCTCGTCGAGTTGGATGGTCTCCGTCACGAACGCGGCCAGGTCCAGGCGCCCTTGCTGATGCAGATCGATGAGCATCGGGAAGTCGCGGGAGGGCAGGCAGTCGCCGTACCAGGACGACTTGAGCGAGCCACCGCGCCCGAACACGTCCAGCAGCGGGAGTTCGAGCTTCATCTCCGGGGTCGGGACTCCGACGAGGACGACCGTGCCCGCCAAGTCGCGTGCGTAGAAGGCCTGTTTGTACGTCTCCGGGCGGCCGACCGCCTCGATGACGACGTCGGCGCCGAAGCCGCCGGTCAGTTCGCGGATCGCCTCGACGGGGTCGCTCGCCTTGGAGTTGACGGTGTGCGTGGCCCCCATGGAGCGGGCCTTCTCCAGCTTGCGGTCATCAATGTCCACGGCGATGATCCGCGCCGCACCGGCGAGCCGGGACCCGGCGATCGCCGCGTCACCGACGCCACCGCACCCGATGACCGCGACCGTGTCACCGCGCCCGACGTTGCCCGTGTTGATGGCGGCACCGATCCCTGCCATGACCCCGCAGCCCAACAGCCCGGCGACCGCCGGAGAGACGGCCGGATCGACCTTGGTGCACTGTCCGGCCGCGACCAGGGTCTTGTCGGCGAAGGCACCGATGCCCAGGGCCGGGGACAGCTCCTGACCGGTCGAGGCGAGGGTCATCTTCTGCTTGGCGTTGTGGGTGTTGAAGCAGTACCAGGGGCGGCCACGCAGACAGGCGCGGCAATTCCCGCACACGGCACGCCAGTTGAGGATCACGAAGTCGCCGGGGGCGATGTCGGTGACGCCTTCACCGACCGACTCCACCACGCCGGACGCCTCATGGCCGAGCAGGAAGGGATAGTCGTCGCTGATGCCGCCCTGTTTGTAGTGCAGGTCGGTATGACAGACCCCGCAGGCCTGTACCTTCACCACGGCCTCTCCGGGTCCGGGATCGGGCACGACGATCGTCTCGACCCGGACCGGTTCGTTCTTGCCCGGTGCGATCACGCCGCGTACTTCCTGCGCCATGGTCCTGAACCCTTTCGTCGGCCGTTGTCCCTGCCTACGACCCTACGCGTGACTGATCGGTAAGGCCCACGCGTACCACCACGGCCGTCACCGCCACCGTCCTTCTCATCCCGGGCGGTGACCGACGTAGCCTGAACGCTCCGACCGATTCCCGAGGAGCACCGTGAGCATCGCAGGGACTCAGAGCGCCCCGCCGGCCTGGCGGCTGCTCCTCGACTACGTACGGCCGCACCGCTGGGCCCTGTTGGCGGGCGCGTTGCTCTCGCTGGTCACCGGGGGCACCGGGCTGCTGCTGCCGCTGGTGGCGCGGGGACTCATCGACGACCTGTCGCACGACCGGACGATCACCGGGGCGCTGCTCGCGATGTCGGCGCTGGTGGTCGCCAACGCGGCGCTGGGCGCGCTGGGTTCATACGTTCTGCGGCGTACCGCGGAGTCGGTGGTGCTCGGTGCCCGACGCAAGCTGTCGTCTTATCTGCTGCGGCTGCGGATCTCCGCCGTGGACCGCAGTGAGCCCGGCGACCTGATGGCCCGCATCACCTCGGACACGACTCTGCTGCGCGAGGTCACCACGGACTCGCTGGTCGGGCTCGGCACCGGAGGGCTCACGCTCGTCGCAACTGTCGTGATGATGGGCATCGTTGACCCGGTGCTGCTGGGCGTCACCCTCGCCGTGATCGCGGGCGCGGGCACCGTGCTCACCCTGATCCTGCCGCGCATCAACCGGGCCAGCCGGCAGGCACAGGACGCGGTGGGCGTGATGGGCGCCTCGTTGGAGCGGATCCTGGGCGCGCTGCGCACGGTGAAGGCGTCCGGCGCCGAGGACCGCGAGGAGCGCACCCTGCACGCGGCGGCCGAGGAGTCGTGGCGGCAGAGTGTGCGGGCCGCCAAGTGGAGCGCCGCCGCGGGCAATACAGCGGCCCTGTCGATGCAGGTCGCCTTCATCACCGTCCTCGCGGTGGGCGGCGCACGGGTGGCGACGGGCTCGATCGACGTCGGCACACTGGTCGCGTTCCTCCTCTACGTCTTCTACCTGATGCAGCCGATCCAGCAGGTCGTCGGCGCGATCACGCAGTACCAGACGGGCACCGCGGCCCTCTCCCGCATCCAGGAGGCCCTCCAACTCCCCGCCGAACCCCCGTCCCTGCCCGCCCAGTTGCCCTCCCCCGGCGCCGAACCCGCGGCCCTCGCCTTCGACGGCGTCCGCTTCCGCTACGCCGACGACCTCCCCTATGTCCACCACGGCGTGACCTTCGAGGTACCGGCCCAGGGCATGACAGCGTTCGTCGGCCCGTCCGGCGCGGGCAAGACCACCGTGTTCTCCCTCATCGAGCGCTTCTACGACCCCGAGTCCGGCGCCATCACCCTCGACGGCCGGGACCTCGCGGAGTGGGAACTGTCCGGGCTCCGGTCCGCCATCGGCTATGTGGAGCAGGACGCCCCGGTCCTGTCCGGCTCTCTGCGCGACAACCTGCTGCTCGGCAACCCGGACGCAGACGACGCCGCCGTCACCCGCGTCCTGAAGACGACCCGCCTCGACGGCCTGATCGCCCGCCTTCCGAAGGGCATCGACACCCTGGTCGGCCACCGCGGCACCCGCCTCTCGGGCGGCGAACGCCAGCGCGTGGCCATCGCCCGCGCGCTCCTGCGCCACCCCCGGCTGCTCCTCCTCGACGAGGCGACCTCGCAGCTCGACGCGGTGAACGAGGCGGCCCTGCGCGACACCGTCGCCGATGTGGCCCGTACGACGACGGTCCTGGTCGTCGCGCACCGGCTGTCCACGGTGACGATGGCGGACCGGATCGTCGTCATGGACGCGGGCCGCGTCCGCGCGGTGGGCACGCACCGGGAACTGGTGACCGCCGACGCGCTCTACGCGGAGCTGGCGGCCACGCAGTTCCTGGCGACGACGGGCTGACCTCGGGAAACGGCTGAGGGCCGCCCGTTTCCGGACGGCCCTCAAGGTCTGTGTGCTCCGCGGGATCAGCGCTGCGGGCTCACGGCTCGATGCTGGGGAGGAGTCCCGTGACCGGCGCGGCGAGGTCGGTGACCTGGTGCAGCTGCTGGAGGTCGTTCAGGTGGTTCATGCCCTGGAGCTGACTGGCGACCTTCGGGATCTCCGCCTGGTGCTCGGCGGGGATCTCACTCACCGCGAGCGAGTCCAGCAGGGCGACGGGGCTGACCTTGCCGTCCCTGAAGGCGGGCGCGTCGGCGGCGTTCGCCATCGGCGCGACGAGGCCGGTGACCCCGACGGCGAGACCAACGGCGGCGGCAATACGTCGTGTTGAGATCATGCCCTCAGCAACGCGTCCGGTCCCCGCGCGGTCACGGGTACCGGACGCCGCTCACCCGTGAGGCGGAGCGCGCCGCTGCGTTTGCCGACCCCGGCGCGACGGAGGAGTCTCGTAGGAGAGGCCCGTCGCGGCTCGCTCCTGTGTGGACCGCGGCCCTCCGAGGAGGTCACCATGGGCACTGCGGCACGCCCCGGCTTCGACTCCGAAGCCCTGCGCCGGGGCATCGAAGACCACACAGCGGCGACACTTCTGTCGCTCTACGCGGACGACGCCGAGATCCACGTCGTCGACCACCAGACCCAGCCCAGTCACCCCAAGGTCCTGCACGGCCGGGACGAGATCGGCGCGATGCTCGCCGACGTCTACAGCCGTGACATGACACACAAGCTGGAGGAGTGCGTCGTACAAGGGGACCGGGTCGCCTACAGCGAGTCGTGTCAGTACCCGGACGGGGCCAGGGTCCTCGCCGAGTCGATGCTCCTGCTGGAGGACGGCAAGATCACCCGGCAGACGATGATCCAGGCATGGGACGGATAGCGAGGTTGATGCCGAAGGTCCGGATCAGCACCCGTCTGACCTGGACCTTCTCGGCGAGCACGGTACCCGCGCGCTCGGCTACGACTCGGCGGCGAGCACCAGTTTCCGCAGCAGGTCTGCGAGCGTCCGCCGCTCTGCTGGGGTCAGTGCTGCGAGCAGCGCGATCTCGCCCGCTTCCTCCGCCGCCGCATGCTGCTCGAACACGGCGTATCCGGCGTCGGTGAGCCGCACCCGCACCCGCCGCCGGTCCCCCGTCTCCTGGGTACGGACGATCAGCCCCGCCTCCTCGACGGTCGCCAGCCTCGCCGACAGCGCACCCCTGGTCAGCCCGAGCAGCTCGGCGAGATGTGAGGGGCTCGTCTCGTACGGCGGCCCTAGCCTGCGCAGCATGAGCAGCACCTTGTACTGCCACTGCTTGAGCCCGTCGGAGTCGAGGATGTCTCGTCGCGTCCGACCGGCATGACGCACGAGGATCGCCAGCCGGAAGAAGATCGCCTCCTTCACCGGGTCCATCCAGGCGAGTTCCTTCACCCAGACCGCCACGTGCCGGTCCACCGAGTCCTCCACCACTTCCCCCACCGTCTGCCTCCCGCAGTAGTTTTCTTGTGGATAGTTTTTCGCCTAACTACCTTCCCCGGCATGACATCCACAGCGAACGCGGTCATACCCGTCGAAGAACTCATCGCCGCCGCACAGGAGTTGAGCGTGACGGGCCGATGGAAGCGCGCCTCCCGTCTCCTCGACACATGCTCCACCGACGATCCCGAGCCCCGGGCGCGGATCGCCCGCGCCGCCGCCCAAGTCGCCCTGGAGCAGGACTGGTTCGCCGGTACGGACACCGCGGCGGCACGTATCGAGGCGGCCGAGAAGGAGTTCCCGGGCGGCGACTGGGACCTGGACTTCGCGCGGCTGCGGAACACCTACCGGCGGTTGCTCGTCGTCGACGGCCGGCTCCGGTTGGGCCCCGACGGGAAGGATCCTGAGGCCCTCGCGTCCCTGCGTCGCGAGGCGGAGTCACTGCGGGACAGCGCGCCGGACGAGGGACGCCGGGGCTGGGCGGAGATGTACCTCGGTCTGATCACCGACAACCACTTCGCCGACTTGGCGGGCGCGCCGCCCCACTACGCGTCCGCACTGAGCGCCGCCGAGTCGGTCGACGACCCACTCTTGGCCCGCGAGGCCCTACGCCACCTCGGCGACCACGACCACGACGCCGGTGACCACGCCCGCGCCCTGGACCGCTGGCGCCGGGCGACCACGCTGGGCGCCGCCGCGGGCACGGTCCCCGGCACCCTCTCCCAGCAACTGCTGCTCGCCGTCCTGGCCCGGGACTCCGGCGACGAGGCAGGTGCCAGGGCGCTCGCGGCGGAGGTCACCCGCTGGGCGGAGGCCATCGGAGCTGTACGCCTCGCGGCACAGGCCCGGGGATTCCTCGCCGGCGTCGACCCGACGGCACCGCCCGCGGAGAGCGGGTCCTGAGGGCCGTAAGACAGGCCATAGGGCCGGCCGTAGGACCCTCGGTTAGGCTGTTCGTGGGTCGTGACTGGCGCTGAGGTGGAGCACCACCGTGGAGCGGCCCACGCGGAGTCGATGCCGTGCGCCTGCGCGATTGGTCAACCAGCTCAGGAGTGGATCATGTCTCAGGCACGGCTCATGGACGGCACCGCGCTCGCCCGGCGCATCGTCGAGGACACCGCGAAGAAGGCCGCCGACCTCAAGGAGCGCACCGGTACGGCGCCCTGTCTGGCGACGGTTCTGGTCGGCGCGGACCCGGCCTCCGTCACGTACGTCCGGATGAAGCAGAACCGCAGCCGCAAGGCCGGCATCGAGTCCCGGCACGTGGAACTGCCCGCCGCCACGACCACCGCCGAACTGGTCGCCACCCTCGACGCCCTCTCCGCCGACCCCACCGTGCACGGCATCCTGCTCCAGCACCCGATGGGTGAACACATCGACGAGCGGGCCGCGTTCGAGGCGATCGCGGCGGAGAAGGACGTGGACGGCGTCACCTTCGCGTCGTTCGCGACGATGAGCTTCGGCCTGCCGGGCTTCGTCTCCTGCACACCCGGCGGCATCATCCGGCTGCTCGACGAGTACGACGTCGACCCGTCCGGCAAGCGTGCCGTCGTCGTAGGCCGCAGCGCGATCCTCGGCAAGCCGGCCGGCATGCTCCTCCTGGCCCGCGACGCGACGGTCACCTACTGCCACTCCCGCACCCAGGACCTGTCGGCGGTGGTGCGCGAGGCGGACATCGTGGTCGCCGCCGTGGGCCGCCCCCGGCTGATCCGCGGCGAGGACATCAAGCCCGGCGCGGTCGTCATCGACGCCGGCTACAACGCGGGCAACATCGGTGACGTGGACTTCGAATCCGCCGCCGACCGCGCCTCGTTGATCACGCCGGTGCCGGGCGGCGTCGGCCCGATGACGATCGCCACGCTCCTGGAACAGACGGTGACCGCCGCCGCCCGGCAGCTCGGGGTGTGATCAGCGCGTCCACGCGCTGTACTCCATGACGTCCCCCGCCTTGACCCCGTACTCGGGCTGGTCCTTCGTGAAGGTGTTCTCCAGTCCGAGTACGGCGCCGGTGGCCGGGTCCATGATCAGCATCAGGCGGCTGGCGGACCGCTGATACACATACGCCTGCCCGTGCCGCCCGAGCCGGTCGGTCACCTCCCCCACCGGCCGCAACCCGTCGGCCCCGGCGAGCAGCCGCGCCAACGCCGCCGACTCACGCGCCCCGAGCGTCCAGTGGTCCAGCAACTCCCCCACTGCTGACAGGAGTTCGGGGGTGGTCAACGGCGTCTTGCTGTACGCCGTCTCCTGGAGGTACGCCCGCAGTCCCGCCACGTCGTGCGGCGGCCGGGCATCGGGCGGGACATCACTCCAACTCGGCGGAAACGTCGTCTCCTTGAGGACACGCCCGTCCTCGATGTCCCGCTCCGTGTGACTGTCGTCCGCGTTCCAGCGCACGATGCGTTCCTCGGGGACGGTGACCGGCGGCTTGCCGTCGGACATGCCGAGGCTCCACGACTGCACATGGGTTCCCCTGCGCAGAGCGGGAGTTCCGTCGGCCGCGACCGCCGCGGCGAGGGCGGCGAGCTGCTTCAGGGATACGGGGGTGGAGTGCGCCTGCACGACCAGGGCGCGGGGAGCCGCCACCGCCGGGGTACTGCTCGGCCCGCCCAGCACCAGAGTGAGCACGGTCGCGGCCACGGCCACGGTGGCCGCAAGACTCCACAGCAGTCGGCACCGCCGTGAACGCCGGTCGTGCAGCAGCCTGTTGAGCCGGCGCTCGGCGTGATGATCGAGCGGCCCATCACCGTAGAGGGGTCCGTCGCTCGTGAACGGGTTGGCGCTACGCAGGAGTTCGAGTTCATCAGCCATGGAGACGGTCCTCAAAGGGGCGGTACCTGAAAAGCGCCCCACCTGTAGCGCCCCAAAGGGGCGCGGGGAACTGCGCGACCAGCCACGACGCACCCGCAGCCGACCACCAACACATCGCGGCACCTTCGACGCTCATCGCCCCGCCCCTCCAAGCACCGCGAGTCGATCGATCTCGGCGCGCAACCTCCGCCGCGCCCGATGCAACCGCATAGCCGCAGCCCGCACCCCACACCCAAGAACCACGGCAACCTCCTCCACGCCCAGTTCCTCCCACGCCGTCAGCCGCAACACCTCCTGATCGGCCGGAGACAACCGCGCCAGCGCGTCATGCACCCAAGAACCAGGCGCCTCCGCATCGGGCCCCGCCGCGACCTGCCGCCCATGCGCGCTCTCGTCGTTGCCCAGCCGATCGACAAGCCGACGCCGCCGCCCGTACCCACGCACCGCATTGGCCAGGCAGTTACGGGCCACGCCGTACAGCCAGGGCAACGGAGCCGCCGGCAGATCCGCACGGCGGCGCCAGGCGACGGTGAAGACCTCCGCCACCACTTCCTCGACCTCGCTGCTCCGCCCGTCCAGTCGCCGCGCAACATAGCGGCTGACCGCCCAGTAGTGCTCGCGATAGGCAGCGGCGAAGTTCTCGTCGTTGCTCATGTCCCGTTCGTGTCCGGCACCGGGGCGATCGTCACACCCGATTTCGTGATTCTCCTCGCGTCCGTCGAGTGTGACGTGCGGGCGGCGCGCGGACACAGGCGGGGCGTGAGAGACCTCAAGAGCATCAAGTGGCTGACGACCACCGACCACAAGACGATCGGGACGCTGTACCTGGTCACGTCGTTCGCGTTCTTCCTGATCGGCGGCGTCATGGCGCTCCTCATGCGCGCCGAACTCGCCAGACCCGGCCTGCAGATCATGTCGAACGAGCAGTTCAACCAGGCGTTCACGATGCACGGCACGATCATGCTGCTGATGTTCGCGACGCCCCTGTTCGCCGGCTTCGCCAACTGGATCATGCCGCTCCAGATCGGCGCCCCGGACGTCGCCTTCCCCCGCCTGAACATGTTCGCCTACTGGCTGTATCTCTTCGGCTCGACGATCGCGGTGGGCGGCTTCCTCACTCCCCAAGGCGCGGCAGACTTCGGCTGGTTCGCCTACTCCCCGCTGTCGGACGCGGTCCGTTCCCCCGGCATCGGCGCCGACATGTGGATCATGGGTCTGGCGTTCTCCGGCTTCGGCACGATCCTCGGTGCGGTCAACTTCATCACCACGATCATCTGCATGCGCGCACCGGGCATGACGATGTTCCGCATGCCGATCTTCGTGTGGAACGTGCTGCTGACCGCCGTCCTCGTGCTGCTGGCCTTCCCGGTCCTCGCCGCCGCGCTC
>NZ_BARF01000130.1 GCF_000367365.1 Streptomyces prunicolor NBRC 13075 | reverse complement strand
CAACGGAGCCGCACAGTCCCGCCCACGCGCCACCCTCACCTCACCCGTACGCGGCGACCTTGTCGCGATACCCCCGAACCGGCGCCGCGTCCTTGTACGGCTCGAGCCGCCGCTCGAAGTCCCGCACATACTCGACCGCCCGGACCGACCGCATCTCCGCCGCCTGCCCCGCCGCCTCCGCCCCCAGCACACAGGCCTGATCAAGCTCCCCGAGCCCGAGCCGAGCGGAGGCAAGAACCACCCGGCAGAACAACCGACTTCGGGCAAACGCGGGCGCCCGCAACTGCAACGACCGCTCCGCATGCTGCGCGGCCGCCCGGAACTGCTGGAGATCCCGATGCGCGTGCCCGAACTCGTCGGCAAGCTGCGCCTCGTCGAAGAACCGCGCCCAGTAAGGCACTTCGTCCCCCGCCCGCGCCGCCTCAAGGGCGCGTTCGGCCCGCACGAGCGCGGAGGTGCACGCCCGCACCTCCCCGAGCACCCCGTGCGCCCGCGCCTCCACGGAGTGCAGTAACGCCTGCACGACGGGCGGCGCACTGGTCCCGACCCCCTGCTGCGCCACCCGCGCGAGCTGTACGGCCTCCCGCCCGTGCCCGAGATAGACGGCCTGCCGGCTCATGGTCATGAGCACGTACGAGCCGTAGGCCCGGTCCCCGGCGGCCTGCGAGAGGCGGAGCGCCTGCACGAAGTACCGCTGCGCGAGCCCGTGCGCGGCGATGTCGTACGACGTCCAGCCCGCGAGCCGGGTGAGGTCGGCCGCCGCGGCGAACAGGCGCCGGCCGGTCTGTTCGCCGTAGGTGCCGCGCAGCATCGGTTCGGTCTCGTGCTCCAGGTAGCGCACGAGGGCCTGGCGGGCGTGGCCGCCGCCGTAGGCGTTGTCGAGGGTGCGGAAGAGTTCACCGACCGAGCGGAGCGCGGAGATGTCGCCGCCGGTGACCTTCTGGCCGGGGCCGCGTTCGGCCTGGCCGCGCTGGCGCGGTACGGCGGGGCGGCCCTGTGGGGGCACGCGGTTGGCGGGTTCGGCGCGGCCCACCCGATCGTCGGCGCGGCCGATCAGCCAGTCCCGGCTGGGCACCACGAGCCCGGCCGGGGTGAAGGCGATCTTGCGCAGCTCGGCGTGGCTGCCGGAGTCCTTGCGCCACAGCCCGCTGACGATGTCGACGGCCTCCTCGGGGGTCGCGGCGAATTCGAGCCCGGCGTACACCGGCGCGCACGCGTCGAGCCCGAGGTCCTGCGCGGTGAGGCGGCGCCCGAGTCGCCGGGTGAAGACCTCGGCGATGAGGGCGGGCGTGGTGCCTCTGGGCTGCTGGCCGCGCAGCCACCGGGTGACGGAGGTCTTGTCGTATCTGAGATCGAGTCCGTGCTCCAGACCGAGCTGGTCCACGCGACGGGCGAGACCTGCGTTGGAGAACCCCGCTTCTGCGATGAGCGCGGCGAGCTGACGGTTGGGAGTGCGCTGCGCGGGTCGTTCCGTCATCTGCGGTGCGGTCTCCTGCCTTTCGGGCCTCACAGCGACCGGTGCGGTCGCTGCCTGCCCGGATTGCCTGTGAGCAGCCCTTTTGGCCTCGTGAACGGCGCGAATGTAGCGGAGCGTAAGCATCCCGTCGCACATTCCGACGTGCATTCATCCGATCGTGTGAGGATTGGTCGTAGGGCTGACGGTTCCGACCGCCCGGTGGGCTGTCAGTGGTCGGTCGTACAGTGGCGTAGGCATGTTTCGTGCCTTACGACTCATAGGTGCTGCTGAGGAGGCGCTTGCCGTGGGTGAGTTGCGGTTCGTCCGGATGGGCTTCGGCGCGGAGGCCGTCGAGTACCAGGAGGCGTGGGACGAGCAACGCCGGGTGCACGCGGCCCGCTTCGCGGACGAGGTCCCCGACACCGTGCTGCTCCTGGAGCACCCGCCGGTCTACACGGCGGGCCGCCGCACGCAGGACAACGAGCGCCCGCTGGACGGCACCCCGGTGATCGACGTGGACCGCGGCGGCAAGATCACCTGGCACGGCCCCGGCCAGCTCGTCGGCTACCCGATCCAGCAGCTGCCCCGCCCGGTGGACGTCGTCGCGCACGTACGACGCCTGGAGGAGGCGCTGATCCGGGTGTGCGCGGAGTTCGGCGTGGAGACCAGCCGGGTCGAGGGGCGCAGCGGGGTGTGGGTGCTGGGAGATCCCATGGAGCAGCGGCCGTCGATCGGCGGGCTGTCCCTGGACTTCGATCCCCGGCTTCAGGACGAGGAGTTCGACCCGCGGATGAACGGCCCGGAGTACGCGCCGTCGAACGCCGGCCAGCGCCGCGAGGACCGCAAGATCGCCGCGATCGGCATCCGCGTCGCCAAGGGCGTCACGATGCACGGCTTCGCGCTGAACGTGAACCCGGACAACCGCTGGTTCGACCGCATCATCCCGTGCGGCATCCGCGACGCGGGCGTCGCCTCACTGGCCGCCGAGCTGGGCCGGGACGTGACGATCGACGAGGTGCTGCCGGTGGTCGAGCGGCATCTGAAGGACGTACTGGAGCACGCGGATCCGAAGCCGCGGGAGATCGAGAAGGCGACCGCCTGACCCGGGAATGTGACTTTCCGCTCTGCGGTTGGCCTCAAGGCGGGGGTCGGAAATCACGGGCGTACCCTGGTGTACGCCGAAGAATCGAAGCTACAGGGAGCCGATGTGTCCGCAGTCACCCCAGACGGACGCAAGATGCTGCGCCTGGAGGTCCGGAACGCCCAGACCCCCATCGAGCGCAAGCCCGAGTGGATCAAGACCCGGGCGAAAATGGGTCCCGAGTACACGAAGATGCAGGCGCTCGTGAAGAGCGAGGGCCTGCACACGGTCTGCCAGGAAGCCGGCTGCCCCAACATCTACGAGTGCTGGGAGGACCGCGAGGCGACCTTCCTCATCGGCGGCGACCAGTGCACCCGGCGCTGCGACTTCTGCCAGATCGACACCGGCAAGCCCGAGGCCCTGGACCGCGACGAGCCGCGCCGGGTCGGCGAGTCGGTGGTCACGATGGACCTGAACTACGCCACGATCACCGGCGTCGCCCGCGACGACCTGGAGGACGGCGGCGCCTGGCTGTACGCCGAGACGGTCCGCCAGATCCACCAGCAGACGGAGTCCCGCGAGGCCGGCCGCACCAAGGTCGAGCTGCTGGCCCCCGACTTCAACGCGGTCCCGGAGCAGCTGGCCGAGGTCTTCTCGTCCCGCCCCGAGGTCTTCGCGCACAACGTCGAGACGGTCCCGCGCATCTTCAAGCGCATCCGCCCCGGCTTCCGCTACGACCGCTCCCTCAAGGTCATCACCGAGGCCCGCGACTACGGCCTGGTCACCAAGTCGAACCTGATCCTCGGGATGGGCGAGACCCGCGAGGAGGTCAGCGAGGCGCTGCGCCAACTGCACGAGGCGGGCTGCGAGTTGGTGACCATCACGCAGTACCTGCGGCCGTCCGTACGGCACCACCCCGTGGAGCGCTGGGTGAAGCCGCACGAGTTCGTGGAGCTGAAGGAGGAGGCCGACCAGATCGGCTTCTCCGGCGTCATGTCCGGCCCGCTGGTGCGCTCTTCGTACCGCGCCGGGCGCCTGTACCAGATGGCGATCGAGAAGCGAGGCGCGTACGTGGCCTCGCAAGCGGTGTGACCTCGGTCAGCCCCAACTCGCCCACGGCTGTGTGAATTCGCGCACAAGCAGCTACTCGCGGGTAGCACTTCGCTACGACGCGGTCCTGACCGTCCTCCCAGATGAGGGCGCCCATCAGGGCCGCGTCAGCGTTTGGGCCCCACGCATCAAGGTTTCATTGGCGTTTGACCGGTCGGTCACGCCCTGGTAACACCAAACAGTGACACTGCATTTACAGCACGTAGACCCATACCCAGAGCCGTTCCGAGGGGGGACCTCCACGATGCAGGCCGCGCCCGTCCGTGCCACCGCCATCCCGTCCGTCACCGACGCCCTGCGCGCGGTCGAGTCGCTGCTGCTGAGCAGCGGCCAGCGCACCGCCCGCCGCAACGCGTGGACCTCCGTCCTGGAGGACCGCCGCCGCGCCAAGGACCGGGTCGAGGCGCAGCTCGTCATCGAGCAGGCCCTCACCTCGCACTCCTGATCCCCGTCCTGCGGGCACCGCCGTCGTCGGCGCTCCCGCGGGCACGTAGACTTCCTCGCATGGCGAGGAAGGACACGACAGCGGAAAACGCTGCGAACCCCGGGCGACTCAAGCAGATCGCTCTGACGTACAAGATGACGCGCAAGGCCGACAAGACGATCGGTCTTGTACTCGCGGCTGTCGGAATTGTCACCTTCGGTGTCTTCCTCGCGATCGGCTTCTTGCTCGGTCACCCCATCTATCTGGGCATTCTCGGCCTGCTGCTCGCCTTCCTCGCGGCGGCGATCGTCTTCGGACGACGCGCCGAGCGGGCGGCCTTCGGGCAGATGGAGGGCCAGCCGGGCGCTGCCGCCGCGGTACTGGACAACGTCGGCCGGGGCTGGACGACGACTCCGGCGGTGGCGATGAACCGCAGCCAGGACGTGGTGCACCGCGCGGTCGGCAAGGCCGGCATCGTGCTGGTCGCCGAGGGCAACCCGAACCGGGTGAAGTCCCTGCTGGCCGCCGAGAAGAAGAAGATGAACCGCATCGTCGCGGACGTCCCGGTGCACGACGTGATGGTCGGCACGGGCGAGGGCCAGATCCCGCTCAAGAAGGTCCGCACGACGATGCTGAAGCTGCCGAGGGTCCTGACCGGCCCGCAGGTGACGGCGACGAACGACCGCCTGCGTGCGATGGGCGACCTGATGAGCAATATGCCGTTGCCAAAGGGCCCGATGCCGAAGGGCATGAAGCTCCCGAAGGGCGGCGGCAAGGCCCGCTGAGCCGCACACACGGTTTCTACGACTGAGGGGCGCCCGGATCAAATCCGGGCGCCCCTCAGTCATGTCAGGTCCGCCGTATCAGGCACAGCAGGCGCATCAGGCCAAGGTCCTGAACCCCCGGTCGTAATACACCATCGGGGAGCCTTCCCCCAGTCGCACTCCCGTCACCCGGCCGATGAGGACCGTATGGTCCCCGGCCGGGTGTCGTGCGTGGGCGGTGCAGTCCAGTTCGGAGAGGGCGCGGTCGACCGTGGGCAGGCCGTCCGGGCTGGTGCGCAGGCCGCCCGACGCGAACTTGTCGGTGCCCTTGGTCGCGAAGCGCACGGCGAGCGGGCGGTGAGCCGGGGCCAGCACGCTCACGGCGAAGCGGTCGCAGTGGCCGAACGACGGCGCCGAGTCGGCGGAGTTCGCCAGACAGACCAGGACCATCGGCGGTTCCAGCGAGACCGAGCAGAAGGAGCTGGCCGTGAAACCGCGCGGGGTTCCGTCCTCGCAGCACGTGGTGACGACCACGACACCCGAGGGGAAGCGGGCCATCGCGGCCCGGAACTCCTCCGGCGCCACCGCCGCTCGTGCGGTTTCCAGTACTTCCTGACGCTCCGGCATGACGGTGCACCACCTGTCGGGCCTCGCGGAGGCCACCGCGGGTTCAGCAGCCTCGGGGCAGCCTCGGAAGCGGCTCACCGACAGTGATCGGGACCGCCACCCGGGTCCAGATCGACTATGCGGGCAGCGCCCCCGACCGGCAACCGGGACCGGAGCGCCAGGCCTGCTCAGCGCACGGCCCCAGCCTTCTCCTCGCCGGAAAGCGCCCAGGCGCCGTAGGCCGCGCCTGTCGTCTCGAAGGAGAGCGCGACATGGGACGCGGCGCTGTTCACGTCGCGCCAGAAGCGCTGCACCGGGTCGGACGAGGACTGGCCGGACGTGCCGCTCGCGCGGAAGACGCGGTCTACCGCCGAGACCAGGAGTTCCACCGCCAGTGCCAGGTCCCGGGCGCCCCGGACCGCGGCCTCGCCGCCCGGTGGGTTTTCCTCCGTGCCGTCGGCGATCGCCGCCGTACGGAGGATCAACAGTTCGGCGGCGTCCACCTCCGCGGCCGAGCGGGCCAGCGCGACCTGGGTCGAGGGCTTCTCGCCCACGGCCTGGCCGCGGCGGTCGACGCGCGCACCGGTTCGGGCGATCCAGGCCCGCAGCGCACCCCGGGCCGCGCCGATCAGCGGGGCGGCGAACGGCAGCGCGTTCACGGCGTGCATCGGGACGAGGTGGCAGCGGGCGTCCGAGGCGGGCGCCCGGCCGGCGTGCACCACCGACCGCGCCAGGGTGCGGTGTTCGGGCACGAAGGCGTCGGCGAGGACCAGGGTGTCGCTGCCCGTTCCGCGCATCCCTACGGTGAACCAGCTGTCCTCGATCGAGAAGTCCGCCCGCGGTACGGCGAAGAACCGCACCTCGGGGCGTGCGTCGGGGTCGGCCGGGCCCTCGGCGGGGACCGCCGCGCAGGCGAGCGCCCAGTCGGCGAAGTGGACCCCGCTGATGTATTTCCACTCACCGCTCAGCCGCCAGCCGCCGGCCACGGGCTCCGCCTTGCCGGACGGCATGAGCGCGCCGGCCAGCAGGGCGTCCGGGCCGTCCGCCCAGATCTCGGCCTGGCCCTCCGCGGGGAGGAACGCCGCGTACCGCCCGGCGTACGCGGCGAGCGAGGCCGCCCACGCCGCCGAGGTGCAGCCCTCCCCCACCAGGCCGACGGCGGAGGTCAGTTCGGTGAAACCACCGGCCTCGCCGCCATGGGCCACCGGTACGAAGTGCCGCGCGAACCCGGCGTCCAGTACCGCCCGCACCACCTCCGGCGAGAGCCGCCGCGCGGTCTCCGCCTCGTCCGTGTGCCGGGCCGCGATCTCGGCGACCCCCGGCGCCCGGGTCACGATCGTCGACTTGTCGCCTGCTGGCATCCTGCGCACCGCCTCCGTAGGGAACGGCGCCAGTGTCCCGGCCCCGGCCCGCCCCTCCCCGGACCCCGGGCCGTAACAGCCCCACCGTCACCCACCCGGCACGCCAAAGGGGGCGCCCGGAGATCGTCCCGGGCGCCCCTCTGTCGTAGGACTACTGCTGGATGTCGTACGACTGCCGTTAGATCCGGACCTCCACCGTGCGCGCGAACCGGTCGTGCAGCCCCCGACCGTCCCGGTCCCAGATCAGGGCCGGGATCGCGATGCACAGCAGGGCGGTGCGGAGCAGGGTGCGCAGGGGGTTGGGGCGGCCGGTGTCGAGGGCGTACACGCGGAGGCCGAAGAGGCGCTTGCCCGGGGTGAAGCCGATCGTGCCGACGGTGAGGGCGCTGAGGACGAAGAAGACGAGGAGCGCCCAGTTGCCGGTCGCGCCCGGCTTGTAGCCGTGGGTGAGCAGGCCGTATGCGATCAACAGGCACAGGGCCCAGTCGACGGCGAGGGCGCCGAGGCGACGGCCGGGGCGGGCGATCGAGCCGGGGCCGTCCTCGGGCAGACCGAGCTGCTCGCCGCGGTATCCGAAGTCGACACCTGCTCGCTCCGCGGCCTCGCGGGGCCCGGAGAGCCACGATCCGATTGCATCCCTGTTGTCCACCCGTCCACGGTACTGCCCGCGTTCTGCCATGCGGACAGGAGGGGCCAGCGGGCCCAAGACCGGTTAACTTGGGCGAAACAAATGGGTCACGCTGGAGAAATCCCCCGTCCCTAAGGTCGGGTCCAGCGTGTGCCACCGCACTGGCCGCACGAACGAACTACCACCCCGGCACGGACGGTCGGGAGTAGGAGGAGCTGGATGTTCCAGAACGCCGACGAGGCCAAGAAGTTCATCGCGGACGAGGACGTCAAGTTCGTCGACGTCCGATTCTGCGATCTGCCGGGTGTGATGCAGCACTTCACACTGCCGGCGACGGCCTTCGACCCGGACGAGGAACTCGCCTTCGACGGCTCCTCGATCCGCGGCTTCCAGGCCATCCACGAGTCCGACATGGCGCTCCGCGCCGACCTGTCGACCGCGCGTGTGGACCCCTTCCGTCGCGACAAGACGGTCAACATCAACTTCTTCATCCACGACCCGATCACGGGCGAGCAGTACTCCCGTGACCCGCGCAACGTGGCGAAGAAGGCGGAGGCGTACCTCGCCTCCACCGGTATCGCCGACACCGCGTACTTCGGTCCCGAGGCCGAGTTCTACGTCTTCGACAGCGTGCGCTTCGAGACCAAGGCGAACGAGAGCTTCTACCACATCGACTCCGAGGCGGGCGCCTGGAACACCGGTGCGGTCGAGGACAACCGCGGTTACAAGGTCCGCTACAAGGGCGGCTACTTCCCGACCCCGCCGGTCGACCACTTCGCCGACCTGCGTGCGGAGATCTCCCTGGAGCTGGCCGCGTCCGGCCTCCAGGTCGAGCGCCAGCACCACGAGGTGGGCACCGCCGGCCAGGCCGAGATCAACTACAAGTTCAACACGCTGCTCGCCGCGGCCGACGACCTCCAGCTCTTCAAGTACATCGTGAAGAACGTGGCCTGGCGCAACGGCAAGACCGCGACCTTCATGCCGAAGCCGATCTTCGGCGACAACGGCTCGGGCATGCACGTCCACTCGTCGCTGTGGGCCGGCGGCACCCCGCTCTTCTACGACGAGGCCGGCTACGCGGGTCTGTCGGACCTCGCCCGCTACTACATCGGCGGCATCCTCAAGCACGCCCCGTCGCTGCTCGCGTTCACCAACCCGACGGTGAACTCGTACCACCGCCTGGTGCCGGGCTTCGAGGCGCCGGTCAACCTGGTGTACTCGCAGCGCAACCGCTCCGCCGCGATGCGCATCCCGATCACGGGCTCCAACCCGAAGGCCAAGCGCGTCGAGTTCCGCGCGCCCGACTCCTCCGGCAACCCGTACCTCGCCTTCTCCGCGCTCCTCCTGGCGGGCCTGGACGGCATCAAGAACAAGATCGAGCCGGCCGAGCCGATCGACAAGGACCTCTACGAGCTGGCCCCCGAGGAGCACGCGGGCGTCGCCCAGGTCCCGACCTCCCTCCCGGCCGTCCTCGACCGCCTCGAGGCCGACCACGAGTTCCTGCTCGCGGGCGACGTCTTCACGCCCGACCTGATCGAGACGTGGATCGACTTCAAGCGCACGAACGAGATCGCACCGCTGCAGCTGCGTCCGCACCCGCACGAGTTCGAGCTGTACTTCGACGTGTGATCGAACCGGCCCAGTGCCCTCGGCGCCCCCGTCTCTCCTCGGAGAGGCGGGGGCGCTGCCGTCTGCCCAGAACCCACTCGCCCGGAACTCGCTTCACAGACCGGTTACAGCCAGGGATCATCGTCACTGACACGGTTGTTCGAGAAAGGTAACGGGGATGGCGCAACAGGGCGACGAGGAGCGGGAGTTCGACCTCAAGTGGGCCGACGGGGCCGAGCACAAGGAGCCGTCCGCCCGGGCGCGGATGCTTGCCGCACGGTGGAAGGAGAACCCTCCGGGGCCGGTGCCGTTCCGGGGTGAGCCCGAGGGGGTGGGGCCTCGTCGGTCTTCGTGGATATCGACGGTTGTTGTGTTGGGGAGTGTCGTCGCGGTCATTGTGCTGTTGGGGTACGTCAACTTCCGGGCGCCGTACTAGAGATGGACGAGAAGATGGACGGTCGGGATCCCCTGGCCTGGCTTCGGCTGGACGAGATGCTGCGGTGCGAACCGTATGCGCCTGCCTGGCTCGCCGAGCCTGAACTCGCGATCGACCTGTGCCACCGCGACGGCAGGATCCGGGAGGCCGCGCTCCAACAGGCCGTCGGGTGCTCGGAGTTGCTGCCGTTGGTGGTCGTTCGGTGTGCCGACTGGGTTGAACAAGTGCGGGAGCGGGCGCGGGAGTTGCTCCGGGCGTCCCTCGATGTGGGGACCGGCGTCGCGCTCGCGCCGCTGATTCTGCTCTTCGGGCGGCGGGGGCGGGGTGCCTTCGCCATCGAGCTGGTCGGCGGAGTGCTGCGGCCGGCGTCCCGTGAGCAGCTCGCTCCCCTCTTCGTCCACCCCGACCGTGCCGTACGCCGCTTCGTCCATCGCCTCGCCGTCGAGGAGGGGATCCTCTCCCCCGGCGAACTCGCCCGCGCCGCCGCCCGGGACACCGACGCCGTCGTACAGAACCTGTGCGCGGAGGCCGCGCTGGCCACCGTGGCGAAGACGGGCGGCTACGACGAGGTGCTCGAGCCGTTGCTCGGGGCGCGGAATCCGCGGGCCCGGGCGACCGGCGTCACCGCGTTGCGGGCGGCGGGGCCGACGGAGCGAGCCGAGGGGTTTCTCGCCGATCGGTCCGGGGTCGTGCGGGCCTGTGCGCGGTATGTCGTGCGGCAGGGTGAGGGTGATCCGTTGGCGTTGTACCGGGCTCGGTGCCTTGCGGCGGAACCTGCGCCGGGGGCCGTGATCGGGCTCGCCGAGTGTGGTGGGCGGGGTGATGCCGAGGTGTTGTGGGGGTTCGTCGGGCATCCGGCCGCCGCGCTGCGGGCTCGGGCCGTGGCCGGGTTGCGGCTGCTGGACGTCGTGGACGTACGGCGGATGCTGCCGTTGCTCGATGATCCGGCGCCCGGGGTCGTGCGGGAGGCGACGCTCGCGCTGTTGCCGTCGGCCGGGCTGGTGCCGGACGGGTGGCTCATGGAACGGCTCGCGGGCGGGTGGCCCAAAGGGTGGCCCCGGCATGTGCGCGTCGGCGCGTTCCGGCTGTTGGACGCGCGGGGCGGGATCGTACGGCTGCGGGCCGCCGTGACCGTGCTCGACGATCCGGACGAGAAGGTGCGGGCCTGGGGTGCGCGGGTGGTGCAGCGGTGGCATCTGGAGGAGGGGATGACGCCCGGGGATCCCGAGGTGGGTGAGCTGCTCGGGCGGGCGCGGCATCTGTTCAGTGAGTACGTGCTGACGCGGCGGCTGTGGGAGGCCGGGCTCCCCGGCTGACCTGCGCCCTCGCCTTCCCGCTCGCGCTCATCGGATTCTCAGGTGTTCCGCCGACCTTTTGCTCCGCCTAGGGCCGATCGGGACCACTTCATGGGAAGCGCCGGGTGCACACTGGGCGGTGGGACGAGTGCCTGACTGCGGGGTGATGGCAGATGCAGAGCCGCTTCCGGAGCGACCGGCGGTTGACCGTACGTATGGGTCTGACGCTGTTCCTGCTCGGGCTGTTGTACGTGGCGTTCGTGGCCGCGCTGATCGTGTTGCTGAAGTCCTGGGTGCTGGTCGTGGTGCTGGCGGGCGGGCTGCTCGTCGCGCAGTACTGGTTCTCCGACCGGATCGCGCTGTACGCGATGCACGGGCGGATCGTGGAGCGGGAGGAGTATCCCGAGCTGCACGGTGTGATCGACCGGCTGTGTGCCGTCGCCGATATGCCGAAACCTGTCGTCGCCGTTTCCGACATCGACATGCCCAACGCCTTCGCCACCGGGCGGAACGCCGATCACGCCGTCATCTGCGTGACCACCGGGCTGCTACGGCGGCTGGAGCCCGCCGAGTTGGAGGGTGTGCTCGCGCACGAGCTGTCGCATGTGGCGCACAAGGACGTGGCCGTGATCACGGTGGCGTCGTTCCTCGGCGTGCTCGCCGGGCTCATGGTCCGGTTCGCGTTCTATTCGCAGATCTTCCGGGGGCGGAAAGACCAGAACACGCTGGCCGTCTTCGCGGGGATCATGGGGATCTCGGCGGCCGTGTACGCGATCAGCTTCCTGCTGATCCGGGCGCTGTCCCGGTACCGGGAGCTCGCGGCCGACCGGGCGGCGGCGCTGCTCACCGGCAAGCCCTCGGCGCTGGCGTCCGCGCTCACCAAGGTCGACGGCGACATCGCGCGGATCCCGACCAAGGACCTGCGGACCGCGCAGGCCTTCAACGCCTTCTACTTCAGCCCGGCGAACGGCGCCGAGCCCGGTATCGCGCGGTTCTTCTCGACCCACCCGAGCCTGGAGCAGCGGCTCGACCAACTGGGGCGGATCTCCGCCGAGTTGGGTGAGGCGGCGGTGCCCGGCATCGGGAAGGCGGACTGAGGATGGGGTTGCTGGACATCCTGCTCGGCCGTACGAAACCGGTCGCTCCCGATCTCGACCAGCTGTTCGCGCTGCCCTCGGCGGCGGTGACGCTGGAGGCGGCGGCCGGGTTCCGGGCGACCGGGCGCGGTGCGGTGTGCTTCGCGACGGTGGAGGGCGGGGCGTTCGAGCAGACGCACCGGGAGGTCCAGGCGCTGCTGGACGCGGACGCCGAACGCACCGGTCCGCCGGTGGAGTTGACCCAGGATGCGTACGGCTACTCGTGGCTGGTCTCGCGCCGGACACCGGATCAGTTGTCGGCGCTGGTGAACGATCTGCACGCGGTGAACAGCGCGATGGAGGTCAACGGCTTCGGGCCTCAACTGCTCTGCTCGCTGGCCGGGTTCGAGGATGACGGGGGCCGGCGGCTCGCGCTCGTCTATCTGTACAAGCGCGGGTCGTTCTTCCCGTTCGCGCCGCTGGCCGGTGACGGTCAGCGGCGCGACAGCTCGCTGGAACTCCAGGTCAAGTCGATGCTCGGCAACGACCTGCGGATCGAGCAGGATCTGAGCCGGTGGTTCCCGGTGTGGGGCGCCCCCGGGTTGTGACGGGCGCCCCGGTCTCCTACGTGCGCCTCTTCTCCTACTTGCTCTTCTCGCGCGCCTGCCGGCGGGACTCCAGGGGGCGCTCGCGCTGGTAACGGCGCTCCCACTTGGCCTGCTTGTCACGGCGGTCGCGGTACGCGCGGTAGCTCGACGGGGTGCTTCCCGAGGAGGAAGCGCCGGACGACGTGGATGACGTGGACGAGGTCGATGAGGTGGACGACGTCGAGTCCCTGCCGTACTGAACGTAGAGGAAGAGCACGGCGACGGCGGCGAGCCACCAGACGTGGTTTCCGAATCCCAGGACGACCAGGACGACGGTCCCGGATATGACGATGGTGCCCATGACGGGCCTCCGTGGGCGTGGGTGTGGTGTCTGAGCGGTGTGGACGTGTCCCGACACGGCGCTGGGGTGGGCGGCCGACCGTCGGTGGGTTGGGTGCGACAGAGACTAGCGCCGACTCCGCAGGGTGACGCCGGCCCTGCGTGAAACGGTGGTGACCTGCTCCGCAATGCGTCTCCAGCGTAGGGAGTCGGTCACTCGGTGTGCATCTTCTTTTTCGTGGAGGGTGTTCGTGGAGGGTGAGGGGGCTGGTCAGATGCCCGGTGCCGCCGTGATCACGCCCGCCGCGACCGCCGCTCCCAGGGCCGCGTGGTCGGCGGTCGTCTGACCGGCGTAGGACAGGGCGAAGTCCGCCACGGCGCGTTCGAAAGTGTCGGTGTTGCCCAGGTAGGCGGCGATGGCGACGCGGTCGCCGGAGCGGGCGTGGGCGCGGGCCAGGGCGTTGCCGCAGAGGCGGGCGTACGCCGTGAGCGCCCCCGGGCCCATACCGACGACGTCCGCGGAGCCCTTCATGTCACGGAGTTGGCGCCAGTAGAAGGCGCGGCCCTGCGGTCCCGTCATCCAGCCGAGGAAGATGTCGCTGGCCGCCTGGAGCAGGCGCTGGCCCGCGACGACCCGGTGGCCGGGGTGGACGTAGGGGCCGTTCGGCAGATGCTCCTCCAGTACGGACTTCCGCGCCTCCTTGATCTGGAGGAACAGCGGGTCGTCCTGGTCGCGGCCGGCGAGCAGCACGATGAAGCAGCGGGTGCCGACGCTGCCGACGCCGACGACCTTGCGGGCCGCGTCGACGAAGCGGTAGCGGTCGAGGAGCAGACGGCGTTCCTCGGAGAGGGTGGAGCGGTAGTCGCTGAAGATCTTGCGCAGGGAGGCCATGTCGGCGGCGCCGGCCGGTTCCAGCAGGGGCGGGTCGTGGACGATACGGCGGCGGCCGTCCACGGTCTCGGTCAGTTTGCCCACGGCGTGCAGGCTGGTGCGGCGGCGGGCCCGGGTGAGGCTGGACTCCACCCGGCGGCGGTGCCGGGCCGAACGGACCAGCGGCAGCAGGCTGTCGGCGTCGATCCGCTCGTACCAGACGGCGAGTTCGCCCTTGCGGGCCAGACCGCGGAGGGCCGTACGGTACGCGGCTGTCGCCTCCAGCGCGGCGTGGTGGGCCTTCGTATCGCTCTGGCCGTTCTCGCGGGCGGCGACGGCCACGCTCGCGGCGAGGCGCTTGACGTCCCACTCGAAGGGGCCCGGGAACGTCTCGTCGAAGTCGTTGAGGTCGAAGAGCAGGGCGCGTTCCGGGGAGGCGTAGAGGCCGAAGTTGAGGAGGTGCGCGTCGCCGCAGAGCTGGACGGTGAGGCCGGTGTGCGGCTGGGACGCGAGGTCGGCGGCCATCACGGCGGCGGAGCCGCGCAGGAAGGCGAAGGGGGAGGCGGCCATGCGGCCGTACCGGATGGGGAGGAGTTCCGGGAGTCTGTCCCGGCCCTGTCGTTCCAGTACGGCCACGGGGTCCGGGCGGTCCACGGCGGGGATCCAGCCGGCGTGGGCGGAACGGGCAACGCGTTTACGCGCGGCGCGACCCCGGTCCGCTCGGTCGGCCGGTGTGGTCATGTGCCGTGTCTTTGCATGCCGCCGCCTCCTGATGTCCCGCCGCCTGTTGCTACGCAGTGAAACCGGGTGGGCGTGGGGGGTGCATTCCGGGGGCGGCGATCGGGTGAACGTCTACTGTCGGTCGAGAAGTGGACGTCTTCGAGCCGAGGCGGATATGACCAGCACCCCCCGTCACATCACCACCCCAGAACGCCGTGCCCGCCTCGCCCTCCGCCACCGGCTCGCCCCCGGCACCCGCGCCGCGACCCCCGAAGCCGTCGCCGCCTCCCTCGTCGCCCTGCACGGCACGGACCCCGCGACGGTGTACCTCGCCGTGGGTGCCCGCCTCGCCGACTCCTCCAGCACCGTCCCGGAGACCGCCCGCGCCCTGTACGAGGACCGCACCCTGCTCCGTATGCACGGCATGCGGCACACGGTGTTCGTGTTCCCCGCGGAGCTGACCGCGGTCGTGCACGCCTCGACGGGACTCGCCGTCGCCGCGCGTGAACGGGCCGCGCTGCTCAAGGACATGGCGAAGGCGGGGGCGCCGGACGCGGCCTGGCTGAAGGAGGTCGAGGGCTCGCTGCTGACCGCGCTGGCCCGGCGCGGTCAGGCGACGGCGGCCGAACTCGCCCTGGACGAACCGAGGTTGAGGGAACAGTTCGCGTACGCGGCCGGGAAGAACTACGAGGGCGTGCACACCGTCTCGACCCGGCTGTTGAAGGTGCTGGGCGTCGAGGGGAAGGTCGTACGGGGCCGTCCGCTCGGCGGCTGGACGTCGAGCCAGCTCCGCTGGGCGGTGGCGCCGGAACACCCCGAACTGGACGTCGTGGAGGCCCAGTCGACCTTGCTGCACCACTGGCTCGCGGCGTGCGGCCCCGCCACGGAGGCCGACCTGAAGTGGTGGACGGGGTGGCGGGTGACGGACGTCCGCCGGGCGCTGACGACGATCGGCGCGGAGCCGGTGACCCTGGACGAGGGGCCGGGTTACGTCGCCGCCGGCGACCTCGCTCCGCTGGCCGGCCCCGCCGAACCCTGGGCGGCCCTGCTGCCGGGCCTCGATCCGACGGCGATGGGATGGCAGGGGCGGGACTGGTACCTGGCACCGGAGTTGCGCCCCGCGCTGTTCGACGGGAGCGGCAATGTGGGGCCGACGGTGTGGTGGGACGGGCGTGTGGTGGGGGGTTGGGCGCAGCGGCCCGATGGGGAGATCGTGTGGCGAATCCTCGACCGGGAGGGCGTCGGCCGGGAGGCGGAGACCGCGATCGGGGCGGCGGCGGAACGGTTGCGGGGGTGGGTGGGGACGACTCGGGTGACGCCGAGGTTCCGGACGCCTGTGGAGCGGGAGTTGGCGGGGTAGGGGCGCGTGTTCACTGGTCCTGGGGCGAGCCACCCCGAGCCCACCCACCCCCTGGTGACGCGAGCAACGACGCCGGGCGCCCCGAAAACACGTCCGCGCATCGACGCCGGGTGCCCAAGAAACACAGGGCACCCGGCGCCACAGCTCAAGCTCAGCGCGCGTACCGCATCAACGCCCGCACCATGTGACACGTCGTGTCCGACGGCGCGTGAACGCCGATCAGCTCGGCCGTGCTCCGGATCGTCTCGTTGCGGGCCTGGTTCGGGACGTAGACGCCCGAGTCGAGCAGGGCGATGGCCAGCCGCATCGCCTTGAGGCGGCGGTTGTGCGTGACGTACCAGTCCCGCGGGCGTCCGGGCGGCAGCGGGCGCTTCTCCACGGGCACGTAGGGCAGGTCGAGTTGGACGGAACGCTTCGCGGTGGACTGGGTCGGCAGCGGCTTCGGCTTCAGTGCGGCAGCGGGCACGGACATCCTCCTGTCGCGGTCAGGGCGCCGTCCGGACCTCCCGGCGACACCCTCGAACACTGCTTCTATTCTACCGCCCCCCACTGACAATCGCCCCTGGCCACAAGGCCTTTCGGGGTCGCTGTGACGCAGGTGGAAGACGGGTTTTCGCGTACCGTGAGTGCCATGGAGATCTGGATCAACCCGGCCTGTTCCAAGTGCCGCAGCGCCGTGAATCTGCTCGACGCCGAAGGGGCCGAGTACACGGTCCGCCGCTATCTGGAGGACGTGCCGAGCGAGGGCGAGATCAGGGACGTACTGGAGCGGCTCGAGCTCGAACCGTGGGACATCACGCGCACGCAGGAGGCCGCGGCGAAGGAGCTGGGGCTCAAGGAGTGGGCGCGGGACGCGAGTTCGCGGGAGCGGTGGGTGACGGCGCTCTCCGCGCACCCCAAGCTGATCCAGCGGCCGATCATCACCGCGGAGGACGGCACCGCGGTGGTCGCCCGCAGTGACGAGGCCGTACGGGACGCGTTGTCGCGGCGGTCGGGGTCGGCCTCCGCGTAGGTCCGCGTAGGTCAAGTGACCGATGTCCGTTCGTTTCGGCGTGATAGAGGGTTGCTACGGCATCTTCAAGTCTCGTACGAGAGCGGAGAGTTCCCCCCAATGATCAACCGTCGCAGTGTTCTCAGGTCGACCGGCGCCCTCACCGCCGGCGGCTTCGTGCCCGTCCTCTCCCCGGGCCGGAACGGATCCGGTGGTGCGTCCCAACTCCGGCCAGGTGAACGGTATGTCGACGTGCCCGGTGGCCGGGTCTGGGTGAACGTCGTCGGCAGCGGGCCGCGTCCGCCGCTGCTGGCTCTGCACGGCGGGCCGGGGGCGGGGCACGACTATCTGGAGTCCCTGGGCGACCTGGCCGTGGACCGGTCGGTCGTGTTCTACGACCAGCTGGGGTGCGGGCGTTCGGAGAAGCCGGACAACCCGGCGCTCTGGGTGGTCGACCGGTTCGTCGCCGAAGTGGAGGCGGTCCGGCGGGCGTTGGGGCTGCGGCGGTTCCACCTGTACGGGCACTCCTGGGGCGGCTGGCTCGCCATCGAGTACCTGTTGCGTCAGCCGCGTGAGGTGAGCGCGGTCGTGCTGGCCAGCACGGGATCGAGCGCGCCCCAATTCGTCGCCGGTACGCGGGAGTTGCGCACGCAGCTGCCGACCGACGTCCAGCGCGTCCTCGACGAGTACGAGGCGAAGGGCGACTACACGGCGCCGGAGTATCTCGACGCGGTGAACGTCTTCTACGCGAACTTCTTCTGCCGTCTCGACCCGTACCCCGAGGCCCTGTTGCGCAGCGCCGCGAACGTCGACGGCAACCAGGTGTACGCCACGATGAACGGCCCGAACGAGTTCGTGATGACCGGCAACCTCGCTTCCTGGGACCGGACTTCGAAGCTGCGCCGGATCAGGAAGCCCGTGCTGCTGACGCGCGGGCGTTACGACGAGTTCGCCGTGGAGTGCACGGACACGCTGGAGCAGGGGCTTCCCTTCACCGAGCGGGTCGAGTTCCCGCACAGCGCGCACATGGCGATGTGGGAGGACCGGGAGGCGTACATGCGCACCGTCGGGTCGTTCCTGGCCGGCTGGGACCGGGCCGCGCACTGAACCGGCCGCGCGCCGAGCCCCAACCCCCTTGTGACGCACGTCACTTATGTGACTCCTGTGTCCACTGAGTTACATCGTTCGGCATCCCGTACATAGCGGCGTACGCTCCCCTACCCCACAGGAGACGCGCATGTCGCGCAGGAGAACTGCCAGTACGAAGAAGAAGCTGGCGCTGCTGGTCACCGCCGCGGCGGTCGCGGGCGGCGGGGCCTTCGCTCTGGCCACCACGTCGAACGCGTCGCAGTCGACGGCGCAGAACGCCAAGACGCTGTCGTCGGCTGCGGACTCGACGGTCTGCCAGGGGCTCGCCACCGCGCTCGGCAACAACCAGAAGTTCATCGACGGTCAACGCGCCGCGCCCGACGCCCAGTCGAACGCGCGGATCGCCAACCGCGAGGCGGTCATCGCGCAGATCAAGGTGCAGCAGAAGGCGTCGGGTTGTGCGGTTGGGGAGTCGGCTCAGGACTCCCAGGCCGCGCCGCCGGCGCAGTCGGCGCCCGCGGGTTCCCCCGCCACCTCGACCGCGACCACGCCGGCCGCGACCCCTCCGGCGGCGGGCAACAACGCCGGCGGCAACGCCGCCGCGGGCAGCCAGGTGTGCAACGGCTCGACCGTCACGCTCTCCGGCGAGGCCGGTGCGCCCGCCGCGTCGAGCAACCAGTTCCCGGCGGGTACGACGCTGAAGGTCACCAACCTGGACAACAACAAGTCCACGACGGTGAAGGTGACTTCGGTCTCCGGCAGCTGTGTCCTGCTGAACAACGCCGCGTTCGAACAGGTCCGTGAGCCCGGCAAGTTCCTCATCCGCCGCGCTCTGATCCAGAAGGTGGGGTGACGCTCAAGGTCCCAGAAAACCGGTGAGGTGACGGACCAGTCGCTCCGGCGCGGCATGCGGCAACGCGTGATGAGAGATGTTCGCGAGAACCTCCGCCTCCACGCGCGGCAGCAGACCGCCCGCCCGGGCCGCCACCAGGTGTGTGTCATAGGTCCTGCTGCTTCCGGCCAGAAGCAGCAGGACCGACGCGTTCAGCCCGCGCAGCGCCTCGGGCGCCGGGCGGGGACCGGTCACCGGCTTCACGGACGGGAACCCCGCGCCCACCTCCTGGAGGCGGAGCCAGTCGGGGTCCAGCGGCACTCCCCCGGTCTCCCACTCCAGGAACGCGCGGACGCGGCACGGAGTGGGCCGTAGCAGCATCGGCAGCGCGTGCAGCAGGCACGCCGTCTCGAACCCGGCGAAGCACTGGGTCGGGTCGAGGAGGAACAGACGGCGCACCCGGGCGGGCGCGCGCAGTGCGTAGTGCAGCGCGATCCAACCGCCGGCGGATTCCCATACCGCTCACCTTTCCTTCCCCTTCATTGTCCCCGGGCCATCTCGGTCGAGGGCTAACCCCATCGCATACGAGCCGTACGGCGACCCCCGTCTGCGACTGCGAACAGCGGGTCACAGCGGTCTCCCGGTGTGCGGTGCGCAGCGCACGTGAATCGCGACACAGAGCCACCAGGTAACACGGGGTTCACACTTGGGCAATGATCGGGAAATCGCATGTTGACAGGCTGCCCGGCATGAATCGCGGCGCTCCAGTGCCGCTGCGCCGCAGCACCCGCGAGTGCGACGAATGACCCACCCCGAAGGATGTGGCCCGTGACCTTCAAGGCTGAGTACATCTGGATCGACGGCACCCAGCCGACGGCCAAGCTCCGTTCCAAGACGAAGATTCTGGCCGATGACGCCAAGGGCGCGGAGCTCCCGATCTGGGGCTTCGACGGGTCGTCCACGAACCAGGCCGAGGGGCACTCCTCGGACCGCGTGCTCAAGCCGGTCGCCAGCTTCCCGGACCCGATCCGCGGCGGCGACGACATCCTCGTCATGTGCGAGGTCCTCGAGATCGACATGACGCCGCACGAGTCCAACACGCGTGCCGCGCTCGCCGAGGTCTCGGCCAAGTTCGCCGCGCAGGAGCCGATCTTCGGCATCGAGCAGGAGTACACCTTCTTCGACGGCGCCCGTCCGCTGGGCTTCCCCGAGGGCGGCTTCCCGGCGCCCCAGGGCGGCTACTACTGCGGTGTCGGCGCCGACGAGATCTTCGGCCGCGAGATCGTCGAGGCCCACCTGGACAACTGCCTCAAGGCCGGTCTCGCGATCTCCGGCATCAACGCCGAGGTCATGCCCGGCCAGTGGGAGTTCCAGGTCGGCCCGGTCTCCCCGCTGGAGGTCTCCGACCACCTGTGGATCGCCCGCTGGCTGCTCTACCGCACCGCCGAGGACTTCGGCATCTCCGCGACCCTCGACCCCAAGCCGGTCAAGGGCGACTGGAACGGCGCGGGCGCGCACACCAACTTCTCCACCAAGGCCATGCGCGAGGGCTACGACGCGATCATCACCGCGTGCGAGTCCCTCGGCGAGGGCTCCAAGCCCCTCGACCACGTCAAGCACTACGGCGCCGGCATCGACGACCGCCTGACGGGCCTGCACGAGACCGCCCCGTGGAACGAGTACTCCTACGGCGTCTCCAACCGCGGCGCCTCGGTCCGTATCCCGTGGCAGGTCGAGAAGGACGGCAAGGGCTACATCGAGGACCGCCGTCCGAACGCCAACGTGGACCCGTACCTCGTGACGCGCCTGATCGTCGACACGTGCTGCTCCGCCCTGGAGAAGGCCGGCCAGGTCTGATCCACCCCGCTCGTACGAGGAGGCGTCCACCGTCGTGGTGGGCGCCTCGTCGCGTTGTCAGTGGCGCGTGCCATGGTGGAGGACATGGAGATCGACGGGGGTCTCGACATCAAGGTCGAGACGGAGAACTGGCAGACGCACACGCGCATTTCGGCGCTACGGCTGCGGGAGCTGGTGGCGCGGATCGGGGGCGCCGGCGACCGTTTCCTGATCGTGCAGCGGATACCGGACCTCCCGGACGTGTTCGCGCAGGTGTGGCACGAGGAGGGCGGGGACTTCCGGCTGGAACACCGGCTGAGCGAGGCCGAGTTCTACGGCACGAACCTGGACGGTCCGGACCGGGTGGCGGATCTCCTGACCGGCTGGGCGCGGCAGGCGGACGCCGGCTGGGACGCGGGCGTCGGCTGGGAGCCGGTCGACCTGGGTCCCCGCGAGGAGGTGCCCGAACTGCCGGACGAGGTGCGGGAGAAGGTCGAGGAGCGGGTCCGGACGCGGCTGCACTGCGGCTACGACAGCCGGAAGATACTGACCGAGATCGCCGAGGACCATCTCGTCGACGGTGACGAGCGGCCGGTGTCGCGCGCACAGGCCTCGCGGCTGGTCGACCGGCTGTGGCTGGCGCGGTTGGCCGAGCAGGCGCTCTGGGAGGGCGTCAGCGACCCGGACCGGATCACCCGCGCCTTCGAGGCGCTGGACGCGAGCGGCATCACCGCCCGCGAGAACTTCGCCTGCTGCCGGGGCTGCGGCCTCGCGGAGATAGGCGCGGAGCGGGAGGACGCCCGCGGTTTCGTCTTCTTCCACCAGCAGGTCACGGAGCACGCCGTCGAGGGGTACGGACTCGCTCTGCACTACGGCGGGTTCGACGGCTCGGACGAGACCACCGCGGCCGTCGGGCACGAGGTGCTGGCCGCGCTCCGTACCGCCGGGCTGTCCGCCGACTGGGACGGCGATCCGGACAAGGCGATCGACGTCAAGCCGCTGACCTGGCACAAACGACTGGTGGGATGAGGGGCCGGGCGTCGACTTCACGCCAAGGAAGCGTCCAAGCTGTGAGAGGAGGGTCCTGTCACGGGCGTGTGTCTGCTTCAATGGGCGCATGGGCAACTACCAGAAGTGCAGCGCGACGGGTCGCCGTGACCTGGAGCCCTTCTGGCCTTCCCGTCAGCATCATGACTTCGACCGGGTGTGTTGTCGCGCGATGAACGCGCCGGCCCTCTAAAGCCGTAACACCTTCGGCCTTTGGCCCGCGCGACTCGACGTACGTCCCTCGACGAACCTCTCGCGCGAAAGAGCTGACCTCTCATGGCGATCATCCGTTCCCTCCCCGCTCTTCCCTCCTCCCCCGCTCCGCTCGACACCCCCGTGCCGACCGCTCCACGGCATCATCTGCGTGCCGTGGACCGGGACGAGGTGATCGACGTGGCGGAGTTCCTGCCGCCGGGCGCCACCTGGCTGCCCGCGCCCGCGCACACACTGCCCACGCTGCCGGGGCAGCCGCCGATGGTCGGGTACCTCGTCCTCATCCCGGCCGACAGCCCGCACCTCGTCCGGACCGGCCACCCCGACGTCCTGCCCGACATCACCGCCGACGCCGAACCGCTCGTCCGTATCGACACCGTGCAGCGCACCGCCCAGCTGAACGGCGCGGAACTCGACCTGACGTACCTGGAGTTCGAGCTCCTCGCCCATCTCGTCGCGCACCCCAACCGGGTGCACACGCGCGACCAGTTGGTCACCACGGTGTGGGGCTACGGGCATGTGGGCGACGGCCGTACCGTCGACGTCCACATCGCCCGGCTGCGCCGCAAGCTCGGCGTCGAGCACCGCAAGGCGATCCAGACGGTGCGGCGGGTCGGGTACAAGTACACGCCGCCGACCGCCCGTTGATCATCGACGGTTCGGCGGTCCGGTGATCTGCTGATGGCAGATCGGCGTTCCGTTCCGTGGGCCGCGCGGGCAGAGTCGTCGGTATGAGACTTCTGGTGCTGGGTGGTACTGAGTTCGCGGGACGGGCCGTCGTGGAGGCCGCCCTCGGCCGGGGCTGGGAGGTGACCGTCCTCAACCGGGGCCGCCATCAACCCCCGGCCGGGGTACGGGCGTTGCGGGGTGACCGTACCGCGCCCGGTGGGCTCGCCGCGCTGGCCTCCGGCGAGTGGGATGCCGTGATCGACACCTGGTCGGCGGCGCCGCGCGCGGTCGACGACGCGGCGCGGCTGCTCGCCGACCGGGTGGGCCGGTACGTGTATGTGTCGAGCTGCTCGGTGTACGCGTGGGCTCCGCCCTCGGGGTACGGCGAAGACGCGCCGCTCGTCGAGGGGGCCTCGCCCGACGCCGGCAAGACCGACTACGTGCGGGACAAGCGGGGTGGTGAGCTTGCCGCGCTGGGGGCGTTCGGGGCGGAGCGGTCGGTGTTCGCTCGGGCCGGGCTCATTCTCGGGCCGTACGAGAACATCGGGCGGTTGCCGTGGTGGTTGGGGCGGGTTGCTCGGGGTGGGCCGGTGCTGGCGCCTGGGCCTCGGGATCTGGCGCTTCAGTATGTGGATGTGCGGGATCTTGCGGAGTGGTTGCTCGGGGCGGTTGAGCGGGGACTCAGTGGGCCTTACAACCTGATGTCTCCGCAGGGGCACGCGTCGATGGGGTCTCTGCTGGACGCGTGTGTGCGGGTTGCTGGTGGGGCGGCTGAGTTGCGTTGGACCTCGCCGGAGGTTGTCCTCGGGGCGGGGATCGAGCCGTGGACTCAGTTGCCGGTGTGGGTGCCGCCGGGGAGTGAGGGGTACGACGCGTTGCACAGTGCGGATGTTTCTCGGGCGGTGGGTACGGGGCTGACGTGTCGGTCCGTCGAGGAGACCGTGGCTGACACGTGGGAGTGGTTGCGGAGCGTGCCGGAGTATGCGGGGCGGGCGGAGGTGGGGCTTGACCCTGCTGTGGAGGCGAAGGCGTTGGGGGTGCCGTTGGGGTCGTAGTTTTTCGACTGCGGGTGCGTGGGGGCTGGTCGCGCAGTTCCCCGCGCCCCTAAAGACAGGTGGGGATAGCACCACCCCCTTCATGGGGGCCTGAGCACCGTGACCCTGGCTCGCCCCTCAGTAAGACTGGGCGTATGGAAACGAACCGTGAGCGGGCCCGTACTGTCCTGGTCGCCGGGGTGCGTGGGCTTGGCCTCGCGATCGTCTCGCTAGGGGGGTCGCTCACCCTTTTCGTCCTCAGCGTCGTGTCCCTTGTGCTTGTCCCGTTCGGCATCGGGCTGATCACCACCCCCTGGGTGCTGGCCGGTGTGCGGGCGCATGCGGATCGGCGGCGGCTGCTCGCCTCGCAGTGGTGCGGGGTTCGGATTCCGCCGGCTTATCGGCCGGTGCCGCCAGGTGCGCGGCCCTGGACACGCACCCTCCACCTCCTCCGTGACCCCGCCACCTGGCGGGATCTGCGGTGGCTGCCCGTCGACATGGTCGCCGGGTTCGTCACCGCGCTGGTGCCTGCGGCCCTGGTGTTCTATCCGCTGGAGGGGCTCGCGTTGGCGTTCGGGTTGTGGCGGGTGTTCACGGACGGGACGTATGTCGGGTGGTGGTACGGGTTCGTGCCGGTGAGTGGGCAGGGCAGTGCGCTGCTCGCGGGGCTGCTCGGCGTCGGGATTCTCGTCGCTTCCTACTTCCTCACCCCGGCCCTCCTCCGCGTCCACTTTCTGCTGACGCGCTCCCTCCTTGCCCCGGGGCAGGGTGAACTCGCCGAGCGGGTACGGGTGTTGACCGAGACACGGCGGGATGCCGTGGACGGGTCGGCCGCTGAGCTACGGCGGATCGAGCGCGATCTGCATGACGGGGCGCAGGCCCGGCTGGTGGCCATGGGGATGGATCTCGGGACCATCGAGGCGCTGTTGGAGAAGAACCCTGCCAAGGCCCGGGAACTGCTCGCCCGCGCCCGGCAGTCCTCCGCCGAGGCCCTGGACGAACTGCGGGATCTCGTGCGCGGTATTCATCCTCCGGTGCTGGCGGAGCGTGGACTCGGGGATGCCGTAAGGGCGTTGGCGTTGCGGATGCCGGTGCCGACCGAGGTGAGTGCGGAGCTCGGGGGTGGGCGGGCCGACGCGCCGGTCGAGTCGGCCGCGTATTTCGCCGTCAGCGAGGTGCTCACCAATGCCGTCAAGCACTCCGGGGCCGATCGGATCTGGGTCGATATGCGGTATGTGGACGGGGCGTTGAGGGTCTCCGTCACCGACAACGGGCGGGGTGGTGCCGTGGTCGGGGGCGGGTCGGGGCTCTCCGGGGTCGAGCGGCGGCTCGGTACATTCGACGGCGTCCTGGCCGTCAGCAGTCCCGCGGGCGGTCCCACCATGGTGACCATGGAGATTCCGTGCGTGTTGTCCTAGCCGAAGACCTGTTCCTGCTGCGGGACGGGCTGGTGCGGCTGTTGGAGGCCTACGACTTCGAGATCGTGGCGGCGGTGGAGAGCGGGCCCGAACTCACCAAGGCGCTGGCCGAGTTGGCGCCCGACGTCGCCGTGGTCGACGTACGGCTGCCGCCCACGCACACCGATGAGGGGCTGCAGTGCGCGTTGCGGGCGCGACGGGAGCGGCCCGGGATGCCGGTGCTCGTGCTGTCGCAGCACGTGGAGCAGTTGTACGCGCGGGAGTTGCTCGCCGACGGGACCGGTGGGGTGGGTTACCTGCTGAAGGACCGGGTGTTCGACGCGGAGCAGTTCGTGGATGCCGTGCGGAGGGTGGCAGGGGGTGGGACGGTGATGGATCCGCAGGTCATCCAGCAGTTGCTGGCGCGGCGGGCCGCCGACGACCGGCCGCTGGGGCGGTTGACGCCGCGGGAGGTCGAGGTGCTGGAGCTGATGGCGCAGGGGCGGTCGAACGCGGCGATCGCGGGGCAACTCGTCGTCACGGAACGGGCGATCGGGAAGCACACGTCCAATATTTTCGCCAAACTGGGGCTGGAAGTCTCGAACGATGACAATCGCCGCGTGCTGGCGGTATTGGCCTATTTGGACCAGGGACGCTGAGCACTACCTGTGAGTCGATCACAACTGCTGGTGTTTAAAGGGCAGTTGGGAGGGGACTTACCCAGGAATCTCTCATCAGTTTCTGAGACGGCTGAACACTCCTGGGACCTCCTGCGTATCAAAGGGCGCCGCTTCACTCCTGTCGGGCGCCTCGCTGCCCCGCAAGGAAGTCAGAGGAGTTCCATGGGACGCAATGATCGTAAACGCCGTACGCCGCTGGCCACCAAGGCCATTGCCGCATCGGCTGCCCTAGCGCTCGGTGGGGGCGGGCTGCTCTGGGCACAGATGAACGCTTCGGCGCACGAGTCCAACTCGTCGGGGCAGAACCAGACCAAGGCCGCGGCCGCCGCGGCGCAAGTCGCGACGATCGCCTGCCCGGACGTCGGCCAGCAGCTGACGAGCGTGCCTCAGAAGGCTCGTCAGGGTGTCGCCACCGAGCTGGCGAACCTGGACAAGCAGATCACCGAGGCCTACGCCCGGCTCGCCTCGACGCGTCAGGCCCAGGCGAATGACGCGAGCTTCGTGCAGAACGCGATCGTCGGCCCCCTCAAGGAGAAGCGGGCCGCGACGATCGACCGCATTCGCATCGACATCCAGCGGGTCGGCGGCACCGTCAACGCGACCGCGCTGAAGCAGCTCGCCGCCTGCACCACCCAGAACGCCACCAACACCACCACGGCAGGTCGTGGCGGCGGTCGGGGCAAGGGCGGCGGCAAGAACAACGGCGGCGGGCAGAACACCGCCGCGCCGAGTGCGAGCGCGAGCGCCAGTGCCTCCGCGGCGCCCCCCGCCAACAACGGCGGCCAGGCCGGCAACGGCCCGGTGGCGGCCGACTTCGTGGACATCACGAAGGTGGCGAACAACGTACTGGCGAAGCCGCAGAACAGCGGCCAGGCTTCGACCGGTTCGTTCACCACCAAGTGCGGTGTCAACGCGAACAAGAACCACAACACCGACAACGTCATCGTGGCGCCCGGCGTGACCAACGGCGCGCACCACGAGCACGACTACGTCGGCAACCAGAAGGTCAACGCGCTCTCCACGAACGACTCACTGCTGGCCGCCCCCTCCAGCTGCCAGAACCAGAGTGACCTCTCGGCGTACTACTGGCCGGTCGTCCGTGTGCAGGACGGCTCGCAGGAGTTCGACGCGAACGCGGACGGCGGTGGCAAGGAAGGCAACGTCGGCAAGATCCTGACCGCGCAGTCGGCCTCGATCAAGTACGTCGGCTCGCCGGCCAGCAAGGTCGTCGCGATGCCGCAGTTCCTGCGCATCATCACCGGTGACGCCAAGACGCTCACCAACGGTCTGGCGAACGCCAACGCGCACTGGAGCTGCACCGGCTTCGAGGACAAGGTCCAGCTGACGGAGCAGTACCCGATCTGCCCGCAGGGCAGCAACGTGGTCCGCCTCTTCGCGTTCCAGAGCTGCTGGGACGGCGTGAACGTCGACAGCGCCAACCACCGTACGCACGTGGCCTTCGCGGACCCGGCGAGCGGTGTCTGCGGGAACGGCTTCAAGGCCATCCCGCAGCTGACGATGAGCCTGGTCTACAAGATCACGCCCCCCACCCTGGAGGCGGACGGCACCGTGAAGAACGCCTACGCGGTGGACGGTTTCCCGGAGCAGCTGCACAAGGCGTCGACCGACCACGACGACTTCATCAGCGTCACCAAGAACAACCTGGCGGCGACGATCGCCAACTGCGTCAACTCCGGCAAGAAGTGCCAGTGAGTGCAGTTAGCCGGTAGGACCCGGTAGCACGAAAGCGGGCGGTGGGTTCTCCCACCGCCCGCTTTCGTGTGCCCCCAAGGGGATTTTTTCTACGAGGAGTTCAGCTGGTGTGCTTCGAGTGGTCGACGCCGATCTCCTCGTTGCCGCCGAGCGTGGTCTGCAGCTTCTTGACGATCTTGTCGGTGCCCACGGCGACCCACTTGCGGCCGACGAGGTAGAAACCGCCGTAGTCCTTGGCGTCGTTGATCCACTCGCGCTGGCCGCGGTCGGTGGCGAAGGTCGCGAGGACGAACTTGCCGTAGCTCATCTTGCAGATGGCCTGGCGGAGTTCGTCGGCGTCGGTCTGGATGTCGGGCGTGCACTTCACCTTGGCCGCCAGGCTCTCCAGGCTGCCACTGGCCTCCGTGGGAACGGTCGCGGCCTTGGTGTCGGCGCCACAGCCCGCCAGCGCCAGCGCCGCCGCGGCGCCGGCCACCGCGAGCATCGGTCGGGTCAACCTCATCTGTCGTTCCTCCGGTCGTCCGGTCAACAAAAGCATGCCGCGGCGCACCCCGACGAGGGGCCGTCCTATCCGATACGGCCCGAAAGGGCCCCGCGCTCAAATCCATGGTCACCGGCTGCACACGTGTGCAAAGGTGACGCCCATGGACCGAGATGTGGATCAAGGCGTGGATCAGGGCTGGGAAGACCGTGTGGCCGCCGCCTGGGCGACCTTCGACGACTATCCGGAAGAGCGCGCGGCCGACTTCCGGGCCGTGATCGACGCGCTCGTCGCCGAACTCCCGGACGGCAGCCCGCTGGGGCCCTTCGAGCAGGCCTGCGCCTGGGACTCGACGGGGCACTCGGACCAGGCCGTTCCGCTGTACCGGGAGGCGCTCGCGCGCGGGCTGGACGGCTACAAGGGGCGCCGGGCGAAGATCCAACTCTCCAGTTCGCTGCGGAACATCGGGCAGGCGGAGGAGGGCGTCAAGCTGCTCACGCCCGAACTCGACGGGCCCTCGGACGAGTTGGACGACGCGGTCCGCGCGTGCCTCGCCCTGTGTCTGTCCAGCCTGGGCCGCGACCGCGAGGGCCTGTCCCTCGTGCTGGGCGCGCTGGCACCCCATCTGCCGCGCTACCAGCGGTCGATGGCGAACTACGCGCGGGCGCTGGTCGAGCCCGAGGACTGACCGGAGCGCCGAGTCCCCCGGGCGGCGGTGACCAACTCACCATTCGCTCGTTTTGCTGAACGTGCAGTCACAGGATGTCGCCAAGCGCCCCGCAGCTTCACCCACCGACCCGGTCGTCGATGTCGAACAGGCCGAGGCCGCGCTCGTCGAGCACTATCCACGGCTCGTCCGGCTCGCCTATCTGGTCCTCCCCCCGAGCCTCGGCCGCAACCGGCGCGTCCTGACCGCGCACGCCCTCGTCCAACGCGCCCTGCCCAGAGGCCGCGCGTCCGCGTCGGTGATCCCGGCCCAGTCGACCGGCCGCGACGTCGACCCCGGCTACGCCTTCGTCCGCCTCAACGTCGTCCGTACGGCGCTGGAGGCGGGCCTCCCGCTGTCGTTCCGCGCGTGGCCCAAGCGCTCCCAACTCCCGCCGCTGCTCCCCCAGGTGCGGGGTCTACGGCTCTTCCCGCGCTCGGGCGGCGCCGACGAACTCGCCCTGGACCAGCGGCTGTCGGCTCTGTCAGGCCCTGCCCGCGCGGTGTACGTGCTGCGCGGCCTGGAGAAGCTGCCCGACGGCGACGTACGCAGGGTGCTCGCGGCGGCCGGCGTAGACGCGGAGGAGACGGACGAGGCGCTGAGCGAGGCCGACGAGGCGCCCGCGCAGTACGAACTCCTCAACTCCCCCGAGTTCGACCCCTGTTCGCTGCACGCGCGGCCCACCGACCTGATGCGCCGCCGCCAGCACGGCAAGGCCGCGCTCGCCGCCGCGGCGGCCGTCGCGGTGTGCGGCGCGCTGCTCGCGATGCCCGGCGGCGGCTGGGGCCCCGACGGTGCCGCCGCACCCGCGTACGCGCAGAACCCGGCGTCCCAAGCCGCCCTGGATCCAGGCAAGTTGACGAGGATCGCGCCCACCGCGTGGACGGTGTCCGCGCGCAAGGACTTCTCCGTCTGGCCCGCCCGCGGCGACCTCACGAAGGACACCGCCCTGCTGCGCCGCGCCCTCGCCGTCTGGGCCCGCCCCGGCGAGTCCGTCCAGGTCTCGGCCACCCCCGGCACCCCCTCCGGCGGCCCCGCCGGCCCGCCCCAGCTCCTCTACGCCGGCACGGTCGACAACGCGCGCGTGGTGATCCTCTACGACGGTCTGCGCATCGCCCGTTACGCCGAACCGAAGGACGGCACGAAGGGCGCCGCGCTGGACTTCGCGCGGGTCGACGGGGCGACCGGGTCCGAGGCGAACGCGGTGGTGCTGGACCGGGCCGACGGCAACGTCCGCTATCTGGCGGCCCCTTGGGTGAAGAAGGCGGCCGAGCGCGACTTGCAGAAGCCGAACGCCGGCGCGCTGCCCATGACCCTCACCGACGGGATCACCTCGCCGCTGGCCAGCCCCGCGCAGGCGACCGGCGCGTGCACGTCGTGGAACGTGCTCCAGCTGACCGACGACACCGGCACCCGCCTGATGAGCGACCTCGGCGAACTGGTCCCGGCGCACCTCACCGTCGGGCGTCCCGGCTCGGCCCACGAGGTGTCCGGCGCGGCGGCCCAGCACGAGTGGGCACCCTTCGCCTGCTCCCTCGGCGCGATGCGCTCGCTCGGCGTACGGTCCGTGAACGCCTGGCAGTTCGCCCAGCAGCCGCTGCCCGACGCGAGCGGCGCGGCGGAGTGGGTGTGCACGCGGGCGGAGACCTGGCAGGGCGGCGGCGAGCGGGTGCTGGCGCAGTTCCGTACGCCGGGCGGGATCTACGGCGCGGTGGCCGCGAAGGCGCAGGGCGTGGCGGCGTGCGGGGTGCGTGATCCGCATGTGCTGGCCGGGGTGCTGTGGAAGTCGGCGGCGGGGCACTGGTTCCTGTTGGCGGCGGGCAGTAAGGGTACGGAGGCGGTGAGTGCGACGGGTGGGGTCAGTGGCTCGGCTCGGGGTGCACTGCTCGCCGTGAAGACCAAGCAGGGGGTTCAGGCCGAGCTGAAGGGGACGCTGGGCGACGGCAGGACGATCACGGGCCTCCGTTAGATACCTCACCCCCCTCGCTGACACTCGCGTCAACAAGTCCCCGCACAAGGCTTCCCCAGGGACTTACCCGTCAGTACATTGACGCCATGTCTAACACGCCGCTCAAGGCCCGAAAGGTGTCCTTCTCCTGGGAGGGCACCCCGCTGCACTGGGTGCCCGGCGATCCGTTCACCACGCACACGATCAACGTGCTGCATCTGCTGCTGCCCGCCGGTGAGCGGTGGTTCGTGCACGTCTACAAGCAGGTGCTGCCCCTCATCCGGGACGAGCAACTGCGCGCGGACGTGATCGGGTTCATCGGCCAGGAGGCGATGCACTCCCAGGCCCACGACGAAGTCCTCCCGCACCTCAGGGAGTTGGGGCTCGACCCGACGCCGTACACCGCGCAGGTCGACTGGTTCTTCGAGAAGCTGCTCGGCGACCGCACCCTGCCGCCGGGCAAGGCCCGGAAGTGGTGGCTGCTGGAGCGGGTCGCGATCATCGCGGCGATCGAGCACTACACCGCGTTCCTCGGCAACTGGGTGCTGAACGCCGAGGAGTTGGACCGGCGCGGCGCCGATCCCACCATGCTGGACCTGCTGCGCTGGCACGGCGCCGAAGAGGTCGAGCACCGGTCCGTCGCCTTCGACCTCTTCATGCACGTCGACGGCAGCTACCGCCGCCGCGCCCGCACCTGGGCGACCGCGTTCGCCGCCCTGATGTTCCTCTGGCAGCGTGGCTCCCGCTTCTTCATGGCGAACGACCCGACCCTCGTCGACGCCCACGTGAGCTTCAAGGACTTCTACGTCGCCGGAAAGCGCGGCACCCTGCCCGCCACCGGCGACATGCTCAGGTCCATACCCCGCTACCTGAGCCGCGCCTACCACCCCTCGCAGGAGGGCAGCACCGAGCAGGCCGTCGCCTACCTGGCGTCCTCGCCCGCCGCGGTGGCCGCCGAAAAGAGGGCGGGGTGATGCCGAAGCCGCTCACCGTCGCCGTCCTGGCCGGCGCCGCGCTCCTGACCCGCCGTGCGCTACGGCGCCGGGTACGGGCCTCGCCGCTGTGGCCGCTGCCCGCGCTGGACCCGCCGATCTCCGGCCGACCGCGCACACGGGCACTGCGGCTGACGGTCGCCGCGCGGGAGACGGTGGCCGACGGGGTCGTACAACTGCAACTGGAAGGACGGGACTTGCCGCGGTGGGAACCCGGCGCGCACATCGATCTGGTGCTGCCGTCGGGGCTGGTGCGGCAGTACTCGCTGTGCGGGGACCCGGCGGACAGCTCCTCGTACACGGTCGCGACGCGGCTGGTCGAGGACGGGCGGGGCGGGTCGCGCGAGGTGCACGAACTGGTCGGGGTGGGCGCGGAGTTGGAGGTGCGGGGGCCGCGCAATCGGTTCCCGCTCGTCGAGGCGCCCGCGTACGTCTTCGTCGCCGGTGGGATCGGGATCACCCCGGTGCTGCCGATGCTGCGGGCACTCCCCGAAAGCGCCAACTGGCGTCTCCTGTACGCCGGTCGGACGCGGGAGTCGATGCCGTTCCTGGATGAGATCGAGAACCTTGGCGCGGACCGGGTGACCGTCGTGGCCGGACTGCCCGATCTGGACGGGGAGTTGGCGGACGTCCCCGAAGGGACCGTCGTCTACTGCTGCGGGCCGGAAGGGCTCATGGCGGCCGTCGCGGAGCGCTTCCCCGGCGTACGCCTCGAACGCTTCGCACCCCGGGCCTCGTCGACGAGTGCGTCCTTCGAGGTCGAACTCCGGCGCAGCGGGCGGACGTTGACCGTGCCCGCCGACTCCACCGTGCTCGCCGCGGTGCGCGCGGAGCTGCCGAACACGCTCTACTCCTGCGAACAGGGATTCTGCGGAACCTGCCAACAGCGGGTGCTGGAAGGGGAAGTGGAGCATCGGGACGAGTTGCTGACCGATGCCGAGCGGGCCGACTCGATGTTGATCTGCGTGTCACGGGCCCGGAGTGAGCGTCTGGTGCTGGATTTGTGATGAGGTGATGTGAACAACCATGGTCGGTCCGGTCCGTTGGGGGTCGGATCGGATCGGTAAGGTGTTCGCATGAGTACCGGGGTTCGCCGCAGGATGGGAGTCGAGGAACGGCGACAGCAGTTGATCGGCGTCGCTCTCGACCTGTTCAGCCATCGCTCGCCCGACGAGGTCTCCATCGACGAGATAGCCGCGGCCGCGGGCATTTCCCGGCCGCTGGTCTACCACTACTTTCCCGGCAAACTCAGCCTGTACGAGGCCGCGTTGCAGCGTGCCTCGGACGATCTCGCCGGGCGGTTCGTGGTCGCCGAGGAGGGCTCGCTCGGGGGTCGGCTGCTGCGGGTGATGGGCCGGTTCTTCGACTTCGTGGACGACCACGGGCCCGGTTTCGCGGCGCTGATGCGCGGCGGTCCGGCGGTCGGTTCGTCCACCACCAACGCGTTGGTCGACGGAGTGCGGCACGCCGCGTATCTCCAGATCCTGTCCCACATGAAGGTTGAACAGCCGCCCGCCCGGCTGGAGTTGATGATTCGCTCCTGGATCTCGCTGGTCGAGTCGACGGCCCTGATCTGGCTGGACGGCCGACGCATCCCGCGCGCCGATCTGGAACGCCAACTCGTGCACGACTTCGGGGCGTTGGCGGCGGTGAGCGCGGCGTACGACGACGAACTGGCCGCGCTGCTGCGGGAGTCGCTGCGGAACGAGCCGGGCGACGGGCCGTTCACCGACCTCGTCGTCCGGCTGATCGCGCTGGCGTCCTAGCGGCCGTAGAACAGGTTCTAGCGCTCGAACTTCCGGTAGGACGCGTCCAGTTCGCGTACCTCGGCGGAGGCGTGCAGGACGGAGCCGTCCTCGTCGATGTACTCGCGGAGGAGTTCCAGGACCTTCTCGGTCAGCTTGGCCTTGGTCTCCTCGGTGCGTCCGGCGAGCAGGCCGAGGGTGACATGGATGACGGTGTGTCCCAGCTCGTCGAGGCCCTCGTACCCGAAGGCCGTGTACTCGCTCGGGCGGAACTGGGTTTTGCACGACTCCGGCTTCGCGGCCGCGATCTCGACGACCGCCTCGTGCAGCGCACGGGAGAAACCGTCCTGGTCGAAGGAGATCGTGTGGGAGTGGTCGACGGTGATCTGCGGCATGGGCTTCCCCTGTTCTAGGCCAACAACGGGCTCACCCTAGCCGCAGCGCCAGCATCGCGATGTCGTCGTCCCGGTCGACACCGAAGCAGTCGAGCAGCGTGTCGCACAGGGCGTCCAGGCCGGGCAGCGCGCCGGAGGCTGCCGCGCGGAGGTGTTCCATCGACACCGAGATGTCCGTGCCCCGGGTCTCGATGAGGCCGTCGGTGATCATGAGGAGCCGGTCGGTGGGTTCGAGGAAGAGTTCGGTGGGTGGCGGATGGGGCAGGCCCACGCCCAGCAGCGGGCCGGCCGCCTTGGCGTAGTCCGCGCTGCCGCTGTCCCGGATGATCAGCGGCGGGATGTGCCCCGAGTTGGAGATGAGGGTGCGCCCGGTGTCCGGGTCGACCAGGGCCAGGCAGACGGTGGCCGTGGTCTCCGGGTGGTAGTGCTGGAGCATCCGGTCCAGCCGCTCGGCCAGCACACTCGGGTCCCGCTCGTCGACACAGTAGGCGCGCAGGGCGTGCCGTATCTCCACCATGACGGTGGCCGCCTCCAGCGAGTGCCCGACGACGTCGCCGACGGCGAACAGCACTCCTCCGGCGACCTTCAGAACGGCGTAGAAGTCGCCGCCGATCTCGGTGTCCTGGGAGGCGGGCACATACCGTACGACCGTGTCGACGCCCGGGAGTTCGGGCAGCCGGTCGGGGCCCGGCAGGAAGCTGCGCTGGAGAGTGAGGGCGACATGCCGCTCGACCTGGTACATGAGGAGCGGCTCGGCGGCGAGCGCGGTGGCCTGGGCGAGTTGCGCCAGCAGCGCGCCGGCCTCGGGGCCCACCCGGCGCAGTCCGCGGGTGGGGGCGGCGAGGCAGACCGGGGCCCTGCCCTCCTGGGTGAGGACCAGCGCCAGCCGGGCGTCGTGCTCCACGCCGGGCCGGAAGAACCCGGTGGGCCACAGCGGCGTGGGCACGGTGGTGATCTGCACCCCGGACTGCCCGTGGGAGAGCCGCCGCAGCAGCCGGGCCACGGTCCGGTCGGCGTCCTCGCCGGGCAGCGCGACCGCGGTCCGCTCCCGGGGCAGGCCGCGGTACAGCTGGTCGTCCCGGTCGAGGACGAACACGGCGGCGGGGGTGCCGGTGAGCCGTGCGGTGCCGTCGGCGGCGACGTCGACGAGTTCCTGGAGGGAGCGCGCCGCCTGGATGGTGACGATCATCTCCGACAGCAGGGTCAGCCGCCGTACGAGCGCCTGGTCGTCGGCGCGCAGCCGGGCCGAGCGGACCGCGGACCGGACCGCCGCCTCGATCTCCTCGGGCTCCGCGGGCACCGTCAGAAAGGCCTCGTCGCCCGCGTCGAGCGCCTGGCAGCGGTCGCTCGGCGGCGCGGCGAGGGCCGAGACGTGCACGACCGGCAGGCCCGCCATGCGCGGCCGTTCCTTGAGCAGCCGGCAGAGTTCGAAGCCGCTCATGTCCGGCAGGTTCACGTCGATCAGGGCCACGTCGGGCAGGTTCCCCTTGCGCAGCCGTGCGTCGAGTTCGGTGAGCGCCTCTTCGCCGCTGCCGACCGCGAGGACCCGATGACCGGCCCGGCTCAGCACGCTCTCGAACGCGAACCGGCTCGCGGGCTCGTCGTCCACGACCAGCACGGTCGCATGCGTCAGTTTGCCGTTGACGTCCATTTATCAGACCTGGCCCTTTGACACACCGGTGGGGCAGGCCGGTGTCCGCAGCCTGCCCCTCTACGGTAATGCGCTTTCAGGGTGTCCGGGTGAATACCGCCACAGTGCGTCCCGGAACGGCGAAGGTGCCCGAAACCTTCGTGTACGAGGCCGATTTCACGGTGGCGTCCGCGCCCGCCGCCTGCACCGGGTGCAGTCGGTATCCGGTCCCGGCCAACTCCTCGACCCGCTGGTCCTGTTCGGTGGGCGTCGCGTTGAACACCACGACGAGATCGCCGAGTTCCATGGTGATCACGCCGGGCGTCTCATCCTTTCCGGACAGCGGGAAGGACATCTCCGACTGCACCTGCCCGGCCGTGCCGAGCGAGAAGACGGATTCCGTCGTACGGATCTTCAGCAGATCCTGATACGCGGCCGAGGCCCCCTCGATCTGCCCGCAGCCGACCTTCACCGACGTCAACAGGCCTTTCGCGTACGGCCACTTGGACTCGTTGTCGGCGGCCATCGGCAGCCCCCGCCCGAAGCCGTTGCCGTCCGCGCAGTTCCAGTGGATCGCGTTGAACCAGTCACCGCTGTCGAACGAGTTGCGGTCCAGGGACTTGGAGCGCAACAGGTCGGTCCCGGCCTGGGAGAGCGACGGTCCCTGCGAGAGCGTGGCGGTGGCCATCGCGAGGACCTGCATCCGGGCCCGGTCGGCGGCGCTCGTCGTGGCGGGCAACTTGTAGGTGAGGGCGTCGAACAGCGACTCGTTGTCGTGCGCGTCGACGTAGGCGAGGGCGTCGCCGGGCGCGTCCGCGTATCCGGCGGAAGCGCCGTTGTAGTCGATCTCGGCGCCGGTGACGTCCTTCCCGTCGGTGTCGGTGAAGTGATACTTCGCGAGGTTGCCGCTCAGGCCGACCTTGATGAGGTCCTGGTAGTGCAGGAGGCGGGCCTTCTGCTCGGCCGAAGTGCCGTTCGCGGTGGAGGAGTTGGGGTCGGTGTACAGGCCGGACGCGAAGCCCTGCACCCCCGGGTCCTCGTCGAAGGGGCTGCCGCCGCGTACGGCGTCACGGGCCCGGTCGGAGAAGGTCGCGATGCCCGTGCCGGCCATGTTCTTCTGCGTGGCCTGTACGAAACGGGCGTCGTCGGCGACCTCGCCGAAGTTCCAGCCCTCGCCGTACATGATGATCTTCTTGCCGTCGACGCCGTCCTTCGCGAGGGTCAGCGCGTCCAACGCCTTGCGTACGGCGAGGATGTTGGCCTTCGGCTGGTGGCCCATGAGGTCGAAGCGGAAGCCGTCGACCTTGTACTCCTTGGCCCAGGTGACCACGGAGTCGACGACGAGCTTGCCCATCATGGCGTTCTCGGTCGCCGTGTTGGCACAGCAGGTGGAGTTGGCCACGCTGCCGTCGGCGAGGAGCCGCTGGTAGTAGCCGGGCACGATCTTGTCGAGGACCGAGTAGTCCGCCTGCCCGCTGGCCGCCGTGTGGTTGTAGACCACGTCCATGACGACCCGGAGCCCGTCCTCGTTCAGCGACTTGACCATCTTGCGGAACTCGACGGTACGGCCGGTGCCGTCCGGGTCGGTCGCGTACGAACCCTCGGGGACCGTGAAGTGGTAAGGGTCGTAACCCCAGTTGTAGGCGTCCTTCGCGGCGACGGCCGCCACGCACTCCTGCTGCTGCTCCGAGTCGGCGGCGTAGGAGGCGAGATCGCAGTCGGTGGTCGACTGCTCGGACTTCTTCTCCGGGATGGTGGCGATGTCGAAGGCGGGCAGCAGATGCACGTACGACGTCCCGGACTTGGCCAGCTCGCGCAGGTGCTTCGAGCCGTCGCTGTTCTTGTCGGCGAAGGCGAGATAGGTCCCCTGATCCTTCGCGGGAACCGTCTTGTCCGCGACGGAGAAGTCCCGGATGTGCAGCTCCTGGATCTCGGCGTCCTTCAGCGCCACCGCCTTCGGCTTCTTCAGGCTCGACCAGCCGCTGGGGGCAAGGGACTTGGCGTCGAGGTCGACGACGAGGCTGCGCTCCGAGTCGGCGGTGAGGGCGACCGAGTAGGGGTCGGTGACCTCGTTGGTGACCAGCTTCTGGACGGTCGGCGCCCACACCTTCACGACGTACCGGTACGGCCTGTTCGTCCAGGAGGCGGGACCGGTGACGGACCAGACGCCGGTGGTGGAGTTCCGGCTCATCTTCTTGGGCGAGCCGTCGAGGTCGAGGGACACGCTCTGCGCGGTCGGCGCCCAAACGGCCAGCGTGGGGCGGCCGTTGTGGAAGGTCGGGCCCAGGTCGGCCTTGGTCGCGGAGCCGTACACGTCGTCGAGCACTCCGGCGATCTGCACACCAGTGGCCGCCAACACCGCGCCGTTCACGGCTCGTTGGGAGGCGACGAGCTGCCCGTTCAGGGCCTCCTTGACGCGGTCTCGGTCACGTGGATCGACCGACCAGGCCGAATAGTGCTTCAGATAGGGGAACTTGGCCTTCTGGGCGTCGGTGAGCGTGGTCTTCGACAGGCGCAGCCAGCGCTCGTCGTCGCTCGTCAGCGTGCCGTCCTTCACGGCGATCGAACCGTCGTGGGAGTACAGGAGTTGAGTGGAGGCAGCCGCGTCGGAGCCGTTCCAGGCGACCGTGTTCCGGTCGATCCAGACCGCCTTGGAGGTGGTCAGGTCGAGGGCTGCCGCGCTACCGGCGGGCTGCGGCAGGAGGTACTTCTCCTGGCCGTTCAAGAGCCAGACCTCGTTGCCGTTGGTCTTGAGGTCGAGCGACTGATCGGCGGAGAGGTCCTTCTCGTCGCCCTTGTGGAGGATGTAACTGAGGCTGGTGGCACCGGAGTTGAGCGGCACCTCGTAAACCGCGCCATAGGCGTCGGTCTTCACCGGCTGGAGCGGGCTCGACCAGTCCGTGGGGCTCGCGGCACCCGTCCAGACGTGCAACCCCCAGCCGGAGTAGTCACCGTCCGCGCGGTGGTAGTGGATGACGGCCTTGGTGGTGTCCTGCGCCGGGTAGTCGGGTCGCTGGGTCTGCACGGCCTCCTTGCCCTGCTCGATCCACACCTCGCCGGTCGCCGTGACGTCGATCGAACGGTCGGCGGTGACGTCCTTGTTGCCGTCCTTGTCGATCACCAGGAAGCTGACGCTGGAGGCGCCGGGCTTCAACTTGACGTAGGCGAAGGCGCCGTAGGCGTCCTGTCCGACGAAGGGGTGACTGGCCGGCCAGGTCGTCGCCTCGCCGTCGGCGAGGTCGCCCCAGGCGTACAGGCCCCAGTTGGCGTAGTCGCCGTCGGTGCGCTTGTAGTGGACGATCGCGTAGTCGCGCGAGGAGGCGGTGGGGATCTCTTCGGCGGGCGGGGTGCCGGTGGTGGAGGCGGCTGTCGCGCTCGCCGTGTGCCCGGCCGAGTCGACCACAACTGCCTTGTAGCGCAAGGCTGTTCCGGGTGCCACGTCCTTCCCGATGGCCTGAGTGACCTTGTACGGGGCATGGTCGGCGGAGCCCAGGGTCTGCCACTTGCCGTTGCCGGTCTGGGCGGCGAAGACGACCCGGTTGAGCTGACCGCCGGTGACGTCGGCGCTCAGCTCGACGGTGCCGGTGGCGCCGGCGTCCGGGGCCTTGAGAGTGATCGTGGGGTTGGTGACGGGCTTGGCGAGGGTGCCGGCCGCCTTGAGGACGATCGCGGTACCGGCGGGGACGGTGACGGTGACCTTGTTGTCGGCGCCGCTCGTCGCGGTGGCCGAAGTGCCGTAGATCCCCCGGTATTTCATGTCCGGCGAACCGGTCGCGAAGGTCACCGTCTTGGCCGTGTCGGCGTTGTTGAGGGCGACGATGTACTCGTTCTTGTCCGATCTCGTGCCCGTCCGCGTGAAGGCGTAGACACCGGCGCCGTCGGCCGCGTAGCGCTCGGTCTGGACGCCGTCGGTGAGGGCGGGGTGGTCCTTGCGCAGCTTCGAGAGAGCGGCAATCTGCTTGTACAGCGGGGCAGTTGAGTCGTAGGCGTCGCTGGCAGCAGTCCGATCGGTGCCGATCTCGTCGTCATCGAGGTAGTCGGCGACCTTCGACGCGAACATCGTCTGGCGGGCGTCCTTGTCGCCGCCGGAGCCGGTGAAGCCCTGTTCGTCGCCGTAGTAGACGACGGGGTTGCCGCGGCTGAGGAACATCAGCTCGTTGGCGAGCCTGTCCTTGGCGAGGAGTTGGGCGTCGGTGGCCTTCGGGTTGTCCTGGTCGAGGAAGTAGCCGATGCGGCCCATGTCGTGGTTGCCGAGGAAGGTGACCTGCTCGTAGGCGTTCGCCTTGTCGGTCGTGTACTTGTAGTCGTCGCCGAAGACACTCGCGAGCTTCTGCGCGCTGCCGCCCTGGGAGGCGTAGGCGCGCGCCGCGTCCTGGAAGGGGAAGTCGAGCGTGGCGTCCAGGCGGCCCTGGGTGACGTACGGCGAAGTGATCGAGGTGTCGGCGGAGTAGACCTCGCCGAACATGAAGAAGTTCTTCCGGCCGTGCTGGGCCGCGTAGTTGTCGAGCGCGGTGGCCCATTGGGTCCAGAAGTCCATGTCGACGTGCTTGACGGTGTCGATGCGGAAGCCGTCGACGTCGAAGTCGCGGACCCACTTCTCGTAGATCTTCTCCATGCCTCTGACGACCTCGGGGCGTTCGGTCCACAGGTCGTCGAGGCCGGAGAAGTCGCCGTAGGTGGCGTTCTCGCCGACGTAGGTCGAGTCGCCCCGATTGTGGTACATCGTCGGGTCGTTGAGCCAGGACGGGACCTTCGCGTTCGCCTTGTCGGCGGGGACGGTCGGGGTCTTCGGGAAGGAGGAGGTGGAGACGGTGGGGAAGGTCTTGGTGCCGTCCGCGTAGTCGGCGTCGTCGAAGGGCTGCCCGTCCTTGGTCAGGTAGGGGAAGGCGCCCTTGGAGAGGTAGTCGTAGGACTTGCCCTCATAGTCGACGACGTCGGCGGTGTGGTTGGTGATGACGTCGAAGAAGACCTTCATGCCCTTGGCGTGGGCCTTGGAGATGAGGGTCGCGAGGTCCTTGTTGGTGCCGAAGTGCGGGTCGACCTGGGTGAAGTCCGTTATCCAGTAACCGTGGTAGCCGGCGGAGGCGTCGCTCCCCGAGCCCTGTACGGGCTGGTTCTTGAAGATCGGGGCCATCCAGATGGCGGTGGTGCCGAGGCCCTTGATGTAGTCGAGCTTCTTTGTCAGGCCCTTGAGGTCGCCGCCCTGGTAGAAGCCCTTGTCGGTGGGGTCGTAGCCGGTGCTGAGGCGTGAACCGGTAAGCCCGCCTTGGTCGTTGGCAGTGTCGCCGTTCGCGAACCGGTCCGGCAGCACGAAGTAGAACTGCTCGCGGGTGTCGTCGTGCCGGGCGGGTGTGGCGGCCAGCTTGGCGTCCGACGGGGGTGCGGGCGGGGTCGTGGCGTGGGCGGCGAGGGGTTGGACGAACGCCGCGAGGAGTGCGGCGACGATGACGCCGGTGGCCCTTCTCCGTCGCTCGGTGCGGCGCGTGCGGGGCGCCGGCCATCTCGGTATCACAGGCGTGAACTCCTTGCGATTACGGCTCAGTTCGGGTCCGACCCCGGCGAGACGGTATCGCCGACGCAAGGGTTGCAGCAAGAGTTATGAAAGGGGGAGAAAGAATTTTCAGCTTCTTCGTTGCCGGGCGCCTGCGGAAAGGGTGCGGCGCTCACGGCTGTCGCCGCGGAAAGCGTGCAGTACTCACGGCGGTCGCCCGCAGCAAGGGTGCGGTGCCCGTGGCTGTTTCCCACCGGAATGGTCTGGAACCGATCACTCCGACAACCCGTCCTACAGGCCGCACCTGTTGCACATCGCGGAACACGGACCCGGGCCTCACCCCTCGGCGCGGCCGTCACCCGCGACACACCTCCGGGTAGGACACGATCCGCTCCGGGCCGCCCAGTTCACCACCTTTGGTCAATAGATTTACCTAGGCAACCAAGGGCATGCGAGAGGAAAGCCTTTGATGGAGCCGTCGATGGAGCCTTTGATGGAGTTATCCCACCTGGTGGAGGCCTTGAGAGCGGAGGCGCTGGACGTCGCCCTGACCGACGACGGCCAGATCGTCGTCAACCTGCCCAGCAGCGGGGACCAGTTGATCCTCGGGCCGAGCCGCGGCGGGACCGAGCCCCGGCTGTTCTGGCAGCGCCGTACCTTCCTCGGAACCCGTACGAACGAGTGCGGCTATCTGGAGTGGGCGGCCACCCCTGAGCCCGTGGTCGGGGCGATCCTCGGCTACGCCCGCGCCCCCGGGCTGACCGGGCCGCAGTACGGACCGGTCCTGGACGCGCTGCGGAGCAACGGCCTGGACGCGGCGATCGTCACCACCACCGGGGGCTGTCATCTGATCTGCGTCCACCTCGCCGACGGCACCCAACTCATCGTCGGCGCCCCGGAGTCACTCCCTCCGCAACTGTCACAGGTCACCGGCTGGCTCGTCCGGCACAGGGGCCCCGGCGACAGATCCACGGTCGTCTACCACTCGGCTCCGACTCCGGTTTCGGTTTCGGTTTCGCAGGACCACGATCCCGGAGCGGCGAACGGCGGGCCCGACATCGCCCTGATGGCGAAGCACGTCGCCCGCTACGTCACCGAGGCGGGCCTGCGCCACGACGGCCACCGACCGCTGACCGCACCGGCACCCGAGCAGGAGGTCACCGCGAGGTCCCTGTCCCGGCTGGTCGGCGAACTGGCCCAACTACCTCGCCACCAAGAGGAGTTGGACATCCCCGGCGGCGCCCTCATCACCATCGCCGAACGGGACGGCAGCAACACCCGGACCACGGAGGTCCCCGCCGAACTCGTGAGCCGTATGCACTCGGTCCTGTTCAGCATGCTCACGGTCATGCGGCCGTACGACGAGTAGGGGACGGCGTTTCGGCCTCAACGGGACCCGGCGCGGGTGCCGTTGAGGCCGGGGCGGGACGATGAAGGGGATGACCACGACGCGAGAACAGTTCGAGCAACGGCTCGCCGCACTGGGCGAACCCTGGCTCACCCGCAGGCAGTTGCGGGAGCTGGCCGGAGTCGCGGAGAAAACGGTCCGGAACTGGCTGGCCGAATGCCCCCTCGACCCGTCCCGCGTCCGCACGGGCCCGCACAACGCCCAACTCATCGAACGCGAGGCGGCGTTGACCCTGGTCCGGCGGAACCTCTTCGAGCCCGGGGACAGCACGACGGCGCGGCGCACCGGCCCGCGGCTGGCGGCAGAACCCCGACGCTTGAGCCATGCCCCCGGCGAGCAGTGGGGGTGGGCCGACATCGCGAGGCGACGCGGTGTGACTCCTGGCGCCGTCAGCAACTTGGCGAAGACCTACGAGAACCACCCGCTCAGGCCGTTCCCGCCGGCCGTGGAGCGCAAGCGGGACGCAGGAGCCGTAGCCGAGTGGTTCCTCTGGTACGACACCGAGCGGCCGGGGTACGCGGCGCGGCGCGCGGACGGACGGATCCCGGCAGTCGTCGCCCGGCTGGAGTCGGCGTTGGCAGCCCCGGAGGACCTGACCACGACGCGGCTCGCCTGGGAACTGGGTGTCGCCCACACCGTCGCACGGGCCTATCTCGCCGCCGCGGCAGGGCAGTTGATGCCCCGTCACGGGCTGGTCGCCCGCAGCGACATCGCGGGGCTCCTGGAACAGGCCGGCCACGACGGGACGGCCGAGCGGCGACGCGAGCGGGTGAGGACTCTGCTGGGCCGGGAGGACGCCCCGCGTAAACACATCACGGTCGGGGGCACGGACTACTACAAGAGGGCCGCGATCGATCGCCTCTTTGGGTTGGACTAACGTCAGAACATGATCTCCGATGCGCCGTTACCTGAGCACGAGCTCACGGCAACCAGCTCAACCGTGGTTTACCGGAACCGCTGGATGACCGTTCGCGAGGACAGGACGCTGCGTCATGACGGCGCGGAGGGCCTGTACGGCGTGGTGCACAAGCCCGACTTCTCGTTGATCGTTCCGTATGCGGACGGTGGTTTCCACCTCGTGGAGCAGTACCGCTACCCGGTCAAGGCTCGCTACTGGGAGTTTCCGCAGGGCACGTGGGAGGACCGGCCGGATGCGGACCCGCTGGTTCTGGCCCGAGGTGAACTGGCGGAGGAGACAGGGCTGACCGCTGGAACGCTCACTCCGCTGGGGCATCTGTACGAGGCATACGGATACTGTGACCAGGGGTTTCATGTCATTCTCGCCACCGATCTCACCCCTGGTGAACCTGACCTGGACGAGGAGGAGGCCGGCTTGGTGAGCCGTTGGTTCTCCGAGGCGGACGTGTGGCGGCTGATCGCCGGAGGCCGGTTCAAGGACGCGGCGTCGGTGGCGGCCCTGGGGCTCTTCCAGCACCACCGCGCGGCGGGCGGCTGACCGCCCGGTGGCAGCGCTCGGATCTGTCGGTCCGGTGGGGATGGCGATCTACGAGGCGACGGTCCTTGTTGTGGCCCTCAACGACTGGCTGTGACCAGGCGGCTCAAGACGGGAAGCACACTTCGCAGGTCGTCGTCATCCACAGTGGCCGTCGCCGCTGCCCTGGCGTCCGCCGACGCGTTGAACGCCACGCTCAACCCGACGGACGAAAACAGCGGCAGGTCGGATCGGCTGTCGCCGACAGCCGCGCACGAGTGAGGGGCCAGTCCCAGCGATTGCGCCTGGGCAAGGGAGAAGTCTCGTTTGTCATGCTCGTCGAAGTGCCGCGCCACACGTCCCGTGAACCGGCCGTCGGCAGTCTCCAGCCGAGGCCCGCTGAACGAGTGGAACCCGAAGCGGTCGGCCAAGTAGCTGCCGACCGGGGACCAGGCCAAGGTGGCCAGCACGGGCACCAGCCCGTTCCGTCGGCACCAGGCCACGGTCTCCGCGATGCCCATGACCAACGGGAGCCCGTCGAGCCGGCCGGAGATCCGCTCCACGGACACGCCCGCCCAGCCCGCCGCATCCAGCTCGGAGACTTGCCGATTGTCCCAGGCGCCGGAGGCATAGGCGTCCTCGGCCTTGGCCAACTCGTTGCGATGGCCGAGGAATTGGGCCAGGAAGACCGACGAACTGGTCCCCGGGACCAGAGTGCCGTCGACGTCGAAGAACACGGCCCCTACGTGATCAGGTGAGTACACCGGCCAAGGATGCCACCGTCACACGAAACGCCTGGCCGGACCGATCACACGTACACGTACAAACCCAAGGAGGACGTCATGTCAGCCGTTGTCGTTGTCGGTGCGGGAATCGTCGGTTCCTCGGTGGCCTACCACCTGGCCCGTCGAGGCGTCCCGGTCACTCTCCTCGAACAAGGACCGGCACCGGCCGCCGGGGTCACCGGAGGTTCCTTCGCCTGGATCGGCCGCTCGGGCGGCGACTGGCCCGGTGGCGCACGGGATCTCCGTGAGCACGTCCTGGCGGACTACCGGCGCCTGGAGAACGAGCTGCCCCAGGTCACCGTCCGGAGGACCGGTTCGCTGTCCTGGGCCGACGTACCAGCCGGAGACTCACGACCGGAGCCGGGCCATTTCCGCATCGGGCGAAGCGACATCGCGGCCCTGGAACCCAACCTCCGACACCCACCCGAGCAGGCCGTCCACACCCCGAGCGACGCGGGCGTCGACCCAACTGCCTTGGCCCGCGCACTCGTTGAAGCCGCCGTCGCCCACGGAGCAACCGTGCTCCACGACACCGCGGTCGCCTCCTTCCAGATCACCAACGGGCACGTCACGGGAGCCCTGACACCGACCGGACTCCACCCCGCCACCACCGTCGTGCTCACGGCCGGAACCGCCATCCCCCAGCTGTGCGAGCGACTACCGGCCGACCTGGCCGTGGCCGCCTCCCCAGCCACCCTCGCGCGGGTCGCAGCACCCCCGGGCCTGGTCAAGACCATCGTGGCCAGCCCCGATTTCGAGGTCCGAGAGGTACGCGACGCCAACCTCCTGCTGGTCCTACCGCAGCAGGCTGCAGGCGCAGCGGGAGGGGCTGAGCGGGCCGCCCAAGACGCGCTCCGCCATCTGAAGGCGGCCTTCCGAGGAAGCGCCGAATGCCGCCTGCTGGGCCAGCTCACCAGCAGCCGCCCCATGCCGGCGCACGGGCCCCTCATCGGATACGCGACTCACGATCGTTCCGTCTACGTCGCCGTCATGCACTCCGCCATCACCCTGGCGCCCACCGCCGGACGCCTCGTCGCGGACGAACTCGCGACCGGCAGACCGGCTCCCGAGCTACGGCGGTGCCGACCGCGCGTCCACTGACCTCACACGGACCCCGCTCCACAGCGGCACGCGGATTCTCTTACCTTCGCCCGCGAACAAATCCGCGATACCGCGCATCGAACCTTGTGTACGGCACCAGAAGGACGGTGCGGGCCGCAGACCACGGCCCGCGAAGCAGGAGTGGGGATCATCACCGTGAACGAGCACCTGAACACCACCGACCAGCCCGGCACCGCCAAGCACCGGCGCGCCGACCGCAAGCTCGGGCGCACGATGGTCGGCCTGGGCGCCGTCGTCGGCCTGGGCCTCGCGGCCTGGGCGGGTACCGCCAACGCCGCGACCTCCAGTGGTACGGCCACGGCGAAGGCCACCCCGACCTGCTCCGCCGCCGCGCTGAAGGCGACCTACGGCCGGCAGCTCGGCGGTGGCATGAACCACGCGGGCATCGTCATCAGGTTGCGCAACCTCAGCGGCAAGACCTGCGCGCTGCGCGGTTACCCCGGCCTGGGCCTGGAGAACTCCGCCCACAAGAAGCTCACGACCCACACCACCTGGGGCAACACCTGGTACGCGCACAACCCCGGCAAGAAGACCCTCACCCTCAAGGACGGCGAGAGCGCCGAGGCCGTGGTCGCCTGGACCCACGCCAACACCGGCACGTCGGGCGCGGTCCACGCCGCCTACCTGGAGATCACCCCGCCCGCCTCCACCCAGCACAAGACCCTGGCCCTCCCCCAGTGGGTCGACCACGGCGACCTCTCGGTGACGGCCCTCGCGAAGCACATCACCGTCACCCCCTGATCCCCCACGGGCCGGACGGCGGCGACGTGCCCCCTCGCGCCGCCGCCGTCCAACACCGTGGATCAGCAGGCCGACTCAATGACCAAGGGATACCTGGGTCGTCTGGGTCGGCACCCTTTTGCAGTCCTTCACATGCAGGTAGATCGTCGTACCCGCAGCCGAGGGTGACAGTTTGTCGTGCTCCGTGAACTCCTCGTCGCGCCTGATCAGCTCGTCGCAACGGCCGCAGAAATTCACCGGCGACAATCCCTCACCAAGCGGTACAGGCCTCTCCCGACCGGGCACGCAGCGGCATCGTCCGCGCAGTCCTTGCACGTCGAGCCATGAGCGAACAGTCCCTGGTGCGCACGCCCGGCCACGCACTGACGGCACGCTCTGGGAAACCAGCGCCCGGGCTCTGGCTGCTCTCCCAGGTCGACGGCCGTCTCGGTCGTCAACCGCTCACCGCCCCAGACGCAAGTCACGCCGCGCGCCTGCTCATCGGTGAGTTCGTCGAGCGACGGCAACGCCAAGACCTCCAGGACACCAGGGACCAGACCCGAAGCGGGGTTGCTCATGCCGACCGCTCCCATCCGCTCTCGGAGCGTAAGCAGCCCTCAAGGGCAGCCCGGAGAGTCCGCGCATCGGTGAGCCAGTCGCGCTCCCCGGGACAGATCCGCCAGTGCGGGCCCGGTGGCTGCGTACATCGTGTCGGCGGGATAGCGAGGGTGCCGCCCTTGCCGATCGGATGGGTCCCCTCGACTGCCCACCCGGCAGCGGTACCGCGAGCGACGAAGTAGTAGACGACGTCTTTGGGTTGGTACTCCAGTACGGCTCCGCAGCTGGCGCCCAGAACAGCCATGGCGGCGATACCCAGTTGGCGCGGTACCCGGATCACGTCCCAGTCCAGGCCCGCGTCCTGCAGCGTGCACCCCGCAGCGGTCGGCAATCGTGTGGGCGGCATTGCGACTCCTCGAAACACAGAAGATCAGGTCTGTTTCAGAATGGCCCTCATAGATACCGATAACGAGGACTTCAAGAGGTCTTTCAACTGCCTTGAATGGGACTTTCGTTGGCCTCACGGAGTGATGGGTAGCCAGATCGAGGACTTCGGGTGACACTGTCCGCAGCGCTCGACATGGAGGTACAGCACAGTGCCACGGCCCGCAGGCAACACCCGACTCAAGGCGGCCCGGCTGGCGGCCGGGTTCGGATCGCAACAGGCCCTCGCCGACGCCCTCGGGGTCGGAGTCCGCCAGGTGCGGCGCTGGGAGTCCGAGAATCCTCCGTCACCTCAGCCGGACCAGGCGCAGGCCCTCACGCGTGAACTCGGCCAGGATCTCGACTCGTTGGGCTTCAGCTCGTCGAACACCGCCCAACCCGACCGCGGCCACCGCTCCGTTCTCGCGGCCACGGCCGCCGTCGTAGGGCTGGCCGCAGTCCCTACGACGGCCATCACCATGCAACCCGCCACCGTCGCAACGGACTTCCTGGCCGTCACCCGATCTCACCGGCGCCTGTACTGGTCCGTCGCGCCCGCCACACTGCACCCCGCCGCGCAGGCCCACGGCTCCCTCGGCTGTGCCCTGCTCACCGAAACCGCAGGCCAGACCCGGCGGGCCGTAGCCGCAGCCCTCGCGGAGTCCTACTTGCTCGCCGGACGCATCGAGTTCTTCGACATGCGTGACGCCGACCGGGCCAGGAACACCCTGCTGCTCGCGCTCCAGGCCGCAGGCGAAGCCGACGACCCGCTGCTCGGCGCGGCCGTCCTGGCGCACACCGCCTTCATCCCCGCGTGGGAGGGCGAGCGGGACAAGGCAGCCGAGCGGATGGTCGCCGCGCGCACCTACGCCCGGCGGGGCGCCCCCTCGGCCGAGTTGCTCGCTTGGCTGGACGCGGTCGAGGCGGAGTGCGAGACCCGGTGCGGCGACACCCGTACGGCACTGCACCTCATCGGACACGCTGAAGACACGCTCGTCGCAGGCTCCGAGCAGCAAAGCCCGGACTGGTTGGACTGGTTCAGCCCTGTTCGGCTCGCGGCCTTCAAAGGCAACACGCAGTTGAAGGCCGGGCATCTGCCCCAGGCCAGGGAAACCCTCCTCGGGGTGCTCGATTCGCTCGACCCGAGTGAGGAGAAGCAGGCGACCGTCGTACTCGGAGACCTTGCCGCCGTCGAGGCAGCGGCCGGGCACCCGGACGAGGCCTGCCGCTACGCGCTGCGGGCGCTCGGCCAGTTGGAACGGACCTGGTACGCGATGGGAATGGACCGGGTGCGCGAGGTGCGGCGCACTCTGGCGCCGCACCAGCATGAGCGTTGTGTGCGCGAACTCGACGACCGGCTGTACGGCTGGTCGACGACGGTCAGCGCGCTGAGTCGTTGAAGTTCGCGATCAGTGCGGGCAGTTCCGAGAGGCTCTCGACTCTGAACGTCGGGAGGTTCTCGGCTTCCTCGGTCCTCCATTGGATCGTCGCCCACGGTCCTCGGTGCACCAGGGCCGTGTGCATGCCCGCCGCTACGGCCGGCCGCAGATCGTTGTCGACGCGGTCGCCGACGTAGAGGATCTCGTCGGCAGCGAAGGGGACGGCCTCGGCCACGCGTCGGAAGAACTCAAGGTCCGGCTTGCTGGCCCCCCAGTCGTCCGACGTACCGATGAGGTCGACGTCCTCGGTGAACAGGTCCCGGAGGATCTTCCCGGCGCGGATCGTCTGGTTGCCAGCGATGCCCAGCCACAGGCCGTCGGCGCGCAACCGCGCCAGCGCGGGCCGCACGTCCTCGTACAGGTCCTCCTCGTCGAAGGACTCCGGCTTGCCTGCGGCGGCCCGCTTCTCGCGCTCCTCGTACAGGTCGAAGCCGGGCCGGAACGCCTGGAACACCTCGCGGTAGTCCCGGCCCTGCGCGATGACCGCACCGAACATCGCGTGGAACGTGTGCCGGGGTACGCCGAGCCAATCGGCCCAAGTGCCGTACTCCCGGCTCTCGTCCACCAGGCACTCACCGACGTCGAACACCACCGCACGCATCATGGCGGCAGCGTAGCCGGAGACGAAAAGGCATCTCCTCGGTCAGCAGCTCGACTTGCCCGAGTAGATCGCCAACGCCGTGTTCGAACCCAGCGTCGCCGTGAACTGCCCGCTGGAGTTCACGGTCACCGTCGTGCTGTTCTGCACGTTGCAGTACGTGCCCGCGGCCAGCGATGTCTGGTACGTCTGCGTCAGCGAGTACGACTCGTGGTTGATGGCGACGTAGCCCTTGCTGCCCCGGCCGAAGCCGATCGCGTCGTTGCCGTCGTCCCACCAGTTGGTGAGGGACTGGCCGCTCGTCGCGTTGCGGAAGGCGACCATGGACTTGATCTCCGGCCAGGCGTGCTGGCACTTCCAGCCGTCCTGCCAACAGGCCGTCACCGAGCCGCCGTTGGGCGGGCCGGCGTCCGCGTCCGACCATTCGTAGCCGGAGTTGATGTCCGGGGCGCCGTAGGGGTAGGCGAGCATGAAGACGTTGGCCAGGGTGTAGTTGGCGCCGTCCTTGTAGTTCAAGGTCGATCCGTTGCGCTCTGTGTCGTGGTTGTCGACGAAGACTGCCGCCACCGAGCTGCTCATGTAGCCCCAGCCCTCGCCGTAGTTCTTCAGGTAGGCGAGGTTCTCGTTGTTGAAGACGCGCTTGAGGTCGTAGGCGTAGCGGAACTCCTGGACGTCGCCGTTGCCGGTGTACTCGGTGGGCTGGACGGCCTCGCCGGAGCCGTAGATGACCTCCTGCTTCCAGTACGCGGAGGGGTTGCTCAGGCGGGACTTGATGTTCGCGAGGTCGGTCGCCGGGATGTGCTTGGCCGCGTCGATGCGGAAGCCGTCGGCGCCGTAGCCGAGGAGGGTGTTCATGTAGCCGGCGATGGTGGCGCGGACGTACTCCTCGCCCGTGTCCAGGTCGGCCAGGCCCACCAGTTCGCAGTTCTGGACGTTGGCGCGGTTCGTGTAGTCGCTGATCGTCGACGTGCAGTCGTCCATGTCGTACGAGGAGTACAGGCCGGGGTAGTTGTACTTCGTGTACGACGAACCGCCGGTGCCGGTGCCGCTGCCCGCCGACATGTGGTTGATGACCGTGTCGACGACGACCTTCACGCCCGCCGCGTGACACGTGTTGATCATGTTCTGGAAGGCGGTCGCGTCGCCGAGCCGGCCCGCGATCTTGTAGCTCACCGGCTGGTACGACGTCCACCACTGCGAGCCCTGTATGTGCTCGGCGGGCGGGGAGACCTGGACGTAGCCGTAACCGGCGGGGCCGAAGGTGTTGGTGCACTCCTTGGCGACCGAGGCGAAGTTCCACTCGAAGAGGACGGCGGTGACGTCCTTGGTGCCGGGCGGGGAGGCGTGTGCGGTGCCGGGCACCAGGAGGGCTGTCGCGGCGGCGAGGGCACAAGCTCCTGCAAGTGATCTGGTGTTGGCCATGTGGGGTTCCTTCTCCGTTGAAGGTTCTTGCTGAAACTTCATGGAAACCTTGCGGTCGCCCAGATGTTAGAGGCCCGCCGCCCAAAAGGGCAGCGGGCCGTGTGAAGTTGATGCAAGAACTTCCAGTGGCGGAGCGGGAGTTGAGGGGTGGTTACGGTGTGGTTGTCCACCATGTCGTCGTATCGGCGGGCAGCTTCGCCTCGCCGTCCGTCTCCGTCACCTCACCGCTCGCGAGCAGGAGACGACCGTACGCCGGTGTCGTCACCGACTCCCCGCTCGTGTTCGCGACACACACGAACTCCCCACGCCGGAAGGCGAGTACACCCTCGGGCGCCCGCAGCCACTCCACCGAGTCGCCCGCACCGAGGTCGGGCTGGGTACGGCGGGCGGCCAGCGCGGCGCGGTACAGCTCCAGCGTCGAGCCGGCCGTGCCCGTCTGCGCCTCGATGCTCAACTCGCCCCAGCCGTCCGGCTGCGGCAGCCAACTCCCGCCGTTTCCGAAGCCGTACGACGATCCGGTGCGCGTCCACGGGATCGGCACCCGGCAGCCGTCCCGGAAGCCGTCCTGGCCCGCACCCCTGAAGTACGCGGGGTCCTGGCGGACTTCGTCCGGGAGGTCGACGACATCCGGGAGGCCGAGTTCCTCGCCCTGGTAGATGTATGCCGAGCCGGGCAGCGCCAGCATCAGCAGCGATGCCGCGCGGGCTCGGCGCAGGCCCAGCTCCCGGTCGCCCGCCGTGCGGATCTGGGTGCCGAGGCCGGGCGGGTTGGCGAAGCGGGTGGCGTGCCGGGTGACGTCGTGGTTCGAGAGGACCCAGGTGGCGGGGGCGCCGACGGGACGCATGGCCTCCAGGGTGCGGTCGATGACCGTACGGAGTTCCGCCGCGTCCCAATCGGTCGACAGGTACTGGAAGTTGAAGGCCTGGTGGAGCTCGTCCGGGCGGACGTAGTTCGCGGTGCGCTCGACGGTCGGGGTCCATGCCTCGGCGACGAAGATGCGCCCGCCCGTCTCCCGCCCCCGCCCTTCCAAGGAAGGCCCTTCGGGCCCCAACTTATTTCCCGCGTACTCGTCGAGGACCGTGCGCCACTGACGGTAGACGTCGTGCACGCCGTCCTGGTCGAAGAACGGCATGACATCGTTGCCCAGGAGTTTGAGTTGCTCGTGCGAGCCGAGGTCGGGCAGGCCCTCCGCCTTGACCAGGCCGTGGGCCACGTCGATGCGGAAGCCGTCGACTCCGATGTCCAGCCAGAAGCGGAGGATCGAGCGGAACTCGTCGCCCACCGCCGGGTGTTCCCAGTTGAAGTCGGGCTGCTCCGGCGCGAAGAGGTGCAGGTACCACTCCCCCGCCGAGCCGTCCGGTTCGGTGACCCGGGTCCAGGCCGGGCCGCCGAAGATGGACTCCCAGTCGTTGGGCGGGAGTTCGCCGTGCTCGCCCTTGCCGGGGCGGAAGTGGTAGCGCTCCCGCAGCGGTGAGCCGGGGCCCTCGCGCAACGCCCGCTTGAACCACTCGTGTTGGTCCGAGGAGTGGTTCGGGACGAGGTCGACGATGATGCGCAGGCCAAGTCCGTGGGCGTCCCGGATCAGCGCGTCGGCGTCGAGGAGGTTGCCGAACATGGGGTCCACGGCACGGTAGTCGGCGACGTCGTAGCCTGCGTCCGCCTGCGGGGAGGCGTAGAACGGGCTGAGCCAGACGGCGTCGATCCCGAGGTCGCGCAGGTACGGGAGGCGGGCGCGTACGCCTTCCAGGTCGCCCATTCCGTCGCCGTTGCTGTCGGCGAAACTGCGGGGGTAGACCTGGTAGATCACCGCGTCCCGCCACCAGTCGCCGCGCCGGTCGCTGCGCTTGGCTTGAGCGGGGTTCGGTGTCGGGGCGATGGCCGAGTGCTGCTGGGTCATGGCGTCCTTGGTGCGTAACTGGGGTTTGGTCATGGGGAGTTGGTGACGAGGCGGCCGTGAAGTCAGCGGGGTCGGATGGACGTCACGGCCGCCTCGAGTCTTGGGTGCGGCT